>NZ_LNQB01000074.1 GCF_001651875.1 Sinorhizobium saheli
TAAACAGCGCCCCTGTCCGCTCATCCCCACCGCGCATGCAAATCAGTCCCTCTGTTGCAGCCGTAGGGAATCACGGCAAAACCCAAAAGCCAGAGGGCTTTTTCAGCAGCCTGCTAGAGCATTTTGCAGTCAGGTCGAATCACCTGACGTCGCACGAATGCGGCAAAACAATAAGATAGAGCGATGGCGCGAACGCATGTGAGCGCATCCCGCTCTAACGCGAGATTCGATCCGATTGATTGGATCACGTGGAGAAGCCTCCAATCCGCTAAAGCGCAAGGGGCTCCGCGAGTTCTCGATTTAAGAGCTACTGAGTCTGTCCGAGCACGAAGCGCGGCGCTGCAGGCGCCTTGCGGGTGGCCGAGGGCGCGCCATGCTGTCCCGTGAGGCGACACAGCCGCCCAGGGTCACTCGGGCTCCCTCCCCGACAACGCTTTCCCGTTACCCGTCGCCGAAGGACCTCGCCCTAGGCGACAGCAGTATCGGCTCAAGCAGAAATACTTTCTGGTAAACCGCGCGTTACACTACAGAACGCAGAACTTTAACTATACCTTCTCACTTCCGCGTGCCACGCGCGTCATCGCCGTCGCCAACCCGATAGGGCCGCGCACCGACACGCGCAGCACGATCCTGACAATTAGCGCGCGTATTCAATGACTTACAAGAAGTGAAGTCATCCATCCAATGCACTCGCCTGGCGACTGCCGCCAATTTCGCTAAAATTTGAATCAAATTCAAATCAAATACAAATCGAGTTTTATTATTATACTATCTGCATTTGTACTTGTTTTTACCTCGCGTCTTCGTCGCGGATAAAAGCCTCTGTGCCATTGTCGAACCATAACGGGGAGACAAACATGCGCGGAATTATCAGCAAGACGGTCGCCGTCGCGGCCCTCATCACCGGCTTTCTGACCGGGTCGGCATTCGCCCTGCCGGCGAACATGACGGTCGGCGGCGCGACCAATCCGCCAATCGGTCACTATGAGTTCTGCAAGGGACATGCATCCGAATGCCAGGCGAATGGCGCCGATCACGGCCCGGCCGTTCTGACCCGCGAAGGCTGGCAGGCGATTCTCGAGGTCAATTACGAAGTGAACCAGGCAATCACACCGATGACCGACGTGGAAATCAACGGCGTCGAAGAGAAGTGGTCCTATCCCGACGCGGTCGGCGACTGCGAGGACTACGTACTCCTGAAGCGCCGCAAGCTCATCGAGCGCGGCTTTTCGCCGTCCGATCTTCTGATCACCGTCGTCCTTCAACCGAACGGCGACGGGCATGCGGTGCTGACGGTCCGAACCGATCGCGGCGATTTCATCCTCGACAACATGCGCAGCAAGGTGCTGCTGTGGTCGGACACCGAATATACCTATCTGAAGCGGCAGTCTTCGGAGAATGCCGGACGCTGGGTAAAGCTGCAGGACGGCCGCGCCGTCGCTGTCGGCAGCGTCAGCCAGTAACGCCTCAGCGCTGCGACGGCGGCGCTCGCACCCCATCGGGCTTCGGTCGATCCCTTCCCCGTGTTCAGACCAAAGCCCCGGCCGGTTCCCCTTGTCCCAGGAACCGGCCTTCTTTTTTGAAGCACGCCTTATAGCGTCGCTTCATCGAACGTTAACCATCTTCAACGAGCATGGAAAGGAGCGATTGCCACCCGACCCGAGTGATCGAGCCGGACTTCGAAGCGAATAGCAGCGCCAATCTTGGACGAGCAGCGCAGCGGACGGCGCACGGATGATCACGCCCCCCACTCCCGAACCGGAACTCCTGCCGCTCCTTTCGCCTCGTTTCGTCTACAAGACAACGGCGATCGTGGTGCTGCTCGTTGCGCTGACGGTCACGCTCTCCCTTTGCGGGCGCCGGCTCGGCGAACATCTCGCCCGCGCCGGACATACGTCGAGCCGCGAAAGCTACGATATCTTCATCGGCCAGGACCACCTGCGCCTGCCCGCCAACGTCATCCGCTTCGAGAACCAGCGCGCCACAAGCGTCGCCGAGCGCGTGGATCTCTATCTCACCTGGCCCGGCCTCGAGGGCTACAGCGACGAGACGCGGTCTCTGTTCAACGACGTCAACCGACCGGAAAGCCTGATCTTCCTGCAGATCGCCCAGAGCACGATGTCACGCGACATGTCGGGGCGTTTCGCCCCCATCTACCGGCACCTGCTGCAGGAGCCGTCGCAAGGTGGCCCGGCGGGCCTGACGAGATACGACGCCAAGGCCGATTCCAGCTATGCCGGCGAGGTTTTCTTCACGGCCGAGCGGGAGGGGCGCCCGCCCTATGTGCTGCGCTGCCTGCTGCCGGAACACGCCGCGGCCTCGACCAGCGCCGACTGCCAGCGCGACTTTCACATCGGCAAGGACCTCAGCGTTCTCTACCGATTCTCCAGCAAGTTGCTGCCGCACTGGCGCGCGATCGACGATTTGATGGAATCATTCGTCCGCGACCGGCTGGTGCCGTGATTTTGACCAAGTGTCGTGATGCAGGCAGTACGCCGGCCGATGTGGCCTGCCGGTGCCGTTCCTGAACAAAACGCCCACCCCGGGGAAACCAATCATTCATCATAAACCGATTGGTAACGCTATGCCGGTAGTGTCTTCGGAACGGTCGTTCCCGGAGAAGGCGTCCGGACGACACCCCCGACATGTGAATGAAGAGCAGCGTAGTGTCTCAATCCGCTTTTTTTGATCTCGCGCAGCGCCCGCTTGGCGTCCTTTCAAGAGTTGTAGGACGGATTGTCCTTGCGAGCGCCGTCGTCGCGCTCGCCCTCTCGGCGCCCGCCTTTGCCAACCCGAAATATGCCGGCATCGTCGTCGACGCGAAGACCGGCAAGGTGCTCTACGGCGAGGACGCGGACGAGTTGCGCTATCCGGCGTCGCTGACCAAGATGATGACGCTTTACCTGACCTTCGAGGCGCTCGAGGCAGGACGGATCAGCAAAAACACGCCCGTCCCTTTCTCCAAAAACGCGTCGGCAGAGCCGCCGTCGAAACTCGGCGTGCGCGCCGGCCGGTCGATCACCGTCGAGCAGGCGATCCTCTCGTTGGTCACACGCTCCGCCAATGATGCTGCGACGGCGCTCGGCGAACTCCTCGGCGGTTCCGAACAGCGGTTCGCGCGAATGATGACGAACAAGGCCCGCGCGCTCGGCATGACGCGCACGACCTATCGCAACGCCAACGGCCTTCCCAACGCCGAACAGCGGACGACAGCCCGCGACCAGGCCCGTCTCGGCATCGCGCTGCGCCAGCATTTCCCGCAGTATTACGATTATTTCTCCACGCGCAGCTTCCGCTTCGGCAAGCAGACGATCGGCAACCACAACCGTCTGCTCGGCAATGTCCGCGGCGTCGACGGCATCAAGACCGGCTATACCCGCGCGTCCGGCTTCAATCTCGTCACGTCGGCGCAGCTCGACGGCCGCAGCATCGTCGCCGTCGTCATGGGCGGCACGTCGGGCGGCGCCCGCGACGCGCAGATGCGCAAGCTTGTCGCCAAATATATGCCGGCCGCATCGCGCCGCGGCGGCGGCAACCTGATCGCCGAGGCCCCTGCGGAGCCTGTAGCCCAAGTCGCCGAGGCCCCTGCGGAGCCTGTAGCCCAAGTCGCCGAGGCCACGCCGCAGCCGGCTGCGACGCCGGTCGCGGTCGCATCGGCGGCGATGGACCTGCCGAATACCGGCCCGGTTCCGGGCATGCGCTACGCCGACGAGGCCGCCGACAGCGTGGAAATGGCTTATGCCTCGACGAAGCGCGCCTCCGACAATCCGGTGCTTTCCGGCAAGCTCGCGCCGAACACGCTCGATGCGCAAAGCGCCGCGCTTGCCCGGCAGGAGCCGGCCTCCGCCGCCGTCGACACGCAGATCACGAATTCGGTCGCAAAGGCGGAAACCTCACCGGCCAAGGCCGAGGCCCGCTCCGAAGCGAAGGTCCAGCCGCAGGGGTGGGTCATCCAGATCGGCGCCACGCCCGACAAGGCGCAGGCCATGACCCTGCTCGGCAAGGCCAAGGAAAAAGGCGGCAAGGCGCTGCGCAATGCGACGCCGTTTACCGTCGCCTTCAGCAGCGGCGGGGCCCAGGTCTATCGCGCGCGCTTCGGCGGCTTCGACGATCAGGGCATGGCGGTCAACGCCTGCAAGGCTCTGAAGAAGAAGGGGTTCGCCTGCTGGGCGAGCCAGCAGTAAATCGGCACGACGTTTCGACGGCCGGGCAGGTTTTCCCGGCCGCCGTCCTCCTCGGGTTTGTATGGCGTAACGAGGTCAGTCATGGCAGTGAACGAGAACGTTCCCGACATCACCGCGGCGGCGGGAAAGAAAACGAAGCCGTCGCGCATCCGGCTGCATCCGCTGCACGAAGCGGCGATGCGCATTGCCGACATCGGCCTCAACCGGTCGAAGGCAAAGACGCGCGATCTCGTCGCGATGCTTCTCACGCACGGCGCCCGCGCCTGGCGCTCGACCCAGCCCCGGGTCGGGATCCACCTGCACGTCACCGCGCCCGGGCGTCGCCCGCTCAGGATGCGGCTGCCCTGAACGCAAAGAGCAGGATCTATCCGTTTGTTTCTGCCGCATTCGCGCGGCGCCAGGTGATTCCACCCGACTGCAGACATTTCTTGTGGAAGCCGCTTGCCGGCGGGAAAAATCTGCGCGCCGCAGTCTACAACAGGCCGAGCTCGGCGAGTTCGCGCCTGAGCTCGAGCGGCATCTCCTCGCCGCCGGAAGAAAGGGACGCGAGATCGCGCGGGGCCTCCTTCTCCTCCAGGTAACGCCAGCCCTGGAACGCCCGGCGTGGCTGCAGTTCCGTCTCCACCACCTCCGGGCCGAGGATGAGATTGCAGCGGCCGATGCCTTCCCCGTCTGTGAAGGTCTCGACGCCGATCAGCGGCTGGCGCGCCTGCACGTACCCCTTGATCACCCAATAAAGCGAGCCGTCCGCCAGCAGCTCTTCCGTGCGCTTCGGAACCATCCGTGTCGTATGGAACGAGTGCGGCTGCTGGCCTGCAGCGATCGCGGCCAGAGCCTTGCGCGAGACCCATTCGCGCAAGTCCTCGACGGATTCGGCGCCGACGCAGAGCTTAATGAGATGCAAAGCCATGGCGAACCTTGAACACCCGCCTGCGGGGTGCGGTCAAGTAAATTGCGCCGCTTCGTCCACAGGAGCCATGCCGGGCCTTTCGGCGTTGGAGCCGGATGCCGGCGGCAGATCGCTCAGCACTCGACGACGTTGACCGCGAGCCCGCCGGTGGATGTCTCCTTGTACTTCTCGCTCATGTCGACGCCCGTCTGCCGCATCGTCTCGATGCAGGCATCGAGCGGCACGAAATGCTTGCCGTCGCCCTTGAGCGCGAGCGACGCCGCCGTGACCGCCTTGACGGCGCCAAGCGCATTGCGCTCGATGCAAGGCACCTGCACGAGACCCGCGACCGGATCGCAGGTCATGCCGAGGTGATGCTCGAGGGCGATCTCGGCGGCATTCTCGATCTGCTCGGGCGTGCCGCCCATCACGGCGGCAAGGCCCGCCGCCGCCATAGCGGAAGCCGAACCGACCTCGCCCTGGCAGCCGACCTCCGCGCCGGAGATCGAGGCGTTGTGCTTGATGATGCCGCCGATCGCCGCAGCGGTCAGCAGGTAATCGCGGATACCCTCCTGGTCGGCATCGTCGTGGAAATGCAGATAATAGCGGATCGTGGCCGGCACGACGCCGGCGGCGCCGTTGGTCGGCGACGTCACCACCCGGCCGCCGGCGGCGTTTTCCTCGTTGACCGCCATGGCATAGACGCTCAACCAATCATTGGCGAGCAACGGGTTGGTCTTGTTGGAGCGCCATTCCTCCTGCAGCTTGTCATGGATCGCCCGGGCGCGCCGGCGCACCTTCAGTCCACCCGGCATGATTCCGTCCTGGCTGAGACCGCGATCGATGCAGCTCTTCATCGCCGCCCAAATCCGGTCGAGGCCGGCATCGAGCTCTTCCCTCGACCTCGTGCATTCCTCGTTCGCCCGTTTCATCTGGGCGATCGTCAATCCGGAACGCGCGGCCATGTCGAGCATCTGCCGTGCGGTTGCGAAGGGATAGGGCACCTTGACGCCGGCAGGCCTGTTCTTCTGGGCGCGCATGGCCTCGAGTTCCGTGTCGGTCACCACGAAACCGCCGCCGATCGAATAGTAGATCCGCTTCAGAAGCAGCCGGTCGTCGCGATCGAAAGCGGAAATGGTCATGCCGTTCGCATGGCCCGGCAGCGGCACCTTCTTGTCGAAAACCAGGTCGGTCTTCGGTTGGAACGCGTAAGCGGGATGGCCCGGGGGCGTGACGCGACCGGTGCGCTCCACCTCCTCGATGATCGCGTCCATCCGGTCCGGATCGACGAGGTCCGGGCGCTCGCCCATCAGCCCGAGGATCACCGCCCGGCCCGTACCGTGGCCGATGCCGGTGTGCGCCAGCGAGCCATGCAGGCTGACCTTGACGGCAGCGACCGTGGCATTGGACGGCCGCGGCCAGTCGTCCGAGAGGATGAGCTCGAGGAACCGGTTGGCGGCCGACATCGGTCCCATGGTGTGCGAACTCGAAGGACCGATACCGATCTTGAAAACGTCGAAGACGGAAAGAAACATGAACTGCCTGCCCAGACCCCTGACAAGACGCGCCGCCGCACGTGCGGCCGGAAACACGGGTGTCGTTGATGGGACCGAAGCCGCACCGGTTGCGCGCAAGAGCGGCGTCGATCATCCCCCTACATATAGGATGAAACCCTAAGCAATCCTATGGCGGTCGACCGACATTGGATTTCGTCCGCGCGACATCGGCAGGAAGCCGAACCGATCGGCGCTTATGCCGGCAGAAAAGCGACAGGGTCGGAAAAGCCATATCGCCCTGACCGGTCGTTCAATTTTCTCAGAAGCCGCCGAAGAGATAAGCGAGTGCAAGAATGCCGGCGAAACCCGCCACGGCGCGGACGGTCACGCCCCAGCACGACTTCTCTACTGTATTTTCCATGGTGTCTCCGAAAGGCCGAGGCCCGGCAAACAGGAAGGCGTGCTGCATAGCGAAGAAAAGATTAACGCGCAACGGCGAAATGTGGCGAAGCGGTGTCCTGCAGGGGCGCAGGTGGCGGATTCCGCCGTTGCGGAGCGTCGGTTGCCGCAATTTTGCTTTCTTCCTGAATGCGGCGCCTGAATGCGGCGAGTGCCTGCGCAACGCGCGCCGCGTGATCTTGCATTTTAAAGCAGCCGTGCCAAAACACCGCCATGACCTTCGAAGACTACCTTGCATTCGCCATCTTCATCCTTCTGTGGGCCGGCTTCAGCTGGGCGTCCGACGGCCGACGCGGCTTCAAACGCGTCAGCCTGACCCGGTTGATGAACGAGAACAGGGCGCGATGGATTCGCAACTCGCTCAATCGCGACCTGAAGATGATCGATACGCAGATCATCGCGGGGCTTCAGAACGGCACCGCGTTTTTCGCCTCGACGACGATCTTCGCGCTCGGCGGCTGTTTCGCGCTGCTCGGCGCGACCGACCAGGTGCAGATGATCTTCAACGATCTGCCGCAGATCTTCCGGAGCGGGCGGACGGGCTTCGAGTTGAAGGTCGGCGGGCTCACCTGCCTCTTCGGCTATTCCTTCTTCAAGTTCGGCTGGTCCTACCGGCTCTTCAATTACTGCTCCATCCTGATGGGCGGGATCCCGATGACGGCGGACATGACGCGCGACCCGCAGGCAGCCGAACGGGCTGCAGAACGGGCCATCCGCATGAATGTTCTGGCGGCCAAGCATTTCAATGCCGGTTTGCGGGCGATCTTCCTGTCGATCGGCTATCTCGGCTGGTTCATCAGCCCCTATGTCTTCATCGTTCTAACCGTCTTCGTCATATTCGTGCTGGTGCGGCGGCAGTTCTTCTCCGAAGCGCGAACGGCGCTGATCGAAGAGGTTCAATAAAGCCTGCGGCGCCCTCATTTCAGCATAATCTCGACGCAACTGGCCTGTGTTGCAGCACTTTGAATTGCTGCATGTCTTGGTCCTCAAATCGAGGTCGATCCAGGGAGACATGCAGTAGACCAGTCGAGTAGATTCGTCCCAACAGAAGAACGGCGATGCCCATGTCCGACCACAGCGCGACGACGATCCCTGAGACAGACCTCCAAGAGGCGGGCGTCGCCGCCCATCGCCGGATCGCGCTTCTGGATGCCTTGCGCGGCCTGGCGCTCGTCGCGATGGCAATCTATCACTTCACCTGGGACCTGGAATTCTTCGGCTATGTCGCGTCCGGTACCGCGGGAACGGGTGCCTGGCGGCTCTTTGCGCGGCTGATCGCGAGCAGCTTCCTTTTTCTCGCCGGCTACAGTCTCGTGCTCGGCCAGTTCCCGAAATTCCGGCCCCGCGCCTTCTCGCTTCGTTTCGTCAAGATCGCCGGCGCTGCAGCCCTGATCAGCATCGCGACCTGGTTCGTCTTCCCCGGCTCGTTCATCTTCTTCGGCATTCTCCACGCCATCGCGGCGGCAAGCCTGGTCGGTCTCCTGTTCCTTCGGCTGCCTGCGGTCGTCTCCTTCGTCGCCGCTGCGGCGGCCTTCGCCGCGCCGCTCTACCTGCGCTCGCCGATCTTCGACGTGCCGGCGCTCTGGTGGCTCGGGCTTTCCGAGACGGTCCCGCGCTCAAACGACTATGTGCCGCTGCTGCCGTGGCTGGCGCCGTTTCTTGCCGGCCTGGGCACGGCCAAGCTGATGCGCCCGCTGCTCGCCAGACGGCAGGCCTCGCCCCCGCCGCAGAGCGGGAGGATGCCGTGGATCGCGCCGCTCGCATTCGGGGGGCGCCACAGCCTCCTCATATACCTCGTGCACCAGCCGCTCCTCATCGGGCTCGTCTATCTCTTCTCGCTCGTCGTCCCCGCCCCCACACCGGATCCGGCCCTGGCCTACCGGATGAACTGCGAGCGAGCCTGCAGCAGCAGCAATCCCACCGTCGCCTGCGACCGGTTTTGCGGCTGTACGCTCGATCGGCTGAAAGAGCAGAACCTGTTCGACGATTTAAACCTGGGCAAGATCGATGCGAACGCCGATGAACGCATTGCGCGAATCGCCAGTCAGTGCACAATGGACGCACAATCAGGGGACTAGGACATGAATGCCTATCGTGCCAAGCCGCTGAGCTTTCCGTGGCCCGCCCTGCTCTATGGCGTGGCGGTGCTGATCGCGCTCGTTGCGAACTGCCTGTTTCCGCTCGCCGTCGCTCACGGCCATGGCTGGTTCCCGCTGCTGGTCGGGAGTGCGCTGATCCTTGTGGCAATCGTGCTCGAGCTTTGGGCCATCAAGACCCTCGTCGAACGGCATACCGCCGTCCTGCCGACACGCTGCGCCACCTGCCTTGTCACGTGCGGGCCATTCCGCTTCACCCGCAATCCGATTTATCTCGGCTATACGCTGATGATGGTCGGGTTCGGGCTGGTGATGCTCAATCCGTGGTTCTTCATCACGGCGATTGCGGCGGTCGTGCTCACCACCCTCTTTGCCATCCGCAAGGAGGAACTGCACCTCCTGTCGCGCTTCGGCTTCGAATTCGAACGCTATTGCCGTCACACGGCACGCTGGATTTGATGCGCCGATAGCAAAAAGGCGGCTCGCGGCCGCCATTCGGGAAGGCTTGGGAGGCTTGGCTCAAGTACCGACGCCGATCTCGGCAAGCCGGGTCAGGCACGCTTCCTCGACATTGTCGAGCTCGGCAAGCGTATCCTCGATGTCCTTGCGCTTCTGGCGCAGTTCCTCGCGCTTCTCCTCGACGCGCTTCATCAAGAGCTGCAACTGACCCATCTCGCCCGGCGGGTCCTTGTAGACCTGGATGATCTCGCGGATTTCGGCGATGGTGAACCCGATGCGCCGGCCACGCAGGATCTCCTTGATCAGGTGCCGGTCGGCCGGCCGAAACAGGCGCGTGCGGCCGCGCCGCTCCGGATGGATGAGCCCCTCATCCTCGTAGAAGCGCAATGTCCGGGTCGAGATGCCGAATTCCCGGGTCAGTTCGGTAATGCTATAGTACTTGTTCACACCGCCATTCCATCAACTCACGCGGCCCACTATTATTGACTTTGACGTAAAAGTCAAACACGTCTCACCCAACATGGAACCACCAGGTCGCAATGCCCAGGAAGCTGAAAAATCCGGTTACATCCGTCACGGCGGTAACGAAAACGGCTGAGGAGACGGCCGGATCGGCACCGGACTTTTCCAGAAGCAGCGGGATCAGGATCCCGGCAAGCGCCGCCGCCATCATGTTGATCAGCATGGCGGCGGCGATAATGCCGCCGATATTGGGATCCTGGAACCAAAGGCCGGCAACGAGGCCGATCAGGGTTCCGAAAATCATGCCGTTCAGGAGACCGACGCCGGCTTCGCGGCGGATAATCCGCGGCGCATTGTGAATATCGAGGCCGCGGGTCGCCAGCGCACGCACCGTCACGGTCATGGTCTGCGAGCCTGCATTGCCGCCCATGCCGGCAACGATCGGCATCAGGATGGCAAGCGCCACGATCTGCTGGATCGTTGCATCGAACAGGCCGATGACCGAGGCGGAGATGCAGGCAGTCATCGAGTTGACGAAAAGCCAGGGCACCCGCGAGCGCGAAGCCTCGGCGACGGAGTCCGACAATTCCTCGTCACCGACGCCGCTCAAACGCAAGAGGTCCTCCTCCGCCTCTTCCTGGATCACGTCGACGACATCGTCGATCGTCAGCACGCCGACCAGCCGGCCGTTCTCGTCGACGACGGCGGCCGAAAGCAGGTCGTATTGCTCGAAGAGCTGCGCCGCTTCCTCCTGGTCCATCTCGGCCGGAATGGCGTGGCTGGTGTCGCGCATGATCGCGTCGATCTTCACCGAGCGCTTGGTGCGCAGCACGCGATCGAGATCGACGGCGCCGAGCAGCTTGAAGGTCGGATCGATGACGAAAATCTGTGTGAAACTGTCGGGAAGATCCTCGTCCTCGCGCATGTAGTCGATCGTCTGGCCGACGGTCCAGAAGGGCGGCACGGCCACGAACTCGGTCTGCATGCGCCGGCCGGCGGTGCTCTCCGGATATTCGAGCGAACGGCGCAGGCGAACGCGCTCGGTAAAGGGGAGCTTGGCGAGGATCTCCTCCTGATCCTCCTGGTCGAGGTCCTCGAGAATGTAGACGGCGTCGTCGGAATCCATCTCGCCGATCGCCTCGGCGATCTGCTCGTTCGGCATATGCTCGACGATGTCGAGACGGATCGCCTCGTCGACCTCGGTCAGGGCTGAGAGATCGAATTCCTTGCCGAGAAGCGAAACGAGCGCCAGGCGCTGCTCCGGCTGAATCGCTTCCAGCAGGTCGCCGAGTTCGGAGGCGTGAAGATGGGCGACATGCTGGCGAAGATAGATGATATCGCGGTCGACGATCGCCGCGCCGACATGCATCAGGAAATCGGAACGGACCGACCCGTCCTCGGCATAGATGTCCGATCCGTCGTGGACGGCGATTTCATCGGAACCGCGGTCGTCGTCGCCGGTGTTGCTCATGGACCCGCCCTCGAAGGATACCGCCGCCCGAGCCCGCGTGAAGGGCGGAAGACGAGTTTAACCTGCCGTTCGACCGCTCGGGCCGGGGCCGGAAACGGTCTCCCGCCCTGCTAACGCAAAGCTCCGCCAAGGTCCACAGCCGAGGCGACGTCGACGAAGGACCGCGGAACGATTTATACAACCTGTTGCAAATGCATATGAAAAAAGTGAAACGAATAAGGCTCGCCGTCTGCCTGCCGCCCGGCGGACACCGGCGCAAGGAGGTTTTCGAAATGGCTGTCCGACCGATCGTCCGCTTTCCCAGTCCGCTGCTCGGCACGGCGGCCGCAACGGTTGATCGATTCGACGATGATCTGATCCGGCTGGTCGACGATCTCGTCGACACGATGCGGGCCGCCCCGGGGATCGGCATCACCGCGCCGCACATCGGCGTGCCGCAGCGGGTAACCGTGATCGAGCTCGATCCGCAGGCCGGACCGCACGCCTTCATAAATCCGGAAATCACGTGGCGATCGAGCGAGATCGCGCGCCACAGCGAAGGCAGCATATCGATGCCCGGCATTTCCGAAGAGGTGGAACGGCCGGCAACCGTGCGCGTGCTCTACCAAACGCTTTCGGGTGAGACGCGCGAGGAAGAGGCGGCCGGACTGATGGCCGTCTGCCTTCAGCACGAGATCGACCAGCTCGACGGCATTTTCTGGATCAGGCGGCTGTCGAGGCTGAAGCGCGAGCGCGTCCTGAAACGCTTCCAGAAATCGATGGCGCCGCAGGCCAACTGAGACGCGCCAAGGTTGCGCCGGCGCCCACTGTCGAATAGTTTCGCCGCGCCTGGAAGCCGCGGCGCACAAAATGCTCGGCGCCTTGCCAAACCACGCTGCATCCCTTAAGCGCCGCGCGTCTTACCACCGAGACAAGCAGCAGCCACTCGAACGAAGGTCCTGCGATGAAATATCTGCGCCTCACTCTTCTCTGTGCCGCTCTGGCGGGATGCACCTCCACGGCAGAACTCGAGCCGCTGCCCGGCAGCCTGACCTATGGCGAGACCGCCTCCACGCGCAAGACGCAGGCGGCACCGGGCACCAAGATACCAAACCGGTTCATCCACGAAGGCAGGATCGTCTACGAAACCTATGAGGTTCAGCCCGATCACACCTACAAGCTCATTCGGCGCACCTTCGTCGACAGCCTGGGCGACTGATCGCGGCGCATCGAGCGCTCGAACCCCGCCCCTCTCCTGCATGTCACCTGGATCGACCGCGATTAAGGGCAACAGGGAGCAATTCAAAATGCTGCAGCGACCTTTGCGCGCGCAAGAACGCGCGGCGCTACAGTTCCGGAACATTGCGACCCCCTTGCCGTTTTCAGGGAGACAACCACGGGAGACGACGCAATGGCAAAATACCTTGACGAACGTGGCGATCCGGCCTCGTCGACGCACGAGCCGGAACGGAAGACCTATTCGGCCGAAGAAGCGAAGCAAGGACGCTGGGGCATACCCATACTGGGTGTCCTCCTCGGAGGGCTGCTCCTCGCCTTCCTGGCTTGGGGGGCCGTGGAGATCTGGGGCGAAAGTACCGATACGGATCGCGTAACGGAGACGCAGCAGGGCGAGCCGGCGCCGGCGCAGGACCAGACCGGAAGCATCGGCACCTCCGGACAGCCCGCCCCCGTCGACCGGGACCCGACAGCCCAATCCGGGACGGGTGGCGAGACGCAGCAGGTTTCGCCTGACGGCACGGAGAAATGATCCCCAACGATCCGATCGGCGTGGTGCGGCATCTTCCGGCGCACCGCGCCGGTTGCGGACATGTGCAACGTCAGGTGATTCCACCTGACTGCAAAATGCTCTAGTCGGCAAGTTCTTCGGTCGAGCATTCGTAAAGCGTCTCGCCGGTCTCCGCCTCGATGCCGACGAGACTTACCTCGTAGCCCCAGAGATGACGGACGTGGCGGAGCGTGGCGTCGCGATTGCTTTCCTCAAGAAGCACGCCGTTCTTCACATTGTGCTGCAGCCGCAGGTGACGGTCTCCCAGGAGATCGACGTCCATGACCTGGATGTCAGG
The DNA here is from genome assembly GCF_001651875.1 of Sinorhizobium saheli. Classification (GTDB taxonomy): domain Bacteria; phylum Pseudomonadota; class Alphaproteobacteria; order Rhizobiales; family Rhizobiaceae; genus Sinorhizobium; species Sinorhizobium saheli. The sequence continues at coordinate 13,580 of NZ_LNQB01000074.1, forward strand.
CTGGTTGGCGCCGATATCGTAGCTGCGGGCAAGGGCTGCGCGTATGGCCTCGTAGCCGCGTTCATTATGGATTGAGGCGACCTCGCAGAAGTTCTCGTCCGCCTCGTCGGTCAGCAGGAACAGCCTGAACTTGCGGATCAGCGACGGGCTCAGATATTGCAGGATGAAGGATTCGTCGCGATGGTTCGCCCAGGCGTCGAGCAGCGTCTCGCGCCAGTTGCCGCTGCCGGCGATGTCGGGAAACCAGTCGCGGTCTTCCGCCGTGGGGTCGACGCAGATGCGCTCGATGTCCTGCATCATCGCAAATCCCAGCGCATAGGGATTGATGCCCGGGTAACGCGGATCGTCGAAGGCCGGCTGAAAGACGACATTGGTATGGCTCTGGAGAACCTCCAGCATCGCCCCCTCGGTGATCCTGCCCTCGTCGAAAAGCCTGTTCATGATCGTGTAGTGGACGAAGGTGGCACATCCCTCGTTCATCACCTTCGTCTGGCGCTGCGGATAGAAATATTGCGCGATGACACGGACGATGCGGAGAATCTCCCGCTGCCAGGGCTCGAGGATCAGGCTGGTTTTCTCGAGGAAATAGAGCAGGTTCTCCTCAGGAAGGTTCAGCTGCTTCTTGCGTTCCAACGCATCGCGCTCGGCCGCGGTCGGATCGAGGCCCGCGCTCGTCGGCGGCAGCGTCCGCCACAGGTCGCTGTAGGTCTGCTCCTCGTATTCCAGCCTCTCGCGCATCCGCTCCCGCTCCTTTTCGGAGGACAGCCTCGGCGGTCGCCTGTAGCGGAAGACGCCCTGGTCCATGAGCGCGTGAGCGGAATCGAGGATCTCCTCGACGGCCGTGGTGCCGTAGCGCTCCTCGCATTTGCTGATGTATTTCTTCGCGAACTCCATGTAGCTGAGGATCGCGCTCGCGTCCGTCCACTGGCGGAAGAGGTAATTGTTCTTGAAGAAATGGTTATGGCCGAAGGCGGCATGCGCGGTCACCAGCGCCTGCATCGCCATGGTGTTTTCCTCCATCAGATAGGTGATGCAAGGGTTGGAGTTGATCACCAGCTCATAGGCGAGGCCGCGCCGGCCCCTGCGATAGAGGTGGTCCTCGAAGACGAAGCGCTTGCCGAAGGACCAGTGCTGGTACATCAGCGGCATGCCGACGGAGGAATAGGCGTCGAGCATCTGCTCGGAGGAGATGATCTCGAGCTGGTTCGGGTAGACATCGAGCCCGAGTTCATCGAGCGCGATCGCCTCGATGGCGTCGTAGGTCCGCGCCAGCGTCTCGAAGTTCCAGTCGGAACTTTGAAACAGGAGGTTTGCGCCCGCACCCTTTGACATGCCCGTCGCCTTTCACTTGCCCATCTGGATGCTTGGCTGCTTGCCGAAGAGTTTTCGAAAGACCGGATAGATATCCGCCGGCTTGGCGATCCGGGTCATCTGGAAATTCGGCCATTCGCCGTCGACGGTGCGATAGGCCCGCCAGAGCGACGTCCCGTTGTCGGTCGTGCCGAAGATCTCCGTTTCGCGCTCGTCGATGATCTCGACATAGGCGTAATACTGGCAGAGCCGCATCAGGTCGTCATTCAGCAGCGAGGCGCAGCGTTCGGAATCGCCGGAGATGTTCTCCCCGTCCGAGGCCTGCGCGGCGTAGATGTTCCATTCGTGGGCCGGGTAGCGCTCCTGGATGACGCGGAGCATCTCCTCGAGCGCGGTGGAGACGACCGTGCCGCCGCTCTGCTTGCTGTAGAAGAACGTATTCTCGTCGACCTCACCCGCCTCGTCCGTGTGCCGGATGAAGACGATGTCGATCCGCTCGTAACGCCGCTTGAGGAAGAGGTGCAGCAGTACGAAGAAGCGCTTGGCGAGATCCTTCTCCCGCTCGCCCATCGAGGCGGAGACGTCCATCAGGCAGAACATCACCGCGCTGGCATTGGGCAGCGGCTGCGGTTCGAAGCGGTTGAAGCGAATGTCGACCGGATCGACGTATGGGATACGTCGACGCCGGCGTTCGAGCTTCTCCAGTCTCTCGCGCAGTTCCGCGATTTGCTTCCGGTGCTTCGCCCCTGCTTCGGGCTGCGCTTCCAGCCTGGCGATCTCGTCGGCGAGCGCCTCGACTTCCCGGCGCGAGGGTCGATGCAGGGCGATGCGGCGACCGTAGCTGTTGCGCATGGTGCGCCCGACATTGATGTTCGTGGGAGAACCGCTCGCGGTGAAGCCGGCACGGCGGCGCTTGAAGGCGACGGATTCCTTGAGGTTGAGCTTCACCATGTCCGGCAGTTCGAGGTCCTCGAAGAAAAGGTCGAGCACCTCTTCGCGCGAAAGGACGAACTGGAAATCGTCCTCGCTCCGCCCGGTTCCGGCACTTGCACCCGAGGCGCCGCCGCCGGCGGCCTTTTTCGGAATTCGGTCTCCCTGCGCGAACTCCCGATTGCCGGGCAGGACGTGCCGCCTTTCGCCGGTGCCGCTGTCGGGCTGGAATGTCGGTTCGCTGACGCCGCGGGCGGGCATGGATACGTTCTGCTCGACATCAACGTCCGTGATCTTGCCTGTTTTGACCCGCTCCTTGATGACTCGTTTCAACTCCTCCCGCGCACGCTTCAGGAAGCGCTGCCTGTTGCCGAGACTCTTGTCCTTCGGGTTGAGGCGGCGGTCGATGAAATTCGGCATTGGCTGACCCCTGCATCCGGCATTCTTAACCTGCCTTGTTCACGCGCATGTACCAGTCGACCAGTCGCCGTACCTGCCGTTCCGTGTAGCCACGCTCCTTCATGCGTTGCACGAATTCGGCATGCTGCTTCTCGGTGGCGCTGTCCTTCTTGGAGCCGAAGCTGATGACAGGCAGAAGGTCCTCCACCTGGCCGAACATGCGTTTCTCGATCACTTCCCGAAGCTTTTCGTAGCTCGTCCAGGACGGATTGCGGCCGTGGTTCTTGGCGCGGGCGCGGAGCGTGAACTTGACGACCTCGTTGCGGAAGTCCTTCGGGTTGGCGATGCCGGCCGGCTTCTCGATCTGCGAGAGCTCGCTGTCGAGTATCTTCCGGTTGAGGATCTGCCCGGTATCCGGATCCTTGAAGTCCTGGTCCTCGAGCCAGGCATCGGCATAAGCGATGTAGCGATCGAACAGGTTCTGGCCGTATTCGCTGTAGGATTCCAGATAGGCCTTCTGGATCTCGTGGCCGATGAACTCCGCGTAACGGGTGGCGAGTTCCGACTTGATGAAGTCGAGATAGGCCGCCTCCGTCTCCTTCGGGAACTGCTCGCGCTTGATCGCCTGCTCGAGGATATACATGAGGTGCACCGGATCGGCCGCCACCTCCTTGGTGTCGTAGTTGAACGTCTCGGACAGGACCTTGAAGGCGAAGCGGGTGCTGACCCCGGTCATGCCCTCGTCGACGCCGGCGGCGTCACGATATTCCTGCACCGAGCGCGCCTTCGGATCGACGTCCTTGAGGTTCTCGCCGTCATAGACCCTCATCTTCGTGTAGAGCGACGAGTTCTCGTGCGGCACGAGCCGGGTCGAGACGGTGAAGCGGCTGAGGATCTCCAGCACCTCCGGCGCGCAGGGATTGTTGAGCAGCTCGCTTTCGTGCAGAAGCTTCTCGTAGATCTGCTTCTCCTCGGTGACCCGCAGGCAGTAGGGAACCTTGACCACCAGGATGCGGTCGAGGAACGCCTCGTTGTTGCGGTTGTTCTTGAACTGCAGCCATTCCGACTCGTTGGAGTGGGCAAGGATGGTGCCCTGATAGGGGAATGCGCCGAAGTTTTCCGTGCCGTTGTAGCTGCCTTCCTGGGTTGCGGTCAGCAGCGGATGCAGGACCTTGATCGGCGCCTTGAACATCTCGACGAATTCGAGCAGCCCCTGCGTGGTGCGGTTAAGCCCGCCGCTGTAGGAATAGGCGTCCGGATCGGCCTGGCTGTAATTCTCGAGCTGGCGGATGTCGACCTTGCCGACGAGCGAGGAAACGTCCTGGTTATTCTCGTCGCCGGGCTCCGTCTTGGCGATGCCGATCTGGCGCAGCCGCGACGGCACCAGCTTGACGACGCTGAATTTCGAAATGTCGCCGCCGACCTCGTCGAGCCGCTTGGCCGCCCAGGGCGAAATCAGGCCGGTGAGCCTGCGCCGGGCGATGCCGTATTTATCCTCGAGAAGATCGGCCATGCGCTCGGGATGAAACAGGCCGAGCGGAGACTCGAAGATCGGGCTGATCTTGCCGTCGACCATCAACGTGTAGATCGGCCTATGCTCCATCAGCCTCTTCAGTCGCTCGGCGAGCGACGACTTGCCGCCACCGACCGGGCCCAGCAGATAAAGGATCTGCTTGCGCTCCTCGAGACCCTGGGCAGCGTAGCGGAAGTAGCCGACGATCCGCTCGATCGTGTCTTCCATACCGAAGAAATCGGAGAAGGCCGGATAAATCTTGATGGTCCGGTTTGCGAAGATCCGGCCGAGACGCTCGTCAGCGCTGGTATCGACGAGAACCGGTTCTCCAATGGCGTCCACCATTCGTTCCTGAGCGGTGGCGTACATGCTTTTGTCATCGCGACATGCAAGGAGATATTCCTGTAGACTTATCTCTTCTTGCGCTGCACTCGTATAGATCTCCGAGAATAGGTCGAAGACGTCAGATTCACTCCTTTGCATCGTGCTCTCCCGCGGCAGGGCCGCTTGGTTGAAACGGGATCGCTGCCTAACGGCCTCTGCTTCAAGTGAACGGTTTTCGCGAGTTCAAAGTTCCTTCAATTATCACCGGCACAGGAAGCGGATGCCGAAGCAGCAGCCAACGACGAATTCCACGTATCAGTCCGGGACCGACCGATCGGCGCCTCAATAAAAATGCGAGGCGCGCTGCGCAGGACTCGTCGCTCTGTCACCCCATCATGCCGGTCGCTCTCGCGAATCCTTCATGACAAGGGAATCATAACTAATCCCCGGTCTTTCTCCGACTTCTTTTTTACGATTCCGCGAATTTAGCCATCAACAATATCGTGTAGGACGGCTCTTGCGTGAGTACAGCCCTCGCGCGCATCAGAAAGGAACGCCAAAGCAGGGCCATGCGGAAAGCGCGGCACCGCGGCCGCGAACCGGGCATCAGGTCGGTGCCCTTTCCTCGACAGGACAGGGCAACCCGTCCATTTCAGCCCAGACATGGCGCGATGGCAAGAAAAAAATGAAAAACTCCGTAGAACCATTCGGTTACGGGGGCTTTTTCATTCGGATGCGGTAGCCGCCATCGGGGCATCAAGTTCAGTGCCGTTTGACACGCACCGCCTGAAGCGGCTCGGCCGCGCTCTCGCGCTCCGGCAGCAGCGCCATCTCGTCCCGGAGCCTGAGGCTAAAGCTCTAACGATTTAGCCGAGCCATGCCGTGAGCCTCGATCTTTGTCTGACCAAGCCATCCTGATTGAAGTGGTGGACACAGAAATGCGCCCATGAGTCTTGGAACGCCATTTCCATGTCCCCGGTCACCGATGTCGTACCGAGCCCGAGTTCCGCGTAGGTAAACTCAAAGCTGCCGCTCGGTCGCGCGAGCGCGACGTGGAACGGCTCGCCCGTGAATTCGTTAACCTTCGGGCTCGCCCTGCTCGTCAAGACGCCGGGAATCGTAACCTTCGCGGTTCGCGCGTCCAGGTCCGCCCTGAGATCGATCGGCAGGAACAACGTCTCGCAGAATTCCGAACAGGTGGTCGCGAAGACCGCGAACAAATTGCTGAAAGGCTCGCACGCATCGCCTGAGATGATCGTCTCAAGTGCAATCCGTTGAGGCTCGTCCGCTCGCTCGTCGATGATGATCTGACGCCTGCCGTTTCCGTCCTTTATTTCTCCGGGCCACTTGTACAACGCCGCCCAGTTCAGGCCGACGAGCGGCGTGCCGTTGAAGTGGCCCTCGACGAGGTTGCCGATGAAGGCGGACTGGCAATATCCGTGCGTGCTCGGCAAATTGAATTGGCAGCCGCAATTCATGGCACAACTGCAGTTGTCGTAAGTTTCGCTCTTGAATACCCATTGGTCTCCCATACGCGTGATCCTCCCAGCTCTCACCCGATGTTCGGGCAATCATCAGGGAGAGTGCACCTCGCAGGGGGCCAGCACCAGTTCAGGAATTGAAGCGCCCCGCTTTAGAAACTGAACTAGCCAGGAAAAGCCATCTGCCGTAGCCTCTAGGGAGCCTCGGAGGAGGTTTCATCATGGCACAGGCAAGCTATGGACAGTTCTGTCCGGTGGCATTGGCGGCGGAGGTGCTGTGCACGCGCTGGACCGTCGTGCTCCTGCGCGAGTTGTTGGCCGGCTCGACGCGCTTCAACGATTTGCGGCGAGGCGTGCCGCGCATGTCGCCGGCGCTCCTGGTCAAGCGGCTGCGCGATCTCGAGCAGGCCGGCATCGTCCGTCGTGTTGCTTCGCGGACCGAGCCGGGAATTCTCGAGTATCAGCTGACGCCGGCCGGAAGGGGCTTGAAGCCGGTGATCGAGGCGATCGGCATATGGGGCCAGCGCTGGTTCGAGGCCGATGTCTCGTTGCAGCATCTCGATCCATCGCTCTTGATGTGGGACATACACCGCAATCTCGATGTCACGACGTTGCCGCCGCGGCGCCTCGTGGTTCATTTCCTGTACCCGGAGCTACCTGCCGCTCGACGGCAATGGTGGCTTCTCATCGAACCCGGTGCCGAGGTGGATCTCTGCCCGGTCGACCCCGGCTTCGATATCGACCTGTACGTCAGTACCGACCTGCGCACCATGACGGCGATCTGGATGGGACTGACAACTGTACGCCGGGCGATGAGCGATGGAAAACTCGTGCTCACCGGCGATCGTCAGCTCGCCAGCCAGATGCAGACCTGGCTTGGCCTGAGCCCCTTCGCGGCAGAAAAGAAGCTGGTTTCCGCCTAGAGCGGGGCGCGCTCACATGCGCTGGCGCCCCGCTCCATCTTGGCATCGCGATGCCGCCGCAGCCGCCTTCTTGTCGAGGCGAACATCCGACACGGCGGGCGGCGCTATTGAGAAGGCGCCGCCGAAGTTGGGTTCCGGCTACACCACGACATGGACCGAAACCGGGCCACGCTAAGTTGTCAACAACAGGAAAAAACAAAGAAGATCAATGCCGAGAGTTCGGCTTGGTGCGGTCGAGAAGACTCGAACTTCCACGGGTTGCCCCACAGCGACCTCAACGCTGCGCGTCTACCAATTCCGCCACGACCGCATCGTGGTAGGTGCCGATTGCGTCGGCGGGGGTGCATGTAGCAAAAGCATTTGGGGTGCACAAGGGTGTCACGACAGAAATTTGACGTGAAATGAAACTATTTCAACGCCCCCTTCGCGAAGCGCCTGAAACGCTGGACTCTTGCCGCGCGCGGCCCCATGTACAGGCTGGAAAAATCAGCAATGCAGGGCCCAATGCAGCGTGAAGATCTGAGCCAGACCATGTTCGCACCGCCGGATTCGCCGCCGGTGCGCTGGCGCATCGCCCCTTCCCTCATCGATTATCCACAAGCTGTCGAAACGATGGAACGGGAAGCCGCCGCCATCGGCGCGGGTTTGGCCGACGAACTGGTCTGGCTGGTCGAGCACCCGCCGCTCTACACCGCCGGCACCAGCGCCGACGCCGCCGACCTGGTCATGCCCGATCGATTCCCGGTCTTTTCGACTGGCCGCGGCGGCGAATACACCTACCACGGCCCGGGGCAGCGCGTCGTCTACGTGATGCTCGATCTCAGGCGCCGGCGTCAGGACGTTCGCGCCTTCGTTGCTGCGCTCGAAAACGTCATCATCACCACGCTCGATGCGATGAACGTCAAGGGCGAGCGCCGCGAGGACCGCGTCGGCGTCTGGGTGCGCCGTCCGGAAAAGCCGCCTCTCGCCGATGGCTCGACGGCCGAGGACAAGATCGCGGCGATCGGCATCCGCCTGCGCAAGTGGGTGAGCTTCCACGGCTTTGCCCTCAACGTCGACCCGGATCTCGATCATTTCGGCGGCATCGTGCCCTGCGGCATACGCGGCTACGGCGTGACGAGCCTCGTCGACCTCGGCTTGCCGGTCATGATGCCCGACGTCGATATCCGTCTGAGGCAGGCGTTCGAAACGGTCTTCGGCCCGACCCGACCGGACGAGGGATGAAGGCGCCCCCGCGGCCCTTGCGACGAGGCATGCCCCAAATACCGGACGCCGGCGCACATTTGCGAAGAACCGCGAGGGCCGCATTTGGTAGCGTTTTTGACGCTGCGGGATGGTCTTCGTAGCGGGAATACCCATAGGCTCGCCTAATCTTCGCCCCGCAGCGGGAAACCGAGGCGCCACCGGCCCGCTCGGAAACTTTGCCCGGGACCTTTGAACGTCGCCGTGCCAAAGGAGAAAGTCATGCGTTTGTCCACCGAAGCCATGCTCGGACGTCTGCGCGATACCGGGGACGGCGACACGTTGGGAGGCCGCCTCTCGAGGGCGCGCGACGCGGCGAGGCTTTCTGCCAAGGACCTGGCCGACCGGCTCGGCGTGCGCGTCGAGACCATATCCTCCTGGGAACGCGACAGGGCCGAGCCGCGGACGAATCGGCTTTTCGCGCTCGCCAGCGTCCTCGGCGTCACGCCGGCCTGGCTGATGACCGGCATCGGCCGCGGTCCCGACGACAACATCAGCGACGGGGCGAGGAACGCGCTTCGCGAACAGTTCGATCTCGTCAGAAAACTGCATGAGCAGACCGGCGAAGCCCTGGCAGCCCTCGAAGTCCAGATCGAGCGCGTCGAGCGCTCCGGATTCCGTCCCTGACATTTAGAGCGTAATGCGCTCATATGCGTTCGCGCCCCCTTCCGGCGCCGGCGATCAGGCTGCTTGAAATGACGGCCGGCCACTGATCATCTTCAAACGACGCTTCAACAGGCAGGGTAATCGCCAATGACCGAACGCTCGATGATCGACAGGTCTCCGAGGCTACATCGCCTCGCGAGGCTCGCAATGCTGGCGCTGTTCGGTCTTCTCGCACAGATCGCCGTCGCCTGCGCCCATGCGTCGTTCAGCTCGAGCGATCCCGAGGACGGGGCCGTCGTCGAGAGGGCGCCGTCGACCTACACCCTCAGCTTCAGCGAACCGGTGTCTCCCCTGACGCTGAAGCTGGTCACGCCGGACGGCGCCTCGATTCCGCTCGAGCGTTTCAAAGTCAAGGATCGAACGGTCGAGATCGTCGCGCCGGCCGACCTCGGCCGCGGAACGCACGTGCTGACCTGGCGCGTGACCTCGGCGGACGGCCACCCGATCGGCGGCTCGATCGTGTTCTCGATCGGCACGGCAACCGCCGAACCGCCGCCGATCGGGGACGAAGTCGACGCGGTGGTGCGTGCCGGCGTCCTTGGATCGAAGGTGGCGCTCTATATCGGCCTCTTCATCGGCGTCGGCGGCGCTTTTGCATCACGCTGGCTGATCGACGGCGCTCGCCGTGGCCGGAATGTCGTGATGGCCGCTCTCGGCATCGGCATCATCGGCACCCTCGCTTCCCTCGCCTTCCAGGGTCTCGATGCGCTCGGCGCACCGATAGCGCTGATCGCCGAACCCCGTGTCTGGTCCACCGCCATGGCGACCAGCGTCGGCGCCACGGTCTCCGTCGCGGCTGTCGCCATCGCCACGGCCGTCGCGGCCCTTCTGAGCCACGGGCATGTTTCGCGCCTGTTGTCGCTCGTCGCCGTGATCCTGACCGGCGCCGCCTTGTCGCTGAGCGGCCATGCGGCAGCGGCCGAGCCGCAATGGCTCATGCGGACAGCGGTCTTTCTGCATGCCGTCGCGATCACCTTCTGGGTGGGAGCGCTCGCTCCATTGGGCCTGGCGCTCAGAGCATCTTGCAGTCAGGTGGAATCACCTGACGTCGCACAAATGCAGCAAAAACAAACGGTGACGCGAACGCATGTGAGCGCATCCCGCTTGAGGCGAGGCGACCCGGCGGCGGCCGCGGCCCTGCGCCGTTTCTCGACGATCGTCCCCTATGCCGTCGCGGCGCTTGTCGCGGCCGGCCTCGTGCTGGCCGTCGTGCAGGTGCGGGAACCCCGCGCTCTCATCGACACGGCCTATGGGCAGTTGCTCCTCGCAAAGGCAGGGCTGCTCGTCGGACTATTCCTGCTCGCCGCCGTCAATCGCTGGCGCCTGACCGGCCCGGCCGTGGCCGGCAACGGTCCTGCCACATCGCGGCTGGTTCGCCTGGTCGCTGCCGAAACGGCAATCGTGCTGTTGATATTCGCCATCGCGGCCTCCTGGCGTTTCACGCCGCCGCCGAGGGCATTGGCGGCCGTAGCGGAGCAAGCCGCGACCGCCCACATTCACACCGACAAGGCGATCGCCTTCGTCAAGGCCATGCCGGGACGCGCCGGCCAGGTCGACCTTTCGGTCAGGCTGCTCGATGGCAAGTCGCAGGCGCTCGACGCCAAAAAGGTGACCTTCGTCCTGTCCAAACCGGATTCAGGCATAGAGCCCTTCAAGCGGCCGGCGGAGCAGGACGCAAAAGGGGACTGGCGTAACGAGCATATGACCATACCGCTCCCCGGCACCTGGCATATCCGCATCGACGTCCTGAGCGGCGATTTCGAGATGGTCCGGCTCGAAGGACAGATCAGCATCCGGCCCTCGGCATCCGCGACCATAACGGCCACTCCGTGACGATTTCGGGTTACGCGTGGCGCTCGGCGTTGTATCACCGCTGCATCGTCACCGCCTGCCGCGACGCTCGTGGTATGCTGAGTTCGCAACTTGAGTCAGAGAAGCGCCGGAGCGTTTTGAATTTTTGGCGCTTTCCGCCGCTCGAGCAGGTTTGAATTGCTGCATGTTTGCTTTAGTCGGAGCCGGTTCAAGGAAGCGTGCAGCAGGAAAGTTGATTGCGTCATGATCTATGTCGACGCCGACGCATGTCCGGTAAAGGCGGAAATTCTCAAGGTGGCTGAGCGCCACGGCCTCGAAGTGACCCTCGTCGCCAATTCAGGCCTGCGGCCTTCGCGTGACCCGATGGTTCGCCATGTCATCGTATCGGCGGGATTCGACGCGGCGGACGACTGGATCGCCGAGCGCGCCGGTGAAGGCGACATCGTCGTCACCGCCGACGTGCCGCTCGCCGGGCGCTGCGTTGCCGCGGGCGCGCTCGTCACCGGCCCCACCGGCCGCGTCTTCGACAGGAGCAATATCGGCATGGCATCCGCGATGCGCGACCTCGCAGCCCATCTGCGCGAAACCGGCGAGAGCAAGGGGTACAATGCCGCCCTCACCGCGAGAGATCGCTCCGCCTTTCTCGAGACGCTTGACCGGCTCTGCCGACGCGTCAAAAGGTGAAGGAAGAGCCGGCACACGGGAGGCGGCGATGACACCGAAGCAAGGGCTCAGGCATTGGCCGTTCTATCTCGCCCTCATGGGCTCGCTCATCAGTTTGCCGATCAGCATTCCGCTCTCCGCCAGCGAGGCGATCGAGGTCGCGGCGATCCTGTTCTTCTGCATCTATCTGTCGATCACGGCTTTCCGGGTTCCGAAGCTTACCGGAAGCTATCTCAAGGCCAATGCGCGTGACACGAGCGAGCCGGAGCCGGTCATCTTCCTGGTGACGCTCGCGGCGGCGGCCGTTTCCCTTGCGGCCCTCTTCCTGGCGTTGAACCGCGCCGGAGGCGGCCGCGCCACCGAGCTGATCCTCGCCTTTGCCTCGGTCGCCCTTGGCTGGGCAACGGTCCACACCATGGCGGCGTTCTACTACGCGCATGTCTATTGGCTCGCCGGCCGACGCGAGGGCGGCAACGATCCGGCGGCGCGGGGGCTCTCCTTTCCGGAAACGGACGATCCCGGTGGATACGATTTTCTCTATTTCGCCTTCGTCGTCGGCATGACCGCGCAGACCTCGGACGTCGCCATCACCACCACCGCGATGCGGCGCGTCAACCTGATGCACGCGATCGTCTCGTTCTTCTTCAACACGGTGCTTGTCGCCGCCGCTGTCAACGCCGCGGTGCAGCTCGCCGGCGGCACGCCATAAGTCCAGGAGGCTTTGATGAAAGTGATCTCGCAGAATACCGCGTTCGGCGGCATGCAGGGCGTCTTCGCCCATGATTCCGCCGCCTGCAAGGGCGAAATGACCTTTGCCGTTTATGTTCCGCCGCAGGCGACAACCGAGCCTCGCCCCGTCCTCTGGTATCTCTCAGGCCTCACCTGCACTCATGCGAACGTCATGGAGAAGGGCGAGTATCGCCGCATGGCCTCAGAGCTCGGCCTCATCATCGTCTGTCCCGACACGAGCCCGCGTGGCCCGGACGTGCCGGACGAGTTGACCAACTGGCAGATGGGCAAGGGTGCAGGCTTCTACCTCGATGCCACGGAGAAGCCCTGGGCCGAACACTATCAGATGTACACCTATATCACCGAGGAATTGCCGGCCCTCGTCAACCAGCATTTCCGCATCGACATGAGCCGCCAGGCGATCTTCGGTCATTCGATGGGAGGGCATGGCGCCATGACGATCGCGCTCAGGAACCCCGAGCGCTTCCGGAGCTGCTCCGCCTTCGCGCCGATCGTCGCCCCGTCGAGTGCCGACTGGTCCGTGGGCGCCTTCGAGAAATACCTCGGCGCCGACAGGGCCGCCTGGCGCAAATACGATGCCTGCGCCCTCGTCGAGGACGGCGCCCGCTTCCCGGAATTCCTGATCGATCAGGGCAAGGCGGACGGCTTCCTTGAAAACGGGCTTCGTCCATGGCTCTTCGAGGAAGCGGTCAAGGGGACGAGTATCGGGCTCACGCTGCGGATGCACGAGCGTTACGACCATTCCTATTATTTCATCTCGACCTTCATGGACGACCATCTGAAGTGGCACGCCGACAGGCTCGGCTGAGACGGGGCGCGCGTGGCGGGCGGCCTGCTCAGCAGACGGGTTGAATACGTGGCTGGCCGGCCGTCTCGACCACCCGCACGCTCGATTCGGCAAGGCCGTGATGGCCTTCCGCATCGATCACCAGATGCCAGTGCGCCGTTTCCGGAAGGGTCATGCGCAGCGGCGACTTGCGCGCGACGCCGCCGAAGAACTGGTGCTTCAGCGTTTCCTTGTAGCGCGTGAAGTTCGCATCCGTCATCAAGCGGACATTGGCGACCGCCGACAGCGTGATCTCGATCCGGGTACCCGCCTTCTGCGCCTTGAGGTCGTAATGCGTGTAGTTCAATGCTTGCTTTGCCATCGCCGTCGATCGGGACAATATGAGCTATCGCTAACGACAGTAGCGACGCCCTCTTAACGAATGGTTTTGTCGCCCGGAAACGGGAAACGGCTCCTTTCGAGGAGCGCCTTTCTTTTCGGCAGCTACGGTCGCCGGACTGGTCCTCATGCCCGCAATGGGCTAAAGCCAGCCCTTGAAGAACAGGAAGCGGATTTCTGCAGATGGCAGGCATAGAACACAGGCAGGTGGACAGCGACGAGGCGGGCATGCGGCTCGACCGCTGGTTCAAGGTGCATTTTCCCGGGCTGGGCTTCGGTCCGCTGCAGAAGCTGCTGCGCTCCGGCCAGATCCGCATCGACGGCGCACGCGCCAAATCCGACACGCGGGTGCAGCCCGGGCAGACGATCCGCATTCCTCCGCTCGGCATCGATGCCAAGGATACGAAATCCGGCCCGATCGGCGGGCGGGACCTCCGCCATTCGGCCGACGGCGAGCTCCTGTCGCGGATGGTCCTGCACGAGGACGCCAAGGTCATCGTGCTCAACAAGCCGGCCGGCCTCGCGGTCCAGGGCGGCTCGGGGGTCAGCCGGCATATCGACAAGATGCTCGAGGCCTGGGCCAACCAGAAAGGTGAAAAGCCGCGGCTGGTCCATCGGCTCGACCGGGACACTTCGGGCGTCCTCGTCGTCGCCCGCACACGCGGCGCGGCGCAGCAACTGACGGCGGCGTTTCGCGAACGCGACACCAAGAAGACCTATTGGGCGCTGGTCAAGGGCGTGCCGCGCAAGCGCGAGGACCGCATCTCCACCTGGCTGGTCAAGGAGCAGACGCCGGACGGCGACCGCATGCGGATCGCCAGGCACGGCGAGGACGGCGCCGACCATGCGATCTCCTATTACCGCATCGTCGAGCAGGCCGGCCAGAACCTCGCCTGGCTGGAGATGGAGCCCTATACCGGCCGCACGCACCAGCTTCGCGTGCATGCCGCCCATATCGGCCATCCGATCATCGGCGATCCGAAATATTTCGAAGCGGATATCAACTGGACCTTCCCGGGCGGCATCCAGAACCGCCTGCACCTGCATGCGCGCCATATCGACATTCCCCATCCGAACGGCGGACGGCTGAAGATCACGGCGCCCCTGCCCCCGCATATGGTGCAAAGCTGGAACCTGCTCGGCTTCGACGAAAATGCCGCCAGCGAGGACGATTGATGAAGCTCGTTCTTTTCGATTGCGACGGGACGCTGGTCGACAGCGCCGGGCTGATCCACGAGGTCATGGCGCGAACCTTCGAGGCGTTTGAACTGCAGCGACCGACGAGCGAGGCGACCAAGGCGATCATCGGGCTTACGCTCGACATCGCGATCGCGCGCCTTATGGGGCAACCCCATGTCGATGACCGCGCGACCGCAATGGCGGCACATTACAAGGCTATATTCAGAGCGGTGCGGGATGAGCGGGAATTCCAGGAGGCGCTGTTTCCGGGCATCGCTGCGATGATCGAGGAACTCGCCGCCCGCGACGAACTGCTGATCGGCGCCGTCACCGGCAAGTCGCGGCGGGGGCTGACGCACATCGCCGAGACCCACGGCCTCGACAAGATCTTCTTCGTCTCGCGCACCGCGGACGACTGCCCCTCCAAGCCGCACCCGGCCATGGTCATGGAGTGCTGCAGCGAAGCGGGCGTCGAGGCGCGGGACACGATCGTCATCGGCGACGCGATCTATGACATGCAGATGGCAAAGGCCGCGGGCGCCGGTGCCCTCGGCGTCGCCTGGGGCTACGCCAGCGTACCCGAGCTGGTCGAGGCCGGCGCCGACCATATCGCCCAGGTGCCAGCGGACATAATCGAATGGATGGAACGCAGCCATGCCTGATATTCGCGACGAACTGACGAGCGCGCTGAGCGACGAGGATCCCGTGCGCCGCGCCCAGATCCAGATGCAGAAGCCGCTGGCGAAGCGCTTCTACAAGGCCGTGAGCGTCGGCCCTGCGGAGGAGGGCGGCTATGCCGTGCTTCTCGATGGGCGCTCGGTGCGCACGCCCGCAAGACACCCGCTTGCGGTCCCGACGGAGAAGCTGGCCGAACTGCTGGCGGCCGAGTGGGACGCGCAGGCCGAGGTCATCGACCCGTCGGCGATGCCGCTCACGCGGATCGTCAACACGGCGATCGACGGTGTGGCTCCCGATCACCGCGCCGTCTTCGACGACATTGTGCGTTTCGCCGGCAGCGATCTCCTGTGCTACCGCGCCGACAGCCCCGCAGGGCTCGTCGCACGCCAGAACGACATGTGGAACCCGGTCCTCGACTGGGCCGCCCGGGCGCTCGGCGCGCGTTTCATTCTCGCCGAGGGGGTTATTCACCAGGAACAGCCGCGCGAGGCAATTTCAGCCTATGCGGAAGGACTGCGTGCCTTTGCGACGCCGCTTGGGCTGGCCTGCCTGCACACGGTCACGAGCCTGACGGGATCGGCGCTGCTGGCGCTCGCCGTCGCCATGCGCCGCTTGTCCGCCGAAGACGCATGGGCCGCCGCCCATGTCGACGAGGATTGGCAGATCGAGCATTGGGGGACCGACGAGGAAGCGTTTCGCCGTCGCGAGAACCGCTGGCGGGAGATGCAGGCGGCGGCAGCCGTTCTCGACGCGCTGAAGTAGCCGCCTGATAATAGTGGCCGACGGGCGCCACGAGTCCCTTCTCCCCGTCAAAACGGGGAGAAGCTGGCCGGCAGGCCGGATAGGGGGCAAATCTGCCCGTCAGGCGACGAGCTTCAGGCCGGCAATGCCTGCGACGATCAGGCCGATGCAGCCGAGGCGCATGGCCGTCGCGGGCTCTCCGAAAAGGACGATGCCGAGGATCACGGTGCCGATCGTGCCGATGCCGGTCCACACCGCATAGGCGGTGCCGAGCGGCAGCGAACGCACGGCGATGCCGAGCAGCACGACGCTCAGGATCATCGACCCGACCGTCAGCAGGCTCGGCAGCAGGCGCGTAAATCCATCCGTATATTTGAGGCCGATTGCCCAGCCGATTTCCAGAATTCCGGCGAGCAGCAGGGTGATCCAGGCCATTTCAAACTCCTTCGTGTGGAGCGAGGCCGTCCCCGCGGAAGTGCGAACCGGATGACCGATCCGTGCAGCCGTCTGCGATGTGGCGCCTGTATCGCACGAGGCCCCGTGGCGAGCAAGCCCCTCTCCGGCAAGGCTACCTTGCAGGCGCGACAGGTCTCACCTCAAGAATTCCGCTCGCGCCGGAGCTTTGCCCACCATTCGAGCCGCTTGCGAAGCTCACGTTCGAATCCACGCTCCGGCGGGTCGTAGAACGTCTTCCTGCCCATTTTCTCCGGGAAGTAATCCTGCCCGGAAAACGCATCCGGCTCGTCGTGATCGTAGCGATAGCCCTCGCCGTATCCCTCCCCCTTCATGAGCTTGGTCGGGGCGTTCAGGATATGTTTCGGCGGCAGCAACGAACCATTCTCCTTCGCCGCCCGCATCGCCGTCTTGTAGGCGGTGTAGACCGCGTTCGACTTCGGCGCGGTCGCGAGGTAGACGCAGGCCTCTGCGAGAGCGAGTTCGCCTTCGGGCGAGCCGAGATAGTCGTAGGCGTCCTTGGCGGCGTTGCAGATCACCAGGGCCTGCGGATCGGCAAGGCCGATATCCTCGACGGCCATGCGCACGAGACGCCTGCCGAGATAGAGCGGGTCCTCGCCGGCATCGAGCATGCGGCAAAGATAATAGAGCGCGGCATCCGGATCGGATCCCCGAACCGACTTGTGCAGCGCCGAGATCAGATTGTAGTGACCGTCCTGGCTCTTGTCGTAAACCGGCGCGCGGCGTTGGACGATATCCCTCAGCGCCGCGGCGTCGAAGATTTCGTCCCGGCGGGCGGCACGCCAGACCTCTTCGGCAAGCGTCAGGACGGCGCGGCCATCGCCGTCCGCCATGAGGATGAGGCTTGCACGCGCCTCCGCGTCGAGCGGCAGCGACTTGCCCTCGGTCTTCTCGGCGCGCTGCAGGAGTTCCTCGAGGCTCGCCTCGTCATGCGGCTTGAACGTCAGCACCCGCGCCCGCGACAGGAGCGCGGCATTGAGTTCGAAGGACGGGTTCTCGGTGGTCGCACCGACCAGAATGACGGTACCGTCCTCCATGACCGGAAGGAAGCTGTCCTGCTGGGCGCGATTGAAACGATGGATCTCATCGACGAACAGCAGCGTCTGGCGTGCCGACATGCGCCGGGCGCGGGCGGAATCGAACACCTTCTTCAAATCCGCCACACCGGAGAAGATTGCCGAGATCTGCTCGAAGGCGAGGCCTGCCTCGCCCGAAAGCAGCCGGGCAACCGTCGTCTTGCCGGTCCCCGGCGGACCCCAGAAGATCATCGATCCGAGCGAACCGGATGCGATCATGCGCGTCAATGCGCCGTCCGGACCGGTCAGATGCTCCTGCCCCGTTACCTCGGCGAGCGTGCGCGGCCGCAGCCGATCGGCAAGCGGTCTTGCCGAGGCCATCTCAGGCGGTTCGATGGGGGAAAAAAGATCGCTCATCGGAAGAACTGCCGAATGATCTGGCCGTTGCGCTCGATCTCCACGCGCCAGAACGAGGCATCTTCGGCCACGACGCTTTCGAGCGTCCTGGTGCTGTCGATCGACGCTCCGTTGACCGAGCGGACGATATCCTTCGGCTCGAGGCCGATGCGGGCGGCCGGCGAACCGCGATTGACCTCGGTGACGACGACACCCTGCAACGAGGTCGGCATGCGCAGTTCGTCGGCCAGACGGGGCGAAAGATTTGCCACGACGGCGCCGGCGAAGGGGTTGCGCCCCTCGATCAGTCGCTCGTCGCGCGGCGCGGTCTCCGGCGCCTGCTCGAGCTTCAAGGTGACCTCGTGCGGCCTGCCGTCTTCGAGGACCGTCACGCGTGCCTCATGGCCGATGCCGACCGTCGTCAGCCGGTAGCCGAGCGCATCGGGATGCTCGACCGGTATGCCGTTGACGGCTGTCACCACCTGCCCCGCCTTCATGCCGGCGCTTGCCGCCGGGCCGTCGGCCTGAACCGCCGTTATCAGCGCCCCGCGCGGCCGGTCGAGGCCGAGCGCGTCCGCCACGTCGGAGGTGACCGGCTCGAAGGTGGCGCCGATGAAGGGACGGATGAAGGAGCCGTTGCCCCCTTGAGCGGAGGCCACGAAGACCTTGACGAGATTGGCGGGGATCGCGAAGCCGACGCCGTTGGAGCCGCCGCCGCGCGAAAAGATCGCGGTGTTGATGCCGATCAGTTCGCCTTTCATGTTGATCAGGCCGCCGCCGGAATTGCCGGGATTGATGGCGGCATCCGTCTGGATGAAGAAGCCGAAATCACCGTTGGAAATCTGGTTGCGCGCAAGCGCCGAGACGATTCCGCTCGTCACCGTCTGCCCGACGCCGAAGGGGTTGCCCATCGCCAGGACCAGGTCACCGACCTCCACGGCATCCGAATCACCGATCGGAATGATATCGAACGGGCCCTTCGACTCGATCTTCATGACCGCCAGGTCCAGCCGGTCGTCCTTGAGCATGATCTTGCAGGGATATTCACGCCCGTCGGCGAGCGCGACCTTGATGTCGTCGGCGCCCTCGATCACGTGATTGTTGGTCACCACCAGGCCGTCGCGGCCGACGATCACACCCGATCCGAGCGACGACTGCTTTTCCGTGCGATTCGGCATGCGCTGGCCGAAGAACTCTTCGAAGAAGGGATCGCCAGCGAAAATCGACCGCCGTTCGACCACACGCTCGGCATAGACGTTCACCACCGCGTTCGCCGTCTGCTTCACCAGCGGCGCGAAGGAGAGCTGTATTTCGGTACGGGATTGCGGGACGGTCTTGGTATCCTGGGCCACCGCGGGCGTCGACAGGGCAACAGCGAGGACGAGAGCCGCGAGCGTTCGATGGCCAAAGATCATGAAGCATTCTCCCTTTCATTGCTGCTACGTTCAGATAGGATTTCGCAGGAAAAAAGGCAAACGCGCCGCTACCGGAATACAGTGTCAGCGGCGTCGGCGGCGAAGGAAATCAATTGGCAAATCAGGCCATTGGCGCGACGACGGAGTCCATGCGCGGTTCCTCATATGCATCCACCAAGAGGCGCGGCGTTGCAGCGGGAGACCGCTTCGGATTTCGACCGGCTACGGTCACGAGCCACACACGAAAACGTGGTTCCGGCCACCTTTCCCGGTGATCGAAACTCTGGTCATTTTGTCTACTGAAGCGCGTCGCGCTTCGGGACATTGTTTTTTAAGCATGTCGTTGCCCAAAACCGCTGCACAGTTTTTGGTCGACATGCACTAAACCGCCAATCGATGTTGAGGAAACACCATGCCCAGCTACCGCGCGCCGCGGATCGACGCCTCTGAAATCACGCCGGAACGCTGCTTTCTCGATCGCCGCGGCTTCATGGCGGCCGCCGCCGGCGGCCTCATTCTGGGCAGCGCGACCGCCGGGCACGCGGCCGCGCTCAAGGCTTCCACAGGCGCCTACAAGGTCGATGAACCGCTGACGCCGGAAAAGGACGTCACGAGCTACAATAATTTCTACGAGTTCGGCACGGGCAAGGGCGATCCGGCCGCGAACTCCGCATCGTTCAAGCCCGAACCCTGGAAGGTCAAGGTCAATGGCCTCGTCAGCAAGCCGCGGGAATTCGGTCTCGAGGAACTCCTCGCCTTTCCTCTCGAAGAGCGAGTCTATCGCATGCGCTGCGTGGAGGCCTGGTCGATGGTGATCCCGTGGATCGGCTTTCCGCTGGCCGCCCTCCTCGATGAGGTCGAGCCGCTCGGGAGCGCCAAATATGTCGCCTTCGAGACCGTCATCCGGCCCGACGAGATGCCAGGCCAATCCGGCTATTTCCAGCCGCTGGAGTGGCCCTACCGCGAAGGGCTGCGGCTCGACGAGGCGCGCCATCCGCTGACAATCCTCTCCGTCGGCGTTTACGGCAAAACCTTGCCGAACCAGAACGGCGCTCCCGTGCGCCTGGTGGTGCCGTGGAAATACGGCTTCAAGGGGATCAAATCGATCGTGCGGATTTCGCTGACCGAGACGCCGCCGCCCTGCACCTGGAACCTCACGGCCCCCGACGAATACGGCTTCTACGCCAATGTGAACCCGGCGGTCGACCATCCGCGCTGGAGCCAGGCGACCGAGATCCGCGTCGGCGAAGGCGGTTTTTTCGGCTCCAACCGTCGCGACACGCTTCCCTTCAACGGCTATGCCGAAGAGGTCGCAAGCCTTTACGCCGGGATGGACCTCAGAGCGAACTTCTGATCATGGCCCTCGTTCCGACCTTGCCCAAGCATCTCCATGGTCCCTCGATCTGGGCCCTCTATGCGCTCGGCTTCGTGCCCGCCGCCTCGGCCTTCTATCTCGGCGCGACCGGCCAGCTCCCCGGCAATGCGATCAAGGAATTCGAGCACCTGCTCGGCCTCTGGGCCTTGCGTTTCCTTATCGCGACGCTGACGATCACCCCCGTCCGCGACCTCTTCGGCGTGAACTGGATCAGGTACCGCCGCGCCCTCGGGCTGCTCGCCTTCTATTACGTGCTGATGCACTTCCTGGCGTATATGCTGCTCGACCAGATGCTGCGATTCCCGGCGATCCTTGCCGATATCGCCCGCCGCCCCTTCATCACCATCGGCATGGCGGCCCTCGTGCTGCTTATCCCTCTGGCGCTGACCTCGAACAATTGGTCGATCCGCCGGCTCGGTCCGCGGTGGAACAAGCTGCACAAGCTCGTCTATGTCATCGCGGCGGCCGGCGCGCTGCATTTCGCCATGTCCGTCAAGGTCGTCGGACCCGAGCCGATGCTCTACATCGCCCTCGTCACCCTGCTCCTTAGCTGGCGCACCGTCAGAACGCGCTTCCTGCGCTGGAAACGCCAACGTTCCGCGATCGCGCGGCCGATCCCCGCAACGGAAAAAGCGGCCGGGTGAAAATCACCCGACCGCTCCGAGTCTTTCGGTCTATTCGCCGAAATCAGGCCGCTTCAACGGCCTCGGCTTCGGCGGCCACGCGGGCGCGGTCTTTCGCGCCCTTGGCGTCCACGTCGCGATCAACGAATTCGATGACCGCGAGCGGGGCATTGTCGCCCTGGCGGAAGCCGGCCTTCATGATGCGCAGATAGCCGCCGTTGCGGGTGGCGTAGCGCGACGCGATCGCGTCGAACAGCTTGGAAACGACGGCGACGTTGCGGATCTGCGAGATCGCCTGACGGCGAGCGTGCAGGTCGCCGCGCTTGCCGAGCGTGACGAGCTTCTCGACGATCGGACGGATTTCCTTGGCCTTCGGCAGGGTCGTGACGATCTGCTCGTGCTCGATCAGCGAAGCTGCCATGTTGGCAAACATCGCCTTGCGATGGCTGGCGGTTCTATTCAGCTTGCGGCCGGCTTTACCGTGGCGCATGGCTAGTCTCCTTTACTTGCAGGCATCCGCCCGCAGTCTAATGGTTAGTATTGGTCTTCGTAACGCTTGGCGAGATCTTCGATGTTCTCCGGCGGCCAGGACGGCACTTCCATGCCGAGGTGCAGGCCCATGGAAGCGAGAACTTCCTTGATCTCGTTGAGCGACTTGCGACCAAAGTTCGGCGTCCGGAGCATTTCTGCTTCGGTCTTCTGAATGAGGTCGCCGATATAGACGATGTTGTCGTTCTTCAGGCAGTTGGCCGAACGAACGGAGAGCTCCAGCTCGTCGACCTTCTTGAGAAGCGCCGGATTGAAGGCGAGTTCGGTGACTGCCTCTTCCTCTGCTTCCTTGTGCGGCTCCTCGAAGTTGACGAAGACCGCCAGTTGGTCCTGAAGGATGCGGGCCGCAAACGCGATCGCATCTTCGCCGGTGACGGAGCCATCGGTTTCGATGGACATCGTCAGCTTGTCATAGTCGAGAACCTGGCCTTCACGGGTGTTTTCCACCTTGTAGGAGACCTTCTTGACCGGGGAGTAGAGGCTGTCGACCGGGATGAGACCGATCGGCGCATCCTCCGAGCGGTTGCGCTCGGCCGGTACGTAGCCCTTGCCGTTGTTGACGGTGAACTCCATGCGGATTTCCGCGCCCTCGTCGAGGGTGCAGATCACATGGTTCGGGTTGAGGATTTCGATATCGCCAACCGTCTGGATGTCACCCGCGGTCACGACGCCCGGGCCCTGCTTGCGCACGACCATGCGCTTTGCGTCGTCGCCATCCATCTTGATGGCGATTTCCTTGATGTTGAGCACGATGTCGGTCACATCTTCCCGAACACCCGGGATAGAGGAGAACTCGTGCAGCACGCCGTCGATCTGCACCGCCGTGACGGCAGCACCGCGCAGCGACGACAGAAGCACGCGGCGAAGCGCGTTGCCGAGCGTCAGACCGAAGCCGCGTTCAAGCGGTTCCGCCACCAGCGTTGCCTTGGTGCGGCCGGAGGAGGTGAACTCCACCTTGTTCGGCTTGATCAGTTCCTGCCAATTTTTCTGGATCATGTTTTCTGCCTTCCGTTCGTTGCCACCATCCAATCGTGGCAACCGAGCCCCGAAGTCCGGGAGAACGCCATCGCGCCCTCACCGGATGTGGAATACATATGATCAGACGCGGCGCTTCTTGCGCGGACGGCAGCCGTTGTGCGGGATCGGCGTCACGTCGCGGATCGACGTGATCATGAAGCCAGCAGCCTGCAGCGCCCGAAGAGCGGATTCACGACCGGAACCCGGACCGCAAACCTCGACTTCCAGCGACTTCATGCCGTGTTCCTGAGCCTTGCGGGCGCAGTCTTCGGCCGCGATCTGAGCTGCGAACGGGGTCGACTTGCGCGAACCCTTGAAGCCCTTCGCACCGGCGGACGACCAGGCAATCGCATTGCCCTGCGCGTCGGTGATGGTGATCATGGTGTTGTTGAACGACGAATTGACGTGCGCGACGCCAGACGTGATGTTCTTGCGCTCGCGACGGCGAACGCGGGTGGCTTCCTTGGCCATAGGATCCCTTTCTTAGATCTCTGCACCGCCGTAATTCCAGCGGCTCCACCGGGAAAAGGATTTGTCGTCCCCTGCCCTGCATCTTCGATTTTGCATGACCGGTCGACCGGCCCCGCAACACGTTTCCGCGAGGCCGACCCGGCCCCACGCGGCGGCAGGACGCACGCGCCCTGCCAAACTGCAAAAGGAGGCCGGCGCAAGACGCCAGCCTCCCGATCTCCCTGTTCGGGAAATTACTTCTTCTTGCCGGCGATCGCCTTTGCCGGACCCTTGCGGGTGCGGGCATTGGTGTGCGTACGCTGGCCGCGCACCGGCAGGCCGCGACGATGGCGCAGGCCGCGATAGCAGCCGAGGTCCATCAGGCGCTTGATGTTCATCGCCGTCTCGCGGCGCAGATCGCCCTCGACCTGGTAGTCGCGGTCGATCGTCTCGCGAATCTGAAGGACTTCCGCGTCCGTCAGCTGGTGCACGCGACGGTCGGCCGGGATGCCGACCTTCTCGATGATTTCCTGCGCGAATTTCGGGCCGATCCCGTGGATGTAGGTCAGCGCGATGACGACGCGCTTAGCCGTCGGGATGTTGACGCCAGCGATACGTGCCACGTCTATTCTCCTTGCGTTCCAGTTGCCATCCGGCAATAGGTGCTTCGTTACGCGACCTCGAAAAGCCGCACGTTGATTGAAGTTCGAGACACGTCAAAAACGACCGTACCCGGACTTCGTTGTTTAGAAGACCGCGCCGATCGCTTCTCATGTCGCGAGTTGACGCTGTCTTTGGAGGAATCGGCCGGAAAAGTCAACTCCCCGCCGGCTTCCATTTTGGCAAAGGCAATCGCCTATGCCAGAATCTTCTGGATATCGGCCGTGACGGTGTCGACGTCCGCCATGCCGTCCACGGTCTTCAGCCGACCGCTGCGCGCATAATGCTCCGAAAGCGGAGCGGTCTTCACCCGATATTCCTCCAGGCGACGCCGGAAGGCTTCGGGATTGTCGTCGGAGCGAGCGGTGCCGCCCGCGGCGACGGTTTCCGCTACGCGATTCTCCATCCGCCGGACAAGGGCCGCCTCGTCGACCTTCAGCTCGATGACCGCATCGAGTTTCAGGCCCTTCTCGGCGAGCATCCCGTCCAGCGCCACGGCCTGCGGGACCGTGCGCGGATAGCCGTCCAGAATGAAGCCCTTGGCGCAGTCCGGCTGGTCGATTCGGTCGGAAACGATTTCATTGACGATTTCGTCGGAGACGAGCTGACCGGCATCCATGACCGCCTTCGCGCGCTTGCCGACCTCGGTCGCCTGAGCCACGGCTGCCCGGAGCATGTCCCCCGTGGAAAGCTGCGGAATGCCGTATCTCTCCGTCAGGAGCTTGGCCTGCGTGCCCTTGCCAGCACCCGGCGGTCCCAAAAAAATAAGTCTCATCGTCCCCTCTTTCCTCCGCGCAGCTTCGACTTCTTGATCAGCCCCTCATACTGCTGGGCAATGAGGTGACCCTGGATCTGTGCTACCGTATCGAGGGTGACGCTGACAACAATCAAAAGCGACGTACCACCGAGGTAGAACGGCACGCCTGTCTGAGAGATGAGAATTTCAGGCAGGATGCAGACGAAGATCAGGTAGATCGCGCCGATGACGGTGATGCGGGTCAAGACATAGTCGATGAATTCCGCCGTGCGCTCGCCCGGCCGAATGCCCGGGATGAAGCCGCCATGCTTCTTCAGATTGTCGGCCGTATCCTTCGGATTGAAGACGATGGCGGTATAGAAGAAGGCGAAGAAGGCGATCATTGCGCCGTAGAGGACCATGTAGAGCGGTTGGCCATGCGCTAGCGCACCGACGATCGTCGTCGCCCAGCCGGGCATCGTCTGGGCATTGGCAAAGCCGGCGAGCGTCGCGGGCAGCAGCAGCAGCGACGATGCGAAGATGGCCGGGATGACGCCGGAGGTGTTGAGCTTCAGCGGCAGGTGCGACGTATCGCCCTGGAACATGCGGTTGCCGACCTGGCGCTTCGGATACTGGATCAGCAGGCGGCGCTGCGCGCGCTCGACGAAGACGATCAGCGCGATCACGGCAACGACCATGACGATGATCGCAAGGATAAGCGGCGTCGACAGAGCGCCGGTGCGGCCGAGTTCGAGCGTGCCGGCGAGCGCCGAAGGCAGCGCGGCGACGATGCCGGCGAAGATGATGAGCGAAATGCCGTTGCCGATGCCGCGCGAGGTGATCTGCTCGCCGAGCCACATCAGGAACATCGTGCCGCCGAGAAGCGAGATCACGGTGGAGATGCGGAAGAACCAGCCCGGATCGTTGACGAGGCCGCTGCCGCTTTCAAGGCCGACGGCGATGCCATAGGCCTGCATGGCTCCGAGCAGCACCGTGCCGTAGCGGGTATACTGGTTGATGACCTTGCGGCCCTGCTCGCCTTCCTTCTTCAGCTGCTCGAGCGCCGGGACGACCGACGTCATCAGCTGCACGATGATCGAGGCGGAGATGTAGGGCATGATGCCGAGCGCAAAGATCGCCATGCGCTCGACGGCGCCGCCCGAAAACATGTTGAACAGGCCGAGAATGCCGCCCGATTGACCCTGGAAGGCCTGAGCGAAGGCGTCGGGATTGAGGCCCGGCAGCGGGATATAGGTGCCAAGACGGTAAACCAGGAGCGCGCCAAGCGTGAACCAGAGGCGCTTCTTCAGATCTTCCGCCTTGGCGAAAGTTGAAAAATTCAGGTTCGAGGCGAGCTGTTCCGCTGCAGAAGCCATGCCATTCTCCGCGTACCGATCTCGGAAACGGTGGGAGAAACCCCGATCGTTTCCGGACAGAATGAGTATTCGTCATTGAAAACCGGGCGCGAGGCGATTGTCGCTGCAATCGGATGCCTCACCGCAGTTTCCGTTGTGTCCCGCAGCGGCAAGTGATTCGCCGCCCTCGGACGTGAGGCTCACATATGGGAGCAAAACCGCCCGGCGTGAAGCACCCCGGGCGGCTCATCAGTCATATTATTCCTGAGCGGCGGCGGCTGCCAGCAGCTTCACGGAGCCGCCGGCCTTCTCGATCTTCTCGACGGCCGGCTTGGAAGCACCGGCGACTTCGAGCGAGACCTTCGCCTTCAACTCGCCGTCGGCGAGAACGCGAACACCATCCTTCTCGCGGCGGATGACGCCGGCAGCCTTGAGGGCAGCCGCATCGATGGTCTTCGAAGCGTCGAGCTTCTTGGCATCGATTGCCGTCTGGATACGGCCGAGCGACACGACAACGAACTCCGAAGCGAAGATGTTGTTGAAGCCGCGCTTCGGCAGGCGGCGGTAGATGGGCATCTGGCCGCCTTCAAAGCCGTTGATCGACACGCCCGAACGGGCCTTCTGACCCTTCACACCGCGACCGGCGGTCTTGCCGGAGCCGGAGCCGATACCGCGACCAAGACGCTTGCGGCTCTTGGTGGCGCCTTCGTTGTCCTTGATTTCATTCAGTTTCATATCTCGATCCCCCTCACTTCTCGTCGACGACGCGAACGAGGTGCTGGACGGCCCGGATCATGCCGCGAACGGCCGGAGTGTCTTCCAGCGTGCGAACCCGGTGCATCTTGTTGAGGCCCAGGCCGATGAGCGTCTGACGCTGAACGGCCGGACGGCGAATGGGGCTACCGATCTGCTCGACGGTAACCGTCTTCTTGGCAACTTCTTTCTTAGCCATCTGTCAGCTCCCTTATTCTTCGGAACCAACGCCGGCGGAAGCGCGACGAGCCTGGAGCGTGGCGTACTTGATGCCGCGCTGTGCCGCGATGTCCTTCGGGTGCATCTGGTTCTTGAGCGCATCGAAGGTCGCGCGAACCATGTTGTAGGGGTTCGACGAACCGGTCGACTTGGCGACGACGTCGTGAACGCCGAGCGTTTCAAAGACGGCGCGCATCGGGCCGCCGGCGATGATACCCGTACCGGGCTTGGCTGCGCGCAGCAGCACCTTGCCGGCGCCGTGGCGGCCGTTGACATCGTGATGCAGCGTGCGGCCACCGCGCAGCGGTACGAAGATCAGGTCGCGCTTGGCGGCTTCCGTGGCCTTGCGGATGGCTTCCGGCACTTCGCGTGCCTTGCCATGGCCGAAGCCGACGCGGCCCTTCTGGTCGCCGACGACGACGAGAGCGGCGAAACCGAAACGACGACCGCCCTTCACCACCTTGGCGACGCGGTTGATAGCGACGAGCTTATCGACAAACTCGCTGTCGCGCTCTTCACGGCCCTGGCGCTCTTCGCGCGGAGCACGTTCTTTCTGTGCCATTGTCCTCTTCCTTTTTCTTTTCCGGGTGCAATCGGCAGATTGACGAAAGTCGCCTCGCTCGAGACGAGACGACCAGGGGTAATCGCGAAGCGGAATTCCGCCCGGGCGGACCCGGGCGGTGAACCTTAGAAGTTCAGGCCGCCTTCGCGGGCTGCCTCGGCCAGCGCCTTGACGCGGCCGTGGTAGATGAAGGCGCCGCGATCAAAGACGACGTCCTTGATGCCTGCCTTGGAAGCGCGCTCGGCGATGAGCTTGCCGACGGCTGCCGCAGCGGCCGTGTCAGCGCCGGTCTTCAGCGAAGACTTGAGATCGGTTTCGAGGGTCGATGCAGCGGCAATCGTCTTGCCGGCGACATCGTCGATGATCTGCGCATAGATGTTCTTCGACGAGCGATGAACCGACAGGCGCGGACGGCCATTGGCGACCGCCTTGATTTGACGGCGCACGCGGCTGGCGCGACGCACAAGAGTATCTTTCCTGCTAGCCATTTCGCGTGATCCTTACTTCTTCTTGCCTTCTTTGCGGACGATCCGCTCTTCGGCATACTTGACGCCCTTGCCCTTGTAGGGCTCGGGGCCGCGGTATTCGCGGATTTCCGCGGCAACCTGGCCGACCTGCTGCTTGTTGATGCCGGAAACGACGATTTCCGTCGGCTTCGGCACAGCGATCGTGATGCCTTCCGGCGTCTGGTAGATGACGTCGTGGCTGAAGCCGAGCGCCAGCTGCAGGTTCTTGCCCTGCATGGACGCGCGGTAACCGACGCCGTTGATCTCGAGCTTGCGCTCGTAGCCGTCCTTGACGCCCTTGAAGATGTTCTCGATCATCGTGCGGGACATGCCCCACTTTGCACGAGCATCCTTGGTTTCATTGAGCGGCTGAACGACAACCGTATTATCTTCGAGCTTCACCGAAACTTCGTCGTTAGCGACGAAGAACAGTTCGCCCTTCGGGCCCTTTGCCGTTACCTTCTGGCCATCGACGCTTGCCGTGACGCCTGCCGGAACCTGAACGGGCTTCTTACCGATACGAGACATTTTTATACCTGTCTGTTCGCTATGGAGATCCTGCCCGGCCTTAGAAGACCGAGCAAAGAACCTCGCCACCAACATTCTGTTCGCGTGCCTGGTGATCGGCCATCACGCCCTTCGGGGTCGAAAGGATGGTGATGCCGAGGCCGTTCGCGACCTGCGGAATGGACTTGACCGAGACATAGACCCGGCGGCCCGGCTTGGAGACGCGCGCGATCTCACGGATCACGGAGGCGCCTTCGTAGTATTTCAGTTCGATGTTCAGCTCGGACTTGCCGTTGCCGAATTCGACTTCGGAGTATCCGCGGATGTAGCCTTCGGACTGAAGGACATCCAGAACGCGTGCGCGGAGCTTGGAAGCCGGCGTCGAGACGCTCGACTTGCGGCGCGCAGCACCGTTGCGGATACGGGTGAGCATATCGCCCAAAGGATCAGTCATTGCCATGTACCCGTCTCCTTACCAGCTCGACTTGACGACGCCCGGCACCTTGCCGAGATTGCCCAGTTCGCGAAGCGCGATACGCGACATGCGAAGCTTGCGATAGTAGGCACGCGGACGGCCGGTAACTTCGCAACGGTTGCGGATACGAGTCTTGGACCCATCCCGCGGCAGCTCGGCCAGCTTGAGCGTGGCCTTGAACCGCTCCTCGATCGGCAAAGACTGGTTCATGATGATTGCCTTCAGGGCCGCGCGCTTGGAGGCGTGGCCGGCAACCAGTTTGCGGCGGCGCTTGTTCTTTTCAACTGCGCTCGTTTTCGCCATAACAGTTATCCTTCTTTACGCTTGTCGTTACGGATTACTGACGGAACGGGAAGTTGAACTCTTTGAGCAGAGCGCGAGCTTCGTCGTCGTTAGTTGCCGTCGTGCAAACGATGATGTCCATGCCCCACATCTGATCAACCTTGTCGTAGTTGATCTCAGGGAACACAATGTGCTCCTTGATGCCCATGGCGAAGTTGCCACGACCATCGAAGGACTTCGGATTGAGGCCACGGAAGTCGCGAACCCGCGGAAGAGCGATGTTCACGAGACGATCCAGGAACTCGTACATCCGGACGCCGCGCAGGGTAACCTTGGCGCCGATAGGCATGCCTTCGCGGACCTTGAAGCCAGCGATGGAGTTGCGAGCGCGGGTGATCACCGGCTTCTGGCCGGCAATCGCTGCGAGGTCGGCAGCTGCGACGGTCGGCTTCTTGGAATCGCCGGTCGCTTCGCCAACACCCATATTGATGACGATCTTGTCGAGGCGCGGGATCTGCATTTCGTTGGCGTAGGAGAACTGCTCCTGCATCGCCTTGCGGATGCGCTCTACATATTCCTTCTTGAGCCGCGGCTCATAAGCGGTCTTAGCCATCGATCACTTCTCCCGAACGCTTGGCCACGCGGACCTTCTTGTCACCATCGATCTTGAAACCGACGCGGGTCGGCTTGCCGTCCTTCGGATCGGCGATCGCGATGTTCGAGAGGTGGATCGGGGCTTCCTTGGTGATAATGCCGGCTTCCTGGTTCTGGGTCTGGCGCTGGTGACGCTTCACCATGTTGACGCCGCGCACGACAGCCCGGTCTTCCTTCGGCATGACCTGAACGACTTCGCCGGTGCGACCCTTGTCCTTACCGGTGAGAACGACGACCTTGTCGCCTTTGCGAATCTTCTGCATCTCTTTCGCTCCCTTAGAGTACTTCCGGAGCCAGCGAGATGATCTTCATGTGGTTCTTGGCGCGGAGTTCGCGCGGAACCGGTCCGAAGATACGGGTGCCGATCGGCTCTTTCTTGTTATCGATGAGAACGGCTGCGTTGGTGTCGAAACGGATGACGCTGCCATCCGGACGGCGGATGTCCTTCGCGGTGCGAACGACAACGGCCTTCATGACATCACCCTTCTTCACGCGGCCGCGCGGAATGGCTTCCTTGATCGACACGACGATGATGTCGCCGATCGACGCGTATTTGCGCTTGGAGCCGCCCAGCACCTTGATGCACATGACACGACGTGCGCCGGAATTATCCGCCACGTCGAGGTTTGTTTGCATCTGAATCATGTCAGGTCGCCTTCTTGTTGTTACCAGGCCGGTTGGGCCGAAACCCCCTCGCCCGGCTTATTGTGCTCATCTCAAAGCAAAAGAACGCCCGGACTCGAGCGTTCCCCAGCTTCAATTGCGTGCTTCATACAGATATTTGCCCGGGACGCAAGGGTCCCAAGGGCAAAACCTGCAGAAATCAAGCCTGGGCGGAGATCACCGTCCAGCGCTTGTCCTTGGAAATCGGCGCGCATTCCTGAATGGAAACGACGTCGCCGACCTTGTACTGGTTGTTCTCGTCGTGAGCCTTGTACTTCTTGGAGCGACGGACGGTCTTCTGAAGGATCGGGTGCGCGAAGCGGCGCTCGACCTTCACGACGACGGTCTTGTCGTTCTTGTCGCTGACGACGGTGCCCTGCAGAATGCGTTTCGGCATATTCTTCTGGTCCTTAGGCCTTGGCTTCTGCCGCCTTCTGGCGGGCAATGGTTTTGATGCGTGCGATGTCCTTGCGGACTTCGTTGATACGCGAAGACTTCTCGAGCTGGCCGGTCGCCTTCTGGAAGCGCAGGTTGAACTGCTCCTTCTTCAGCTTGGCCAGCTCTTCCTTGAGTTGATCGGCGCTCAGAGCGCGAACATCTGCGGCTTTCATGAGCTTCACTCCTTACTCTGCGATACGCTGCACGAAGCGCGTCTTGACAGAGAGCTTGGCAGCGCCAAGACGAAGTGCCTCACGGGCGAGTTCTTCGCTGACACCATCGATCTCGAACATCATACGGCCGGGCTTGACCTTGCATGCCCAGTATTCCACCGAACCCTTACCCTTACCCATGCGGACTTCGGTCGGCTTGGCGGTGACCGGGACGTCCGGAAACACGCGGATCCAGACGCGGCCGGCGCGCTTCATGTGGCGGGTGATCGCGCGGCGGGCCGCTTCGATCTCGCGGGCGTTGACGCGGTTCGGCTCCTGGGCCTTCAGGCCGAATTCGCCGAAGGCGAGATCAGAACCGCCCTTGGCGACGCCCTTGATGCGGCCCTTGAACTGCTTGCGATACTTCGTACGCTTTGGCTGCAACATTTTTTTACTTCTCCGATATTGGCTGCCACGCGCGAATGTTACGCGTTTTCACGACGGCGGTCTCTGCTGCCAGAGCCCTGGGAGTCACTCTCGGTCGCGCGACGCTCGGAAGCCATCGGATCGTGCTCGAGGATTTCACCCTTGAAGATCCAGACCTTGACGCCGCAGATACCGAACGCGGTTTCGGCTTCCGCCGTGCCGTAGTCGATGTCGGCGCGCAGCGTGTGCAGCGGAACGCGGCCTTCACGATACCATTCCGTACGGGCGATTTCCGCACCGCCGAGACGACCGGCGCAGGTGATCTTGATGCCCTCGGCGCCGAGACGCATCGCCGACTGGACGGCACGCTTCATCGCACGGCGGAACGCCACGCGGCGCTCGAGCTGCTGGGCGATCGACTGGGCAACGAGCGTCGCGTCGGTTTCGGGCTTGCGCACTTCGACGATGTTGAGGTGCGTTTCCGAATTGGTCATCTCGGAAAGCTTCTTGCGCAGCTTTTCGATGTCCGCGCCCTTCTTGC
The DNA here is from genome assembly GCF_001651875.1 of Sinorhizobium saheli. Taxonomy (GTDB): domain Bacteria; phylum Pseudomonadota; class Alphaproteobacteria; order Rhizobiales; family Rhizobiaceae; genus Sinorhizobium; species Sinorhizobium saheli. The sequence goes on from NZ_LNQB01000074.1 coordinate 45,601, forward strand.
CGATGATCAGGCCCGGACGGGCCGAATGGATCGTCACGCGGCACTTCTTGTGCGGACGTTCGATGACGACCTTGGCGATACCGGCGGCCTTCAGCTCTTCCATCAGGTATGCGCGGATCTTCAGGTCTTCATGAAGAAGCTGACCGTATTCCGCATTGTCCGCGAACCAACGGCTGTCCCAGGTGCGGTTGATGCCGAGACGGAAACCGATCGGATTAATCTTCTGGCCCATTATGCGGCCTCCCCTTTGGCTTCCACTTCACGAACGACGATCGTCAAGTGCGAGAACGGCTTTTCGACGCGCGATGCACGGCCGCGACCACGAGCGTGGAAGCGCTTCATCACGATCGACTTGCCAACAAAAGCTTCCGCGACGATGAGCGAATCAACGTCGAGGTCGTGGTTGTTCTCAGCGTTCGCGATCGCAGATTCAAGCGTCTTCTTGACCGTACCTGCAATGCGCTTGCGCGAGAACTCGAGTTCGGCCAGAGCGCGGTCGACCTTCTTGCCACGGATCATCGCGGCAACGAGGTTGAGCTTCTGAGGGCTGACGCGGATCGTGCGCGCAACGGCCTGCGCCTCGTTATCCTTCAGCCGGCGTTCGGCTTTTGCCTTGCCCATTGTTACTTCCTCTTCGCTTTCTTGTCCGCGCCATGACCGTAATAGGTCCGGGTCGGAGCGAATTCGCCGAACTTGTGACCGACCATTTCCTCGGTCACAGAAACGGGAATGTGCTTGTTGCCGTTGTAGACGCCGAAGGTCAGACCGACGAACTGCGGAAGGATCGTGGAGCGACGGCTCCACATCTTGATCACTTCGTTGCGACCGCCTTCGCGAACCTTCTCAGCCTTCTTGAGAAGATAGCCGTCAACAAACGGACCTTTCCAAACTGAACGAGCCACTTGAGACTTCCTCTCTTACTTCTTGCGCTGATGACGCGAGCGCATGATGAACTTGTCGGTCGACTTGTTGGAGCGCGTGCGCTTGCCCTTCGTCGGCTTGCCCCACGGGGTGACCGGATGACGGCCACCGGACGTGCGGCCTTCACCACCGCCGTGCGGATGGTCGACCGGGTTCATGACGACGCCGCGTACATGCGGGCGCTTGCCGCGCCAACGCGAACGGCCGGCCTTACCGTCATTGATGTTGCCGTGATCGGGGTTCGATACAGCACCGATCGATGCGAGGCAAGAGCCGTGCACCAGGCGCTGTTCGCCCGAGTTCAGGCGCAGGATCGCCATGCCCTGGTCGCGGCCGACGAGCTGCGCGTAGGTTCCGGCGGAGCGGGCGATCTGGCCGCCCTTGCCCGGCTTCATCTCCACATTGTGGATGATGGAGCCGACCGGGATGTACTGCAGCGGCATCGCGTTGCCGGGCTTGACGTCGACGGCCTTTTCCGAGGCGATGACCTTGTCGCCGGCAGCCAGGCGCTGCGGCGCCAGGATATAGGCCTGCTCACCGTCGGCATAGTTGACGAGCGCGATGAAGGCGGTGCGGTTCGGGTCGTATTCCAGACGCTCGACCGTGCCTTCGACGTCGAACTTGCGACGCTTGAAGTCGACCAGACGGTAGGACCGCTTGTGACCGCCGCCCTGAAAGCGGACGGTGATGCGGCCCAGGTTGTTGCGACCGCCCTTGGAGGACAGGCCCTCGGTCAGCGCCTTGACCGGCTTGCCCTTGTAGAGGCCGGACCGGTCCACGATGACCAGTTGGCGCTGGCTCGGCGTCGTCGGACTGAAACTTTTCAATGCCATTTTCTTGTTCCCTTTTGGGTTTTTACCCTAATGGGCCTATCCGTTAGAGACCGGTGGAGACGTCGATGGACTGACCTTCGGCGAGCGTGACGATCGCCTTCTTCACGTCCTTCTGCTTCCCGGCGAAGCCGCGGAAACGCTTCAGCTTACCCTTGCGGAGGAGCGTGTTCACGGCTGTGACCTTGACGCCGAACAGGGCTTCGACAGCGGCCTTGATCTCAGGCTTCGAAGCACCCTTGGCGACGTTGAAGACGACCTGGTTCTGTTCCGAGACCAGCGTCGACTTTTCGGTGATCGAGGGAGAGACGATCACGTCGTAGTGGCGAAGATCCGTCATTTGAACCGCTCCTCCAGAGCTTCCACGGCAGCCTTGGAAAGCACGAGCTTGCCACGGCGCAGAATGTCGTAAACGTTGATGCCCTGGACCGGCAGAACGTCCACGTTCGGGATGTTCTGGGCTGCGAGCTTGAAGTTGTTCTCGATCTCGGCGCCGCCGATAATCAGAGCGTTGGTGAGGCCGAGCGAGGCGAAAGCACCGGCCAGCGCCTTCGTCTTTGCTTCCTTGGCGACGAGATCGTCGAGGACGATGATCTCTTCAGCCTTCAGCTTGGCCGACAGTGCGTGGCGAAGACCGAGCGCGCGGATCTTCTTCGGCAGGTCGTGCGCATGGCTGCGGACGACCGGGCCGTGCGCCTTGCCACCGCCACGGAACTGCGGCGCACGAGCGGAATGGTGACGGGCGCGGCCGGTACCCTTCTGCTTGTACATCTTGGCGCCGGTGCGGGAGACTTCCGCGCGGCCCTTGGCCTTGTGGGTGCCCTGCTGACGCTTGGCGAGCTGCCAGCGAACGACGCGGGCGATGATGTCTTCACGGGGTTCGAGGCCGAAAATGGCGTCAGAAAGGGAAACCTTTCCCGCGTCCTTGCCCTCGAGGGTTTTGACGGTGAGATCCATTATGCGGCTCCCTTACTTCGATGCTGCGGCGCGCACTGCGGCCGGGCGCGGTGCGCCTTCCGGAGTGCCCGACTTGATTGCGTCGCGAACCACGATCCAGGAACCCTTGGAGCCGGGAACGGCGCCCTTGACCAGGATCAGACCGCGGTCTTCGTCGGTCGATACGACTTCGAGGTTCTGCGTGGTGACGCGCGTCTGGCCCATGTGACCAGCCATGCGCTTGCCCTTCCAGACCCGGCCCGGATCCTGGTTCGAACCGGTCGAACCATGCGAGCGGTGCGATACGGAAACGCCGTGCGTCGCACGCAGGCCGCCGAAGTTGTGACGCTTGATCGCGCCGGCAAAACCCTTACCGATCGTGGTGCCGGTTACGTCCACCAGCTGGCCGGCGACGAAATGGCTGGCCGTCAGTTCGGCGCCAATTTCGATCAGATTGTCGGCGCTCACGCGGAACTCGACGAGCTTCGCCTTCGGCTCGACGCTCGCGGCGGCAAAATGGCCGCGCAGAGCCTTCGTCGTGTTCTTCACCTTGGAGCGGCCGGCACCCAGCTGAACTGCGGTATAGCCGTTCTTGTCTTCCGTGCGGTGGGCCACTACCTGGCAGTTCTCCAGCCGCAAAACTGTTACCGGGATATGCTCGCCGGCGTCGTTGTAGACGCGGGTCATTCCCACTTTCTGTGCAATCACACCTGAACGCATCGGTTCACGCCTCTTGTTTAGGGTTCCCGTCCGGTGCTACCCGCACCTTCCGGTTTCCTGTTCCTGGAAGCCGTTGGAGAAACTCCACGTACCTTCCTTGTTATTTCGGCTTGCGCCGGGTCTTACAGCTTGATCTCGACGTCGACGCCGGCGGCCAGATCGAGCTTCATCAGCGCATCCACCGTCTGCGGGGTCGGATCAACGATATCGAGAAGGCGCTTGTGCGTGCGCATCTCGAACTGTTCGCGGCTCTTCTTGTCGACGTGCGGCGACCGGTTGACCGTGAATTTCTCAATCCGGGTCGGAAGCGGCACGGGCCCGCGCACACTCGCACCGGTGCGCTTGGCCGTCGACACGATTTCGCGCGTGGAGGCATCGAGGATCCGGTGATCAAACGCCTTGAGGCGGATGCGGATATTCTGGCCGTTCATTCGACTTGTCCTTGCTCGTGTTTCCGGTGTGCTTTCACGCACACACTTGAACTTCTGAATTCGTTTCGCCTAAGCCGCTTCTTTTCAAAAATCGCAGGGACATGGACGACCATGTCCCTGCAGAAACGGCGTAAGCCGTTTTCTCGTTACTTGATGATCGAGGCGACGATGCCGGCGCCGACGGTGCGGCCGCCTTCGCGGATCGCGAAGCGCAGCTTCTCTTCCATCGCGATCGGCACGATCAGTTCGACGTCGACCGTGACGTTGTCGCCCGGCATCACCATTTCCGTGCCTTCCGGCAGCGTCACGATGCCGGTCACGTCCGTCGTGCGGAAGTAGAACTGCGGACGGTAGTTGGTGAAGAACGGCGTATGACGACCACCCTCTTCCTTCGTCAGGATGTAGGCTTCCGCCTTGAACTTCGTGTGCGGCGTCACCGAACCCGGCTTGCAGAGGATCTGGCCGCGCTCGACGCCGTTGCGGTCGACGCCGCGCAGGAGCGCGCCGATGTTGTCGCCGGCCTGGCCCTGGTCGAGCAGCTTGCGGAACATTTCAACGCCCGTGCAAGTCGTCTTCGTCGTCGGACGGATGCCGACGATCTCGACTTCCTCACCGACCTTGATGATGCCGCGCTCGACGCGGCCGGTCANGCCACCCTCTTCCTTCGTCAGGATGTAGGCTTCCGCCTTGAACTTCGTGTGGGGCGTCACCGAACCCGGCTTGCAGAGAATCTGGCCGCGCTCGACGCCATTGCGGTCGACACCGCGCAGCAGCGCGCCGATGTTGTCGCCGGCCTGGCCCTGGTCGAGCAGCTTGCGGAACATTTCGACGCCCGTGCAGGTCGTCTTCGTCGTCGGACGGATGCCGACGATCTCGACTTCCTCACCGACCTTGATGATGCCGCGCTCGACGCGGCCGGTC
>NZ_LNQB01000075.1:0-272 GCF_001651875.1 Sinorhizobium saheli
GGTTCGGTGGCCCAGACCGCCACCATCACCATCACCGGCAGCAACGACCAGCCGACGGTCGCGGCCGCGGTCGCGGCGAGCTACGGCGAGAACAACGCCGGCTTCGGCGTCGACCTGCTCGCCGGGGCTACGGACCTGGATGCGACCGACGTGCTGCACGTCGCCGGCCTGACGCTGACCAGCGGCGACGACGCCGGCATCACCGTCAACGGCGACGGCCTGACGGTCGACCCGGGTGCCTACAATTACCTCGCGGTCGGCGAAAGCGCGGT
>NZ_LNQB01000075.1:424-54585 GCF_001651875.1 Sinorhizobium saheli
GTCGGCGAAAGCGCGGTGATCAGCTACAGCTACAACATCGTCGACGGCCATGGCGGTTCGGTCGCCCAGACCGCCACCATCACCATCACCGGCAGCAACGACCAGCCGACGACGGAGGCGGCGACGCTGGCGCCTATAGCCGAGGACAGCGGCGCCCGCCTCATCACCCAGGCGGAACTGCTGGCCAACGCCGCCGATGTCGACGGGGACGGCCTGACGGCGACGGACCTGCAGATCACCGCCGGCAACGGCACGCTGGTCGCCAATGGGGACGGCACCTGGACCTATACGCCGGCGCTCGACGACGACACGGCAGTGTCGTTCGGCTACACCATCACCGACGGCCAGGGCGGCAGCGTCCCCGGCGCAGCCAGTCTCGACCTCAACCCGGTCAACGACGCGCCCGTCAACACGTTGCCGGGCTCCCAGTCGACCGCATCGAACACAGCGACCGCCATCAGCGGTGTTTCAGTTGCCGACGTGGACAGCGCCAATGTCACCACGACCGTCTCCGTTTCCAACGGCAAGCTGACGGTTGGAACGAGCGGCGGTGTGACGGTCAGCAACAATGGCACCGATGCGGTGACGGTAAGTGGGACACTGGCCCAGGTGAATGCCGCTCTGGCCGCCCTAAGCTATCTCGGCAATGCCAACTACAGCGGCACCGATACGTTGACCATGGTCACGTCGGACGGTTTCGCGAGCGATACGGACACGATGGCGATCACGGTCGATCCGCCGGCCAATGCGGCGCCCGCGGCATCCGATGACGCTATCGTCATATCAACCGGGACGTCGGTTTTCCTCCCGGCCGCATGGTTGCTCAACAATGACATGGATGCCGACGGAGACGCTCTCTCAATCTCCGCGTCGAGCATCGTCGGCTCGCTGCCGAACGGCTGGACAATCACGCCGGTGACTGCGGGCGGGGTCGTCACCGGTTTCAACGTGAGCACAGGCACTGTCAACCAAACAGCCACCCTGTCCTACACCATCGACGATGGAGAGGGACACACGTCGACCGCCCAATTCACCATCCGAACACCCTCCACGCAGTCCAACAGCGGAGCAAATGACATCGACCTGGGCCTACTGACCTACAACTATTCGTACGTCGATGGTCAGGCCAATGGCGATAGCCTTACTGCAAACCTGGCGCTTACCGGAACGCAAGGGAACGACGTATTCGTCGGCGGTGCCGGCAATGACACCCTTGATGCCGGCGGTGGCCACAACATGCTCACCGGGGGAACTGGCGGCGACACGTTCGTCTTCCGGAACTTTGCTAGCACGACAAATCACATCATCGATCTCAATCCGGGCACAAGCTCGACGGACGTTGACATCTTATGTTTTGAGGTCGGGCCTGGAGCAAACGATTTCTCGGTTGGCAACAATGATGCGCTCATCGTTTTCAAGACGGGGAACAACGCAGCGATCAACGTCGCCGGCACCGAAGTTGCCGTGAAAACGGATGCCAGCGTCACCAATGCGACGGTCCAGAGCACGATCAACGGCTACGGCAACATCGCGACGGGAGCGTTCTTCGTCTTCCACAATACGGATCTGGGCCACGCTGCGGTTTACTACGACTCCAAACCGAGCGTCGCCGGGGGTGCGGTGCTCGTCGCCGAACTCGACAGCATCGCGCAGCTCGGAAATCTCGTCGCCTTTAATGCCGGTGATTTCCTGCTCATCTAGCGCATCGGCCCGAAAATCGAATTCGATTTTCGGAAAGCACGGTGCGTACATTCAAGGCCTTAGAGCGGCCTTTGCGCGTCTGAAAAGACGCGCGGCGCTGTAATGCATGTCGCCCGGAACTGTGCAGCGGTTATGGGTAACGACATCCATGAAATAAGACCCTGGAGCGCGTCGCATAAATGCATTTGTCGGACGCGCGTTGGAGCATTTTGCAGCCTGGCTATCCCGGGGAAGACTGGCTTTCGCGCTGCTTCGCGATCGCCACATACTCGGCGAAAGCCAGAACGAAGCCGCGCAGCCGCTCCCGTGTGGCGTCATCGGTCAATCGGCCTTCGCCGTCGAACAGCGTGCCCGCCTTCGGGACCATCAGCCGCTTGCCGGACCAAAGGTCGGCGCCGAGCGTCCGCATCACCGAAAGCCAGGCATTCTGGCTGAGGATCGTCCCGAAACTGCCCGAGGAGGCGCCGGCGAGCGCGAAGGGCCGGCCGCGGAAGACCGTCCGGATGTCCGCCGGCGGGCGGCTCATCCAGTCGATGGCGTTCTTGAACACGCCCGGTATGGAATTGTTGTATTCCGGCGTGAAGAGGATCACGCCATCGGCGGCGGCGACCCTACGCTTGAGCGCTTCGACGGTGGCCGGGACGCCGCTTTCGGCCTCCACGTCGCCATCATAGAGCGGAATGCCGTGCAGGGTCGCGGTCTCGAGTTCGACGCCCTCGGGCGTGACCGCTTTTGCCGCATCGAGCAACCCGGTGTTGAACGAGGCTTTCCGCAGGCTGCCCGAAATGCCGAGAAGTTTGGTCATGGATAAGGCATCCTTCCGCTCCCGCATGAGAGAATTCACTGGGAAAATTAGGGAGAAAAGGGCAAAAGGAAAGCCGGCAACGTCGGCGTTTGCGCGCCCCCGCGAGACCCAGGCAGTCCCTACTGTGGCTGGTTCAGGGGCTTCAGCCCGGCCTCGATCTGGGCTCGTCGCGGTTCGAGGAAGGGCGGCAGCGACAGGCCCTCGCCAAGCGTCTCCATCGGCTCGTCGACGGCAAAGCCCGGCCCGTCGGTGGCGATCTCGAACAGGATGCCGTTCGGTTCGCGGAAATAGAGCGAGCGGAAATAGAAGCGCTCGACCTCGCCGCTCGACGGGACGCGGAACTCACCGAGCTGCCGGTCCATTGGTGCAGCGTCTCGACGTCCGGCACCCGGAAGGCGACATGATGGACGCCGCCCGCGCCCTGGCGGGCGGTCGGCAGGCTGGGCTGGACCGCCACATGCACTTCCGCGGCCGGCCCGCCCGCGCCCATCGAGAACACATACGTCTCGCGGACGCCGGGTGACGGATAGCGACGCAACTCGGCCATGTTCATCACGACCGTCAGCACCAGCGCCGTGTTGGTGACATCCGGCACGCTGATGATGATCGGCCCGAGGCCCTTGATCTGATGCTCGGCGGGAACCGGGCTCTTTTCCCACGGATAGGACGGCTGGAGCCCGCCGTCATCGACAAGCCGGAAGCGTTGGCCTTCGCCGTCCTCGAAATCGAGCGAAGTCCGGCCGTCGATATCGATGACGTCGCCGGAGGTCACCCGGAGGTCTTCGAAACGGCGCTTCCACCACCGGACGCTTTCGGCGCTGCCGACGCGAAGGCCGGTCCGCGAGATGCTGCGGGTGCCGCGCGCCTCCGGCCCGACCGGCCAGTCGAAGAAGGTCAGGTCGGTGCCGGGCGTCGCCTGCCCGTCGGCATAGAAGAGATGGTAGGCGCTGGTGTCGTCCTGGTTGACTGTCTTCTTGACGAGGCGAAGACCGAGCGTCTTCGTGTAGAAGCGCAGGTTCTGGGGCGCGTTCGCTGTGATCGCCGTCAGATGATGGATGCCTGTCAGTTGCAAGGTCATGATTGCCCAACCTTGATGTTCGGAGCGGATGCGGACGGAAAACCGCATGCGGTTTTCCTCGTTCCGCCCTCAGACGCGGTTCAAGTCCCCGAGATAGGTATTCTCCGAACGGGAAATGGCAAACGCCCCTGGGTCGATTTCGGCGATGAGAAGGGTTTCGTCGGCGGAATTCGCGCTGGCGAGCACCTGTCCGTCCGGCGATGCAATCAGCGACAGCCCGGCAAAGGAGAACATCGCGTCGGAGCCGCAATGGTTGACATAGGCGACGAAGACCTGGTTCTCGAAGGCCCGCGTCTGGATCATGTGGTCGGTGATGAAGCTGCCCGACCAGCCGGCCGGCAGCGCCGTCGGAACCAGCACCGCCTCGGCGCCGGCAAGCGCCAGCCGGCGTACGTTTTCCGGGAACTCGACATCGTAGCAGATCAGCATGCCGCAGGTGATGCCCCGGTGCGCGAAGAGCGGCGTCGACGGTTCGGCGGCCGTGAACAGCGAACGCTCGTAGTCGCCGTAGAGATGCGACTTGCGATAGACGGTTGGCGCGGCATCGCCGTCGACATGGGCGGCGCTGTTGTAGACGGCTTCGCCGGCCCGTTCGGCGAAGCCGGCGACGATGGAAATGGCGGCCTTGCGCGAGATGCGCTGCAGCGCCTCGACGATCGGTCCGTCCGCCGGCTCGGCGAGCGCGCGGATCGCCTCCCCGCTGCCATAGCCGGTGATGCCGAGCTCGGGCGTCACGAGCATTGTCGCGCCCTTCCCCGCGGCCTCGACCGCCGCCCCTTCGATGCGGGCGAGATTGGCGGCGACGTCGCCGCCGATGCTCCTCATCTGAAGGCCGGCGAGCTTCATCACTTCCCCTCCGATGCCATGGCGCCGAGCAGCTTCGGCAGGTCGCCGAAGCGGGCGACGAGACCGAAGATGATCGCGGCGGTCAAGACGAAGAGGATCGTCACCGACGCCATGGTCGGCGTGTAGCCGTAGCGCAGCGCATTGAAGATCTTGATCGGCAGCGTCTCCATCGTGAAGCCGACGGTCATGTAGGCGACGATATATTCGTTGAGCGAGAGCACGAAGGCGAAGGCGTAGCCGGAGACGATATAGGGCAGGATCAAGGGCAGCACGACGGTGCGGAAGATCTTTCTGTCATCGGCTCCCATCGTCGCGGCCGCCTCGACCAGCGACCGGTCGATCGAGGTGAAGCCGAGCGACAGCGTCACCAGCGGCAGGGTGACGAAGAAGATCGCGTGGCTGACGACCGCGGTCCAGGGCTGTCCGTAAAAGCCGGCGGTCGCCCAGAAGGTGAGCATCCCCAGTGCCGTGATGACCGGCGGCAGCGTGAAGGGGGCGACCCCCAGGAGCTGGAAGATGTTCGCCCAGGGCGCCACCCGCCGCCAGAGAAACCAGGCAAGCGGCAGCGCGATGGCGACGGCCAGCGCGGCGGAGAGAACCGCGAGCGTGATCGATGCGAGAAGCGCGTTCCGCCACTCGGGGTTCAGGAAGATCTCCCCGTACCAGGAGACCGAGAAGCCCTCCGGCGGAAAGGCGAGCGTCTGCTTCTGGTTGATCGAGACGCCGGCGACGACGATCAGCGGCAGGGCGAGGAAAAGCGCGATCAGGAAGAAATAGAACTGGCGGAAGATCGAGCTCATGCCGCTTCTCCCTTCCGCCCGGCGATCACCGTCAGGGCCACCAGCCCGAGCGTCACCAGTACGAGGAAGACCGCCATCGCCGCGGCGAAGGGCATGTTGGACTGGTAGATCGCCTGGTCGGTGATGAGCACCGAAAGCGTCCAGTGCTGCGGCCGGCCGAGGAGCTGCGGCAAGAGGTAGGAGCCGAGCGCGAAGATGAAGACCATGATCAGCGTCGCGACGATGGTGTTCCTGAGCGCCGGCACCACCACCGTGAAGAAGGCCTTGAGGGGCGAGGCGCCGAGCGTGCGGGCAGCCTCCGTCAGCGTCGGATCGAGGCGAACGAGCGCCGGGAAGAGCACGAGCACCGTATAGGGAAAGGCCTGATAGACCATGCCGGTCAGCACCGCCCCGAAACTCGGCGTCAATGCCTGCGCCTCGCCCATCAGGCCGAGGGCGACGAGGATGTTGGTGATGCCGGCGGTGCGCGAGAAGAGCGTCGACCAGGCAAAGCCGATGATGACCTCGGAGAGGGAAAGCACCGAGAGCAGCGCCACCAGCCACAGGACCTGGACGCTGCGCGCCATGCGGGTCAGCAGATAGGTGAAAGGCAGCGCCAGCACGACGCAGCAGACGGCGACGGCGATCGCCAGCATCAGCGAGAAGCCGAGCACGCCGCCGAAGAAGGCCGAAAGGAACCGCGCATAATTGTCATAGACGAAGGCCGGCGTATAGAAGCCGCCCTGCTGGCGCTGGAAGAAGCTGACCGCGATCATCGTGCCGAAGGGGACGACGAAGAAGATGGTGAGCATCGCCGCCGGGAAGAGAAGCGGCGTGTAGTCGCCGAGGGTCTGGGCCGGTTCGCGTCTCATTTGCGCAGCACCACGCAGCAATCGGGCGTGAGCGCGACGCCGACCCGCTGGCCGACCGTGACCTCCGGCCGGGCCCGCGGCGTCGAGACCGCGACGATCTGGCGGCCGGCGACGTCGACGAAGGTCTCGATCGTGCCGCCGAGATCGCGGATGAAGGTGACCGTGCCGGAAAGCGCCCCGGCGCCGGGCGCGGTCAGACGCACATCCTCCGGGCGGATCGAGAGCGTCGCCTTTGCCGCCCCGGGAAGGAGCGACAGTCCTGGCACCGGCTGGCCGAGCACCCGCACATGTCCCAGCGTGTCCGACTCCGCTTCGATCAGATTGGTCTGCCCGATGAAGTCGGCGACGAAGCTGTCGGCCGGCCGGCGATAGATCTCGACCGGCGGGGCCGCCTGGCGGATTTCGCCGCCGCTCATGACGACGACCGTATCGGCCATGGTCATCGCCTCGCGCTGGTCGTGGGTGACGACGATGGTGGTGATGCCGAGCTTCTGCTGCAATTGCCTGAGCTCCACCTGCATCGCCTCGCGCAGCTTCGCATCGAGCGCCGACAGCGGCTCGTCGAGCAGGAAGAGCTTCGGCGAGATCGAGAGCGCCCGGGCGATCGCGACCCGCTGGCGCTGGCCGCCGGAGAGCTTGGAGACCGGCCGGTCGGCATAGCCCTGCAGATGGATCATCGCCAGAAGCTCGTCGACCCGCCGCTGCTGATCCTCCTTGGGCGCGTTGCGGATGCGCAAGGGATAGGCGATGTTCTCGCCGACGGTCAGATGCGGGAACAGAGCCAGCGACTGGAACACCATGCCGAGATCGCGCTTGTGCGTCGGCACCCGGGTGATGTCCTCGCCGTCGAGCCTGATCGCTCCGGAGGTCGGCAGGTCCAGCCCGGCGATCATGCGCAGCAGCGTGGTCTTGCCGCAGCCCGACGGCCCGAGCATGCAGACGAAGGTGCCGTGCGGCACCGTGAGGTCGACGTCGTTGACGGCCCGGAAGGTTCCGAACTCCTTGACGACGTTCTGCAGGGCAAGTCCCGACATATGTTTCCCAGTTCTAGAGCGGCGCGCGCCATGTTTCGCGCATGAGGGGCAAGCGCCGGCGCCCCACCGGAGGCGCAACGGCCGGCGGCATCCATTGGTTTCGCATCAGATTATCCCCAAACCGCTCGCGGTTTAAGGGATTACGCAACGAGCCTTTGCTCCCCGTCCTCGCAGCCGGGGCGAGAGGATCATCGCGAAAGCGACCGGCCTCAGCCGACGATCAGTTCGGTCCACTTCTGGTTCAACCAGTCCGACTTCGTCTGGTAGAGGTCGTAGCGCGGAATGATCGGTTCGATGTCGGAAGACACCGCCGCGAATTCCTTGTCCGTCAGGTCGGTCGACTCGCGCTTGACCGTCGGCGCGGTGCCGACCTTGCGCGAGAGCGTCGCCTGGATCGCCGGCTGGCACATGTAATCGATAAAGACATGCGCTTCCTCGACCTTCTGCGAGGCGCGGGACAAGGCCCAGCAGCCGGAATCCTGGATGCCGCCTTCCTTCGGGAAGGTGGAGCGGACCGGATGACCGTCGGCCGCCGCGAGCCCGGTGACGTCGTGATAGTACTGGCCCATCGGGATTTCGCCGGATTTCAGCGCCTGCTCGAACTGCGCCTCGTCGCGGTACCAGAGCCGGACGTTCGGCTTCACCTCGGCGAGCTTCTCGAACGCCTTGAGGATGCCCTCCTCGGTATCGAGCGCATTGGTGCCGCCCATGAAGGTCTTGGCGGTCACTTCGAGCAGGAAGGAGTTGGAGACGAGCGCCAGGAGGCCGAGCTTGTCGGCATTCGCGGGGTCCCACAGCGCCTCCCAGGAGGTCGGCGGCTCCTTGTAGACGTTGGTGTTTGTCACCAGCGTGATGTACCAGGAAACCGCCCCGACGCCGGCAACGCGGCCGTCCGGATATTTGTTGATGAAGCGGTCGAGCAGGTTTGATGCGTCCTTGATCTTCGCCATGTCGATCGGCGTCCAGAGGTCCGTCGCCTGGCCCTTCAGCATGGCGACCTGCGACATCATCGAGAGGTCGGCCGGAGCCTGGCCCGCACGGGCGGCCTGCTCGAGCTGGACGAGCCAGGCCTCGCCGGTCGGCTCGGCGACGGATTCGACAGAGATGCCCGTCGCCTTGGTGAATTCCGGGAAGATGTTCTTGTCGAAGGAATCCTTGAAATAGCCGCCATAGACGCCGACCTTCAGCGACCTGTCCTGGGCTCTCAGCACCGCCGGCATCGCCAGCATCGACGCGCCGGCAAGCCCCGCGCCAAGCAACGTGCGGCGCTTGATGGAATTGATTTTCATTGCCTGTCTCCTCTGACTTTGCGGCGCTCGCCGCGTTCCCTGTTCTGCCTGATTCTTCAGGCTTTTCGATCTTGCTTGCTCCGATGCCGGATGGCATTCGACATCATATCCCTTGCTGCACTCTTTGGCGCGGCGAGCACGTCTCAGCCGCCGGCGGCAACCGCCGGGCTGAAGACCATGAGGCTCAGGATCTCGAAAAGCACCTGGGCGCCGGCATGCGCCGTATTGGTGGTCGCGTCGTATTGCGGCGCCACCTCGACGACATCGCCGCCGACGAGATTGATGCCCTTGAGGCCGCGGATCAATTCCAGCACCTCGCGGGTCGTGAGCCCGCCGACCTCCGGCGTCCCGGTCCCCGGCGCGAAGGCCGGGTCGAGGCTGTCGACATCGAAGGAGAGATAGGTCGGGCCGTCGCCGACGATCTCCCTTGCCTTCGCGATGATGGCGGGAATGCCGAGGCCGGTCACCTCTTCGGCGTGGATCACGGTCATGCCGGATTCGTAGGAGAACTCCCACAGGTACTCCGCCGAGCCGCGAATGCCGATCTGGACGACGCGGGTCGGGTCGAGCACGCCATCGAGCACGGCGTTGCGGAACGGGCCGCCATGGTGGAACTTGGTGTGATCAAAGGCGCCGCCGGTGTCGCAATGGGCGTCGATATGGATCAGGCCGACGGGCCGCTTCTTGCCGACCGCCTTCAGGATCGGATGGGTGATCGAATGATCGCCGCCGACGGAGAGCGGCAGGACACCCGCATCGACGACCTGGTTGATGCGCTTCTCGATATCCTCGTGGCTGAGTTCAAGCCGGTAGCGGCTGCGGAAGGAGACGTCGCCGATGTCGGCGACGCGAAGATCATGCACCGGCGCGCAGCCGAGCACATGATTGTAGGGACCGATGCGTTCGATCGCGCGCAGCGCCCGCGGCCCGAAGCGCGAACCCGGGCGGTTGGTGACGCCGAGGTCCATGGGCATCCCGACCAGTGCCACCTGAAGATTGCCGAAATCGGGACTGTCCGCATCGACCGGCATATAGGGCGCCGTCAGAAAGGTCGGGATCCCGGAATAGGGCGCAAGCCGCGTGCCGCCTTTGGTGAAGATCTTGTCCGCGACCTTGCGGAAGGCCGGATCGAAAAGCTCGCCGCCATGGCTCTCGCCATACTTCGCTTTCAATTCATCGAGCTTCTTGTCATCCCAGGCCATGCACCGGACCCTCCCTCTCTCCGGAGCGGGCTGATGGCAAAGCAAGCGCTTTCCGCCAGCGTCCCGCTCTCGCGATTTCCAGGCCGGGGCAGGCACGCGACGCGCCGCAAGATCGGCTTTGCAGCCTTTGCCGATTGAAACGGCGCAATCATGGTTCCCCGGCTTTTGCCTTTATTTCCGCTCATTAGGAGACAATTCTGCTGGAAAATCAATTGACATTGTTATAGCGTTTCATGTGAGAAAAACTCACATTACTACCGCCTCCGGAGTTCTTGCTTGTCGAGCCGCCTGCCGCCCCTCAATCCGCTGCGCGCCTTCGAGGCGACCGCCCGGCGAGGCTCCGTTTCCGCCGCGGCGCGCGAGCTCAACGTCACTCATGGCGCCATCAGCCATCAGATCCGGGCACTCGAACAATCCTTCAACGCGCCCCTCTTCGAGCGCGGCGGCAAGCGGCTGAGACTGACGCCCCAGGGCGCGCTGCTCTTGCCCGCGGTCACCCAGGCCTTCGCCGAGATCGCCGCGGCGACGGCGGCAATGACCCGGCCGGCGACGAGCGGGGAGCTCCGGGTCACCTGCGTACCGGCGCTGCTCTCCTTCTGGATGATCCCGCGCCTGCATCTGTTCACCGAGCAGTTTCCCGATGTCCGGCTGAAGCTGATCGCCTCCAACGACGCGGCGAACCTCCATTCCCCGGATGTCGACGTCTGCCTGCTCTATGGCGACGGGAGTTGGCAGGACTGCTGGACGCGGCTGTGGAGCCGGCTCGAGCTCTTTCCCGTCGTCAGCCCGACACTCCTCAACACGCGGCCGCTTCGCTCCATCCGCGATCTGCGCGACCATGTGATGCTGCATGGCGACGACGGCCGCGAGTGGAACACCTGGCTCGCCGCCGCCGACGCGATCGACCTTCCGCGAAGTCGTCAGCATTTCATGAGCGACGCCCGGCTTTCGACCGAGGCCGCGCTGCACAACCAGGGTGTGGCGCTCGGCGACACGATCACGGCCGGCAGCCTGATCGCGCGCGGCGAGCTGATCGCCCCTTTCGATCTGACCGTTCCGGCCAATGATGCCTTCTATGCGGCCTGCCGCAGCGAGGTCCGCGCCGCGCCGATCGTGCGCGTCTTCATCGACTGGCTCTTTGCGGCGCTTGAAAGCGAGCCGCTGCCGGAGCTGCAGACGTCCGCCCGCACGATCATCCGCTCCCGCATGCCGAAGCCGGAAACCCAAGGTCGCGCGGCGGCAGCGGAGAGTTTCCAGCCCATCTCGTCGCCACGCGGACGGCGTCCCGAGCGGCCGCAGAAGCGCAGGATCAAGTCATAAGGCGGGACGAGCGCTCCGCCTCGCCCCGACTACTATCAACAGCAGGAAGCCCGACATGCCGCATTTCAATCCCCTCGTCGAAAAACTCTCGCCGCCGCCGGTGCCTTCCGTGCTCGCCTGGGCGAAGGCCTATGACGGGGCAAGGGGGCCGCTCATCGATCTCTCGCAGGCCGTGCCCGGCTATCCCGCCCATCCCGACATGCTGAAATGGCTGGGCGAAGCCGCAGCGTCGGCGGATTACATCGGTTATGGCGCGATCGAGGGCGAGGCGGAATTGCGCAAGGCCTATGCCGACCATCTGGCAACGCTCTACGGTGCGGCGGTCGCCGCCGACAACGTCCACATCACCTCCGGCTGCAACCAGGCCTTCATCGCGGCCGCCATGGCGGTTGCCGGCGCCGGCGATACCGTGCTGATGACCAATCCCTATTACTTCAACCAGGAAACGACGCTGGCGATGCTCGGCATCAATGTCGAACTCGCACCTCTCGATGCCGGCGCCGGCTTCCTGCCCGAGGTCGAGACGATCGCCTCCGCGCTGCGGCCGGGCATCCGGGCGCTCGCCCTCGTTTCGCCGAACAATCCGACCGGGGCAGTCTACCCGCCGGATCTGCTCCAGCGCATCTTCGAGCTCTGCCGGAGAAACGGCACCTGGCTGATCCTCGACGAAACCTATCGCGACTTCGTGCCGGACGCGACCGCAGCGCCGCACGGGCTGTTCAAGACGCAGGGCTGGCAGGATGGCTTCATCAGCCTCTACAGCTTCTCGAAATCCTTCTGCATTCCGGGCCACCGCCTCGGCGCAATCACCGCCGGGCCTGCGATGATCAGGCAAATCACCAAGATCATGGACAATCTGCAGATCTGCGCGCCGCGCTCGGCCCAGGCCGCCGTCGCAAGGGCCATTCCGGCGCTTGCCGACTGGCGGCTCGCCAACCGCGCCGAAATCGCCACCCGTGCGAATGCGCTGAAGGACGTTATGGACCGCCTGCCGCAATGGAAGCTGAAGGCAATCGGCGCCTATTTCGCCTATATCCGCCACCCCTTCCCCGATATCGACTCGCAGTTCGTCGCCGAGAAACTGGCGAAGCTCGCCGGCATCGTCTGCCTGCCGGGCGATTATTTCGGCGAAGGCCAGGAAAACTACCTGCGCTTCGCCTTCGCCAATGCCGACGTGCCGACGATCCTGAAACTCGAGGAGCGGCTCGCAGGTTTCGCGCTGCCGGGAATCTAAGGGATGTCGGCCGCGCTTTGAGCCGCTTCAGCCCCGGCGGGCGATCAGGATGCCGATCAACACGACCGTCCCGCCGATCGCCTGCAGGAGACCGACAGGCTCGCTCAGCAGCCCCCAGGCAAGCATCGCCGCCACGACCGGCTGCAGGAGCAGCGTCAGCGACGAGAAGGCCGGGGGCAGATAGGCGAGCGCATAGGTGATCGCCACCTGCCCGCCGGCATGGCTGACCAAGGCGAGACCAAGGAGCATCGCCCAGCCGAAGGCGCTCGGCGGCAACAGCGACGGCTCGGCCAACAGCGTCATCGGCAATATGCAGACCGCCGCCGAGGCCGTGCTCCAGATCATGATGCGGTTGGTGCTGAAGCGGCTTCGCAATCGGCCGATGGCGAGGATGTAGCCCGCATAGAACATCGCCGCGACGATGGCGATCGAATCGCCGGCGAGGTCGCCGCCGCCAAGTGCGGCCGGTCCCCCCTTCAGGACGACGACGCCGGCAACCGCCGTGACGAGACCGGCGAGGAAGAGCGGGCTCACGCGCGAGCGGAACAGCACCCAGCTCGCCAGCGTCACGAAGACCGGCGCGAGATTGGCAAGCAGCGTCGCGTTGGCGACCGAGGTCATGGTGAGCGACAGGTGCCACGCCCCGAGGTCGACGGCGAGAAAGACGCCCGGCAGGACGAGCAGGGCGTAGTCGGACAATCCCTCGGGCCGCCGGTCGACGACGGCACCGTTGCGGAGCTGCGACCAGGCGACGAGTGGAATCAGCGCCAGCGCCACGCGCCAGAACGCCGTCGCCATCGGGCCCACCTCCGAAAGCCGCACGAAGATCGGCGAACCGCCAATGGCAACGCCGCCGAGGAGCAGGGCGGCCATGGCAAGTGAATTGCGGGAGGGAGCGGTACTGACGGCTTGGGTCACGGCGATGTCCGAGGCTGAAAACTGGCGCCGGTGGCGCCAGCAGGCCAGCTATCAGAACCCGGTGACGAACGACAGTCGAAATCGCCCGATAGGCGAAAAACGACCACATGCTGCGTTCGCTTCACTCGGCGCGTGACGTACGACAACGACTTTGGCGCCCTCACCGGTTGCGATTTGGCTGAACCTCTCCCTCGAGGGGGAAATCAGGCCGCGTCCGGCAGATGGAAGGTCTTCACCTCGGCGGCAATCGCGATCGCCGTCCAGCCTTTTCGGAATGTGCCGCCAGGATCAGGTTGCAGCGCGAGCCGGGCACGGGCTTCTTCCTCGCAGAGGCAGCGATGGCGGCTTCGAAGGATCAGAGCGCCCCGAGCACCAGCGCCGAGACGAAGGCGAAAGCGGCCGCGATCGCAATCGAGTGGGGAATGAGATTGCGCGCGCCCCGCGAGGAATAAGCCGTGTAGCGGGATCGGGTCATCGCCTTGCTCGCGTTCAATCTCGTCTCTCCGCTGTTTCAGGTTCGTGTACCCATGTTCTCCTATATTCTCGATTGAGTTTATAGATATCTTTTTCCGCGGATCGGCCGGGAGGTGAAAAATCCGTTTACGCCGCGGCCAATGGTTCCGCCCGCGCGCCTGAAGCCCGCGCGACCAGCGCCTACAAGCCGACGGCATCCTTGAACATGTACCACCAGGAGCCGATCGTCGAATATTGGGCGCGGAACATGCGCCCGCCGGGAAAGGGATACCAGGGCAGCTTTTCGAAAACGTCGAAGCGCGATGTGTCGCCGTCGATCGCCTCGGCGAGGGTGCGGCCGAAGAGATGCGAGCCGGTGACGCCGTGGCCGCTGTAGCCATGGGCGAAATAGGTGTTGCTGCCGATCCGGCCCATCTGCGGCACGCGCGTGAACGAAAGCGCGAAGTTGCCGCTCCAGGCATAGTCGATCTTCACGCCCTTGAGGCGCGGGAAGACCCTTTCGAGATTGGGCCGCAGCTTCGCCGCGACATCCGCCGGATCGGTGCCGCCATAGACGGTGCCGCCGCCGAAGATCATCCGCTTGTCGGCGGAGAGCCGGAAATAGTCGAGGATGTAGCGCACGTCCTCGACGCACATGTCGCTCGGGATCAGCGAGTGGGCAAGCGCCTCGCCGAGCGGAGCCGTCGCGATCATCTGGGTCGAAACGGGCATGACGCGCGACACCAGCGCCGGCACGGCATCGCCGAGATAGGCATTGCCGCAGAGCACGACGATCCGGGCGCAGACCTCGCCCCTCTCCGTGTAGACGGTCGGCCGTACGGCCGCATGGTCGACACGCGTCACCGGAGACATCTCGTATATGACACCGCCGAGGCTCTCGAAGGCGCGGGCCTCGCCCAGCACCAGGTTGAGCGGATGAATGTGCCCGCCGGTGGTGTCGAGCATGCCGCCGCAATAGGCCTCGGAATCGACGAGGTTCTGCAGCGCCTCGCGGTCGAGGAGCTGGTGATCGTCCATGCCGTACCTGCGCCAGAGCGCCTGCTTGGCCTCGAGCTCCTTCATGTGTGCAGCGGTATAGGCAGCATAGATGTTGCCGGGCTTCAGGTCGCAATCGATCCGATACGCTTTGACGAGCCGGCGGATGATCCGCCCGCCCTCCTGCACGAGGCCGCCGATGAAACGGGCCGCACCCTCGCCGAAGCGGCGCTCGATCGTCGAGAGGCTCGCATTGAGGCCGTTGACGATCTGGCCGCCATTGCGCCCCGAGGCGCCCCAACCCACCTGCGCCCCCTCGACCACGGTGACCCTGTAGCCTTTTTCGGCAAGGTGAATGGCCGTCGCGAGCCCCGTATAGCCGGCACCGACGACGCAGATGTCGGCCTCGATCCGGCCTTCGAGCCTGACCGGCGTGCGGATGATGTTGCGCGACGCCGCGTAATAGCTCGTCGGATAGCTGCCGTCGCCGGCATAGGCGTTCGTGACCTTCACCATCGGTGCTGCTTCACATCAGGGAACGGGCTTGCCGCGCAAGTCGGCAGCAGGAGGCATATCGCAAAACTTGCCCCTTGACCACGGCGCGGCCCGGCGACATATTGCTCAGATGTCAGACCAATTCGGCCGGAGGACCGGATGTCTCAGCGGGACAAAGCGACACTGCTCCCCCTGCCGCCGGTGGACCGGGCGCAGCAGGTGATAGCCGCGCTTGCCGACTACGTGGAGCGATCCGGGCTGAAGCCCGGCGATCGTCTGCCGGCCGAACGCGAATTGATGGCGGCGCTCGCCGTCGGACGCTCCACGGTTCGCGAGGTCATCAGCCATTTCCAGGCGCTCGGCGTGGTCGAGGCGCGCAAGGGCAGCGGCACCTATCTCCGGCGCGCGATTTCCGGCGCCACCATCCACATGCCGCTGACGCTGGACACCCAGCATCTGCGCGACGCGCTCTTGCAGACGCTGGAAGTCCGGCGCGGCATCGAGGTCGAGGCCGGCATGGCGGCTGCGCGCCGCCGTACCGACGCAGACCTCGTCACCATCGAGACGAAGCTCGATGAGATGGAGCGCATCCATCTCGCCAAGGGCACTTCCGGCCCCGAGGACCTCGCCTTTCATCTCGCGATCTACGACGCGACCCACAACCCGCTGTTCCGGCAGTTGCTCGAGCAGATGCGCGAGGGTTTCGAGCGCTTCTGGGAGAAACCCTTCGACCGGCCGGATTTCGCCCGGCGCTCCTTTCCCTTCCACCGCACGCTCTTCAACGCGATCGCGGCGCAGGATCCCGACGCCGCCCGCATGGAAACACTGAAAATCCTCGCGATCGTCGAGGAAGACATCAAGGAAATGTCCAGATGAACGACGGCCTCGATCCGTTCGACAGCGCCTCGCTGATCGTCGCGCATGACGAAGGCAACGCCTTCGACGCCGTCGTGCCGCCGATCGTGCAGACCTCGCTCTTCACCTTCAAGGACTATGACGAGATGGTCGCCTGCTATCGCGGCGAACGCGTCCGGCCGATCTACACCCGCGGCCTCAACCCGACGGTGCGCATGTTCGAAGAGATGCTGGCGAAGCTCGAAGGCGCGGAGGATGCGATCGGTTTCGCGAGCGGCATGTCGGCGATTTCCTCGACCGTCCTTTCCTTCGCCGAGCCGGGCGACCGCATCGTCGCCGTGCAGCACGTCTATCCGGATGCCTTCCGCCTGTTCGGCACGCATCTGAAGCGCATGCGCATCGAGGTCACCTATGTCGACGGACGCGACGAGGAAGCGGTTCGAAGGGCGCTCCCCGGCGCCAGGCTCTTCTACATGGAAAGCCCGACGAGCTGGGTGATGCACACGCACGACGTGGCGGCGCTCGCGGCGCTGGCGAGGGCGCAGGGCATCGTCACCGTCATCGACAACAGCTGGGCAAGCCCGGTGTTCCAGCAGCCGGTTGCGCTCGGCGTCGATCTCGTCATCCATTCCGCCTCGAAATATCTGAGCGGCCACAGCGATGTCGTCGCCGGCGTCGTCGCCGGCTCGGCGGAACTCATCGGCCGCATCCGCTCCGAGGCCTATCCCTATCTCGGCGGCAAGCTTTCGCCCTTCGACGCCTGGCTGCTGATCCGGGGCCTGCGCACCCTGCCGATCCGGATGAAGGCGCATGAGCGCTCGGCTCTTGCCATCGCCCGCCGCCTGGCTGAGCACCCGGCGGTCGAAACCGTCAGCCATCCCGGGCTCGGCAACCATCTGCCGCCGGGCCTCTCCGGCACGTCCGGGCTCTTCTCCTTCATCTTCCGCGAAGGCTTCAACGTGCGCCGCTTCGCCGATCACCTGCAGCTGTTTAAGCTCGGCGTTTCCTGGGGCGGTCACGAAAGCCTCATCGTGCCGGGCGAAGTCGTCCTGGCGCAGAAAGCTCAACCCAATTCCGCGGTCGCCTTCGGCATTTCCCCGCGGTCGGTACGGCTCCATGTCGGCCTGGAGGGAACGGAGGCCCTCTGGAGCGATCTCGAAGCGGCGATCGCCGCCGCTTCATGAAGGCTGACGCCACACCTTGAGAAAAGGGGAACCGAGAATGAGGAAACTGATCACCGCTACCCTGCTCGCCACGCTGATGGCCGGCAGTGCTCTTGCCGATACGAAACTGAAGCTCGTCGAGGTCATCACCAGCCCCGAACGCACCGAAACGCTGAAATCGATCGTCGCCAAATTCGAGGCGGCGAACCCCGGCACGACCGTCGACATCATCTCGCTCCCCTGGGGCGAGGCGTTCCAGAAATTCGCCACCATGGTGTCGGCCGGCGAAATCCCCGACGTGATGGAGATGCCGGACACCTGGCTGTCGCTCTATGCCAATAACGGCATGCTCGAAAGCCTCGAGCCCTATCTCGCCAAATGGGAGCATACTGAAGGCCTCACCGAGCGGGCGCTCGAGCTCGGCCGCGACGTCAACGACACCGCCTATATGCTGCCCTACGGCTTCTATCTCCGGGCGATGTTCTACAACAAGAAGCTGCTCTCGGAGGCCGGCGTTTCCGAGCCGCCGAAGACCATGGACGACTTCGTCAAGGCGTCCGAGGCGGTCTCCAAGCTGCCCGGCAAGTCCGGCTACTGCCTGCGCGGCGGTCCGGGCGGCCTCAATGGCTGGGTGATGTTTGGCGCCACCATGGCCGGCGACAACAAGTTCTTCAACGAGGACGGCACCTCGACGATGAACAGCGAAGGCTGGGTCAAGGGCCTCACCTGGGTCATCGACCTCTACAAGAAGGGTCTCGCGCCGAAGGACAGCGTCAACTGGGGCTTCAACGAAATCGTCGCCGGCTTCTATAGCGGCACCTGCGCCTTCCTCGACCAGGACCCGGACGCACTGATCGCCATCGCGCAGCGCATGAAGCCCGAGGATTTCGGCGTCACCACAATGCCCAAGGGGCCGAGCGGCAAGGCCTTCACGACGATCGGCTTTGCCGGCTGGTCGATGCTCTCGGCAAGCCAGAACAAGGACCTTTCCTGGAAACTGATCGAAACGCTCGAGGGGCCGGAAGGCAATATCGAGTGGAACAAGCGCACCGGCGCCCTGCCGGTTCACAAGTCGGCCGAGAAGGACCCCTTCTATGCGAGCCCGCAATTCAAGGGCTGGTTCGACGAACTCGCCGACAAGGACGTCGTGCTGACCGTGATGCCGACCTACCTCGAGGAATTCGCCTTCTTCAAGGATTCGCTCGCGATCAAGACGACCCAGGAAGCGCTCCTCGGCGACATCACGCCGGAAGAACTCGCCGACCAATGGGCCGAGTACCTGACCAAGGCTCAGCAGAAGTATCTGGCGAACAAGAAGTAACGGAAGCCGGGGGCGGCGCCACGCACGCCGCCCGCGCCTCGCGGCAGAACAGGAAACGCCGGAAAGCGGCCAAGAACGGGAACGCTGATCGATGGACTATGCCGTACGCCAGGGCCGTTCCGCAATCCGCCCGCCGCTGATGAAGCGCCTCGCGGATGCCTCGGCGCCCTATCTCTATAGCGCGCCGGCATTGATCCTGATCGTCACGGTGATGCTGGTGCCGCTGGTGCTCGGCGTCTCCTATGCCTTCCGCGACGTCCAGCTCCTCAACCCCTTTTCCGGCGGCTTCATCGGGCTCGATCACTTCCGCGCGCTCGCCCGGGACGAAGCCTTCTTCCGCTCGCTCCGCAACACGCTGTGGTGGACCGGTGCTTCCGTCTTCCTGCAGTTCACCTTCGGCCTGATCCTGGCGCTTCTGCTCGACAAGCCGTTCCGCGGCCGCGCCCTCGCGCAGGCGCTCGTCTTCCTGCCCTGGGCGGTGCCGAGCTTCCTTGCCGGCCTCAACTGGGCCTGGCTGTTCAACCCCGTCGTCGGGCCGCTGCCGCACTGGCTCCATGCGCTCGGGTTGATGAGCCAGCCGGCCAATATCCTTTCCGATCCCGGGCTCGCCATGTGGGGACCGATCGTCGCCAATATCTGGTGGGGCATTCCCTTCTTCGCGATCACCTTGCTCGCGGCGCTCCAGGCGATCCCGCGCGATCTCTACGAGGCGGCGAGCATCGACGGCGCCGGCGCCTTCCAGCGCTTCCTGTCGATCACCCTTCCCTTTCTCGCTCCGACGATCGCGATCACCATCCTGTTGCGCACCGTGTGGATCTCGAATTTCGCCGACCTCATCATCGTCATGACCGGCGGCGGCCCAGCCGACAGGACGCAAATCGTCGCGAGCTACATCTTCACCCAGGCATTCAAGCGGCTGGACTTCGGCTACGCCTCCGCGATCGCGCTCGTGCTGCTCGCTCTCCTTCTCGCCTATTCGCTGCTGATCGTCATCCTCAGACAATGGCTCCTGAGCAAGGATTGAACCGATGCGCACAAGACCCGCTCTCCTCAACGTTGCGCACCGTCTGGCGATCCTCGCCTATATCGCCTTCGCGCTCTTTCCGCTCTTCTGGCTGCTCAAGGTGGCGGTCACGCCGAACGACCTGCTCTACACCGAAGGCGTCCGGCTCTGGCCGTCCCGGGCGAGCCTCGAGCATTTCGACTTCGTGCTCAGGCATAGCGCCTTCCCCGTCTTCTTCCGCAACAGCCTGATCGTCTCCGGCTCGACCGCGGTGGTCGTCACCATCCTCTCGTCGCTCTCCGGTTACGCGCTGTCGCGCTTCCGCTTCCGCGGCAAATACTGGCTGGTGACCCTGATGCTGCTCACCCAGATGTTCCCGCTCGTCATGCTGGTGGCGCCGATCTTCAAGATCCTCTCGCCCCTGGGGCTGACCAACAGCCTCACCGGCCTCGTCATCGTCTACACCGCCTTCAACGTGCCCTTTGCCACCTTCCTGATGCAGTCCTTCTTCGACGGCATTCCGAAAGATCTGGAAGAGGCGGCGATGATCGACGGCGCCACGCAATTCGTCGCCTTCCGCCAGATCATCCTGCCGCTGACGCTGCCCGGCATCGCGGCCACGCTCGGCTTCGTCTTCACCGCCGCCTGGAGCGAACTGCTCTTCTCGCTGATGCTGATCTCCGGCAATGAGCAGGCGACCTTCCCGGTCGGGCTTTTGTCCTTCGTCTCGAAATTCTCGGTCGACTTCGGGCAGATGATGGCCGCCGGCGTGCTGGCCCTGATCCCGGCCTGCCTCTTCTTCCTGCTCATTCAACGCTATCTCGTGCAGGGCCTCACGGCCGGCGCGGTCAAAGGCTGATCCCCAATGGCTTCCATCGACATCGCCAATATCCAGAAATCCTACGGCATCCACCCGGTGCTGCACGACGTCGACCTGAAGATCCGCGACGGCGAATTCGTCGTGCTCGTCGGCCCTTCCGGCTGCGGCAAGTCCACCCTCCTGCGGATGATCGCCGGGCTCGAAAGCGTCACCGCCGGCGAGATCCGCATCGCCGGCAAGCGCGTCAACGAGCTCGCGCCGAAGGACCGCGACATCGCGATGGTGTTCCAGTCCTATGCGCTTTATCCGCATATGTCGGTCGCCAGGAACATGAGCTACAGCCTCAGGCTCCGCAAGACGGCCAAGGACAGGATCACGACCATCGTGGCCGGCGCCGCCGCCAAGCTCGGTCTCGAACCGCTCATGGAGCGCCGCCCGCGCGCGCTCTCCGGCGGCCAGCGCCAGCGCGTCGCCATGGGCCGCGCCATCGTCCGGCAGCCGAAGGCCTTCCTCTTCGACGAGCCGCTCTCGAACCTCGACGCGAGGCTGCGCGAACAGATGCGCGCCGAAATCAAGAAGCTGCACAGGGATCTCCGAGCGACGTCGATCTACGTCACGCATGACCAGATCGAGGCGATGACGCTCGCCGACCGCATCGTCGCTATGAATGGCGGCGTGGTCCAGCAGGTGGGAAGCCCGCTCGACCTCTACGACCGCCCCGCCAATCTCTTCGTCGCCGGCTTCATCGGCTCGCCCGGCATGAACTTCTTCGAGGGCACCTGTCGCGCTGGCGAAAGGCCCATGTTTCACATCGCCGGCGACATCGCAATTCCCCTCGACGCGTCTCCCCCGCTTGCGAACGACGCCAAGGCAACGCTCGGCATCCGCCCGGAGCACATCGTGCTTGCCGGCCACGGACCGGAGACGCTGCTCGCCACCGTCGACCTCGTCGAGCCGACCGGCTTCGGCATCATCTTGCATCTCTCGCTCGGGCGATCCGGCTTCAAGGCCTTCACAAACGATCGCTCCTTCCTGACGGCCTCGGGCACCATCCCCGTCCACTTCCCGGCGCACAGCCTGCACTTCTTCGACAGCGAGGGGAGCCGCGTCTGACGGCCTACTCCTGGCCGGCTATCCCGAAGAAGCAATTGACTTCTTTCCCGTGAGGACTAGCTTCTTTCTGTCGCAAGTATCAACCGCTCCGGCGCGCATTCCTAGAGAGACCAAGCACCGCCAAATCCTGACGATACTCTTCTTTGCCAGCGCCGGGCGAAATTGGGGAAGTATCATGCGAATTGCAGCTGTTGCCCTGTCTTTTTCGGCACTCCTTCTCTGTCCGGTCGCCGGCCAGGCCCAGGAGGGCGACGCCGAGGCCGGCGCCACCGTCTTCAAGAAATGCGCCGCCTGCCACGTCGTGGACAAGGATCAGAACAGGGTCGGCCCCTCGCTCATGGGCGTGATCGGCAGAACGGCCGGTACCCACCCGGACTACAAATATTCGCAAGCCATGATCGAGGCGGGCAAGGGCGGCCTCGTCTGGGATGAGGCGACATTGCACGAGTATCTCGAAAATCCGAAGGCCAAGGTGAAGGGAACCAAGATGGTCTTCGCGGGCCTGAAGAAGGACGAAGACATCAACAACCTCATCGCCTACCTCAAGCAACATTCCAAATAGGAATGCACCTCGGAGGAGCATAGAACCGCACATTCCGGGCGATTGCCAGTATTATCCGTTCGTGCAATAATTGTGATCGGAACGCTGCGGATTTAGCATTCGTCTCACGGCCGATCATGGCGAGGAGGGACAGGAAATGGCCGTGGTAGTAATTCTGGTTCTATTGGCCCTCGGGTCGGTCTTGTTCCATGTGCTCAGTCCTTGGTGGTGGACGCCGATCGCCTCCAATTGGAATTACATCGACAATACCATCATCATCACCTTCTGGATAACCGGCTTCGCCTTTGTCGCCGTCGTGCTCTTCATGGCCTATTGCGTGCTGCGCTTTCGTCATCGGCCCGGCGCCACTGCGGACTACGAGCCCGAAAACCGGCGACTGGAAAGTTGGCTCGCCACCGGCACGACGCTCGGCGTCGCGGCAATGCTGACCCCCGGCCTCTTCGTCTGGCACCAGTTCATCACCGTCCCCGAAGGCGCCACCGAAGTGGAAGTGGTCGGCCAGCAATGGCTGTGGAGCTTCCGGCTTTCCGGCGCAGACGGAAAGCTCGGCACGACCGAAGCGCGCGACGTCACGCCGGAAAACACGCTCGGGCTCAATCGCAACGACGCCGCGGGCCTGGACGACCTCATCATCGAGGGCGGCGAACTGCATCTGCCGGTCGGCAAGCCGGTGAAGATCCTGCTCCGGTCCGTCGACGTGCTGCACGATTTCTATGTGCCGGAATTCCGCGCCAAGATGGACATGGTCCCCGGGATGGTCACCTATTTCTGGCTCACCCCGACGCGGACCGGCACGTTCGAGATCCTCTGCGCCGAGCTCTGCGGCACCGGTCATCCGCAGATGCGCGGCACCGTCGTGGTCGACACCGAGGAGGACTATCGCACCTGGCTTTCCGAGCAGCAGACCTTTTCGCAACTTTCGGCTTCGGCTTCTTCGGGGGCAAGCAAGGCAACCGCTGTTGCCGCGGCAACGGCGCAATAGGAGGCGCCGCGCAAGAGGGAGGATACAGGAATGGTCGACGTCCGGTCCGGTATTGGCGAGGCGCTCCCGCCTCCCGAAGTCGAGGATGTTGAGCTTTATCATCCGCACAGCTGGTGGACACGCTACGTATTCAGCCAGGACGCAAAGGTCATCGCCATCCAGTACGGGACGACGGCGACCGCCATCGGCATGGTGGCGCTGGCGCTCTCCTGGCTGATCCGCCTGCAGCTCGGCTTCCCCGGCACTTTCGAGCTGATCGATGCCGATGCCTATTATCAGTTCATCACCATGCACGGCATGATCATGGTGATCTACCTCCTGACCGCGCTCTTCCTCGGCGGCTTCGGCAACTACCTGATCCCGCTGATGGTCGGGGCGCGCGACATGGTGTTCCCCTATGCCAACATGCTGAGCTACTGGATCTACCTGCTCGCCGTGCTGGTGCTCGTCGCGAGCTTCTTCGCCCCCGGCGGACCGACCGGCGCCGGCTGGACGCTCTATCCGCCTCAGGCGGTGCTGTCCGGCACGCCGGGCGGCAAGGACTGGGGCATCATCCTGATGCTGTCCTCGCTGATCATCTTCATCATCGGCTTCACCATGGGCGGCCTCAACTATGTCGTCACCGTTCTCCAGGGCCGCGCCCGCGGCATGACGCTGATGCGCATGCCGCTCACCGTCTGGGGCATCTTCACCGCGACCGTGATGGCGCTCCTCGCCTTCCCCGCCCT
This sequence comes from Sinorhizobium saheli, assembly GCF_001651875.1. Lineage (GTDB taxonomy): Bacteria > Pseudomonadota > Alphaproteobacteria > Rhizobiales > Rhizobiaceae > Sinorhizobium > Sinorhizobium saheli. The sequence goes on from NZ_LNQB01000075.1 coordinate 23,994, forward strand.
CTTCGTCGCCTGCGTCATGATGCTGTTCGACCGGCTGCTCGGCACCAGCTTCTTCATGCCGGCGATCATCGAGATGGGCGAGCAGCTGCAATATGGCGGCGGCAGCCCGATCCTGTTCCAGCACCTGTTCTGGTTCTTCGGCCATCCGGAGGTCTATATCGTCGCGCTGCCCGCCTTCGGCATCGTTTCCGATCTCATCAGCACGCATGCGCGCAAGAACATCTTCGGCTACCGGATGATGGTCTGGGCGATCGTCATCATCGGCGGCCTCTCCTTCATCGTCTGGGCGCATCATATGTATGTGAGCGGGATGAACCCCTATTTCGGGTTCTTCTTCGCCACGACCACGCTGATCATCGCGGTGCCGACGGCGATCAAGGTCTATAACTGGGTGCTGACGCTCTGGCGCGGCAACATCCACCTGACCTTGCCGATGCTCTTCGCCCTCGCTTTCATCGTCACCTTCGTCAATGGCGGGTTGACCGGCCTTTTCCTCGGCAACGTCGTCGTCGACGTGCCGCTCTCCGACACGATGTTCGTCGTCGCGCATTTCCACATGGTCATGGGCGTGGCGCCGATCATGGTCATCTTCGGCGCGATCTATCATTGGTACCCGAAGATCACCGGCCGCATGCTCAACGAGGTGCTCGGCCATATCCATTTCTGGGTCACCTTCATCGGCGCCTATGCGATCTTCTTCCCGATGCACTATGTCGGCCTCGTCGGCGTGCCGCGCCGCTATTACGAGCTCGGCGAGACCACGTTCGTGCCGGAATCCGTCCACGACCTCAACGCCTTCATCACGGTCGCAGCGCTGATCGTCGGGGCGGCGCAGATCGTCTTCCTTTTCAACCTCGCCTGGAGCCTGCGTCACGGCCGAGAGGCGGGCGGCAACCCCTGGCGGGCGACGACGCTCGAATGGCAGACGCCCGAGACGCCGCCGCCGCACGGCAACTGGGGCAAGGAACTGCCGGTGGTCTATCGCTGGGCCTATGACTACAGCGTGCCCGGCGCGCCCGAGGATTTCATCCCGCAGAACCATCCGACGCCCGGACGGCTCAGCCATGAGGGTGCCTCATGACCATCGCGACCGTCTTTCTGGCGGCGGTCGCCGCCGTCATCGTCTGGTGGCTGGCGCACCAGCAATTGCTGTCGAAGCCGTGGCTCGAGGTCGGGCATGCCTACGACCGGCGTCGCGAGCCGATGCCCCCGGCGAAGATCGGACTTGCGGTCTTCCTCGCCGTCGTCGGCTCGCTCTTTTCGCTTGCCATCAGCGCCTACTTCATGCGCATGGCCTCGTCGGACTGGGGGCAATTGCCGCTGCCCGGACTCCTCTGGATCAATACGGGCATCCTTGCCCTCGGCAGCGTTGCCCTGCACGCGGCGAAGCTGGAATCGCAGCGGCGGCACGACGAGGCGACCCGGACGATCCTGCTTGCGGCACTCGCCACCGGGCTTGCCTTTCTCACCGGACAGGTTTTAGCCTGGCGCGCCCTTACGGCCGCCGGTTATTTCCTCGCCGGCAACCCCGCCAACAGCTTCTTCTATATGCTCACCGGCATGCACGGCCTGCATATCGTCGGCGGACTTTTCGCGCTCGGACGGCTGACGGCCCGGGCCTGGAGCGTACCGCTCGACCGCAGGATGCGCCTCTCGATCGAGCTCTGCGCCATCTACTGGCATTTCATGCTGCTCGTCTGGCTGGTGCTCTTCGGCCTCTTTTCCGGCTGGGCCGGCAATGTCGTCGATTTCTGCCGCCAACTGCTGACATAGGAACGCTCGCAAATGTCTGCCCCGATCAAGAACCCCGCAGCAGAAACGCTTCCCCGCCCCGCCGGTCTGGCCGGGCTCGCAGCCGACTGGGCCTCGGACCAGCGCACCTTCAAGAACGTCTCCTGGGGAAAGGCCATGATGTGGATCTTTCTCCTGAGCGACACCTTCATCTTCGGCTGCTTCCTGCTCGCCTACATGTCGGCGCGCATGTCGACGACGGTACCGTGGCCGAACCCGAGCGAGGTCTTCGCGCTCGAGATCGGCGGAACGCACATGCCGCTGATCCTGATCGCGATCATGACCTTCGTCCTGATCTCATCGAGCGGCACCATGGCGATGGCTGTGAATTGCGGCTATCGCCGCGACCGGAAGAAGACCGCGATTCTGATGCTCGTCACCGCCCTCTTCGGCGCCACCTTCGTCGGCATGCAGGCCTTCGAGTGGTCGAAACTCATCATCGAGGGCGTGCGGCCATGGGGCAATCCCTGGGGAGCGGCGCAGTTCGGCTCCTCCTTCTTCATGATCACCGGCTTTCACGGCACCCATGTCACGATCGGCGTGATCTTCCTGCTGATCGTCGCGCGCAAGGTGTGGCGCGGTGATTTCGACACGGAGCGGAAGGGCTTCTTCACCAGCCGCAAGGGCCGCTACGAGATCGTCGAGATCACCGGGCTCTATTGGCACTTCGTCGATCTGGTCTGGGTCTTCATCTTCGCATTTTTCTATCTGTGGTGAGGAGGCGCATCATGGCTCATGCGGAGGCTCATGCGGCACAAGCGGTACACGGGGCGCATGCGGAACAGCAACAGCACCCGATCAAGCTCTATCTCCTGGTCTGGGGTCTCCTCTTCGTCCTCAGCGCCTTCTCCTACCTGGTCGACTATTTCGGCCTGCAGGGAATGCTGCGCTGGTCGCTGATCGTGATCTTCATGCTATTGAAGGCCGGCCTGATCGTCGCCGTGTTCATGCACATGGCCTGGGAGCGCCTGGCGCTGATCTATGCGATCATCCTGCCGCCGCTTCTCGTCCTGGTCTTCGTGGCGCTGATGGTGTGGGAGTCGAACTACGTCCTCTTCACGCGCCTCGTCTTCTTCGGCTCCGGGGGCTGAGCGCGCCTACACCGCCGCGCGTCTTCAGACGCGCAAAGGTCGCTGCAGCGGTTTGAATTGCCGCATGTCTTTGTTCTTGAATCGAGGGTCGATTCAAGGAGAGATGCAGCAGGCGCCGGACATCATGGAACATTTCAGCGGAGGTCGGTCTCCGGGCCTCCCCATCTTGCTCCGGACACTTCAAGCCGCTACTGCACGTCTCCTCAAATCAGAACGGCAATAGGCGGCAGCGATATCCAGTGCTGCGGGCGACCTTTCTCGGCCTGATGCGATGCGCGGCGCTGTAGTCGTGCAGCATGATGATTATGTCGTAGACAGGCTCAACTGGCGTCGCTGCAAATTCTAATATCCCGCTTCAAAACTCAACTAGGGTCGCATCAATGGCAGAGTTTCCGCAAAAGGCGAGAGTCGTAATCGTTGGTCTCGGTGGCATCGTCGGTGCATCGATCGCACATCACCTGATCGAGCGTGGCTGGGACGATATCGTCGGCATCGACAAGTCCGGTATTCCGACGGATATCGGCTCGACGGCACATGCCTCGGATTTCTGCTACACGACGAGCCACGACTATCTGTCCGTCTGGACGACGCAATATTCGATCGATTTCTTCGAGAAGATGGGCCACTACGCCCGCATCGGCGGCCTGGAAGTCGCACGCACCGGCGACGATACCTGGATGGAAGAGATCAAGCGCAAGCTTTCCTCCGCCAAAGCCTTCGGCACCCGCGCGCACTATGTCTCGCCGGCCGAGATCAAGAAGATGTTCCCGCTGATCGAGGAAGATCAGGTCATGGGCGGCATGTTCGATCCGGATGCCGGCCTCGTCATCCCGCGCTCGCAGACCGTTGCCGGCAAGCTGGTCGATGCGGCGGAAAAGTCCGGCAAGCTCAAGGCCTTCGGCAATACGCCGGCAACCTCGCTCCTCGTCGAGAACGGCCGCATCAAGGGCGTCGTCACGCATCGCGGCACGATCATGGCCGACCATGTCGTCGTCTGCGCCGGCATCTGGGGCCGCCTGATCGCCGAAATGGTCGGCGAAGACCTGCCGGTCATGCCGGTCGACCATCCGCTCACCTTCTTCGGCCCCTACAACGAGTTCGAAGGCACCGGCAAGGAGATCGGTTTCCCGCTGCTGCGCGACCAGGGCAACTCGGCCTATATGCGCGACACCGGGGACCCGAAGACCACCGAGGGCGGCCAGATCGAGTGGGGCTATTACGAGACCACCAATCCGCGCCTCTGCCATCCCCGCGACATTCTCGAGAAGCACGAGGCGCGGCTGTCGCCCTCGCAGCGCGACCTCGAGATGGAGCAGATCATCGAGCCGCTCGAACGCGCCATGGAACTGACGCCGATCCTCGGCGAGCTCGGCTATAACGAGGGCCACTCCTTCAACGGCCTGCTGCAGGTATCGGCCGCCGGCGGCCCCTCCTGCGGCGAAAGCCAGAAGGTGCGCGGCCTCTGGTACTGCGTCGCCATCTGGGTGAAGGACGGCCCCGGCTACGGCAAGCTGATCGCCGACTGGATGACGGATGGGCGCACCCATACCGACCATGCCTCGATCGACTACGCCCGCTTCTACCCCCACCAGCTCGAAGAGAAGTTCATCGAGGCCCGCTGCTTCGAGGCGGCGCAGAAGATCTACTTCCCGGCCGTGCATCCGCGCGAGCCCTATGCGGGCGGCCGCAACATCAAGCGCTCGCCCTTCTACGAGCGCGAGAAGGAACTCGGCGGCTACTTCATGGAACTCGGCGGCTGGGAGCGCGCGCACGGCTATGCCGCCAACGAGCACCTCTTGGAAAAATACGGCGACCGCGTGCCGGTGCGCGAGAACGAGTGGGATAACCGCCATTTCTGGCGCGTTTCCAACGCCGAGCATCTGGCGATGAGCGAGGATTGCGGCATCGTCAACCTCTCGCACTTCCACATGGTCGACATCGAAGGCCCGGACCATGTCGAGCTTCTCGAGTGGCTTTGCGCCGCCAAGATCGGCGGAGACGGCAATATCGGCAAAGGCATCTATACCCACTTCCTCGATGACGAGGGCATGGTCAGGGCCGACTTCACCGTCTTCCGCATGGCCGACCGCTGCCGTCTCGTCAACGGCGCCGATGCCGGCCCGCGCGACTTCCACTACATGCGCCGCGTCGCGGAAGACCGCGGCCTCGACGTCACCATCACGGACGTTTCCGAGAAGTTCATCACCATCGGCATCTGGGGCCCGAATGCCCGCCAGACGCTGAAGAAGGTGGTTGCCGATCCGGCCGGCCTCGATCCCGAGAACTTCCCCTTCGCCGCGATCAAGCCGATCGAGATCGCCGGCAAGTCCGTCTCCGCCTTCCGCATCTCCTATGTCGGCGAGCAGGGTTGGGAACTGCACATGAAGTACGAGGACGGCCTGGCCGTCTGGGATGCGCTGCGCGCCACGGGCGTCATGGCCTTCGGCGTCGAGACCTACGCGAACTCGCGCCGCATGGAGAAGAGCCTGCGCCTGCAGAACGCGGATCTTCTCACCCATTACAACCTCATCGAAGCCGACCTTGCCCGTCCGAAGGTCAAGGAAGCGGACTTCCGCGGCAAGGCGAAGCATCTCGAATACAAGGCGCGCGAGCACCAGCCCGCCATGCTCTGCACGCTCGTCATGATGGAGAACACCGACAGGAAGGGCGTGAAGCGCTATCCGGTCGGCAACCTGCCGGTCATGGACCCCGCGACCGGCGAGGTGCTGGTCGACGAACTCGGCCGCCGCTCCTACACCACCTCCATCGCCTACGGCCCGACCATCGGCAAGAACATCGCGCTCGCTTACCTGCCCTGGTCCCATTGCCAGGTCGGCCGCAAGCTGCAGGTCGAGTATTTTGCCGAGACCTACCCGGTCGAGGTCGCAGCCGTCGGCTACAAGCCGCTCTACGATCCGGAGAACCTGAAGCCCCGGACCTGACCGGTCCCGGCACCGGAAAGCTGCTGCATGAGAAAGCGGGCCCGTTCGAACGAGCGGGCCCGTTTTCGTTGACGCGCGTTTTCGCGGCTCTCTCAAGGCATGTGCTGTTCAGGCTGGTCGGTATTGCGGCCGCCATACCGGTCGTCCAGTTCCCGGATCGTGGCCTCGCCCTTTTCTCGGTCGACGATCTTCAAGAGCGCATCGACCTTCGCCTCCACCCGATCCGAGCCTTCCTTCGATTGCGGCGACCCGACGAACAGCAGGAATGCAAGGCCGCCGACCTGCCAGAGCAATTGCAGGAATTCCGACTGCCAATTTTCCAGCGTATCGCGTGCCACCTCTACGACGTAACCGCCGGCATCCGCCGGTTGGCCGAGCGCAGCCTGCTCGTGCGCATAGGCGAACCAGGCGAAGATCCAGTGACCGGCGATCGACAGGAGGAAGAAGGCGAGCGTGATCCACGCGTAGCTATAGGCCCGCCAGGTCGAATGAGATTTCGGTTCGCTCATAGGTCTGAATTTCCCAATCCGAACTTCTTTCCGGTGCTCAGAGCATCCGAAAGCATCGGAGCCGACGACGTCGGCACGCGGGAGACGAACGCGGCTCGCAAGGCTTTTGTTCCTGCGAACGGGCAGCCGAGGTCGATCCCGCTGGGGGCATGCAGCGGGGACGGAGGGCGAAATTGGGCAGTGTTTCCCGAGGGCACGATCGACGACGATAGGGAACGGCGCCGGGCGCGTGCGGCCACGACTGCCGCGCGACCCTGGGCGAAGTCAGCCGTCGATCAACGGATCGCCGACGAGACCGTGCAATGCCGCCCGTCGAGCTCGATCGTGCCGAGGAGGACACAGCTTTTGCCCTTCCGGGTGCCGGCTGCCGGCCGCGCCGTTGCGTGAGGCCGCTCTTGCCCGGAAGCGTTCAATCCAGTCGTCATGGGAGATGGAGAAGCGAGTGCCCCGACTTTCCGGCCGGGGCACAAACGCGTCGTCAACGAGACGCCAAGGCTTCGTGGATCAACTGGGAAGCGCGCCCGACTTCTTCGCAACCCAGGTGGCGACATAGTCCATCAGCGCCGGCGACAGGCAGTCATAGGGCTCGAGGCCGAGCTCCCGCAGGCGGGCGCGGATGCCGTCCATCTGACTGGGATCGACGCCCGATTCGATGATCGAGGAGACGAAGGCGGCAAAGCCGGGCGGGGCCCAGCCCGACTCCTGGAAGCGCTCGGGGTGGATGAAGTCCAGCCCCTGGAAGGCATGTTCCCGCTCCACCGGCCCATACATGTGGACGCCGCATTCCCTGCAGGCGTGGCGCTGGATCAGCGCGGCAGGATCGACCACCTGCAGCTTGTCGCCGTTTTCGAGCACGGTCACCTTGTCATGCGGAACGACCGCTACAATGGAGAAATAGGCGCCGTTCGGTTTCCAGCATTTGGTGCAGCCGCAGGCATGGTTGTGGGCGATCTGTCCCTCGATCCTCACCTTGACGGGCCTGTCCGTGCAGGCACAAACGAGCGTACCGCCGGCGAAATTGGGGCTGGCCTGTCTTATGCCGCCGTCCACTGCCGGGTGAATGCGAATTGAACTGTTCATTGCGTATCCTCCCTGTTGCGGCCGAAGCTCGCCCCGTCATGGATGCCGAGGCGCTTCGGCTCGGTTCGCGTCCGGCGCTCAGTAGATCACGACGCTCCTGATGCTTTCGCCGGAATGCATCAGCTCGAAGCCCTTGTTGATATCCTCGAGGGCCAAGGTGTGGGTGATCATCGGATCGATCTCGATCTTGCCCTCCATGTACCAGTCGACGATCTTCGGCACGTCGGTGCGGCCGCGCGCGCCGCCGAAGGCGGTGCCCATCCAGGTGCGGCCGGTGACGAGCTGGAACGGCCGCGTCGCTATCTCCTGGCCGGCGCCGGCGACCCCGATGATCACCGACTTGCCCCAGCCGCGATGCGAGGCCTCGAGCGCCTGGCGCATCACCTTGGTGTTGCCGGTGCAGTCGAAGGTGTAGTCGGCGCCGCCGATCTGGTCGGCGCCGCGCTTCGTCATGTTGACGAGGTAAGGGACGATGTCGTCGCCGACCTCCTTCGGGTTGACGAAGTGGGTCATGCCGAATTTCTCGCCCCAGGGCTTCTTGGCGTCGTTGAGATCGACGCCGATGATCATGTCGGCGCCGGCAAGCCTGAGCCCCTGGATGACGTTCAAACCGATGCCGCCGAGACCGAAGACGATCGCCGTCGAGCCGATCTCGACCTTAGCGGTGTTGATGACGGCACCGATGCCGGTGGTGACGCCGCAGCCGACGTAGCAGACCTTGTCGAAGGGAGCGTCCGGGTTGACCTTGGCGACGGCGATCTCCGGCAGCACGGTGAAGTTGGAGAAGGTCGAGCAGCCCATGTAGTGATGCAGCTTCCCGCCATTGACCGAGAAGCGCGAGGTGCCGTCCGGCATCAGTCCCTGGCCCTGGGTGGCGCGGATGGCGGTGCAGAGATTGGTCTTGCGGGAAAGGCAGGACGGGCAGGCGCGGCATTCCGGCGTATAGAGCGGAATGACGTGGTCGCCCTTCCTGACCGAGGTGACGCCGGGGCCGACGTCGACGACGATGCCGGCGCCCTCATGGCCGAGGATTGCCGGAAACAGCCCTTCCGGGTCGGCGCCCGACAGGGTGAAATCGTCGGTATGGCAGATGCCGGTCGCCTTGATCTCGACGAGCACCTCGCCGGCCTTCGGCCCCTCGAGCTGTACCGTCATGATTTCCAGAGGTTTGCCGGCCTCAGTGGCAACGGCGGCGCGTACGTCCATGTCTCATCCTCCCTTGAACTTCACCTCCGCCACGGACCGGCTCTTAAGGTCCGCCGCCGCAGGTTGAGTCGCCCCCGGATACTCGCACGTCACTCGGTGATCCTCCCGTCGTGTTCGTCGAGCAGAGGGACACCATACGAGAGCAGCAGCTTGTTGATGTCGGCCTGATTATCCCTGATGAAGGTGTTGAGTGTGCGTTTCCAGTGCTGATCGAACGGCCGCACCCCCATCGTGATCCGATAGGCCATGCGCGAACCGCTCTTCTCCCGCGTCAGCGGCACGATCGCCAGATCGAGCTTTGACTTGCGGGCATAATAGCCTGCCATCGGCCCCCATACGGCGGCGGCGTCGATCACGCCTGCCTCCAGGTCACGAATCATCACCTCAGCCATCGACGGAGACACCCGCGTGTCGACGACGAGGGGATAGATCTTCGCTTTGCGCATCAGTTTTGCCGCCGCCATGTTGGCGGAGGGCGGCGTTGCCTGGACCACGCCGATCCGCTTGTCGGCAAGCTTCGGATCGGTCAGCGTTTCCACGCCGGCAAGCTCGCCGTCCTTCTCGTAGACGAGCACATAGGAGGAGCGATAGTAAGCGTTGGTATTCTGGACGAGCTCGTCCCCCTGGGCATAGCCCATGATGATGTCGCAGCGATTGGCGCCCAGCGTATTGCGCACAAAGCCGGTGACCGAGGGATACCACGTATAGGCGACGGACTTCCGTCCCGTCTTGGCGGCAACCATCTTGGCGAGCTTGTCCTCAAACCCCTCGCCGCTCTTGTCGGAGAACGGCATGTTGGAGGGGTCGGCGCAGACCCGCAGCGTCTCCGGGTCGACCAGTTCGCCGGCAGCCCCGAACCCGGCGCTCTGGGAGCGGACGGGCGACGGCATCAGCGCGACCATGACCATGGAGGCGAGCGCTGCCCTGCAAAGCCGATGGACGCCGCATGCCATGCTATCCCCCCATGCACGACGCTTCTTGGGCCTTGGCCGCTTCGGGTTTATCGGCCTTCTTGGGTGGGCGGCCGCGGGGCGCGGCGCCGACGGCCCGGGCACGCAGGTAGATGTAGAGATCGTCCATGTAGCAGTAGACGTTCTTATTGTCGCCGAATGCCGGCATGACGCTTTCCTTGCCGCCGCCAACATTCTTGCGTCCTTCGGCGACGATCGAAAGGAATGTCCCGTAATCGATGTTCTTCATGCTCTTGGCGAGGGCCGGCGCGTAGGATGACCCTTCTCCATCGGGCCCGTGGCAGACATGACAATCCGCGTGATAACGCCGATACCCGCTGAAGGTGTACCAGTCGACGACGCCGTTTTCGATCTTGAAGGTGGGATTGCCGTCCGCATCGAAGTGCTTGCCGTCTTCCTCCCTGACGCTCGCCGCTTTTTCCTTGCTGTCTTCGGCGCGGGCAGTGCCGTTTGCAAACGGCAGGAGAACGACGAGCGCCGAAATGATGAGGCGTGGTGACATGCATGACCTCTTTTCAGCCGCCGTGGTCATTTGGCTGACAGGCTTGAGACTCTTGTCCGGTGAAACCGAGAGCCCGGTCGCATTGCTGCTGCTCGGGCTCTCGCTTCGGCAACTGGGGCCTGTTCCGGCGATCAATCCGGGAGACCGAATACCGTCAGCTGGCCGCCGAGCGTCGTGTACTCGGCCAATGCGGCGTAACCGCCGACCGCACCCAGGCCCGCCGTGGCGATGGCCTGGCTTTCGTCGGTCGGAGCCTTCTCGCCGGCCACGGCCTGCTGCCAGGCTGCAGCGCCCTCGGCGCCGAGGAGTCCGCCGGCAAGCCCGATGCCTGCCCAGCCGCCAACACCCGAAAGAACCGCAACGTACTGCTTGCCGTCGTGTTCGAAGGTGTTGATGTTGCCGATGATGCCGGAAGGTGTCTTGAACTTGTAGAGTTCATTTCCTGCCGTATCCACCGCCTTTATGTAGCCTTCGAGCGTGCCATAGAAGATGACGTCGCCTGCGGTTGCGAGCGCACCTGACCACACCGAGAACTTCTCCGGCTTCGACCAGACGATCTCACCCTTGGCCGCGTCCCAGGCAATGAAATTGCCCATGCCGCCATGGCTGTCCGGCGTCGGATACATATTCACGGTCGCGCCCACATAGGCCTGGCCTGCCGTGTAGCTCACCTTGTAGGGCTCGTAGTCCATGCAGACATGGTTGGTCGGCACGTAGAACAGCTTCGTCTTCGGCGAGTAGGTTGCCGGTTGCTGGTCCTTCGTTCCGAGCGCCGCCGGGCAGACGCCCGTGGTGTTGACATCCTCGCCATTCTGTTCGGTCGAGTACTTGGCTACGACCTGCGGACGGCCATACTGGTCGCTGTTCGGATCCATCACGACCTCGGTCGCCCAGTTCACCGTCGGATCGTACTTCTTGGCAACCAGAAGCTCGCCTGTCGCCCGATCAAGGGTGTAGCCGAAGCCGTTGCGGTCGAAATGCACGAGTACGTCCCTCGGTTGACCGTTGATCTCCATGGCGTCGACGAGGATCATTTCGTTGACCCCGTCATAGTCCCACTCGTCATGGGGCGTCATTTGATAGGTCCACTTGGCCATCCCCGTGTCGGCATCGCGCGCGAAGATCGTCATCGACCAACGGTTGTCGCCCGGCCTCTGGTTGGGGTTCCAGGTCGAGGGGTTCCCCGTACCGTAGTAGATGAGGTTGAGCTTTGGATCATAGGCGTACCATCCCCATGTGGTTCCGCCGCCGGTCTTCCACTGCTCGCCTTCCCAGGTGTTCATCCCGGAGTCCTTGCCGACCGGCTTGCCGAGATGGGTGGTCTTCTCCGGGTCGATCAGCGTTTCGGCATCCGGACCCGTCGAATAGGCCCGCCAGGCGCGCTTGCCGTCGCTCAGATTGTAGGCCGTGATGTGACCGCGGACACCGAACTCGGCGCCGGAAATGCCGACAATGACCTTGTCCTTGACTACCATCGGCGCCGACGTGCTGGACTCGGCCAGGCTTCCGTCGATTTTCTCGCCATTCTGGACCTGCCAGGCGACCTTGCCGGTCTTGGCATCGAGCGCCGTGACCATCGTGTCAGCCTGCGACAGGATGATCTTGCCGTCGCCATAGGCCACGCCGCGGTTGACCGTGTCGCAGCACATGATCGGAATGACGTTCGGATCCTGCTTGGGTTCGTATTTCCAGAGGATCTTTCCATCATTCTTGAGATCAAGCGCATAGACGATGTTCGGGAACGGCGTGTGAACGTACATCACGTCGCCGATCACCAGCGGGCCGCCCTCATGGCCGCGCAGCACGCCAGTGGAGAACGTCCACTTGACCTGCAGATTCTTGACGTTGTCCTTGTTGATCTGGTCCAGTTTCGAATAGCGGGTGTTTGCGTAATCCCCTGTCGGCATCGCCCAGTTCTTAGCGTCGGCGGCAAGCTTCATCAGCTCGTCATTGGCCAACGCATTTCCGGCGAGGGCCGCTGTCAGAATTCCAGCGGCTGCCACCGGCACATATGCGAATTTTCCGAGCATGCGCATGCGAAATCCTCCCGATGTTGATATGCACCCGCGGTTCGTCCATGCGAAATCCTCGGGGTACCACAAAGGCCAGCTCAAGCGATGTCATGCTTGTCGAGGGACATGCGCTTCCGGCAGCGCGTCACGGATTGTTGAAGGGGCAGAGGGCACCGTTCTTGCCCGTCCCACCTGCGACACTTTGCCGCTCCCAGAAGACAAGCCTTGAAGCCGGAAACCGTTGGAGAATAAGCGATTAGGGAAGATAACGCAAGATTAAATCTCACGATACTTGTGCAACGCAACACAAGAAATGCTGCTTCGCAATATGTATATTGCGGAACCTTGCAGTTTAATTTCAGCAAGACCAAACACTGCTGTCGTGATACAGAGTATAGACAAGCTTAACTTGAAGCGTAACGGCGAACTTCGCGCTTTCGATAAAACGCGGATGGAGACCATGCTTGCCGGAGATACGAAGTGACCACCGCAACCACCGCCGCGCTCGCGTTCCTCGCTACGCTCACCTCTGCCGCCGCAGCGGCGCCTGTCGGCTACCCGACGGTTGCGGTCGCCGATTATGTGTACGGCTGCATGAAAGCCAATGGCGAGACGCGGGCCGTGCTCGAGAAATGTTCCTGCTCCATCGATGTCATCGCTTCGATCATCCCCTACGAGCGCTACGAGACGGCCGAGACCTTCAGGAGCCTGGGACTTCTGACCGGCGAAAGGGGCGGGCTGTTCCGTGAGAGCGCGCCAGCGAAATCCGCCAACGCCGAGTTGAGGCGGGCGCAGGCCGAGGCGGACGTCCGCTGCTTCTGATCGCGTGCCCGCAAGCATCTGGCCAGTATCCCCACCGCCCCGCGACCGGCGGTCACGCCGATTCGGGAAATCTCTCGTGGAAGTCGAGGACGAGCCTGTCGAGCGCCGTCTTGTCACGCAGATCGCGTGAAAGGCCCACATCGAAGACGCCTAGAACCTGCGCCGGACGCGGCGCCAGCACGATGATGCGGTCGGCAAGCAGCAGCGCCTCGCGCAGATTGTGGGTCACCATCAGCACGGTGGTGGGCCGCGCCGCCCATACCCTGATCAGGAGACGGCGCAGGCTTTCGGCGGTCCGTTCGTCGAGCGATGCGAAAGGCTCGTCCAGAAGCAATATCGCCGGTTCGGTGGCGAAGGCCCGCGCGAGAGCGGCGCGGCGCGCAAGGCCAAGCGAAAGTTCCGAAGGATAGAGCGACCGCATGGCGGAGAGACCGAGAATTTCGAAGAGCCCGTCGAGGTCCTTGTCCCTGAAGTTGCGCGGCAGGGCAAGGCGGACGTTCTGCTCGACCGTCCGCCAGGGCAGAAGGACCGGCTCCTGGAAGACCGCAGCGACGCGGTTGGAGCCGCCTTCCGGCAACTGATAGCTGCCCGAAAATTGCCGGTCGAGACCGAGCAGGATGCGCAGGGTCGTGGTCTTGCCGCAGCCGGAAGGCCCCAGCAGACAGGCGAATTCGCCCTGCCCTACCTCGAAGGAAAGTCCGCGCAGCGCAACGATCTTGACGCCCGTGGCCGACCGGAACGTCTTCTCGGTGATGTCGACTTTAAGCGGAGCCGCGGCGCCAGCGGGTTGTGTATCGTTCAAGTGGCTGCACCAGGAGGAGTTCGATCAACAGCATGATGGCCACGAAGGCCAGCGTATAGGCAAGGATGGCAGCAACATCGAATATCTGGAAGTAGAGATAGATCTGGAAGCCGACACCGCTCGAGCGGCCGAGCAGTTCGACGACGAGCACGATCTTCCAGATCAGCGCGATACCGGAGCGCGACGCGGCCGCGAAATAGGGCTGCAGCTGCGGCATCAGGATGTGGCGCAGATAGTCGATCGGCCCCAGCCGGTAGACGGTGGCCATTTCCGCGAAACGGGGGTCGAGCGCACGCGCACCCTCGCGCATGGTGACGACGACATTGGGTATCTTGTTGATCGCGACGGCGCCGACCGCCGCGGCCTCGGTCAGGCCGAACCAGATATAGGCGAGGACGATGACGACCAGCGCCGGCAGGTTGAGAAAGAGGACAAGCCACGGATTGAAGAAGCTATCCGCCCGCCGGTGCGTTCCGAGCAGGACGCCGATGACCGACCCGATGCTCATGGCGACGACATAGGCGGCCGCAACCCGCGAGAGCGTCATCGCCAGATGAAAGCCGAGATCGCCGCTCCCCGCCTCCTTGAGAAGCACCCGCCAGACCTCGAGCGGTGGCGGAAACGCGCGGCTCGGCCAGAGCCCCGCCGCGAGACTCCAGACGAGGCATAGGCCCAGCAGCGACGCGAGGACCGTTGCCGCAGGCCAGACGATGCCGCCCCCGCGCGCAAGCGCGCGAGCGCGCGCGCCGGCAGATACGAATCCCGCCCTCATGTCTTCAATGCAGCCCAGAACGTGCCGGGAGCCATCTGCCGCGCCTCGCCGACGAGCCGCTCGCCGCCAAGGTCGGCAAGGACTGCGTAGAGCTTGCCGGCGTCGCTCTCCTCCTCGGCGAGAGGCCGTTTCGGAATGCCTTCGCGATAGCGGTCGCGCAGCACCTCGAGCTCCCTGCCCTCGGCCCTCACTATGGGTGCCAGGCGCTGCCATTCGGCATCGGACTGGGCCAGACGTTCCTTGGCTTGCGCGCTTGCCTTGACGAAGCTCATCGCCGCCTCCGGGTTCTCGTTCGCCCATTTCTCATGGAAGACATAACCGAGCGCCGAGACCGGCCCCGACGCGCCGAGCGCCCTGGCTGCGTCGTCGGCCCCGATCAGGCGGCGGAAGCCGTTTGCCTCGAGCCGCGCGCAGAAGTGCCAGAAGTTCAGGACGGCATCGAGCTCACCGGAGAGGGCCTTTTCCGACAGCAGGGGCGGCGCGCCGAAAACGACGTCGGCCTCCCTGGTCAGGTCGATCTTGTGGTCACGCTGCGCCATTCCCTGGATCAGGAGCCAGCTCTTGTCGAGCGCTCCGCCGGCGACGCCGATCTTCTTGCCGACGAGGTCCGGAATGCCGCGAATGGCTGCATCCTGCTTGACCATGATCGCGCCGACTGCGGTCGAGTATGGCGCGAAGGTGAGGTCCTCGCCGTCCGAACGCTGGCGCGATACCCACAACCAGTCGGAAACGATGATGTCGAGATCGCCTGCCAGGATCGCGACGTTGGTGGCGTCTTCACCGGCAAAATAGACGACGTCCACGTCGATGCCGTTGGCCGCGTCGAACCGATTGTGCTTGATGGTGTCGAGTTCCCAGTTGACCGTGCCGAATTTCAGGACACCCACCCGGATCTTCGGCGCCGACGGGGCTGCGACGGTCCGCGGGCCCAGGGGATTTGCCGCCGCCAGCAGGGCCACCGCGCAAAAAAGACGCCGCGATATGTTCATGATGCCACCTCCCCAGAGGCCATGGGTCCTTGTTCTGCCCTGATAGGACGCGCGGCGCCGTGGGCGACAGGCATCGGCGGCAACGTCAAATCTCCCGGCCCTCGTCGGGGAAAGCACATGTCCATCGCGTAACCTTCAGTTCCCGGTGCTGCTCGGACCATTTGGCGATCTCGGCGGGGGCTAGGACCATGCATTGGACGAGCGAGCCGCGGCTCTCGAAATAGAGATGCTCCGTGCGGCAATCGGTCGGATTGCCCAAGGCGCAGACGGTCAGAACGAGATCGACGAGGTCCACCTGGAGCACCTTTCCCTGCGCGGGCGCACAGAAAGTATCCTCATTGGCATGCTTCGCATGCGAACCCGACAGCCGGCTTTCACAAGCTGCGCTACCGCCCGGCGCTGTAGTCGAAAGCCTGCGACGAGGATACGCGCGCGACCAGAAAGCGTCAATTAATCCGCAACGCTCGAGGGGCGCGGAAGCGCCGTCTTCATTTCGCGTTCAAGGTTTCGGCGATCGTCCTTGCCAGTGCGTACAAGCGCTGCTCGATCAGCGTCGGCACTTCGCAGACGAAGGTCAGCGATTGCGCGCGTTCCTGGAAGATGCGCGTCCGGAGCACGAGCCGATCATTGCGCAGCGCAACCTCGTTCGGATCGGCATCGGCCTTGGCCCGCAACGCCTCGACCGCCGACGCCTCCCGCCTGAGCACTTCCGCCATATCCCTCTGCGTGCGGGCGTAGCGCCCAATGCCGGCGATGACATCCGCGCGCTCCCGGTTCATATGGTCGAACAGCCCCTGCAGCAGCATCGTCAAGCGCCGTTGCCGATCGTCCTTCGGCAGGCCCTCCGCATAGGCTCTTATCTTTTGCTCAGCCTCCGGCAGCGGCACGCGGCGCGCCGCCAGTTCCGCCACCAAAGCGGATGTGTCCGCATCCCTGGACCAGTCGGCGGCCGATTGCGGCAGTGCGGCGCCGCTCCAGATCTGGGCGAGCGAAAGCTCCGGCACCTTGCGCTGGATACAGGGCCAGTCGGGATCGTCCCCCTGCGCGGCCACCGCGGACGAAGCGAGGACGGCGGCGACGATTGCCGCGGCGGGAATGATGCACTTCAAGGAAAGCCACCGCATCAGGCGTTTCCTCCGTTGTCCTGCTTGCGGCCGAGCAAGCCGATCGATGGATCATAGGCGAGGATCGCGCCGCCCAGAAACAGCACGGTGAAGCCGACGACGATCAGGAGCGGTCCCCGGTCGACCTCTCCGTAAAGGGCGAAGCGGATCAGTTCGACCGCATAGGTGAACGGGTTTGCGAGGCAGATCTTGTGGAGAAGCGGGCTCGACTCCTGAATGCGCCAGAGCGGATAGAGCGCCGGGGAGGCGAAATACATCGGGAAGATCACGAAGTTCATGACTCCCGCAAAATTCTCCAGCTGCTTGATCATCGACGACAGCAGCATGCCGAGCGAGCAGAGCATCATCCCCGACAGGAACAGCGCGGGCAGGATCATCAGGTAGCCGGTCCAGGGCGGCCTGACATCCCAGAACCAGGCGATCGCCAGGAAAGCATAGACCTGCATGATCGATACCATGACACCGGCGAGCAGCTTGGAGATCAGCAGGAACCAGCGCGGAAACGGGCTGACCAGCAGGGTCCGCATGTTGCCCATCTCCCGATCATAGACCATCGAGAGCGAGGACTGCATGCCGCTGAACAACAGGATCATGCCGCAGAGGCCGGGCGTGATAAAGACTTCGTAGAGCACGTAGGTCTTGTAGGGCGGGATGATGGAGACGCCGAGCACCTGGCGAAAGCCCGCGGCAAACACGAAAAGCCAGAGAAGCGGACGAACCAGCGATGAGACGAAACGCTCCCGCTGGTTGAGAAAGCGAAGTCCCTCCCGGACGAGAATGCCCTTGAGGCACACGAGGTACTGGCGGGCGCCGAAGCCTTGCCGCGGGGCCGGCTCCGGAATGCGGCTTGTGGCGGATTGCAACGTCATCGCGCCGCTCCACCGGCGACCGACGCTACCCCGCTCAGCGTCGCGAATGCCTCTCGAATGCCGTTGGCGCCGCAGGCCCGGACGACGTCATCGACCCTGCCGTCGGCGAGCACCCTGCCCTTGTCGAGGATGACGACATGATCGCTCTCTTCGACCTCATCGATGAGGTGGGTCGCCCAGAAGACGCTGATGCCCTCGGTGTGCACGAGCTCGCGGATGGCCGCGAGGATCTCGGCACGCGAGCGTATGTCCAGTCCCACGGTCGCCTCGTCGAGCAGCAGGAGCGGCGGCCGGTGCAACAGCGCCCGGGCGATTTCGATGCGACGCATCTGGCCCCCCGACAGGCTGCGCACCTTGTCGTACAGCCGGTCACCCATGTCGATCTGGGCAAGCAGCGTCCTGATCCGCGACATGGCCTCCGCCCGGCCGATGCCGTGCAGCGAGGCGTGATAGGAGAGATTCTGGCAGACGCTGAGGTCGAGATCGAGCGTGCGCGCCTGAAACACGATGCCGAGCCGGCGCAGCGCCTCCCCCGGTTCCCGTCGGATGTCGTGGCCGAAGATGCGGATCGTCCCGTGGCGCGTGTCGAAGAGACGGCTGATCAGCGAGAACAGCGTCGTCTTGCCGGCGCCATTGAGGCCGAGCAGGACGGCAAAGCGCCCCGGCGCGATCGAAAAGGAACTTTCGGAGAGCGCCTGCTTCTCACCGTAGAAATGACTGACCGCCGACACCTCCAGCGCGGCAGGCAGGCTCACCCCTTCCTTTGCCTTCACATGCTGCATTGTGCCCTCTTCCCGTCATTGCGGCCGCACGACCACGTCTCGGGCGATGCCACCAAGCGCATCTTCGCGCCCTCGCTCCTGTCGCGGGCGGGACCGGCAGTCGACAGGCGCTGCGTCGCGGAAAGATCGGCGCGGATGCAGGGCGCTGAGACCATGTCGTTGAGGGCCGGCACCACGACGCCTTCCGGTCCCGGCTCGGATTCATCGAGCGTCAACGTCTGTCCAAGGAAGCTGCCGGCGTGTCGTTGTCGCCGATCGCCACCGTTGCAACCTCGTCGCGCGGCGGCACGCCACACTTCCCACTTGCTCAATGGAATACCCCATCTCCGACCCCAGTCGGATCTGCGTATTTCGGTGCCGCAGACAAGCTTAACCGACATGTCCTTGATTTCAACCGGAAACCGTCGGGCGCTTCGGCTTTACGTCGGTTCCGCCCCACCGAAATTTGGAAGCGAGCAGTCGAGTGGGAGCCGATCCGCTTCATGTCCACGCTCGGACCGGGGGAGCGGCTGACGATCTCCGTGCCTCAAGCGCTCGGCCAGTCTTCCCGCGACTTTGAGATCGTACGCGACGGCGACGTGCTCATGAAAAGACCGGCGCCGTAGACATCGGCGTCAAGTGTCCTCAAGCGACGCTCGGCGCCGGCCTCCACCAGGGACCTATGCCACCGTCCTCAGATCGGAAGACGCCAGCTCGCGGAGCGACTCCTGTCTTCTTGTGTAGGCAATCAGGTCCTCGATCGTGATCAGCCGCAGGGCGTGGCGTTCGGCGAAGAGCTTGAGTTCGGGAAGCCGGGCCATGGTGCCGTCATCATTCGCCACCTCGCAAATGACACCGGAGGGCGTGAGGCCTGCCATTCGGGCGAGTGTCACCGCCGCTTCCGTGTGTCCGGGACGCCCGAGCACGCCGTCCGGATGCGCACGCAGCGGGAAGATATGGCCCGGCCGCGCGAAATCGGCAGGCTGCGATCGATCGTCGATGAGCGCCAGCACGGTCGCCGCGCGATCCGCGGCGGAGATGCCGGTGGTGGTGCCTTGACGATAGTCGACGGAAACGGTGAAAGCGGTTTTGTGGGACTCGGTGTTGTCGGGCACCATCAATGGAATGTCGAGTGCGTCGAGACGTTCGCCTTCGATCGCGACGCAGATCAGGCCGCGCGCATGCCGCATCATGAAGGCTATCGCCTCAGGCGTCACCGCTTGCGACGCGATGATGACATCGCCCTCGTTCTCGCGATCCTCGTCGTCAACGACGACGACCATCTCCCCGCGAGCCATTGCCGCTATCGCATCTTCAATTCTGGAAATCATGTTTTCAAGCCTTTCAAGGGTCACGCCGGCTCCCCGGCGAGTTTGATGTCGCTCATCCGATCGATGAAGCGCACAATTTTCCCTTGGGCGAACAAGGAACCGGCGCCTTCAGGCCTGAAGGCGCGATCCGCAATGCTCTCTTCCATCCGGACTATACCGTCGGCTCCGGCCTCGCACCGGATCTGCTGACCTTCCGGCTGGAGCCGGAAGCGCTCGCGGGCTCCGGGATCACTCCCGATACCGCCGGTGGGGAATTCCACCCCGCCCTGAGAACAGCGTGAAGATAGTGAGCAACGATAGGCAAGCGCAAGTCCCCCTGCGACGTTCCGCTGCTTATGCTCGCCGTTCTCGAGCGCCGCGTTTTACGGCGATGCTCGCCTCCAGCCAGCCCAGGGCCGAAATATTCCATACCGTGCTCAGGTTCTGAACTTGCTCGCAACGGTACGGGGCCTTGTTTCGAACGCCCCCGGCACCGCTGATCGTCTCGGCGGCAACCCGGGCCGCCTCTGCAATGTCGCCGGGCGCCCTTGCCGGCACTCATGCATCGACGTCCGGCGGCGCGAACCTGACGACGACATCCCTGAAAAACGCTTCTGCTTCGCGTTCGGCTGCCGCAGGCATTTGAACCCTGCCTGTGCCAAACGCAGTGCGTGCCTGAGCGAATTCGCTGTCCAGGAAATCGGCGATCGAAGCGGGTAGAAGCGATGAACCGAGTTCCCTCGTCGACGCCTTGCGTTCCAGCAATTCCGCGATGACGTCGCGCACTTCCTGCGAAGGGGCGCACTGATCCATCAGGGTCGGGAAGTGCATGGGAGGCACGGCCTCACCGGGGTGAAGCCGCAGCCACCGCAACGCCGCCGCCGGCCGGAGCGCGTAGAACAACTTCTTCTGAGGAACGGCGGCCCCGTCACCGAAATGGATCTTCCGCTGGCGCTCTCCGAGGTGGAGATAATGGCGCGCCACCAGGTCACGGTTGGCGTATCTCTGAGCCAGATCAAGGAATTCTGCCCGAAATCCTTCATCGCCACAGTAGACGATCGGCGAGCGCAGCCACTCGAGAATGACGGCATTTCCCTTGAGCATGAGTTTAAGGGCCTTGCCGAGGTCCCAGCCGTTAATATCGAAGACGCTTTCCAGCGGCGTCTCGATCACGTCTCGTCGCTGCCAGGGTGTCAGATATTGATTCAAACTACGCACGAAAACAAAGCGGCAGTCGTAATCACTGTCGGGCGACGGAAAGCCCCACGCGCGGCTACCGCTTTCGATGGCAAGCGGAATCGAAACGGAGTTTTCCGCCTGGATCGCGACCAGCCGCGCGTCGATATGCGAAACCGTCGTCGGCGCCATGTCCGGTGAGATTGCCCGCAATGCCATTGAAATCCGTCTCGAAATCGGAGGTTGTTCGCCTTTGCTGCTCGTGACCTGATTGCAATGAAGAAACGGCCGCGGTCAACTATGTATTGCTCGCTCTGGCGCCGAATCCCCTCCTGGCAAATGAGCGATCCGAACCCGATGCGGTCCGTCCACGAGTGTTCCGGTCGACGCCTCACAGGTTGCGCTTCCTTACGTCATCAAATTTCAAGCCAAAACGCGCGAGGTACTTCACGAGACGGTCGGAATCGTTGCTGCTCTTCTTTTCCAAACGAGAGCTTGCAAACAGCGCCCTTCCAGCCGCACTGGCTGTTGCATGCTCTCGACAGACCCGCAGAACCGCGGCGAACCGGATGGCGTCGAAAGGATCGAGGCGCGCGGCGGCGTCGACGCCCAGGAGCTCTTCGACGATCGAGTCCGCATCGGACATGCCCGCCGACGGTCGCCAGAACGCGTTCAGCCTGCGGATCTCGTCATTGACGACATCGATTGTGATGCGCCCATGCGGAGCGAGTGTCGCCATGCGCGTGACGGAGGCGGAGAGGTCGCGGAAATTCGCGCTCCAACTCGCCTGCGGGCTCGTGGCGAAAGAGAGATACCGTTCCCGCGCCTCTCTGTTGAAAGTAACGCTCTGGCCCTCCCGCTCGAGGTAACGCCTCAGCTCGAATTCGATATTGGGCTCGATGTCCTCCTTGCGCTCCCGCAGCGCCGGCAACCGGAAAGTCCAGAGGTTCAGACGAGCATAGAGGTCCTCGCGAAACCTGCCCTTCCGTACCTCGTCGCCAAGATCGCGGTTGGTGCCGGCGAGCAGCTGAAAGTCAGCGGAAACCTCGCGGTCGGCGCCGACCGGCAGGAAGCGCTTCTCCTCGATGGCGCGCAGGCACATCGCCTGCTCGTCCAATCCGAGCTCGCCGATCTCATCGAGAAACAGCGCTCCCTGATCGGCCGATTTGAGCAAGCCGGCTCGTTCGCCCGCGGCCCCGGTAAAGGCGCCTTTCACATGCCCAAACAGAGCAGACATCGCGTGGTCGCCACGCAGCGTCGCGCAATTGACCTCGATGAATTGCCCGCTCACCTTGCGCTGGTTCTTCTTGAGCTCGTAGATCCGGCGCGCAAGCTGGGATTTGCCCGCGCCCGTCGGCCCGGTCAGGAGCACCGGTGCGTTCGAGCGGATGACCACCCGCTCGATCTCGTCGATCATCCTGTTGAAAGCGGCGTTGCGAGTGGAAATACCCGATTTCAGGAAGGACGCGGCGTCCTCGCGTTCGGAAGCGAAGCGCTTGGCGATTTCGTCGTAACGCGAGAGGTCGAGATCGATGATCCGGTGCGTTCCGGCGAAATCCTCTCCAGGCTCCCGCTCCCGCGGCGGCGAGAGCTGCAGCAGTCGACCGGGAATGATCCGGGCTTCCGTGAGCAGGAACCAGCAGATTTGCGCGACGTGCGTGCCGGTGGTGATGTTGACGAGATAGTCCTCTTCATCCGGATCGAACGCGTAAGATCGGGCGAAGTCCCTGAGACGGGTGTAAACCTCGGAGAAATCCCAGGGATCGTTGAAGTTGATGGTGTTTCTGCGCACTTCCGTCGCCGGCGATACGGTTTCGATGTCGCCGATGATCCGTCTGGCAAGAGCCTCAGCATGATTGTCAAAAATGAGCTCCAGCCTGTCGATGAACAGGCCGCGTTGCTGGCACAGCCCGACATTTGGCCGCCACCGGCTCCAGCGGTCTTCCCGCTTGCCCATGTCGAGGGTTGTCCCGAGAATGCTGATGACGACGCGTCGTTTCA
This sequence comes from Sinorhizobium saheli, assembly GCF_001651875.1. GTDB lineage: Bacteria > Pseudomonadota > Alphaproteobacteria > Rhizobiales > Rhizobiaceae > Sinorhizobium > Sinorhizobium saheli. Next base: position 46,724 of record NZ_LNQB01000075.1, read on the forward strand.
TCGACTATCCAAAATTATAAGTTCCTATCCTATAAGATATCATAATCCTCAAGCATTCCTTCAGGCAATTTCTGATTGATGACGGTCTCAAAAATTTTTTGCCGTTAGAATTCAAATACATACTGAAAAGAGGCTTCGTTTTTCTGCACCTGTCCGCGAGATTGGCACGCCTCTTGAAATGTATCCGGCACGAACCGATCAAGAGGTGCTGCCATGGTCAACAAGGCAATTTTCAAATCCTACCTCGGCAAACTGCTTCCGGGCACGGACGCAGCGAACCATGAGGGCGCCCCCGCTTATCGACTGACGGCCCGGGAAGCACTGGCCCAATATGCCGTAACCGGGACTTTCAACGGCACCTTCTATGCGGACGGCGTCGATCAGTTCGATGCGGTGAAGGCGCTCGCACTCGAGGTCGAACCGGAGTTTCTGGCCAAGGTGGCGATCTATGCGGCGGAGAAGGGCTACATGAAGGACATGCCGGTGATGTTGCTGGCCATGCTCGCGGGCCTTCAGAGCGATGCCTTTGCCCACGCGTTTCCGCGCGTGGTGAAGAGCGGCAAGATGCTGCGCGGCTTCGTTCAGGTCATGCGCTCGGGCGTGACGGGACGCAAGTCGCTCGGCACGCGGCCGAAGAAGGCCGTGCAGGCATGGCTCGAACGCGCAAGCACAGAGCAAATCCTGCGCGCGATGGTCGGCAACGACCCATCGCTCGCCGATGTGATCCGTATGGTCCATCCGAAGCCGTCCTCGGAAGAACGCAAGTCGCTCTACGCCTGGGCAATCGGCAAGCCGTACGACCATGCGGCACTGCCGAAGCCCGTGAAATCGCTCGAGGCATTCCGGCGCGATCAGCGTGGCTCGGTTCCGGACGTGCCGTTCCAGCTGCTGACCTCCCTGCCGCTCACCCGTGAGCATTGGGTCGAGATCGCCCGGCAAGGCGGCTGGCAGATGGTCCGTCAGAACCTCAACACCTTCGCTCGCAATGGTGCGTTCGAGGTGAGTGGGTTCGCGGAGGCACTGGCAGCAAGGCTCTCCGATCCTGCGGAAATCCACAGGGCGAAGGTCTTCCCCTATCAGCTGATGATGGCGTGGCGGACGGTCGATAGCCAGGTTCCGAATCTCGTGAGGGACGCGCTGCAGGACGCGATGGATATTGCGATCTCCAATGTGCCGGCCATCGAAGGCAATATCGTGCTCTGCCCCGACGTGTCCGGCTCCATGAGCTCGTCGGTGACGGGTTATCGGAAGGGCTCCACGTCGGCAGTGCGCTGCATCGATGTCGCCGGGTTGATGACCGCGGCCTTCCTGCAGCGCAATCCGAAGGCGCGAGTGCTGCCGTTTGAGAACGAAGTGATGCACATCGAGCTCAACCGGCGGGATTCGGTGATGACAAATGCCGGCAAGCTGGCTGCGATCGGCGGCGGCGGAACCAATTGCTCCGCGCCGCTCCGGACGCTTGCCGACGAGAAGGCCAAAGTCGATCTCGTCGTCTTCATCTCGGACAACGAGTCCTGGGTGGACGCGCGACGCGGCGGCCAGCCGACCGCGATGATGGCCGAGTGGGCACGGATCAAGAGGTTCAACCCGGCTGCCAAGCTGGTTTGCCTCGACATCCAGCCGCACGCCACGTCTCAGGCGCCGACGCGTGACGACGTGCTCAACATCGGCGGCTTCTCCGATGCCGTCTATGGTGTGATCGCCGCCTTTGCGGCCAACAGGAAAGGAGCACGGGCCTGGGTCGAAAGCATCGAAGCAATCGAGCTCTGACCCGAATGAAGCAATTCCCCGCGCCGTCGTAAACGGCGCGGCCGTGACGAATGCCGGAAGAAACTACAGGCTGTTAACCTCCAGGTCGCGGGTTCGAATCCCGCCGGGTCCACCATCGTGGATCCGTAGCTCAGCGGATAGAGCAGGACGTTTCTCCAACTCTCGTCGTCACGGACGAATACATGGCGAATGCGTGAGGAACTCCATCGGTAGCCCTGAAGGGTCGTGGGTTCGCATCCCCCTTCCGCAAGGAAGAAGTGTTTCTCGCAACACTCGTCGCCATGGAATGGGCAGCTCATGCCCGGAAAACGACGCTGGTGCTCCGCGAATGGAGTTGCAGGTTCTTAGCCTGTGCTGCCTCCGTTCGTGGAGGAACGGCAGGAAGTTTTCCTGGCAAGGCTGTCTCAAGCAGCGGCGAATGCCGGACGGAACTACAGCCTCACCAGACGGATGGTCTGGTTGGGTTCGACTCCCACCCTTGGCGGCGCTCTCTGGCACGAGCGGGGCCATCCGGTTTCGTCCACCCTCGTCGCCGCTGCAACATTCTCCCCGTCGGGGAGCCGGAATGAATAAAGTCTCGGCGAATGCCGGCAAGACTACAAGGTAGAGCGGCCCGCCGAACTTCCGGGGGGGTAGGTCGGATGTTCAAGTCATTCCGTGTTCCGTTGGAACGCGTAGCTCAGTAACACGTCCTGCCAAGTCTCGTCGCCGGGACCACGAAATGAAGAAGCGAACCGAACAGAAGGACTGCAGACGCAGAAAAGAATATGACCGGAGTAATGAGCGGACAGGACTTGATCGATGCCGGCATGAGCCAGGGCAGCTGGTTCCGGGCGGCACTCGAGGCTGCCAACAAGGTGTTGAGCGAGGGCGGCTCGACGGCCGATGCCCTGGCTGCCGCCCGCGCACACCAGCCCGCACCGACCCTTCCTCTGCGATCGGGGAACGATGTCGCCATTCACATGAATATCCGCGCCGAAAACGCCCATGAGCAGGACAACATCGAGAAGGTGAGCGCCACCATGCGGGAGCTAGTGCGCACGCCCGTCGTTCGCGCGGCGGCGATCATGCCCGATGCCTGCCCCTCCGGGCCGGTGGGCACGATTCCCGTCGGAGGTGTGGTCGCCTCGGAAGCTATCCACCCCGGCATGCATTCGGCCGACATTTGCTGCTCGATGGCGATTTCGATCTTCCCGGACGTGTCGCCACAGGCTCTGCTCGAGGGGGTGCATGCGGTGACGCATTTCGGGCCGGGCGGACGTCCGCGCGGCGCGCAGATCAAGCCTTCCGAAGCGACGCTCACGGCGTTCCAGCAGAACCCGTTTCTCAGAGAGATGGTCAGCGTCAGCATCGACCACTTTGCCACCCAGGGCGACGGCAACCACTTCGCCTATGTGGGACAGATGAAATCGACCGGCGAGACGGCGCTCGTCACCCATCATGGCTCGCGTGCGCCCGGCGCGCGGCTATACGAAAGGGGCATGAAGATCGCCGACAGGTTTCGCCAGTTGCTCTCCCCGGAAACGCTGAGGGAAAATGCCTGGATACCGGCGGAGAGCGAAGAAGGAGAAAACTATTGGTCGGCCCTGCAGACGGTTCGTCAATGGACGAAGGAAAACCATTTCGCAATCCATGACATGGCAGCGAAGAACCTCGCCACCAAGGTTGGCGACCGGTTCTGGAACGAGCACAACTTCGTCTTCCGGAAATCCGACGGTCTCTTCTACCACGGCAAGGGGGCAACACCGGCTTTCGACAATTGGGCCGACGACGCGACCGATCTCACGATCATTCCGCTGAACATGGCGGAGCCGATCCTGATCGTGCGCGGGTCGAACGCCAACAACGGGCTCGGCTTCTCTCCCCATGGGGCCGGTCGCAATTTCTCGCGCACGGCGCATATCAGGCGTCTTCGCGAGGAATACGGCGCCGATAGCCGCGGCCTGAGCCCGAACAACATCGCGGCGATCCTGGCGAAGGAGACGAACGGGCTTGACACGCGGTTCTACTGCGGCTCGCCAGACGTGTCGGAGCTTCCGAGCGCCTACAAGAGCGCCGCGAACGTCAGGGCGCAGATCGATCATTACGGACTGGCCGAAGTCGTCGACGAGGTGGTTCCCTACGGATCCATCATGGCCGGCGACTGCCAGAGCAACGCTCCGTGGCGTCGCGGCAAACGTAAGGGGTAATCCGCAGAATGGTACCGCACCTGTTGGTGCGGTGCCATTTTCGACCGGGAGCCATCCGTGGCCCTCAGCCCTCCACGACACCCTGGCGCCTGTTTACCTGTCGCTATTGCATGTCTCCTTGTTCGACCTCGTTCAAGAAGACGGCAATTTAAGTGCTGCAGCGACCTTTGCGCGTCTGAGGACCGGGGCGCGCTGCAGGCCGGTTCTGGGGTCGTGCCCGCGACGATCCACCCCCCGGCGGCCTATGTCTATGCGCCGCAGCGCAAGGCCGAACGGCCCATGATCCATCCCCCCGGCTCCAGCGGCGTTCTTGCAACAGCGGCTGGCCGCTCGCCCGAAGCCGGCTGTGCGCCACCGCTTACTCGAACAGAACCATGACGGCCGCCACCAGGCGCGCAAACGTTACTCCCGAAATGTGTGTACGTTCTTCCCGGCGAGGCGAGGACGCCGTAGGGTGATCGACCTGTACCCGACCAACCTACCCGGAGGCTCCGTATGGCTGAGGTCTTGCTGTTCCACCACGCACAGGGGTTGACCCCGGGTGTGCGCGCCTTCGCCGACGATTTGCGGGCGAGCGGTCACATCGTGCACACGCCGGACCTGTTCGACGGACGCACGTTCCAGAGTATCGAAGAGGGTCTCGCCTATATCAGTGAGATCGGATTCGACGAAATGCGCGAACGCGGCGTCCGCGTCGCCGACGAAATGCCGCACGGGCTCGTCTACGCCGGGTTCTCATTCGGCGTGCTGCTGGCGCAGAAGCTTGCACAGACGCGACCCGGGGCGCGCGGAGCCCTGCTCTTCCATTCTTGCCTGCCGATCAGCGGCGAATGGGCTTTCGGACCCTGGCCGGACGGCGTGGCTGCCCAAATCCACGGTATGGACAATGACCCGATCTTCGTCGGCGAGGGCGACATCGATGCCGCCCGCGAGATTGTCGAGAAGGTCGCGGACGCAGAGCTATTCCTCTACCCCGGCGATCAGCACTACTTCGCCGACAGCTCGCTCCCGTCCTATGACGCGGATGCGACCGCCCTACTCACCATCCGAGTGCTTGAGTTCCTGGATCGCGTCTGAACCATGCCGGCCCAATTGCTTTGCGCTCGTCACGAAAAGTGGTCCCGCATCGCTTACGCAGAAGGCGGTGATCGAGGATTTGGCAGAAAGGCCGCATTTTCCGCGGCCTCGACACGCAAGAACCCCGGCATCCTGGGGATCCGGGGTTCTGGTATTTGGTTGCGGGGGCGGGCAACCAACGATTCCTGCGATTGGTAGAGCGAGAGCTGGGAAAGGAGCTACACAGAAGCGCAAAGTCTAGATTAAGAGGCTAAGGCGGCTGTAGTGCTGCTGGTTCTTGAAAGCGGAAAAGCGATGCCAACCTGTTCGCCCCAGCTGGCGTCGGCTACCGTGTTCGTGTCGCCCATGACATAGGCCTTGCCGTCGATCTGGCCTTCCATTTACTGGAAACGGTCAAGCACACACATGAGGTGAAAGTCCTTCTCGTCCCCCGACATGACGGGACTGAACAGCGGCCCAAGGTTCTCATGCAATTCGCCGCTGATGAAGGCAAGCCACTTGATCAGCCGATAACGCTCCGTCGTGCCCCAAGCAGGCGCAAGCTTCTTTTCCGGCACCTGATCGGCCACATACTGCAAGATCGCCGGCCCCTCGGTCAGGCGCTGGCCGTCATCGAGTTCAAGCAGCGGAACATAGCCACGCGCGTTGACGGAGTGGTAGTCAACGCCATCGAATGTGTGCAGCTGCAGATCGACACGCACGGGCGTAAAGGGCAGTCCGGCTTCGCGGAGAACAATGTGCGAGGCAAGCGAGCAAACACCGGGGCTGTAGTAACGTTTTCATGCAGAGCTCCGAGGAACCGCGAGGGAATAGTTGGGATGATGACATTGCTTGGGCGATTGCTGCCCATACAGTCGCAGATCTTTATCAGCGCGGCGCGACTGGCGCCCGCTTGCCGCGGCCCCACAGGATGAAGGCCACGAGGGGAAGCAGGATGAAGTTGAGCGGAAGGGCGGCAAATTCACCGCGCATGGCATGGAAGATGATGGCGCAGATTTGCAGGATGGTGCAGCCCAGAGCCGCAAGAACGGTGAGGCGCGGCTGGATGCGGGTAAGAGCAGGCAAGAGGATGCCGATCCCACCCGCAACATCGATCAATCCGGTCAATCGTAATAGCGTTGGATACTCGGCCGGCCATTGCGTCTGCCACATCGCGGCCAGCGCCTCGGCAGGCATGAAGAGCTTCTGGAACCCAAACAGAATGAAAGCGGCGAACATCAGCGTTTGAACGCTCCAGAGGCTGAGTTGCAGTACTTTCCCGGCTGGCTGGATGGGAGTTGAGACGGTGTTTGCTTGCATGGAAAGCTCCTGTTTCAGTAAGGCGGCTTCAGGCGGCGATACGAGCGATCCGCGCCCGCGCGGCGGTCACGGCATTTGCGGCGCCATCGGCGCCTCGGTTCACACCTTCGACACGGATCATCTCGACATCGGTGATACCGATGAAGGCGAGCACGGACTTCAGGTAGGGCGTGGCGTGATCAAGCGCTGCCGCCGGACCTTCGGAGTAGATCCCGCCCGAGGCTAAGACGATGTAAGCCTTCTTGCCTTTGGCCAGTCCCTCGGGACCGCTAGCCGTATATTGGAAGGTCTTGCCTGCCCGGCCGATATAGTCGATCCAGGATTTCAGATTCGAGGTGATGTTGAAGTTGATAAAGGCGGTCCCAATCACCAGCGTATCTGCCGCCAGAATCTCTGCCACCAGTTCATCCGACAGGCGGAGTGCAGCCGCTTCAGCAGCGTTCAGGCCTTCGGCGGGTTTGTGGATTCCGGTCGTGAACCCACCATCCATATGCGGCAACGGGTTGGCGGCGAGGTCACGGTGAACAAGGGCGCCGGCAGGATTGGCTGCTTGTAGCCGCTCGGCAAGCTCGATGGCGATCTGGGTGGAGAAGGAGCCGGGGCGCGGACTGGTGGTGAGAAGCAGGATGGATGACATATGCAGTTCCTTGGAGTGAATCCGCCACGTGAATTAGCAATGACATAAGGCTTGCCGGCCATCTGGAAAATCGGCATAAATTCGAACCAACATATCGATATGGTCGATGAGAGATGCAGCCCCACCCAACCTTGGATCAATTTCAGGTATTCGTTGCCGTAGTGGAGAAAGGCAGTTTCTCGGCGGCGTCCCGCGCGCTCAATCGTACCCAATCGGTCATTAGTTATACGATCGCCAATCTCGAGGCGCAGCTAGGAGTGGCACTCTTCGGCCGTTCCGGGACGAAGCGGCCGCAACTTACAGAGGCTGGCAGGTCCGTTCTCGAGGATGCGCGCCGGTTGCTCGGGGATCTCGATTTGATGCGGGCGCGGGTGAAGGCGCTAAACGAAGGCCTTGAGGGAGAGCTGCCCATCGCTATCAGCAGCGCCGTGCCTTCAGACATCGTAGTTGCTGTGCTGCGCGCCTTCCGAAACCTGTACCCGACTGTGTCCGTGAATGTCACCGTCGGCACGCTCGGGATCGTGATGGATGCGGTCATTACCGGGAGGGCGACCGTCGGCTTCGGCGGTTCCATGGCGACGGGAAATCATCAGATCGTTTCCGAACGGATCGGCCATTCGGCGATGATACCCGTCGCAGCTCCGGACCATCCCCTTGGAATGCTGGGCCGGACAATCAGCCTTGCCGACGTTAGGGACGAGACGCAGCTCGTGGTATACGACGCCTCTGGGCTGACAAAGGGACGCGACTTCAACGTCTTCTCACTCAAGACCTGGCGGGTCAGCGACAACGCGACGAAGCATCAGTTTAGTCGCCCGTGAACTATCCGCACGTCTTTGATAGTGCGATATAATTTCGGTTTTCTGCGGCACGGTGTTGCAAGAAAAGCG
>NZ_LNQB01000076.1 GCF_001651875.1 Sinorhizobium saheli
AGCCAGAATGACAACCATACCCGCATCACCTGCGCCCAAGCAGATTCTCACTGCAGTAGGCACTATGAAAAGAGGTAAGGCCGAATGAACCGCCCGCTCGACATCGTCGTCCTCGGCCTGTCGCTCACCTCCTCATGGGGCAACGGCCATGCGACGACCTATCGGGCCTTGCTTCGCGGGCTGCACGCGGCCGGTCACAATGTGACCTTCCTCGAGCGCGACGTCCCTTGGTATGCGAGCCACCGTGACCTGACCGCGCCCAGCTTCTGCGATCTCGCGCTCTATGGCGACTTGGACGAACTCATCACCCGCTATGCCGGCAGCATGGCCGCGTCCGACGCCGTTGTCATCGGCTCCTATGTTCCGGACGGCGTGGAGATCATCGACGCCATTGCCGATCTCGGCCCGAAGCGCCTGTGCTTCTACGACATCGATACGCCCGTGACGCTCGCAAAGCTTGCCCGCGGCGACGAGGAATACCTTGGCCGGCGGCAGGTTCCCTTTTTCGATCTCTACTTTTCCTTCTCCGGCGGCAGGACGCTCGATCGGCTCAGGGACGCATTTGGTGCGAGGCGGCCGCTGCCGCTCTACTGCGCCGTCGACCTCGACGTCTATCGCAACACAGGCGCGCCGAAGGAATGGGACCTCGGCTATCTCGGGACATTCAGTCCCGACAGACAGCCCGGCCTCGAACGTCTGTTGATCGAGCCGGCCCGGCAATTGCCCGACATGCGCTTCGTCGTTGCCGGTCCAAGCTACCCCGCCGACATCGCCTGGCCGAAGAACGTCGAGCGCATCGACCACCTGCCGCCCGGCGAGCATGCGGATTTCTACAGCCGCCAGCGCTTCACCCTGAACGTGACCCGCGCCGACATGGTGGCGGCGGGCTGGTCGCCAAGCGTCCGCCTCTTCGAGGCCGCGGCCTGCCGCACGCCGCTGATCAGCGATTGGTGGGAGGGCATCGAGAGCTTCTTCCCGCCCGGCGAGGCCGCCGTCATCGCGCAGGGGAGCAGCGACGTCGTGACCGCACTCACGCGCCTCGACAGGCGGCAATGCGAGGCGCTTGCCGAGTGCGCCTATCGCCGCGTCGCAGGCGCACACAGCGCCGCTGCCCGCGCGAGGACCTTCATCGAGGCGATCGAAAGCGTCGCGCCGAGGGCCGATATCGCGGCAAGACACGCCGAGCGGCTTCCGATTTAACCCGAAAGGAGAATGGCCGATGGCAAAAAGAAACGGAGCAGGTCGAGGGAAGGTCATCCTGGTTGCCGGCGGAGCCGGCTTTGTCGGCTCCCATCTTTGTTCCGCGCTTCTTCGCGACGGCAATCGGGTGATCTGCCTCGACAATTATCTCACCGGTTCCCCTGCCAATCTGAGCGGTCTCGAGACCAATCCCCTGTTCACCATGGTCGAGCAGGATGTCTGCGACGAGATCGAGATCGACGAACCGCTCGACCACATCTACAACCTCGCATGCCCAGCCTCGCCCTCATCCTACCAGGCCGATCCCATCCATACGATGATGACGAGCGTGACCGGCACCGGCAATCTCCTGAAACTTGCCGCCCGGCACCGGGCCACCTTTCTTCAGGCGTCCACGAGCGAGATCTACGGCGATCCGAAGGAGCACCCGCAGCAGGAGGACTACTGGGGTCACGTCAATTGCACCGGCCCGCGGGCATGCTACGACGAAGGCAAGCGCGCCGCCGAGGCGCTTTGCTTCGACAGCCTGAGGGCTGGAACCGTGGACGCGAGGGTCGCTCGCATCTTCAACACCTACGGTCCGCACATGCGCTTCAACGACGGCCGGATCGTTTCGAACTTCATCGTCCAGGCGCTGAACAACGAGCCGCTCACGGTCTATGGCAGCGGCGAACAGACGCGCTCCTTCTGTTACGTTTCCGATCTCGTCGACGGCTTGATCCGGCTGATGAACCGCAGGCAGAACCCCGGAGTGCCAGTCAACCTCGGCAATCCTGGCGAGTTCACCGTCATCGAACTGGCGGAACTGGTGCTGTCCAGGGTGAGAACGGCGTCGGTCATTGTCCATGAGCCCTTGCCGCCGGACGATCCGCAGCGCCGCCGGCCGGACATCACGCGCGCGCGAGCGCTTCTCGGCTGGGAGCCGCAGGTGCCGCTGCAGGAGGGGCTGCTGCGCACGATCGCCTGGTTCCGGCAGAACCTCGCCGTTGAGCGCGCCGCGCGCCGCTCCGGTCGCTCCCGACGCCAGCCGCAACTCGCCACGCTTTCGCAAGATCTTTGACCATGGCTCATATGGACCAATCAGTAATAAGGAATCGCGTCGCGGCACTGGGCCCGTGGTTCCACAACATGCGGATCGGCGGGGTCGAGACGTCGCCCGAGCATTTCCTCGGCGACTATCCGGCCGTGAAATGGAACGCCTTCAAGCATGTCGTGCCCGAAGACCTCGGGGGCAGAAGCGTGCTCGACATCGGTTGCAACGCCGGGTTCTATTCGCAGGAAATGAAGCGGCGCAATGCCGGTCCCGTCCTCGGTATCGATTCCGATCCACGCTATCTCCGACAGGCGCAATTCGCGGCCGAACTTGGCGGGCTGGACATCGAATTCAGGCTGATGTCGGTCTACGACGTGGCCGAGCTGCGTCAGAAATTCGATCTCGTCCTCTTCCTCGGCGTCCTTTATCACCTGCGTCATCCGCTGCTGGCGCTCGACCTGCTCTACGAGCACGTGGTCGGCGACGCGATGCTCTTCCAATGCATGCAGCGCGGCGAGGATTCCGCGGCATCCCTGGAAGCCGACTATGATTTCCGCGAGTGGCAGGTCTTCGAAAGATCCGACTATCCGAAGCTTTTCTTCGTCGAACATCGCTTCGCAAACGATCCGACCAATTGGTTCATTCCGAACCGAGCCGGAGTAGAGGCAATGCTTCGCAGTGCCGGCTTCGTCATCGAAGCCCACCCGGAGCGGGAGGTCTATCTCGTACGACGCGGAGAGCGCCCGTACATGGACGAGCCCACCTTGCGCGTTCTCGGTGCGTCGCATGGCTCCGTTTGAGGGTGCGCCCGAAGCTTTCCGTTCAAGCTCTGTTCATGCAGAACGCGCTATAAACCATTGAAAGACAAGACGATGGCGGTCGCCTGACAGAAGCTGGCAGGCGACCCGACCGGCCCGGGAACCGGAAGGTAGAACAAATACCGGATGCGGCATGATGCCAGCCTCCCTGGGAGTTGAAAACGTGAAACGCACACTTGTGAAAATTGCCGCGACAGGCATGCTCCTGCTCGCGCCGGCGATCGCTCAGGCGGCGGAAGGCTTCGCGACGGCGAACGTCAATATGCGCGCCGGCCCGAGCACGGCCTATCCTGCAATCACCGTGATTCCAGCCGGCGAATCGATCGAAATATACGGTTGTCTTGCTGACGTGCCCTGGTGCGACGTGGAGTTCTACGACGGCCGCGGGTGGGTTCACGGTCGATATATCCAGGTGCTTTATGAGGAGCGCCGCGTTTATGTCGCTCCGCGATATTATCGCCGCCTCGGCATTCCCGTCGTCGTCTTCAGCTTCGGCAGCTATTGGGACCGCCACTACCGCGACCGTGACTTTTATCGCGACCGCGATCGCTGGCGCCGTGGGCCGGGTATCTATCGCGGCCCGACTCGCCGTGCGGAGCCTCCGGCCAGCAGCAGACCCCAATTGGGGCCGAGGCCGGCTCCGCCGCCTGAGTTCGAGCCGGAATTGGAGCGCAGGCCCGATTTCCGCCGTTCCCCTGAAAGGCGCCGGGACCTCGACGACCGCCCGGAACGCCTTCCGGATTTCGATCGCGCGCCCAGCCGCAGGCCTGATGTCGACAGGAGCGGCGGCGAGCGCCGCCGGAACCTCGAGCGGGGCGGCGATGACCGCGATCGCGTCATCCGTCGCGGCGACGACAATCGCGGCCGCAGGGGTGGTGACGATGACCGCCGCAGGCGGCAGCAGCGTGTCTGCGAACCCGGCGCTCCGAATTGCCCGAACTAAAGCATTTTGCAGTCAGGTTGAGCATTTAGCAGCGTTGAGGCAACGACATGCAGAAGAGCAGGAACGTGAAGCGCGTCGCATGGACTGAATGCGACGCGCTTTTGTGCGGATGGCGTCTCAGCCGCTGCCCGGCTGCCACCGCTCACTGATCGGCACGGCCGCTCAGCTGTAGCGCCTGAGCTGCGCCGCTTCCTGCTCGAGCAGGTCGGCTACTTCCTCGAGCGTCATGTGGGTCGCGCAGAGATGGATCGCACATTCCAGAAAGCGGGTCGATGACCGGCGCAGATAGAGCGCTTCCTCCCGGGCCGCGAGCTCCGGGAGCGGATCCTTTCGTTGGGGTCGGCGGTCAGGCATCGTAAACTCCCTTCCATTCTCGTCATCCGGATGCCTGATGCGGCGGCACCGCCCGATCAGGGCGGCAGCAGGCCGACCGCGTAGGCACCAACGGCGACCACCACGCAGACAAACACCAGGGCAAACACCAGGAACCGCGTGCTCGACGCATCGGTCCTCGCCCCTGCGTCGGGTACTGGCGGCCGCATGGCGTCGCTGTATTCGGTCGAGGTATCGATGGGCCGGCCTGCCACCTGGCCTGCTCTGGCCTCCTCGACCGCTTTCGGGCCCGGCGGCGTGCCGGCCGCCTCGGCGTCGGTCTCGAGCGGTGCCGCCGCCGGATCGAAACCACGCCTCTTGTCTCCCGTCCTTCCGGACTGAATATCGCCGCGCACCTGTGCAGGATTGCTCGCGGCCTTTGGCTGGTCGGACATGAGCTGCTCCTTTCACCCGCCACCACAACCGGTTCCGGCGACGTTTGTTCCCCGTCCTTCCCATGGCTTGCGCGCGCGAGGTCGCGCTACGTTCAGGATGCTTGCGCGGGCGCGGTCCCGCACCGTCAAAGCCCCGATCAATTTGGCCGGTTCTCCGGCGATTTTTCGTAAAGCTCCTCGACCTTGCGCTTCTGCGCTTCCCTTGCGGCGGGCGGAAGCGGCCTCTGTCTCATGATCGCATAGGCCACTGCCGCGCCGAGAGCGAAGGCGCCGCCTGCAGTCGCGAGCAGCCAAAGATAATCCATCACCATCATCGTACCTCCTCGATGAGGCCAACGGGGATCTTTGCCGAAGGTTCCAGAGAGATGGCGACCTATGGCTCAAATGCTGGCGGCCGGGAACAGCCGGCACCGCGATCACGAGCGTGCGCGCGCAGGCCTTGCGGCCGCGGCGCTCCGGTCGACCGCGCGAACCGTGCCCGGGTTCTCCTTTCTCAAACGCTCCGCGCGCCTCAGGAACCGCAGCATCCGCGCCTCATCCGCGCGCAATTCAGGACTGGCCTGCCCCCGCGCCCGCAGGCGCTTGGCCGAGATTTCGGTGCCATTGGTCGCGAGCGCGATGATGTCCGGATGGATGTAGCTCCTGCGGCAGATCGCCGGCGTGTTGCAGAGCGCCGTGGCCGCGGCCTCGCTGATCTGCCGGACCGTCGGGCGACGGTTCTCTTCGAGCGCCGCCCGCGCTGCGGCGAAGGCGGCACGGCTGCCCGCCCAGGTGCGGAACGTCTTTGCCGTGACGGAAAAGCCCGCGATCTCCGCAAGATAACGGTTGAGTCGACCCGAATCGACCGGACGCAAGCCATTGGTCTCGTCCTTCCAGACGAAGAGCTCCCTGCCCGGGAGGTCGGCGATCTCCTCGAGCACGCGCTGCAGCTTCGGGCGACGGAGCCGCCGCCTCACGCGCTTGCCGCCTTTGGCGACGAAACACAGCTCGATGTAGCCGTCCACCAGTTTGACGTGCCGCTTCAACAGGGTTGTCGCCCCATAGGTGGCGTTTTCCTGCAGATAGGCGAGACTGCCCGGGCGCAGATGCGCTTCGTCGAGCAGGGCCACGAGAGCGGCCAGGACGGCCTGGGGGCCGCTCGCATCGCCGTCCATGTGACGCCGCACGCTGCGCCGTATCTTGGGCAGCGCCTTGCCGAAGCGGATCAACTGCGCGAATTTGACGTCGCTCCTCAGTTCCTGCCATGCGGGGTGGTAGCGATATTGCTTGCGCCCCCGCGCGTCCTTCCCGGTCGCCTGCAGGTGGCCGTGTTCGTCCAGGCAGATCCATACGCTCTCATAGGCGGGCGGGATCCCCAGGGAAGCGATGCGCGCTTTTACGGCCGGGTCCGTCACGGCCGAACCGTCCGGCATCCTGTAGACGAAGCCCTTGCCGCAGCGTTGCCGGGTGATGCCCGGCTCGGAGTCGCTCGTATAGACGAGGGTCATGCCGTTTGCCGGCACCTCACGTCCTACCGCCGCCTCGACGATCTGCGTTGCGGCAGGCCCGGCCACGCCGATCCTGCGACCCGCATCCCGGTTCTGCGGTATCGAATTCAGTTGCATTGACATCCGCTCGGCCCTTCCGCCCATTTCCGTCTGCACCGCAACTAACGCCGGTCGGTGCAGATCGGGTCCATCACCGCCCATCTTCTCGATGAGGGAACTTCCCGGCGCCGGTTTCGTTGGCCTTGACGGAGCGACCCCATGTTCCGGTGCAAGGACGCGCTTCAATGGACACCAGCGACCTGAACGGGACCAGATTTGAAACCAAGGCCATCACTGCCGTCGTCGAAGAACTGGAGCGGCAGGCGGCTGAAAATCCGTCGAAACTCAGCGTTCGCCGAACGGGGGACAAGATCACCGTCGATGGCGAGATCGACGTCGACGCGCTCGTCATGGTGGTCGTCGGATCGATGACGGGCGGTCCGTGAAGCCACGGGCTTTTTCTTACGGCTATGCGGCCGGCCCTCACGGTTCCAATTCCACGCCAACCCGCGGCTGAGGTCCATTCCGCAACCTGCCGCAGGAACAAATCAGCAGTGAAATCGATTCTTGTGCAATCGCCACCTATGGGATGCACAGTTTGGCTTGGAAGAGCATGTTTACCGGAAGGCCGCCCGGCAAGGCGCGCCGACCGATCGTCAAGGAAGCCAGGAATGTCTGGCGCAGCGCACCGGCGCGGCGCCTGTCTTTTCTCATCGATGCAGCCGCCTACTACCGGTGTCTCGAGCATGTGCTCGAGCGGGCGGAGGAACAGGTCTGGATCACCGGCTGGGATTTCGATCCGCGCATCAAGTTGCGGCCGGAAGACGCCAATGCGGAGGCGCTCGGCGACATGCTGGAGCGGCTTGTCGCCCGAAAGCCGAAACTCAGGGTCCGCATCCTCGTCTGGGCGATGGGGCCGATCTATTCGGGAAAGTCGCTGCGGCTCTTTCGCAGGCAGAAATGGGCCGAGCATCCGCGGATCGAGCTTCGCTTCGCAAGCCATCGCGCCTTGCGCGGCTCGCATCACCAGAAGCTCGTTTCCATCGATGACAGCATTGCCTTCGTCGGCGGCATCGACCTGACCGCGCGCCGCTGGGATACGCCCGAGCACCTCGCCGACAACGGGCTGCGCCGCGATCCGGATGGCGAAACCTATGATCCGGTACACGACATCCAGGTGGTTCTCGACGGGGATGCCGCTCGCGCGATCGGCGATCTCTGCCGCTCCCGCTGGAAGTCCTCGACCGGCGAGGACATTGGAGCACCGCTCTCGGGAGCGGTGGGCTGGCCGACCGACACCTCGCCGGACCTGGAAAACTGCACGGTCGCGATCGCCCACACCGACCCCTATTCCGGCAAAAGAGAAGGCTGCCGGGAGGCCTTGCGGCTGACACTCGACGCCCTGGAGGTTGCCCGCCACCACATCTATATCGAGAACCAGTATTTCGCCTCCGGCAAGATCGGGGCGCTCCTTTGCAGGCGGCTGCAGGAGCCGGATGGCCCCGAAATCGTCATCCTTACCAGCCGCAGCTGGCATGGCCTTCTCGAACGGCTCGTCATGGGAGGAAATCGCGACCGCCTCATCCGCCGGCTGCGGCAGGCCGACCGCTATGGCAGGCTGCGTGTCGGCTATCCCGTCGTCCCGGCCGCCGACGGCTCCGAGCGTGAGGTCTTCATCCACTCCAAGGTGGTCTCGATCGACACCCGGTTCCTGCGGGTCGGGTCGTCCAACTTCAACAACCGCTCGCAGAGTTTCGACACGGAATGCGATGTCGCCGTGGAGGCGGAAACGGAAGAGGAAGAACGCACGATCGCCGGCATCCGAAACCGGCTCCTGGCGGAACATCTCGGCGTCAGCGTGAACGCGGTCGAACGCACGTTGAGGGAGACAGGCTCTCTTGTCGCGGTCGTCGACAGGCTGAACACGCTCGGCCGCGGCATACGCGCCTTCGATGGCGTGGACGACGGTGGCGCCACCGAGCTCGTCTGGGGCACCGCCATTGTCGATCCGCACCGGCCGATCCGACCGTTCCATCGCCTGCCCGTTCTGGTGCGGCGCTGGAGCGGTCAGGTCTTTGCCTTGCTCGCCAGGTCTCTGCCATCGTTTCGACGGACGACGAGCTCGGCAATGGACAGCGAAACCAGGCCCAGCGGCAGCGGCAGGAAGAAGTAGATCGCCCGAAAGGCAATCAGCGCGGCGATCGTCCCGGAACCGCCAAGCAGGAACACGATCGTCGCCTCGAGGACGCCGACACCCCCCGGGACATGGCTGAAAATGGCCAGCGCATTGGCACCGACATAGGCGGCGGCCGTATCGAGGAACGTCGGATTTGCGAAGGCCCGCAGCAATTGATGCAGGCAGGCGCTGACGCAAAGGAAATTGGCCGTGCCGACAATCACCTGGCAGGCTGCGAGCGCCGATGACGGCAGTTTGAAGCGCCAGCGGACGATGCGAAGCGACCCACGCAGGAAATGTGCCAGGGTCACGTAACCGATCGTGACGGCAATGCAGGCCGCGCCGAGGATGAGGACGCCGGTCCTGGAGAACCCGGTCATCCGCGCGGTCCCTGCCGAGACGACTAGGCTGCAAAGGCCCGCAAGGGTCACGAGGCCGAGGCCGACGGTAATGCCGCAGAAAAGGATGACCTTCGCGACCTCCTCCGCGCTCAGCCCCCACCGCGTATAGAACCGGTAGCGGATGGCTCCGCTGCTCAAGGCCGCGCCGCCGACATTGTGACCGATCGAAAGGCTTGTGAACGAGGCGATGGCGATCTTCGGATAGGCGAGCTTTCGTCCGACATAGCGGATCGCGAGCGTGTCGAAGAGCGTCAGGCAGAAATAGGAAAGGAAGGCGAAGCCCACGGCTGCGAGCAGGTGTCCGGTGGGTATCTGCCAGATCGAGGCCACGATGTCATCGAGGCTCTGCTCCTTGAGGGTCCGATAGATGAGCCAGCCCGCCAACCCGACGGCGGCAACTATGACCAGTCTCGCTGCGAGTTTCCTGAGCATCGGCCCTGTTCCTGAACGACTACCGGAACGAAAAGCAACCCAAGTGTGTTCCCGAGGCGAGAGCACTCCCGAATACGATCATGCGACGGCGGATACGTTTCCTCACCTATAACGTCCACAGTTGTTTCGGCACCGACCGCAAGCTCGACCCTGCCCGCGTCGCCGCCGTCATCCACGAATGCCGGCCGGACATCATCGCCCTGCAGGAGGTCGACGTCGGCCGCGCCCGCAGCGGCGGCATCGATCAGGCGCATATGATCGCCGCGCACCTGCAGATGGAGGCGCAATTTCACCCGGCGCTCCACCTGAAGGACGAGAAATATGGCGACGCGGTGCTGACCGCCTTGCCGATGCGGCTCGTCAAGGCGGCAGGCCTGCCGTCGCGCGGCGAGCCGCGAGGCGCGCTTTGGGTGGAAATCGACCTCGCTTACGTCAAGCTTCAGGTCATCGTGACGCATCTCGGGCTGCGCGGTTCCGAGCGCGTCCTGCAGGCGACGGCGCTGCTCGGACCGGGTTGGCTCGGCGCCCTGGACCAGCGCGACCAGCGCGTGGTGCTGGCGGGCGACTTCAACGCGACGGCGCGTTCGGCCGCCTACAAGCTCGTCGCCCGTCATTTCAGGGACGCGCCGCTCGATGCGGAGACAAAGCCGCGACCGACCTTTCCCTCGCGATTGCCGCTCCTGCGGATCGACCACATCTTTGTCGGAGAGGGGATAGAGGTTGCACGATGCGAGGTGCACAACAGCGCGCTCGCGCGGGTCGCTTCCGACCATCTTCCGATCGTGGCGGAGCTCGAGCCCGCCGGCATAGGCGCCGTCGCAGGCGATGTGGCGGCATTGCCGGGCGGATGACGACGCCGTCAGCCAGCTATATCAGCTGGAACAAAAATGCGGCGGCGCGGTTGGGGGCCCGACTTCAATGAAAGGGAGAAAAAGATGAAACACCCTGCCATTCTCGCCTTCGCAATCGCCCTTGGCGCCTCGCCGCTCGCCCTTACGGGCATAGCCGTCGCGCAGGACAGTCAGGATACCAAGCCGGCCCCGAGCACCCAGGGGACCGAGATGCAGCCTATGCAGGACACGGAACAGCGGACGACCGACAGGTGCGCCGTGGCGAATCCTCCGGCAGACTGCCCGGCCGGCGACAAGACGGGTGCGATCAGCCCTTCGGGCGGCGTTAACGTCACGACCGAACAGCAAACGCAGATGCGCACGATCATCAAGGAAAGCGACGCCAAGCCGCTCGACTCGGTCGATTTCGACGTATCGGTTGGGACGACCGTACCGCAGAGCGTGACGCTCCAGACATTGCCTCCACGCATCGTCGAGATCGTGCCCGCTTACAAGGACTACAAGTACTTCATGTTGGCCGATGGCCGCATCGTCATCGTCGACCCCAACAACATGCACATCGTTGCCGTTATCGCCTGATAAGCCAGGCGATCGCTGACCGAGCCCGCGCCCCCCGCGCGGGCTCGACTGCTTTCCCGGAGCCTCATTCCTGTGACGTTGTATCGTTGCGCCTGATAAGACGCGCGGCGCAGACGAACGGCGCCGCGAAGGCGGCGCCGGACATCCTCAATGCTTGGCAGTCACGCCGAGTTGGTCCCGATCGAGGAACCTGCGCGTGATTTCCGCTGCATGCTGTTCGAGCCACTCGGCCATCGCGATTTCCTGCTGCAGAATGGTTTCGCAGACGCGTTTCGTCTCCTGATCGCCCGCATGCTCGGCGGCGGCGATGAGAATCCTGTAGCTGCCGATTTCCATGTGTTCGAACGCATAGCTGGCCAGTGAGCCCTTGACGACCTCGTCATCGACGAAGAGCCCGCTCAAGCCCTGCCCGAAGGCCATGATCTTGCCGCTGATGTCCTTGACCGTGGAGGTTCCGCCGTCAAGCCGCTCGAGGCAGCGCTCCAGCATCCGCGACTGGTCGCGCGTCTCCTGCAGATGCCGATCGATTCTGGTCTTGAGCTCCGGGTAGTTTTCCAATCGCCTGGATTGGCTGGTAAGCATGGTGATTGCCTGTTCTTCCATCGCATGCGCGTCCCTGAGCCAAGCTACGAGGTGTTCGGTCGCCTTCGCCATGGCATGTTCCTTTCCTGTTATGGCGTGCTCCAACCGAGAGGCCCTGGAAAGGTTCCGGCATTCGCGAGGAGAAGAATAAGAATATCGTCTGCCACGCTGAATCCGGAACAATTCCCGCTCTTGAGGATTGGAGACGGCAAAACCGCAAGTTTTCCCGATACAGTCTCGGCAATCGTCGGAAAGTCCCATGTCGAAAATCGTGGCTGCAGCAGTGATCGTCTTGCTGGTGTTGGCCGCGGCACTCTGGGCGATGTTTCCCCTCGACCGCCCACCGAAGCAGGGCCAGCCGGCGCCCCATGCGATCGACCAGTCGGAGTAGACCACATCAGCGAGGCAGATCATGCAGGAACAGTTGAAGATATATCGCCTGTTGCCCATCGCCGAACCCGATGACCCGAATTGGCAGAACGCCCAATATCAGGGCGTGCTTTTGGTCGCGGCAAGGTCGAGCGGCGACGCCCGCATCGTCGCCTCCGAGGCAGAGCTCGATTTCCTCGAGATCGATGCGAAACCGGCAGAGGGTGTCACGACCGACATGGCGAGCGCCTTCCGCAGCGAAAAGCTCTACACCGTCATCGAAGAGGGG
Source organism: Sinorhizobium saheli (assembly GCF_001651875.1). Lineage (GTDB taxonomy): Bacteria > Pseudomonadota > Alphaproteobacteria > Rhizobiales > Rhizobiaceae > Sinorhizobium > Sinorhizobium saheli. The sequence continues at coordinate 11,967 of NZ_LNQB01000076.1, forward strand.
TCTGCTCCTCCCGGTGCGGAACGGGGCGTCATCCGGGGCAATGTCGGCGTGGACAACATCATCTCGACCCAGGTCTGATGAGCGCGCAAGCGCCGGGCATCCGCCCTTAGAAGCCGGACGGAAATGTCTCGGGCACGCCCGGCCGGGCGTGTTCCGGGCCGAGCGGCGTGACCGGCGTGGTCTCGTCAACCCAGACGAAGGCATCGAATTGCCGGGGTAGTGACGCGTAGGCGTAGTGACTGAACCGCTCCGTGTCCGGCCTGTAGATGACTCCGATGAACCGCTCGAGCCTTGGTTTCAGCAGGCGCTCGCGCAGGCCTGCGTCGCGGCTGAAGTCGATGAGGAAGCGCTCGACCCCGGAGTCGTGGAGAAGGCGCTCGTAACTTTCCTCGTGCGACGGCCGGATCGGCTTCACCTCCATGTCGCCACCCCAATCGCTCGCTGCCGCCACGCGCCCGCCATGGGTGCCGAAGCCGATCAGCACCGTCTCTGCGGGGAAGCGCTCGCGGCAGAGCTGACCGATGTTCAACTCGTCGCGGGCTGTGCCCATGTCGGTGTGGCGGGCGTCACCAATGTGGGAATTGTGGGCCCACACGACCGCCTTTGAGGTGGGGCCGCGCGCGTCTAAGACATGCTGGAGCGTCTCGAACATATGGGTGTCGCGCATGTTCCAGGACTCCGCGCCGGCGTAATACATGCTGCGGTAGTACCGTTCGGCCGAGGCAATGAGCCGCGCATTCTGCACGGCGTCCAGATGCTCGTCGCCGCTGTCGCGGCCGGCTTCGAGCTGTCTCTCCAGGAGTTCCCGGCACTGTCGGACGACCGCTTCCTCGCACTTGCGGAAGCCCCGCGTCATCGCCGCGCGGCCATAGGTCGACGGGTCGTTCTGCCACGGCGTCAGGCACCCGTAACGCTCGCGCGCGATCGCCGCCGCCTGAGCGTCGATCCGGTCGAGATAGCCGAGGACGGCGGCAATGGAGCCACGCATGTTGTAGATATCGAGCCCGTAGAAGCCGACCCGCTCGGATGCGTTCTTATCGGCGTTGTGGCCGCGCAACCATTCGATGAAATCCATCACCTCGCGATTGCGCCACATCCAGGTAGGGAACCGCTGGAACGGCGCGGCCAAGCGGGCGTCGCCCGGCGCGCGGTGGCGGAGGTAGCGATCGATTGCCGCGGCGTCCGGCCAGTCCGCCTCGACTGCGACGATGGTAAAGCCATGCGCCTCGATCAGCCGGCGTGTGATGGCCGCACGGGCCCGGTAGAATTCGGACGTGCCGTGGCTCGACTCCCCGAGGAGAACAATCCTCCGGTCGGCAAACCGATCGAAGAGACGACCGAAGGCGGGATCGTCGAGAGCAGGCAGCGGCTCGGCCGCGTCGGCGATCATTTCCGGAAGCGTCGGCTCTGGCGCGGGGCGCGCGCTGGCGGAAGGCTGCGCGCGCCCATCACGCCAGCCATACTCGCCGACGAGCGGCACGAAGCGGACGCCGCCCAGGTCCTGCTCCTCGAAGGTGGTGGCGTTCACCCGCGTGACCTTCAGGAGACGCTGCTCGTCGGCGGATCCGACGGGGATCACCAAGTGGCCGCCGAGATCAAGCTGTTCTTTAAGCGCATGCGGCACATCCGGACCTCCGGCGGCCACGAGTATCGCGTCGAAAGGCCCCGCCTCGGGCCAGCCCGCCGTGCCGTCGCCGATGCGCACGTCGATGTTGTCGTAGCCTAGCTTGGCAAATCGCCCTTTCGCTGCCTCGGCGAGGCCGGCATGGCGTTCGATGGTATAGACGTGTTCGGCGATCCGGCTGAGGACCGCGGCGGCATAGCCGGACCCTGTCCCGATTTCCAGCACCGTGTCGCCGTGCTGAACCCCGGCCCGTTCGATCATCAGCGCCACGATGTAGGGCTGGGAGATCGTCTGGCCATAGCCGATCGAAAGCGCCGAGTCCTCGTAGGCGAATTCCTCGAAACCGGGATCGACAAAGACCTCCCGCGGCACGACACGCATCGCCTCCAGGACGCCGGGATCCCTCATCCCGCGCCGGGAGAGGTGGGACGTGATCATTCGTTCTCGGGCATGGGTGAAATCGATCATGGCAGACGCCCTCCTTCCATTCGATCGAAGCCGCCGGACCACGCGGCATCGGCGATGCCGGCGGCACGACGTTCAAGCGCAAAGGGCCGGAGGCAGGCCCTCGGCGCCGTGGGTCCAGTCAGACCCGGGAGAGATCGCAACGGCCTATGGTGACGTCGTTCGGCCGTGGCTTTCCCGCTCGCGGACCACGTCGTCGAGCGAAAATGGCGGGGATGCGCTGTCGAATTCGGTCCAGCCCTGTTCGACATAGGCGCGACGGCGGACCGATATATCGACCGCGTTGCGGTTTCTCATGATGCCGTCCGCCTGCGCGGCCCGCGAGTCGTCGACCCGGACGGTCACCAGTGCGCCTCCCCGCCGGATGCCCTCGGCGTAGAGATGCGCATCCTCTTCGGCAATGCCGGCATCGGTGAGCGATCCGATGATCCCGCCAACCGCGCCTCCGACCACTGCTCCGGCCGCAGCACCGGTTGCGGTCGACACCAGCCAGCCCGCGGCGACCACCGGGCCGACGCCGGGAATGGCCATCAGCCCGAGCCCCGCGAGAAGCCCTGCCGCGCCTCCGCTCACCGCACCCAATCCTGCCCCCGCTCCGGCCGCCGCACCCGCTCCGGAATAGCGGTCGCCGGCGTTGTTGACGACGATGCTGATGTCGTCGGACGGGTAGCCGGCCGCTTCCAGATCGTGCACGGTGCGACGCGCGTCCTCGTAATCATCAAAGAGCGCTGCCACGGTTCTCATTTCTGTGCTCCCTTCCTGTTCTCGCTTCTGCAACGCTTTCAATGGTCAGAGCGCGACGACGTTGCCCTGGAAATCGAGGGCGATTGTCACGGGCTCGCCGTCCTTCGTTGCGGTGGCCCGCCAGATTCCGTCGTCATCGAGCCTCAGCCCCTTGACATCCGTGTAGCCCGCGTCCTGGATGCGCTTTCTCGCCTGCTCCTCCGTGAAGCTGTTCTTGCCCGGAACCGGCGCTGTCGGGTTCTGCATTCCGGGGCTGGCGATCGCCGGCGTATTGCCCGCCGTCTGGGCAACGGCCGGCATTGCGGCAAGGCCCAAGAGGGCCGCAACACCAAGAATGATTGTCCTCATGGCTTTTCCTTTCCGGCAGCATCGATCCCGGGCCCAACCCTCCGGACCGACTTTGGTTCCGGCTGACCGGCGGAGGAAGAGGGTCGCTGCGAGCAGCGACCCCGCCCCCAAGTGGAAGCGGGAACATTATCGCCATTACTTGGTTGCATTCCGGCTGCCGCAGGGGGGAACGTCTCCGCAGTGCCCCCTGACCAGCAGTAACTCTTTCGAGGAACCGACATGGCTACGAATACGAAGGACGGAAAAGCCGCCAACAGCCCGAAGGGCACGCATGGTGGAAATCGCGCCGGCGATCAGCGACGAGCAGGTGACGAGAGAACGAACGACCAAGGGAAGAAGGAGGACGTGAAGAGAAGCAGCCAGGCCGCCGGCAAGGATCCCCGTCGCGCCAGTCGCTGACGGAACGGCCGGAGAGAGACATCGCGGTCGCTTTCATCTGGATTGGTGAAAATTCGGCGGAATTGGACGAACGGAAGGCACCATCATGTTGAAATGGGCACTTATCTTTTTCGTAATCTCGGTGGTAGCCGGGCTTCTCGGTTTCTCCGGCATTTCGGCAGCGACCGCCGGCATCGCAAGGATACTCTTCTATATAGCAATCGTGCTTCTGCTCATATTCCTGGTTCTCGCGCTGGTCGTCGGAGGGGCTGCGATCTAAGTCCTTTCACGGTCCCACGGGACCGTCAGTGCAATGTCCTCGTGCGCATACGCAGGTGAGGCTCGCCTTCCGCCGCGGCCTCATCGGAGCGCATCGCCAGCGCATAGGCTTCTGTCAGTTCCATCAAAGCGAGCACGATCTCCTGCCACGACCAGCCGGCATTTTCGGCGATGCCCGTCAGGATTTCGAACTCGTCCTGGATAGCCCTCTGGCATTCGGGCCAGCGGTCGACCTGAGGATTGCTGCGGATATTCGGTCCAACGACTCTAGGCATTGCTCCTCCTACTTGAGAAAAAGAACTCGCCACAGGCGCCCCGGTTCCATCACTTTCGGCTTTGCTTGCTGGCCGGCTGCAGCGGAACTTCCTCAAGGCTGACGTGTTGTCGTAGAGGATTCGTTCACCCATGGAGACCCGCATGACGTCGGCCATGCCTCCTTCAACGCCTTCGAAATTCGCTGAAGTACCGCTCGCGCTGCCATGGCTCGTCGACGAAGAATCCGAGGCTTTCGTGGCCGAGGCACTCGCCGAACTCGACCGGTCGAAAATCCCGTTCCTCATCGCCGGCACCTTCGCGGTCAGCGCCTATACCGGAATATCGCGGCAAACCAAGGATCTCGACGTCTTCTGCAAGCCGGGCGACTACACGCGGATACTCAATCACTTCCAGGCTCTCGGCTATACGATCGAAATCGAGGACGACCGCTGGCTCGGCAAGGTCTTCAAGGGTCGAATGTTCTTCGACGTGATCTTCTCGTCGCCGAACGGGACCATGCAGGTCAACGACGCCTGGTTCGCGAATGCCCGGCGGGTGAAGATCGGAGCCTGCCCCTGTTCGATCGTCTCGCCGACTGAGCTGGTCTGGTCCAAGGCCTTCATCCAGTCCCATGATCGATACGATGGGGCCGATGTCGCGCACCTGATCCTCAGGGCGCATGACCGGATCGATTGGGCGCGGTTGCTCGGATACATGGACGCCCATTGGGAAGTGCTGCTCATCCATATCCTCAACTTTCGCTGGATCTATCCATCCGAACGCAATTGCGTGCCGCTCTGGCTGATCGACGAACTCCTGAGCCGGGTGGCGGCGCAACGGGATCTGCCGGTGCCTCAAACGAGAATCTGCCGGGGCCGGATGTACTCGCGGCCGGACTATGAAATCGACGTGAAGGAATGGGGTTTTGCGGATGTCGGGGGCGACGCCGAGATCCCTGAAGAAACCGAGGAGTAGACACGATGGGCAAGCTCAGGGTGGCGGCAGTGGCCGACCTGCACGTCCGGGAAGACCGGTCCGTCTCGTACACGGAACTGTTTTCGGAAATGTCGAAGGCGGCCGACGTGCTCGTCATCGCCGGCGACCTTACCGATCTTGGCAAGCCCGTGGAGGCGGAGCTTCTGGCGAGCGACCTCAAGTCCTGTACGATACCCGTCGTCGCTGTTCTCGGAAATCATGACCATCAGTGCGATGCGATCGAGGAAGTCTCGTCGATCCTCGTCAGGTCGGGCGTCCACCTGCTCTACGGCCAGGCCGTCGAGATCTCGGGTGTGGGTTTCTGCGGGACCAAGGGTTTCATCGGCGGCTTTGGCCGCCACATGCTCGGCGCCTTCGGCGAAGCCGCGATCAAGACCATGGTGGCCGAGAGCGTCGATGAGGCGATGCGGCTGGAAAACGCCCTGAGGGCCACAAGAGCCGAGCGCGCGTTGGTGGTGCTGCATTATTCGCCGATCCCCGAGACGGTGGCCGGCGAACCCCAGGAGATCTACCCGTTCCTGGGATCCTCCCGGCTTGCCGAAACGATCGACCGCTTCAAGGTGAGCGCCGTCGTTCATGGCCACGCGCATAAGGGGGCCTATGAGGGCCGGACGCCAGGCGGCGCTCAGGTGTTCAACGTGGCCGCCCATGTCGAGAAGCCGACCGGCCGCCCCTACGCCCTCCTCGAACTGTGAAATCGGGAACTTGCCCCGAAGCGTCTGGTGGGATCTACGTCGCCCAAATGCGGCAACAACAAACAGGTAGAATGGGGTGCAAACCCGCTCTACCGCCGCTTTGTCTTGCCGGCATCCGAGAGCTTGCCGCGATGCGGGTCCTTCAGGTTTTCGCCCGCGGCATCCCGGTCGCGTTCAGGATCGTCCTTGGCCGGGAGATAGCCCCTTGGCCGCGTTTCCTTCGGACCCTCCCACCGCGGTGATTGTTCGGTCGTGCCCGGTGCGCCTTCCTTTGGCGTTTTCATCATCATGCTCCATCCAGTGTCTTGCTTTTATCTGCATGTTCCAGCGGAACGCTGCCGATCACCAGAAGCGCTGGTACCGCGGCTGAGCGGAAGAACTGCCCATCAGGAATCCGGCCGTGAAGGCAAGCGCCGCAATGACGAGCAGGGTGCCGGCTGCCGCGGTCGGATGCTCGCGGGCGGTTTGCGCTAGGGCGCCCCCCTCGTCCCGGACGTAGCGCGCGACGTCGCGGCTCCTGGTCTCGAGACCCTCCGCCTGGCTCTCGGCGAGCGTTTTCGCTCTCTTCGAGATCTGTGCCATCGTGCTCTCCTCAATCCTGGTCTTTCATGTCGGGCAAGGGATTGCGCTGGTCGGCGTCCTCCAGGTCCGGCTTGACGAGATAGTCATCCTTCTTCAGGCGGGTGACTTCCCGCGCCGCCTCGCGGTTCGGAATGTCATCCGGTTCGATCGACGGTTTTGCGGCCTCAGGGCGCAGATCGCTGTCCTGCTTGATTGGGCGTGCCTTGTCGGCATTCACGTCCGCGACGCCGCGCGACTGGTGTCTGGTCTTTGCCATCTTGCCCTCCTCGAAGGTCCGTCTTGAGGTCAACGTGAAGCGCAAGGCGAAGTTCCATTTGCGACGGGCGCCGGATGCGCATGCCGGCATTGGCGGCCTCCTTTGCCGTCTCCGCGGCTCCTTCGCGCAGCCGTCATCGGTCGGAACAACGGCTTCATGCCCGAGTTAGAACCACGCATTCATTGCGGCAAAGCCGTGCCGATTTCGTTCCAGATGGAGTTCGTAACCATGGAGAAATTCCCGCAGCCACCGTTCGTTCGCCAGACCCAGGACATGCCCGGCACCACCGAACAGATGCAGCCCGTCCCGGACCACGGGGAAGAGTCCTACCGGGGCTCCGGTCGGCTGAAGGACAGGAAAGCGATCATCACCGGCGGCGACAGCGGCATCGGCCGCGCGGTGGCGATCGCCTATGCGAGGGAGGGCGCGGACGTCCTCATCAGCTATCTCAACGAGCATGACGACGCCATGGCGACCAAGGCCCTGGTCGAGGAGGCAGGCCGCAAGGCGGTGCTCGTCGCCGGCGACATCCAGTCCTCCGACCATTGCAGGCGCATCGTCGAAACCGCCGTCCGCGAACTCGGCGGCATCGACATTCTCGTCAACAACGCCGCCCACCAGGCCTCGTTCAAAAACATCGAGGACATCAGCGACGAGGAATGGGAACTGACATTCAAGGTGAACATCCACGCGATGTTCTACCTGACCAAGGCGGCGGCCCCGCATATGAAGAAGGGCGGCGTCATCATCAACACCGCTTCGATCAATTCCGATAGCCCCAATCCGATCCTGCTCGCCTATGCGACCACCAAGGGCGCCATCCACAATTTCAGCGCCGGCCTTGCCCAGATGCTCGCCGAACGCGGGATACGGGTGAATGCCGTCGCGCCGGGACCGATCTGGACGCCGCTGATCCCCTCGACGCTGCCGGAGGACTCGGTCGTCAACTTCGGCAAGCAGGTTCCAATGAAGAGGCCGGGCCAGCCGGTCGAGCTCGCCTCGACCTACGTCATGCTCGCGGATCCGATCTCGAGCTACGTCTCCGGCGCAACCATCGCCGTCACCGGCGGCAAGCCGTTCCTTTGAGAACGCGGGATGAGGAGGCCAATATGAGCACGGCAAATGCATCACGACATATCGAACGCTGGCCGATGGAGTCCCGCCAGGCCGCGCAATTGGTGATCAACCAGTATGGCGAACCGGATGAAATGGCGGAAAGCCAGCTCATCTGGCACAGGCCGGGTCCATGGAAGCGGATCGTCGCCTCGAAGGCCTGCTACGGACACAATTTCCCGGCGCCCCACTACGACTCGGTCGAATCGGTGATCGACTATCGCGTCCCTCCGGAAAAATGCTCCGCACTCGCCGCCTTCGACGGCAGCGTGATCGTCGAGCGAACCGCCGGCGAGGTGTCGGCGCGCTGCCACGACGAGCAGGCGAACTTCCTTGCGCTCAACCTGATGCACGACATTGTCACCGGCGCGAAGACCGTAGAGGAGGCTCGCGCCTATTATGCCAAGGAATTCGCGGACTATCGGCGCAAGAGGCCGACGCCCTACATGGAAAAGCTGCGTTTCGCGCCTGCCGGCCAACGGACTGCCGATCCCGACGTGCGAGTGCTGAGCGATGAAGACATCGCCCAGGCTACTCGGGAAGGCCAAGGGGGCGAGGGGCCGGCCGGCGCCTCCTATGCCGAACATGCCGAGGCGGTAAAGCCGCTTGGCCAAGGCCGGGTATCCCCCGTCCGAAGCCGGGACGAGGCGAACATCGGTTCCGACGAGGCACTTCCGAGCGACGAAGAAGAGCGCTCCATTGCCGATAATCCATCGCGCGAGGAGATCCGCCACGGCAGCCTGAAGCCGCCGCGCCCATGAACGCGGTTCGCACGCGGCAGGAACATCGACGCATTGCAACGGCTCGGCGACCCGGATTCGCTTTATCGCAGCCGGTCCAGCGGGAGAGCCAGACGGATGACCAGGCTGCCTGAACTCAACTCCCTCGACAGTTCGGCGCCCAGCTGCGCAGCGGTCGCCCGCGCGAGCTTGCTTCCGAAGCCTTCGCCATTCGGCATCGACAACGGCAGGCCGCCGCTCTCCCGCCAGGTCAGGAAATAGTGATCCTTTCCCTTCCTGCAATCGACGTCGATATGTCCGCCCGGCGCGGAAAGGCTCCCGTACTTCACCGCATTCGTTGCAAACTCATAAAGCAACAGCGCAAGCGGGGTGACCGCGTGGCTCGCCACTGGAACGTCAGGTCCGCTGATTGTGAAAGTCGCCTCCGCGCTGCCCCCGCGCGTGAAGGGCGAAAGGATAGTGCGCACGAGGGAATGCAGGGTCGTGCCCGGGTTCTCGAAGGAACGACGGGGGGAGGAGAACGACAGCGTCAGGGAGTGCGCACCGGCGAGCGCATTCAGCCGCCCGCAGACCGCCGCGGCAAGATCGTCGGGCGAAGTCGCCGAGCGAGCACCGATATTGACGATGCTGCTCGCCACGGCGAACAGGTTCTTGATCCGGTGCTCCATTTCGCTGAACAGCAACTGCTGCTTCTCCTCCAGCCGCCGTCGCTCCGTGACGTCGCGGGCGATTTTCGAGATGCCGATGATGACTCGATCGACATCCTTGATAGGAGAGACCGACAGCGAGATGTCGACCAGGCTTCCGTCCTTGCGCTGTCGGGTCGTTTCGTAATGATCGATGCGCTCGCCATCGAGAATCCGCTTGAAGATCGTCGGCTCCTCGTCGTCCCGGTCGATTGGAATGAGGATCTTCCCCGGCTTTCCGATGACCTCGCTCGCGGTGTAACCGAAAAGCGCTTCGGCGCCCGGATTCCAGCCGGTGATGATGCCGTCGAGATTCTTGGTGAAGATGGCGTCGTCGGACGACTCGATGACGGCGCCGAGCCACCGGGCAGCCTCGTCGGCCAGGCGGCGGCCAATGCAGAAGCCAAGCTGGCGGGTGATTGTCGTCGACACCTGCAGCTCGTGCTCGGTGAACGCGTGCGCCCTCTCGAAGCCAATTATCAGCTCACCGATGATCTTGTCGTCCAACGGCACCGGGATGAACGCCAGCGAACGAAGGCCTTCGTGAAGGGTGATGTCCTTCAGGCTTGGAGGCACGCCTTCCGTCGCAATATCTTCGATGAAGAACGGCTCCGCGTCCTGGTCATCCGGCAGCCACGGCGAATATCCATCGACAGCCGATCGGCAGGCATCGGATAATCCGCGCCAGGCAACGATACGCATGACGCCATCAGGATCAGGGCGAAGTATCGAGGTTCCGGTACAATCCAGCGCTTCGCTGATCGCGTCGAGAGCCGCATCATACATGCCGGCGGTTGAAGAGGCTCTGTAAAGGCGGTCGGTAAACCGATCTAACGCCCGCGCGAGTCCTCCCTCTTTACAAGCGCGTTCATTCAGCATTTCGATCACCGTTCAATGGAGCCGACAATTACGAGTGGCCGCGCCTCGTGCGGAAAGAATGAATATTGCGCTTGCATGACAGGCTTTCAAGATGCCGCGCGGCACGGGGATCCGTCTGTCCGCCCTTGCTGTCGGCCGCTTTTCGGGCGTCCTCATCGTCCGTGCGTGCCGCAATCTCATTCATTGCCCCCGCCGGCTAGGTGAGTCCCATGGATTGCGGGCGCCCATCCATGGGAGCAATATAAGCGGCAAGAAATATTGATCGAGTTATCTGGGGGGGACTCGGGCAATCATGTTGCGGCAGCGTTTGATCTTCCCCGTCGCCGGCATCGTTCTCGTTCTCAGTCTCGTCCTCGCCGGTTTGTGGATCTGGACGGGAAAGGTCATCGTCTCGGTCATGTCCGAACGGCTGATCCGAGAGGTGACGCAGGCCGTCGATCGCGACGTCGGTCATCTGGTGCGCGGCGCCGAAAAGGCGGCAGCCCGGCTGTCAAACGGTCTTGTTCGTCACGACGTATCGCTCGGCGACCCGCACGCGGTTGCACGCGAGCTCTATGCTCTCCTGGCCGAGGAGCCGGATGTCGACTGGATGTTCTTCGGCAACGAGGCCGGCGGTCTCGTTTCGGTGGGGCGATTGCCGGATTCAAGCCGGGTGTTTCTGATGAGCGATGACTTTCGCGCCGGTACTGTGCGCGAGTTCGAGGCGTTGCCCGGCGGCCGGGTCGGCCGCCTGCGGAAGTCGGAAGGCGCGTTCGATTCGCGCGAGAGGGCCTGGTACAGACAGGCGAAGGCGACGGGCGAGCGGTACTGGACCGAACCCTATCTCGGCATGGTCGAGCCCGTCCTGGGTATCTCGCTCGCCGCTCCGGTCTTCGGCAAGGACGGCAATTTCGTCGGCGCGTGCGGGATCGATCTCATCCTCACGCAGCTTTCGAGGTTCCTGCAGACCCTCGAGGTCGGCGAGAACGGACGGGCCTTCATCATCGATGCGACCGGACATCTGATCGGCGCGTCAGGCGGGGTGTCCCCCGTGACGATCGGCACCGACGGCGGCCATATGCGCCTGCCTGCTTCGGAGGCCACCGATCCCATCGTCCGGGAAACTGCCCGCTATCTTAGTCGAAACCCGGACATTGCCGGGCCCGCGTCGGCGGGGCCGCGCGTGTTTTCCTTCAGCGATCCCGAGCGCGGCCGGATCTATGCGGCGGTTGATCAGGCTGCGCCCGGCGCACTTCGGTGGACCGTCGTCTCGGCGGTACCCGCTTCGGATTTCCTCGGACCCGTGTATCAGGCGGCCTATCTCTCGATCGTCGTCGGCGCGGTCATCGTCGCCGTCTTCGTGATCCTCGGGCTCGGGACGGTCGGACGCACCTTGCGACCGCTGACGGATCTCACCCAGGCGGCAAATGCGATCGCAAATGGCGAATGGCGTGACGTACCGAAGGTTCGCCAGAATGACGAAGTCGGCCTGCTCGCGCAGGCATTCTCCCTCATGACCTCCCGTCTCAAGGAGACGTTGGAGGGGCTGCGTCGAAGCGAGGCAAACTTTGCGGAAGCTCAGCGCGTCGCCCATGTCGGCTACTGGGAACGCGACCTCGCCACGGACTATCTTGCCTGGTCGGACGAGACATACCGCATCTTCGGCATGGCGCCACGCCCCGCCAGGATGATCAGCCTGGCCGAGGCGACGGAGCGGATATATTCGGAGGATCGGCCGAACTGGAAACTGGCCGCCGCCCGCGCCTTGCGTGGGGAGGCCCGCTACGACCTCGAATACCGCATCGTGCGGCCCAACGGCGAACTGCGCACCGTTCACAGCCAGGGCGATCTGACAAGGGATGCATCGGGCCGGCCGCGCAGCATGTTCGGCACGATCCAGGACATTACCGAACGCAAGCGGGCCGAAGAGGCGCTGAGGCACAGCGAGGAGCAGTGGAGGGCCGTATTCGAGAACAATCCGACGATGTACTTCATGGTGGACGCGGCCGGCACCATCGCGTCCGTCAATCCCTTCGGGGCCGAGCAGCTTGGCTACACCGTCGACGAACTGATCGGCCGACCTGTCAAGGACATCTTTCACGAGGACGACCGGGATGCGGTCCAGAGACATGCGGCCGCCTGCCTCGATCATCTCGGCGAGGCCATGAGCTGGGAGCTGCGCAAGATCCGCAAGGACGGATCGATGCTCTGGGTTCGCGAGACGGCCCGGGCGATGGTGGTGAGCGAGCGACCCGTCATCCTCATCGTCTGCGAGGACGTGACCGAGCGCAAGCGGGCCGAAGACGCGGCCCGGCGCAGTGAGGACGAACTCCGCCAGGTCATCGAGACGGTTCCGGCGATGGTGTGGACCGCCCTGCCCGACGGGCGCGTCGATTTCATCAACCGGCGGGTCCAGGAATTCACGGGCCTCTCCCTTGCCGGAACGTCGGGAGCGGGCTGGGAGCCCGAAGGCCGGTTTCATCCCGACGACGTCGAGCAGTACAGGTCCAAGTGGCGCGCATCGCTCGCCACGGGCCACCCGTTCGAGGCCGAGGTCAGGATCTGTCGCGCGGCCGACGGCGAATATCGATGGTGGCTCGAAAGCGCCGTCCCGCTCAGGGACGAGCACGGCAACATTCTCAAATGGTATGGTTTCCTCGTCGATATCGAGGACCGCAAGCGCGCCGAAGAAGCGCTGCAGAGGACGCAGGCCGAGCTTGCGCATATCACGCGCGTGACGACGATCAGCGCGCTGACTTCCTCCATCGCCCACGAGGTCAACCAGCCGCTGGCCGCCGTCGTCACCAACGCCAACGCCGCCCTGCGCTGGCTCGCCGGCAGTCCGCCGGACATCGGCGAGGCGCGGGAGACGCTGGCACGCATCGTTCGGGACGGACACCGCGCTAGCGAGGTGATCGGCCGCGTGCGCGCGCTCCTCAAGAAGACAGCCACCGTGACGACGGCGGTGGACCTGAACGGCCTCATCGAAGACTCGGTGGCCCTCGTCCGGGGCGAGGTGCGCAGCCATCGGATTCTGGTGCGGACGGAACTGGCGCAGGATCTCCCGCCCGTCGAAGGGGACCGGGTCCAGTTGCAGCAGGTGCTGCTGAACCTGGTGATGAACGGCATCGAGTCCATGAAGAAGGTGACGGACCGGCCGCGGGAGCTGCTGATCAGGTCCGGACGCGACGCATCCGGCTGCGTGCTGGTGGCGGTACAGGATGCCGGCGTAGGACTGGAGGCGCAGGATGCGGAGCGGGTCTTCGAGGCGTTTTATACGACCAAGGCCGAGGGCCTCGGCATGGGCCTCGCCATCTGCCGGTCGATCATCGAGGCGCATGGCGGGCGCCTATGGGCCGAGGCGAAGGAGCCCTGGGGCGCCCTGTTCCAGTTCACCCTGCCGCCGGTCTCAGACGACGGCGATGGGTAGAGCGGATCACGATCGCAGGGCAGAGGAGGCGTATGCGGCTCCAAGCCGAAGCCCGCCCCACCCCGTCATTCGTCACCCTCGCCGTCGCCCCGGCGCGCGAGTGCAGCGCGAATGCAATCCAACAGGTCCTGCTCGTCGAACGGCTTTGCCAGCTGGCCGATGATGTCCGGGCCCAGCCCGCGGGCGCGCAGATTCTCGTTCGGAAAGGCGGTGATCAGGACGGTTGGAATGCTCTCGCCCAGCGCCACGAGGCGGCGGTGCAGGTCGAGCCCGCTCATTCCGGGCATATGGATGTCAGTCACCAGGCAGGCCGTCCGGCGGAGCCGGGGGAATTTCAGGAAATCGTCGGCGCATGAGAAAGCCTCGGCGTCAAATCCGAGCGACCTGATGAGCCCCTTGGTAGCCTCGCGCATCGACTGATCGTCGTCGACAATGGCAATCAGAGGCTTCTCGATCGGCACTGCCGCCTCCAAAGCTCGCGACAAGCATCTTGCAGCAATTTCCTGCATGTTTCCCGGACGGGGATTTGCCGAAACATGCAAGCGATTCAACGTACTCCAGCGACCTCAATGCGTCCGATCGGACGCGCGCTGCAGCGGTGTAGCGTGGCTGGCAACATACATCAGCGCGCGAGGGCCACAAAGGCAGAGGAAGCTATACAATGGTATAGATCCTCCGCGATTTTGCGGCCGCGGCACCTTCCGTTTCCGCAGGATCGCCATGCCGTGGCCGCCCGACAGCCTGTGGTCTTGTGAGCGAAGGAATTAGGGCGCATTCTGATGGGCGAGAGCTTCGTTTCGGCACCGGCGGAGGAGCGAGGAGGCGTGTTCGCTTTGCATCATCGGCGCTCTGCCGCTTGGCCGCCGTCCGATACCGCGGCGGCGAGCGCCTTCGCCTCCTGCCTGCGGCAATCGGCTCCTCCCGGGGGTTCCGGGCGATGACCGAAGGGCGTGCAACCGTCGTCGTCATCGATGACGATCCTGCGATCCGCGAGGCACTCGGCAGCCTGCTGCGCTCCGTGGGCTTTGACGTGAAACTGCTCACATCGGTGAGCGACTTCCTCAAGACCGGTCGACCGGAGGGGCCGACCTGTCTCGTGCTCGACGTCCGTCTGCCGGGACAGAGCGGCCTGGAATTTCAGCGCGAGTTGTCGCGGGGCAGCATTCAGCTCCCGATCATCTTCATCACCGGCCACGGCGACATTCCCATGTCCGTTCAGGCGATGAAGGGCGGCGCAATCGAGTTCCTGACGAAGCCGTTCCGCGACCAGGACCTGCTCGACGCGGTCCATTTCGGCCTAGCGCGCGACCGCGAATGGCTCGAGACCGAAGCGGCGCTCGCGAACTTGCGCGCGCGGTTCGAGAGCCTTACCCCGCGGGAGCGCGAGGTAATGGCGTTGGTGGTGACCGGGCGGCTCAACAAGCAGATCGCCGCCGACCTGGGCGTGAGCGAAATCACCGTGAAGGTCCATCGTAGCCAGGTAATGCAGAAGATGCATGCGAGATCCCTGCCCGAGCTCGCCCGCATGGCGGACAAGCTCAACCTCGAGCCGGGCAGGCCGCAAGGCTCGTAATGCATGTCGCCCAAAAGTGTGCAGCGGTTTTGGAACGACGACATGCATAAAGACAACAACCTGAAGCGCGTCGCGCGAATACGTTTGATCGCGACGCTTCAGGTTCGTCCTAAGGCATATAGACCAGCGTATAGGTCTTCCCCTCCGCATCGATAGCCGATCCGTCCTCTCGATCAATAGTGCTGCTGAAAGCGCACTGCTATGGTCGGGGTACTTCTTCCCGTGGGCCGTTGTTCCGATCGGCCCCCCTCGACCCCTCCCCGTCCCGGGAGGGGTTTTTTCATCCCGACAGCGGCTGCGCCACGATAAGCGAGAAGAGCCCCCGTTCGGGATCTCGGATCGGCGCGCACTCAAGTAGCACATCATCGTGCACCCTGCACGGCCGAGGGAATAACAGGCGGATTGATCCGGGTTGGTTATGTGCGTCAAGTGCAGCAAATTGGGGCGGCGATGGCGCCGGTCAGCGACCATGCCCATGCACGGGTGTCGAGAAGCACTGCCGTCACGCTTTGCCTTCCCAAAGCGCCAGCTCAGCCTCACTCATAGGCTCGAAGAAATCCGGCCCGCCTCCTGTAACCTTGCCTTTCAGCAGCCCGATCGTGAACTTGTTTTGCGGGATGGCAACGATCCGGGCAACAGGAGTCTTGCCCTTGGCGATGACAACTTCTTCGCCAGCCTTCGCCGCCTCAATAAGTTTGGACAGGTTCGTTTTGGCGTTATGGATTGTTACCTGCATGGGAGCCTCAAATAGCTAGTTTGGTACTTGGTGTTTTTTACTCGCAAAATCTAGCCACTCGTGGTCTGTGCAACGCTTTACGTCGCCATCCTTCTTAAACGTTGACGTTTGAACCGCATCGGCGACGACTGTCGCACCTCTAGAATACCTGGTTCAAGGCAGGCTGCAACAAGGCGGTCGCGAAGCTGGGCCATATCAACTTCTTCCGTCACGACCAAATCAGTTTTTAATCATCTTCTTCCACGACTCGGTGTCCACCTATTTCGACGGACACCTCATGCCTCAGCTTAACTCAAGAGCAAAGGGTGCGGGGAAATTCGCGCTTACCGTTGTCCTTGAATCGCAGTTGATTAAGGAGACGTGCAGTAGACGAAAGCGTCGCTGCACGCTTTTGGGCTGCATTAATGTATGGTCACGGAATGCCGCGAAGGACAAGGCTCCTCGAAGTCCTCGACGACGCGGAGAAGCTCGAGCGAGTAGAGCGAAAGACCGAAGAGGGTTCCGGTCACGTACAGCGTGAACGCGGGCGGCCGAATCTGGAAGGCCTTGCCGGCGCAAGACGCCGCTGCATCCGGCGGCGTGACGCAGATTGTCATCAAATGTGCTTCGGAGTGGGTGTCCGGCCGGGGCGGATAGTCTGCCGGCATGTAGAGCGGATGGCCCGGCAGCGTGGTCCAGCCTTCCGATATGCGCCGCGAGAACAGCTGCAACGGGAGCAGGTCGATCTCTATGCGGTTGAGGTCCTGTGTCATGGTCACAATCCCTAGAAAGAGCGCGGAGGAACGAAGAGGCAGATGGTGCGGCCTCTCGGTTCGCCGGCCACGGTGCAATGGTGAAACTGCCCGTCCGGGCTGTTCCTGATGCGCGTGTCGCGCGGCGTGATGAGCTCCCCGGTGAGCTTGATGACATATCCGCGCGGGCCCTCGAGAACCGCCTGATCGCGGATTTCGCGGCAGTCCATTCCGCTGCAGCACGAGAACGGATAGGTCCATCCATTCGGCTGTGCCGCCGTCGGCGTGGCGTCATGGGCCGCTGCCGGAGCAGCGATCATGACAGCAAGGAGAATAGCTGCTGGCCTGCTCATGGTCCGTACCTCGATCGTGGACAGAGCGCGCTTCGGTTTCGAAGCCTTCCCTTCGAAGCGCCCGCCTGTCGGCCCCCCGCGCTTGCGGCAATGGCCCTGCCTGAGGATATGGCCCAAGATAGCAGGGCCCTCCCCGACCGGACTATTGATCACGAGGACGGATCGGATACCGAAGCGGAGGGTGCGACCTATACCGGGGTCTAATGCGCGTCGCCTGAAAGTGCGCCGAGGCTGGCGTTATTCCGCCGCCTTGCGCCGCCCGAGCGAGACGTCCGTCGCGTAGTTCTCGCGCATGAAGTCGATGAAGTTCTGCTGGAACTGGCGCGTATGGGCATGGGCGAGCTCGTCGGCGAGGTCGACGTTCTTCGCCCGGATCGCCTCCAGCATCTGGTTGTGCTCGTCGGTCAGGAGATAGCCTTCATGCGTTCGCTCCAGATATTCGAAATGCAGGTGGAGCATGCGCTGGCCCTGATTGAGCAGCCGCTCGTAGAAGGAGGCGAGATAGGGATTTTTGCCGGCCTGGGCGATCGCCATGTGGAATTGCTTGTTGGCCTCCGACATCAGGAGATGGTTGCCGGTTTTCACGGCTGCCTCGAATTCCTTCTGCCGCCTGGCGATCGCCTTCAGATCGGCATCGGTGCGCAGTTGCGCGGCAAGCCGGGTATTCATGCGCTGGGCGATATCCAGCGCCTCGACATATTTCGGGAATGTCGCGACCTCGATCGGGGCGACGATCGTGCTGCGGTTGGAGAGCGTCACGACGAGCTCCTCGCCGGCGAGCCGGATCAGCGCCTCGCGCACCGGCGAGCGGGACATGTCGAAGCGTTCGGCGAGCGTGTTCTCGTCGAGGAGCTGCCCGGGGGCAAGCGTCAGCGCTAGGATCTCGTTCCTCAGCGTCTCATAGACGCTTTTCCAGCCCGTACCCTTGGCTCGCTTGGTTTGCGTTTCTTCAGACACTTACGTCCCCTTCTCGCCGCAGAGCGGCATAACGCCAGAATGAGCCCACCAAGACAATGTAAATTTTCCGCTTGACAATGTCGACACGAAGACGACATCAGGAACCGCGACGATCGGCTGAAGTCGACGAGAACCCGGGCGTGTCTTACGCCACCGGTCACCGGCACCTGGGTCTCATCTACGCGGCAACGACCGCGTCTGATCGCCGACCTCGTAACCGGATCGGACACCGCCACTCGATCCACGCCCCTAAAGGGCCGATCGCTTCTGATGCCTGTCGCCCAAGAACGTGCAGCGGTTTTGGGACAACGACATGCAAAAAACAAGAACCTGAAGTGCCTCGCATGAGTAAATTCAATCGCGACGCATTTTAACGGAAGGAGAAGAAGATGGCTTCATCGGATATCGAAAACGGCAAACCGGTCGCCGTGATCACCGGCGGCGGCCGCGGCATGGGGGCGGCGATCGCCCGCGAACTCTACGCGCGCGGCTACCGCCTCGCGCTGATGTCCCCCACCGGCACCGCCGAGACGCTGGCGGCCGAGCTCGGTGCGGTCGGCCTCAAGGGCACCGCCGAAAATGCGGCCGATCTCGAGCGGCTCGTCGACAAGGCCGTGAAGAGCTTCGGTCGTATCGACGCGGTGGTCAATCATACCGGCCACCCGCCGAAGGCCGACCTCCTCGAGATCACCGACGAGAACTGGGCGCTCGGCAACGAGATGATGGTGCTCTCGATCGCCCGCATGGCCCGGCTCGTGACACCGCTGATGCTCGCCCAAGGCAAGGGCGCTTTCGTCAACATCACCACCTTCGCGGCCTTCGAACCGACGCTAAAGTTCCCGGTCTCCTGCGTCTATCGCGCCGCGGTCGGCGCCTACACCAAGCTCTATGCGGATCGCTATGCGGCGGACAACATCCGCATGAACGCGCTGCTTCCCGGCTATATCGACAGCCTGGACCACAAGCCCGAGACGGCCGAGACCATTCCGATGCGGCGGATCGGCACCGTGGACGAAATCGCCAAGACGGCGGCCTTCCTGCTTTCCGACGACGCGGGCTACATCACCGGCCAGAACATCCGCGTCGATGGCGGCATCACCCGTCACGTTTAGAGCGGGATGAGGAAAAGTGCGCGCGGTTTCCGCCCGCATCCCGCGCAATCGAGCAAACAATCCGGGAGAAACGGACGGCGAGTGGCATGCGAGCTTCGCCGTCGATCTCGATTGATGTTCCATCTCTGCCGTGCCGTGATCCCGCACATGATCGGCGCCGCCGATAGCGGCCGCAACCGAGGATTTCGGAAACCGGCCGCGCGAGACTTGCCGGCACCGGATGCTCCGCTAAATGGGCCTGAATGGAGGTTCCGGAGAGCGCAGTTTCAGCGGAGCGGGTGGGCGCATCGGCACGGATGCGGCTCCAACTGCAGCCTCCTGCCATCATGGCCGAGGTCGAGCGCCTTCTCGCGGGCCGCACCCGTGACATCCGTCTCAAGGGCGAGCTTCGCCGCCTGTTCCAGGAGCGCTCCTGGCCGCGAACGGCCAAAATCATTCGCGCCTGGATGACCTGGGTGATCATGCTCGATGCACTGACCCTGGGCCTCAACGCCGTTCTGCTGCCGAGGGCGATCGCGCTGTCGATGATCCTGCCGGCCTGCATTCTCCCGCCCGCTGCCCTCGCCTCCGCCTTCGTCTGGACGAAGCCGCGCGCATTCTGGCTCCAGAGGCTCTCCATCACGGGAGGCATGTTCTTCATCCTCATGTCGGTCGCTCTGGTGGGCGTCGGCGCGGGGGGCGAGTTCTATGAGCGGCACTTGAACATCATGCTGTTCGTGGCGACTACCGCCATCATCATCTTCGCCGTTCCGCTGCGCTGGACGCTGACGGTCGCCGCCATGGCGCTTGGTCTCTACCTGTTTTTTCAGTTGCACAATCCGCGCCTCGAAACGGGAAGCGCCGTCGCTGCGACGCTGTTTTTCGCAAGCGGCATCATCGCCACCGTCGTTGCCCGGCGCACCATGAACATCCTGGCGCAGAAGACATTTCTGCTTGAGCTGAGAGACCGGAGCCGTGTCGCGGAGCTTGCCGACGCGAATGCCCGGCTCGAGCGCCTTGCGAGAACCGATCCCCTGACGGGAATTGCCAATCGGCGCTGGATGATGGAGACGCTCCACCGTCTCTGGAGCGATGGCATGAAGGGCCGCGACGCCGCCATGCTGATGTGCGATATCGACGACTTCAAGAGCCTGAACGATCGCCTCGGGCATGCGGAGGGCGACCGCTGCCTCGTGAAGGTTGCCGGCATCATTCAAAGCAGCGTGAGGCGAAACCGCGATCATGTCGCCCGCTACGGCGGCGAGGAGTTTTTGGTCGTGCTCCCCGGCGCGGACGAGCGGGAGGCCGCCCATATTGCCGAACGCATCCGGCAGGGCGTCGAGGCTGCCTCCCTTCCGAACCCGGCATCCCGCGTCGCGCCCTACGTCACCCTCAGCATCGGCGTGGCGGCGCAGGCGCCTGACGACGCGATCGCTTCGCCGGAGCAGCTACAGCACCGGGCCGATGCGGCGCTCTATCTTGCCAAGCAAGCCGGCCGCAATCGCGTGGTCCTTCACAGGCCGGACCCACCGGGCAGCTGATCGCATGCGGGTCGAGGGGGAACCTATCGCCGTTCACGCTGTTGGTCGGACGAAACAGGAGGATTGAGCCATGGCCAGATGCGATCAGTGCGGCAACGACTATGACAAGACCTTTCGGCTGACCCTGGGCGACGACACCTATACGTTCGACAGTTTCGAATGCGCGATCCAGAAACTCGCGCCGACATGCCCGCATTGCGGTGTCCGGGTCATCGGGCACGGGGTCGACCAGGGCAACACCATCTACTGCTGTGCGCATTGCGCCGAGCAGCAAGGAGCCGACGCTCTCACCGATCGCGCGCCTTAGGCCGCCGACCTCTTGCGCGCTTCACCGCGAACGGGTGCCTCTCGACGAGATAGCATCGAACCAAATCCGCCCTCATGAGTTTGATCTTCAGAGCATGTGAACTCAGGAGGATCGATAATGGACTGGAATCGCGTTGAAGGAAACTGGAAGCAGGTCAAAGGCAAGATCAAGGAGCAGTGGGGCCGGCTTACCGACGACGATCTCGACCAGATCGCCGGCAGCCGCGAACAGCTCGAAGGCAAGATCCAGGAGCGCTACGGCATCGAGAAGGACCGCATCCGGCGCGATCTCTACGATTGGTATGATCGCCAGACCTGGAACTGAAGATCCGGCAGCCTGCTCAAAGGAACTCCGCTTCGGCGGGGTTCTTTTGTGTCTGCCATGCAGGATGAAAAAAAGCCCGGCACTGAATGGCCGGGCAGTCAGCAGGGTCTTGGCTGTCCCTGCGGGGAAGTGAAGCTCGGGTCGATCGACCGAGTGGATTGCCACGTCGCGCAAAGACCGCCGGAGCGAACCGCTCCGGCGGCGATCTCGGCGGGAATGGTTACTGCGCGAAGGCGCCGGCCGGCATCTCGGCAGCGCGGCGCTTCAGCCGGCGGATCGAGACACTCATCCAGATCATGGAAACGGCGACGATCGCGAAGAGCAGCATGAAGCAGCTCGACCAGAGGCCGGTCACGTCCTTGAGATAGCCGAAGGCGATCGGCAGGATGAAGCCGCCGAGGCCGCCCATCATGCCGACGACGCCGCCGACGGCGCCCACATGGGAGGGATAGTAGGCGGGAATGTGCTTGTAGACAGCCGCCTTGCCGAGGCTCATGACGAAGCCGAGCACGAAGGTGACGGCGACGAAGACGACCGGAGTGACGATGATCGGCATGGCACCGGCCGTTTGTCCCGCCGGCACCGAGAGAATGAGCGTCGCGACGGCGGAGACGGCAAACATCGCATACATGATCTTGCGGGCACCGATCTTGTCCGACAATGCGCCGCCATAGGCACGGAAGATGCTGCCGGGGATCGAATAGGCGGCCGCGATCATGCCCGCCGTCTCGATGTCGAAGCCGTAAACGCCGACGAGGTAGCGCGGCAGCCAGAGCGCCAGTGCCACGAAGCCGCCGAAGGCAAAGAAGTAGTAGAGGGAGAAGCGCCAGACCTGAACGTTCTTCAGCGGCTCGAATTCGCCAAGGAAGCTCTTGCGAGGCGCCCGGACGTCGCGGCGGGCGCGGAACTGCGGATCATCCTCGGTGGTGAACCAGAAGACGATCGCGGTGACGAGAAGTGCCGCGGCCCAGATCTCGGCGACGGCCTGCCAGCCGAAGGCGACGAGAACCAGCGGCGCGAGGAACTTGGTGACGGCCGCGCCGACATTGCCGGCGCCGAAGATGCCGAGCGCCGTGCCCTGCTTCTCCGGCGGGAAGAAAGGCGAGACATAGGCGACGCCGACGGCAAAGGAGCCGCCCGCGATCCCGACGCCGAGACCGGCAAGCAGCATTTGCGGATAGGTCGTCGCATAGGCGAGCAGGAAGGTGGCGAGCGACGCCGCCAGCATGGTCAGCGTATAGACGAGGCGACCGCCATAGCGGCTGGTCCAGATGCCGAGAAAAATGCGGATCAGCGAGCCGGTGAGGATCGGCATGCCGATCAGCAAGCCGAACTCAGCCTCGGTGAGGCCAAGCTCCTGCTTGATGCGCACCCCGATGATGGAAAAAATGGTCCATATGGCGAAACAGATGGTGAAAGCGGTTGTCGAGACCCACAAGGCGCGGGCCTGCTCGTTTGCAGAGATCGTCGGTGTCTGATGAAGCGTGGACATAACATCTCCCGGCGCGCCCCGCGCGCCTTTGCCTGTCGGTTGATCCTGGAAAAGCCGCAAGCATGCCTTCGCGCTCATCAGGGACGGGCGCGTCGATCCTCTTCAGCAACCTTGCTTCTGGCGCGCGACATTGGGCGCCGGTGCCTGCTCGGGCTCAAAACAAAGGAAAGCAAGCGCCATGCCAAACGCGGGCGCGGTGAAAGATCATTTAAATTCAGTGGGTAATCCGAAGGTCATAAGGGCGGCAATTTCAGGATGACCAAATATTAATCCGCCCCCAGTACCATGCTCAAATATGATGCAGATTCCGGCTGTCGTTCTATGAGCAACGGAGCGGGGCAGCTCACGCCGCCCCACCCCGACCATGCCGCCGCCCCGCGAGCGCCCGTGCAACGCACGAAAATCGCCGCGGGGCTTCGATTTGCTGCATGTCCTCACTTTCAAATCGGCTCCGATCAACGTGCAGGGCACCTCAAAGCCGGATATCCCACAAGGGAAATCTGACGTCCAGGAGCTCATCCTCGTCTTCCGGCAGGCCGATGTCGCGGCGCATGCGGTTCGACAGATGGGAGGTCTGGTTCGCCGCATGCCGGCGCCGCCAGACGGCCAGCATCAAGGTGCGCGCGGTTCTCCAGGTGCCGAATTTCCGGCACAGTTCGTCGAGCTTCGCGCCAAGGGCATCAGCAACTACAAATTGTTCGTCACGCATGATTTTTCCGTCCCGGCGCAATCAAGCAGCCAGGTCCTCTCGAAGGTCGAAAAGACGCGCGGATGCGGACGCGAAGATGCGAAAAATCGCTCCGTCAGCCGGTCACGTCAGGTCACAAGGGAAAGTGCCAATCGGCGGAAATCCGGGGTTCTGGTCAGCCCTGGAACTGATATCGGCTCACGCCGGGTGCGCGACGCACCGAAGCCATGAGAGCCGTTCCGCCACCGAGGCGCATAAACATGGGAATAGAAGTCATCCACGCCTCCTCTGGTTCGAATTGCGGATAAGGTCACCATACACCAGATCGGACGATCGGCAAGTCACAATTTCGGATTGCAGACATAGCCCTCAAATTTGTTGCAGCAGAGCAACAGTGATGATGGTCATGCACCCGCGGGCCTAACTAAAGGTCCGCGAGCGGTCTCCGCGGTGTTCGCCGGCCGAGCGATCAGTGCTGGTCGAGCCTGTCGTCGAGAAGCTCGGCGATTTCCGCCATCGTCGCCGGCGGCAACGGTCCCATCTCGAGCGCAGCGAGGTTTTCGCGCACCTGTTTTTCGGTCTTGAAGCCGGGGATGGGAAAGGTGTTGGGCGAGCGGCCCAGGATCCACCCGAGCGCGCCTTGCGCCAAGGTCCGCCCGCCGGTCGTAAGCAGTTCCCGCACCTCGGCGAGGCGGCGGAGATAGTCGGCGCGCGGCCGGCCGTCCTCGAAGAACCGCACCCAGCCATGACCGGCGGCCCGCACGTCGCCTTGGGGCAGGCGCGATTGCGAACCGAACTTGCCGGTCAGGAATCCCATTGCCAGCGGCGAGCGATTGAGGCTGGCGAGATCGTTGCCCTCGCACATCGCCAGCATGTCCGCTCCGTCCGTGAAGACGTTCAACTCCTGCTGAACCGCGACGAAATGGGGGAATTTCACCATGCGCTTGGCCGCGGCGGCGTTGTCCGTGCTCCAGCCCCAGAAGCGCACGGCACCCTTCTCCACCAGCCTTTCGAGCGCCTCGCCGGCGGCATCCGCTTGGTCGTCCGAAAGCTCGCCGACATGGATCTGGTAGAGGTCGATATAGTCGGTGCGCAGGCGCTCGAGCGAGGCGGCGCAGGCCCTCTCGATATAGGCCGGACTGACATCGGTGCCCATCAGCGCGCGGGCGGCGCGATCGTAGGTATAGCCGAACTTTGTCGCGACGATTGCGTCGGCCCTGCGCCCGACGAGCGCGCGGCCGATCACCTCCTCGCTGTGCCCGGTTCCATAGGCATCGGCCGTGTCGATCAGCGATGCGCCGATCTCGAGCCCGAGACGAATGGCGCGGATCGACTGTTCGTCGTCAATCTCGCCCCAACCATCCGGCTTCCCGTCCAGGGTGAAATGACCCCCGATCGCCCAGCAGCCGAGGCCGATGCATCCGGCCGAAAGGCCCGAGCGTCCCAACGGTCTGCGCCCGATCGCTGAAATGTCGCTGGCAAGCATGGCAGTCCCTTCCTTGTTGCGGCGTTGCGCACGGGACTATGTCACTCAGAATGCGGCGATCCGAAGCTCCGATTCCGCAAGGTGTTTTTCAGTCATGAAAAACCGTCCTGCCTGTCACAGCTTTTAATTCTTGCCTAATACTCTAATGTTCGAAGACTTATGATAAGAAATCCGTATAAAGAAAGGCCGGGCCCCAGGTCACGAAATGAGCGAGATCATGCTCCCACGACAGAACCTGCGCGAGGAGACAGCGGCGCTGCGCGCCCGAATTCTCGACAAGCTTTCGCAACTTCCCTGGGACGGCGTCCGCTACGTCCACGATATTCCGGGCCTGACGCTCTATCGCATCGTGGCGCCGGCCGGGCCGTTTACCAGCGTTTCGGAACCCATCCTGTCGCTGATCATCCAGGGCAGCAAGCGTGTGCACGTGGGTGACAAGACGCTGGTTTACGACGAGTCCTGCTTCTTCCTGAGCGCCGTCGGCCTGCCGATGACGGGCCACGTCTGCGAGGCAAGCGAGGGCGAGCCCTATGTGGCGGCGACGCTCCGCCTCGATCTGGAGAAGCTGCGGCGGATCATCGCCGACCACGACATACAGACGGTGGAAATGCCCGAGCGCGACCTCGGCGCCGCCGTCGGCGCCGGCACGCCCGAACTGTTCGATGCGCTGTTGCGGCTGATTTCGCTTGCGGGCTCGCCGGCAGACATCCCCTTCCTCGCCAATCAGATCCAGAGCGAGATCCTCTATCGGCTGCTCACCGGCGAGCAGGGCGCGCGGTTGAGGCGCTTCGCGCTCGCCGGCACGAATAGCAACCGGGTGGCAAAGGCTGTGGCGTGGTTGAGGGAAAACTACACGCGTCCCCTGCGAGTCGAAGAGCTCGCCGAGATCGCCAATATGGGCGTGTCGACCCTGCACCATCATTTCCGTGCGATGACGGCCATGAGCCCGCTGCAATTCCAGAAGCACCTTAGGCTCCATCACGCGCGCGAACTGATGCTTTCGGAACAGCTCGACGCGGCAACGGCGGCGCTGCGCGTCGGCTATGAGAGCCCGACGCAGTTCAGCCGCGAATATCGCCGCGCCTTCGGCCACCCGCCGCTGAGAGACGTCAAGGCCATCCTGAACTCCGGCGATTCCCGCCGCGATTCCATCGACTAGACCGGACGCGATGATCACAATCGCGTTAGATCGACAGGAATAGGCAATAATCAGACAGGAATGAATCTATTCGGCCCAAGGACGCCCCTCTAATCTGGCGCCGCAATCTGGTGAAACGATCGCGGTCTGAATCGGCATCCCCAACGAACGGGCAGGCCCGCGCCAGTGCCAAAGCACGAGGAGAGCACCATGGTGACTGTTACGATCAACGGCGTCGAACATTCGGTCGAGGCCGAGGCGGATATGCCGCTTCTCTGGGTGATCCGCGATATCGTCGGCCTGACCGGCACGAAATTCGGCTGCGGCATGGCGCAATGCGGCGCCTGCACGGTCCTTGTCGACGGCTCGCCGGTTCGCTCCTGCCAGACCTCGATCGGCGACATCGAGGGGGCGCAGGTCACCACCATCGAGGGCCTGAAGGGCAAGGTCGCCGAAACGGTTCAGGCTGTCTGGGCCGATCTCGACGTCCCGCAATGCGGCTATTGCCAGTCGGGACAGATCATGTCCGCGACGGATCTCCTGACCAACAACAAAAGCCCGAGCGACGCGGACATCGACGCCGCCATGTCCGGCAATCTCTGTCGCTGCGCCACCTACCATCGGATTCGCGCCGGCATTCACGAAGCCGCCAAGCGCCTGGAGGCCTGAGCCATGATCCCCAAACTGATGCAATCGATCGCCCTCCCCGCCGCGCGTGTCGAGGCCTCCCGGCGGCAGTTCCTGATCGGCGCGCTCGCCGCCGGCACCGGCATCGCCGTCGGCTTCCATCTCCTGCGTGCGTCGCCGGCAGAGGCGGCCGGTGGGACGCCGGCAGCGGAAGGCACGCATTCCTTTTCGCCCTACGTGACGATCGACGGCGACGGAAAGGTGACCGTGCTCTCCTCGCAGTTCGAGATGGGGCAAGGCTCCTATAACGGCATCGCCACGCTGGTGGCGGAAGAGCTCGACGCCGACTGGTCGACCATCGACGTCAAGGGCGCTTCCGGAAACGTGAAGGCCTACGGCAACATCGCCTTCGGCGGCACGATGCAGGGCACCGGAGGCTCGACCTCGATGGTGACCTCATGGGAGCGCTATCGCAAGGCCGGTGCCGCCGCCCGTGCGATGCTCGTCGCCGCCGCCGCCTCCGAGTGGGGCGTCAATGCCGACGAAATCACCGTTGAAAACGGCGTTCTCAGCCATCCCTCCGGCAAGAGCGGCGGCTTCGGCGCCCTTGCCGCGAAGGCGGCGACCATGCCCGTGCCGGGCGACGTCAAGCTCAAGCAGCCGGGTGAGTGGAAGCTCATCGGCAATGCCGGCCTGAAGCGCTTCGACAGCGCCCGCAAGGCGAACGGTACGGAGCAATATACGATCGACGTCAAGCTTCCCGGCCTGCTGACGGCGGTGATGATCCACCCGCCCCTCTTCGGCGCCAGGGCGAAGTCCTTCGATGCCTCGGCCGCGCGCGCCGTCAAGGGCGTGGTCGACGTGGTCGAAACCCCGCGCGGCATCGCGGTCGTCGGCGAGCACATGTGGGCGGCGATCAAGGGGCGCGAAGCGGTCAAGGTGGAATGGGACGACACGGCGGCGGAAAAGCGCGGCACGCAGGAGCTCATGTCCACGTACCGCGACCTCGCGAGGAAGAGCCCGGCAGCGGTCGCGCGCAAGGACGGCGATGCCGAGGCTGAATTCGCCAAGGCCGCCAAGGTCCTCGAGGCGAACTTCGAGTTCCCCTATCTGGCGCATGCGGCGATGGAACCGCTGAACGCGGTCGCACGCATGAACGAAGACGGCACGCTGGAGATCTGGGGCGGGCATCAGTTCACCGACGTCTACCAGAAGCTCGCCGGCAACGTGGCTGGGATCGCGCCCGAGAAGGTCCGCCTGCACGTCATGAAGACCGGCGGCAGCTTCGGCCGGCGGGCAGTCTTCGACGGCGATGTCATCGTCGAGGCCGTGCACGTGGCCAAGGCGATCGGCTTCCGCGCGCCGGTCAAGATGCAATGGACGCGTGAGGACGACATGCGGGCGGGGCGCTATCGGCCCGCCTATGTGCACAGCCTCAAGGCCGGCATCGACGCAAGCGGAAAACTCGTGGCCTGGAACGATCACATCGTCGGCCAGTCCATCGTGGCAAAGACGGCGTTCGAGGGCATGGTGAAGAACGGGGTCGACCCGACCTCGGTCGAAGGGGCGCACAATCTCCCCTATGCCATCCCCAACCAGACGGTCGGCCTGACGAGCACGGAGGTCGGCGTCCCGGTTCTGTGGTGGCGCTCGGTCGGTTCGACACACACCGCCTTCGCGGCCGAGACCTTCCTCGACGAGGTCGCCGAGGCGGCGGGACGCGATCCGGTCGAATTCCGTCTCTCCATGCTCGAGCCCGGTTCGCGCCACGCAATCGCGCTCAAGCTGGCGGCGGAAAAAGCCGAGTGGGAAAAGCCGCTGCCCGAGGGCCGCTTCCGCGGCGTCGCGCTTGCCGAAAGCTTCGGCTCCGTGGTCGCGCAGATCGCGGAGGTCTCGACCGACGGCAATGGCGGGATAAAGGTTGAGCGCGTGGTCGCCGCCGTCGATTGCGGCCTGGCGGTCAATCCGGACCAGGTGCGCGCGCAGGTGGAGGGCGGGATCGGCTTCGGCCTCGGCGCCATATTGGGCGAGGAGGTCACGCTGACGGACGGCCAGGTCGACCAGGGCAACTTCGACACCTATACGCCGCTGAGGATCGATGCGATGCCCAAGGTCGAGGTCCACATCGTCGCCTCCGCCAACCCGCCGTCCGGCATCGGCGAGCCCGGCGTTCCGCCGATCGGCCCGGCCGTCGCCAACGCTGCCTACAGGGCGCTCGGCAAGCGGATCCGCGTGCTGCCGTTCGCGCGGTCGCTCAACGCCTGAGCTTGATGCCCCGGCCGCTCGCATGGGCGGCCGGGGCATCGCAGTTGGGTTGCTTTAAAGCGATCCTTTGCGGGGCCGAATAGACCCGCGGCGCCGCGCGCTCAGTACGACTTTTTGAGATGGGACGAGGCGGCCGGCTCTCCGCCGCTGTCGCGCCGCTCGCGAAGGGAGCGATATTCCGCCATTGCCGCCAATCCCGCGTCGCGCAACAGCGCCACGTCGTGCGGGCCGGCGATCACGCGATAGCCGCGATCGATGAGATCGGCGACGGGCGCGCCCTGGTGCGGCACCGTTCCCATGATCTTGCCGGAGGCGAGGATCGCCTTCTCGGCGCGCCGTACCAACGCCTGCACGCCCGGGTGGCCGGTCTGTTCGAGCCGGCCGATCGAGCCCGCCAGATCGTTGACGCCGATGAAGATGATGTCGGCGCCTTCGACGGCGGCGATCGCCTCGGCATTCTCGACGGCCGTATGGGATTCGATCTGCAGGGCGATCAGCATGTTCCTGTTGGCCTTGTGGATATAGTCGGGCTCAAGGCCGAAGGTGGAGGCGCGCACCACCCCGGCGGCATAGCCGCGAATGCCCTCGGGGGGATAGCGGCAGGCCCTCACCGCGGCGAGCGCCGCCTCCGCCGTGTCGACCGAGGGGATCATCAGCGATTGCACTCCCGCATCCAGCACCCGCTTCAGGAACACATGATCGTTCCAGGGCACGCGCACCAGCGCCGGCGAGGGCGTCGTTTCGACCGCGCGCAGCGTGTCGACGATCTCGCGCGTCTCGCCGACGCCATGCTCATGGTCGACGAGCAGGAAATCGAAGCCCGCATGGCCGAGGATCTCGGCATTGGTCGGCGAGCCGCCGCCAACCCAGCATCCGAACGCGACATGACCGGCGGCAAGGTGGGCTTTCAGGCGGTTGGGTGTGTACATGAACAGTCAGCCTCGAATTCGACAGGGAGGGAGGCACGGGAGCCCTTGGCGGGCTCCCATGCCCATGTTCCGGTTTCAGTTTTCCGCGCGCACGCGCTCGATCGTCTCGGTGAGCGCCTTAACGAGTTCCGGATTGGCGGATGCCGCGAACTTCTCTGCGACGGCCTTGGTCTTCTCGCGAAAGCGGGCGACCTCCTCCGGAGGCAGCTTGGTCACGGTCATGCCGGAGGCGGCAAGCGCCTCGACCGCCTTCTGGTCGGCATCGCGGGAAAGCTGGCGCTGGAAGGCTGCCGCCTCGGTCGCCGCCGCCTGCAACAGGTCCTTCTCGTCCTGGTCGAGCTTTTCCCAGAGCGGCTTCGAGAAGAGCAGCACCATCGGATTGTAGGTGTGGCGCGTGAGCGTGATGTATTTCTGCACCTCGTTGAGCTTGGCCGTCAGGATGCTCGGCGCCGGGTTTTCCTGGCCGTCGACCGTGCCGGTCTCGAGCGCGGTATAGACCTCCGGGAACGGCATCGGCACCGCATTGGCGCCAAGCGCCTGGAACATTTCCAGATAGATCGGCGACTGCACGACGCGGATCTTCAGGCCCTCGATGTCGTCGACCTTCTCGACGGGGCGGCGGCTGTTGGTCAGGTTGCGGAAGCCGAGCTCCCAATAGGCAAGCACGATGAGGTTCTTGTCGGTCAGCTCCTGTGCGAAGGTCTTGCCGACCTCGCCGTCCATGACCGCATCGGCCTCCTTGGTGCTTTCGAAGAGAAAGGGCAGGTCGAGCACGGCGAAATCCGGCGCGAGACTCGCCATCAGCCCGGCGTTCATGACCGACATCTGCAAGAGACCGCCCTGCAGCGCGGCGACCGACTGGAGGTCGCCGCCGAGCATGCCGGCCGGGAAGACCTTGACGTCGATCTTGCCGCCGCTCTTCTCCTTGACGATCTCGGCGAACTTGCGCTGGCCGATGACCAGCGGCGAACCTTCCGCGCCGGCGCTGGCGAAGCGGATCGTCTGTTCGTGGATTTCGGCGCCTGCCGTCAGCGGTGCTGCCGAGGCCAGCATGAGGCCGGCTATGGCTGCCATGAGAGTCTTACGCATATCGCTTCCTCCTTGATACGATGCGAATTCGCTTGCAGATCAGCGCCCGAGCCAGGCGGCAGGTAGCGTGACGAGTTCGGGAAAGGCGATCATCAGCCCCAGCACCACGAGCTGGGCGATCATGAACGGCGTGACGCCCTTGATGACCGTTTCCATGCTGATCCGCGAAACGCCCGCTACCACGTTGAGCACGGTCCCGACCGGCGGCGTGACGAGGCCGATCGAGTTGTTGATGATGAACAGCACGCCGAAATAGATCGGGTCGATGCCGGCCGCCTGAACGACCGGAACAAGCACCGGCGCCAGGATCAGGATGGTCGGTGCCATGTCCATCGCCGTGCCGACGATGACGACGAGGATCATGATCACGAGCATCAGCAGCTTCGGGCTGTCCATAAAGGGCGAAAGGAGCGCCACGACCTGCCCCGGCAGGTCGGCAATAGTGATCAGCCAGGCGGAGACGAGCGCGGCCGCAACGAGGAAGATGACGACGCTCGTCACCTTGGCCGAGGAGACGAAGACCTGGTAGAGCTGACCGAGGCTGAGCTCGCGATAGACGCAGGTGGCGACGAAGAGCGAATAGACGGCGGCAACCACCGCGGCCTCGGTCGGCGTGAACAGGCCGAACTTCAGCCCGAAGATGATGATGACCGGCAGCCCGAGCGCCCAGAGGCTTTCGCGCAGCGCCTCCACCCGCTCCGCGCCGGTCGCACGCGGCCTGAGTTCGACCTCCTCCTTGCGCACCGTCAGCCACCAGGCGACGGCAAGGCCGACGCCGATCATCAGGCCCGGCGCGATACCCGCCATGAACAGCTTGGAGATCGAGAGATTGGCAGTGACGCCGAAAAGGATGAAGGCGATCGAGGGAGGGATGATCGGTCCGATGATCGAGGCGGAGGCGACGAGGCCGGCCGAGCGGGCCTTGTCATGGCCGACCTTGACCATCATCGGCACCAGCAGGGCCCCGAGCGCCGCCGCATCGGCGACGGCCGAGCCGGAAAGCGCTGAGAGAACGCAGGCCGCGATGATCGCGACATAGCCGAGCCCGCCGCGCACATGGCCGACGAGCGCAAGCGCCAGCGCTACGATCCGCTTCGACAGGCCGCCGGCATTCATCACCTCGCCGGCCAGCATGAAGAAGGGAACAGCCAGCAGCGTGAAGCTGTCGGTACCGCTCACGAGGTTCTGAGCGAGGATCTGCGGATCGAACATCGAGAGCTGCAGCATCAGCGCGACGCCGCAGATCAGCAGCGCATAGGCGATCGGCATGCCGATGGCGATCGCGGCGAGAAGGGCTGTGATGAAGACGAGAATTGTCATCGCGGACCAACCTTTGCCGCAGGAGACCGAATGACCCTGTCCGGCCCGGTCGCGGCTGCAAACTCTTCGAGGCGACAGGCGTATGGCGCCGGGCAACCGCTCAGCGGGGGCGAGCGTCGCCGGGCGGCATCTGGGTGATATCGAAATCCTCCTCCGACTCCCTGACGCCGATGAGCTCGTCGTCGCTCATCCGGCCGCTCAGCGAGCGCAGCAGCGACAGGCAGAACCAGGCGGCCGCCAGCGCCGTGAAGATCAGGACCGGCACGAAGAACCAGGCCTGCGAGATGCCCATGACCGGCGTCGTCATGCCGAGATTGATGCCGAACTGTTGCCAGGTGCCGCTGAAAACGAGCCAGGTCGTATAGAGCATCAGGAGGTTGGAAAGCGCGAAGCAGACGATGCGGCCCTTGCGGGAGAGCCGCCGCACCAGCGTGTCGACCCCGAGATGCGCCTGCTCGAACAGCGTCACCGCCGCACCGAGGAAAACCATCCAGACGAACAGGAGCCGCGACAGCTCGTCCGACACCGGGATGCCGGTATTGAAGGCGTAGCGCAGGACGACATTGCCGAAGACGAGCACCAGCATGGCCGCCAGGCAGGCGGCGATGACGAACTGCATCGGGTTCAGCAGGAACTTGCGAATCGCGATCAAGGAAGCCTCCTCCTCAAACGGCTGCTTTTCGTGCATGCGGACACCCTCAATGCCCCACATGCCCACCTCCCGCAGCCGGCTTATGTAAGCGCTTACATAGCAGTTTCACGGCTTCTGTCAACACATCGCAAAAAGACTGGAAAAATATCTGTAAGCGTATACATGTCTAATCGATCGAGGGAGCGTCGGTTCGCATGGCACGTGCAGGCAAAACGAGGAACGGGCAATCGGGAGCGCGGGCACTCGACGTGGCGGCGCTCGCCGGCGTGTCGACGGCGACGGTTTCGCGCGCCTTCAACGCGCCGGAAAAGGTTGCGCCCGAGATACGCGAAAAGGTGCTGAAAGCCGCGACCGAGCTTGGCTGGATGCCGCATCCGGCGGGTGCTGCGCTTGCAAGCCGGCGGACCTGGCTTGCCGGCGTCCTGATCCCCACCCTCGACAACGACGTCTTCGCCTCGCAGGTCGGCGCGCTTCAGACGCGGCTCTCGGCCGATGGCGTCACCGTGCTGATCGGCTGCTCGAACTACGATGCCGACCAGGCGGCCAATCAGGTGCGCACCATGCTGGCGCGCGGCGTCGAGGCGCTCGCCATCGTCGGCGAATCGCACCGGCCCGGCATGTTCGAGACCATTGCGGCGCGCGGCGTTCCCTATGTCGTCACCTATTCGCACCGGCCGGGCTCCCCGCATCCGAGCGTCGGCTTCGACAACGCCGCCGCCTTCCGGCGGATCGCCCGGCATCTCCTTGATCTCGGCCACCGCGATTTCGGGCTGATCCACCAGCCGTCGATCGACAACGACCGCGTCATGGCACGGATCGAGGGCCTGCGTGCGGCACTTGCGGAGGAAGGTCTGGCGCTAAGGCCGCAGCATGTGCGCGAGGGCCCGGCGGCGATTGCCTTCGGCCGCGAGAGCCTGCGCTCGATCATGGAGGCGCCCGGGCCGCGCCCGACGGCGGTGGTTTGCGGAAACGACGCGCTGGCGATCGGCGCGCTCCTCGAAGCGCGCGCGCTCGGCATAAGGGTGCCGGAGGACCTTTCCGTCACCGGCTTCGACGACGTGGCGATGGCCGAGCAGACCGACCCGCCGCTGACCACGATGCGCGTCGACAACGCCGAGATCGGCCGCCAGGCGGCGGATTACCTGCTTACCTGCCTTGCCGGCCGCAACCCCGCTCATCCGCCGCCGCTGGAAAGCCAGTTGATCCTGCGCGCCTCGACCGCCGCCCCTTCGGCCGGCTGACCCGCCGGGGCGGTTCAATTCTGGCTGAGGACATGCTCGAGCCGCCGCTGGGCGGCTTCGACCGAAACAGTCTCGTCGTTGAAGAAATCGGTGAGAACGCCGATCCAGCCTTCGGACATCTGGGTCGGCATCGCCATCGATTGCGCGCTCACGCCGCTCTTCGCCGCAATCATCTCGAGACCGAGGCGGCCGCACCGGTCGAGCCCGCTCGGATCGACGTCCGTGCGCACCGGCAACGAACCCTTGATCCGGCTGAAGGCGAGCTGATTGTCGCGGTCCAGCACCATGCGCGCGAAAGCCTGCTGGGCTTCGGCGGCGCCCTCGCGATTGGTCAGCGGAAAGGCGAAGGCATCGATCACCATGAAATAGGCAATCTCAGTGCCCGGCACAAGGCTGCAGCCGAAATCCCTGTCGACGACGTATCCGCGGGCCGACAACTCGCCCTTGGCCCAGTCGCCCATGAACTGCATGCCGGCCTCGCCGCGTCCGACGGCGGCCGTCGCATCCGCCCATGTCAGGCGGTCGCGCTCGGCAAGCGGCTGGACATAGCGGGACAGGCGCCGCAGCATTTCGAGCGCCTCGGCCATGCGCGGATCGCGCACGATCGTCGGATCGCCCGCGATCGTCCGGCTGTAACCGTCGCTTCCGAGCTTGAAGTGCATGATGTTGTTGAACATCAGGGACACCTCCCAGCGCCCTCCGCCGAGCGCGATGGGCAGCCGGCCTGCGGCCTTGATCTTCTCGGTCGCCGCGAAGATCTCGTCCCAGGTCTGCGGCGCCGCCATGCCGATCTCCCGGAAGATTGCCTCGCTTATCCAGAGCCAGTTCTCCGCATGGACGTTGGTCGGCGCGAAATAGATCTTGCCCTCGTAGCTGATGCGGTCGAGCACCGTGGCCGGCAGGACGTCGCGCCAACGATCCGCCTTCGCCACATCTTCGATGTCGAGCACGATCCCCATTTCCGGCAGTTCGCGCGCGCCCTCATTGGCGTTCCATTGCATCACCGAAGGCGCATAACCATTGGCGACGCGTTCGCTGACGATTCGTTGCACGGCGACCTTGCTTTGCGCCGGCAGGTCGATCCACTGATTGCCGGCAGCCGTCCATGCCTTCCGGTAGACGTCGAGTGCCGCCGCTTCACTCTTGGATATCCAGTAATGCACCACATCGACTGCGCTGAGCCGATCGGCGGCCGCGGCCTGATGCAGGACCGCAAGCGACAGGACCGCCGCCAGGCAAGCCCGCTCGATCCCCCGTTTCACTCCCGCTGCCCTCCCCGGCCGATGCTCACGAGCGCGATCCTCGGCGGTGTCTCGTGCGATGCCGCAACCTTGCCTGCGCGCGGCCAACCGCCGCCCGCCCTGGCAGGGCCGGCGGGCCGCTTCGGCAGCCGCTCGCCGGCGATCGCGGCCGGCTGGGGCCTGGCAAACAGGTAGCCCTGGCCGATTTCGCAGCCGGCATCCATGAGGAAGCGGCGCTGCCCCTCCGTCTCCATGCCCTCGGCGACACAGCGCTTGCCGAGGTTGCGCGAGAGGTCGATCATGGCGCGGATGATCTGCTCGGACCGCGCGTCCGCTCCGATGCCGGCGACGAAGCTCCGGTCGATCTTGATTTCGTCGAAGGGGAAATCGCGCAGGTGCACGAGCGACGCAAATCCGGTCCCGAAGTCGTCGAGGGAGATCGACAGGCCGTGCTCGCGGAAGCGGGTGACGGTCTTGAGGATGTGGTCGGCACAGCGATTGAGGAACACGTCTTCGGTGATCTCGACCGCGAAATCTTTCCACTCCAGGGCGTTTTCCCGGATCGCTTCCGCGAGCAGGCCATAGCCTTCCTCGCCGACGAGAAGGACTTCGGGCAGGTTGACGGAGATGGCCCCCGGAGCGAGCCCCGCCCTCTTCCAGGCGCTGAGATCGCGGCCGACGGCCGCCACCACCGCACGGGTCATGCCGCGGATGAGATGCGTTCCTTCCATCAAGGGCAGGAAGCGCCCGGGAGGCAATATGCCAAGCTGCGGATGCTGCCAGCGCACCAGCGCCTCGAAACCCAGGTGCTCGCCCGTCAAGAGGTCGACCTTCGGCTGATAATGCACCACAAACTCGTTGCGATCGGCCGCCAGCACGAGGGCAAGGGAAAGCTGGTTCTGCTCTAGCCGGCGCGCAAGCGCCGCCTCGTCGAAGATGACGGCGGTGTTGCGGCCGCTCTTGGCGGTGTAGAGCGCAAGGTCGACGACGCGCATGAGGCTCGATGCATCCGAGGCATGACTGGGCACCACGGCACCACCGATGCTCGCCGAAGCCTGCAGGTTGCGCCCGTCGAAGGGAATGTCGGCCGCGATGGCATGAACGGCGTGGCCGGCGACGGTCGCAAGCATCGCTTCGTCGGATATTCCCGGCAACAGCACGGCAAATTCGTCGCCGCCGAGCCGCGCGATGACATCGCCGGACCGGAAGGTCTTCAGGAGCGCCTGGGCAACGTGGCGGAGCACGGCGTCGCCGGCCGGATGGCCGAGGCCGTCATTGATGCTCTTGAAGCGATCGAGGTCGACCAGCAGCATCGAAAAGCCGGTGCCGGTCCGCTCCAGCTCGGCGAAGAGGTTGCCGAGCGCAAGATTGAACGAGGAGCGGTTGTTGAGCCCGGTAAGCGCGTCGGTGTGGGCAAGTAGCGTCAGCCGCTTCTCGAAAGCCATCACTCGGCGATGTTCGTTGCGAAGCTTCTTCAGGAGCGGGCTGAACAGCAGGGCGCTTGCCAGGATGACGGTGGCCGCGATGAGTGCGAGAAGGCCGGCGCTCATCACCTTGGCATTGTCGATGCTGACGCCGCTGCGGTCGTGGGCGTGGCGGATGAGGTCTCCGAACTGGCGCACAAGGATACTGTCGGAAGCAACGGCGAAGTCGATCGGTCCCCAGAAGGAGTAGCGCTCGCGCCGGTCTTGCGTGCTGGCATCCGCCACTTTCGCGGCCCGTTTCAGGAAGTCTTCCAGGCGCTCGTTGAGCTCGAGGCGCAACTGCTCGGATATTTCGTCGCGGGGAATGAGCCACTCCAGGAGGTTCTGGCCGATGCTGCGGTGCAGCTCTTCCAGTTGCCAGCTCATGGCGCGGATGTCGTCTATGGCGCGACGGATGTCGCCGCGCATCGGACCGGTGATGTGTTCCGGCAGGTTGGGATCGGCGGAGGCGCGCATGAGCGCGCGCGTCTGGGTGGAAAGCTGCTGGAACCGGATGAACTGGTTGCTGGTCAGAAAGCTGATGTTCTGCTGCAGCCCATGGCGCTCGAGAGCGACCATCACCGTCAGATACGTGGCCGCAATCAGCAGCGTCACGACGATGACGGCGTGGGCATAGTGCCGGCCTATCGATCGAATGTATTGCTCGACCGAATGACGAGGCTTGTTCACCGGCCTCGAAAACCAAGACATCTTATCGGCCCACTGCCTGGCTCGTCACCGCCGAAAGATCGATCGCGCGTCCGTCCGGTTCCAACCCGCCGCCGCTCATCCGGTCTCCACTGCGAACCCGCAGCCGCGGCTCTGACAACGCTGAATGGATTTGATCGAGTTGAAGGGCGATCGCGAGCATGGCGTCGCGCGCACGCTCCAAATCGGCGGCCCGGGCGCGGTCTTCAGGCGCATTGGCCGGGAAGACAACGATGTTCGACGCTTCGCGTGAACCGGCAGATTGGCGTTCCGGGCCGTTCACGCGCCCGGCGCCATCAGTGGCTGCAATGGGGGGTCGGCTCAGCGCAATCATATCATTCCTCATTCACGTCTCGGCGCGTCGCTCCCCTTGGGGAAGCAATGCCCCGCATTCTGATATTCCACTAATCTAAATTAACGTCCTAACAGATACTTAAGCCTGCAAGGCTTTGCATCCTTTGCAAGATTCGGCTGCGCTTTTTGTGCTGATCCTGCACTTTTCGGATAGCGGCCGCCGAACGAACGAAAGCCCCGAGGCGGGTCGCGCGATGGCCTGGTCCGCATCGACAGCTCAACTTAGCGGAGCGCCCTTTGAGCCGCGTCTAATGCTTCATCATCAGCGGCAAGGGTCTATGGGCGAGCAGATATCGCGTGTCACGGCCGAGAATGAGCTCGATGAGATATCCATGCCGGTAGGCGCCGATCAGGAGACAGGTCGCATCGACGGTGGCGGCAAAATCAAGGATCGCTTTCCCGACGGGGCGGCCTTGCGAGCGGATGGAGACGACGTCGCCTGCGAGGTCGAGTTCTGCGAGAAGTTCGCTCGCCGTGGACTGATGGTTTTCATCGACACAGAGGACCGTGATCCGCTCGGCGGAAGCGAGCCAGGGCCTGGCCGCCACCACCGCCCCGCGGACGTTAGCATGCGGCCTCCAGCCGATCACGACATGCCGCAGCAGATGGCCGGCATAAGCGCCCGCGGGCGGCACGAGCACCAGCTTGCCTTCGTTGAAGAGCACGTCATGAAACGCATCGCGGGCATCGAGGCTGCCGCGGGCCGGCATCACGACCAGCGCGCTTTCGCGGCATTCGCCAGCAACGCAGCGACCGAGATCGCCGCGGCAATCCTTGAACCGGAACGGCTTTCGGTCGGGACTTGCCTGTTTCCAGTCCTCGAACACGCGCGAGACGCATTCGAAGCGGTGCTGCGGCGAGCCTTCATCCAGATCCCTGAGCCGCTGCAGATCGATCTCCTCGGGCGCCGCAATCATCCTCTCCGGGTCCGCCCCGATATGCGCGGCCGCCATGTTCCCGCGAACGGCGCGTGCGGCATCCTCGGCCATGTCCAGGCAGGCCCGGGCGCTCGCCGGGTCCGGCAGCAAGGCAAGGACATCTGCCCTGGGATGGGACGGGGAACCCCGCTCGGCCGGGGCGGCCGGCAACTCCGTCGTCTCCCCCTGATCGGGCGCCTCGTTCATAACGCTCTCCCGGCGCGATGCGGCCACTTCGCCTGGCCCCTTCCGCAAGACTGCGCCGACGAGGTGGTGGCAACGACTGATACTATGCCCGCCTCGATTGACGGGCAATGCCGCAGGTCGCGACAAGCCAGGCCGGCGCAATATTGACGGGAGCAGACTCGTCTTTGTAAGGGGTAGCGTATCGGCGGGTTGCCCGCCCGCGCCGCCGAGGCCGATCGCCCCGGCGCGCGACCGCAGCAGAAGGGCGCGAAAGCGATACTACCGGAAGGTTCTGGCGATGGCCTATTTGATCGTTTTTCTCGGCGCCGGACTGGGTGGTGCGATGCGTCACGGCGCCAACCAGCTCGCGGCCCTTCTGCTCGGCGTCGCCTTCCCCTATGGCACGCTGGCGGTGAACGTCGCCGGCTCGTTCATCATGGGTCTTCTCGCCGAATACTTCGCCCTGCGCGGTGAGCTGCCGCAGGAGGTGCGCCTGTTCCTCACCACGGGCGTGCTCGGCGGCTTCACGACCTTCTCCACCTTCTCGCTCGACACGATCAGCCTGTGGGACCGGGGCCAAAGGTTGGACGCC
Source organism: Sinorhizobium saheli (assembly GCF_001651875.1). Lineage (GTDB taxonomy): Bacteria > Pseudomonadota > Alphaproteobacteria > Rhizobiales > Rhizobiaceae > Sinorhizobium > Sinorhizobium saheli. The sequence goes on from NZ_LNQB01000076.1 coordinate 51,417, forward strand.
GCCCTCTATGCCGCCTCCTCCTTCGCCTTTTCGCTCATCGGTCTCGTTGCCGGACTGATGCTCGTGCGTCTCCTGGTAGAGGGCCAGGCGGCCTAAGAGCCGGATGCGCTCACATGCGTTCGCGCCGCCGCTCCATCCGTTTGTTTTGCCGCATTTGCGCAACGTCAGGTGATTCCACCTGACTGCAAAATGATCTGAGGCCGCATGCCGGTGGTTCAGATCGTTGGCGGGCGCTATTCCTCGGACATCTCCGGCTCCATCTTCGCCAGCGACTTCGTCAGCGCCACGATCTTCCGCCGGACCTGCATATCGGGCACCCTGAGGAATGCCCGATTGAGCGCCATGCCCTCCTCGGTCGCCAGAAACTGCAGCATCTCGTCGCTGGAGAGGGCGGCGCCATCATTATTCGCGCCTTGCGGCACCGACGGCGCCCCCTCGAAGAAGTAGCTGACGGTGACGCCCATCACCTCGGCCGCACGCTGAAGGCGGCTTGCCCCCATCCGGTTGATGCCCTTTTCGTATTTCTGCACCTGCTGGAAGGTCACGTCGAGCGCTTCACCGAGCTTCGTCTGACTCCAATCCAAGGCGAGACGGCGCAAACGAATCCGGTTGCCCACATGCGCGTCGATCGCGCTCGGTCCTTTCTTGTTCGTTCGCTCCCGCATTAGCCCTTCATCCTCATGTTATGACTTTCGCATGCTCCAGTTGAATGGTTCCTCTCGCGATCGATGGCGCAGTACAAACTGCTCTGATCGGAATCGATCTCGAATTGACGGAACCTTTTTCCTGAATATGTCCACCGGAATACAAAAGACATACGAAGGCATACTCATTCCTATCCGGTTAGCGCATGACGTATCCCCGCAGCGATAATATTCATCCGCATAGATAGAGATTCATAATCACTAATGCTTACTCCCGGCTGCAAGCGGCGAGGCGGACCGCGGCCGGCCGACGCCGGACGGTGCCGTCGCCGCGCCAAGGCAGGACAGGGTTGTGGATGTCGCATCGGTCAAGCACAGTGTTCCAGGGAAACGATCCCGACGAACTTGCGGCTGCGCTTTCGACACCCCGTTCGCCGATCATCGTCGAGCCGCTCGGCGGAGGACCGTTGGCCTTTCGCGGCGAATTCTTCACCGCCGGCCCGATGACCTTCGGTGACTGCGCCTACCAGGGCGACATTCGTTGCCAGCGCCTCGCCGCAAGCGGTCGGCTGCTCGTTTTCCTGCCGATCGAGGGCGACGCTCTTTTCGACAACGGCCGCGACGAACTTCACTCGGCACCCGGCCACGCCACGATCGTCGACGGCACACGCAACGCACGCGGCGAGCTCTACGGCTCGCGTCGGCATCTCACCACTTTCATCGACAACGACAGGCTAACCGCCCTCCTGGCAGCCATGATCGAGCGGCCGGTCGAGGGAAGCCTCGAGTTTACCCCTCGCCTCGACGTCGATACCGGCGCCGGCCAGATGCTGACGCAATTGGTCGAGACGGCATGCCGGGGCTTGCGGGGGGATGCGCCGTTGCGCCGGGCGCCGTTGGCGCTCAGTGCGCTCGGCGACGCCGTCGCCCATCTGCTCCTCGAAGCCGTTCCGCACCGCTATTCCGACGAGCTCGGGCGGCCGGCCGCCCTGCCCGCCCCGCGTCATGTGAAATGGGCGATCGAATTCATGCACGCCCATCTCGGCGACCCGATCACCATTGCCGACGTCGCCGCGGCGGCGCGCGTCAGCGTGCGCACGCTGCAGCAGGGCTTTCGGCAGTTCCGGGCGACGACACCCATGGCCTATCTGCAGGAACTGCGCCTCGCAGCCGCGCACCGCGAATTGACCAGCGCTCCCGCCACGACGACGGTGGCTGATGTCGCCTTCCGGTGGGGCTTCGGCCATCTGGGCCGTTTCGCCGCCGACTACAAGAAGCGCTTCGGGCAAACGCCGTCGCAAACATTGCGCAAGTGGCGGTAGAGCATTTTGCAATCAGGGAATCACCTGACGTCGCACAAATGCGGCAAAAACAAACAGATAGAGCGGTGGCGCGAACGCATGTGAGCGCATCCCGCCCTAGAGCGCGTCGCGTTCAATCGAGTCCCCGTGGACGTCAAGCCGTTGTTTTTGTGCCGGCGCGTGCCGGAACGCGGTCATATCCAATTTGTGCGGTTTTCGGCTGATTTTCTCGCATTCCGGACAACGCGCGCAGAATAAGAGTTTACGCGGACGCTAATGTACGCTTATTTGTATGATAATATGCAGGCGTTGGACGCCTGTAGGAAGGAGGTGGCGTGGACCTGATCACCGTATCGGCGCCATTCGGCGTGTTGTTGGCGGATGCGCGCCGTGTCTTTCCAGGCCGATAATGAGGTACGTTCCTCAACGCCAGTCGTTCCGGATCGTCGAGGCTGATGCCGACGAGATGACGGAACATTATGCAAGAACCTTGTCGCCCGCAAAGGTTGAGCCGCTGGTGCGCGGCCGACGCATCCTGGTCGAGGACCGGCATTATTCAGCCGGCCCTTTCAGCATCTGGAGCGGCAAGTGCCATTCGGGAATGAAGGTGACGTTCTCGGAGCCGTCGGATGTCTACGTCCTTTACATTCCGCTATCGAGCGCAATGGAGATCGATGCCGGCCGCATGCGCCTCACATCGGATTCCGGAGCGCTGCTGATCGGCAACATGTCGCGCTTCGAGAAGCTGACAATTCACGAGAATCGCGGCCATATCGGCATCGCCTTCGACAAATGCGCGATGGTTTCCCAACTCAGCGAGTTGCTCGACATGCCCATCCTCAACGATATCGAGCTTTCGGCGACGGTGGAGATGTCGTCGCCTCTCGGCTCGCGACTGGCCGCGCTCGGGAATCTGCTCTGGGACTGCTTCGATGTGGAGCCGGACGATCGCGTTTCAGCCATCGCGGCCGATCACCTTTTCCGCGCCGCGATGGTCACGATTCTCGAATCCGTCCCCCACAATTACAGCGAGCGGCTGGCCCGCCCGGTATCGCCCGCGATGCCGCGCAACCTGAAAAGGGCGATCGAGTACATGGTCGCTAACATCGCGCAGCCGATGAGCGTCGCCGACATAGCCCGAGAGGCCGGCACCAGCGTCCGTGCCTTGCAGGCGGCCTTCCAGCAGTTCAAGGATACGACTCCGTTGAGCTTTCTGCGCCAGATGCGGCTGGAGGGCGCCCGCCGTGCGCTTGCCGACGAGAGCAATACCTTCGCGATCGCCGAAGTCGCACGGGCCTGGGGCTTCACCCACATGGGGCGGTTTTCGGCCGTATACCACGAGGCCTTCGGCCAGACTCCGTCGGAGACCGCGAGGCTGCGCGGCAAGCGCAGGGGTTGACGCGACGTCCCTTTCAAGGCGCCGCTCGCTCATTCCTGCGCGATACGGATAGCGTCGCGTCAATCGGATAGCGCCAGCCCATTCTAATTTACGCCCGGATAATATTTTTCCGTGAAGCATCCGTTTTCAAAGAAACGGAAGTGGCTGGCAGCACATGCGTCTCAATTTCGGGCCCCTGCGTCCCTGGATCGCCAAGCGCATAGCGGCGATGCTCGCCGACCGCGGCGGCAACGTGGCGATCACGGTCGCGCTCTGCATCGTGCCCATGATCCTCGCGGTCGGAGCCGGACTCGACTACGCCCGCGCCTACAATGTCCAGAACAAGATGCAGTCGGACCTCGACGCCGCGCTCGTTGCCGCCATCAAGCAGATCGACGAATACGACGAGGACGAGATCGCCGAAAAGATCAAGGAATGGTTCGACGCCCAGGCCGACCGGCAGGATTCGACCTATGACCTAACCTCGATCAAGGTGGACAAGAGCGGCCACACGATCAGCGCCTCGGCCGCCGGAACGGTGCCGACGACGCTGATGACACTGGCCAACATCAAGACCGTCCCGGTCGGGGTCATCAGCGCGATCGAAGGACCGGCGACCTCGTACCTCAATGTCTACATCGTCCTCGACAAGTCGCCCTCGATGCTGCTTGCGGCGACGAGCCAGGGCCAGTCGATGCTGCGCGCGGACCCGAACATACAATGCGAGTTCGCGTGCCACAGCGCAGACGATCCGGTGAAGACGAACAAGAAGGGGGCGATTCTGGCGCCAACCTATTACGACTACATCAAAAGTCTCGGCGTGAAACTGCGCACCGATGTCGCGCTGGACGCCGTCGAAGAAGTCCTCAACATGATCGATGACGCCGATCAAGACCATTCGAGGATCAAGGTCGGCCTTTATAGTCTCGGCGAGGACATATCTGAAGTTTTGGCCCCCACCTATTCCACGAGCGCCGCACGGAAGAAGCTGTTACAAGATGAGAGCGGACTGACAAGTGCAACCTCTACGGAGGCCACATATTTCCACATCGCCCTCAAGGGGTTGAAGAAAAAGGTCGGGGAGGCGGGCGATGGCGCGTCGGCCAGTTCGCCGCTGAAGCTCGTTCTCCTGCTAACGGATGGTGTCCAGTCGCACCGCGACTGGGTCATCAAGGATAACGGCAGAAATTGGGGCCGGGTTACGCCGCTCAATCCGGACTGGTGCGATTATCTCAAGGACAAGAAGGCGACCTTGGCCGTACTCTATACGGAATACCTCGCCATTCCTGACGACTGGGGTTACAGGGAAACTCTGGCGAAGTCGATGTCAAACAGCAAGTGGACGACGACCTGGGGCGGCACGCTGCACAACGGCGTGAGCGGCAATACCGCCAGGCGGGACTATATCCCCACCGCGCTGCAGGACTGCGCCTCCTCCTCCGACCTCTTCATCTCGGCCGCATCGGAAGACGAGATCGCCAAGGGACTTTCCAGCCTCTTCACTCAATATCTGACTTCCGTTCGGCTCACCCAATGACGCAGCGTTCACTGCTCAGGCGCCTTTTGCGCGACCGATCGGGCGTGGCGGCGATCGAATTCGCGCTCCTCGCCCTGCCGACATTCGTGCTGATCTTCGGCATCCTCGAATGCGCGGCGATGTTCTTCGTCGATTCCGCGCTCGATGCCGCGGTTCACAAGTCCGCGCGCCTCATCCGCACGGGCCAGGCGTCCGACGACGGCATGGGAATGGCTGAGTTCAAGAAGGAGATCTGCGGCAACCTTCTCTATCTTCTCGACTGCTCGGACAGCCTGCTGGTGGCGGTCAACACGCTCAGCGACTCCTCCTCCTCCGGCGCTATGAAGGCGATCGACAACAGCGGAACGGTCGCGATCACCCAAGGCTTCGATATCGGGCACGGCAGCGATTACGTCATGGTCCAGGCCTTCCTGCCCTGGTCGCCGATCGTCAGCCTCTATTCGCTCTCGAGCCACAAGCTCGCCGACGGCAGTTACCTGCTCGGTGCCTCGGTCCTGTTCCGCAACGAGCCGTTTTAATCGCAGGAAGCCGGATGAGACCGCACACGACACGCATTTCCCACCCTCTCGAGCGCCTCGGCGGAAACCGGGACGGCGCATCCGCAATCGAATTCGCGCTTCTGCTGCCGCTGATGCTGCTGCTTCTTGCCGGGCTGGTCGATCTCGGCCAGGGACTGACCGTTCGCAGGAAGATCAACCAGATCGCCTCGACCACCAGCGAGATCATTGCCATGCAGACGAGTTGGAGCGATGCGAGCGTCGCCAGCATCCTGTCGGGCGTGAGCTCCATTCTGGATCCCTATGATTCGAGCGAGCTGAAGGTGGTGTTGTGCGTGGTCGACATCGACAAGAAGGGCGTCGAGAAGGTGAACTGGTCAGCGGCCCGCGGCACCGCCGCGCTTGCCGCCGGACAGGCGTCGCCGGTCGAGATCCCGGATGAGCTGCAGGAAAAGGGCGTACAGATGGTCGTAACGCGCGTCCAATACAAGTTGGACACGATCTTCTCCGGCCTGTTTGAAAGCTTCACGGGGGCCGGTGCCTATGAATTCGACCAGAATTTCTTCGTCCGGCCGCGAAACGGCGACACGATTACCTATGAGTGAAAACGGCACGGCGACAATTCACAGGATGTTTACTCTAACCTGCCGCGATCGAGCTCAACTCGGGGAGCGAGAGTACCGGAATGATGCATGCGCTTTATTTTAGCGCTTGCAATTATGCGCCGAACGGACACGGCACGCGCATAGCGGATAAAGATCGGCGCACGAGGCAATAGCCTGCGCCGGCTCCTCAGCTTACAGTCCTCTTCGTGGGGTACAGGCAGCCTTGGGCATGATGCCCCGGGTATCGTGCCAGCGGTCAAGTCGCCGCTGGCACGTTGCCTCCCGTCGGCCATGGCGGCACATGCTTCCTCTTCTGAACGTCGTCTTCGCGGGCTATGCCCGCCCTCGCCGGGCGAGCTCGGCGACCAGCAGATCGATCGCCGTAAAGACATCCATCGGTTCCCAACTGGTGGGGTTGCGGTAGCTCGGGTAATGCCCCAGCGCCGCCGCCGTGAGCTGGTCGACCGACGGCCTCGCGCTCGCCCGCCTTGCCAGAGCGGGCAACGCGGCCGGGCCGCCCCTGTCCTCCGTCAGCCCCCATCCCGCATAGAACGGCACGGCGTAGCAACGCACCGGTATGCCGCGCAGCAGGGCATCGAAGCCGACCTGGCTGGAGACCGTCCAGACCTCGTCGACCACGTCGAGGATCGAGGCAACCGAAACCTTGTCGGCGAGAAGGACGACCCCGGTCGTCCTTCCGGCGCGTTCGGTGATGTAGCCCCTGCGATAACCGGCCATGACGTCGGGGTGGGTCCGCACCACGCATTGGGTGCCGCTTTCAAGCGCATCGTTCAGCATCCGGTCGAAGGAGCGGCGGCTTCCGAGTGCGCGCGGTACCGAGACATCGCCGTGGACCTGATCCACGAGCAGGATCCGCCGCCGATGGCTCGGCTCGATGGCCGGCTGGCGGTGCGGCAGGTTGTTGTATTTCGACAGTTTGTGGCGAACCATTTGCTCGCGGATCTGCTTTCCGGCGCCGTCCACGCCGCCCGCCGCTGCCGCGATCAGTCGTTCGAGGCGCGACGGCCGCCCGCCGTCGACCGGCAGCGCCAGATCGTCGACGATGATCGAGACCGGCGCCCCGCCGTCCTTGCCGAGGGCGACTGAACGCAGGAACCCGTCCTCCAGGTGCCAGTGCGGCAATCGCCGCATCCGGGCGATCGCCATCGCGCTCTGCGCCGGAATGCGGCCGCCCCAGGAGACGATGCCTTCGATGCCGGGCGTCAGCGTCGAGGCAAGCGGCCGATCGCTGAAATAGCGGCCGAGCCAGGGAAAGGCCCGGCGCACGAAGAAGGTCGCGCCGAGCTTCATGCCGGGCTGCGGCCACCAGGCCTTGTCCGCCGCCTCGGGCAAACCGTCCATAGCTTGCAACACTTCCCCTGCCTGCTCTCTCTTCCAAGGGTTCGGGCGCGATGCGGGCGAAAACCGCCCGCATCCCGCTCCGACTTCGCAGGACAGAAATCAGGTTGAGCCCGCAAATGCAATCGTCAATGCGGCCGCAGCACGGCTCTTGACAGCGGAAGCGTGCTGCCCGGCCCGCCTCATCCCTCCTCGACTTCCAGCAGGAAGTAGGTCGTCGGTCCGTAGGGCGTGTCGTTGGAGAGCCGGAATGCGACCGGCCCGCTTCCTTGATCGACCGGCGGATAGACGGTGCCGTCGAGGCCGACGGGCGAGACCTTCCACCGGGCCGCGGACCTCGACAGCGTGAGATCGACATAGCCCTTGCGGATCAGCACCGGCAGCTCGCCGAAATCCTCGATGATCTTCTCTTCGCTGTCGCGGAAGACCATGCCGGTATTGTGCGCATCGGTCGCGAAGATCAGGAGCAGGCGCCGGCTCGTCGCGAGCGCTTTCCCGGCGTCAAGCGCCGAGAGGGCGACAAGGCCGTTCCCGTCCGCCTGCTCGATGCGCATCTCACCGAGGTCGACCGGCTCGCGCAGGGAGGAGAATGCGGCAGCCTCGGTCCGGGGCGTCGAGAGCCGAAGCTGCCCCGACCGCCGGTCGAGCAGCAATTCTCCCGTATCACTCTGATGAAGCCCTCTTTCGCTGTCGGTGCGATTGTCCGACGGGAGCACGGCCTCACCCCGCAGCGCGTCGAGAATGTCCCTGGCACCTTGGGCGCGCGGCTGCATCACGCCGACCTCGCCATCGAACCGTTCGTCGGCCATAAGGCCGATACGCCCAACGAGCGCCAGCTCCGTCAGCCGCTCGGGTTCACGGGCTTGCATGTCCTCGCCCAAATCCGCCGCGCCGCGAACGGCAAAGGGAATGGTGACGGCGGAGGTGGCGACGTCGCCGCGCCGAAAGGCAAGTGCGGCAAGCGTCTCGCCGGCGCGTGCCACCGGGTCAAGCGCGATCGCGTAGGGGAGCATCTGCCTCTTGTGCGGATAGGGCTCGCCATAGGCGAGCACGATCGGCCCGTGGCCGTGCCGGCAGAGCACGTCCCAGCCCTGCAGCGCGGCGTAGGCGGGCATGACGAGCCCCGCCTCGTAGCGGTAGCGATTCCAGAAAAGGTGGTCGTATTCGCTGACGATGAAGGGCTTTCCGAGCCAGCGCGCCGCGGCGATCATCCGCATGTAGTTGGCGCCATCGGCGAGCGAGCTTGCCTGCGTCAGTGTGGCTCCGGGCGAATAGCCGCCGACCCAGTCGTGATAGGTGTTCATCGTCACGGCATCGAGATCGCGCCTGCTGAGCGCGGTCTGCACCGTCGGCCAATTGTTGTAGGTGCTGATCAGGCCGCTGTATCCGAGATCGCGCAGCGCCCTGCTCATCCGCTCCGCCGACGCCTGCTCGGTTTCGGTGAAGAAGGCCTGGAGATCGCGCATCCGCGGGCCATCTTCATAGCGGTTGGCCGGAAGCCTCACCGAGCCCGCCTCGAGCCGCTCCTCAGCACCGAGGTCGCCCCAGGCTTCCGCGAGCGCTTCCGTCGTGCGATAGCGCCCCGCCAGCCACCGGTTGAACGGTGCCGCCAGCGCCTCGCGATAGGCGGGATCGCCGGGCCGCTCATGCACGAGGCTGTCGAATTCGATGCCGTTCTCATTGGCGAGGATCACCACGGCCAGCGCATCGTCGCGGATGGTCGCGATACCGGTATAAGGATTGACGCGGGCGAGGAACTTTTGCTGCAGCGTCCTCCAGTGGGCGAAGGCGGCATCGTCGAGATGCAGCCGGAGCTTGAGATCGCCGTTCGCGTCCCATCGGTCGCCATGGCCGCCATAGGCGCCGCGCGGAGACGACAGCCCGTCGATGATCCAGTAGATGCCGTTGCGCTTGAGCGCCGCGAGCAGGTAGTGGACGCGGTCGAGCGTCTCCGGGTCGAAATCGAAATCCTTCTCTCTGCCGGCCATCAGGCTCGCATCGACGAAGTGCAGCCGGGCGATGTTGTAGCCGTGCATCGCCAGCTGGCGGGCATAGCGGTCGGCGCCTTGATGATCCGGAAAACCGCCCGAGGCCGGGCTCCAGGCGAGCGAGGCGCAAAGCATCCTGACCGGCTTTTCCGGCGCCAGGGCGAAGGCCAGCCGTCCGTCCGGGCCGGCGACGAGCCGATGCTCGGCGTCGATCACGGTGTTCGGCAGGAGAGAGGAGAAATCAAGCGGGCTGCCCGGCTGCACCTCGAGCGACACGTCGCGAACCGGCACCCATTGATCCGAGGCGCCGGCGGGCGGGGCCGCGCAGCTGATGAGAGCCGCCAGCAGCGCGACCGGCCAGGATTTCATCATGCCGGTTTCCCGAGGAGCCTGCTCTCGACCGGATCGCTCGGCCGCCGGCGGCGTCTCAGCAAGCCGACGGGAAGGGCGGCGGCGTGGAAGAACCAGGCCACGACCGTATAGAGCCCCATGCTGAAGCTCCGCTTTTTGAGACTCACGAGCAGGAGGACGCCCGCAAAGATCGCGCCGACCGCGGCGAACGCCATGAGCTTGTCGGAGAGGAACAGGATCAGCGCCAAAGAAAGGAGCCACCAAAGATAGACGAGTGCCCACAGCTTCAGTTCCGGCAGTTCCTTGAGGACCTGGCGGAAATAGGGCTTGCCGAGAGAGGCGCGCAGCAGCTCGCCGATGCCGTAGAGATACTTGCTCTTCCAGCGGCGAACGAGGAGGCGGTAGGAATTGACCGTATGGCCGAAGTGCTGGACGAAACGGCGGTCGAGACGATAGAGCCCCCATCCGGCGCTTCTCAGCCGGATGCCGAGTTCGAACTCCTCGTAGCCGTGCAGGTTCCGGTCCGAAAGATAGCCGACGGCCTCGATGGCGCTGCGCCTGTAGAGCCCGCCGCCGTTCATGCGGTCGATCGGACCCGCGCGGTTTTCGGGCGCGTTGCGACGCACGCGTCGGGCGAATTCCAGATTGGAAACATGCATCTCCTCGACATGCCCGGTGACGCCCCCGAGCGAGGGGTTGTCGGCGAGGAGTTTCAGGGCGGCATCGAGGAAGGCGGCGTCGAGCAGCATGTCGCCGTCGATGAGGCAGATATGGTCGCAGCGCGAATATTGAAATCCGAGCTGCGGCCCGATCCCGCAGCTCGGCAGCGCCGGCGGCGCGATCTGGGCGATGACGACGGGATATTGCGAGGCGATCTCGACGGTGCGGTCCGACGAGCCGCTGTCGGCGACGATGACTTCGCCGCCCTTGCCCTCGAGCGCCGCAAGCGCGCTTTCGATCGTTGCGGCGATCCGCTTCTCTTCGTTCAAGGTCTTGATAATAACGGATACCGTCAAGAGAGCCCCCGGATCGGCGAGGCGTGGCAGCGCAGGCGCCAGGCACCGATGTTTCTACCCGCGATAATTTGCGTTTTCGTTTACCGGCGCGCCGGCAATGCGGATGCGCGGCCAGCAACGGGTGAAGAGCCAACCGGCGCCGGCGCCGCAGCCGGCGCCGGCCATTTTGACTGAGAGGTCGATCAGCCGCGCATGGCGGTCGGCGGAAAACATCTGCATCAATTCGAGCCCGACCGCCGCCGCCAGCACGACCGCGAGGGCTGAGCCGGCGCGTCGCGGGTGAGCGATTGCAAACAGCAGGCCGAGCAGTCCGAACGCGCCGAACCTTTCGACCTGCACCCAGCTCCCGATATGCGGACGCATGGAGAGCGGCGATAGCGTCGAATAGGCGATGACGCCAAGGAGAAGCCAGGCGAGAACGGATGCGGCAAGCCTTACATTCATGATCGCCCGTCTTTCTTCGTCACGCCGGTGACCTCGCCATAGACGGCGAGCGTCTTCAGCGCGACGCCCGACCAGCTATAGGCCGCCTCGACCTTCTCGATCTGCGTAAGCACCTGCTCGCGACCGGGCGGATTTGCGAGCTTGCCGGCGATCGCCGCCGCGAGCGCCTCGATGTCTCCGAGCGGAAAATAGTCGTCCTCGGGCAGGCCAAGCCCGCGATTGGCGACGATGTCGCTTGCGAGGACCGGAAGGCCGTAGGCCATCGCTTCCAAAAGCGCGATCGGCATGCCCTCGTGGCTCGAGGGAAGCACGAAGAGCGCCGCATTGGCGAAGAGCTCCGCCAGGCGGTCGCCCGACTGGAACCCGGTGAGCACGACGCCCGGAACGCTTTGCGCCAGCGCCCTCACCTCGAGGGCGTAGGGCGTCTCGAACTCCGCGCCGCCGGCGAGGACGAGATGGAAGCCAGTATCGCCGAGTTTCGCGAATGCCCGGATAAGGTCCGCCTGCCGCTTCTCCGGCACCAGACGAGCCGCAAGAAGGACATAGCGGCGGCGCGTCAGCCCGAATTCGCCGAGGATGCCGGTTTCGCCGCGCGCCGCCGAAACGGCAACGCCGTTCGGCACGAGGGCCACCGGGACGCGATAGCGCTCGCTCATGGTGTCAACGATCTCGCCGGAGATCGCGATGCGGCCGTTGGCAAGCCGCATGCCGACCTCTTCGCCGAGCCGCAGCATTCGCCTGGCGAAGGCGCCCCATTTCTGCCGGTCGTAATCATAGCCGTGGTGGGTGACGACGACCTTCAGGCGCAGAAGCCGGGCAAGCGGCACGAGAAGCGCCGGGCCGATGGCGTGGATATGCAGGACATCGGGCCGGCGCCAGGCGGCGACGCAGACGCCAAGGAAGGTATGGACGATCGCTTCGAGGGCCATCAGGCGCGGCGCCCAGAGCGGGAATACGCGGATGCCGTTCCAGGAATAGGATGAGGGTTGCGGCAGGTAGCGCTGCCGGCCGATGATTTCGACGCTCCAGCCAAGCGCCGCGAGCCTCGATGCAAGCATCTCGACATGCTTCTCGACACCGCCCTGGACGTTCGGGATCCCGCGCAGGCCCAGCATCATCACGCGCCGGCGCCCCGCCGCGACGGGGAAGGACGAGGGACGACCGGCGAATTCCGGCGACACGACGGTCGCTGCCGGCGTCTCCTCCAGGAAGGCCGTCGTTGCGTTCGCCGGGACGGCGAGAAGCTTCCCGGCAAGACGTTCGGCGCCGGCCGCCGCATGGCCGGTATTCGCCGAGACCCCCGGCTGTTGCGCGCCGTGATCTCGCGAGACTGCAGACTGGCTACTCATGGTTGTTTTGCCCCGGGAGTTCCCTTTGGGCAGCTTTTACGGGCAGAGCACTTTCGGCCGCCGTAAGAAGTTCGCTAAATTTTTAGGAGATTGGCCGGAAACAGCACGTGCAACCGGCCGAGAAACACGTTTGGTGAAGATTTGGCTCGCTCGGCCCGGCTGGCAAATGAAGCCGCAGCGGTTCAGGAGGGCCGCGTCGCTTGCCTTTCGCGCACCGCGGCGCGTCTCAGGCGACACCCAGCGATGCATAGAGATCGAGCGTCCTCTCTCGGTAGGCGGCGGCGGAGAACTCGCTTGCGATCCACGCGCGGCCGGCGGCCCCCATGCGTGCGCGGGCGGCGGGCGTGAGTGCGGCCATGGCGCCGAGGGCACTGGCGAGTTCCTCGACGGCGCCGGAACGGGCGAGCATGCCCGTTTCCCCTTCCCTCACCATCTCCGGAATGCCGCCGATCGCCGCACCGATGACCGGGCGCTGGAGCGCGTAGGTTTCGAGGACGCTGATCGGCGCGTTCTCGTACCATTCCGACGGCAACACCAGCGCGCGGGACTCGCCGATCAGCCGGTGAAGGCTCTCGCCGGAAAGATAGCCTGCGAAGGTGACGTCGGCCCGAAGCCCGGCTGCCAGTTCCCGAAGGGGCCGCTCCTCGGGGCCGGTGCCGGCAAGGATCAGCCGCTGCTTCGAGAGAGCTGCGGCGCGGATCAATGTGGCAAGCCCCTTTTCCGGGGCGAGGCGCCCTGCAAAGACGAAGTAGTCGCCCTCCTGCCAGTCGCTCCTGAAGGCGGTGACGTCGACGAAATTGGGGATGTTCACCATCTTGTCGCGCGGCCAGCCCCATTCGGCGAGCTTCTCCAGGTAGAACCGGCTCGGAACGACCAGCCGGTCCACCTTGCCGCGATAGAGCCCGAGCAGCCGATGCAGCATCGTTTCCACGAGAACGACGGCGCTCAAGGGAACGGACCCCTTGATGCAGCGGTGGCGAAGCACATTGTAGACCTTGCCGCCCCGGCAGTCCTCGCAGACCCGCCCGTCGCGGAGCATCTTGTAGGAGGGGCAGGCAAGCTTCAGATCGTGGACTGTCATCGCCACGGGGATGCCGGCGGACTTCAAGGTGGAAAAGATCGCCGGCGAGAGGTGATGGTAGACGTTGTGGGCGTGGGCGATCGACGGGCGCGCGCGCTCGATGAGGCGGCCGATATTGCGCTGGGCCTCGACGGAATAGATGACGCTCGCGGCTTGTTGGAACTTCCGCAAGGGGCCGGTGCGCCGGCCATATTCGATCTCGGAAACGAAATAGTCCGACCAGGGCGAGGGCTCGTTCATGTCGTGCCGCATGGCAAAGGGCACGACATCCCAGCCGGTCTCGCCGAACATGCTCATGTGATCGAAGAAAACCGCCTCGGCGCCGCCGCGGCGATAGAAGTAGTTGTTGATCGCCAGCAGCCGCCTTGGGGTCCCGGGCATCGTCATCGCCCTCCCCCTACCATTCGAGCCGGTCCAGGGCCTGCTCGACGGGCAGCACGTGACAGCCCTTTTCGACGGCATGGCGGACGAGATGGTCGAAAGTTTCCGGCGTGCAGCCATAGGGCGTCGGCTGCGGGGCGATGTCATGGGTAAAGAAGATGAGCCAGCCGGGCCGCTCCAGCACCTCGTCTATCCATCGGGTCAGCGCCACGGCATGTCGCTCCGGCTGGCGGATCTCGACAGCCTTGAGCATCAGCGGGTCGACGGTCCCGCGGTTGATCGCCTCGCCCCCTGCCCGGCAGGTCCGATAGCGGCGGCGAAGCTCGGCGCGCGAGAGCGGCCAGGCAGCATTGTAGGGAAAGGCGAAATTCGTCGCGGCGACGCCGACGCTCTTCAGGTACGCCGCGTTGCGATCGAGGTCCGCGGCCAGGCCCGCGATGCTGCGAAGCCTGTGATGCGCGTAGGTATGGCAGCCGATCTCGTGTCCGCGGGCCACGAGTTCGCGACAGCCTTCCGGCGTGATCAGCGTCCGCTCCGGCTCGACCCGGCCGGCGAGCCCGCCGGCGATATAAAAGGTGCCGCGGGCGCCGTGTTTCTCCAGGATCGTCGCTCCCGCCTGCAGGGCGCTGTCGGGTACGTCGTCGAAAGTGAAGGAGACGAGCGGAACGCCCGTTTCCAATCGGCGCCGCTGCGGTGCGAGCCTCCAGATCACCCTGTTCGCCAGCCTGTCGACGAGCGAGCCGATCCTTCCTTCATCAAGCATGGGCGACACGCTTCCTTCTTGCCGGGACGATACCCTCCGCCAACAGGGCGGTCGATTGCAGGTGGAGCCCATAGAGGGCGAACACGAATGTGAACCAGATGAAACTTCCGCCTTCGAAGAAAAGGGTCTCCAGGCCGGCGTGGAAAATCGTGTAGAGCCAGATGCGGATGAACAGCCGCGTGAGAGGCGCCTGCTGGCGATCGGCGGGAATGCGCGCGATGTCGCGAAGCGGCAGCAGGATAAGCCAGGGCAGCGCGAGCAAGAGCCCCGGAAATCCGGCCGCCAGGGCGATGTCCAGATAGGAATTGTGGCCGTTGGCAGCGGCGACGGCCCAGGTCTCCACCGAGCCGCCGCTGTAGACGAGTTCCTCCGTCTGCCAGAACGCCCTGAAACCGTAGCCCGTCAGCGGCCGCTCGGAGAGCGCGGAGAAGGCGAAGCGCCAGATATCGGAGCGGTTCGTGAAGGTCGCGTCGATGCCGAGCCCGCTGATGAACTCGCCGAACGACCTGAAGACCGCGGAGCCCACGGCGAGAAGATTGAAGAGGCCGACGCCGCCGATGACGATCACGGCCCGCAGCGGCCGCATCTTTTCGAAGAGCCAGCCGAGCAGCAGGATGGCGGGAAGCATCGCCGTCGAAGTCTTGCCGCCGGTATTGACCAGGAAGAGGAACGACAGCACGAAGATCGCGAGGCCCGCGACGCGCGACCAGCTGTTCATGACGAAGAGGCCGAAAAAGGCGGCGAGCACCATCGCCGACGCCGCGCTGTTCTTGTGCGGAAAATGGCCGCGCCACAGGCCCGCATTCATCGGCTCGCGCAGCTCCGAGGCCTGATGGATGGCGAGCGTCGGCTTGAAGAGGATGCCGTAATAGGCGAAGGCGAGCATGATAAGCGTGCCGAGGCCGAGCATCCTGGCGAAATGGCGCTCCGAAGCGGGAAGCAACAGATAGATGCTGGCATTCACCGTCATCATCACCGAAAGGACCACGCCCTTGATGCCGAGCATCGGATGGGCGGAGATCAGCGAGACCATGAGGAACCAGGAATAGAGCACGGCGAGCAGCGCGCGCGGCTGCAGGATCATGCCCCGCATCGGATGCATGAGGCCGTAGCCGAGCAGTCCGGCCGACAGCAGGAGTGCGAAAATCTGGTTCAACCGGCTGGAATTGCCGGCGGAGGGGTCGAGCACCGCCTCGCCCGTCAGATCGACATAGGGATCGATCGACACCCACAGGAACAGGAAGACCGCCATGAACAGGAAGGAGCCGACGCGGCGCCTCATGGCATCCGGCTCACTCGCGTCCATGTAGGCGGTGCTGCTCATCGCCATGAGCTCCCGCTATGCCGCCACGGGCCTATTGCCGCGAACAAATCTCCACAGGCCGAGCGCGAGCGCCACGGCAATGCCCGTCATCAGCCCGAGGACGGCGCCGCCGATCAGCAGCACCACCGTGCGGGGCGGCCAGCTCCTTGAATTGGGCGGCACTGCACGGGAAATGACGCGGACATTGGTCGTGTCGATCTGCTGGCGCTCGGTGATCTGCCGGGCGCGCGCCAGGTGCGTTTCGTAGATCGTCGCCTTGGTGCGGGCGTCGCGCTCCAGGTCGCGCAGATGGACCAGCGCCTCGTTGTCGGTGAAGACGTTCGATTTCTCGGCGTCGGCCTTGGCCCGCAGCGTGTCGAGCGCCGCACGCTCCCGGTCGAAATCGGCCTTGGCGCGATCGGCGATGCGCCGGGCCTCGTCCTTGATGGCGGCCTCCAGCGTCGCCCGCTCCGAGCGGGCGGATGCGAGGCGCGGATGCCTTTCGCCGTAGATGCGCTGCATCGAGCCTATCTGCTGCTGCAGCGCATTGTACTGCTGGCGCAGGTTCGTCATGTTGGCGGATTCGAAGACCGAGGCGCTGGTCGTCTGGCCCTGCTGGATGGCGGCGCTCATCTGCCTGTAGCGCGTCTGCGCCTGGATGAAGCGTTGCTGGGCGTCGAGAACCTGGGTGTTGAGCTCGCTTGAAAGCTGGTTGCTGACGAGTTCGCCATTGGCCGATTGCAGGCCGTTGGCGCGCCGGAACTCCTCGACCTTCTGCTCGGCTTCGGTGACGCTCAGCCGCAATGCGTCGAGACCGGCGTTGAGGTTCTGGGCGACGCGGCCGGCGCTCTCGGCGGCCGATTGGAAGAGTTCCGCCTCGAAGGCTTCGACGAGCGCATCAGAGAGCGTGACGGCCTTCTCCGGCGTCTCGCTCCATATCTGCAGGACGACCACGAAGGAGCGTTCCTCCCGGCGTGCCTCGACCCTTTCGGACAAGGCGCGCAAGGCCGCCAGTTCCTTGTCCGCCTTGCCGTCTCCCGACGACAGGAGCGCCATCAGCGACGCGAGCGGCGACGGTTTGACGAATTCCGGATCCTCGGTGAGCCGCAGCTTGTCGATGACGCGCTTTAGCACGTTGCGCGATGTGAGTATCCTGAGCTTGCTTTCCACTTCTAGCAGTTGCGCGTCGCGCTGCGGGTTGGTGGTAAAGACGTCATCGCTGACGACGTTGAGGTTGGATGGATCGACGACGAGGTCGGTATGGACGGTATAGCGCGGCGTCGCGGTCACGGCATAGGCGAAAGCGGCGGCAACGCAGAGCACGAGGGCCAAAACGATGGTGCGGATCCCGTCGTGCAGCCAGCCGATGATATCGTCGAGACCGATCCGGCCTATGAGGTGAAGCCGCGGGAAGAACTCACCGACGGCGAAAGGCTTCCTTTCGGGAGCCTCAGCGATTGGCGGAACCAGCGCTTCCCGGCCGACGGTATTTTCCCCAGGTGTCGTGTTTCCATCGCCGCCGGCCGGCGCCGGCCTGGAGCGGGATGCGCTCACATGCGTTCGTGCCACCTCTCTATCTGTTTGTTGTTGCCGCATTTGTGCGACGTCGGGTGATTCCACCTGACTGCGAAATGCTCTGGGGACGGTTTCTGCCTCTTCCTCCACGATGGAGACAAGATCAAGCAGCGAGCCGGCCGAACGGAGCCGCTCGAAACGTCTCTCAAGGCGTAATCCCTGCTCCTCGGGCTCGCTCCGCCGATACATCCGTATTTCCCCACGCGCCCCCTGGAGCCACCAAAGAGCGCTGCCCTGCGTCAGCCGCTTGTTTCGCGTAGATTTAGGGTTGCAGGGTGAAGATTCGGTTAAGCCGGGCGGACCGGCGGTAACCTTTGATAAAAGCCGTAGGCGAGCTCTTACCCGGTGTCGAACCCTCTTGTAGCCGTGCAATCAATGCTAAATTGCAATCAATGATGAATGGAGATCGCCATGGCCAGTATGACGATTCGCAATCTCGATGACGGGCTGAAGCAACGTCTGCGTATTCGCGCTGCCGCGCATGGGCGCTCTATGGAGGATGAAGCACGGGACATCCTGCGCGCCGCCCTTTCAACTGACGAAGTACGGCCGAGCAATCTCGCTGCGGCGATGCGCGCGCGCATCGCGCCACTGGGGGGCGTCACGCTTGAGCTGCCACCCCGTGAAGCAACCCGGGATGTGCCGGATTTCTCTGCGTGATCGTTTTCGAACCAGCGTTCTTTCGGAACTGCTGGCCCCCTCGACAGCGAGGCGGCAGATGCCTACGGCTTTATTGCCGCTCGGCGTCGGAAGATCGGTCGCCCCATCAGCCAGTTCGACGCACAGATTGCCGCCATTGCGCTTTCGCGCGGAGCCACATTGGCGACCCGCAATGTCGCCGATTTCACTGACATCGGTGTCGTCGTCATCAATCCTTGGGATCATCGCCCCTAGAAAAAGTCTGTAAGCAGCCTGCTCCAGCTTTCCGACGCGAGGCCGCCGACATAGATGTCGTTGCGCTCCGCGGCCTGCCTGAGGTCGGCATGGCGGGTGATGAAGCAGAAATAGCCCCGATGCCGGAAGGAAAGCCATCGCTGGCGCGAGATCGCGTTCATCAGGAACGGTTGCGCCATGCCGACCGCGGCGGCGTATCCTTCCCCGTCGAGATGCGCGAACATCTCGGCTATGACGTCGAATTCGCGTCCTTCCTCGCAGAGCACGTTGAGCACGGTGGCCATATGGTTCGGCCGACCGAAGAAAAGGAAGGCGCCGATCGTCCGACCATCCTCCTCCACCTTCCTGCATTGCAGCGCGCCAAGGCTTCTGTTCAGCGACGCGACGCCGACGAGCCAGTCGAACTCACGCTTCGACCAGGCCGGGCGCAGCGAGAAGCGTTGAAGCATCGGCCCGGCGCAGCCCAGGAATTCATCGAGGCTCGCCGTCCGCGTCCGGCATCCCGGCGCCCGGGCGGGCATGACCGATGGGCTCCACCGGCGCAGCAGGCGGTCGAGCGGCCGTAACGCGGCCGCCAGAAGGCGCGAGCGCAGCAGCGGGAACCGCCCGCCCGCGACAATGGCGGCGCCGGCGAATGGCCGAAAGAAGCGCTGCCATTCGAGGCTCTGGACCGGGAGCACGATGCCGCCGCCTGCGACGCAGTGGTCCGCGCTCACCGGGGAGGCGTTGTCGGAAAAGCACAGCTCCTGGCGCGTCGCGCGCAGGCTGCGGGCGAGGCGCGCCGCACCGGCCGCGCCCGTCTTGCCGTCGACCATGAAGGCGCAGAGGAGTCGCCCGACGATGCGGCGGTCGCGGAAGGTGAATTCCATCGGCAACGACAGCATGGCGCTGTCAATACCGCCGGTATCGTTCTCATGCACGACGCTGCCGTGTTCCGGAGCATAACCGGGGCTGCCGAGGAATACGGCTTCCAGATAGCGGACGAGCTCGTCCCCGGGCTGGCTTTCCCGTCGCCGGAAGGCCCTGTTGAACAGCCTTGCGACCGCCGGGATGTCCGCCCGTGCCATCGCCCGCGCGCCCGAGCGGCGTGGTCGATCGCTGCTGGCTGCCGGATAGGGCGCGACCTTGCGCACTTCAACCGCCATGCGCGACGCCCGGTTGAAACGCCAGTGCGGCCCGTGCCCGATCGCGCTTGACGAGACGCAGGAACACGCCCCATGCGGCGGCCACCATGGCGATCTCGATGACATAGAAGGAGACGAAGGTGCCGACGGGCGGGGCATACCAGCTCGCCCAGGCGGCAAGGCCGGCCCCGACGACGCTTCCAAGGCCCATCACCGCGGCGCGCTCGGCGTGGTAGCCAGAGGCGCCCAGCGCCTCCACCGCCACCGACCAGATGGCGAGCGGCACGACGACCCAGCAGAGGTCCTTCACGAAAGCGACGAGAGAGACATAGTCGTGGCCGAAGAGATAAGGCAGCACCGGCGCCAGCAGGAAAACCGCAAGCGCCGCCGCAAGGCCGATGCCGGTTGCGGCAGCAAGGACCCGCAAGACCCTTTGCAGCGCATGGTGCAGGCCCGCCGCGGTGATCCTGGCGGAACCCGGATAGATCAGCCGGTTGAGGGCCTCGACCGAGAGGAAGCTGCTCTCGAGCATCCGCCGGGCGACGCTGTAGCTCGAGACGATCTCGGCCGTCGCGACGAGGCTGAGCACGAGCAGGTCGGCATTCTGCCGGAGGGCGCGCAGGATGAACGGAATGCTGAAATAGAGGCCCTGCGGCAGTTCTTCACGCACGATGGAATAGCGGGGCTTGCCCAAGCCGCTGATTGCACGGATGCAGGCGAGCGCCACGAGCACATGGCAGACGAACTGCCATACGGCCCAGGACGCCACGGTCGAGACGTTGAAGACGAGGCATGCGAGTGCCGCGGCAATCGTCCGTGCCACGGCGAAACCCACGACGACCTTGTTCGCGTTGGCGAAGTCGGAATGGGCGATGAATATCTGCTCGACGAGAACGATGATGCGGACGAGGACGATGTTGGTGACCAGCATCAGGGCGATCGCCGCGACGTTGGTGAGCGTATCCGCCGAGAGGACGAAGAAGAAGGGCAGGAGCACCACGCCGGCAAGCACCAGCGCCAGCCCGCTTGCCGCCGTCAGCAGGATGTTGTGGCCGAGCATCTCGGGATAGATCGCCCGGTCGCGGGCAACGCGGCGCACGAGGCATTCCATGGCGCCAAGTCCGCAGAGGTGAACCGCTATGCTGGCCACCGCGGTGACCGCGACGAAGACGCTGAACTCATCGACGCCGAGAAAGCGAGCGAGGATCGCAAAGGTGAGCAGCTGCGCTGCGGAGCTCAGGACGAGGCTGCCGCCGGAAGCGACATAGGACATGACCATCGGCAGGAACGGCTTGTATCCGCGCGGTTCGCTCACACCTTCCGAAGCCATTCGATCTGCCTTGACAATTCGCCCCTTGAACCCGGACGGGCTCGCGGCCTCCGCCGATTGCGGCGCAAACTAACACGCAGAAATGATCGCCCGGTTAACACGCGCGCCGCCTGCATTTCAGCTTCCGTTTACCTGGATGGTCTAGGGTGCGCCGCAATCCGATAAACCGTGCGACAACGAGGGAGCGTTCGTGCTCAAGGGCGACAATCATCCTCACGGCGACGCGGGCCTCGCGCCGCGGCTCGCTCGATTCATGGGCATCGAGCTCGAACTTGCCCCCGATGTGCTCGTGCCGCGGGAAGAGACGGAGCTTCTCGGCCGCCGTGCCGTCGCGATCCTCGGCGACCGCGCCGGGCCGGCAACGGTGATCGACATGTGCTGCGGCTCCGGCAACCTCGCGCTCGGGATCGCGGCAGACGTGCCGCAGGCGCGGGTCTGGGGGGCGGACCTTACCGACAGCACCGTCGCGCTCGCCCGCCGCAATGTCGAGCGGCTCGGGCTCCGGGAGCGGGTCACCATACGCCAGGGTGATCTTTTCGCGGCGCTCGACGGAGAGAGCCTCGAGGGCGCAGCCGACATGATCGTCTGCAACCCGCCCTATATTTCGACGTCCCGTCTCGAGGGCGACAGCGCCCACCTGCTCGCGAGCGAGCCGCGCGAAGCCTTCGACGGCGGCCCCTACGGCATATCCATCCATCAGCGGCTGATCCGCGACGCGATCGCCTTCCTCAAACCGGGCGGCTGGCTGCTCTTCGAATTCGGCGAGGGCCAGGACCGCCAGGCCGCCGCCCTTCTCGCGCGGACGAAGGCCTATGAAGCCGTGAGCTTTGCCGAGGACGCGGCGGGCAGGCCCCGCGTCGCGCTCGCGCGGAGGCGGGCCGAGACTATGCCGCCGGCAGGCAGGTCCGAGGACGAGGCACCGGCGCGATGAGCGACATCCGTCCGCTCGCGGCCGCTGATATCCCGGCCGTCGCCGGTCTCTTCCAGAAAATCTTCCGCAACCGTGATCAGGCGCCGCCGGCAGCGCTCGTCGATTACCTGCGGCGGCTCTATATCGAGGCGCCCGGCTCCGACCCGGAAATCGGCTCGCTTGTGCATGTCGACGACCACGGCCGCATCTCCGGCTTCGTCGGCGCGTGCGCGTTGCCGATGACCTATAAGGGCAGGCGCTTGCGCGCCGCCATCTGCGGTTCGCTGATGGTCGATGGACGCGAGAGCGACCCGTTGGCCGGCGCCAGGCTCCTGAAGGCCTTTCTTGCCGGCCCGCAGGATCTCTCCTTCAGCGAGACGGCGAGCGAGGTCTCGACGCAGATGTGGACGCGGCTGCGCGGCATCGTGCTGCCGCAATACAGTCTCGACTGGGTCCGCGTCATCCGGCCCGCATCCTTCGCGCTCGATCTCGTCGCAGGCCGGCTCGCCCCGGCCCGGGCGCTCGCTCCGCTGGCGCATCTCTTCGACCGCCGCCACCGCGGCAAGATGGGGCGCGGCGAACTGCGCTGGTCGGGCGTTCCCGAAACGGCTGCCACACCGGGGCCGTTGCAGGTCGCCGACATCGACAGGCACGGCTTCGCCGCACTCTTCGCGCCCCTGACCAGGCAGTTTACCGTCCAGCCGGCCTGGGCCGAGGGCCAGCTCGACCATCTCCTTGAAGACGCGGAAAACAAGCCGGAATACGGCGAGCCGGTTTTCGCGGCGGTGAAGACGCGCAGCGGCGCGCCGGTCGGCGCGTTTCTCTACCACGTTCGCGCCGGCGGCGTGGCGCGGGTGCTCCAGCTTCTCGCCCTGCCGGGACAGGCCGGTCCCGTTCTCGATTGCCTGATCGATCACGCCGCGGCGAAAGGTGCCGCGGCGCTGCGCGGCCGCACCCAGCCGGCCCTGCTCGAAGCGATGATGGGCCGCCGCATCGGCTTCGTCCACGCCGCCTCGACCGTCGTCCACTCCCGCGACGCGGAACTCGTCGACGCCTTCCGCCACGCCCAGGGCTTCATCAACGGCCTGGCGGGCGAACATTGGAGCCGCCTCATCGGCGGCCGCTTCGAGTAGCGGCCCCCCAGCCGGGTGGTCGGCAGCGGCGGCACTAATATCAAACCCCGCCCGTTGGGAGAGCCCCTCGAAAGGGGCAAACGGGCGGGGTCCGAGGGAGGAGGCGTCGGCCCCTTTGTCAGGCCGGCAGGGCGCCGGACTGCTTGGCGATATGCGTGGCGATCGCATCCATCAGCGCCGGCGACAGGCAGTCATAGGGCGGCAGCCCGAGTTCCGTCAGCCGTGTCCGTATCTCCGACATCTTGTCGGGGTTGACGCCGCTTTCGATGACGGACGAGACGAAGGCGGCAAAGCCCGGCGGCGACCAGCCGGTCTCGTCACTCAGTTCGGTATGGACGAAATCGAGGCCGTAGAAGGGATGCTTGGTGTTCTCGATGCGGCCATACATGTGGGTGCCGCAATCCTTGCAGGCGTAACGCTGGATCGTCGCGCTCGGATCGACGATCTGCAGCTTTTCCGAACCCGACGTGACGCTCAGCTTGTCGCGGCCGACGACGGCGACTTGCGAGAAGATGGCGCCCTCCGGCTTCCAGCACTTGGTGCAGCCGCAGGCATGGTTGTGCGCAGTCTGTGCGCCGACCGCAACGGTCACCGGGCTGGTGGCACACTTGCATTTCAGCGTGCCGCCCTGAAAGTCGGGGCTGGCCGGCGGAAAGCCGTTGTCGATGGACGGATGCAGTTTCAGCATGTGTTTCCTCCTCTCTCTTGACGTCATCAGGTCCTTCCCGAGAAAGCAGGATCAACGCAAACGCAGCCGGCGGCAACATAGCGGAAAGTGTCGGTTTTCGGCGACGGCGTCGTCCGTATCAGGCCTTCGCGCGGAGCATGGCGCGGGCCGGTTCATAGCCCCAGAGGGCGGCCAGCATGAACAGGACGAAACAGGCGCTGACCCATAGGAGCGCGGTGAGATCGAGCTTGCCGTAGAGCGCAAAGCGTATCAGCTCGACCGCATGGGTGAACGGGTTGAGGGCGCAGATGTCGCGCAGGAGCGGCGAGCTTTCCGCCATCTTCCACAACGGATAGAGCGCGGAGGACAGGAAGAACATCGGAAAGATCACGAAGTTCATGACGCCGGCGAAATTCTCGAGCTGCCGAACGGTCGACGAAATCACCAGCCCGAAGGCGCCGAGCATCAGCCCGCTGAGCACAAGTGCCGGCACCACCGCAATATAGCCGACGAGCGGCGTGGTCGTCCCGGCAAGCGCCGCAATGGCGAGGAACGCGGCCACCTGGAGGATCGAGACGATGACGCCGGAGGCAAGCTTCGAGAACAGCAGCCACCACCGCGGCAGGGGCGATGTCAGCAGGAGCCGCATCGACCCCATTTCCTGGTCATAGACCAGCGACAGGGACGACTGCATGCCGTTGAAGAGCTGGATCATCCCGCAAAGCCCGGGAAGGATATAGACGTCGTAGGTGATATAGGTCTGATAGGGCGGGATGATCGACACGCCGAGGGCGGCGCGAAAGCCGGCGGCAAAGACGACCAGCCAGACGAGGGGTCGAACGAGCGCCGAGAGAAACCGGCCCCTTTGCCGAACGAAGCGCAGGTTTTCGCGGGTGACGATGACGACAAACGCAGTCAGCCATGCCTTCATGCGGGGACCTCCCGGCCCTCGGCCGTCATCGACAGAAAGGCCTTGGCAAGCCCCCGGACATCCCCCTGGCCGCCGGCGAGATCCCCGGCGGTGCCGTTGCTGAGGACCTTTCCACGATGCAGCACCACGACCTGATCGGCCGCCTGGATCTCGTCGACCAGATGCGTTGCCCAGAGCACCGCGAGGCCGCGTTCGGCGAGAAGATGCACATGATCGGTGATCGCCTGGCGGGAGGCCGCGTCCAACCCGACCGTTGGTTCGTCGAGCAGCAGGATCTCGGGGCGGTGGACCAGCGCCCGCGCGATCTCCATGCGGCGGCGGTGTCCGCCATTGAGGGCGCGCACCTGCTCGTCGGCCCGCTCGGCCATGCCGAGCTGCGCCAGCGCCGCGTCGATCGCCTCGGCGGCGGACCGGCCCGACAGTCCGTGCAGTCCGGCGAAATAGGTAAGGTTGCGGCGCACCGTCATGTCGAGGTCGAGGGTCTGTTGCTGGAACACGACGCCGATGCGGGCGAGCGCCGCGCGCGGCGTGCGGGCAATATCGAAGCCCCCGATCCGGATGCGGCCCTCGCCCGTCACGATCAGACGGGTGAGGAGAGCGAAGAGCGTCGATTTGCCGGCACCGTTCGGCCCGAACAGGGCGCAGAACCGGCCGGCCTCCACGGAGAAGCTGACATCGTCGAGCGCCTTGCGCGCGCCGTAGCGGTAGCTGACATGGCTGACCTCAAGCCCGGTCATGATGCATCTCCGGGATGACCGCTGCCGGTCCTATCGTCAGGTCGCGCGCTATCGTGGCTGGCCGCCCATCGAGGCGCAGCCGGCGCCGGGTGAGCCGGTGCGCCTCGGCATCCGAATGGGTCACGAGAATGACGGCGGGTCCGGCTTCGGCGATCAGCGTCTCGGTGAGCGCCAGCATTTCCTCGGCGGTCGCCGGATCGAGGGATACATAGGGTTCGTCCATCACGAGCAGGTCGGGCCGCCCGGCAAAGGCGCGCGCCAGCGCCAGCCGCCGCTGCTGGCCGAGCGAAAGCTGGCCGGGAAAGAGCCGGGCCTTGTCGGCGATGCCCATCCGCTCCAGCGCCGAAAGCGCCGCTTGCGTCCCGAGCCCGGGATGCACCAATGTCAGGTTCTCGACGACGCTGCGCCATGGCAGGAGAACCGGCTCCTGGAACACCATGGCGATCTTTTCCGGCCGGATGATCTCGCCCTCGAACGCCCGATCGATGCCGGCGATCAACCGGAGCAATGTCGATTTGCCGATCCCCGACGGGCCGAGGATGGCGATGGTCTCGCCGGCTTCCATCTCGAAGCGGATGTCGCTGAGGACCTCCTCGCCGCCGAATGCCTTTCGTCTGACGTCGACCGTGATCACGCCGTCCTCCAGCGCCGCACCCGGCGTTCGGACGGCTGCAGGATCAGCGCCTCGACCAACAGCATCACGCCGATGAAGGAAAGCGCATAGACCAGCACCATGGCCACGTCGAAGAGCTGGAAATAGAAGTGGATCTGGAAACCGATGCCGCTGGAGCGGCCGAGAAACTCGACCACCAGCACGATCTTCCATATCACGGCGATGCCGGAGCGGGCGGCCCCGGCGATGAAAGGCGCAAGCTGCGGCAGGATCACGTGGCGCAACCGCGCCCATTGCCGCATGCGATAGACCCCGGCCATGGCGGCGAGATTGGGGTCGAGGGCCCGCGCCCCCTCGCGCAGGATGGTCGCGACGTTCGGGACCTTGTTGAGCACCACGGCAATGATCGCCGCGGTCTCGTTGAGCCCGATCCAGAGATAGCACAGCACGATCAGCACGAGGGCAGGCAGGTTGAGGAACACGACGAGCCACGGATCGAGCCATTGATCGACGGCGGGCATGCGCCCCATGAGAAAGCCGATCGCCGCGCCGATCGCCATCGCCGGCACGAAGGCGCAGACCACGCGCCAAAGGGTCATGCCGAGGTGATAGGGCAGTGCACCGGAAGCGGACGCCTCGGCAAAGGGCGCCCATAGCGCCCAGGGCTGGGGCAGGACGGAGGCGTCGGCCGTCAGACCGGCCGCCGCTATCCACAGCACGAGCAGAAGCCCGACCGACGTGGCGCGCACCAGCGCGGGGTATTGCAGCATCCTACTCAAGGCGAAGGAACAATCCATCGGGCAGGCTAGTCGCCTTGCCGACGAGTTCCGCTCCGCCGAGGTCCGCCATCAGCCGCAGGAACCGGTCGGCGGCCGCCTCGTCAATCGGCCTGCCGCTCGGGATGCCGGCGCGATAACCCTCGCGCAGCGCCGTGAATTCGGCGTCGTTCCCCGCATTCATCTTGTCACGCAAGCCCTCCCACGCGGTGTCGTCGCTGCGCAGCAGTTCCTTGGCCGCCCGCGATGCCTCGTATAGCCCCTTCACGATGTCCGGATGGGCGGCCGCATACTCGCCCTTCAACACATAGCCGAGCAGCGGCGTGTCGGGATCGAGCTTCAGCGCCGCTGCGGCATCGGCGACGGAGATCACCTCGCGCATGCCCTTGGCCTTCATCTTCGCCAGGAAATGCCAGAAATTGATCGTGCCCGCAGTCTCGTCGGAAAAGGCCGACTTGAAGATCAGCGGCGGCGCGCCGAACACCTGCTCGGTCTCAGCGGCGAGGTCCATGCCATGCTGCTGCTTGGCATAGGCGCGCAGGATCAGCCAGCTCTTGTCGAGCGGCCCGCCGGCAATGCCGATCTTCTTGCCGGCAAGATCCGGCAGCGCCTTGATGCCGCTGTCGTCCTTGACCACCAACCCGCCGACCGCCCGCGAATAGGGGATGAAGACATAGTCCTTGCCGGCCGCGCGCTGACAGGCAACCCAGATCCAGTCGGCCACCATCGTGTCCGCCTCGCCGCCTTCGAAGGCGACGCGCGTCGCCCCGTTGTCGGCATAATCCTGGACCTTGAGCTCGAAGCCGTTCTTGCGGTCGAATTCATGGGTCTTGATGGTCGAAATTTCCCAGTTGACGGTGCCCGAGGCGAGCATCGCCGCCCGCAGTTGCGGCAGGTCCTCGGCCATGGCGGCCCCCGGTGCGAATGCGAACAGGCACACGGCCAGAAACCATTTCAGAACCTTCATTGCTTCTCCTCCCCGGACTTGCCGGTCTCGCCCCTTTGCGCGCCCCTCTGTCCGCGGACTTAGAGGATTGAGGGTCGGCGGGCTATTGGCCATTGGTGCCGTAGACCGCCTCACTGGATGGAAATCTCAACTTTCTGGCTGTCGCTCGTGGTGTCCGGAATCTTCACCTCGTAGCTGCCCGGCTTGATGGCGATGAAGGAGAGCGTCGCCGTGCCGGCCTCGTCGAATTCGAGGCTGTCGATCCCCATCGGCCGCACTTCTATGCCGTTGATGACGATCTCGTTCATCCAGATCGCCCGGAAGAACGGCGCACCGGTGATTGCCAGTTCCGCCGATCCGTCCGCCGTGATGCGCATTTCGTAATAGGCGCCGGACTGCAGCGTCACCGGCCCCTTGCCGAGCGGCTTGCCGGAGGCGAGCGTTATCTCGATTGGCTCGCCGCGATTGCATTTGGCGAGCAGCCCGGCGAAGCCGAGCTCGCCGCAAAGCGGTGCTGCAAAGGCCGGGCCTGCCAGAAAGAGCGCCGACGACGCCGTGACAATCGTTCTATGCACCATGAAAATCCTCCCGATACTGGTTTATCCACTGCGTCTCACTCCGGGGCGACGACGACCCCCCAGGGCTGCTCGCCGACCTGCACCGAGCGGAGCACCTTTTCCGCCTTGACGTCTATGATACTTACGTCGTTGGAATTGCCGTTGGTGGTGATCAGGAACTCCTCGCCCGGGGTGAAGGCCATCTGCCAGACGCGTTGCCCGACGAGCAGGTAATCGAGAACCTCGTCCGTCCCGGCGTCGATCACCGCCACCCGGTTGGCCGGGCCGAGCGCCACGAAGACGCGCGAGCCGTCGCTGGTCGCCTTGACGCCCACCGGTTGCAGCCATTCGGGCAGGATGCCCGGCACTGCAAAGCTGATCTTCTTGACGATTGCCGGTTCGGCCGCGGTCAGATCGATCACCGAAACGGTGCCGCCGATCTCGGAGCTGACGTAAAGCTTCTTGCCGTCGGCGGTGAATTCCGCATAGCGCGGCCGCTGGTCGACCCTCACGTTGTGGACGATCTCGTAGCTGACGGCGTCGATGAAATGCGCCATGTTGGTGGTTTCAGAGGTGTTGATGACCGTCTTCGCATCCGGGCTGACCGCAACGCCTTCCGGCTCGACCCCGACGGGTATTTCGGCCAGCACCTTGTGCGTCTTCACATCGACGACGGTCACCAGATTGTCGTCCTCATTGGCGATGTAGAGTGGATTGCCCGAGGGAGCGAGCGCGAAAAGCTCCGGGTCCGGGCCGGACGGCAGCGTATGCAGTTCCTTGTAGGTCTCGGGGTCGAAGACCCGGACGGTGTCGTCGTCCGAGGCGCAGACATAAAGTTCCTTGCCGTCCGGGCTGATGGTGATGCCGCGCGGCCGGTTGCCGGCCGGGAAGGTGGCGACCACCTCCCAGCTTTCGCTGTCGAGCACGGTGACGCTGTTGCCGCGTTCATTGGTGACGAAGACCTTGTTGGCCGCGGCAGGACCGGCCAGCATCAGTATCAAGGCGGGCAGGAGCAGGAGCGATCTCGGCATTCTATCCTCCAAAAGCGTGGCAGGCGGTTTCGGGCGCGTCGATGCCCAGCGTGTCGAGCGGCGAATGCTGGTGCAGGTAGCCCTCCTGCGGCGAAACCGATACGGTCACCCGGCCGTCGGTCAAAAGGATCGGCTGGCGCAGCTGCCCGTTCCAAGGGCGGAAGGTCAGCTTCTGGCCCTTGAACGCCGCCAACTCGAAATCCTTCGACAGCGCGTAGGCCCGCACGGATGCCGGATCGACCTTGCCGGATTGCGTCACCGCTTCGCCGATCACCCGCATCGCAAGCCAGGCCTGATAGTCCTCCTCGCGCATCGGGCGGCCGGTGAGCTTCTCGAAGCGGCCCTGGAACTGGGTTGCGCCCCAGGATTCATGGGCGGCGTGCCAGGACACCGGACGAAGGCCCGCGGAGCCGGCGACGGGCCTCGGATCCCAGGTGTGATAAGGAAGGTAGGGCGCGAAGACGCCCGCCTCGTCGGCGGCGATGACCACGTCGTAATCCTCGGCATCCTGGGTGAAGACGGGTATCTGTTTCTGCACCAGGACATGGCCCGTATCGGCGCGGCGACCTCCGCCGGTGTCGACGAACTCACGCACCTCGACGATCTCGGCACCGAACTTGGCGGCCGATTTGCGATAGCTCTCGGCGAGCAGCCTGTCCTCGGGATGCGAGCCGTGGATCAACAGGATACGCGGCCATTTCTTCCACATCAGGAACTGGAGGACACCGTCGCTGAGCATCGCCCGGCTCGGCGAGACATGCAGCACATTGGCCCGGCAGTCGGCGTCGCGCAGCCCCTCGTCGCGGGCACCCGCGTTCAAGAGCAGCACATCGGGCCCGGCCCTGTCGGCCAGCGCCTTCAGCACCTCGCCGTCGGCGATCACCGCAATCAGGCCGAAGCCTTCGGCTTTCAGGGCATCGAGGGCGGCCGCCGCCTTGTCCGGCGCGACCGCCTGCGTCTTCAGCGTGTAGTCCGTGTCCGTGAAGGCGCCGGTCGTGCGGTTGTCCTCGTTGCCGAGCATGGCGCCGGCAAAACCGAGATCGGCGGGCGGCGCGTCAAGCCGCGAGATCGGCGGCCCCGCCGGACGATCGACCCTGAGCACCGCCGCCTTCACCTCCATCGCCCAGGAGGGCAGCGCGGCGAGCATCGCCGTGCAAAAGGCGGCAAGCGTGAGCGATAGACTAGACATTGCCGGAACGACCTCCCAATCTTCCTGGCACTCCCTGGGAGGAGATTAACAGCGCAGTTTCTGTTCCGAAACCGATACTTATGGAGCGTAGTTCAGCGGATTGCCCGGCGGGCGCCGGCTCGTGCAAAACCCGCGCCAGGCGCCTGGAACCGAACCCCGATCATGACGATCCCGGGCCCTTTCGACTTTCGGCGTTTCGCGTGGAAAGGCGAATTGCCCTGCGTACTTTGCCACTCTTTTCCGGACCCTGCAGTACCTTGCGGAATTCGTCGCGCTTTTCGTGGATCGAGGCGATCACCGGCCCTGCGGGAATGCCGAGGCTGATCAGGACCGCTTCGGAAAGCTGAAGGCT
Organism: Sinorhizobium saheli; assembly: GCF_001651875.1. GTDB lineage: Bacteria > Pseudomonadota > Alphaproteobacteria > Rhizobiales > Rhizobiaceae > Sinorhizobium > Sinorhizobium saheli. The sequence continues at coordinate 82,179 of NZ_LNQB01000076.1, forward strand.
CGCCTCGATGGTTTCGGGTACGGCATCGGTCACGTCGATGCCGTAAAGCTTGGCCGCGTGCTCTGCGTCGCGGGCGCGAGCGACGATGACGAGGTCGGGCCGCTCCGCACGCGCGGCCGCAACGATCGACTCCACCGCCGCCGGGTTGTCCATCGTCACGATCAGGGCGGGGGCCGAGGCAATTCCGCAACGTCGGAGCAGTTCGGCTTTCGTCGCATCGCCGTAATAGATCATCACTCCCCGGTCTCGCTCGCGAGCGACGAGAGCCGGATTGCCGTCGACGGCCAGAAACGGGACCTTGTGCCTGGCGAGCATCTGGCCGACGAGATCGCCGACGCGCCCGTATCCGGCGATGATCGCCCGCTCCGCGCGGTCCTTCACGTCCGGCGCGAGCGCTGCCAGACTCGCCTCATCTTCGCGACCACGGGCAGAGAGGTTCTCCGAGAACCGGATCATGAGCGGGATCGTGAACATCGAAAGGGTGGTCGCGACCATTGCGGTCGTCCCCACGGGCTCCGGCACGATGCCGTGGCCGATCGCGGCCCCGATCACCACGAGCGCGAACTCCCCGCCCGGGCTGAGCACAAGCGCCAGTTCCAGCGCACGCCGTCGGGAGAGGTCGAAACGGCTGGCAACCGGCCACAGGATCAGGAATTTGACGGCGACGAACGCACAAGCCACACTCAGCGTCGGCAGCGGGCTCGCAAGGATCTGCGTGAGGTCGAGCTTGGCGCCGACCGAGACGAAGAAAAGCCCGAGCAGCAGACCCTGGAAGGGCTGGATCGCCACCTCGACCTGTCGACGATACTCCGTCTCGGCAAGCAGCAGACCCGCGACGAACGCCCCGAGAGACATCGACAGGCCGGTGGCGACGGCGATAAGCCCCGACCCGACCACGACCAGGAGACAGGCGGCCACGAACAGCTCATTGTTCTTGGCCGCGGCCACCAGGCCGAAGAGCGGACGCAGGATGAGGCGTCCGAGGCCGAGCACGGCCACCAGGCCGGCGACTGCCGGGGCAATGGCGTAGATCAGGCTGGAGGCAGCGGCAGCGCCGTTGCGCGCGTCAAGCAATGCGACCAGAATCAACAGCGGGGCGACGGCAAGGTCCTGAAACAGGAGGACCGCGAAGGAGGCGCGCCCGACCACCGAGGCGAGCCGCTTGCGTTCGGCGAGCGAAGGCAGGACGAGTGCCGTGGAGGAGAGGGCCAATGACGTCCCAAGCACGGCTGCCGCTGCCGGCGTCTGGCCAAGCGCCAGGGCGATCAGGCCGAGCACGAGCGACGACAGGATCACCTGCAGGTACCCAAGGCCGAAAACGAGCTTGCGCATTCTTGCGAGCCGTTCCCAGGACAGCTCCAGCCCCATCATGAACAGAAGGAACGCCACGCCAAACTCGGCGGGGCCCGATATCTGTTCCGCATCGCTGATCGACACGGCCGAAAGCCAGGGAACCTCAGTCGCCAGGGCGCCGAGGCCGAAGGGACCGAGCGCCAACCCGGCCGCAAGGAAGCCAAGCACCGGGCTCATCCTCCAGCGTATGAAAAGCGGCACGATCACGCCCGCCGTGCCGAGGAACAGCAAGAGGTCCTTGTAAACCGTGATACCTTCGGCGCCCGCCATGAATGTCCGATCCCGCTGCGAAGCCAAGCCTTGAGTATTTGTCCAAAGCGGACGGATGACAAAGGCTAATTGTGCATCGCACCCCCAAGCGCTGACCGATTGCTGCGGCGGGCGGGTCCAGGCCGCGGACCTGGGCGCGCCGTGCGTCGCTGTCAATAAAGCGTCAGGCCGGGAATGAAGCTGACGCCGAGCAGGAGCAGCATCGCCATGCCGAAGAACGGCCAGAGTTCCCGCGTCGTCGCGCCGAGCGGAGCCTTGGCGATCGAAGACGAGATGAACAGGGTCGTGCCGATCGGCGGCGTGTAGAGGCCGATGCCAAGGTTGATCACCATCATCAGGCCGAGTTGCACACGGTCGAGACCGATGGCGTCTGCAAGAGGCACGAAGATTGGGCCGAGCAGCAGGATTGCCGGCGGCATGTCGAGCGGCATGCCGACGATCAGCATCAGCACGTTCATCAGCAGGATGATGAGGACGGGGCTCGAGATGTTGCTCGCCACCCATGCCGCCATCTGTTGCGGCGCCTGGTCGAAGGTGAGGACCCAGCCGACGGCGGCACTTCCCATGATGACGAGCATGACGACGCCGGTCGCAACGCCGGCCTCGACCACATTCTCGCAGAACCGCGTCCATGTCAGGTCGCGGTAAAACAACAGGCTGAGCAACAGGGAATAGACGACCGACAGCACGGCCACCTCGGTCGGGGTGGCGAAACCGAAGCGCAGGAACAGGACGATCAGGACGGGCAGCAGAATCGCCGGAAAGCTCTTGAGCGCCAGCATCGCCAGCTCACTCTTCTTCACCTTCACCGCCTGCGCATCATATCCCCGCCGAACCGACACGAGCCAACAGACGAAGACGAAGCTCGCCGCCATGATGAGGCCGGGCAGGAATCCCGCCAGAAACAGGTTGCCGACGCTGACGCCGCTAATCAGCGAATAGAGGATCATCGGGATCGACGGCGGGATCAGGACGTCGATGACCGCCGAGGTCGCATTGTTTGCGGCGCAGAGCGCCGGCGGATACCCCTGCTTCTTCTGCCAGGGAATGAGCACCGAGCCGAGCGCGCTGGCATTGGCGACGGCCGAGCCCGATACCCCGCCGAAGACGACGGAGGAGACGACCGTCGTCGACAGCGGCCCGCCGCGCCACCGCTGCATCGCCTTCGACGCCAGCTCCAGGAGCTGCCGGCCGAGTTCGCCTCCGAGCATCAGCGTTCCGGCGAGCATGAAAAATGGCAGCGCCAGCATGGGGAATGACTGCGTCTGGTCGTAGACCTGCTGCGCGACGATCGACAGCGGCACGTAGCCGTTGAAAAGCACGCCGATGCCAGCGGCAATAATGAGGGCGTAGCCGACCGGCACGGCGAGGACCATGAGAATGGAGAACGAAAGGATCATCATCAGCGTCATAGCGGCATCTCCTCTGCCCCGATCCGGGTCCGCTGCTCCCAGCCGAAACGAAGCACCCTCACCGCGACGGCGATCGTGACGATGGCGACGAGGAAGGCGCCGACGGCGAGCGAGTAGTATCCAACGCTGTTCGGCAGTTGCAGGACGGGACTGTGTTCGACGCCCGCGATCTCCGCCACGACGATGGCCTGATAGCCGAGCACCAGGAAGGCCGAGGCGCTGACCGCACTCGCGAACACGAAGGCGGCGCTCCGGCGCCGCCCGCCCAGCTTGTCGTAGAGCCATTCGACCGCCATGTGTCCGCCCATATGCGCGGCGAGAACGATGCCCGCCAGAATGAACCAGGGGAAGATCAGCATCGGCAGCTCCTGCGCGAAGGAGAAGCCGCCCCCGCTCAGCGTGTAGCGGGCGACCACATTGCCCGTGGTGACGAGGGTGAGTGCGATCCCGCTTGCGATCACGACGAAGCGGGCGAGCCGCACGATGACCTTCTCGACGATGGCGACGAGTTGCAGCAGCATAAGCATGGCGGCGCTCCGGTCTGGCGAGGGCGGCTACGCCCTCGCCTCCGCTTCGATCTGGCCGACGAAATCGCCGAACGGCTTCTTCTTCCAGACATCGGCAACGGCCGCCGTCGCCTTCACGAAGGCCTCGCGATCCACGTCGACGACTTCGACATTCGCGTTGCCCTTGAAGGCGGCCAGAACCTCCGACGCTTTCTCGTTGGAGAGTTTTCGCTGCAGCTCGCCCGCCTCCCTGGCTGCCGCTTTCACCGCCTCGAGGTCGCTTCCAAGTCGCGCCTCCGCGATCTTCGACATCAGGAACGGCGTCGATTCCCACTTGTGTGCGGTGAGGCTGATATAGCGATTGACCTCGTAGAGCTTCGAGCTCTCGATGTTGGCGAGCGGATTCTCCTGCCCGTCGACGACGCCCTGCTGCAGCGCGATATAGAGTTCGCCGAAGGCGATCTGCTCCGTCGTCGCGCCGAGCGTCTCGAAGATGTCGATGGTCATCGGATCCGCCGGCGTGCGAATCTTCATGCCGGAAACATCGCCAGGCGCCACGACCTTGCGCTTCGAATTGGTGAGGTGGCGGATGCCGTTGTCCCACCAGTCGAGCGGAACCACGCCGACCGCTTCGAAGCGCTTGTTCAACTCCTCTCCGATGGCGCCGTTGAGAAGCTTCATCGCCTTCTCGGTGCTCTCGAACAGGAAGGGTAGGCCGAGCGCCGCCAGTTCCGGCACCAGGGCCGATGTGGCGCCCTGGCTGTTTGCCGTGAAGTCCAGTGCCCCGGTGCGCAGGCTCGTCAACATGGCGGCGTCGCTGCCGAGCGTCTCCGCCCCCGCGACATTGATCTTGACGCGCCCCGACGTCTTCTCGGCCACCAGCTCTGCGAATTTGGCGGCCGCGACGGTCCGCGGGTTTCCGGGTGCCGCGCCGTGACCGAGCGTCAAGGTCGTTTCGGCCCTGGCGGGGCGGATGGTGCTGACGAGCGCCGGCGCGGCAAGAGCCGCCACGGCCGATGCGAGAAACGTACGTCTGTGAAGTTGCAAGCTCATTGTCTCCTCCTCAAGTGCTTACATCGAAGGCGATCCGGCTCCTCCAAGCCGGATTGCCCCCTATTCGTCGAGCCACCCCTTGATCGCCGACACGACCTTGCCGGTCGAAAGCCCGTATCGGTCGTGCAACGTCGGCAGGGCGCCCGCCTCCAGGAACTGATCCGGAAGTGCGATTTGCCGGAAGGCCGCGGGGCGGACATCCGAGCGCATGAGCGTGGCGCCCACGGCCTCGCCAAGCCCGCCGATGACCGTGTGGTTCTCGGCGACGACGACAAGGCGGCCGGCCCTTCTGCACTCCGCAAGGATCGTCGCCTCGTCGAGCGGCTTGATGGTCGGAACGTGCAGCACGGCCGCGTCGACACCGTCCCTCTGGAGTTCCTTGGCCGCGTCCAGCGCCCGCATCGTCATCAGGCCGGACGAGATGATCAGCGTGTCCCGTCCGTCCCGGAGCAGCTTCGCCTTGCCGAGCTCGAACTCGTAGCCGTATTCATCGAGCACGAGCGGCACGTTGCCGCGCAGCAGCCGCATGTAGACCGGCCCCTTGCGGGCGGCGATCGCCGGGACCGCCTGCTCGATCTCGTGCGCGTCGCAGGGGTCGATGATCGTCAGGTTCGGCATGCCGCGGAACATCGCGATGTCCTCGGTCGCCTGATGGCTGGGGCCATAGCCGGTGGTGAGGCCGGGCAGCGCGCAGACGATCTTGACGTCCAGCATCTCCTCGGCGATCGCGAGGCAGATGAAGTCATAGGCGCGTCGTGAGGCAAAGACCGCATAGGTGGTGACCCACGGCTGGAAACCTTCCCGTGCCATGCCGGCCGCCGCCATCATCAGGAGCTGCTCGGCCATCCCCATCTGGTAGAACCGGTCGGGATGGGCAGCGCGGAAGATGTGCAGGTCGGTGTATTTGGCGAGGTCGGCGGAAAGACCGACAATGCGGGCGTTCCTTTCCGCAACGGCTGCCAGCGTGTGCCCGAACGGCGCCGGCTTCGTCGGCTGGTCCGGCCCGGCAATCGATGCGATCATCGCGGAAGTGGTAAGCCGCGGCGCACCGCCGCCATTTTGCAAGTGCTCCGGCCGAATATATTTGGAACGTCTCATGCCACGGCTCCCGCATCGATGATTTTCAGGGCTTCGGCCCATTCATGCGGCTCGACCCGCAGAAAGTGGTTGCGCTCGCGCGCCTCCAGGAATGGCACGCCCTTGGCCATTTTCGTGTCGCAGATGATCAATCGCGGCTGGGCTCCAGCGTGGTGCCGGGCGGCATCGAAGGCCGTCACCAGCGCGTCTATGTCGTTGCCGTCGACGCGCTGCACGAACCAGCCGAAAGCCTCGAACTTCGGTGCAAGCGGCTCGAAGTTCATCACCCCGAGCGACGGCCCGTCGGCCTGCATCTGGTTGACGTCGACGATGCCGATCAGGTTGTCGAGCTTGTAGGAACCGGCCGACATCGCCGCCTCCCAGGTCGAGCCCTCGTCCAGCTCGCCGTCCGAGAAGAGATTGTAGACGAATGATTTCGAGCCCTTGCGCTTCAGCGCCAGCCCCATGCCGACGGCGATGCCGAGCCCGTGGCCAAGCGACCCGCCGGTGATCTCCATGCCGGGCGTATAGGCCGCCATGCCGGACATCGGCAGCCGGCTATCGTCGGTGCCGTAGGTCTCGAGCTCGTCTTCCGGGATGATCTTCGCCTCGATCAGGGCGGCATAGAGCGCGATTGCGTAATGGCCGATCGACAGCAGGAACCGATCGCGGCCCTCCCACTCCGGGTCCTCCGGACGATAGCTGGTGGCGTGGAAATACGAGACGGCGAGCACGTCGGCGACGCCGAGCGCCTGCGCAATGTAGCCCTGCCCCTGGACCTCGCCCATCCGGAGCGCGTTGCGCCGGATGCGTCTCGCGCGCTCGCTCAAGCTCACATTGTGACCGATGTCGGCCATTCCTCTCCTCCTTCCGTGGTACTGGCTGGAAGTCGCGGGGATCAGTGGATCAGCATTCCGCCGTTGACGTCGATCACGGCGCCGGTGACGTAGGCCGACAGGTCGGAAGCGAGGAACAGGTAGATGCTGGCGACATCGCGCGCCTCGCCGAGCCTGTTCAGGGGGATGCCCCTGAGGATGTCCGCCCGCATCTCCTCGGTGAGCTTGCCGCCGGTGATATCGGTCTGGATGAGACCGGGCGTCACCGAATTGACGCGGATGCCTGCCGGGCCGAATTCGCGCGCCATGGCCTTGGCAAGCCCAAGAACGCCGGCCTTGGCTGCCGAATAGTGCGGCCCGCCGAAGATGCCGCCTCCACGCTGGGCGGAGACCGACGACATGCAGGCGATCGATCCGCCGCCATTGTCGCGCATGTTCGGAATGAAGGCCTGGCTGAGGTTCAGGACGCCCGTCATGTTGACGGCGACGATGCGCTGCCAGTCCGCGTCGGAAATCTCGAGCGTCTTCACGGGCTGCGTGATGCCGGCATTGTTGACGAGCACGTCGACCGCGCCGAACGCCTCGATGGCCGCCTCGGCCGCAGCCTTGCACGACGCCCGATCCGTGACGTCGCAGCTAAGGCCGATGTGGCCGCCTTGCCCGACCGGTGCGAGGGTGGACGCCGCTTCGCCGGCCGCTGCCGCATCGATGTCCAGGATGGCGACCCGGGCGCCGTTCTCCGCAAAAAGCTCGGCCGTGGCGCGGCCGATGCCGCGCTTGCTTGCCGCGCCCGAAATGACAGCGGTCTTTCCTAGCAATAGCATTCAGATCTCCTCCCGAAGCCTCAGGTCCTCTTCGTCCGCATGGCGGTCGGCCGCTTCGATGGGGAGAGAATTGAATGAACGGGCGGTCTGCTTCAAACGCCAAGTTTACACCGGTAGATGACTCTGCTTCACTAATCGGATGCTGAACATGATTTCTCTTTCCTCCATGCGCATCTTCGAGTCGGCCGCCCGCCTCGGCTCCTTCCGGGCCGCAGCCGAGGAACTGAGGCTTTCGCCGAGCGCCATCAGCCATGCGATCACGCGACTCGAGCGCGACCTCGGCGCCAGCCTCTTCGAACGGACGACGCGCAACGTCGAACTGACGCTGGCAGGCCAGACGCTGCTCACCCATGCGTCCAACGCCTTTGAGGAGCTGCGCCGCGGCGTTGAACTCATTTCATCCAAAAAAGCGCAATTGCTGCGCGTCCATTGCGCGCCGAGTTTTGCCGCGCAGGTGCTGTCGCCGCGCCTGCCGCTGTTTCTCAAGGAGAACCCCGGCATCGAAGTGCGGTTCGCCGCCAGCACCGCCTATGCCCGCTTCGTGGACGGGCTTTTCGATGCGGACATCGTCTATGGCGAGCCGCTCGATCGCGAGGGCCTCATCGTCATTCCGCTCGGAGAGGAGATCGTCGCTCCGCTCTGTTCGCCGGAAGTCGCCAGAAGACTCGATTCGCCCCGCGACCTCCTGCGGCAGCCGCTCATACGCAGCGATCTGAAGCGCATCCAGTGGATCGACTGGTTCGAGGCGAACGACCTCGGGCGGCCGCCCGCGCCGACGATGAGCTTCGACAGAAGCTTCCTTGCGGTGGACGCCGCCGCCAACGGGTTGGGCGTCGCACTCGAATCGGACGTGCTGGCGCGCCGCGAATTGGAGAACGGAAAGCTGGTGCGGCCCTTCGCAGGCAGGTGTCGCGACACGCGCTACATCGGTCACTATCTCGCCTATCCGAAATCGGGCAGCCAACGCCGCCTGGCGAGGATTTTCGCCGAGTGGCTTACGCGGATCATGCAATCGGGCATCTGATTGCGCAGCGTGATGTCTTCACGCCGCCGTTTCACACTCCATCGCCACCTCGATCATCAGGTTTTCGATGTCGCGGGAGATCGAAGCGGCAGCCAACAGGCGTCCGTCGCGCTTGAAGCGCATGAGGCAATCCCTGCCGGAAATGTCGCCCTCGACCGTGATTTCGTCCCACCCTTCGGCATGGCCGACATAATTGATCCTGACGTCGTAATGCCGGCTCCAGAAGAAGGGCACGGCCGTGAACCTCTCGCGCCGGCCGAGCATATTGAGCGCAGCAGTTTGCCCCTGCCGCTCGGCGACCACCCAATGTTCGACGCGAATGTTCTCGCCGCAGTGGGGATCGGGCCAGCGGGCAATATCTCCGGCCGCGAAAATCTCCGGCCGGCTGGTCTCAAGGAAACTATTCACGAGGACGCCGCGGTCGGTTGCCAGCCCCGCCGTTTCGGCAAGCCCCGTGCGTGGCCGCACGCCGATGCCGGCGACAACGAGGTCGGCGGCCAGCCGGTCGCCGCCGCTGAGTTTCACCGCCTCGCCATCGATGCTGCTTGCCGTCTCCTCGAGGTGGAAGACGACGCCGTTCTTCTCGTGAAGGGTCCGGATGAAGGCGCCCATCTCGGGCCCCAGAACCCGCCCCATCGGGTGCTTGTCGGGCGCGACCACGTGGACGTCGATGCCGCGACCGCGCAGGGCCGCGGCGACCTCGAGGCCGATGAAACTCGCTCCAAGCACGACGGCGCTACGCGCGGTCGCGGCCCGCGCGATGATGGCCTCGCAGTCCGCAAGGGAGCGCAGCGTATGGACATGGGGCTGGTCGGCACCGGGAATGGTCAGGCGAACCGGCTCCGCTCCGGTCGCCAGCAGCAACCTGTCATATGGGACGGCGTCGCCGCCGGCGAGGATGACCTCGCGGGTGCCGGGCTCGATCCGAACCGCCTGCGTCCCGAGACGGAGATCGATCTGGTTTTTCGAATAATAGCTCTCCCCCCTGAGCGGAACCCAGCTCGCCGGCGCCTTGCCGGCAAGATAGTCCTTGGATAGGTTCGGCCGGTCGACCGGCCGCGCCGCGTCGTCGCTGAGCATGACGATGCTGCCGCGGTATTGCTCGCGCCGCAGCCTCTCGGCGGCGGCAAAGCCGGCCGCGCCGCCGCCGACGATGACGATCCTCTCCGGCATCGCTCCGACAGCGGCAGTCGGTTCTCCGCGCTTGCGCTTGCCGACCACAAAGACATGGCCGTCGCGCTGTTCCACCGACCAGCATGCCAGCGGGCTGAAGGCGGGCGCGCGCAGCGCCTCCCCGGTCCTCAGGCTGAAACATGCGTGGTGCCACGGGCAGCGGACCGTGTCGCCATCGACGAGTCCGTCGACGAGCGGGCCGTTGTAATGCGTACAGTGCGCGTCGACGGCGAAGATTTCCGCCCCGCGGCGCACGAGCAGCACCTGCGCATCGCCGCAATGGCCGACCAGCCTGCCTCCGTCGGGAAGGTCGGCAAGTTTGATTCCGCCCGCCAGATCGGGCCCGCTTGTGCTTGTGTGTCCAGGAGCCATTCGCTTCTCCCTTCACTGTCGGGGATGGCCGCGGCCGTGGGTGCCGAAAGGCGCTTTTCAGCCAGTTTGGTACCCCTGCCTTCGTTAGGCAAACGAATTTCACCGCCTTTTGCCGCGGGCCGAACCAAAGCCTTCCGGTCCTGCGAGGTCAGGCCCTTCTTCACGATCATCCTTGACCGACGGGATGCCCCAGGCGCTGCAGAGACGTGCGAGAAAGGTCGGCGGCTACGTGAGCCCCAGCCTCACGACGTCCGTTCACTTGTTCCCGCATCCACGCCGGCATCCCCCATGCGGGACCGTAGTTCCCTATAGATCGGCTCGCATGCGTTGCCATAACCGAGTCCGCGCTTCAGCAGCGGGAAGAAGAGGCCCGAAACGGTCGCGGACGCAAGGCCGGCAACGCCGCGGCGCCCCCAGCGGCGCTCACAGGCTTCGAGCACCTCCGGTAGACACGGATCGTTTTCGATCACTGCCCGAGCATATCGCCGCGCGAGTGCCATCGCTTCCGGTGCGTTGGCGGCAGGGCCGACCAGCAGTGCAGCAATGCTCTCCCGGGGGATATCCGCTTCGACCGCCATGGCGATCGCCAGGTTCAGACAGGAGCCGCAATCGGCCCACTCGGCGCCCGTGATCTTCGCGGCGAAATAGGCCTCTTTGGGAACACCGAAACGATGGCCGGTAAACCCGGTCGCCAGTCCCAGCTTCAATGCGCCGATCGCGTCGAGGTCGGCGATCTCGCAGAGATAGGCTGCATCGTACTTGTACCTTCGCTGGAATTTGGCGAACTGGCGCTTGAGGAGGGCGGCGATCATCGGCCGCTCCTCACGCGGGCGCCCGCGGCGAGGATGCCTGAGAGCGGCAGCAGGGCCGGAACGACGATCAGGGCGATGTCGCGGAAGGCGGCCACCGCTGTCGTCCCATGGGTGAGCATCTCTGCGGCATGAAAGCCGGCATGTCCGCCGAGGAAGACGACGGCCGGAACAAGGATCTGCCGGTCGGCGTCGCGCGTGGCAGCGAGAAAGATCCCGGCGGCAGCGGCCAGGAAACCGAGACCGATATCCCGGATAAAATGGAGATTGATTGCGCCGGTCTCCGTGACCCCGGGAACGAACTCGTACCAGGCCTCTGGCGCAGCCAGCATGAAAGCGCCGTTGCCGGCATGCCAGGCGGCGAGAGCAAGAAGAAGTTTGCGCATCGTGGCAGTCTCCGATGGGAAGACAAGAAGCCCGGCCGGGCGTGACAGCGGCTTACGCTTTTTTGGGCGCAGCAATCAATCGACGATGAAGAGCTTGGCGCCCACCGGTGTGAAGGAACGATGGGGCTCCGCATTATCGGCCACCTGATAGCTCATTCCGGGCTTCAGCACGAACCGCCTTCCGTCCTTCAGTTCGGTATGCAGCTCCCCCTCGAGGCAATAGAGAATGTGGCCCTTGGAGCACCAGTGGTCGGCAAGGTAGCCGGGCGTATATTCGACGACGCGAACGCGCAGGGCTCCGAACTGCCTCGTGCGCCAATAGGCGAGGCCCGTCTCTCCCTTATGCTCCGCCGCCTCGATGTCCGACCAGTCAGTCACGCCAAACGGAATGCCGTTTATCTCCATGTGCAGATCGCTCCTCTGATGACGACGAATGGCCGCCCTCTGCCGCCACCGCCGGGGACGCTTTTTACGAAATGTCGCCGCGGTGGGCGATGTGAATCTTGTTGCCGTCCGGATCGCGAAGATAGGCGCCATAGTAACCTTCGCCGTAGCGCGGCCTCGGGCCGGGCGTCCCCTCGTCCTTGCCGCCGTGCGCCAGCGCCTCTGCATAGGCATGGTCTACCGCCGCGGGCGATGGCGCGAGGAAGGCAACCATCGAGCCGTTGCCGGCGCTCATCGGTTTTCCGTCGTAGGGCCGGAACACGAAGAAGCGGGGCAGCACCTGCCCCGGGACTGTCCAGCACGCCGCCTCCGGCCCTCCATCCGGCACGACCGGCCGCCGGGCGAGCCCAAGCGGGAGGAGCAGGGCGTCATAGAAACGCGCCGACCGCTCCAGGTCGGTGCAGCCGACGGTGATATGGCTAAACATGCTCATGCTGACTTCCTTTAAACAGAGGCGGCCCGGGTTCGCCCGCGGGGGGGCGGACCTTGATCGTCGGCCAGGGATTAGCAAGGCGACGGGGGATCAAGGAATGGAATAATTCTGATGGCGGCATGAGTTCCGCTTATCCGCCTGCAGCACGCGCTTCTCATGCTTATTGCCCGTCAGGCCTGGCTCGACATCGTGCCGGCGGCGCTTGCGGTGACCACCAGCGCCACGCCGAGCATCTGGCTCGGCGTCAGGTCCTGCCCAAGCACGATGAAGCCGGCGCCGGCGCCGATGGCGGGTTCGAGGCTCATCAGGATGCCGAAGGCCGACGCCTTCATCCAGCGGAGTGCGACGAATTCCAGGGCATAGGGAAGCAGCGGCACGAGGAGGGCGAGGAGCCCGGTCGCAAGGATGAGATCGGGCGAAAGCCCGAGCGCGGCCCGATGCAGGCCGAACGGCGTCGCCACGAGGGCGGCGAAGAGCAGCGAGACGGACAGGCCTTCGAGCCCGGTGAACTCTCGGCCGGCATGTTTCATCAGGACGATGTAGCTGCCCCAGCCGACAGCGGCGCCCAGCGCGAAAAGCACGCCGAGCCTGTCCCCGACCCAGGCGCTGCCGTCCCAGGAGAGGCACAGAACGCCGGCCGCCGCAATCGCCGGGCAGACGAGGCGCCATCGGCCGCCGCCAAAGAACGTGGCAACCGTCAGCGGGCCGAGAAAGTCGATGGCGACGGCGAGGCCAAGGGGAATGCGCTCGATCGCGGCAAAGAAGGAGAGCGTCATCATCGCCATGGCGGTGCCGAGCGCCGCCGCGGCGATCCATTGCCGCTTCCCATAGCTGAGGAGAGGCGGGCGGACGAAAAGCGCGAGCGCGAGGGCCGCGAAGCAAAGCCGCAGCCAGGTCGCGCCGAAGGATCCGAGCTCCTGCATCACCGGCTTCGAAAATGCCGCGCCGAACTGGATGCTCGACATGGAAAGAAGGCAGAAGACGATCGCGAGATACCTCTGCCCGCGCTCGCCTGCCGCCTTTGCCGCGGCGGTCCAGGCTTCGCCCTCAGCGCTCTTCAGGTCGGTCATGTTCGAAATCCCTCGCTTTCCTCTTGATCAGGAATAGCAAAGCCGTAGCATTGAGGAATGCTGATAATCTTGATGATGATATAAGGGATGCTGATATGCGAGATCTGGAGACAGGGTTGCTGCGCGCCTTCGTTGCGACGGCGGAATGCGGCAGCGTCAGTGCCGCCGCCGTCCGACTGGCGAGAACCCAGTCCGCCGTTAGCATGCAATTGCGCCGGCTGGAGGACGATCTCGGGGTGAAGCTGCTCACACGCGGGCCGCGCGGCATGGACTTGACCGAGGCCGGCCACGTTCTCCTTCCCTATGCGCAGAAGATATTGGGCTTGAGCGCGAGCGCCCGCCGCGCGCTTTCGGGCCGTGCTCCGCATGGGCCCATCCGCTTCGGCATGACCGAAGACATTGCCGTCGGCGCGCTGCCGAAGGCGCTGCAGCGCTTTGCCGCGTCCTACCCCGATGTGGCGCTCGATCTCGCCGTCGCCGACAGCCCGGCGCTTTCGCAGAAGCTCGCGCTCGGGCTCGTCGACGTCGCCATTGGCGACCCGGCGGAGATCAGCGCGGCGCCGGCGCGTACCTGGCGCATGCCCTTGAAGTGGGTGGCGGCGCGCGGCTTCGTCGTGCCGGACCAGGAGCCGCTGCCGCTTATCACCTTCGATGGCACCTGCACCTGGGACCGCAGGATGATCGGCGCCCTCGACGCGATCGCGAAACCCTGGCGCACGGTACTGACCAGCGCCAGCCTCTCCTCCATCCAATCCGCCATCGAAGCGGGTCTCGGCGTCGCGGTGCTGCTCGACGTCGGCATACGGCACGACACGATGAAGGTCCTGGGTGCCGCCGACGGCATGCCGCCGGCCCCCCTCGTCGAATTCGGTTTGTTCGTAGCCGGGGGAAAGGGCCTTTCCTCGGGCGCGATCGGAGCTCTCTGGGAATTTGTCTCCGACGCGCTCCAGGTTTCTGCAGCGCCGCGCGTCTTGTCAGACGCGCAAAGCTCGCTGTAGCGCTTCGAACCCCTGCATTTCATGCGACGTCAGGTGAATCCACCTGGGTGCAAAACGCGCCAGGTGCCGAGGAGCGCCTGGGCGGACGGGCGCGGTTCAGCCATGAAGCGCCAGCAGGTCGCCATAGACGCTCCGATTGCTGGCAAGCACCGGATGACCCTCCAGCAACGCTTCGCCCTCGGTCGGAAAGGTCAGGTAGTCGCCGCCGGCTTCCTTGACGAGGCAGTAGCCGGCCATGCAGTCCCAGGCGCGCATGTGCGGCTCGTAGTAGCCGACCAGTCGACCGGCCGCGACATAGGCGAGCATCAGCGCCCCCGAGCCGTTGCGGATGAAGTTGCCGCCCATCGCGAGCAGCGCGGCAATGATCTGGCCGACCCGCTCCGGTGCGACATAGTTGTTGCAGCCGATGCCGGTGATGGCGTTCTGGATGGTGCGCGACGGGTCGAGGTTGAGTTTCGCTCCGTTGAGGCTCGCGCCTCTGCCGGCAGCCGAAGCATAGATCTCGCCATCACACGGGACATGGATGACGCCGATCACCGGCACGCCCCCGTGGAGCACTGCGATCGACACGCACCAGGTCGGCAGGCCGTTGACGAATGGCGCGGTGCCGTCGATCGGGTCGACGGCCCAGGTATAGCCGGAGGTGCCGTCCACATGGCCGAATTCCTCGCCGAGGAACCCGTCCGCCGGAAACCGGGCGGCCACGCGCTCGCGGATCAGCGTCTCGACGTTGCGGTCGGCGATCGAAACGACATCCTGCGGATCGCGCTTGGTCTCGATCACCAGCGTGTCGCGCTTGTTGAAGTAGTCGAGGGCGAGCGCGCCCGCTTCCTCGGCAATCGACTGGGCCAGGGCAAAGCGCTGATCAAGGCCCGCTTCATGCATGGTCATGCTATTTTTCCTTCCGAGTGAGAGAAGATTACGCCGTGATCAGCGCAACGCCACGGTTTTTGAGGCCGAGCGTGACATCGGCGTCAGGCGAAAAGCCGCGATCGACGGCGTGGTCGACGATGAACAAGGGGCCGACATCGGTTTCCACCTCGTATTCGATATGATCGCCGAGATAGGCCGAGTGCAACACCCGCCCCTTGATGCCCGTCCCGTTGTCGGCATCCAGGGTGATTGCGCCCGGGCGTATGGCGAGCTTGGCCGCACCCGGCTTCGCGTTGCGTCCCTGCAGCCGGTGCTCGAGACCGCCGACCCGGACGATCGTCTGTTCGCCCTCGGTAGCGACGACCTCGCAGGCAACGACATTCGCCTCACCCATGAAGTCGGCGATGAAGGGCGAGGCCGGGGCTTCGTAAAGCTGGCGCGGCGTACCGGACTGACTGATCTCGCCATCCTTCATCACGATGATCCGGTCGGAGACGGCGAGCGCCTCGTCCTGGTCATGCGTGACATAGACGGCGGTGAAGCCGAGCCGTTGCTGCAGTTCGCGAATGTCGGTTCTGACCTTGCGGCGCAGCCGCGCATCGAGGTTGGAGAGCGGCTCGTCGAGGAGCAGCACCTGCGGTTCGAGAACCAGCGCGCGGGCCACCGCCACGCGCTGCTGCTGGCCCCCGGAAAGCTCGGCCGGCAGGCGCTCGCCCATGCCGGCAAGGCCGACGAGCTTCAGGCCGTCATCCGCCTTCGCCCGCGCCTGCCTCCTGCTGAGCCCGGAGGACTCGAGCCCATAGGCGACGTTGTCGAGCGCGGTCATGTGCGGGAAAAGCGCATAGGACTGAAATACCATCGAGACGTCGCGGGCATTGGCCGGCAGCATCGTCACGTCCTTGCCGCCGATCAGGATGCGGCCCGAGGTCGGATGTTCGAGGCCGGCAAGCATGCGAAGGGTCGTGGTCTTGCCGCAGCCCGAGGGACCGAGCAGGGTCACCAGCGTGCCGGGCTCGATGGTGAGCGACAGATCGGGAATGGCTGTGAACGAACCGAAGCTCTTGCGGACATTCTCGAAAACGACGGAACCGGGTTTGACGATAGTCATGCGGTTTTCTCCTGACGAACGGAAATGGGTGAAGTTTGGGAGAGGCCGGCGACGCGGTTCTCGCGGCGCAGCCGCCGCTCGCCGACGAGGAGCTGGAAGCCGGTGATGACGGTGATCATCACGACGATCAGCATCGAGGAATAGGCGATCGCCACGCCGTATTCGCCGTTCTCGACGAGACCGACGATGTAGGACGTCGCCATGTTGTATTCGGCGCTGACGAGGAAGATGACGGCACTGATCGAGGTGATCGCCCGTACGAAGGAATAGACGAGCGCGGCGTTGATGGCCGGCCGCAGCAGCGGCAGGATCACCTTGCGGATCGTCCGGAAGCTGCCGGCCCTCAGCGTCAGCGACGCCTCGTCCAGGCTCTTGTCGAGCTGGCTCATGGCGGCAATGCCGCCGCGCACGCCCACCGGCATGTTGCGGAAGACGAAGCAGGCGACGAGGATCAGGGCCGAGCCCGTCATCTCCACCGGCGGCAGGTTGAAGGCCATGATGTAGCTGACGCCGATGACGGTGCCGGGAATGGCGAAGCTCATCATCAGCGCGAACTCGAAGACGTTGCGGCCGGCGAATTTCTGGCGGACGATGATATAGGCGGTGAGCAGACCGACGATCGCCGTCAGCGGCGCCGAGATCAGCGCGATCTCCATGGTCGTCCAGAAGGAGTTCCAGGCGACCCCGGTCCAGGCGATCCCGCCATTGTCGAAGCCGACGGAGAAGGCGCGGGCGTAATGGTCGAGCGTCAGGGAATTGTCGAGGCCCCAGGTTTTGACGAAGCCGCCGACGAGGATCATGCCGTAGACCACCAGGGTGAAGACCATCCACGGGATGACAACCGCATGCACGCCGATCGACAGCCCGCGCGGCAGGGCGAGATGGGCACCGCTGTCGCCCTTGCCGGTGACGGTGGCGAAATTCTTGCCGGAGAGCCAGAAACGCTGCGCCAGGAAGGCCGAAAGCGTGAAGCAGAGGAGCACGATGGCGAGCACCGCCGCCCGCGCGGGATCGTTCTGCGAGCCGACCACGGCGAAGAAGATCTCGGTCGAAAGCACGCCATGGCTGCCGCCAAGCACCAGCGGGTTGCCGAAATCGGCCATGCTCTCGATGAAGCCGATCAGGAAGGCATTGGCGAGGCCCGGCTTCATCAGCGGCAGCGAGACGCGGCGGAAGGTGCGCCAGCGGTCGGCGCGAAGCGTCTGCGAGGCCTCCTCCATCGACGGGCTGACCCCCTCGACCACGCCGATCAGCACCAGGAAGGAAATCGGCGTGAAGGAGAGAACCTGGGCGATCCAGATGCCGGTCATGCCGTAGAGCCAGCGGCCCGGTTCGACGCCGAACAGGCTGGACAAGGCCTCGGTCACCACGCCGGCGCGGCCGAACAGCAGCGTCAAGGCCAGGCCGATGACGAAGGGCGGCGTGATGATCGGCAGGACCGTCAGCAATCTCAGGCCCTTCTTGAACGGAAAGCGGGTGCGTGTCGCGACGAGCGCGAAGGCGAGACCGAGCAAGGTCGAGCCGAGCGCGGTCATGATCGCCAGGAACAAGGTGCGCCACGCCACCCCGCAAACTTCTGCCCCGAGGACGCAGCCGAGGCTCCAGATGCCCGGATCCTGCAGGTTTCGAACGAAGTCAGTGGGATTGAACGAGCCGTCGAAATCCTGAACGGCGCCGATGAACATGCTGCCGATCGGGTAGAAGACAAATACCGCGACAAGGAAGACGAGGGTCGAGATCGCTCCCACGATGAAGGCATCGCCCTTCATCGCGCCGCGTTCCGCGAGGCCGAAGGCAAACAGCAAGACGAAGACCTGCGCCATCAGCGCCGCCCCCGCTCCCATGGATGGCTGACCGTCCGAAAGCGTGCCGAACAGCGCTTCGCTGATCGTCCAGGTCCAGCCGGCGAACCCGATTGCCAGTCCCTGGGCGGCGAGGAACAGAAGGCCCAGCCCGCCCGCGGCGGCCAGGACCAGGCCACGCCGCATCGGGTGGCACATGCCGCGAGCGAGGCAGCCGACGGCGAACAACAGCAAGACGCCGACAAGCCAGGTCCTGCCATGGGTGAAAATCTGCAGCAATCCGGGTGCCGTCTGCGCACCTGAGGGGAAATCGGCAAGCCAGCCGAAACCGAAGAAGCCGCCCTCTATCCTGTACCAGGGCACGAGCGTCAGCGCCGCGGCCCCCAAAGCAAGGACGATGTCCAGTCTGCGATTGCCATTCATCATGGCGAACCTCGCTCTCGTCACGTAGGAATTGTCAGGAAGACGCCGGACATCCGGGCATTGCCGCCCGAATGCCGGCAAGCCGATTTCGGCTCAGTTGGCGACAGCGCCGATCTCGCGATCCCAGCGTCCCAGCAACTCCTTGCGCTTGGCCGGATCACCATAGGTCTTGAAGTCGTAGTCGATCAGCTTGATGCTCTCGAACTTCGGCGCCTCTTTCGGCACTTCAGCGGACTTGTTCGACGGCAGTTGGAAGGACTTCGCGTCCTTCATGCGCGACTGGACTTCCGGCGACAGCGCCCAGTCGTACCAGGCCTTGGCATTGTCGAGGTTTCGCGCACCCTTGATGATCGACATCGAGCCGATCTCGTAGCCGGTGCCTTCGCAGGGTGCCACGGGCTTGACCGGGAAGCCCTCGGACGCTTGCGCGACGGCATCATGCATGAAGACGATACCGAGGCCGGTCTCGCCGCGGGCCGCCGCCTTCACCGGCGCCGAGCCGGATTTGGTGTATTGCGAGACGTTGGCATTCAGCTTCTTGAGATAGTCGAAGGCCTCGTCTTCGCCCATGATCTGCACGAGCGAGGCGAGCGCGGTATAGGCGGTGCCCGAGGAGTTCGGATTGGCGATCTGGATTTCGCCCTTGAGCTCCGGGGCAAGCAGATCCGCCCAGCAGGCCGGCTCCTTGAAGCCCTTGGCCTTGAAGATGTCGGTGTTGTAGCCCCAGCCGAGGGCACCGGCATAAACACCAACCGTGCGGTAGCCGGAGCTTTCCGCCTGCTTCTTCGCCCAGTCATGCAATTGGTCGAGCGCCGCCGACTTGTATTCGAGCGTCAGGTTCTCCGACGCTGCCTGCAAATGCGGGTCGCCCGTGCCGCCCCACCAGATATCGGTCTTCGGGTTGCGGGCCTCGGCCCGGACCTTGGCGTAGGTTTCGCCGGAGGATAGTCGGACCATGTTCACCTTGATGTCGTGGGTCATCTCGAAATCGGCTTTCAACTGCTCGCAGATGACGACGTCGGCCGAGCAGATGAGGTTGAGTTCGCCGGCCGCCCGGGCTTCGAGGCCGCCGAGCGCCGTGGCGGCGAAAACCAGGATCGAGAGGGATTTCAGTCGCATGGCTATCCTCCTGTTGCGTTGCGTCTGAGGGTATTCCGGTCGCGCGCCGTGCCCGCCACGGGCAAGACGCCGGCCATCGGCGCCGCGAGGTCGCGGCCCGTTTCGGGATCGGTTTGGTCAGCGTTGGAGTTCAGTTGCCGACGTCAGTTGGTGGCGAGGATCTCCGTGTCGAAGCGCCTCAACAGCCGACTTCGCTCCTCCGGCGATCCGAACGTCGCGAAATCGTAATCCACCATCTTGATCATCGAGATGTCGGGGGCGGCGGCCGGCAGCGCGGCCTTGGCGTTGGACGGCACCTGATACTGCCCGGCGACGACACCCGTCGCCTGGCCCTCGGGGCTGAGGGCAAAATCGACAAAACGCCGGGCTGTCTCCAGGTTGCGCGCGCCCTTGAGGATGCTCACGGCCCCTATTTCGTAGCCGGTGCCCTCGCAGGGCGCGACGATGACGAGCGGCGACCCCGCCTGCTTCTGCGTCACCGCGTCGTGCATGAAGGAAATCCCGATCAGCGTCTCGCCGCGGGCGGCCGCCTTGACCGGCGCCGAGCCCGACTTGGTGTATTCCGTGACGTTGCGGTCGAGGTCGCCCATGAAGCGGAAGGCTTCGTCCTCGCCGAAGAGCTGCACAAGGGCCGCGAGCATGGTGAACGCCGTTCCGGACGAGTTCGGGTTACCGGTTTGGATACGGCCGCGATAGGCGCTGCTCGTCAGGTCTTTCCAGCATGTCGGCGCCGGCACCTCGTAGCGCGCAAGCAGCTCGGCATTATAGGCAAACCCCAGGGCGCCGGCATAAATCCCCGCGGACCGGCCGCCGGAGAGCGCAAGGAAGTTCTGCGCCCAGGGCAGCAAGTCGCGCTCGTTGTTTGAACGATACGGCTGCAGCAGGCCTTCGGAGCCGGCCTGAAGATGGGCGTCGCCGGTGCCGCCCCACCAGACATCGACCGTCGGATGCTGGCGTTCGGCGCGAACCTGATCGAGAATTTCCCCGCTGCTCTTGCGGGTCATCACGACATCGGTGCCGCTATTGGCCCGGAAGGCCGCGGCCATCACCCCGCACCAGCTCTCATCGACGCCGCAAAGGACGTTGAGCGTCGCGCCCGCCGTGCCGATCCCCGATGATCCGAGCCAGAGGCCAAGCCCCAGGCCAAGTGCGGTGATTGTTCTCACCTTCGCCTCCCTCATTGGAACCTCCCCGTTCCAATCGCTGAAACCAGCATCTCAGATCTGCCCGCCGCCGCAATCGAAGAATGGTTACCGTTATGTCAGCGCAGGAGCGCAAGCGTTTCACGCATTACAAAAATTGCAAATGTGACAATCACGCATAACCAGCAAGGCTTTGAACATTCGCCGTGGCATGCCTATGATGGCCCCGGGAGGACTGCAGCGTGTTGACGGAGAAGGTGAGGATTCTGATCGTCGAGGACGATGCGGACATGGCGGAGCTTATCTCCGACCTGGTCGAAGCCGAGGGTTGGCTCCCGGTGAGCGCTCCATCGGCGGAGCATGCATCCGAAATCCTGGCACGGGAAACGGTCCACCTGGTGCTGGTCGACCACAACCTGCCGGGAACATCCGGCCGCGCCTTTGCCCAGCGGCTGCGCGCCCAGGCCAATATCGGGATCATAATGGTCACGGCCGCCGGAAGCGCGACGGACCGCGTGCTGGGGCTCGAGACGGCCGCCGACGATTACGTCGTCAAACCCTTCGAGCCGATCGAACTGACGGCGCGCATAAAGGCGGTACTGCGTCGTACCATTCCATCGCTGAGGCAGGAAAAGGAAGCCGAACGCGACCAGCAGGCCGCGTCGCTCCGCCTCGGCGACTGGGCGGTCGATCTCAAGGCCCGCAGCGCCGTCTGCCTCGCCGATCGCAGTCGGACGCTGACTGCGGCCGAATTCGCGCTCCTCGAAATTCTCGCCGAGCAGCCCAACACGCCCGTCAGCCGCGCCCAGATCCTCGATCGCCTGGGCGCCGAAAGCGAACGCTATATCGACCGCAACGTCGACGTACTGGTGCTGCGCCTGAGGCGCAAGATCGAGCGCAACCCCGACCTGCCGCGCCACATCCAGACACGCCGCGGCAAGGGCTACGTCCTGCACACCGACGAAGTCGAGCCGATTTCGTGATCAGCCGGCCGTTCCTGTCCTCGATCGCCTTCCGTCTGCCGTTTGCGATCGTCTTCATCTGCTTTCTGGTCTTCAGCCTGGCCGTCATCGCCATCTACGGATTGCAGAAAGCCCGCAATGAGATGGCCGCCTATGGCACCCATGCCTTCACGAGCCTCGCCAAGGCGTCGCTGGTGTCGAGGCACGTCTCGGACCTCGTCGCCAGTGCCCCGTTGCTGATGAACGCGACCTCGCCCTATCGCGTGGCGAGCGAAAGCCGCGCCGTCGTCGCGCAGGTCGACAACCTCTTGAGGACGATCAAACCGCAGGCGAGCGCAGCCGTCGTCGCGAATTTCCCCAGCGAAGAAATGCTGGACCTGCTCGGCGATGTCCGCACCCGCACGCTCGTGCTCGCCGGCGATGCCGAATCCGCCCAGCAGCACAAGGCTGCAGCCGCGGCGGCGATCGGCGAGATCGCGACCAGCCAAACGGTGGGGAATGCGGCCCTGCGCCAGAGGTTGAATGCCATCGTCCAGTCCGCATCGAATTCGGACAGCCTCTTCCAGCTCGGGGAGTTGCGCCGGCGCTACGTCGCCGAGGCCACGTTCAACACCATTCCGAGGGCGGAGCTTCGGCCCTATGAGCGCGTCTTCGAGGCGCAGACGCGATACCTCCTCGAGATGTTCGCGGTCCGGGGCTCAGTCACGCGCCTGCATTCCGCCTCGCGCGATCTCTCGCATGCGACGGAGGCGCAGAGCGACGCCATCGCCCGCAGCCTCAACGAGGACCTTGCCTCCGCCTCCGATGCGCTCAGTCGCCTGCTGCTCACGGTCGCCGCCGCCTCGCTCCTCGTGCTCTTGATGGCGATTGTCTCGATACGCTCGGTGATGCGGGTCTCCGGCGGTATCGTCGCCTTGTCGAACGGCATGAACGACCTCGCAAAGGGCGAGAGCGACGTCCGGCCGCCCGTCTATGCCGGCAGCGAGACGGAGCTCGTGCGGCTGCTCCAGGCATTCAAGGCCTTCAAGGACAGCGTCGACCGCGTTTCCCGTTTACGGCGCACCGCCGAGGCCGCGGCACGCACCATTCGCTCCACCTTCCGCAACATGAACGAAGGCATTGCGCTCTTCGACGCGACCGGGCGGCCGATCACCATGAACCGCCGCGTCATCGAACTGGTCGGCCAGTCGGGCGCGGCTCGAAGGCTGCCCTTGAGACGGTTCGTGGAATGCGTGCCGGAGATCGACGCGTCGCTTCTGCCCTGCGGCGGCGACCCGGGAACGCTTGCCGATCGCATGGTGCTGCGGCATCGCTCCGAGGCGCGCCGCGTCGTCGAAATTTCGCTGTCGCGCCAGCCGGACGGCGGCATCGTGCTGCTTGCCCGCGACGTGACCGACATGGATCGCCAGGAGGCGGACGCGGCAAAGGCGCAGCGTCTCGACGGCATCATGCGCATGACGCATCAGGTGAGCCACGAGGTCGGCAACATGATCGGCATCATAACCGGCAGTCTCGGTCTCCTGGAGCGGGAGACGGGCTACAACGAACGCCAGAAGAGGCATATCGCCCGCATCCGCAAGGCGGCCGATCGTGGCCGGGCGCTTGCGTCCAGCATGCTCTCCGTCGGCAGCCAGCATCCGCTCAACCCCACGCCGGTGGATGTGGCGGCCGTCCTTCGCGGCATGGCCGACGTCCTGGAAATCGCCGTCGGGCCGAAATGCAAGATCGGCCTTCAACTCGATCCGGACCTCCCGGCGGTGTCGCTCGACGCCGCGCTGTTCGAGCAGTCCATTCTCAACCTTTGTCTCAATGCCGCCGCCGCCATGCCCAGCGGCGGGGTCATCTCCATCAAGGCGGCATCCGGTCCCGGCACAGTCTCCGTCGCGGTTTCCGACACCGGCATCGGCATGGCGCCCGAAGCCGTCGATAAAGCCTTCGAGCCCTACTTCACCACGCGCGGCGAGGAAGGCGGAGCGGGCCTCGGGCTCGCGATGGTCTACGGCTTCATCCGGCAAAGCGGCGGCGAGGCGCGAATAGAATCTTCCGTGGGCGCCGGCACGACCGTCACCCTCGAGCTTGCGACGTGAGCCGAACGGCCATGGCTTTGCGGCAGCACGCGAAAACGGCTCTCGACTTGAGGCGGCCGGACGCTATGTTTGATCCGCGGTGGTGTACGCGTTCCGATACCACTTTTAGGAGGAAGGCCCGGCCAGCCACAGGAGAGGCGGCAGGGTGTCTGCGCGCCGGACCGGCAAGGCAAGGTTGCGCACAAGGGAGGAGATTTCCATGCGATTGATTACCGCATCCACGATGGTCGCCGCCATTCTTGGCGCCGTCGCGTCGCAGGCCGAGGCTGCCACGGAATTGCAATGGTGGCATGCGATGACCGGCGCCAACAACGAGATGGTCGAGGCACTTGCCAAGGAATTCAACGAGAGCCAGAGCAACTACAAGATCGTGCCGGTGTTCAAGGGCACCTATCCGGAAACGTTGAACGCCGGCATCGCCGCCTTCCGGTCGAAGCAGCCGCCGGCGATCATCCAGGTCTTCGATGCCGGCAGCGGCACGATGATGGCGGCCGAGGGCGCGATCGTGCCGGCCGTGGAGGTGCTCGACAAGGCCGGCTACAGTTTCGACAAGTCGCAATACCTGCCGGGAATCGTTGCCTATTATTCGAAGCCGGACGGGACGATGCTGTCCTTCCCCTACAACTCCTCCTCGCCGATCCTCTACTACAACAAGGACGCCTTCAAGAAAGCGGGGCTCGATGTCGACAACCCGCCCAAGACATGGCCGGAAGTCTTCGAGGCGGCGAAGAATGTCAAGGAGAGCGGGGCGGCGCCCTGCGGGATGACCTCGACCTGGTTGACCTGGATTCAAACGGAAAACTTCGCCGCCTGGAACAACGTGCCCTACGGCACCAATGAAAACGGCCTCGCCGGTCCGGACGTCGAGCTCAAGATCAATGCGCCGGTCTATGTGGAGCATTTCCAGGCGATCGCGGACCTCGCCAAGGACGGCGTGTTCCGCTACGGCGGGCGGACGTCGGAAGCCAAGCAGCTCTTCACCTCCGGAGAATGCGCGATCATGACGGAATCGTCGGGCGGTCTCGGCGACATCGTCAAGAGCGGCATCAACTACGGCATCGGCCAGCTCCCCTACTATGAAGGCCACGGGCCGCAGAACACGATCCCCGGCGGCGCGAGCCTCTGGGTCTTCGGCGGCAAGTCCGACGAGGAGTACAAGGGCGTCGCCGAGTTCTTCAATTTCCTCTCTCAGACGAAGATCCAGGCCAAGCTGCACCAGGTGTCCGGCTATCTGCCGGTGACGATGGCCGCCTATGAGGAAACCAAGAAATCCGGCTTCTACGAGAAGAACCCCGGCCGGGAAACGCCGATCCTGCAGATGATGGGCAAGGCGCCGACCGAGAATTCGAAGGGCGTCCGCCTCGTCAACCTGCCGCAGGTACGCGACATCCTCAATGAGGAGTTCGAGGCGATGCTGGCGGGCCAGCAGGATGCCAAGGCGGCTCTCGACAAGGCCGTCGAACGCGCCAACGCCGCAATCGCGGCGGCAATCAGCAACTGATCGATCAAGGCTGCCGCCCGCGGTTCGAAGACCGCGGGCGGCAGCCGTTGCTTCTGGAGATTGCAGTGCAGCGCGTCATTTTCCCGCACAAGGTCCTGCCCTACATCCTCGTCGCCCCGCAGATAGTGCTCACGCTGGTCTTCTTCTTCTGGCCGGCGAGCCAGGCGCTCTACCAGTCCGTCATGCGCGAAGACCCCTTCGGGCTGAAGAGCGGCTTCGTCGGGCTTGCCAACTTCAGCGCGGTGCTTTCGGATCCGAACTATCTCAACTCGCTGAAGGTCACGATCGTCTTCAGCCTGCTGACGGCGCTTTTATCGATGGGAGCGGCCCTGCTTCTGGCGACGGCCGCCGACCGGGTCGTGCGCGGCCAGACCTTCTATCGGACCTTGCTGATCTGGCCCTATGCGGTCGCGCCGGCCGTTGCCGGCATGTTGTGGCTCTTCATGTTCAGTCCGGCCATGGGGACCTTCGCCTATCTCCTTCGGCGCAACGGCTTTCACTGGGACCCGCTGCTCAACGGCAACCACGCCATGATGCTGATCGTCATCGCCGCCGCCTGGAAGCAGATCAGCTACAATTTCCTCTTCTTCGTTGCCGGCCTCCAGGCCATCCCCAAATCCTTGATCGAAGCGGCCGCGATCGACGGCGCCCGCGGCACCAGGCGCTTCTGGACGATCGTCTTTCCATTGCTCGCGCCGACGACGTTCTTCCTCCTGGTGGTCAACACCGTCTATGCCTTTTTCGACACCTTCGGCATCATCCATTCGGTGACCGGCGGCGGCCCGGCAAAGGCAACGGAAACGCTCGTCTACAAGGTCTACAATGACGGCTTCGTCAATCTGAACCTCGGCTCGTCTGCCGCGCAGTCGGTCGTCCTGATGGCGATCGTCGTCGCCCTCACGGCCTTCCAGTTCCGCTTCGTGGAACGTCGCGTCCATTACGGGTGAGGTCCGCCGATGATCGAGAAACGCCCCATCTCCAATCTGATCGGTCACCTGATGCTGATCATCGGCATCCTCATCGTGGTCTTTCCGATCTATTACACCTTCGTCGCTTCGAGCATGACCTCGACCGAGATCGTCCGTCCGCCGATGCCGCTCGCCCCCGGCGAGCGGCTGGCCGACAATTATGCCGAATCGCTCTCGGGCGGCGTCCAGCGCATGGTCGGCGTCAGCCTGGAGCGGCTGCTGTTCAACACCTTCGTCGTGGCGATCGCGATTGCCATCGGCAAGATCGTCATTTCCTTCCTGTCCGCCTTCGCGATCGTCTTCTTCCGTTTTCCGCTGCGCATGGCGTTCTTCTGGATGATCTTCATCACCCTGATGCTGCCGGTGGAGGTGCGGATCTTGCCGACCTACAAGGTGATCGTCGATCTCGGGCTGATCGACACCTATGCCGGCCTCACGCTGCCGCTGATGGCCTCGGCAACGGCGACCTTTCTCTTCCGGCAGTTTTTCCTGACGATCCCGGGCGAGCTCGTCGAGGCGGCCCGCATCGACAGCGCCGGACCGTTCCGCTTCATGCGGGATATCCTGCTGCCGCTGTCGCGGACCAATATCGCGGCGCTCTTCGTGATCCTCTTCATCTACGGCTGGACGCAGTATCTCTGGCCCCTCCTCGTCACGAATGACAGCCGGATGAACACGATCATCATAGGCCTGAGGAAAATGGTGGATTTCACCGATGCCTCGACGCCCTGGAACTACGTCATGGTCACGGCCATCCTCGCCATCATCCCGCCGGTCGTCGTCGTGGTCCTGATGCAGCGCTGGCTCGTCAAAGGCCTGGTTGAAACGGAGAAATAATGGCAACGATCACTCTCAAGGACGTCCGCAAGACCTATCACGGCAATATCGACGCCATTCGAGGCGTGTCGCTGGCCATCGCCGACGGCGAGTTCATCGTCCTCGTCGGGCCGTCCGGCTGCGGAAAATCGACGCTGCTCAGAATGATCGCCGGGCTCGAAAGCATCACATCCGGGGAAATCGCGATCGGCGAGCGTGTCGTCAACGGCTTGGAGCCATCCGAGCGTGACATCGCCATGGTCTTCCAGAACTACGCGCTCTATCCGCACATGACGGTCCGCCAGAACCTTGCCTATGGACTGAAAAACCGCAACACGCCCAAGGACGAGATCGAGCGGCGGATAGCCAAGGCCGCGAAATCGCTGGAGATCGAGGCCTACCTCGACCGCAAGCCTCGGCAGCTCTCCGGCGGCCAGCGCCAGCGCGTTGCCATGGGCCGCGCCATCGTGCGCGAGCCCGCGGCATTCCTGTTCGACGAACCGCTCTCCAATCTCGACGCCAAGCTCCGGGTTCAGATGCGCGTCGAAATCAAGCGCCTGCAGCGGGCGCTCGCCACCACGAGCGTCTATGTCACCCACGACCAGCTGGAAGCCATGACGCTGGCGGACCGCCTCGTCGTCCTCAACGGCGGCAGGATCGAACAGGTGGGCACGCCGATCGAGCTTTACGAAAGACCCGCAACGGCCTTCGTGGCGACCTTCATCGGCTCTCCCTCGATGAACCTGCTCCAGGCGTCCGACGGCCCTGCCGGCTGGTCGGCCCCCGCGGCCGTGATCGAACGCCGGGGACTTGCGACACTCGGAATCCGGCCGGAAGACATCAGTCTTGGCGACGGCGCGGCCAGCGCAGACCAGTTCAGAGCCGCCGTGCGTGTGGGCGCCATCGAACTCGTAGGTGCCGAGAGCTATGTGCACGGCACGCTGGCAAGCGGCGAGCCACTGGTTTTCCGGGTTCCCGGCCGCTCGCGCATGGCCGTTGACGCAGAGGTCGACGTCGTCGCCAGCCCGCAAGACCTGCACTGCTTCGACGAGCACGGCCGGCGGCTGTAGAAGGGTCTCTCCACAACACCGCGGCCATAGTGCTACAGCGCCGCACGTCTTGTCAGGCGCGCAAAGGTCGCTGTAGCGCTTTGAATTGCTGCATGTCTTTGTCCTTCAATCGAGGTCGATTAAAGGAGACATGCAGTAGCGGGGTGATTGGAACACGTCGCCGGGCCGTGCGTTTCCGTGCCATGTCCGAGAGCACGATTGGCCGACACCTCACCGACCTTGGAACCCTGACCTCCCGCCCCTGGGCGTTCCTGATCGTCATCCTCTATGGCGGTCTCTGGCTGTTGTTATGGCCGGAAAGCCTGGACGCCCATGGCGTCGTGACGCTGATCGTCTGGGCCATGACCCTCTTCATCCAGAGGGCCCAGCACCGCGACACGCAGGCTCTTCATGCCAAGCTCGACGAATTGCTGCGCGTAGAAGACGAGGCGCGCAACGAGCTGATGCGGATCGACCAGGAAGAGCCTGAACGGATCGAGGAACATCGAGCGGCCGGCGGCGATCCGGGCTGAATCCATCGTCCTGTCACCCGTTGCGACCGGGCAGGCATTCATGGTGATTCCGCCTGACTGCAAGAATGCTCTAATAGATAACCTTGTTGAGCGTGACGTAGACCGGCCGATCCGCCTCGAACCGCGCGCTTCCGCGCGCGATCAGCCATCCATCGGCACGCTCGAGGCGGGCGACGATCCGCAGCCTTCGCGAGGCAATCCTGTCGGCAGGCGGAGACAAGGAGAAGGCGATCGCGTTCGACCCGCCGTCGCTTCCGATGCGCGTTTCCGTGGCGCGACGGCGCGCATGGTCACGAACGGCAGGATCCTCGAGATAAATCTCGAGCCGGCCCTCGGGAATCGCGGCGCCCCCCTCGAAGGTGACCGTGCCGCGAATGTCGGTCGGTTGCGCAGCGACCGTTCCGGCGACCGCGGCGACCGCCGCGGCTCCGACGGTCATCAACACTCTGCGGCGGTCGGTCGGGCGCTTCATCGCACACTCTCCATGGTCAGCCCGTCAGATTCCTGCGGGTGGCGACAGTGGAGCTGAGCTTCTGGCTCGCCAGAGAAATCAACTGCAACTGTCTCGTGCGGTGGGGCGCCCGAAAGCGCCCCACCTCGAGGTCGGGTCAGATGATAATGAAGTCGGCCGCCGAAAGCCTCAGATTTGTGCCGAGCTGCGCAAACTGAACGGCTGCAACGTCTCCGCCGCCATCGGCGTCATAGGACAGGATGCCGCTATCGGTATCGTAGATGATGCGGTCGTCGGCGTCATGAGCGACGCCCGCCGCACTCCCGTAGAACGCGCCCAGGGCGAGCGCGCCGTCGGCACCGACCTCCTCGAAGATGAGGTTGTCCAGAAGGATCGTGTCGTCGATGACCCTGAAGTCCCTGATCCAGTCGACATTGCCGTTGCCAAGCTCGGTCGAGAAGCGGAAGCTGTCCTCGCCCTCGCCGCCGGTGAGCATGTCGGCCGCCAGGCCGCCATCCAGCAGATCGCTGCCTGCGCCGCCGTTGAGCGTGTCGGACCCGGCAACGCCCGGCTGGGCCGGCGCAGGCGGGAATTCGACCGATACGTTCAGCTCATAGGTGGAGCCTTGCGGCACGGCCTCGGCCCAGCCATCTCCCGGCGCCGTCGGCGACCAGCTGCCCTCCAGGATGTAATAGGTGCCGGACTCCTCTGCGACGAATACCAGGCTCGAATCCCGGCTGCTTGCGGAGCCGGGATCGCCGCCGCCGTCATCGTTCTGGGCGACGATATTGCCGTCGCTGTCGAGCAGCCTGACCCAGCTGTCGTGGACATTCGGATCGGCAATTCCGTCAATGTCGATCGTAATGACCGTGCCGGCCGCAAGCTCGATCTTGTAATATCCGCCCTGGCCGTTTCCGGTGGCGTTGACGGTCGTGTGAAGGACCGTCGTCGAATCGAAGATGTCGGGGTCGCTGGCGAGGGAAAAGTTGTTGGAGATGTCGAAGGCGTCGGCGATCGAGTTGTTCGTCGCGTCCGGTCCGAGCGTCGCATAGCCGGTTCCGATCCCCGGGCGTGGCGGCGCGTCGCCCTGATAGGCGAAATCCCCGAGCAGGGTGTCATCGCCGCCGCCGCCGTCGATCCTGTCGTCGCCGCCCTGGCCCGTCAGGACATTGGCCGAGCCGTTGCCGGTCAGCCGGTCATTGAAACCCGAACCTGCAAGATTCTCGATGGAGACATAGCTGTCGCCGCCGGACCTGCCGCCGGTGAGACTGAGTTTGACGCCGCGCGTTGCGTCGGCGTAATCCGCCGTGTCGCTGCCGGCGCCGCCGTTCAATCGGTCGGCCCCGATGCCACCGGTGAGCGTGTCGTCGCCGGCGCCGCCGGAGAGAACATTGGCAAGCGCGTTGCCGATCAGATGGTCGTCAAAGGACGAGCCGACGGCAATTCTCGAAGCCCGCAAGCATATCGTGCCGGATCGCGGCACCCCGGCCGACGATCTGCACCGGACCGTCGCCGTCGCCACCGCTGGCCGTGCCGTTGGCAAGGTCGATCGTCACGCCGCCGGGGCTGCCCGCATAGACGACCGTGTCGATACCGGAGCCACCGTCCAGATAGTCTTGGCCGGCGCCGCCGATGATCGTGTCGTTGCCGCCTTCGCCATAGAGGATGTCGCCATCTCTGCCGCCATCCAGGATGTCATTGCCGTCGCCGCCATTGAAGTAGTCGCCGCCGCCCTGGCCCCAGAAATGGTTTGCGGCGGCCGTGCCGATGAAGCGGTCGATGCGGTCATCGGAACCGATCAGGTTTTCGATGCTGTAGAACGTGTCACCCGACGCGGTGCCGCCGCTGGCGACGTTGGTGGCGAGGTTGACGAGCAGCTGGAAGGGGCTCTCCCTGCTGAAATCGACCGTGTCGACCCCTGCGCCGCCCCTGAATATATCGATTCCGTCCTGGCCGCTCAGCGTGTCGTCGCCGTCGCCCCCGTCGAGGATATCGTTGCCCTGGCCGCCAAGAATGGTGTCGTTGCCATCGCCGCCGTAGAGCGTGTCGTTGCCGTCGTCGCTTTCGGTCTGGTCCTCCAGGTCCTCCACGTCGATCGTGTTGTTGATGTCGCGGCTCGCGAGCGAGTCGCGGCCGCCGATGATCAGGTCGTCACCGCCCTGGCCGAAGATCGTGTCGTCGCCGGCGCCGCCGTCAAGCGTGTCGTTTCCATCGCTGCCGAAGATGATGCTCGCCATCGTGTTGTCGCCAGCGCTGGGCGAGGTCTCGCCGCCGCCGACGCCCGGCTCGCTCGTCGCTTCGTCGGCGTAGATGATGTTTTCGACGTTGGCGATCTTCCTGATCTTCAGGTGCCTCGACAGGAGGATGACCGTGTCGTTGCCGCCGTTCGCCTCCTCGCGAACGATGTCGTCCCATGAATCAACGAAATAGACGTCGTCGCCGCCGTTGCCGGCCATGCGGTCGCCGCCGCCGCGGCCGTCGAGCGTGTTGTCGCCGTCGTTGCCGATCAGGATATCGTCGAACCTGCTGCCGATGCCGGTCTCGACGTAATAGTCGGTCTGATCGGCGTTGTGTCCGGCGAAGATCGACACGTTGTTGCTGTGACCGTTGACGCTGGAGAACTGCCCGGCACGCAGGTCGAGGATCGTGCCGGCCGTCGAGCCGGAGAAGTCGATCGTGTCGGTTCCGCCGGTGTCATGGATCACGAAGCCGATGTCATGCTGCATGCCCGAGGAGGTGAGCTGGTAGCCATACTGCGTGCTCCCGAAGCCGTAGAGATTGTCGCCGGTATTGAGGTCGATGTGCTGATAGGTGCGCACGCCGTTCTCGTCGACGGTGGAGAAGAAGCGGCGAATGACGGCCTCGATGTCGGCCATCAGCGGCGTCGATGCGGACCAGCGGGTTGGTTCGCCGACGTCGATCCCATCGAAATAGGACATGACGCTGTATTGCTGGCGATCATAGGTCCAGGTCGCATTGTTCAGATAGTTGATCTGCACGCCGCCGGGACCGCTGTAATTGTAGAGGCCGGGATGATTGAGCCCGAATTCATGGCCGAACTCGTGGATGAAGGAATCGAAGACATAGCCGCCGATATCGGTCTTGTTCGGTTCCGTGTCGTGGAAGCGCTGGCCGATGCTGACATAGCGATTGCTCGAATAGGCGCTGCCATCGTCCTCCTCGCCGAGTTCGGGGCTGACGACCTCCATCCAGTCCGTGGTGCTGTCGAAGGGCGCATCGTCGACGATCTCGAATTTCAGCGGCGTGACGGACGCCCACATCTCGAGGGCGCCGATCGCGGCGGCCTTGTACTCGGGATGGTCGTTGAGCTCATAGACGTTGATCCTCAGCGTTCCCGCGGCGATCTCCGGCGTCAGGCTGCGGGGCAATGCCCCGAGATAGTCGAGAAAGGACTCGTAATCCTCGCTCTTGCCGTAAGGGTTGTCGGGCGTCTGATCATTGACCCACCATTCGTCGCTGGTCTGGTTTGACTCGCTGGTCTGGCTAGGATGCGGCATCGTGACGTTCCCTCTCTGAGGATTGTGCGCAGTTACGGCCATGCCGTTCTGCAGCTGCCGATTTTCCACCACAGGCACCCGCGTGCCTGTCCGCCCCGTCCCCCGCCCGGATAATGTTATTGCAACTTTTGATTTGTCATCCCTAGAATGGCGGGGGTGTGATCGATGGCTCCGGCGGAACGAATGGCGCGTTTCAGCGCTTTCACGACATTCGGGAGCCGGCGCGCGGCAACTCCGCACCACACAGGCGAGGACTTCAATAGTGTGTGATCGTATGGTTGTTGGCGGCAGCAGGCGTACCGCCGGTGTCACTTTGCGTGTACTCTAGCTCAGTTCCCAAAGGGTTCGTCGGGCAACGCGTGGGCGACGGCACTTCGGAACGTGCGATCCGCGTCGGTGGCAAGCTGCACGCCCTATAACCTTCCATCGATGGCCATGGGTGCCTCGGTGGCGTGCAAATAGAAACGCGGGATTTCTGCATTCCAGTAATACGTCGCTCACGACGGGGCTCGAGTCGAGGAGGACGATCATGACCAGAACAAAACATGAACATAACCGCAGGCCGGGAAAAGGCGGTGACATCAGCCGCAGAAGCTTCCTCGCTGCAGGCGGTGCGCTCGGCGTAGCCGCTGCGGTCGGCCCCTGGGTCATCACCAGGGCCAGGGCGCAGGAGAAGACCCTCAAAATACTCCAATGGAGCCATTTCGTGCCGTCATACGACACCTGGTTCGATGCCTTTGCCAAGAAGTGGGGAGAGGAAAACGGCATTCAGGTGAGCGTGGATCACATCAACATCGCCGACCTTGCTGCCACCACCGCGTCCGAGATCTCGGCAAGCTCCGGCCACGACCTGATCGAACTGGGGCCGGAAGCCGCGCAATTCGAACCCAGCCTGATGGACATGGAGGACATCAACCAGGAGATGGCCGGCAAGTACGGCAAGCCTTTCCGCGTTTCCGAACGGGTCAGCTACAACCCGGTGACGAAGAAGCACTACGCCTTCTGCCACGGATGGACGATCGACCCCGGCGATTACCGGAAATCGCTGTGGGAGAAGGCCGGCATGCCGGACGGACCGACGACCTGGGAGGACCTTCTTACCGTCGGGGCGAAGATCAAGAGCGAACAGGGCGTGCAGGTCGGCATCGGCCTGTCGCAGGAGATCGATTCCAACATGGCCGCACGGGCCATCTTGTGGTCGTTCGACACGGCGCTGCAGGACGAGAACGGCGCCATCGTTCTTGACCAGGGCGAGTACCTGAAACGGTCCGTCGAGGCCGTGAAGTACATGAAGTCCCTTTACGAGCAGGCGCTGACGCCCGAGGTCTTCGCCTGGAACGCGGCCTCCAACAACCAGGCGCTGATCGCCGGCCGCGCCTCCTACATTCTGAACTCGATTTCGGCCTACCGCTCGGCCCAGGAATCCCGACCCGACATCGCCAAGGACATCTTCTTCACGCCGCCGCTGAAGGGACCGGGGGGGACGGGATGGGGCAATGTCCACGTCCTGTACAACTACGTGGTGCCCGGCTTCGCCAAGGATCGTGCCGACACGGCCAAGCAGTTCATCGCCTACCTGGTCGAAAACTACGACGAGGCCATGTACCAGAGCAAGCTCTACAACTCGCCGAGCTTCCCGGATGCGCCGGTCGCCGCCGGCCAGCGCAGCTATGCCGCCGTTTCTGGCGCCAAGACCGTGAACGATCTCACCGGCGCGTGGTTCGAAAACGATCCCTTCAAGATGGCGGACGAGCCCGAAGGCAAGCTCAGGGCGCTGAAGTCTGCAGCCGATTGGACCACCAACCTCGGCCATCCCGGTTACGCGAACCCGGCCGTCGGCGAAGTCTTCAGCACCTTCGTGATCCCGAACATGATGGCGAATGTTGCGCAAGGAAAAGTCGAGCCGGAAGAGGCGGTGAAGACCGCCGCGGACCAGATCAGGAAAGTGTTCGACGCGTGGCGCAAACGCGGGCTGGTCCAAGGCGGCTGACGACGAGGGGCCGGGTGGGGAATCCGCCCCTGTCAGCTTTAGCGCAACAGGAGAAAGGGCATTGGCTACTCTCGAGACGCGCGACCTTCATATCCACTTCGGCAGCGTCAGGGCGGTGGACGGCGTCGACCTCGACGTGAAGGACGGCGAATTCATCGTCCTGCTTGGTGCGTCCGGCTCCGGCAAGACCACGTTGATGCGGACGATCGCGGGGTTGGAAAAGCCGACTTCGGGGGAGGTCTACATAGGCGGACGGCTCGCGAACCGCCTGCCTCCCAAGACCCGCAACATCGCCATGGTCTTCCAGAGCTATGCGCTTTACCCCCACAAGTCGGCCTACAAGAACATCGCCTTTCCGCTCGAGGCCTTGCGCATGCCGGCCGACAAGATCCGCGCCCGCGTCACATGGGCGGCCGACCTGTTGGGCATCGCCCACCTGCTTGACCGCAGGCCGCGGGCGCTTTCCGGAGGCGAGCGCCAGCGGGTCGCCCTGGCGCGGGCGCTGGTGCGCCAGCCGGCGATCTTTCTGATGGACGAGCCGCTGTCCAATCTCGACGCCAAGCTGCGGCATACGGCACGCCGCGAATTGAAGCGACTGCACCGCGAGACCGGGGTGACCACCATCTACGTCACGCACGACCAGGTGGAAGCCATGGGACTCGGCGAGCGCGTCGCGGTCATGAACGGCGGACGCATCGAGCAGATCGGCGAGCCTTTGGACATCTACCGCAATCCGGTCAACACCTTCGTGGCGCAGTTCATGGGCTCGCCGCCCATGAACCTTGTTCTGCGCAACGGAACGCTGATCGGTTTCCACGCCGAGGATTTTTTCCCGCTCGGCCGGGGGCCAGCTTCCGAGGATAGGGAGCAGATGACGTTCCGGGTGGTCCAGGTGGAGGAGCTCGGCAACGAAGTGCTGGTGTACGGCTATGTCGGCGAGGACGAGAGGGATGAGCCGCCGGAGGTTCTCGCCACGCTTCCCACCGGGCTCGTCAAGGGGCACATCGACGAAGGAAGCGCCTACACCTTCGAGGTGCCGCGCCATGCCATACGCCGGTTCGATCCGGCCACCGGCCTCAGGAAGGACTGAACGATGGCAGCGGAAGCCCTGGAGGAATATGGGACGGCGCGGCGGCTGTTGGACTCCGACAGGCTGCTCGCCGGCGCCTTGATCGCCCCCGCGATCATTTACATCGCGGCGCTGATGGGCGTGCCCTTGGTGCTTTCCATCTATTACAGCTTCAGCGACCTGACGACCGGCGGCACCGCCGCCACCTTCGTGGGACTGGCGAATTTCCGGGCATTGATCGGCGACCCGATCTTCCTGCGGACGCTGTTCAACACCTTTCTGGTTTCCGGCATGACGCTGCTGATCGTACTGGTGCTCGGCACGATCCAGGCGGAACTGCTGATACGGCCATTCCGCGGCAAGTGGCTGGTGCGCTTCCTCATCCTGTTGCCGTGGACCGCGCCGGTCTCGCTCAGCGTCATCGGCTGGCTGTGGATGCTCGATTCCATCTTCAGCCCGATCGACTGGTTTCTCCGCCAGGCAAGCCTCCTCGGACATCCGGGGGCATTGCTCGGCCCGGCCACCAACCTCTATTGGCTGGGCAGCGGCAATCTGCCCATGGCCTCCATCATTCTCGTGAATGTCTGGCGCATCCTGCCGCTCGGCACGGTGATCGTGCTTGCCGGGCTCAATTCCATTCCGCAAGAAATCCAGGAGCAGGCGCTCGTTGACGGGGCCGGCTATTTCCGACGCCTGTTCCAGGTCATCTTGCCGATGATGCTGCCGATCTTCGGCATCGCCGTTCTGTTCACCTTCATCTTCACATTCGCCGACATGGTGGTGATCTACATTCTCACCCGCGGGGGCCCCGCCAATTCCACCCACGTGCTGACGACGCTGGCGTTCTTCACGGGGGTACAGGGCGGGTCGCTCGGCCAGGGGGCGGCGATCGCCCTTTTCATGTTCCCGGTGCTGGCGGCATTGTCCGCCGGTATCCTGGTGCTCATTCGCCGGCGGGAGGTGTGAGCCGTGGAAGTCCGAACCGGCATGAAGCAGGCGGGCTGGCGAACGGCGACCTATGCGGGGATCGGGCTCTTCACCCTGTTTTCGGCCATGCCCTTCTATGTGATGCTGATCACCGCCTTCAAGCGCGAGTCGGACCTCTACGACCCTGAGAACAATCCGTTCTGGTTCACCGAGCCGCCGACCATGGCCAATCTGGACCTGCTGTTCGGGAGCACCAAGTTCCTGACCTGGCTCGTCAACTCCTTTGTCGTCGGTGCGCTGGTCGTCGTCATCACGCTGGTTCTGGTCATTCCCGCCGCCTACAGCCTCGCCCGGCTCGCCGGCCGCTGGGGCGAGACGCTCGGCATAGGCATCTTTCTCACCTATCTGGTTCCGCCGACACTCCTGTTCCTGCCCTTTGCCAAGGTGATGGCCGCCCTCGATCTGCAGAACTCCGTCTGGGCGCTGATCGTCGCCTATCCGACCTTCACCGTGCCGTTCTGCACCTGGCTCATGCTCGGCTTCTTCAAGGCGGTGCCGAGGGACATCGAGGAGCAGGCGATGATCGATGGATACGGCCGGCTCGGAGCGTTCGTCCACGCGGTGCTGCCGCTCGCCACGCCGGGGATCCTGACCGTCATCGTCTTCGCTTTCACCCTGTCCACCAGCGAGTTCATCTATGCACTGGCCTTCGTGCAGAACTCGGTGGAAAAGACGGTGAGCATCGGCGTGCCCACCGAACTGGTGCGGGGCGACGTGTTCCGCTGGGGATCGCTTCTGGCCGGCGCACTCGTTGCGAGCATCCCGGTTTCGATCCTCTATACCCTGTTCATAGACCAGTTCGTCGCGGGGCTGACGGCGCTCGCCAAGTGAGGCCGCCGGGTGACGGGCCCGACCCGGAACGGGCCGGGTCATGCGGAGGCTTGCCGCGACTGCGAACGTTGCAACGCCCTTCGATTTCCCCCTTCGCAATGGAAATTCCTTCCGAGGCGCGGGTCATCCTCCCGGTCATTTGAAAAATTGCACCTGCCCTCGGTTCGCAGGCGGAACCTTGTCGCGGGCGGCCGGTTCGGAGCGCTGCGCATCGTGCGCGCGAACAAGAAGGACAACGCAGATGAAATGCAATTATCTTCTGGTCACCGCCATCTCGCTGGCAATGACATCCGCCGCCGTCGCTCAAAGCAGTTCCGGTTCGACATCGGGCGGGACATCCGGCTCCGCATCCGGCACGACCTCCGCCGCTCCTTCCGGGGGAAGCGCCGGGACGCCCGGGATGATGGAGATGAACGAAGCGCAAAGGAGCACTGTGTCGAATTGGCCGGAGCCGATCCGCAACGCCCTCTTCTCCGACGCCTCCGGCTCGACCTTGCGCAGCCAGGATGAAATCAAGGCGAACTGGTCAAAGCTCACGGCCGAGCAGCAAAACCAGGTCAAGCAGGATTGCAACACGATGCAAACCGCGTCGGCAGGCGGAACCGCGGGCGCGTCAGGCGGCGCAAGCGGTTCGACCACGGCACCCAAGGTTTCGGGCGAAACGACTGCAAGCACGACCACCGGGTCGACGTCATCCGGCACGACGGCCGGCACCTCGGGCGGCTCCTCCGCCACCGGCGGTACCATGACGGTCGCGCAGCTCTGCACCATGGTTAACTCGATGTAGGCCTGACCAGCCGTATCGCGGGCGCCGGCGCTCTCGCGATACGGCTTCTTCCCTGGGGCAATGCTGCTCACCGACCCTGGGGAGCGCATCAGTCACGTTGCCGTCGGCAGGAAGCTCTAGTCCCGAGAGGATAGCTCCCGCAAACGGCGACCGGTCGACTGCAACAGCTCAAACCCCTCGAACCGCTTGGCGTGATAGGTGGCGACATCCCCGCCCTTCGGCGTGTAAATCTCGCCCACGCCCGACAT
This sequence comes from Sinorhizobium saheli, assembly GCF_001651875.1. Lineage (GTDB taxonomy): Bacteria > Pseudomonadota > Alphaproteobacteria > Rhizobiales > Rhizobiaceae > Sinorhizobium > Sinorhizobium saheli. The sequence continues at coordinate 120,483 of NZ_LNQB01000076.1, forward strand.
GCCTGCCATTGCTGCCTCGAGGTCGGGATGCAATCGGCTTGCCACGGCGGCAAGCATCGCCGCGCCCAGGAGCACTGGCTCATCGGTCGCCGGGGCTGCTACCTTCAGGCCCGTTGCATCGGCGAGAAGCTGCCTGACGACAGGGCTTTGACCCGCGCCGCCGCTGACGACGATGGTATCCACGGTGACGCCCTTTGCCTTCTGGGCTTCGACGATCTGCCGCAATCCGCAGCCGAGCCCGCAAATGCCGGCGACGTAGAGCCGGACAAGCGACTCGATGGACCGGTCCATGCTGAGGCCGGCAATCAGCGCCTTTGCCTCCGGATCGGCGAATGGCGCCCGGTTGCCGAGGAATTCCGGCACGACGTGCAGTTCGTCGGCAAGGATTGCGAGGTCCCGGTGGTCGGCGGCCATCGCGCGGGCGCGGTCGGCGAGCCATTGTGCGAGGCCCGTTCCCGCTGCCTCCGCCAGCCGCGCCGCGTCCGCAGAGGCCGGATGCAGCGACAGGAGATGGTCGATCGCAGCACCAGCCGCCGACTGGCCGGCCTCGTTCAGCCAGAGCCCCGGCACCATGGCGGAATAATAGGGCCCCCAGACGCCGGGCACGAAGGCTGGGGCATGCGTGGAGGTCATGGTGCAGGCGGATGTGCCGAAGACATAGGCCATCCGCGTCGTCGCCGACCCGCCGTCCGTTTCGCCCTTCCAGCCGACGGTGCCGACGCCGCCGGCGTGGGCATCGATCAGACCCGCCGCGACGGGCACGCCCGCCGGCAGCCCGAGCTCGGAGGCGGCCCGCGGCGTCAGGCCCGACCCCAATGCCGTTCCGGCATCGACGACATGGCTGCCGATGCGCGCGAAATCGTCGTCCGCGAGCTCCGCAAGGCCGATCGTCCGGAAATAGCTCTCATCCCACCGCCGCTCGTGGCCGAGATAGGTCCATTTGCATGTCACCGTGCAGATCGACCGGTCGAGGCAGTCGGTCGCCCGCCAGGTGAGAAAATCCGTGAGGTCGAAGAAGTGCTCCGCCGCGTTGAACGTCTCGGGCCGGTTTTCCTTGAGCCAGAGCAGTTTCGGCGTCTCCATCTCCGGCGAGATGCGGTCTCCGACATAACGCAGGACATCATGGCCGGTGGCGTTGATCCGGTTCGCCTGCCCGAGTGCGCGGTGGTCCATCCAGACGATGATGTTGCGGTCGGGATGGCCCGGATCGCCGACGGGCAACGGTTTCCCCTCGGCGCCGATCACCACCAGCGAGCATGTGGCATCCATGCCGATGCCGGCAATGGCGTTCGTGTCGACGCCCGAATTGGCGACGGCGCGGCGCACGCTGGCGCATACGGCCTGCCAGATGTCTTCCGAGGATTGCTCGTAAAGGTCCGGCCCGTCGCTGAAGAGGGCGATGTCCTCTTTGGCAGCGGCAAGCAGCCTGCCCGCGTTGTCGAACACCCCGGCCCGGGCGCTGCCGGTCCCGACATCGATGCCGATCAGATAGCGGTCCATGGCTAGAGGTCCACGGTCAAGGGCAGGATCACGAGGTCACGGACGGTGACCGTGCGCGGTCGGCTGAGCATGAAGAGGACGGCGTCGGCGACCTCCTTCGGCTGCATCAGGCTGCCGTTGGCAAGCGCTTCGTCCATCTTCGCCTTGGGCCAATCGTCGAGGAGGGCCGTCAGCACCGGGCCCGGCGCGACGGCGCCGACGCGGATGCCGTGCGGGGCGACCTGGCGCCGGAGCGTATGGACGAAGGCCTGCACCGCGAATTTCGAGGCGGTGTAGATCGGTTCCCAGACGACCGGCACGATCCCGGCAATGGAGCTGGTCAGGATGATGTCGCCGCTTTTCCTGTCGATCATGTGCGGCAGCACTGCGCGAACGGAGCGGAAGGCCGCGTTGATGTTGAGATTGAGCATGCGGTCCCAGGCATCCGGATCGCCCGTCGCAACCTCGCCGCCGACATAGGCCCCCGCATTGGCGTGGAAAATGTCGAGGCCTCCTACCTTCTCCAGGATCCGTTCGGCCATGCCGTCGACCGCCCGGGGCTCCATCAGGTCGATCACCAGCGGGATCGCCTTCGGTCCGAGTTCGGCTGAGAGTTCGTTGAGCCGGTCCTCCGCCCGGTCGATCAACACGACCGTCGCATCCGCGGCGATGAGCGCGCGGGCACATTCCAGGCCGATGCCGGAGGCGGCGCCGGTGATGGCCGCGACCTTGCCTTTCAGTTCGTCGTTCATGTTCGAAATCCTCGTTCGTTTGTCGCTTACAGCGCCGTGGTCCCAATTTCCGGGCCGATGCGCCAGAGCGGGATGCGCTAGGCGCGGCCGTGGGAGACGCGGCTTTGCCGGGCAAGGCTGTCGACGATGACGGCGATGGCGAGAACCGCGCCGGTGATCATGTAACGCAGCGACGACGACAGGTTGAGCAGCGTCAGGCCGTTGGCGATGGACTGGATGACAATGATGCCGAGCAGTGCCGACCAGGCCGAGCCGCGGCCGCCGAAGAGGCTGGTGCCGCCTATGACGGCCGCCGCAATGGCGTTGAGGTTCACATCGCCCGTGCCCGCCTGCTGGCTTGCCGAGGCAAGCCGCGCGGCGGAGAGGACGCCGCTAAGCGAGGCAAAGAACGAGCAGAGCATGAAGGCACTCAGATAGATCCGCGTGACGTTTATGCCGGACCGGCGAGCCGCCTCGGCGTTACCGCCGACCGCCTTCATGGAGCGTCCCCATTTCGTGCGGACGAAGGCATAGTTCATGATGACGACCAGGAGCACGAACAGGCCGAACATCCACGGCACGCCCCGGCCCTGGTTGAGGTAGAAGGCTGCCACTTCGAAGCCGACGGTTGCGACGGCCGCCCGAAGGACGAGGCCGTTGACGGACCTCGAGGACAGGTTGGCGGCCTGTCTTTTCCTGCGGGTCCTCATCCCCATCACGAGGAGTGCGATGCCGGGCAGGAGCGCGAGCGTATGGGACAGCCAGGCCGGCATGATCATCAGCTGACCGAAATTGACGATGGCCGAACCATAGGGCAGGTTGATCGAGCCGGTCGAGCCGAGCATGTAGAGCTGCAGCCCGAGAAGGGCGAGGAGGCCCGCGAGCGTGGAGACGAAGCTCGGCATGCCGAGATGCGTGCGCAGGAGCGCATAGGCCGCCCCGATGGCGATCCCGAGCGCAAGCGCGCCGCCGACGGCGATCGGCAGGGGAACACCCATGTTGACCCAGAGGACCCCGATGAAGGCCGAGGCGACCCCGCTCATCGAACCGACCGAAAGATCGATCTCGCCGAGCATCAGCACGCAGACGATGCCGAGCGATATCACGCCGACGGTCGAGCAGTCGAAGAGAAGGTTCACGAGGTTGTTCGGCGACAGGAAGATCGGATTGAGCGACGTGAACACCGTCCAGATGACGACGAGCCCGACGATCACCGGCAATGATCCGAGGTCGCCCGAACGCACGCGATCGATAAAGGCGCTGACGGTGCCGCCGATGCCCTCGGCATGCTTGAGCCGGGCGTCGGCGCGGTCGAGTTGAGGTGTCCGCATGGTCGGATTTCCCGAATTCTGTTGAGTGCTCATGGCCGCGCTCCTTCGCTGGCGGCGCTCGGCGACAGCCGGCTTGCCCGGCGCGAAACCGCATTGTCGGCAGCGCCGGTGATCGCTCCGACCAGTTCCTGGTTCGAGGCGTCCGGGGTGAACACCCCGTTGTTGCGCCCGAGCCTGAGGACGACGATGCGGTCGGCGACCGCCCGCACGTCCTCCATGTTGTGCGAGATCATGATGACCCCGAGACCCTTGTCGCGGACGCGTTCGACGAGGTTCAGGACCTCGGCGGTCTGCGCGACGCCGAGCGCTGCGGTCGGTTCGTCGAGCATGATGATCTTCGGTTCGAGAAGCAGGGACCGGGCGATCGCCACCGTCTGGCGCTGGCCGCCGGAAAGCGAGGCGACCGGCTCGCGCACGCTCGGGATGCGGGCCGCAAGCTCGTTCAGGAGCTCCCAGGACCGGACTTCCATGGCGACCTCGTCGAGATGCCAGGCGTTTTTTTCCTGGCCCAGGAAGATATTGGCCACCACATCGAGATTTTCGCAGAGTGCGAGATCCTGGAACACGGTGGCGATGCCGAGTTTCAGCGCATCGGCAGGCCCGCTCATGGTGACCGGCTGCCCCTCGAAGAGGATCGTGCCGGAGCTCGGCTGATGGACGCCCGCGAGGATCTTGACGAGCGTCGATTTGCCGGCGCCGTTGTCGCCGACAAGCGCCACGATCTCGCCCGGATGGATGTCGAGCTCGATGTCGGTCAAGGCCGAGACTGCGCCGAAATTCTTCGACACGCCCTTGAGGCTGAGGATCGCCCCGGTCTTTTCCGGATTGGTAGAGTGCTCGGTCATGACACCGCGACTCCCTTTATTCTTGCCTGTTCTGTCCGGTCGCCCGGTCAAGGATGGACCGGGCGACCGTCTCGGGAGGGTTTACTTGATGCCGAGTTCGGCGCAGCCCTCGGCATAGCGGCCGGTGCAGAGTTCCGCTGCCGTCTGGATGCCCTTGTCGATGATCTCCGCCTTGAGGTTCTCACGCGTCACGACGGCCGGGACGAAGAGTTCCGACGGGGTGTTGTAGAGCGTGGTCTTTGCCTCCGGCGTTTCACCATTCATGAGCTGGACGGCGACCTTGGCCGCGGCGGCGGCAACGATCTCGGAGGGTTTGGAGATCGTGTTGTACTGGTCGCCGGCGATGATCAGCTGCAGCGCCGCAATCGTCGCATCGTTGCCGGTCACGGGCGGGACCGGGTTGACGCCAGCTGCCTTGAAGGCGGCGATTGCGCCACCGGCGGTCCCGTCATTGGCGGCAACCACGCCAACGATCTGGTCGCCGAAGCGGGTGATCTGTCCGCTTGCCCATTCCTGTGCCTTCGGCGGCGCCCAGTCCGGCGTGTCGAATTCGGCCAGCGTCTTGTACTTGCTGGTCGCGATGCCGGCGTGAATGCCGTCGCGGATCAGGCCTGCGGCCGCGTCCGTTGGCGAGCCGTTGATTTCGAGCACGCCGCCCTTGTCCGTCGGCACTCCCTTTTCCTCCAGATGACGCATCAGGGATTCGGCGATCGCCTTGCCGATGCCCTCATTGTCGAACGAGACATAGTAGTCTGCCGGCTTGTCCGGGATCGGACGGTCGTAGGCGATGACTTTCACGCCCTGGCTCTGGGCAAGCGCCACGAGAGAGGCCGCGGCGCTGGAGTCGACCGGATCGAGCACGACGACCTTGGCGCCCTGCGCGATGACCGAGTTGAATTGCTGCTGCTGCCGGGCGACGTCGGCATCCGCATTCTGGTAGATGACCTGGCAGTCGGGGCAGAGCTTCTCCATCGCCGCCTTGAAGCCCGGGAAATCGTGTTCCTCATAGCGGGTCGAGGCCTGGTCGGGCATCAGGAAGGCGACCGTTCCGGATGCCTGGGCAAATGCGGCGCCGCTCATCAGCGTCGATGCCACCACCGCGCCGGCGAGTTTCATTGTCGTTCGAGTCATTTCAGTTCCTCCGTTTGAAACAGGAGCGACGGATCGCTCAAAGAGTGTTGGTTTCCTGAAAGACCGCTGTTAAAGAATTGGACAGGCGTGATCGGCCTCGCCGCACGCTCCGGGCTTCGCGCCGCTGCAACGGCCTGATTGCTTACCCGGGTCGAGGGCGACTGTTGAGATCGGCGACCGTCAGTTCAGGCGGGCCATTTCAGGACGATTGTGCTTCGCGCGGGGCGGCGCCAGGCGCGCGCGCGCCCCGCGTGTCTGTTTTCCGTTTTTATCTCCTTCATTCCTCCCTGTTTTGCGGCATGCGCCGCTTTCTTGATCTCGCCGGTTTTGTCCGGCGTTGGGTCAGTGAATGTCCTGGCCTTGTCCGGAAGCGGCCAGCACGCGTTCGCCCGCCAACGCCCCAGCCTCGGCGTCGCCTCCGACCGGATCGGGCTTCCGGCTGCCGAGGTCGCGGACCGAATCCCGCACGACGAGGCTGGCCTTGAGGACCGAGGGCTCGACGGCTGCTTCCGTGCCCTTGTCCATCCTCAGCTCAAGTCGTTTCCATGCCGTCTCGGCGATCCGGTCCACCGGCTGGCGGATCGCCGTCAGCCCGGTATTGCGCGCCGCCATCCAGGCATAATCGTCAAAGGCGACGATCGAGGTCTTGTCGGGAATGGCGATGCGGTGTTCGGCAAGAGCCGAGAGCACGCTCAGCGTCGTTACGTTGGTGAGCGCGATGACGGCGCCCGGCGGCGCATTGCGCTCCATCCAGTCGGAGAAGGTCTTGGCGCCCATCTCCATGTTGGAACCGAGCTTGAGCGTGACGGGGCGCACGCCGGTACGCTCTGCGATCAGGCTGGCAGCCCCTTCGGCGCGCTCGAAGATCGGCGGAAAATCCAGGTCTGAGACTGCAATCACGATATCGCGGTGGCCATGTTCCAGAAGATGGCTGGCGGCAACCTCACCGGCTTCCCGGTTGTCGATGGTCACCGTGTCGGCGATTGCCCCCTCGCTTGCCACGCGGTCGACGAGCACCATGGGAAGCGTCTTTTCGATCTCGATGAGCTCTGCCGGAATGGAACTCGAGCACGGGACGGCGATCAAGCCCGCCGGCCTCCAGGACAGAAGCGCCTTCAAGCGCGACGATTCCACCGACGGGTCGTCATGGGAACTCGCGACGATGACGTCGTAACCCTCCTGGAAGGCCTGGGTCTCCAGCCGGGAGACGATCGTCGCAAAAAAGGTGTCGGTCAGATCCGGAACCAGGACCGCGATGATGCGTGTGCGCCCGGAGCGCAGTTGAGAGGCGGCGCGGTCGATGCGATAGCCGAGATGCTCCGCTGCTGCGAGAACGCTCTTCCGCAGTTCGTCGTTCACCGGTTTGCGGCCGCTGAAGACGTTTGAAACCGTCGCAGTGGATACGCCCGCATAAGCGGCGACCTCCCGGATTGACGGTTTTTTCGCGGCCATGGGACAGCGCCTCCCGATCGCTGTTAAACGATTAACAGTTAAACGTTTAACACCGAGTGCGACCCGTTTGCAAGTGGCGAATTTGGATTTTGAACATCTCGGGCAGCAACTGGCCGATTTGACCGCCGCCCTGACCTGCGCGGAGACAACCCATCTTTGCACAAGTCGAACTGGTCGCCACCCCTGACTTAACCAGCCGTGGCGGCGCGGCCGATCGATCGACAGGCAGCGGTCGCGCAAGGTTTCAGTTGACCGTTTTCGACGACAAGGCGACACTTGCGGCCGGGAGCAAGGCAGGAGGAAAACGATGGCCGAACCAGACCGCTGGCGCCAGATGGCAAGCGCGCCGAGAGACGGCAGTCGAATCCTCGTCACGATCCGCCCATCCGAACAGGGGCCGGCAGAGGTCGATCTCGCCTACTGGTCGCATGGCGATCAGTTCGGCCCGGAAGGCTGGCGCGCCGCCGATTCTGCACCCGGCCGCATCATCGAATATGCCGAGCCGGAGTTGAAGTGCTGGATGCCGATGCCCTCGGCCAATCTCAACCGCACCTCCATGCCCTCGCCCTGGGAAGGCGAAAACGACCGGGAGCTCGACGGGTCGGGGATCTGAGTACAGGCGCGCGGCACGGCGACCGATCGGCTACCCGCAGATGAATCTGCGCAAAACCCTTACCTATCTACGGTAGCAGTTCGCGAAGAAATGTGCGACCCAGTTCCCGCAACCATCGAGGGATAACGCCACAACCACGGTTGCACGCCCGGTCGCCGCCGTCGAGGACTGCGCGCCGACCCGGGTGCCGAAGAATGCAAGGGAGGAGACTCATGGACCGTTCAACCGTTTCCCGGGAGACGCTGGCAGAAGGGTCTGGCCCTCGATCCGGCATCACCACGGCCCGCAGCGAGGGCGCTGATTTTCGCATTCAGAGAGCGGCCGACCTCATGTGGGAAGTCTCGGCCTTGTCCGACCGCGCAGCGAGATGGGTCCGAGCGAACTACCAACCGGTGTCTCCCTCGGATGGGGATGTCATCCGAACGGATCTCGTCGGGGCGAACCGGTTCATGGGCAAGGCGCGGACGCAAGGATTTCGGATCGAATATATCGGCCCGCATGGCGTGAACCTCTTCTAGCCGGGGACCCGCGCCATTTCCGGCGACAGTTGATTGCGACGGCGACGTCATCCTGGCGGCGGGAAGGACTTTAGGCCTCCGCCCCGGATCGTGAACCCCAGTGACAAAACCGGTCTCAACGTAAGCGTGCGCAAGCCATGGTTTTTTCTACGTTTCTCGCCTTTTTGGCACTGCACAAATCCCATATCCGCGGATCCGGCGATGCTGCGCACAGCCCTTTTTCCCCGGCGCGACAAGCCTCGACAAGACATGCGGCCGGGCAGGAAAGCGGAGCAGAACGCAAGAAAACTTCTACGTGTATGTTGCAATGCGGTAGAATCTTGTTAACGTGTGCGCGCTTATTGGCTGCACTCACAGGTGGCGAAATGCGGGGTCTGGCCTGGTCAACGAACCGGAGTTTTCGACGGGCTGGCGGGGTCTCCGGTCGTCCTGTCGGCGGGCTCGTGAAGCGCGGGTTCGACATCGGCGGCGCTTCATTGGCACTCGTGTTCTTCAGTCCCATCCTCCTGTTGCTTGCCGTCCTCATCGCATTTGCCGACGGCGGGCCGGTCTTCCAGAGCCATCTCCGCATCGGTCGCGGCGGCTGCGTGTTCAACTGCCTGCGGTTCCGCACGACGACCGACGGCATGGACGGCTGGGCGGCGATGCATCTCCGTCCTCCCCGGGGAGCGGGCGGCGCCGGCACGGGGAGCGAGCCGTCCGAGTCCGACCGGCACCTCACGCCGACCGGAGCGGTCCTCACGCGGCTCGGCCTCGCCGACTTGCCGCAACTCATCAACGTTCTGCGCGGCGACATGAGCATCGTCGGCCCGCGCCCGCTCGCGCCGACCGAGCTCGAACGCCTGGGAAATGCTGCGGAATTCTACCTGAACGCAAGGCCGGGCCTGACGGGGCCATGGCGGCTCGGCGCCTGGGACGAGGCGTCTCACGCCCACCAACCGGCGGCTGAGCGGCCCTACGTCGAGAACTGGTCGCTGCTCAAGGACCTCGACATCATCGTCCGGTCCGTCTCTGCCGCGGCCCGATATCGGCGCGAGCGGGCGTGACACATGCGTACGGAGCCGACCGTGGTCGGCAATGAGCAAAGGTTGTGATCGAAGAAATGAACTTTGTCCTCGTTCAAACTGACCCTGCGAACCCACGCCGCTCCGGCCCTGCCCTGACGGACGTGGCCGCGGCAGCGTTCGTCGAAACGGGGCCCCGTCACACTTCCCTGAAAGGGGGCTAGCCGATGGTCCTGGGTATCCGCCCCGAGAGTGTTGATCGAGAGCACTTCGATGTCGTCGTCATTGGTTCCGGCTTTGGCTCCGCCTTCTTTCTTCATGGCTTCCTGCAACGCCGGAAGGCGCGCGTCCTGCTGCTCGAATGGGGGCGGCACAATTCGCATGCGTGGCAACTGGAACACGGGGCCAACACCGATCTCAAGGACGAGCAGACCTACAGGAGCAATTCGCCAAAGCCCTGGAACTATACGATCGGCCTCGGCGGCGGCACGAACTGCTGGTTCGCGCAAACGCCGAGGCTGCATCCCAATGATTTCCGGTTGAAGAGCCTTTACGGAATCGGCCAGGACTGGCCGGTCGACTACGACGAGCTCGAGCCTTTCTACTGCCAGGCGGAAACGGTGATGTCCATTTCGGGCGACCCGGACATGGCCTCGATCATGCCGAGGTCGATGCCCTTTCCGCAGCCACCGCACCGCATGTCGACACCGGACCGCATGATGAAGAAGGCGCAGCCCGAACGGCATTTCGTCATGCCGACGGCGCGTGCGCGGGTCGCTACCGACACGCGCCCCGCCTGCTGTGCATCGCTTCGTTGCTGGCTTTGTCCCATGGATGCGAAGTTCACCGCCAACAACGGCCTGATGCATGTGTTCGAGCACCCGGACGTATCCGTTTGCTTCGGCTCGGAGGTCCGGCGGCTGGACCATGCCGCCGGCTCCATTCGCGCGGTGACCTTCCGCCATGGCGGGAAGGAGCATGTGGCGACCGGCGATCTCTTCGTTCTCGGCGCCAATGGAATCCAGAGCGCGGCCATCATGCTGAGGTCGAGCCTCGGTGGCGAATTCGTGGGGCGAGGGCTGCACGAATCCTATGGCCGCAACGTCGAGGTTTATCTCGACGGGATCGACAACTTCGATGGCAGCACCATCACCACCGGCCTGAACTACGGCCTCTATGACGGCGCGCACCGCTCGCAAGAGGGGGCGGCCCTCGTCTATTTCGAGAACCGATGGCAGCATGGCTTGCGCGCGGAGAAGGCAAGGCTGCGGCAAACGCTGCCGCTGGTGATCGTCACCGAGGACCTGTTGGAACCGGAGAACTTCGTCAGCCTCGACGAAAACGAAAACGCCTTCATCAACTACAGGGGGCCGGCCGACTATGCCGTCCAAGGCATGGCGCGGGCACTGGAGAAGCTGCCCGAGATTCTCGCGCCGCTGCCCGTCGAGGAAATCATCGATCGCGGCGTACGGGGGACGGAATCGCATGTCCAGGGCACGCTGCGCATGGGGCTCGACCGAAGCGACTCCGTTGTCGACCGCGACCTCATCCATCACGAGCTCCGCAATCTCGTGGTCGTCGGCACGAGCACTTTCCCGAGCTGCTCCTGCGCCAATCCCAGCCTGACTGCGGCGGCACTCTCGTTGAGGTCCGCCAGTCGGATCGTGTGAAGGAGCGGCTATGAACAAAGTTTCGAGGCGCACGGTTCTCGCCCTTGCGGCAGGCGGACTGGCATCGACCGGTCTTGCCTATGCGGCAATGCGCTCCTTCTCCGATCTGGACATGGTGCGAGCGACGCTCGAGCGATATCTCGGCAGCCTCACCATCACGGACGACCATCTGCGCGCGTTCATGCTGGAATTTCGCAAGCGCAATCCCTGGGATTTCCCGACGGAGAAACTGGCGGACGCGTCGACCCTTTTCGAACGGCTGAGGCTCGCGGACCTCGCGCGTCCGCTCTTGCCCGGCGATCCGGCACGGCGGCTGGAGCGGTTCGAGCGCCTGTTGCTCGCCGATTTTCATCTCCTGACGGACTACGCCTGGCGCAAGGGACCGGATGATCCCATCACCTATTCCGGCAGCCAGCACTGCGTGAACCCGTTTGCAAATTTCGAGTCCGTTTAACAACGCCACGATCACGAGCGAGGGGCAGCTCACATGCAGTATCGATCCGTTACCGACATGAATGCCACGATTGCGCGCAACCTGCACCGGCTGCCGGGCGATATCGACCTGGTCGTCGGCGTCCCGCGCAGCGGCATACTGGCCGCCAATCTCGTCAGCCTTACGGCCAACATCCAGATGACCGATCTCGACAGCTTCGTCGCCGGAAAGGTCTTTTCCAGCGGGATCACCAAGCGCTCCGCCGCGCTGGGGCGATCGATGTCCGAGATGCGTCGGATTCTGGTGATTGACGACAGCATCAACGGCGGCAGTGCCATGAGGGAAGCGAGGGTCAAGGCGGCCGCATCCGGCATCGACCGCGAGCGGCTGATCTTCGCCGCCGTCTACGGCAGCTACGAGCGCTACGAGGAGACCGATTTCGTGTTCGAAGTCGTCCCTCAACCGCGGCTGTTTCAATGGAACCTGATCCACCACAAGTTCCTGGAACAGAGCTGTGTCGATATCGACGGGGTCCTGTGTTTCGACCCTAGCGATGACGAAAACGATGACGGGGCCGCCTATCTGCGCTTTCTGGCGGATGCACGCCCGTTGCATGTGCCGACGCGCAGGATCGGCGCCCTGGTGACGAGCCGCCTGGAAAAATATCGCCCGCAAACCGAGGCCTGGCTGGCGGCGCGGGGAATTGAATATGATGAGCTCGTCATGCTCGACCTGCCGAGCAAGGAAGAGCGCCAACGCCTTGCGGCCCACGGCCGCTTCAAGGCAGAGGTCTATCGACGGTCGGATGCCATTCTGTTCATCGAGAGCGAGCATCATCAGGCCGTCAATATTGCCCGACTGTCGGGAAAGCCCGTGCTTTGCATCGAGACGCAGGAGATGATCACGCCGGCTTCGGCGCTGGTGCGCGAGCGACTGCGGCAGGTAAAATCCGCCGAAGGGAGGCACGCACTGCTGAAGTCGGCAGCGCGCGCGATGCTGGGCGACAGGGGATATCAGTCCCTCAAGAATCTGGTGAAGCGGCCGGCCTGATCTTGCGACCCGGCTTCGGGCGTTGCCGCGTCGAATGGTAGAGCGGGATGCACTCACCTGCGTTCGTGCCACCGCTCTATCTGTTCGTTTCTGCCGCATTGTGCGACGTCAGGTGATGCCGCCTGACTGCAAAATGCTCTAAGCCCTGTCCCGTGTCGGCTTGATCGTTCTCTTCGGCAGGAGACCGACTGCGTCCCGCATCGTTCCGCGACCGAACGGAAAAAGGAGCACGACCGCAAGCGTGATGGCGTATGAGAGGATCCCGGCCGTCAAGATCGCGAGAACCATGTGGTCGGCCAGGAAGGGCCGCACCAGCCATACGCCGGCCACGGCGGCGTGGGATCCGAGCACGAACGGCATTGCGGCGCGGACCACGTCTGCGACCCTCAGCGGCCCTTTCCGGCAGACGTACAGCCATAGAAAGGGTGTCCGCGCATATTCGCTCGCGGCGTAGAGCACGGCGACGCCGAGCGCTCCATGGGGCAGCCCGATGACGAAGGCAAGCGCCGAGGTCACGGCCGTGACGATGCCCCAGCGCATGAATTCGCCCGAGCGCCCCTGGCTGATGAACAGCCAGCCGGCCGGGTTGTTGAGAGGCTGCAGCAGGCCGGCAAATCCGAGTGCACGGAAAATGTCGGAGCTCTGCCGCCATTGTTCCCCGAGCACGAAGGGAATGAGCATATCGGCGATCGCGATTGCCGCGGCAACGCCCGGAAGCGCGACGACGAGCATCAACGGCATCACGCGAAGATAGGCGCTGCGATAGCGGTCGGGCTCAGCGGCCAGGCGCGAAAGCGCCGGCACCATGACTTTCGAGAGCGGGTTGGTGACCTGGCTCAACGGAAACAGGAGAAGCTTGTAGGCGCGGTCGTAAAGCCCGAGCTCGGCATTGCCCCAGTATCGGCCGATCAGAATGTTGTCCAGGTTGCGGGCGAAGAAATTGGCGAAATTGAAGCCGGTAATGCCTGCGCCGAAGTTGAGCAATGCGCCGGCACCTTCCGACTTGCGCGGCAGGCCCGGAACCCAGCGGGAACTCGCCCAATAGCAAACGGTGGGCAGGATGGCGCTCATGAGCGTGCCGGCGTAAAGCGCCCAATAGGATCGGTCGATGGTGGCCCAGGCGACCGCGGTGCAGAAGCCGGCGACTGCGCTTGCGATCTCAATGATCGCGAGCCGTCCGAAATCCATGCGGCGATTAAGAAGGGCGAGGTGCTGGGCTCCGAGGCCATAGGCCACGATCGGAACCGCCATGGCGGCGATCAGGGGACCGACGCGCTGCTCGCCATAAAGGGCGGCGACCAGGGGCGCCGCGCCCATCATGAGACATGCAAGTCCGACGCTGACGGCGATGTTGATCCAGAACAGATAGTTCACGTCATCATGCGTGACGGCACTCTTTTGCACGGTTGCCTGCGTGAGGCCGAAATCCTGGAAAAGGGCGATGAAGGCGAGCACCGGAGCGCACATCGCGACGATGCCAAAATCCTGCGGCGACAGCAGCCGTGAAAGGACGATGACGGAGAGGATCTGGGTCGCGACCTTCAAAGCCTGCGCGCTGGCGGTGGCAACAGCGCCGCGCCCGACCGAATTGCGAAGCGAACCTTCGGGCGGATCGAATGGGCTGGCGTTCAACTCTGTCCCTCATCCCTGCTTCGATTGACGATCGCCCCGAAATACGGGGATGCTTTTCGCAGTGCAACAACAATTCAAGTTCGCCTTTGCATTGCACAATGAAGGTTGCCATACAGGATTTCAAGATGTAAGTTCGCTGCAACCAAACCATAGATAGCACGACCGTTGCGTGCATTTGATTTTCAAATGGCGGAGGCCGGCCCGCAGGCACCGTGCCGATTGACCGCCGGGAGGCTTCGAATGGGAGTTGTGTGAAGACGATCCACGTGAACGCGAGTACTTTTCGGCCTCGGCATCACCGCAAAGTGCCGGATGCACCGACGATCCGGCAATAGAGTCACGACGGCGCGTCCAAAGGTCACTTCAACAGGATTCTGCGATGACGGCAAGCGCGATACCTTTCTGGAATTTCCGACGCGGCAAGGCCACAAGCGTCAAAGACTTGGCTTACACCTATGACGGCCTGACGGCATTCACGCCGTTCTGGGCACTGGCCGCGATCTTCAGTATTGCCGGCGACACCTATGGCCTCATCGGCTACAAGGGAACGGCCTATATGGCGCTCGGCTGGGCCGTCATCGTCTTCAGTCTGCTGCTTTTCCTCTACCCGCGGCGCACCTGGATCCTCCTGGCGCTCGTCGCGGCGTCGGTGGTGCTATACGTGATCCGCCTGCCGGTCGCTTCCAACAACAAGACGATCACCACCGTCATGGACGGTGCGATCCTGCTCAGCGCCGCCGTGCTCTATCTGAGGGGCGGCGGCTCCATCGATCGGGTGGCGCTATACAACCAGGTCCGCGTCGTTGCGCGCGCGCTGCTCGCAATCATGTACTTCTACGGCATCTTCCATAAGATCAACACGGATTTTCTCGATCCTTCCGTCAGTTGCGCCGTGGGACTGTATGCGCCGCTCGCCCGTCCCTTCGGGCTCGAGGACAACCTTTTCGGCCGCTATCTGGCGATCTACGCCACCTTCGTCATCGAAGGGATCGCCATCATATCGCTCTATTGGAAGCGATATTTCGCCGTCGGCTTCATCCTGGCACTGATCTTCCACTACATCATCCCGATCTCCGCCTATTCCTGGTACATGGATTTTTCCAGCCTGGTCTTTGCGCTGTACGTGCTGAGCATCCCGACGCCCGCCAGCCGCATGCTCTATGGCATCTCGCTCACCGTCGCCACTGCGCTGCGTGAAAGCTTCGGAAGGATCGGCACGCTCATTCCCGGGCTGGTGCTGATGCTCGTTGTCGGCGCCATCGTCATGCTCCTGACCCTCGCCTTCCCGGACCGGTCCTTCGACATGATCGTCCATTCCGTCTGGGTCCTGGCCTGGGCGATGATCGGCGGCGCGGCGATGGTCGTGCTCACCTATGTGGCGCTGCAGAACCTGCCCTG
Source organism: Sinorhizobium saheli (assembly GCF_001651875.1). Lineage (GTDB taxonomy): Bacteria > Pseudomonadota > Alphaproteobacteria > Rhizobiales > Rhizobiaceae > Sinorhizobium > Sinorhizobium saheli. Next base: position 135,770 of record NZ_LNQB01000076.1, read on the forward strand.
CGAGAATGTCGCCGCGCCCCGCCCGCCCGCCTGGGTCTATGTCGTGCCCGGACTGTTCTTCGTCTCCTGCTGGTCCCCCTATGTCGGCCTGAAGACCGAGAGCTCCATCAATATGTTCAGCAACCTGCATACGGAGGCGGGCCAGACCAACCACCTGCTCTTTTCAAAGCCGCCCTATCTCTTCAACTACCAGAACGAGGTCGTGAAGGTCATCGATTCCTCCGAGCCGCGCTGGGTGCAGCAATCGCAGGCCGGCCAATTCCACATCCTGCACGACTTGAAGAGGCAGCTTGGGTGGAATCCTGAAGCCTGGGTGACCTATGTGAAGGACGGTGTCACCGTCACGCGGGCAACGGCGGCAAGTCTTGCGGAGGAGATGCCGAACCTCCTCGAGCGCAAGCTGCTGATCTTCAAGCCGGTGGATTTCACCCGCCCGAAGGTTTGCACGCACTGATGCATGCGGCCGATGCGCGATGGCGCTGGCGATGACGACGACTGGGCCGGGGCCGTCATCGTCATCGACGCCAGAGGGTTGAGAATCGGAGCACGGAGCTCAAGAGCGGGATGCACTCACATGCATTCGCGCCACCGCTCTATCTTTTTGCGGTGCCGGCAAAGTTGGCCGGCACCGCCGATCGATGGGCAAGGAGGAGACTTTTGCCGGATCACCAGCCCTGGCGGGGATCGGGAGCCCCGTCGAGATCGGCAGGAAGAAGCGGGCGGCCGCGCAGGCGCAGCGTAATGCGGCGGCCGAACTTGAGGGCCGGATAGATCAGCCTTGCGGCCGTCCTGTTGGAGAGGATCGTCCGGTTGAGCCGGGCGAACAGCGATGACGAGGAACTCAGGATCGCCAGCATGTTGACGGCTTCGTCGCCATGATAGACGCGATCTTCGAGGACGAAGAGCATTCCTTCGTTGAGGTCGTAGCCCTGGCGCTGGAAAGCCGCCACGCGCGGATCGCCCGAGCGGGCATCGAGCAACTCGACCGGGCCCACCGTCTCACGCAACCGCATGAAGCGGACATAGCTTTGGCAGAAGACGCAATCGCCGTCATAGACGATGAGCGCCGTTTTCGCAGGCTCGCTCATTGCAGAACCGGATCGTGGCCGAGATCCGTCGGCGGCGTGGAGAGGTCGCCGAGCGCGCATTCGCCATAGAACGAGCACCCGGAAACCACCGGCAGATTGGCAAGCGCGTCGAAAATTCCGACAACCGCGAGGCCCGCTATGCCGAACACGATAAGCTGTTTGTAAACGGGCATGTCTTGAAGCATTCTCGTTCGATCCCTTGCTGGGTCACGTCATTGACCTGCTTCCCTGACGACCGGTGACACAGGCAGCAACTCCTGCCGCGGTCCGATTGCCGCGTCGCCGCCAGTCTTGTGCAACGCACAATCTTGCTCAAGACCGGACAAAGATCAAGGAATTTCCACCTTGAAGTTGAACTGATCGCGACGGCACGCAAGCGCAGGCTGTCGAAAACTCATCTCGCGCCGCCGGCGAAACTCCGCCGCACGTGGTCGACGCTGAGCAACAGCGAGCCCTGCCCGAGGAACCAGGGAGAGAGGATCACCGACGACTTCAAGAGCCGATAGAGGAGGTAAGGCAGCCCCACCGAAAGCACTATCAGCACGGCCTCGGAGGTGACGCCCGCATCGCGCAGCGTGAAATGGACGAACTGGTGAGCGAACATGATAACCAGAGAGGCCCTGCCGAGCTCCGCCATCGGCGCGACCGGAAAGCCGGTCCGGGTGATCCGGTACGCGAGGCCGAGCATGGCGGCCGAGATGGCCAGAGCGAGCAGGAGGCCGAGGACCGGCGGTCCGAATATGGTGTTCTTCATGGTGAAGGTGAAGTCTGTGCCCATTGCAGCCGCGACGGCTGAGACGCCGAAGGCGGCCATCGAAGCCATGGCTATCGTAACCGCGCCAAGGCGTCCTTCGCGCAGGACATGCCCGAACCAGAAGGCGCCCACGGCGAGCGGGACATTGGAAAGCGCGAGGGGGGAGCGTATGTCCGGCCAAAGGGCCTGGATGACATAGGCGAGGACGACGGAGCAGGCCACGAAGATGAGCATCGCCCGATCGGTCGGCCCCCTGGTTCTGAGCGCAGCCTCGTTATAGATGATCTGGGTCGCAAAGAGGCAAGTGACGAACCAGAAGACGCCGAGTTCGCGGGTGAGGTATCGTCCGCCCCAGATGGCGTTCCTCATCAGTTCCTTGATTTGCCAAGGCGCCGGGATGTCCCCTCGAATGAGGTCGACGAGCAGCGTGCCCGCGCTCACGAGGCTGAGAAAGGCGAAATACGGGATCAGGAGCCCCCGCACCCGTTTTTCAAGCAGAACCCGCCGATCCGATACCGTGAAGAGATAGCCGGAGATGACGAAGAAGAACGGCATGTAGAAGAGCGAGATCGCGAAATAGATGCCCGGCGCCCATTGCCATTTGCTGTGGGTAAGAACGTGGGCCAGGACGACGAGGACGATGCCCACGCCCTTGGCGACGTCGAGCCAGGTCTGGCGCATGGTTAGCCTCCGCTACGCCGACCCCCAGGCGCGGTTGATCGGCTTTGTCAGACGGGCGGCATTCTGCGCGGCAGCGCATCGATGACAACCCCCAATTGTTGGGGGCTTGGACACATCTCCTGCATGCCCCTTGGATCGAGCTCGCTTCAGGGACAAAGACATGCAGCAATTCAAAGTGCTGCAGCGGCGACTGCAACATGCGCTAGACAAAGAGGAAATCGCTCGCCGAAAGGCTTGATGCAAGCACACCTTCGAGCAACAGGGCATCGCCGTCGGAGAGCACGACGAGCGTATCCTCATCGACCTGGAGCAGTTCCTCATAGGCGAGATATCCGGAAATCTCCAGGACGTCATCGCCCGACGCGTTGAAATCAGCGATTGTGTCGCGGCCGTCGCCCATGCTGAAGACCAAGACATCATCGCCCGACCCGCCCGTGAGAAAATCGTCGTCGAGGCCGCCCACCAGCCGGTCGTTGCCGGCGCGACCGTCCAATACGTCATTGGCGCCGCCGCCTTCGAGCCTGTTGTTGCCGCTGTTGCCGATCATGGTATTGGCCAGCGCGTTGCCCCGGCCATTGAGATTGGCGGCCGATCGCAAAAGCAGGTTTTCGACATTGTCGGCCAGCGTCCAGTTCACGTAGGCATGGGTTTCGTCGGTGCCGCCGCCAGACCCTTCGATGGTCACGTCGCCGATGTTCTCGACGGAATAGAAGTCATCGCCCTCGCCGCCGACCAACGTGTCGGCGCCCTTTCCACCGATCAGCAGGTCGGCGCCGCCCCGCCCCTGGAGCACGTCATCGCCGGCAAGACCATCCAGCGTGTTGGCTTGGTCGTTACCCTTCAACGCATCGGCATAGGCTGAACCGGTGAGGTTCTCTATGTCGATGAAGTCATCGCGATCGGTTCCGATGCCCGTTCCGTCCAGACCGAAATGCTCCTCCAGCGCCTCCAGCCAGTGGGCGGCAATCTTCTCGTAGCCTCCCGCTGTCGGATGCAATCCGCTGTCGAGCGGCGGCGCCGTGACGTCATCGGGCGTCAGGTCGCGCATGTCGACGAAAACCACCTTCAGTCCCAGCGCTGCCAGCTCTTCTATGAGCGCAGGCATGGCGTCGTTATAGGCATCGACCCGCTCCGCCCGCTGCTGCGACTGCTCGCCGACGCGAACCGGAGGAAGCGAGCCCACGAACACCGTCACGTCCGGGTCCTGCGCCGTCAGGCTGGTGAGGAGGTTGCACAGATCCTGGAGCATCGTCCACACGCTGTCGGTCGAACTGTCATTGGTGCCGGCGATCAACAGCACCGCGTCCGGCCGCGTCGCTGCGAGGACACTTTCGTCGATGCTGTTCAACTGATTGAGCGTCCAGTTGCGGTGCCCCTCATGATCACGGTCCTGCATGTCCGCCGGGCCGTTGACGAGCGATCCGACGAAATCCACACTGACATCCAGAGCACGCAGCCGATCCTGCATGAACTTGCGGTAGCCGCCGCTTTCGGTATCGCTCGAACTGGCGATTACGCCATGGGTGATGGAGTCGCCGAGCGGCAATATCGAGATGAGCTTGTAGGCATGTCCGGAAGCGAGATCGGCAACGACCCCGCGGCTGGACCTGGTGTAGCTGACGGTGTCCGTTCCCCCGCCGCCTTCGAATGTGTTCGGGCCGTTGTCGTCATAGAGCACATCGTTGCCATTGCCCCCGACAATCATGCGTCCTGCCATCGACATTCCCCCTTGCGCGATACAGCCTGTAGGCGTGTAAATCTATCGGCACATCTTATTAGAGAATTGCTGCGATGCAAGTTGGGATTGCAATCTGACGCGAACACCATCGCCGGGCACGTGACGGCCGAAGAATACGTCCGCTATCAACGCACCGTTCTTCACGACCCTCGTCCTTACCGCGGTGCTCACGTCGCAGGCCTGCGGCGCCTGGCTCGAACATGTTCTCCGCCGCGGATGGCCGCTCCTGTCCGGCGACGACCTGCGCCGCCGCGGGATCGAACCGGAGCCCGAGGAACCGCCGCAGCCGATACCGCCGCTCGCGGGCCTCGGGGCGCCGCTCGACGGCTACGGCCAGGGCGCCCAGCCCCACCGCGGGTAAGAAGCGGATCACGGCACGACAGCCCCGTGCGTCATGTCAGACGCACGGGGCTGTCGTGCCGTGACCATGCTTGCCAGCTTCGTTGCCGCGCTCATTCCTTGCGTTTGCCGGCGACGGTCAGGTCGGCATCGAGATCCATGTCGTACTGGCCATCGGCGCAGAACACATCGTCGAGTTCGTAACCCTCGCCGTTCGCCTCGATGTTGGCGGGATCCATCTCGCATTTCATCGTGGCGAGCATGTCCGTTATCGCTTTCTGCTTTTCGGCAGGAATCTCCTCGGCGCGCAGGCCCGCCGGCGCGGCGAGCAGCACCGTGAGAGCGACGGCAGTCACCAAACGTATTTTCATCGGAACTCCTCCCAAATTTCCAGGCACTCCCGGGAGAAGTTAACAACGCGGTCGCCGTCGCAAAACCGATACTTATGGAGCGTAGCCCGGCAGAATGCCTGTGCTAGCCTGAGCCGATGCAATGCATTCCGCTAGCGCTTATCCTGGCCCGCACCGACGACAGCTCATCGCGCGGCCTTCGTTCCATCCTGAAAAATCCACGTCTTCAAATCGTGAGGAGCACAATGCGGTATCTCGGTCGTTTCCTGCTGACATTCCTGCTGATCCTGCCGGCCCTGGCCGAGGCGCACGGCCCGACGCGGCAGAAGCTGACGCTGTCGGTCGATGTGGCGGCGGCGCCTGACGCCGTCTGGGCGGTGATCGGCAATTTCCAGGACATGAGCTGGCATCCGGCCGTGTTCTCGACCGCCGGCAAGGGCGGCAATGCCGTCGACGCGACGCGCGTGCTGACGCTCGAGGAGGCCGGCGGCCCGACCATCTCCGAAGTCCTCTACAAATACGATGCGGCGAAGATGTCCTATTCCTACCGCATCACCGAGGTCGACGTGAACGTGCTGCCGGTCACCAATTATTCCTCCCATCTCACGGTGACGGCGAACGCCGGCGGCGGCTCGCACATCGAATGGAAGGGCGCCTTCTACCGCGGCTATCCGAACAATGATCCCCCCGCCAACCTCAACGACGAGGCAGCCCTTGCCGCTGTCGGCGCGGTGTACAAGGCCGGTCTCGATGCGCTCGAAAAGAAGTTCGGCAAATAGCCGCATCAAGCTTGCCGTCGTGCTCGCCGCCCTGGCCCTGCCGGGCGGCGCCCTGGCCGACTACGCCTATGTCACCAACCAGTCGTCGAGCGATCTGAGCGTCGTCGATCTCGACCGGATGGTCGAGGTCGGGCGGATTGCCGTGCCCGGCCAACCGGCCGGCGTTGCGGTCGCGCCGCGGCTCGGTGCCGTCTTCACCGTCAGCCCCGACGCCAAGATGCTGCGGCGCTTCGGCATGCCCGCGGGCGCGCCGGTGGCCGAGCGCAAGCTCGATGGCGGGCCGATCGGCGTTGCGGTCGACGAGCGGCGCGGCCGCGTCTTCGTGTCGGACTGGTACAATGCGCGCGTCTTCGTCATCGCCGCCGACGGCCTGGCCACGCTGACCGTGCTTGCAACCGGCAGTGCGCCGGCCGGCCTTGCCCTTTCCCGCGATGGCCGGTGGCTCGCGACCGCCGACCGGGACGCAAACCAGGTCTCCATTTTCGATGCCGAAACGCTGACGCTCCGCCATCGCGTGACGGTCGGACTGCGGCCGTTCGGCCTGACGTTTTCGCCGGACGGCCGGCTCTTTTCCGCCGACGTCGGCAGCAATACGGTGACGGCCGTCGATCCGGCGAGCGGCCGGGTTCTCGGCCACGTCACGACCCGCGATCGGCCCTATGCGGTGGCCTTCGCCTCCGGACGCGGCTTCGTCACCAACCAGTATGACGACAGCGTCAGCGTCTTCGACGCCCGAAGCCTGGCCGCGATCGCGGTCATCGATACCGGCGAATATCCGGAAGGCATCGACGCATCGGCCGACGGCCGCCGGATCATCGTCGCGAACTGGTTCTCAAACAGCCTGACGGTCATCGACGCCGAAAGCCTCGAGATCGTCGGCGAGGTCACGACCGGCGACGGACCGCGCGCTTTCGGGCGTTTCGTGTCGACGCCACCGGCGACCCGGCAGTGATCACTTCATCGCCTCGCCGGCGGCCGGTTCGGCCATCAGTTCGACGCCTCGAGCGGGGCCGTCCCCATATCGTTCAAGAGCGGCACACCCGCCTTCGTGAGAATGGCATCGATCTCGGACTGGTTCCGGCGGATCAGCGAGTTCAGCTTGCGCTCCCAGACCTTCTCGCCTTGCCGCACGCCCATGGTGATGCGGTAGAAGAGCTTCGGCGGTGTGGGCTCCGACAGAAGCGGCGTCACCTTCAGGTCCGGATGGCTCGCCTTGGCCAGCGGTGCGCCGATCGGCCCCCAGAGGATGGCGGCGTCGATGACACCGGCTTCGAGGTCGGCGAGCATCTCATCGGCCGGATCCTCGTAGCGCCGATCGACCATCAGGTGGTATCCCCTGGCCTTCGGCAAAAGCCCGTTTCGCGCCATATGCGTCGCCGGCGGGGTCCCGGCGACGACGCCGATCCGCTTGTCCTTGAGAAGGGGATCGGCGAGCGTGGTGACGCCGGCGAGCGCACTCTTGGACGGGACGATGAGGACATAGGCCGAGGTATAGTAATGGTTGGTGTTCAACACCAGTTCGTCGCCCTGGGCATAGCCCATGACGACATCGCAGGCATTGGCCTGCAGGGTCTTGCGAACGAAGCCGGTCGCCATCGGAAACCAGGTATATTCCAACGGCAATCCGAGCTTCGACGCCATCAGCTCGGCGATCTTGTTCTCGAAGCCGTGGCCGGATCGATCCGACATCGGCAGATTGGCCGGATCGGCACAGACGCGGAACGCCTTCTTCGACACCAGGTCCGACGTCTGGGCGAGCGCCGGGGCAATCCCGGCGAAGGCCAGCGCGAGGACGCCGATTGCAGCCGCGAGGCTGGAGCGGGATGCGCTCACATGCGTTCGCGCCACCGCCCTATCCGTCTGTTTTTGCCGCATCTTTGCGACGTCGGGTGATGCCACCCGGCTGCAAAATGCTCTAAAGCGCATCGCGATCAGACGTGTCCGCGCGACGCGCTTCAGGTTCTCGTCCATGCGTGTCGCTGTCCCGAGACCGCTGCACGCTTTTGGGCGACATGCATCAGTTGGTACCAAGACACGCGTTTTCAGCATCGCGGATCGCATCCGATTTCGGCTCCTTCTTGGCGGGGCGGCCCCGCGGCAGTTCGCCGGATCCACGCGCCTTCAGGTAGACATAGATGTCGTCGAGATAGCACATCACGTTGACGTTCTGGCCGAAGGCGGGCATCACCGAGTTCTCGGCAACGTTCACCTTCTTGCGGCCGTTGGTGACGACATCGACGAAGGCGTAGTAGTCCAGTGTCATTGCGGAGTTCTTCAGGGCCGGGGCATAGCTCGAGCCCTCGCCTTCCGGACCATGACAGACATGACATTCCGCGTGATAGCGGCGAAAGCCCGAATAGGTCAGCCAGTCGACCGTGCCGTCCTTGATCTTGAAGGTGGGAACGTCGTCGGCGGTGTAGTAGCGGCCGTTTTCCTCGCGGGCGGCGGTGATATTGTCCTTGGGAGCTTCGGCATCTTCTGCGGCGGCGGCGCCGGCCACGAGCGTCAGCGCGGCAAGGATCAACGGTACGGCGGGTATCATTCTGGTCATCTTGCGTCCTTCTAGGCGGAGAGCGAACGAGCGCGGGTTTTCAAGCCCCCGCGCCCGTTCCCGGGCGAAGAGTGCCGACTATTCCGGCAGCTTGAACACGGTGAGGGTGCCGCCGAGCGCGGTGTAGTTGCTGAGGGCCGAATAGCCGCCGACAGCTCCGAGACCGTCATTCGGGTTGGTCAGCCCGGCCGCGAGGCCGATGCCGGCCCAGCCGCCGACACCCGACAGCACGGCGACGTACTGCTTGCCGCCATGGGCATAGGTCATCACGTTGCCGATCACGCCGGACGGCGTCTTGAAGCGATAGAGCTCCTTGCCCGTCGTGGCGTCGACCGCCTTCAGATAGCCCTCGAGCGTTCCGTAGAAGACCACGTCACCGGCCGTAGCCAGGGCGCCCGACCAGACGGAGAACGGCTCCGGCAGGGACCACTTGATCTTGCCTTCCTTGTTGTCCCAGGCAATGAAGTTGCCCATGCCGCCGTGGCTGTCCTTCGGCGGGTACATCGACAGCGTCGCCCCGACATAGGGCTGGCCGGCGGTGTAGCTCACCCGGAACGGCTCATAGTCCATGCAGACGTGGTTGGTGGGCACGTAGAACAGCTCGGTCTTCGGCGAGTAGGCCGCGGGCTGCTGGTCCTTGGTGCCGAGCGCCGCCGGGCAGACACCGGTGGTGTTGGTGTCTTCGCCGTTCTGCTCGGTCGAGTACTGCGCCACGACCTGCGGCCGGCCGTATTGCTCGGACTTCGGATCCATGACCACTTCCGTCGCCCAGTTGACGACCGGGTCGTATTTCTCCGCCACCAGCAGTTCGCCGGTGACGCGGTCCAGCGTATAGCCGAAGCCGTTGCGGTCGAAGTGGGTGAGGAGCTTGCGATCCTTGCCGTCGATCTGCTGGTCGGTCAGGATCATCTCGTTGATGCCGTCATAGTCCCATTCGTCATGGGGCGTCATCTGATAGACCCACTTGGCCATGCCGGTGTCGACGTCGCGGGCGAAGATCGTCATCGACCAGCGGTTGTCGCCCGGCCGCTGGGTCGGGTTCCAGGTCGAGGGGTTGCCCGAGCCGTAATACATCAGGTTCAGTTCGGGATCATAGGAATACCAGCCCCAGGTGGTGCCGCCGCCGATCTTCCACTGGTCCCCTTCCCAGGTGGCCGTGCCGGAATCCTTGCCGACGGGCTTGCCGAGATGCGTGGTCTTTTCGGGATCGATCAGCGTGTCGCTGTCCGGGCCCATGGAGTAACCGCGCCACAGGAGTTTCCCGTCCGCCATCGAATAGGCCGTCACGGAACCGCGGACGCCGAACTCGCCGCCGGAGATGCCGACGATGACCTTGTCCTTCACCGGCATGACGGTGGCGGTGTTGGTCTCGCCCTTCGAAGGATCGCCGTTCTTGACGCTCCAGATCACCTTGCCGGTCTTGGCGTCCAGCGCCACCACCGTGGTATCGGCCTGATGCAGGAAGATCTTGTTATCCGCATAGGCAACGCCGCGATTGACGGTGTCGCAGCACATCACCGGAATGACTTCCGAATCCTGCTTCGGCTCGTATTTCCAGACGATCTGGCCTTCCTTGCTGAGGTCCAGCGCGTAGACCGTGTTCGGGAACGGCGTATGGACATACATCATGTCGCCGATGACGAGCGGCGAGCCTTCGTGACCGCGCAGGACGCCGGTCGAGAAGGTCCACGCCACCTGCAATTTGCCGACGTTGTCCTTGTTGATCTGGTCGAGCTTGGAGTAGCGCATGTTGGCATAGTCGCCGGTCTGGATGGCCCATTGGTTGGGGTCATCGATCTGCTTCTGCAGATCCGGGTTGGCGAGGGCGACCTGTGCGCTGCCTATAGACGTACAGGCGAGCAATATAAGAAGTCGTTTCATCTCATCCTCCTCTTGAGTGCTGCCGATCAGGGCCGTCGGCCCGCTTCGCCCCGGGAAAACTCTGCGGGTCTCCTCTTTCCCGGTGTCGGCTTGCGACACATCCCCCTGGCGCTGGCCATATCCAGACGCTGCCGGGGCCACCTTGCTTCTGCTGGTGTTTCGGCTCCTCCCTCCTTTGCCGTTACGGAAACTTCGCCAGATAGGCGATCAGATCGGCGCGCTCCTGGTCCTTGCGCAGCCCCGCAAAGGTCATCTTCGTGCCCGGCAGGAACTTTTTCGGATTGGCCAGGAACGCGTCGATCTTTTCCGGCGTCCAGACCAGGCCGGCCTCGGCCTCCTTGGTCATCGCGGGCGAGTAGGCGTATCCTTCGAACTTGCCGGCCGGCCGGCCGACCACGCCCGTCAGCGCCGGGCCGGTCTTCGACTTGGCCTCCGGGCCGATCGCGTGACAGGACTGACACTTGCGGAAGACCTTCTCGCCCGCCGTCGGATCGCCCGCTGCCGGATCGAAGGCAGATGCCGGCGCAACGACGCCCGCAAGAGCTCCGCCGAATGCGACCGCGGCCGCTGCCAGAACACCGAATTTCAATGCCATGCGTATTCTCCCTTTAGGCGGCGTTCAGCCGCTCTGCATGCCAACGCACGTGGTCCTCGCCGAAGCTCGCCACGAAATAGTAGCTGTGGTCGTAGCCGGCCTGCATCCTGAGCATCCCTGGCTGCCGGCGCTCGGCCATGAGCCTGGCCATCGCCTCCGGCTGCAACTGCCCGAGGAACTGGTCGGCAGCGCCCTGGTCGATCAGGATATCGCCCCGCCAGCCGAGTTCGCTCAGGAGCAGGCAGGCGTCGTACTTGCCCCAGTGGGCCTCGTCGTCGCCGAGATAGGCCGAAAACTGCTTGCGCCCCCAGTCTGACCGGGTCGGGTTGACGATCGGCGCGAAGGCCGAAACCGAACGGAACCTTTCCGGATTGCGGAAGGCGATCGTCAGCGCCCCGTGGCCGCCCATCGAGTGGCCGGTGATGCCGCTGACGCCGTTGAGCGGAAAATGCGCCTCGAGCAGCGCCGGCAGTTCCGTGACGACGTAGTCATACATCCGGTAGTGCTGCGCCCAGGGCTTCTGCGTCGCGTTGACGTAGAAGCCCGCGCCCTGGCCGAGATCATAGGCCTCGTCGTCGGCGACCCCTTCGCCGCGCGGCGAGGTGTCGGGGAAGAGGAGCGCCAGGCCATGCTCCGCCGCGTGCCGTTGCAGCCCCGCCTTGACCATGGCGTTCTCATGGGTGCAGGTGAGCCCCGAGAGATACCAGAGGAGCGGCACCGGGCGCGTCCGCGCCTGCGGGGGCAGATAAAGCCCGAACGTCATCTCGACGCCGCAGACGGCGGACGCGTGCCGGTAGACCGACTGCGTCCCGCCGAAACATTGGTTTTGCGTTACGAGGTCCATCTTCACGCTCAATAGACGACGACGCTGCGGATGCTTTCGCCGGAATGCATCAGCTCGAAGCCCTTGTTGATGTCCTCGAGGGCCAAGGTGTGGGTGATCATCGGGTCGATCTCGATCTTGCCCTCCATGTACCAGTCGACGATCTTCGGCACGTCGGTGCGGCCGCGCGCGCCGCCGAAGGCGGTGCCCATCCAGGTGCGGCCGGTGACGAGCTGGAACGGCCGCGTCGCTATCTCTTGGCCGGCGCCGGCGACCCCGATGATCACCGACTTGCCCCAGCCGCGATGCGAGGCCTCGAGCGCCTGGCGCATCACCTTGGTGTTGCCGGTGCAGTCGAAGGTGTAGTCGGNATAGGGGACGATGTCGTCGCCGACCTCCTTCGGGTTGACGAAGTGGGTCATGCCGAATTTCTCGCCCCAGGGCTTCTTGTCGTTGTTCAAATCGACGCCGATGATCATGTCGGCGCCGGCAAGCCTGAGCCCCTGGATGACGTTCAAACCGATGCCGCCGAGACCGAAGACGATCGCCGTCGAGCCGATCTCGACCTTGGCGGTGTTGATGACCGCACCGATGCCGGTGGTGACGCCGCAGCCGATGTAGCAGATCTTGTCGAAGGGAGCGTCCGGGTTGACCTTGGCGACCGCGATCTCCGGCAGCACGGTGAAGTTGGAGAATGTCGAGCAGCCCATGTAGTGATGGATCTTCTCGCCGTTGACCGAGAAGCGCGACGTGCCGTCCGGCATCAGCCCCTGGCCCTGGGTGGCGCGGATGGCGGTGCAGAGATTGGTCTTGCGGGACAGGCAGGACGGGCAGGAGCGGCATTCCGGCGTATAGAGCGGAATGACGTGGTCGCCCTTCCTGACCGAGGTGACGCCGGGGCCGACGTCGACGACGATGCCGGCGCCCTCATGGCCGAGGATTGCCGGAAACAGCCCTTCCGGGTCGGCGCCCGACAGGGTGAAATCGTCGGTATGGCAGATGCCGGTCGCCTTGACCTCGACGAGCACTTCGCCGGCCCGCGGGCCTTCGAGCTCGACTTCGGTCACAACAAGGGGTTTTCCGGCCTGAACAGCCAGAGCAGCGCGTGTGCGCATGAAATGCCTCCGGATAATGCGTTTGTATGAGTCGCTTTGTGCGTTCTGTTGATAGATTACAGACGCGACAAGCCGCGATGACAATTGCGACCTTAGTGTGTGAATCGCGACCTTTGGCTTCGCCCCCGGCCAGCCTATACTGACGCTCGTTCGCATAGGGGAGACACGCAAGATGAGAGCCGCCTGCCATGCGCTCAGCCTGGTGCTTTGCCTGATGCAAGCGCCCGGCATTGCAAGCGCCGCGGATTTTTCCGATCCCGACTGGCCGTGCATTCAGCGCAAGGTGGAGAAGCTTTCGGCGGGCACGATGTGGCCGGCGCCGATAACGCGGATGCCGCTTACGCCCGCGGCGAGCGACCTGGTCGCGGTCCTGTCGCTTCGCCGGGTCCCTCTCGAAGAGGCGGAGGCCCAGGTCGATGCCTTCGTCGAGAAGAACGCGCCGGTCGACGGCCAGTTGCTCGGCAACATCTTCCTCGGCGTGTTCGACAGGATCGCCGACACCCGGCAACGACTGATCACCGGGATCGCCCGCTATTCGCGCAGCCAGATCGCACTTTCCGCCCGCATCGACGACAGCCGCATCGAGATGGCGAAGCTCGAGCATGAGAAGACGCCGGATTTCGACCGTATCGACAAGCTGGAGGAACAGATAGACTGGGACGAGCGCATCTACCGCGATCGCTCGCAGGCGCTGAGCTATGTCTGCGAAACGCCGGTGCTTCTCGAAAAGCGTGCCTATGCGATCGGCCAGATCCTGCTGAAGCACATGCCGCAATAAGCCTTACGGCGATCGACCCCACTGCGGCACGTCACGTCAGAAGCACAGCATCTCCGCCTCAGCCTGGGCACGCCTGAGGTCGGCCACCATGGTGCGGGGAACGACCGCGGACTTGAACATCGCCACCTGTTCGCCGCTCGCCTGCTGGAGAGACAGCACCGTTTCGGCCTGGACATATTTGTCATAGGGCAGGATCGAGGCGATCACATCGATCGAGCAGGCGCATTTGCCGAGCATGTCGCGGCCCTGGCCGCTGACGGCCATGCAACCGAACACGTAATCGGCCCGGGCCTCGGTCGGATAATCGTTCAGGCGCTCCGGCATGCCCTGCCCGCCGGCCGGCACCGCGGCCGCGGCGATTGCAAGCGCCGCCATGACGGCCCGCATCATCATCGGTCCTCTCCTGCAGTCTTGAAGGTGATGGCGTTGGAATAGCCGGCCTCCTTCCCGCCCGAGACAGCGGGAACGGTGGCGACCAGCGAATAGTACCAGCCGGGAATGTCTTCCGACACGGTGACGGTGAGCGCCAGTTCGGAAAACCGCCCCATGCGCTCGCGCGCCTTGTCCTTGAGGAAGGGCCGGATCGTCACCTCGCGCGCGGCGACGTCGCGGTTCCGGTAGCGGACCGTGAGGGGCACGATTTCGGCATCCCGAAGCAGGGCCTCCTTGATCCGGTTGCGCATGTAGAAGGGGCTGCCGCCGGATTGCGCCGCGATGTCGGCGAGCACACTCTCGAGGAAGTACATGATGAGGGGATTGCCGACCGAGGCCGGGTAGGTGCCGAGCCCGCGCGACCGGGTGCCCTGATGGAGCGTCATGGTGGCCCTGTCGTCGGGCTTGACCTTGAGCGCAACGCTGAAGCTGCCGGCTGCCTGCCCGGCGTCGGCACCCGTTATGACCCGGTCGTAGAGGAGCGTCCCCTGCCCGGCTTCGCCGACATCCGACGCCGCCTTCAGTCCCGTGAGCGCCGTCGAGCGGAAGAGAAGCTCGTAGGTTCCGGCGGCCGCCAGCGGCCCGGAACCGAATCCGAGCAGGATGAGCGCAAGCAGAAGAAGAACACGCACCGCTGACCTCCCGTCCCGGGCCTTCCCTTTGTCGGCACAAGCCTAGCAGCGGCTGCGACGCTGTCACCGGAGACCTTTGTCGGTGTTTGGTTCAGGCGACGCGCGCCCGGGTCTTCCAGTCGATCAGAGCCCTCAGCCGCACCAGTTGCACCGGCTTCGCGAGCACGGCAAACGACATCTCGTTGCCGAGCCGCAGGAATTCCTTCTGCCGGCTCGCCGAGATGATGACCGCGGGGATTTCGACGCCCGCCAGCGCCCGCAGCGTGCGGATCGTCTCTATGCCGTTGTCGCCGTCGTCGAGCTGGTAGTCGGCCAGCAGGATGTCGGGTGCGGTCCCGATTTCCTGCATCAGCGCCGCCGCCTCGGCGGTCGAGCCGGCGGCCAGGACGCTCGCGCCCCAGCTCTCCAGTATCTGCGTCATCGCGTGAAGCTCGTCGGGATCGTTCTCGACAACCATGACGATGAGATCGAGGCTGCCGTCGACCATCGGCTCCATCGCCGTATCTTCGCAATCGCTCGCCAGACCGGGCGCGGCGAGCGGCACCTCGATCGAAAAGACCGAGCCGCGGCCGGGCTCGGAGGAAAGCCGGATCGGATGATCGAGATGACGGCAGGCCCGCTCGACGATCGACAGGCCAAGCCCCATGCCGGGGCCCTTGCCGACGCCGCCGGCACGGGTGAACTCGTTGAAGATCCGGCTCTGGTCCTCCTCGGAAATGCCGATCCCGGTATCCCACACCTCGATCCGCAGCCGATTGCCGGCAAGCCGGCAGCCGACCAGCACGCGGCCGCGCTCCGTATATTGGATGGCGTTCACCACCAGGTTCTGGATGCAGCGCATCAGGTAGCGCTGATCGCTGGTGACCCAGCGCGTCGACGGCACGATCCGCAGCTCTATCCCCCTTTCCGTCGCAAGCGGCGCCAGGTGCTCGGCCATCCCCTTCAGGAGGCTTCCAAGATCGAAGGAGGTGATGTTGAACTCGGCCCCCGAACTGTCGAGGCGCGAAATGTCGAGAAGCGCCTGCAGCAGCGATTCGATCGAGGCGAAGGACCGGTTGAGCCGGCTGATCGCATCCTCCGCCCCCGGCCGCCCCGCGGCGTCCGTCAGCATCGACAGATAGAGTTTGGCGGCATTGATCGGCTGCAGGAGATCATGGCTGGCGGCCGCCAGGAAGCGGGTCTTCGAAGTGTGGGCCGCTTCGGCCGCCTCCTTGGCCTGCCGCAGTGCGGCTTCGATCCTGCTCTGCTCATGCGCGTGGATCTGCAGCAGGCGATTGGCCTCGGTCAGCTCGGCGGTCCGCTCCTGTACCCGTTGCTCGAGGAGCGCCGCCGCCTGCGTCTCCGTCGTCACGTCCATGACCGACACGATGAACCCGTCGTCGGGCAGCGGACGGACGCGGATGTCGAGGCTCATCCCGTCACGCCGCCGGAACCGTTCCTTCACCGTGTCGCCGCGGCGCATCGCCTTGAACCAGCCGGCGAATACGGGCTGGCCGCCCTTGCGGTCGAGAATCTCGTGCCGCTCGACATATTCGATGATGCGCTGGAAACGACTTCCCTTCTTCAAAAGCGGAAGCGGGACGGCAAGAAGCTCGCCGAAGCGCTCGTTGCGGACCAGCAGGTCGCCGCGCGAAGAAAACGTGCAGATGCCGAGCGGCATGTGGTCGAAAGCCGCCTGCAGGAAATGCGCCTGCTGGTCGATCAGGCGGTTCTTCTCGCGCCGGTTCTCCCTGACGATATCGGTGATTTCGGTCTGCAGGACGGTGATGTTGCCGGAACTCGTCTGCCGGTAGGAGATCTGGAACCAGCGGTCGTTCCGCAGTTCCATCACGAAGGAGGAAAAGCGCGGACCGGACCCATGCTCCGGCTGGGGGCGGCCGGCCGTCTCGCTGCCGTCCCGCTTCAGATGCTTGCTGGCGCTGACGGCCGCAAGATAGTCGTCGAACCCGAGGCCGGGCTTGATCAGCGGTTCGATGTCGGGCAGCAGCTGCCGGAACTGGGCGTTGCAGACCTGCAGCCGGTCTTCGGAGAAAAGGGCGAAGCCGCCCTCCATCGCCACCATGGCGTCGGCGAGGTTTCTCTGGATGCGCTCCTGCGCCTGGTAGGCGATCTCGAGCTCGCTCGATGCCCGTCCGAGCGTATCGAGCGCCTTTTCCAGGTCCTTGGTCTTCTCCCAGACCTCCGTCTGAAGGGCGATCGCCGATTCGAAGAGCGAATAGGCCGAGCCGCCGACTTCGTGGCCGCGCTCGGCGCGGTTGATCAGGGCCTCGATGATCTTCGCCTGCTTGGCGATCTGGATCTCGTAGGGATCGTCCGGATTGATCATAGCGGCGCCACTCCCTTCGGCCGGAAGAAGGCGACGCCGACGAAGGTCTGGTTCACATGGACGCCGAGATGCTGTTCGCCGTAGGTGTTGAAGCCGATCACCCGGTGCTGCCGGAACTGCTCGGACGCCTCCCCGTCCAGGCCCTTGCGCTCGATCTCCAGCTTGCGCAGGTAGCAGTCGAAACCGAGGATGAAATCGGGCGCCTCGTCCTTGTCGCGGACCGCAAGCCCCGCATCGAGGGTGCGGATGATTTCCTTGCCGCGACCGAGCGTCAGCAGGAGGCCGTCGTCGATCGCCGAAAGGAAGGTGAGCCCGTGCTTGCCCTGGATCTGCTGGATCGCCCGCACATGGTAGAGATTGCGATTGCGGACCAGCACGGGGTTTTCGGCGAAGATCGTCGGCGACAGTTCGGAGACCGGCACCTCCACCAGGCGGGCATATTCCTCAGCCGCCGGCGAGCCGTTGATCTCGAGGACCAGCCGCTCCTCTGGCACGGCGCGGGTGACGACCATGCGTTTGTCCGTCGGCTGGAAATGGTCGAAGCCGAGGCCGCTGAAGGCGAGGTCGGTTTCCAGAAGCAGAAGCAGCGCGGCGTTGCTGTGGAACTCTCCGTTGCGCAGCACCTCGGTCCGCTCGAACCGCAGTCCGTCGCCGGCCGAACCGCCGAAGACCGGAATGTCCTTCAGTCCGACTTCCAGGGCCGCCATCAGGATGTCTTCCTGTTTCGACAGGCCGTCGGCAAAGACCAGCGCCAACCGTTCGCGGCCGGGCGTCGGGCGAAACTGCGCCACGAGCCGCTCCGTCTGCGAGACGACATCGGCGATCGACACCGGCGAGATCGGCTCGAAGAGGATCGAGGCCACGCGGAAGTGACGCCGCTGGAAGGCGATCGCCAACAAGGCGTCGTCCTCATATCCCCGCGGCGTGATCTGCCCGGCCGTGGTGCAGCCGAAGACGACCGTATCCGGCATCGATTTCCTGAGCGCCCGGGCGACGTCATCCGGTTGCAGCGGGTTCGGCACGAAGAGAAGGATGAAGCTCGGCCTTGCGGTCACGAGCTGCCGCTTGATCTCGGCAAGGGCAAGGGCCGCATCGCCGGCATGCGACACGGCGATCCGCACCGCCTCCGCCGGTTTGCGGTCAAGATCGCCGACAGCCGTCATGCGCCGTCATCCTTCGCTTCTGATCTTCGTATCTGATGGCTGGGCACGTCTCACTGCAGATTATGGCGGATCGAGACTTCGCGCACGAGCATCGCCGCCTGGGTGCGATTGTGGACGCCGAGCCGGCGCAGGAGCGCCGTGATATGGGCCTTGACGGTCGCCTCGGCGAGTTGCATCTCGTAGGCGATCAGCTTGTTCGGCATGCCCTCGCAGATCAGCGCTAGAATGCGGGTCTGCTGCTGGGACAAATGCGCGATCTTGCGCGAAATCGCCTCCACCGACCGGTCTGCGGTCGGGGTGCGGGCCGGCAAGGTGTAGCCGGGCGGCACATAGGTCTTGCCGCTCCAGATTTCCTGCATCGCCTCATGGAAGCTCTCGCGGCCGATGTCCTTGGGAATGAATCCCGCGGCACCGGCAGCAATGACCGACTGGACGACGTCGAGCGACGTGATCGCCGAGATCACGATCACCGGGACATCGGGCGTCCTTTCCTTGATCTTCAGAAAGCCGCTGAGCCCCGATGCATCGGGCAGGTTCAGGTCGAGCATGATCAGGTCGGGCGAAAACCGCATCCGCAGCTGCTGCATCGCTTCGCTCAGCGACGTCGCCGTTCGAATTCGACGCGTGTTGAACGCGCTTTCCATCGTCGCGGCCAGCGCATCGCAATAGAGCGGATGGTCATCGATCACCAGCGCCGATTTGATCGAAAGCGGGTGGACGGACAAAGCAGCCCGCGACATGGCTCTCCTCCCAGGATGATTTCCTCGTCAGGGAGCAGCATCAGCCGACCCGAACCTCACTCGGAAAATACCTCTGCTCCCAACGCCGCCATGCTCTCCTCCGCACGACGGCGCAGAATTTGTCGCACAGTTTTCCGGGTCGGGCAATTGCCGAGTTCGGAACGTGGCGATGTCGAGCCATTCGGAAGGATCGGTGCGGGGGCCGGCTGCGATACCCGGCGTGATGGTCTATGCCTGGCGACATATTTACCGTAGATTGTATCCTTCCGGCGGTGCGAGGCTTCCCGCGCGCGGAACCAACGGCACCGCCATTCGTTGTGCTCGACGCTCAGTCGAAAATTTCTGAGTGCATTCCAAGGGGAACCCGGAAAAACCGGGACGAGTGCCGTTCCTGGTCGCCACAGCAAGGTTTGAGGCAGGGGATGAATGTTTCGACACCTTTCCGAACCAGCGCCGACGCCATCGCAAGCATTCTCGACGGAACGCCCGAGCCGCTGATCGTCAAGGACCGGTCGCTGCGCTTCCTGTTTCTCAACGCCGCCGCCTGCGCGCTGATCGGCCGGCCGCGGGAAGCTCTGACGGGGCGTTCGGACCGGGATCTCTGGCCGGAGGAGGTGGCCGGGCGCCTGGCCGCCATGGACAAGGCGGTGCTGGCGACCGGCGAGGGACGCGAGCACGAAGAGCGGCTTACGACATCGGACCGCATCTGCCGCACGCTGCGCCTGAAGAAGCGGC
This sequence comes from Sinorhizobium saheli, assembly GCF_001651875.1. Classification (GTDB taxonomy): domain Bacteria; phylum Pseudomonadota; class Alphaproteobacteria; order Rhizobiales; family Rhizobiaceae; genus Sinorhizobium; species Sinorhizobium saheli. The sequence continues at coordinate 155,270 of NZ_LNQB01000076.1, forward strand.
GCATCACCGTTGCGGGGCCCGAGGGAGCGGACCAGCCGCTCCTCGTCGAGACGATCGTCGACGTCAGCGATTTTCGCAGGCGGGAAGAGGACTTGCGCGCAAGCGCGGAGCGCTACCGCGCGATCGCCGATCAGGCTCCGGTGATGATCTGGGTGGCGGACGAGACCGGCGATACCAGCTTCTTCAGCCGCCTCTGGCTCGAGACCACTGGACAGAAGGAGGAAGAGGCGCTTGGGTTCGGCTGGGTCGATGTCATCCACCCCGACGACCGGGAAGTGGTCAAGAAGGCCTTCTTTCATGCGAATACGACCCGGAAGCCGGTCCGGGCGGAGTACCGTCTGCGGCGCGCCGACGGCAGTTGGGCCTGGATTCTCGACGTCGGCCGGCCGCGCTTTGCCGCGGACGGGTCGTTTCTAGGCTATATCGGTTGCGCCCTCGACATCAGCGAGCGGCGGGCGGCGGAGACCGCCCGGCGGGAGACGCAAGCCTTCATCAAGAGCATCTTCGACAGCAGCGTCGACTGCGTCCGCGTGCTCGACCTCGACGGGCGGCCGCTGATGATGAACAAGGCAGGGCGCGATCTCTTCGGCATATCCGCCGATGCCGGCGTCCAGTCCCATACATGGAGCTCGATCGGCAACCCCGCGGACGCGCCGAGAGTCGAGGCGGCGCTCCAGGCGGTGCGGCAGGGCCGCAGTGCCCGCTTCGAAATCACCGTCAGGGACGTGCACGAGAAGGAGCGCTGCATGGACGTCGTCGTGGCGCCGATCCCGAATGCCGAGGGCGTGCCCTACCGCACCCTTTCCATATGGCGGGACATCAGCGACGCCAAGCACGCGAGCGAAGAGGCCGAGCTGGCGCGCAGGCAGGCCGAGACTGCCGCAGACCGGTTGTCCGCCGTGCTCGACAGCACGATGGACAGCGTCATGTTCATCGATCGAGACTGGCACGTGCGCTATCTGAACGAGAATGCCCGGCGCCTGCTGCGGCTCGACGAGAAGGCGCTGGGCGCCGCCCTGTGGCGGCTGTTTCCACGCGAGCGCAAGGGGCTCCTCGCAAGGAGCTGCCGGCGCGTGATGCAGGAGCACAGGCCCGCTTCCTTCGAGGATTATCTGCCGTCGCTCGACATCTGGCTCGAGGTGAATGCCTCGCCGACCCAGGACGGGATCTCGGTCTTCTTCCGCGACATCACCGAGCGCCGGCGTGCGGAGGAGGACCGCCTGCTGGCGCAGAAGCAGATCGCCCACATGGCCCGGCACGACATGCTGACGGGCCTGCCGAACCGGCTGTTCTTTCGCGAATGCTTCGACCAGGCGCTCGAAAAGGCACTCGGCAGCGCGAAGATTGCCGTCCTCTGTCTGGACCTCGACGGCTTCAAGCTGGTCAACGACACGTTCGGGCATCCCGCTGGCGACGCGCTCCTGCGCCAGGTTTCCACACGCCTCGGCCGTGTGGTTGCCGAGACGGACACGGCCGCACGGCTCGGAGGCGACGAATTCGCCGTGATACGGCGGCTGGTAACCGATGGCGAGGCGCCCTCGACCCTGGCGCAGCGGATCATAGACGCGCTCAGCGAACCCTATGCGATCGACACGGCCAGCCTTGTCGTCGGCGCCAGCGTCGGCATTGCAGTCGCCCCGGACGACGGAACCACGGCCGACGAGCTCATAAAGGCTGCCGACGTGGCGCTTTACAGCGCCAAGGCCGCGGGCCGCGGAACCTACCGGCAGTTCGAGCCGGAGATGGGTGCGCAATTGCAGGCGCATCAGCAGATGAAACTTGCCTTGCGTCGTGCCCTCGACCGGCGCGAGCTGGAGCTCTACTACCAGCCGCTGGTCAGCCTCCGGTCGAAGAAGGTCAGCGGCTGCGAGGCCCTGGTGCGCTGGCGCAATCCGGAACGCGGCATGGTCGCACCCGAGAACTTCATTCCCATCGCCGAGGAAACGGGGCTGATCGTGCCGATCGGCGAATGGGTCCTGAAGGAGGCCTGCCGCGAGGCGGCGGCCTGGCCCGCGAGCGTGAGCATTGCCGTCAACCTGTCGCCGATCCAGTTCCGCGACAAGAAACTGGTCAAGGCCGTCGCTGCCGCCATTGCCGCATCGGGCATCGACCCGGCACGCCTGCAACTCGAGATCACCGAGTCGGTGCTGCTGGACGAAAGCGACCATAATCTCGAACTGCTGCAGGAGCTGCGCAACCTCGGCGTCAAGATCGCCATGGACGATTTCGGCACCGGCTATTCGTCGCTCGGTTATCTCAGGAGTTTCCCCTTCGACAAGATCAAGGTCGATCGCGCCTTCATTCGCGACCTGCCGAGCGGCAAGGAGTCGCTCGCGATCCTCAAGGCCGTCGCCGGGCTCGGCCACAGCCTGGGGATCACCACGACGGTCGAAGGGGTCGAAACCGAAGGCCAGCTCGAGACCGTGAACGCCGAGGGTTTCGACGAAGCCCAGGGCTACCTCTTCGCGCAGCCGCTGCCCGCGTCGGAGATCACGATTCTGATCGCCGCGGGGTTGATCTAGGCGGTCTTGCCGCCTGCTTTTCTGAGTGACGGCCGACAGGAGGACAAAACACACGGCAATTCAAGGCTCTGCAGCGACCCCGCGCTTTCGGCCGGCACGCGGCTTTCTACCGGAGCGATTGACGGCCTTCGGTCGATAACACGTGGACCGGGCGGGAACCAATGGCGGGGAACGATCGTTAGTTGCACGTCATTTGTCGCCTTCGTCAACGGGCTGCGGCTCCGTGGCCACGGGATGGCAGGGCGTGGTGGCGCCTGGCTTGAGGGGAAATGCCGATGAATGCGTTCAACGTCGCGATCGTCGCGGATGACGACGAGTTCTTCAGAATAGCTCTGGCGGCCATCCTGAAAAATCAACTGGGCTTTACGGAGGTCGTCGAGGCCGCCTCCCTCGATGAAGCGATCGAACGCCTGGCGGATCGCGGCGACATCTCGCTTGCGCTGTTCGACCTTGCGATGCCGGGCATGGAGAGCGCGGCGAGCCTCGGTGCGGTGCGCGACATCCACCCGGCGCTGAAGGTGGCGGTGGTCTCGGCTTCGGCGCGCCGCTCCGACATCCTGGCGGCGCTTGCCGCCGGCATTCACGGCTACGTGCCGAAGGGCCTCGGCGCCACGGATCTCGCCGTGGCCATCCGGGCGATCCTCAACGGCTCGGTCTATGTCCCGCCGTCGATCGCCGGACGCACGCCATTCTCGCCGGACCCTGACCCGCTGCCGATCGGGGAAGTCCGCCCGGAAAAGCAGCCGCAGCGAGCGATCGAATTCCTCACGCCGCGGCAGCGCGAGGTTCTCTGGCTGCTCGTCCAGGGTTTTTCGAACAAGGAAATAGCACGCAAGCTCCGGCTGGGAGAGGGCACGGTGAAGATTCACATGGCCGCCCTCTTCCGCAGCCTGCGCGTCAGGAACCGCCAGGAAGCGGCGGCAGCCGGCGCGCGGCTGCTGCCGGCGCCGGAAAGATGACCCGCACATAGTCCGATCGGATAGGCCGTGCCCTAGCCATGCGGACGAATAGCCGAATCCAGTTCGAGGACATAGTCATAACAACGACAGCAGCGGAACGGACGTGGAACCGGAATGCGCCAGATCCCAAGCGACAGCCAGGCGAGACCGAACGGCCGGAGATCCGACAATGCGGGAGGGGGCGCGGCCGGCGCGACCTTCCGCGGCGTCGACGCCTTCGCTTCGCGGGTCGCCGACAAGATCGGGCTGAGTTTCCCGGCATCGCGGCGGCAGGCCGTCGCCGGAGCCATTCGCCGGGTGATGGCCAGGCGGCACATCGACGATGCCCGGCTCCTTCTCGACCAGATCGGCGCAAGACAGGACCTGACCGACGAACTGGTGGACGAGGTGACCGTCGGAGAAACCTGCTTCTTCCGCGGGCCCGCGCAGTTCCGCCTGGTCCGGCATACGATCCTGCCGGAGTTGCGCCGGCGGCAGGCTGAGGGGGTGGATATCCGGATCTGGAGCGCCGGCTGCGCAACGGGGGAAGAGCCCTATTCCCTTGCCATTCTCTGTGAAGAGGACGGGCTCTCGGGCGAGGTCCGCATCGCCGCCTCCGACATTTCCCGCAAGGCGCTCGCCGATGCCATGGAGGCGGATTACGGCGAATGGTCGCTGAGGAATACGGGCGGCTACCTCAAGGACCGGTATTTCCGAAGACACGGGACGCGGTTCCGGCTGAGGAGGGAACTCGCCGAGCGGGTCCGCTTCACGAGCGTCTGCCTTGGGACCGATACGCTTCCGGCGCCGGAAAAGGGCCTCGCGGATTTCGACCTGATCCTTTGCCGCAACGTGCTCGTCTATCTCGATGCGGCCGCCGTCCGGCGCATCGCGCGCCAGTTGTTCGACTGCCTGGCGGCGGGCGGCTGGCTGACGACCGCACCCGCCGATCCGCCGCTCTGGAAGCTTGCGCCGTTCGAGACGCTGACCACCGCCGCGGGCGTCGTCTACCGGCGTCCCCTCAACGGACAGGACAATCGAAATTCAGTCGCAGCGCATGGAGGTTCATGAGCAATGACCGTGCCCTCGAAGGCCCCTCCTCGCGCCGTCGACTGGCTTGCCGTCAGGCAACGCATGGCGGAGGCGATGGATGAAACCGTAGCCCTTCTCGATGCAGCTTCCCCGGATTCCGGAAGGCAGGACGCTGACATGAGATCGTCATTGCTCGCCGCTGTCGAGGCGGACGGAAAGGAAGAGCACGCGACGGGCCTGGTGTCGTTCGTGCTCTCGGGGCGCCGATTTGCAATAGACACGCGATATGTCTGCGAAATCGTCCAGGACGCGCGCGTCAGTCCGCTTCCGGGTACGCCCGCTCACGTCGTCGGCGTCCACGACTTGCGCGGCCACCTGATACCGGTGTTCGATCTAGCCGCCCTCCTCGACCTCAGGCACGATATTTCGCCGGCAGCCGACTGGGTGATCGTCTGTGGGGAAACGCAGCCCGAGTTCCTGGTTCTCGCGGACGGGATGCCGAAGGTGGCACGACTCCCGCGGGACGAGATCGTTCCCGCGGCAGCGGGCGACCTCGGCGGCAAATGGGGCGCGGCGACGACGAGCGACGGGACAATCATCCTCGACGGCGATCGCCTTCTCAACGACCGGCGCTTCTTCCTGGAAGGCATTCAGACGAAGGCCGACGGCGAAGATGGAGAGGACGAGATCCCATGAGGTTCCCGCGCGGGACATACGGCACGCTCGGCATCGCCATGTTCTTGTTCGTGGTGGTCTCGGTCCTTATCGTCGGCTCGAGCTTCGTCGCCCTGGAGCGGGTCCGGGCCGACCTCGCCGCGGCCTCGTCGCTCAGCAGGGAACGCATCTTCTACCAGATGCTCTACCTCGCCGGCCGTTTGCCCCCGCGAGACGATCCGAACTGGACGGCCGCCACGTCGGAGCTGCGCGAGTTGATGAATCGCAACGAGCGGATGCTCGACAGGCTTATCAATGGCGATAGGGCTCTCGGCCTTCCCGCCGAAAGCGACCCGGAGGCGCTGGCCCGACTCGAAAGGGTGCGGCAGCAATGGCAGCGCGAAGTCAGGCCGGTACTTGAAAGGGCCATCGCCGAGTCTCCGACGAGCCACGAGGCGCTGCACGAGGCACTGGACGATCTGGACCGGCAGATCCGGGCCTATGCGGCGCAGATCAATGAAAAGATAGACCTCATCGAAGAGACGGGCGCCACCAGGCTCAGGCAGTCGCAATTGCTGCAACTCATATTGTCCGGCCTCGGCGTCGCCATGCTGCTCGTGGCTCTGCGCGTCGTCCGCCGGTTTGCGCGCCGCACGCGCGCCCTCGCGGGCCTGGCGGCCGAGGTCAGCAGCGGCGATCTCTCCCAGAGAGCGACTGTCGAGGGCAAGGACGAGCTCGCCGTCCTCGGCTCGTCCTTCAACGACATGACGGCGAAGCTCGCCGGCATGATCGAGAACGAACGGGCCGACCGGGAAAGGCTCGAGGAGTTGCTGGCGACGATTTCGGAAACCGCGCAGCATCTTTCGTCGTCGGCCGCCGAAATCCTGGCCGGAACGATGCAGCAGGTCGAAGGCATGCGCGATCAGTCCGCGGCGGTCGCCGAAACGGTGACGAGCGTCGATCAGGTGCTTCAGACGTCGGAACAGGCGGCACAGCGCGCGCAGCAGGTTGCCGCCTCCTACGACACGGCCGTCAAGGTCAGCAGCGAAGGCCGCGAGGCGCTCGACGAGACGGTCAGGGTCATGAACGCCGTCAACGCACGGACCGAAGCGATCGCCGGCGACATCCTGTCGCTCGTCGAGAACAGCCTGGAGATCGGCGAGATCGTCTCGGTCGTCGCCGAAATAGCCGACCAGACCAACCTGCTGGCGCTCAACGCCGCGATCGAGGCTTCGCGTGCGGGGGAACACGGCAAGGGGTTCAACGTCGTCGCCAGCGAGATCCGGGCGCTTGCCGACCAGTCGAAATCCGCCACCACGCGAGTCCGACGGATCCTCCTGGAGATCCAGAAGTCGACCAACACCGCGGTAGTCGGCGCCGAGGAAGGAACGAAGAGCGTCAGCCGCGCGCTCGAAACGGTGAATGCCGCCGGTGAAACGATCCGGCAGCTCGAATCGATCATCGCCGATTCGGCCCGCTCGGCCGACCAGATCGCCGCCTCCGCGGGCCAGCAGAGGGCCGGCATGAAGCAGATACACGACGCCATGCACTACATCGAACAGGCGAGCAGCCAGAATCTCTCGGCCATCAGGCAGGCGGAAGAGGCCGCCAAGGACCTGAACGAGCTCGGGTCGAGGCTGAAGGACATGCTCGCCGATCACGGAAACGGACAATGATGCAACCTGAAGAACTCGACCGGCACCTCCTTAAAATGTTCACCGAGGAAGTGAACGAACGGGCGTCCGAGATAGAAAACCTGCTGCTGGCGATCGACCAGGCGCAGGATGCGGAGAAGAAGCGCGCCCTGCAGGAGCACCTGCTGAGATCGGTGCACAGCCTCAAGGGGGCCGCGGGCCTCGTCCGGGTCCGGGGGGTCGAATCCATCTGCCACTGGATGGAGGAACTGCTCTCCGTCGCCGCGAAGGCGGGTGAGGCCGTCGACAAGGCGAAGCTCGACCCGCTGCTGGCGGCGGCGGACGGCATCACCGTTGCGGCCCGCCGTCTGGCGAAAGGCGAAATGCCTTCCTCGTCGGATGCCGAGCGCATGCTCGTCGAGCTCGACGCGGCGATCGGCGCAGGCGCCTATGACGACGGCGACGAACCGGCGGAAGTCCCGCCTTCGCCCGAACCCTGGGCCGATCTGGAGGTGCCTGTCCGCGCGAGCGACATGGACGGGTCCATGCGGGTCTCCGCCGAAAGGCTCGACGCCCTTCTCTATCGAAGCGGCGAATTGCTCGCCTGGAACGCCGTCGTCCAGCGGCACGCGGAGGCGGCGGCTCTTCTGAGGGAACAGGCGCGGAAGCTGCGTGCCGCGGGGCTTTCTTCCCCTTCCGAGGCAGGCGGCATCGAAGCCGGGCTGCGCGAACTCGCCGCCTCGCTGCGCAGGGACGGAAGACTGATGCGCAGTGCGGCGGCGGCGCTCGATCAGGAGGTGCGGCGCGCCCGCACGCAGCCTTTCGCCGAGGCCTGCAAGGGCCTGGATCGCATCGTCAGGGACATGGCCGCGGCTTCCGGAAAGAGCGCGGTACTCGAGGTCCTGGGCGGCGAGATCGAAATCGACCGCTCTATCCTTGCCGGGCTGCAGGATTCGCTTCGTCACCTCGTCCGCAACGCTATCGCCCACGGGATCCAGTCTCCCGAGGAGCGGCGCAAGGCCGGCAAGCGGGAGAAGGGGAGAATTGTCATCGCGGCCTCCGTTCTTGGCGATCGGGTTCAGGTGCTGGTCGAGGATGACGGCCGCGGCCTGGACACGGCGTTCCTGCGCAGGCTTGCAGGCGAAACGGATGGGCAGGCGGCCCTCGACGGGCAAGAGCTTCTGCGGCGCGTTTTCGAGCCCGGGATTTCCACCTCCGGCACGGTCACCCGGCTCTCCGGTCGCGGCATAGGCCTCGACATCGTGAAAAACGCCGTCGAGAGCATGCGCGGCACGGCCGATGTCGCGCAGGTGCCGGGTGGAGGCGCGGCCTTCACGCTGACGCTCCCACTTACCCTTGCGACCGTCCGGGCCCTGGAAGTCTTTGCCGCCGGGCAGATCTTCACGATCGACACGGCTTCCGTCCAGAACGTCGTCAGGGTCTCGCGGCGCGATCTTCTCGCATCGGAAGGCAGGTTGGTGACGACGCCGGCCGGCTCCGTCCCGTTCCTCGATCTTGCCGATTGGCTCCGTCTCCGGCCGGCGAGCCGGCCGCCCGCGGAGATCATGCCGGCCGTGGTGATCGGCGCCGGAGATCGGCAGGCGGCTGTCATCGTCGATGAGATCGTCGGCGAACAGGAGCTCCTTGCCCGCTCGCTCGGGCCGCGGCTTGCGAAGGTCCGTCACTACAGCGGCGGGATGGTCCTGCCCGATGGACGGATTGCGCTTCTTCTCAACGCCGCCGCCGTGATCGAGGCGGCGGTGGCCAAAAGCATGCGGAGCGGACCGAGCGCGCCCGCTGTCGGCCGGAGCGAACGCCGCAAGGTGCTCGTCGTCGACGATTCGAAATATATCCGGACGATGGTGAAGCTGATCCTCGAGAGCGCGGGTTACGCGGTCGCCATGGCGGCTGACGGCGGCGAGGCGCTCGCGTATCTCCGCGACAATCGGGCCGACATCGTCGTGGCCGACGTCGATATGCCGAAGATGGATGGCTTGAAGCTGACCGAAGCCATCCGCGGCTCGGACGGCCTCGCCGGCATGCCGATCATCCTCTTCACCGGGCGCGACACGCCCGAGGACAAGGCGCGCGGTCTGGGTGCGGGCGCCAATGCCTATCTGACGAAGAACCAGCTCGATGCGCAGCAGTTTCTGGAGACCCTTCGCCAGGTCGCATGAGGAGCGCAAATGATCCGCATCCTTCTGGCCACCTCCAGGATCGACCTCCAGGAACTCCTGGAGCGGGCGACGCGCGCCGACATGGCGACGCAGCTCCTCGCCGTGGCGAGAAACGGCAGCGAGGCGGTCACGATGGCGCGCCAGCTCTTGCCGGACGTCGTCGCCGTGGACCTCAGGCTCGACGACGACATCGCCGAAGCGGTCATGGAAATCATGGTCTCGGCGCCGGCGCCGATCGTCATGGTCTCGCGGGAGGACGGCATCGAGCTCGGAGCGCGATCAGATCGAGCGCTGGAGGCCGGCGCCCTTGCCGTCATCCGGGCGCCGTCTGCCGCCGACGGCCGCCTCGATACGGCTTCGGCGGAAAAGTTTCTCTCGACGATCAAGGCCATGGCCCAGGTGAAGGTGGTCCGGCAATGGCGCAGGAAGGCAGCGGGCGCCCCGCGGACCGACCCGGTTGCGCCGGTTGCGCCGGCCGCGCGCGACACCCCGATCGGCATCGTCGGCATAGCCGCCTCCACCGGCGGTCCGGCTGCGATCCGATCGATACTGATGAAAGTCTCCGCCGCCTTCCCCGCCCCGATCCTCGTCGTCCAGCACATGTCGAACGGGTTCATCGACGGCGTCGCCGCCTCGCTCGACGCGACCGTGCCGATGCGGGTGAAGGTGGCGGCCGATGGCGAGCGGCTGCGGCCGGGAACCGTCTATCTCGCGCCGGACGGCTATCAGCTCGGCGTCTCCGGCCGCTCGCGCATCCGGGTCGCCGACGATGCGCCCGTCGACGGATTCAAGCCGTCCGGCTCCTATCTGTTCGACTCGATCGCCCGCGCCTTCAAGGACGAGTCCCTCGCCGTGGTTCTGACCGGCATGGGCAATGACGGGACCGAAGGTCTCCGCCTGCTCCGCAAGGCCGGCGGCAAGGCGATCGCCCAGGACGAGACGAGCTCGATCGTCTTCGGAATGCCGAAATCGGCGATCGCCGCTGGCCTCGTCGACCACGTCCTGCCGCTCGATAGCATCGCCGCAAAAATCGTGGCTCTGGCGGGCGGGAGGAATGATGCGTGATCGGGGGTCTTGTCCCTTCGCTATTGAATGCCGGCGATCTGGATGGCCGCGGGCGTCACGATCACCGCGAAGAGGACCGGCAGGAAGAACAGGATCATCGGCACCGTCAGCTTCGGTGGCAGCGCCGCCGCTCGCTTTTCGGCGTCGGTCATGCGCATATCGCGGTTCTCCTGCGCCATCACGCGCAGCGCCTGGCCGACCGGGGTGCCGTATTTTTCGGCCTGGATCAGGCTGGTGACGACGGCGCGGACGCCGTCGACGCCGGTTCTTAGCCCCAGGTTCTGGAAGGCCTGGCGCCGGTCCTGCAGGTAGGAAAGCTCCGCCGTCGTCAGCAGGATCTCCTCGGCGATCTCCGGCGATTGCACGGCGATCTCCTCACCCACCTTGCGGAAGGCGCCCTCGATGCCCATGCCGGATTCGACGGTAATCAGCAGGAGGTCGAGCGCATCCGGCCACGACCGGCGGATCGCCAGTTGCCGCTTCGTGATCCTGTTCCTGATGAAGATCGCAGGCGCGTAGTAGCCGAGCGAGCCGAGGCCCGCGGCGATCGCCACGACCAGCAGCAAGGGCGCATCCGGCCGGATGACGAGAAGAAGATAGAGCAGGCAGGCGATGAAGATCGCAACCGGCGCTATGAGCCGGACGGCGAGAAAGGTCGTGATCACCGCATTGCCACGGTAACCGGCCATGCGCAATTTGTGGGCGATCTCGCCGTCCTCCGCCTGGGCGGAAAGATTGAAGCGGTCGACGATAGCCTTGAACAGGCGCTTCGGTTCGGCGCGCAGCGACACATTGCGCTTCTCGGCGCCAAGCCGGGCGCGCTCGCGCTGGCGGATGCGCTCGCGCTCCCCCTCCACCTTCCGCATGCGCTCGCCGAGCGTGTCGCGGAAGATGTAGGGCCAGGAAACGGCAACGACCGCGAAGAAGACCGCGAAGCCGGCCAGGATGGCGGCCAATTGCTCGGCAGGGGGAATATGCGCGGCGAGGCTCATGAGCGTTCCTCAAAAGTCGAAGTTGATCATCTTGCGCATGACGAGAATGCCGATGCCCATCCAGACCGCACAGCCCGCGAGCACGATCTTGCCGGTGAGCGTCGTGAAGAGAAGCGTCATGTAATCCGGGCTCGTCAGGTACACGGCGCCGGCGACGAAGAAGGGCAGCGCGCCGATGATGCCTGCCGAAGACTTCGCCTCGGCGCTCATCGCCTTGATCTTACCCTTCATCTTCTTGCGCTCGCGGAGCACCTTGGAGAGGTTTCCAAGCGCCTCCGAAAGGCTGCCGCCCGTGCGGGCCTGGATGCCGATGACGATGGCGAAGAACCTCGCTTCCGGCATCGGGATGCGTTCGCACATGCGCAGCACCGCCTCGTCGACCGGGATGCCGAGCGTCTGGTCCTGGGCGATGGTGACGAACTCGCCCTTCACCGGCTCCTCGGCATCCGCCGCGATCGCCCGCAGGCAATCGGTCATCGGCAGGCCCGACTTCAGCCCGCGCACGATCACGTCGACCGCGTTCGGAAACTCGGCGCCGAAGCGTTTCAGCCGCGCCTTGCGCTTGGCGTTCACGTAGAGGTGCGGCAGGAGCAATCCGCCTGCGACGGCAAAGCCCAGCGCCGGAAGGGCGCCCAGCCCGAGAAGCAGCATCAGAGCACCGGTGGCCATTGCGGCGCCGAGGCAAACGAGCAAATAGGCCTGGCGCGGCCAACCGAGGCCCGCCTGCCGAAGCCGGCCGGCGAGCGACGGCCTGGCACTCTTGCGCGCGTCGGCCTTCTGCTTCTTTTCCATTTCGCGCAGGGTCCGTTCCACGGAACGACGACGGTCGCGGCCCTCCTCGTCGCGCGCCTGCGCCTTTTTGGCGACGGTATTGTCGGCGAGGCGCTCGAACCGGCGGCGGTAGGCATTCGCCTTGCCGACGCGCGGATAGAACACGGCCAGCATGACGCCGCCGATGCTCGTGGTCGCGAGCGCGAAAACGAAAAGGGGGAAGAGGAACGGCGTCAACATCTCTGTCTGTCCAATGCCAACGGCGCATCCCGCTCTAAGCGGCCGCCTTTATCTCCGCGGCGTCGAGGGCTGCCGCCAGCCGTGCTTCTTCGCCGAAATAGCGGGCGCGATCCCAGAAGCCCGGGCGGCCGATGCCGGTCGAGCGATGCCGGCCGACGATGTTGCCCTTGGCGTCCTCTCCGAGGATGTCGTAGACGAAGAGATCCTGCGTGGTCACCACGTCGCCTTCCATGCCGAGCACCTCGGTGATGTGGGTGATGCGGCGCGAACCGTCGCGCAGGCGCGCCGCCTGGACGATGACGTCCACCGACGAGACGAGCATTTCGCGGATCGCCTTCGCCGGCAGCGAATGGCCGCCCATGGTGATCATCGCTTCGACACGCGAGATCGCCTCGCGCGGCGAGTTGGCGTGCAGCGTCCCCATCGAGCCGTCATGGCCGGTGTTCATCGCCTGCAGGAGATCGAAGGCCTCCGGCCCGCGCACCTCGCCGACGATGATGCGCTCGGGCCGCATGCGGAGGCAGTTCTTGACGAGGCTGCGCATGGTGATCTCGCCCTGCCCCTCGATGTTCGGCGGCCGGGTCTCGAGGCGCACGACATGCGGCTGCTGCAACTGCAGCTCGGCCGCGTCCTCGCAGGTGATGATCCGCTCGCCGTGGTCGATATAGCCCGTCAGGCAGTTGAGCAGCGTCGTCTTGCCGGAGCCGGTGCCGCCGGAAATCAGCACGTTGCAGCGGACGCGCCCGATGATCTTGAGGATCTCGGCGCCTTCCGGCGAGATCGAGCCGAAGCGCACCAGCTGGTCAAGCTTCAGCTTCTCTTTCTTGAACTTGCGGATGGTAAGCGACGGCCCGTCGATTGCGAGCGGCGGCGCGATTACGTTGACGCGTGAGCCGTCGGCAAGGCGCGCGTCGCAGATCGGGCTCGATTCGTCGACGCGCCGGCCGACCTGGCTGACGATGCGCTGGCAGATGTTCAGGAGTTGCTCGTTGTCGCGGAAACGGATGCTCGTTTCCTGCACCCGCCCGCCGACCTCGATGAACACCTGGTCGGCGCCGTTCACCATGATGTCGGCGATGTCGTCGCGTGCGAGGAGCGGCTCCAGGGGACCATAGCCCAGGATGTCGTTCAGAATGTCGGTCAGAAGATCGTTCTGCTCGGCCATGGAAATCCCGGCCTTCTTGGCAGCGACGATGTCGTTGACGATCGCGCCGATTTCCTGGCGCGCCTGCTCGCCGTCCATGCCGGAGAGCGCTGCCACGTCGATCGTGGCGATGAGCGCGCCGAAGATTTCCTTCTTCAGAGCGTAGTATTGCTCGGCCTTGTCGGCCTTGACGGCCGCGGCAGGGCCGGCGGGCTTCTCGACCTGCGGGCTCGGCGCAGGCACCGTTTGCGGTTCGCGCATGGCCTCCGGCTGGACAACCGCTTCGAGAACCTTTTCCTCCGAGAGAGACTTCTTGCCGAACATCGATGTCGCCCTGCTGACCGTAGTGAAAATGTCCTTCACGCAAAAGCGGAAGGCGATCTGCCTCCCGCTGCGCGGCGCCCCCGGCGGCCCGGATTAGCTGATGGTGATCGAGTCTGCGATTTTCTGGAACGCGGCCTTCACATCGGTGCCGACAGCGGTCACCGCGCCGATGATCACGACGGCGACGAGGCCGGCGATCAGGCCGTATTCGATGGCGGTGGCACCGGATTCGTTGCGGGCGAAACGGACGAGAAGATTTTTCATGGGTCGATCCTTCAAGTGGGTTGAGGTTGCGCCGACGTTGGGTTCGGCATCACAGGGCCGGGCCGGGTTCTGCCCTCGTTTCCCGCTTGCTGTGTGGCCTTCATATAGACCTTGTTAACCCTTTCGATCCATTCGGCCTCATGGCCGATGCCTCATGGCCGATCCCGCCCGAGGCAGGGCTCGGCCTGTTGGTCTAGTCCGGTTGCGAGGTCGTGCGGCAACCGACTTTTCGCCGCGCGCGTCCGGCCCCATCCCGATCATCGGAACGGGGCAGACTGGTCGACACGGGGCAAGGTCTCAAATCGGCGCACATCCACCCGGGGCAGGCACGAGCGCCGCCGCATCATCCCATCGGGATGCGCCGCGACAGGCCGAGGGCGATCGGACCGTCCGCCAGGCCGGGCACGAGGAAGGTGAAGCTGTAGCGCAACGAGAGAACCCGGAAGTCGATGCCGTCGACGGTTTCCTTGCCGAGGGCTACCTGCAGCAGTGCCGGATCGCCACCGCTGAAATTCTCGCGCACGATGGCCTGGAGCTGCGAATAGGCCTCGCTGTCGGAGAGGTTTCGACCGACCTGCCCGATCAGCACCTTGCGCGCGGCAATGTCCGCGGCATAGGAGAGATTGTTCTCCAGATAGAAGGCCCGGCCGAACTCCACGATGCCGAGCGCCAGCAGAAGCAGGGGCAGGCAGACGAGGGAGAATTCGACCGCCGTCGCCCCGGACTGGCAGCGGCGCGCCCGTCGCATGGCACTGAAAAAGACGGTCACCGGACCTGCACCTGCAGGGACGAGCCCAGGGCAAGATCCGGCAGGAACTCCGGCAGCGACATCGCCTGGTAGGTTTTCGAGGCCTGCAGGCGATAAAAGACATATTGCGGCGCGGAACTCGCGCAGCCCGTCGCCGCGCAGGCGGGCGCGTCGGCGGGCGCCACATCCGCCTCCTCCGGGCAGGCGCAGTAGCGCTTGACCGAGGTCTGCACGCCGACTTCGGGCGCGGCGCTTTGGCCGAGGGTCGACTGCACGACCTTCAGGACTTGCGCCTCCCCCGGATCCGTCATTGCGGCCTGGGCGCCGGCGCGCAGTACGTGATCGATCGTCATGCGTTGGTGGAGCGCCAGCGCGACATCTGCCGTCGCCACCAGGCCGAAGGCCATGACCGGTGCGATGAGCGCGAACTCGACGGCGGAAACGCCTGCCTCGGATGTCTTCAGCTGCCGGAACCGCTGCCGCAAGGATACCCGCTGCCCCATCGTCTTCCGGTGCTTCACGAAATTCGCCATGAGGCGCTGAAACGCCGATTTCGGCTGCGTGCGCCGCTCGCGCGTGCCACCGATCCGCCAGGCAAGCGCGACCATTGCCTTGCCGGCTGGCGAAGCCGGGGCGGTTTCAAGGACGAGGCGACCATCATTGGCGGCCTTTCCGAAAAGCTGCGGATCGAAGGGAACGGCGATGTGCTCCTCGAGCCCGATCGCCGCGGCGAAGTCCTTGGGCTTGATCTCCGGGAGCTTCGGCGTTCCCACCTTGTTGATCACGAGCCGCGGCGGCGGATCGTTGGGCCGGGCCGTCTTGAGGAAGTCGATCATGTTTTTGGCGTTGCGCATGCTGGCGAGCTCCGGCGTCGCGGTAACGACGATCTCGTCCGCTTCCAGCAGGATCTTTCGCGTCCATTGGGTCCAGAGATACGGCAGGTCGACGACGACGTGCCAGGAGCTCGAGCGGGCAACGTCGAGCAGCCGGTCCACGTCGCCTTCGCTGAGATCGACGAATTTGTTGTAGCCGCCCGCGGCCGTCAGCAGGTGAAGACGGTCGGTGTAGGACACCGCGAGCCGCCTGAGCAGCACGTCGTCCAGGCGATCCGTGCCCTCGAGCACGTCCGCCATGCCCTGCGGCGATTCCACGTCGAAGTTCAAGCCGAGCGTGCCGGACTGCAGATCGAGGTCGGCCACCAATACGTCGGCGCCCGTCCGGTTCGACATGGCCAGTGCGACGTTGTGGGAAAGCGTGGAGGATCCGGTCCCGCCCTTGGCACCGACGAAGGCGACGATCCGCCCGAGCTTTTCCTCGTCCGGATCGCGAAAGCAGCGGTGCACGGCGGCAATGAAGGCCATGGGATCGAGGGGCGCGAGCAGGTAATCGCTGACGCCGGCATCGAGCAATGTCTTGTAGAGACCGATATCGTTGGAGCGGCCGACGACGATGACCTTCGTCCCGGTGACGCACTCCACCGCGAGCGCCTCCAGCGCCTGCATGAGCCGCGCCTTGTCGTCGTTGTTCTCGATGACGACGAGGTTCGGGGAGGTCACGCCGCCATATAGCGCCGTCGCCTCCCTGCTCCCGCCCTCTTTCACCGTCACCGTGGCCCGCGCCATCCGCCGGTCGATGGCGGCGGTGCGGACGGCCGCAGCGACGTCCTCGGACGTGCAGAACACCGCGATGTCCACTTTCGGAATGGACAGGAGCGGCGATCCGGCCGCAGGCGCATCGTGGATTTCGTTCTCTGGCTGTTGCATGGTCTTGACGCTTCCACAAACGGGTTTAGAGCACATTGCAGTCAGGTGGCGCGAACGGAGCGCATCCCGCTCTAACTGCCGTTGGTGCGGGATGAGGGGACTTCCACCAGGGTCGCGCCCTCGCCGTTGAAGACGCGGACGAGGACCGTGCGGCTTTTCTCCGTCACGACGGCGGGGGCTTCGTCATGGTCCATGCTTGCCCTCAATGCGAGCGAGACCGTGCCGGAAGCCTCGGCGGCGGCGATGACGGCGATCTGCTCCGGCTCCACCTCGAGCGTCGCGGTCTTTCCGACGACCGCCCCGCCCTCGCCGTTGTCGGAGGCGACCTGGTCGATGGCGAGAACCCGCAAATTGGTCAGGATCGTGCGGCTCGTCACCTGTCCGCCCTCCCCGGTCGAGCCCGGGCGGGCAACCGTGTGAATGACGTCGACCCGGTCATTGGGAAGGATGAAGCCGCCGGCCGTGCTTTCGGCATTGACGCGAACCGCGATCGCCCGCTTGCCTTCCGGCAGCGCTCCCGACAGGAATCCGGCGCCGCGCTCGGCAAGCTTGTCCTCCCGGATCGGCTCGCCGGCAACGAAGTCCGCATGGGCGGTGAAACCCTTGAAGGCCGAGATGGCGTCGGGGCGGGCCGCCCGGCTGACGAAGACGGGCGGAACGTCGCCCTCCCAGGCCTGCCAGCGCATGTGTTTTTCGTCGATCACCGTGCCCCGCGGCAACTCGGAGGCGGCGACGAGCACCTCCTGAAGCGCTCGTTCTTCGGTCGCCGCCGTTTCCAGCTCGGCAGGCGTTTCAGGCGAGCCGGAGGCGAGCCAGGCGGCAACGCCGCCGGATGCGAGGGCGATGAAGAGTATGATGATCCGGATCATGGCGGCGGCGCCTTCCAGGTTCGAGGGTCAGAGAAGTGCGCTGTACCAATGGCTCTCGGGGAGCAGCCATAGCGCCGCCGGAGCCAGTGCAACGCCATAGGGAACGCCGCTGCCGCGCCGATGGACGCGCCGCGCCCATGCGGTCGCCTTGAGGGGCGCAGGCAAGGGGCGGTTGCGCAGTTGCAGGATGGCGACCGTCAGGGCGGCGCCGAATACCGACGCGTAGAGAACGAAGTCCAGCGTCAAGCCATTGCCGAGCCAAAGCACGGCGACCGGGATGAGCTTCGCATCGCCGCCGCCGATCCAGCCGAGGGCGAAAAGCGCGAATGTAAAGGCGAGTACGATCAGCGCGGCCAAGGCGCTCAACAGCACCGTTTCAAGGCCGACGCCCGCCGCGGCCGCGAGGACCGGATAGGCGGCCGTCAGAAAGAGCACGAGACGGTTCGAGATCGTCATCGTCGCCAGGTCCTTGACGCCGGCATAAATCATCGTCCCTGCAAACAGCAGAAACGCAATCCAGGCTGCGGATACCGATAGCATTTTGCGGACCTTTCGCGAGAGCAAGGGCGTTTCAATTTCCCGCGAAATGTGCCGCCTGACGCCTCAGAGCGCCATTCAGCCTGATGGTCTAGGCGCCATGTGAAGGCGCGGACTAGACCAACCCGCCGAATCGCAAACCCTGCCGGGGCGGGATATATCGTTCACGCTTGAAAAATGAGGATTCAGGACTCCCATGAACGACAGCAGCGCCTCGAAGACCACGCCGCGCCGGATCGGCGGTCGCCTGCGTCGCCTGTCAAGGGACGAGACCGGCGCCGTCGCCGTGATCGCGGCAATCCTGTTTCCCGTCGTCGTCGGCGCGATGGGGCTTGGGGCGGAAACCGGCTATTGGTACCTGAAGAAGCGCAAGCTGCAGCATGCGGCCGACGTATCGGCCCATGCGGCCGCCGTTCGCCATCGCACCGGCGACGGGCTTGACACACTGAAGGAGGCCGCCACCCGGGTCGCAGTCCGCTCGGGTTACATTGCCTCGTCCGGCAGCATCACGGTGAACACCCAAATGGGGTCGGCGGCGGGAAGCGGCAAGGTAACCGTGGTCCTCTCCGAAACGCACGCGCGGCTCTTTTCCTCGATCTTCTCGGCGGAGCCCATGCTCGTCCGTGCCCGGGCGGTTGCCGAGGTGAAGGGCGGATCGAAGGCATGCGTGCTCGCGCTCTCGAACGCCGCCTCCGGCGCCGTCACGGTGACGGGCTCGACGGAGGTGCGCCTGTCCGGCTGCAGCGTCATGTCCAACTCGGCTGCGACCGACGCGTTCCTGATGAAGAACGGCAGCGCGATGATGTCGACCGACTGCGTCTACACGGTCGGCGAAGCCGTTACCACGACCGGTCTCACGCTCACCGGCTGCAGCGCGCCGATCGAACGGGTGCCGCCCTCTGCCGACCCCTTCGCCTCGGTCGCCGAGCCGGAAGAGCTGCACATCCGCCAGCTTCCCTGCCGGACGCTTTCCTATATCTCGGACCCCGCCTATAGGCTCGATGTCATGCCGAGCGGCGTGGAGGCGATCCGGTTCTGCGACGGCCTCGAGATCCACGGCACGGTCAATCTGAAGCCGGGCCTCTACATCATCGATGGCGGCACCTTCACGGTGAATGCGGGAGCGCAGCTCACCGGCGAAGGGGTGACCGTGTTTTTCGCAAACTCGGCCTCGGCAAAGCTCCTCGGCAATGGCGACATCGACCTCTCGGCGCCGACTTCCGGCCCCTTTAAAGGCCTGCTGTTCTTCGCCAGCCGCCATTCGACCGGCGTCGTCCACCAGATCACCGGCAATTCCGAGTCGAGCCTGCGCGGCAACCTCTACATGCCGACCGGCAGCATCGAGTTCACCGGCAACTCCTCGGTCGCCGGCGGCTGCGTCCAGATCGTCGCGGACCGGATCACCTTCACGGGCAACTCGTCGATGGAGACCTGCGCCCTGGAGGACGATGAAATCCTCGTCGGGCAGACGGTGTCTCTGATCGAGTAGCGTTCGGGCGCCGAGCGCGACGCCAAGAGCGTCGGAGAGCTTCGCGAAGAACGCGAGCAATCCCTGCGGAGCGGCGATGATTCTGCGATCAGGCTCATCCGGATTGTGCTTGCGACGTGTGGTCGA
Source organism: Sinorhizobium saheli (assembly GCF_001651875.1). Classification (GTDB taxonomy): domain Bacteria; phylum Pseudomonadota; class Alphaproteobacteria; order Rhizobiales; family Rhizobiaceae; genus Sinorhizobium; species Sinorhizobium saheli. The sequence goes on from NZ_LNQB01000076.1 coordinate 174,559, forward strand.
TTTGCGCGACCCGTTTAGCAGGCTGCTGAAAAAGCCCTCTGGCTTTTGGGTTTTCGCCGTGATTCCCTACGGCTGCAACAGAGGGACTGATTTGC
>NZ_LNQB01000077.1 GCF_001651875.1 Sinorhizobium saheli
ATCCTGCCGAAATCCGTCAAAAAATCGCACCCACCGCGATGGCTTGCGGTAACGCAACACGATTTTCAGCAGCCTGCTAGCCTTCCTAGACCAAGGCTAAAGCTAACTGCCACCCGTTCAGGAGCTCTGCCGTGTAACCTGCAACGACCAAAATCCAATGAATACAGGTAGTAGACGGCGAATCGTCTTTGCCCTATCGGTTGGACATGAAGTCGAGCCTCGAACACCTGCCCGAGAAAAAGCAGCGCGAGCTTGCCCGCGTCGTTGAGATCATCCATGAGGAATTTGCTGACGCGCTCAAGGGCGGCACGGCCGACTTCAAGAAACGTGGCCGCATCCTGAAAATCATCCTGTTCGGCTCCTATGCCCGTGGAACCTGGGTTGACGAACCGCACACGATGAAGGGCTATCGTNTGCGGAAGTTGGCTGAGCCGGCGTACTGGGACAAGGTAACGGACCGGCTGATGTGGGACAAGGATGTCTCGACACCGGTCGGATTGATTGTCCACGGGCGCCGGGAGGTGAATACCTTCCTAATCGGCGGGCACTATTTTTTCGTCGACATTCTGCGCGAAGGTATCGTCCTCTACGAGCTTGACGATCAACCACTTGCGCAGCCAAAACGGCTTTCTCCCGCCGATGCGCTCAGGGTGGCAAAGGAGCATTTCGCGAGGCGCTTTCCGGAAGCCCAGTTGATGCTGCGCACAGCGATTTGGCAAGCTGGACAGATTAGTGATGCGTCTGAGTGGGCCCGCCTCGCTACATTTAGCCTGCATCAGGCTAACGAGCATGCGTACTCGGCGACCCTCTTAACGCTCGCCAACTACAGCCCGCCTTCGCATAATCTTAAATTCCTGCGGGGCCTTGCCGAGGATCACGACCGTGGGCTCGTCGAGGCGTGGCCCCGCGACCAGCATCGCTATACTGCTTGGTACAACATTCTCAACGAGGCCTACGTAAAGGCCCGCTACTCGAAGCACTTCGAGATCACCGAGAAAGCGCTCGCCTGGCTCCTCGACCGGACGGAGCACCTCCACCGCCTCGTCGAAGCGATTTGCCGGGAGCGGCTGGCAGAATTGGAACGTGCGACCAGCAGCGGCACAAAACGGTCCTCTGCAAACGAAGGTGCTTAACGATTACGATCGCCGCCGGCTGCCAGACGCAAAAGCGGGCAGACGTGGCGCCCGGTCGCGCAGATCGAGCAGGCGCTCTCCGGTGCAAGCGTTCAGCAGCTTGTCCAGGACTGTGGACGTCACGGCCTTCTTGCTCTTTCGTTGACGCGGGCGAGCGCTCGCGCGGACCGCAAGCCATAGCGCCGCTTTGAGAGAAGCGGTCGTCGAAGGAGCACCGGATCGACCAAGAAGCCATGCGCCGCCGCACCGTGTCGGGAGTATGGGGGCTTTTCGCTCGAACCAGGCGGTGGTCTGGCATGCCGGCCTCTATGTCCGCCGCATGCCGTGGTCCGGTTCCTCGGCGCGCTTGGCCGGGTCAGATGATGGGCGACGAATTTGAGCAGCAGCGACTCCGGCGCCGGCCAGGGGAGGGGGTCCAGCCCGCACCAGGCCTCGAGATAGCCAGATCGGACGCGAGTGCCCTTAGCGTGTTTTCGCCCATGCCCTCGGCTGCGAGATGTTTCAGGGTTGCGACGTCGTCGTCAGACAGCGGCGCGGCGAGCTGGTCGCGGCGGTCGAAGGGCAGGATGGCATCGAGCGCGTCGAACTCTTCGGCGCGGCGGTGCATCGCCCCGGTAGCAGAAATGCCTGGACCATGATCGGTCATCATCGACCCCTCGCGTTGGTGGCGCCGGCGATCATCGCGGCAGGCCGGGCTCGTCATAAAGATCGTCGTGAGCGGAGTTGGTTCCGGCCAAGATTGTGCACCTGCATTCCGCCAAGTTTCCATGCCTATCTCGCGAGCGCGGGGGCGGCACGGGGCTCGGCGTTTCGTACATCCCCCGCCGATAGAATTGCGCATGTCTGGATCAGTGCTCATGCTCAAGTGGACCCAAGATCTTCAAGCCTTCCCCGCGTGCTGCGGCGGCCATCTTCCGGTCGGCTGTCGCCAGCGGCATGTCCTGCGCCTTCGCAAGCGCAACATAACTGGCGTCATACGCGGTCAGCATGTGACGAGCTGCAAGGTCGAGCACCAGGCCGTCGCTGCCTGATCCGCCATCTTCCAGTGACAACCCGCGCAGTTGCGTCATCAAAAGAAGCGCTTCGCCCGGCCGGAGTCGTCCCCGCCGCTCGGCGACCAGGAATAGATTGCGCGTCTCGAACCAGAACAAGGCCGGTACCACGCCAATGGTCGCGCGCAGATCAGCCATCAACCGGTCGGCGGCATCATGCTGTTCATCGGGAAGAAACCAGGCGGCAGCGATCGAGGCGTCGAGGATGAAGGCCATCAATACCGCCGGCCTTCGTCGCGCCATTCACGGATTTCCTCCTGTGTCGTGGATTGGCGGCCGGCACGCTGGGCTTTGATCTCAGCGATTAGCGCATCGATGTCATTTTCGCGGCGGATGCGCGACAGCCGGGCAACGGGTTTGTTGCCGCGGGAAATGATCACCTCTTCACCGGCTTCGACGCGGGCGAGCAGCTCAGACAGATGCGTCTTGGCCTCCGCGACCTTGACTGTGACGGTCATAATGGTTCTCCATGTATTTTAAGTCTCTCGTCGAGCGGCGGTGGATTTTGATGCGATGATAGCGCCGAAACGGCAAGTTGGTCAACCGAAGACCAACTCACTATCGATACTTGGTCCCTATCGATAGTGAGCGCCTGCGGAAATCGGCGTCCGGGTGGCGGAATGTTGTGATCATTTAGCTTCCGTTTGTAAAATTTCTTTCTTTAGTTCATATGGTTAATTATTTATGAGTTTTCGTGTCGGGTCGCCCCAGAGGCGGTACGTGGGGCAGAATTCGTGGCGCGGAGAGGGCGGACCATGAATCCTTTCGGCGGTGAAGCAGAAGCCACCATCGCCCGGCTTTGCCGGAGGATACATAAAACGAGGCTGCGCTCGCTAAGAGCCGCCGCTGTATCAAAGTTGTCGCGCGATCAGCCGATTGCGGGCAGGGAGATCTCGAAACTGGCGCCGGAGCCGCCAGTCTCCAAGAGCCTGATCGTGCCGCCGTGAGAGGCGAGCATGGCCTGGGTGATAGCCAGGCCCATGCCGGTCCCGCCGCTGTCCCGTCGGGTCGAAAAGAATGGCTGGAAGATGAGAGCGCGATTGCCTTCCGGAATTTCCCAAACCATCCCGCAGTTAACGTCTGAAAAGATCAATGACTGTCGATTTCGGCGAGCGTGACACTCGTCATATGCCCGGACAACTCTTGTCCGCTTTTAGCTTCTAACTCCCACTGTATCCGAGCATTCTTTCTCAACGTCCGCATTTCTTCCGCGTGCCGGGATCATCGCGAATTTGCTTTTTAGGCAAGGCAGCGCGCAATCAGCGACCTAATGCTCGGAAGCTAAGAGAAGTTGGTCTCAAGTTGCTTAGGACACCGGATCAGGATAGCCGTCGCTTTCGATTTCAGCCCTCTGTGATCTGCTCTCCCTCTTCTTTTTTTGCATTTTGGGTTCCGATTTGGGCAACCGGCCGTCATCGATGAGCTTGTTGATGGTCTTGGCAACCAGCGAATTCGACACGCCGATATCTTTGGCGATCGTCTTGTGAACCGATTTCCCCCAACTCTCTTTAGGACCAATGGGAAATTTTCTGAAGACCTGCTCGGTGAGCTCGGGGTTCAGCGTCGTGGATTTCCAGATCGAGAGCTGTGCCAATTGTTCGTTCAGCCTATCTTCAAGCAGCGCGGCTGCCTTTGCAGCTCCGTCCGGCTCGCTGAACGGCTTTTTGCGAAGACGTGCTTTGACGAGAAGGAAGGAATTGATCGAGCCGTGCTTTCCAGCGGCTCGCACATGCAGCTTGCGCATATAGGACAAAAGACTCCGGATCCTGCCGCACGCGGCGAAAGCACGGTTCATAATCGGCGCCTGCCCATGAACGTTGGCTTCGCGAACCACGGCTTCGCAGACGGCGAATGTTTCCTCCAACTGGCGATAAAGTGTTGAAAGCCCCGCCGAATTACCGAACTCAACGATGCGAGCTTGCATGGCGTTGAAGATAAGGTAGTTGCTGATCGCTTCCATGAGCTGCTGCAAATCGCGTAGCGCCCTCAGGACTTTCTTCTGCTCGGCGGCCGCATCGAGGTCCGCGATAGAATTATTGAATCGCTGCAAGTCCAGGGAGAAGCCGGAGATGCGTCGCTGGCAGTCGCTCGTGTGCAAGAGAACAAGGATCGCGCTCTGCCGTTCAGATGCAAATTTTCCGATGAGAAGAGCCGTCAACGCGAGCCCCGAGACCACGTCGACGATTGCAACCACCCGGCCGAAGCCCTGAGGCACGTATTCGCCGTATCCCAACGATGTGAACGTAACGAAGGAAAAATAGAGAGCATCCAGAAAGCTCGGATCTATATCCTTCAGGCCGTGATTCATCCCAGCCAAGACAGAAAAATAGACTGAGGAGGTGAACAGCACGGCAAGCGTTGCCATGAGGAGGTCCTCATATGACCATAGCTCAAAAAAACGTCCCACCTTCGTCGTCATAAGGGCTTTAGGCTCGGGAGAAAAATCCCACTCTTGTTCCGCATTTGTCTCTTGATGCATTCGACCGCTCTGTCTCGTCTGTTTGCCTATCAAACACGGTTATGGCGCCAATATCATAATATTAGACCGTCGGTACGTGCGCAGATGGATCAGCCATTTGGCAGAAGTTGCGCAAGTTCCTGATGGTGGGGGAAGTCTTGGAGGGCAGTCTGAATTAGAGACTTCCGCGTTATGTCATGACCGCCGCCGCCTTGTCGGATTGTCCGCAACGCCGCAAACCAACTCGCGCGGCCCGTTCCGGACAACCGGAGACGAGAGATATCACCTCCTGCACGAGCCCAAATTTCTTGGTCCAGCGGGCCGGCAGGATAAAGATCGGCAAGGATTTCCTCGAACTGCCGCCAGGTTTCATTACGCGTTGCTATCAGGGAAGACTCGATGCTCTTTGCACCACCTCGATCAAGTGCAAAGGGAAAATTGTCCTCCAGATCGCTAGCTTTGAATATTGGATGCTGACGACCCGGCGCGGCAGCGCGAACCTTCTCGGCGACATGATTGAAAACCTCGAAAATCCGGATGAATCCGTCTCCATTGGTGCGTGCGCCACCGCGCAGTGCGCCGAGCAGATGCTCGGTGAAAAGGCTGTTGGCGGCCCCGTTGAAAATCAGCGAAGTCTCCGATCCTCGAGACGAGGCGATCAAAACGCGACCGCTTCCCTGCGCCAGACGGTCCAGCGACTTCTCACTGAAACCCAGATCAGGTAGACCGTCGCGACCTTTGAATGTGCCGGCCGCCCCCGCATGGCAGGCATCGATGAAAACGACCAAGCGTTTGGCCTTGATCCGCGCAAGCGCCGCGGAGAATTCAGCTTCGTGTAGGACGGTGGTGGAGAGATTTGCCGGCTCGCAATCCATAGGCACCAACGCGCTTTCCGGGTTCGCGGAATCGCCCATGCGCACGCCGTGCCCCGAGAAGAAGATCACCGCTGTATCCGTTGCCTTGGTGCGATCAGCCAGCGTGGCCAGTTCTTGCCGGATCCTGTCGAGTGTCGCGTCGTCATCCTGTAGCAGGATCACGTTACTCGAATCATAGCCGCAATGCATCGAAGACGTGAGCACGGCCTTCATGTCTCGTGCGTCATTGATCACCGCCGAAGGCAGGGCACGCACTCGTGGATAGGCTGCGACAGCAATCAGCAGCGCGTGTCCCTCTATGAATCCAGCCTGGTTGGTGGTGTCGTCAGCATTCTGTTGGTTCATGGTCATCTGCATTCACGTTATCGATAGCTGCTTAGGTCGGAATCGCTCGCAAGATAGCGAACTTGATCATTCAGCGGAAAATCACGCCTCATTTCGCCTAGCAACCGACTAGGTCGAGGCCCTTTTCCACGGCGGATTTGGGCGATCGCGTCGTGCCATCGGGACCGTCCGTTGCCAAACGTTTGCAAGTCCCATTTTTTCCCGCCGGCCCGATCCCATAGTTCATTGTCGTCCGGCCCGGTCGGGTAAAGGTCGACTGCAAGTTCCTCGAAGACCGTCCACTTTTCGTCGGATGTCACCGCCGACAGGTTGAGCGACCAGCGCGTGAAGATGCCGATCATTTCATGGCAAATGCGCAGCGCCGGTTTAATATCCGTTCGTCCAGCGCGCGCGAAATCAAGCAACCTGTCCAAAACGTGCCGCCAGCGGCGATTTAGAACGAGTCTACCGAGGCTTTCCGCATCCGCGGGGGTCCACTGATGGCGAGATACAGTTGGCTCTTGTAACCAGCGAAGAAAGCGATGCTCGTCGAAGAGCGGCAAAGCAGCGACAATCGAAAACACAGTCCGCGCCCCTGTCGTCACGATGGTCCGCAGAGCGCGGTCAAGGCGATCGCCGGAGACGATCGCAGCTTCGAGCACAGGATCTGGCGTATAAGGAATTTCCCCCGAGCAAGCCCGTTCGATCCAGCCGGTCGCCGTGGCAGTCAGGAGGTTATCTCGGGAGGCAGCGACGAGGTGCTGCCACACTTCAGACCGGCGTGGATAGTCACTAAGGTCTGCGATCGGGGCCGTGGAGAGAGCCGTTATGAGCTTCATACTGACCGGTTTGCCGTCGAGCATGCTTTGCAAGGTGGCAATCAATGCTCCGTGGGGATCGCTCGGCCCTCGCCAGGCATCGGCGTTGAGGCCAATTGCGAGCGCCCAAATTTCTTGCCCCGGCGGAGACGTGACGTCAGTTCCATTCAATAGCTTGGGCTGCCGCGCCACTTCCTCTGCCGCGATAGTCAACACACGCGCGTCAGCATTGTCGAGGGCGATAGCGACGACTTGCTCCGGTGCGGCACGACGCAGGGCTGCCCTGAGACCATCGAGGTTGGCAGGCACTTGATCAATCGCCAGTTGTTCTCGGACAGCATCGCGCGGTTCAAGGCTGGAACCCGCTGCCGCCCCAAAGAGGCGAAGCCAGTTCTTCAGTTTCGAGATGGCCATGACCGCTAGCCCGGCGCGATCCGAAACTTCTGCTGGGAGTGCATTTATGAGCCTGCTTTCCAAGCTTTTGTCCTGCGGCAGGCGTTCGGCAAGCTTCGAGAGCAGAGTGGGTCGCGCATGCGCCCAACGCCAGAAGGCCGCGGGGAATGCCGACGCGTTCGAACGAGATGCTGAGACAATGCCGCCTAGCACGGCGTCGCGCCATGGCTTTATGGCTGTCAAATCCGAAAGGGCATCGTCAATTGCGGATAGCATGCTGGAATCGTCTGCGGATGAAAATGTATTGTTTCTTACCCAAAACTCCAAGGTTGCCCAGAGTTTGGTGGTCGTCGAAAGTCCGGAGGCGCTCAAATTTCTGAGCAGCAAAATGTCATCGGCCTTGGCATGCTCCAGGCGAGAGTCCAGTCTATCGACTAGCTTCGACTTTCCTGCAAATCCACTATTAGGATCAGGCGATAGCCGGTCCACTAGGCGGACGGCTGATACGCAATCACTAAAGCTTGCATGCCGCGCGAAGCTTATCTCGTAGGCTCGTTCGAGCGGCGGCAATTCATTGAGATGCCCCAGTTCAGCGCCAATGTCGCGCGCGAAAGCGAGGATCGATTCTGCATGGGCGTCTCCGCTAAGAATTGCGGCTGCGCCAGATGGGGGAACTGAAACCGAGGACTCGACTATCCGATAACCCGTCCAGCGGGATGAGAGGGCCGCTGGTGTGCAGACCAGCGACGGCTTAGGCGTCTCGACGACGTCGTGAGGGCTGAAACTTAGCCGAAACGCAAAGCGGACACGCAGTTCTGGCCAGAGACGGTACCAAAGCGCAGCCACCAGATCTTCAAAGCCGGCCGTGCCGAGCCGAACCACTGGACCGGTGCCGCGAGCGGTCAGAGCCACCGACGCTGCAACCAGATCGATGGCGCCACCTGGCGGATCATTCGAAGGGGATATGTCTTGCGTGCTGAGCACATCCGGTTGCTGAGGGGCCGTTATCAGAAGGGAAAACAGAGTTCGAAGGTCCGCGGTCAGCGCGAGCTCCGCAAGCGGGACAATCAAGGCATGTGAAAGGACCATACCGGCTCGGCTTGCCGTGGGATCCGCAAAAGTCCGAGCAAGGATGTAGTGATCTGCGTAGGGAAAACCGCTGACGTAAGGCGACCAATCGACGCCGGGCGGAGCCGTATCCGGCAGATCCAGGCGTGAGGCCAACTCGGCTGGCAGGCTACCGGGATTACTGGCACCGCGCAGGGAATGGCCGCCGCGAACTTCGCCATAGATCGCTTGCTCGACTTTCACTATGTCACCCTATCAGAGCGTGTCGGCAAGGAGGTGCCGAATTGGCAGCGTAAGGTCGACAGAGTGCCGCCCATCAGGAAGAACGACGTAGCCGAACTGCTCGGGTCCGCGGGCCACATATTCGGCATCAGGATCACGTGGGCTGAGCGCTCGCTCGAGCGCCGACAAGCCCATTATGCTTGTTTCTGCCCAGGTGCTTTGCAAAAAGCTCGAGAACAAAGGAAGCCGCTGTTCCAATACGGTGCCGGGCTGCTCATCAGTGCCCAACTCGTCCCAGCAGGTCAGTAATACGCATAGCCGAGGACTTGCCAGCCGCTTCGTGCTGATGGCGCCACGGATATAAAGCAGCATCTGCAGCAATTCGACCAGACGTGCCTGATCGGATACTTGAACCTCACGGTTATCAGAACCGGTTCCCTTGAGGTTGCTCAAGGGCCGGGAGAAAATATCGTCATTAGCTCGGGTATGCTGCAAACGAACCAGCAGAAGCCAACCGGGTGTGGCAATAACCCGCTTGTGCCAAGGCGAAGGGATACGGCGCGTCGATGACATGGACTTGATCTGTTCGCCACCATAGTCTGGCCAAATTAGCTCGGCTTTTCGTCCTTCGGAATCGGCCACCGGCCAAATGCTATCGACATACGTAGTTGTTGGCGTATGTCCAGCGGCCATGCCCTCATTGAGGTGCTCCATCGCAGCCTCAAAGGGCTCAAGGTTTGTCGCAGCGCCATCCATATGGAGCTCTCCGTCGCCCTTAATCAGCCGCTTCAGGAGTTGAGCGCCATAATGCGTTTTGCCAACGCCCGATTCTCCAATAAGTAGGATTGAGTTGTCGCCGACCGGCATCGTCACCTCGCACCTAAAACGAAGACCGGGTCCGAGCTTGTTGCGCTGTTGGGTGGCAGCGACACGCGCTTTCGTCGAGCATCAAGTGTCCAGCCGAGCAGCTCCAGGAAACCCTGACCCTTATCCGAGCCACCATCAATGCCGGGCGCGATACTGACGGAAAATTCCATAGCGTCAGGCATTGCCTTAATGACAGCGTCATGCACTGCCTTTTCCATCTCAGGCGAGATCGCTACGTCGGATTTTGTCCACACCAGCGCTACCGGGCGACCCGCCCGCTCGGCTGCCAAACGGTGTGCGAGGAGCTGAAGCGAGCCGCGGGCGGAGCCGCGATTTTGTCCTGAGAGAGCCTCTCGGTCGGCTATCAGCAAGAACACGTCGGCATGCTCTGCAACCCAGCGCGCACCTTCGCTGTCCACGCCGTCGCGGTTAAGGGCCCATTTTTGATACCATTCGCCGGGTGCGTCGGCGAACAAGTAGTCCCGAGACTCGCCATTGGCATCTCTGAATGCAAGATGAAGAAGCCCGGGGGCCCGCCCTCCGCGGCTGGACGTATGTGGAGGAAAAGCAGGCTGGTGGCCGGGCGTCCAGCGAAGTGCGCCAGCCACGGCTTCCCAGCCGGCAAGGGAATAGGAGCCCGCAAAGCGCCGTCCCGAACCCTCCAGTCCACGGCCTACCAGGAGGTACCAAGCGGCAAGCAACGTGGTTTTTCCGGCGTTCTGTGGCCCGGCGATTCCGACGATAAGGGGTTTGGTTCGTCCAGCAATAAATCCAACGTCGACGAGACCGAGCGCGCTGCCCGACCAGGGCAGCAAAAGCTCATCGCTCGCCGCACTACCTTGTTCTGCCTCGGCCTGATTTTGTGCTTTCCACGCCGGGCATTTCGAGAGGTCCAGATGACCCAAATCGCACGTGCTGTCGGGTGCGAAGCAAGAAGAACGCGAGCATTCGGTCATCAGGGTTTGCGTCCACGTTTCTTTGTTTCAGCCAACTCTTTGGCTGCTCTGGCGGCCTGAAGTTCTCTGAAGAGCCACGTCGCCCATTCAGGCATAGTGAGTTGGGCGGTGGCTGGAACGCCAACCTTCTCGCGAAATTTCGTATCCTGTGGCAGCGATTGCCGAGAATCATATCCAAGCAGGCCCAGTACTGGTCCACGACCGCCGGATTCCGCGACGAGGCGCTTTGCGGCGTCACGAAGTGTGGCCAATTCCGGCGAGGCGATCGCCTCGTCTATGAGATCCCGTATAGAATGTCCCTGTTTTGGATCGAGGGCCGGCAGCACGAGCACTGCTTCGTGTAAAAAGGCGGCGACGCTTGCCGGTGAAAATGTTGGCACTTGTTGATGGAGGTCAAACGCCATCAACGCAGCCGCTGTGGCTGCGGGCAATCCACGATAGCTTGCTCGTGCACTCGGGGAGAACAGGCTTTCCTTCCACCATATAAGGTTCGTGCGCCTCTGCAGGCCGGCTGTCGCGCCGCTCACTGTTTTCAGCGTTACTTCCACATAGGCGGACATCGCCTGGGTCAGGCTGTTCAAGGGCGCAGACAAATCGACTGGGGCGATGCCATTTCCCTTTGCTACTGCTGTGAGGGCCTCGGCGAGAAGATCGGTGAGTTTGGGCGCGAATTGCTGCGCCCAGTGCTGACCTTGGTTGGGCCAATACTGGTTTCCGTTAGTAGCTTGTCCTGCGGCGTTGTTCGGGCCTACCGCTGCGTCGATCCTGCTTGCAAGATTGGCTTTATTGATCGTGGTCGGCGTCGAAGTAATCGTTATCGGTTCGAGCGTCGGCAACGTCAACGCCGGAATCGTGATCGATTCTGGTGTCGCCCACTCAGCCTCTGCGCGAGCATCGATTCGATGCTCCACATCTGTAATCACATCCGACCATATACCGCGTTCGTGCCCGGCTTCCATAAAAGGAAGTGCGTTGCGCGCAGATGCCACGAACGAAACCCCAACGCTATCTTCCTCGGCAGCTGCCTGCGCCAGGGCTTCGAGCAAAACTGCGCGGATCACTGTAATCGGCGTTCCCGAAAAGGTATTCACATAAGTGGCCCATCGACTTTGAAGAGCCTCCAAGGCCTCCGCGACGATGGGATCTTCGGTTGGGGCTTCCGGGTCGAAGGCGATGAGGGCGAACGCTGCTGCTTTGGAGGGTGATTTCTTCAACGAAGTGGCGAGGTCGCTAGCTGTCTCTTTCAACCTTTCGAGCTTGGCGTCGTCACCACCGACGTTAACAAGGCCCGCCCGAAGAAAGCGTATAAGTATATCGGCAGCCACACAGTCCTCCGTACAACTTCTCCGCCGCTCCCATAATTGAACTGCGCGGTTAGCGGGGCAGACAAGCACAAATCACGAACATCTGCAACCTAGGAATGATTGCTTATCAACTGCTCAAGGTAAGGAGTCGGCTTTGACGATTGATATCGGCAAGCGAAGTCCCGGTAGGGCCGGTTGTTGGGAAGCTTGATAACTCGGCAAGCTCCGGCAATATGCACACCCGGTAGGACGGAATAAGTTTGAGAGAGTTGGTCTTTTGGAACGCTGCAAATCCCTCGGCGTCGTTATCATATACGGCGACCACATTTAGCGGCACCCGCATCGCCACAAGCCCCTGTATGAACATGTGCAGTTGACCCGTCCCCGAAAACGGATAGCCCTCTTCCATATCTATGTAGCGGAAGAAGTCGCGAATCTGGGGACGCAGGAGCTCTATGGCGCGTCGAAGGATTACTGCATCCGATCCACCTTCGGTGACGATCAGGAAGCAATCCCGGTCGCGGCGGTTGATGGCAAACTCTTCTTCCCGCGCCCATCCACTAGAGACGAGCGGTCCGTAATCCCATGTGACAGGACAATCGAGATTGTCGGGATTCTCTGCTAGCAGACGAATAATCGTGTATGGGTCAAAGCCGCCAAGCACATATTCTGCGCTAGTGCTCTCGGAAAAGATGGTGTCGAGATCGAAGGAACGGCCGCCGTATTCCTCGACGCCATACCATGGCAAGCTCTGCATGAGTTTAGACGCGAGAATTCGCTTCGGCTCTTGATCCTCCTCGTCGATCTCCTTCGAGAGATCCTTTGCGCGCAACGACCTGACAATAGTCAGTATTTCGTCGAATGTCAGATAGCCAGTCGATGGCGCAGGCTCGCCCACTGCCTCGGCATAATCACGTCTCTCGCGCGTGTTGATGGTGACCGCGGTCTCGTATTCCCGTCGAGCCCGGTCCAGCGTGTGCCCGAGCAACTCAATCCTCGGCAAAACCGCGGCGACCGTCGATCGAAAGCCCTTCTGGCAAGCATCGTCGCCGCTCCAATCATGCCGAATATCGACGCGATCGGTTTCGTGAAACAGGCAGCTGTGATCGGGACCGGGATGGTTGTTTGACCACGTAATCTCGATCGTTCCCACATCCAAACTGATGTATGTACCCATCCGGCGCTACTTGTTAGTGAGCGTTTTATCGACCGCGCTGGCGAATCCGCGCCGCAGTCCGAATGTCCTGGGCCTGCGCTCTGCTCGACTGCAGCCATTGACGCATTTCCTGAAAGACAGGCTTATTGCCGTCCGGGTCCTCCAACGTAAGCAGGACGGCGAATGGAACGCCTTCCGCGGGAAACTGCGCCTCCGCGCGGACGAGGCTGGTGACTTCCAGCCGCCATTGCGGCGAAGATCCGTTGTTGTTGAATGTGCTCTCATATTGCTTGACCGGCCACCATTTAAGACCATGGTCGATGAGGGCCCGTTCAGGCACCGCGAGGTTCGTCGACTTCGGCAGATAGCGCGCGGCAATCTGATTGTTGAAGCGAGGGCTACCATCGGGAGCCGGCTCGGCCTGGCGCTGCTTGAGAGAGGCTTCAAGGTTGACGCGAACGAATTCAGCACCAAAGGCCGGGTCGAGAGGCGGCGCGTAGACGAGCGTGATCTTGGCGCGGCCGGAACACGCGCCACCGCTGACCAAGCTTTGCGGCCAAACGAAGGGAAAGCGCAAGATCACCGGTTTCTTCTCGCCAATACTCAGTCGGCTTTGAAACAACAGCGTAATTTGGTGATCATCCGTTTCCAGCATCATGCTGACTGGCTGCGGTTTGCCGAAACCTGCGAATTGTCTACCGATATCGCGCAGGCCGCGCTTTGTCAGCGGCTCCGGCATTGTCGTATGATGCAGCAACATCGCCCGCAAAGCTTCGACGGTAAGCGCGCCTTCCGTTGTCAGGTCAAGCCCTGCGATCGTCCGGGCGACAAGCGGTGCTGCATAGCTTGTGCCGACGACGCCTTCCTTGTCGCCGGTCGTCGAAACCGAAGACAGGCCGGTGGACTTACCGACCCCGCCGCCGCCAGTTCCACCATAATATGCGACATCCGGCTTGACGCCGACCTGGAGGCCGGGACCACGCGTGGTATAAACCGTTGGCGCATCGGCGACTTGATCGGTATTCGGTGGGTTCAAGGCTCCGACCGAGATGGACCGAACGCTTTCTGCCGGTTTGAATATGGTATCTGGCGAGGTCCGCGAAGCAAAGTAATTGATGACGTCGACTGGTCGCTTTTGCCAAGGAGAACGTGACTGCGCCGGTACAAGATTTCCGGCAGAGTTGACAAATATCACGCCATGAGTGTCGGCGATTTGGTCCAGCCTGGAGGCATAGATGCTATAGCGATGTCGTTCGACGGCGGCGATCGCGTTGATCGACAGATTGAAAACCCTGACATTTTGGGTGTTCTTTGCTTCCGAGACGGCCTGCTCGATCTCCTCGAGAAAATCCGAAAAGCCACGGGGATAGTGGGCCATGAATGACCCCCGGAGCGGATAGAGCGGGATATCATAGAGATGGCAGCCGTTTGCTTCGGGAGCCACGTCGGGATCGTTCAGCGCCTGGCCAACCGTCAGAAGCCCCGCAACGCCCGTACCGTGTACCGCATCATATTCATCGGCCGAGAGATAGTCGAAGCGCCCGGAAACCCAAGGATCGAGAATTGCCCCTATGCCAGAATCGATCACGCCCACCACCGGATATGTCGATTGCCCCTGCGGTGTCGGGATCGAAACGGCCTCACGGTCGGCATCTGGAACGGCACGCGATCCATCGTCTGTCAATTCGAGTAGGACTGGCGGCAAGATCGCGCGAACCAGGGGATGATTTTGAAGCGCGCTCAAAGCCGCTTCATGTCGTTGGGGATCGCGATCCATCGATGCTGGACCGAGGGCAGTTCCCAAATCCCGTCCAGCCACGCCCTCACGGTTATCGATCAATGCGACAGTAGGCAGCGTTGTCAGTTGTACTTCCAAAACTGGCGTGCGGCCAACATCGAATTCAATGAAGCTGCGCGCGCCCATTCCCAGTGACAACAGAAGGCGCTCAAGTGATCGCCGAAGCGCGAGCCGTCCAAGAGGATCATCAGAGATCACCCTTTCGGACGGCGTCTCGAAGAGCTCCACCTGATATCCAGAAACCGCCCGAGGATCCTCAAGCGCGGCAAGGGCTGCTGATGTCGAAAAGGCACGCTTTTGTTCAGGAGGAGCGATCTCGATGCTTTCGATCGCGCCCACTTCCGCTCGCGCAATGGTCGGCGCCTTATAGGGTTCACCGTCAGACCGGCGATGTTTTACCTCGACCGCGGCTTCCGCGATTTGAATCCGCTGCCGTAGGCTCTTCAAATAAATCAGCGGAGCACGGAAGAAGAGCGTGCCAACGGCGTCGGCGCCTACGCACGGAAACTGATCCGGTTTGAAAAGATGCCACACCGGCCGATAGGACTTCGCCAGCGCTTCGTTTCGCATCTGAACCTTCAGATAGGCCGCAGGGCCGTAAGGACTCTTGCTAATCTCGTCGATGATCTTGTCGATCGATGCCAACAAAGATGATTGGTGCGCCACGAACGCCCTGTCTGCCCCATCAAAAAAGTCCTTGTTCCGCGGCGGTTGCCCGGGGTCAGGCGCCTGATGGAAGTCGCTGTCATTCAAAATGATCTGGACCGGATTATTGGGCATGCATAGCCTCCATCAATGGCAGATGGCGCCTGGCTTTCTTGAGATCACTAACCCGCGACTGCCCGTAGCCTGTCGCCTCACCGATCTCGGTCTGCTTGAGCGACAAATCGCCGTCGTTTGCCATCAGGCTGACAAATGCCTCCTGATCGGTGGCAAGGATACGGGCTGGAGTGTGATCATGATATGGCGTGCGGGCAAGCACTGAACTCAAGGCATGGAATAGCCCCGGACCGTCATGCGATTCACCGCTCAGTGCAAGTGTTCGCTTCACCGCCGTGCAGATCCTTTCAATGTCCGCTCCTGTGCGCCTTGCCAAACAATACGAAAAAACCCTGATCGTCGATTCTGGCGCGGCTATCGGTTTGAGAAAACGAGCGATCAGGACATCGCGCGCGCGCTCATCCGGTTCAACCAGCTGCAGGTGCGTTTCGAACCGGCGCCACACCGCCGGATCGAGGAGCCGATCATGGTTCGTGATCGCGATGGTAATGCCGAAGTTTCGTCGCAGATCTAGGTTTTGGAGCAACGTATTGACGACGCGTTTGATTTCCCCGATTTCCTGAGGATCGTCGCGCAACTTGGCCAGAGCATCGAATTCGTCGAGAAGAAGGACGCAGGCGTAGCGGTTTGCGAACTCGAACAAGTTTGCGATGTTGCGTGCTGTCGTTCCGAGAAACGAGGAAATAAGACCGTCGATGCGCGCCGTGACCAACGGCAGACCGAGGCGGGCGGCGAGATAGTGTGCCGTGACAGTCTTACCGGAGCCGGGCGGGCCATAAATCAGCAACGAGCGGGTTGGCTCTACGTCGACCTCCCGTAGAGCCGCTTCGTTCATCCACTCCTGCAATAGCCCCTCGACGGTTTCCGCGACGCTCGCCATATAGACAGGAGACTGGCCGATCCCGTCCGGAAAATTGATCGTGCAAAGCTTCGCTCCGGTTTCCCGATCGATAGGCGCATTGATGCCGGGCTCAAGGACCTCGCCGACGATCAACGTCCGTGACGTCTCTACGCGACTAGGGGCCATCTCCTGGGTATCGCGGGCGGCAGCACGAAGCCGCTCCAAAGTCGCGGCGTCTTTGGTGTCTCCCGCCTTCTCCAGTCGCTCTCGAAGCCGCACGACCTGCTTTTCGAATGCCTCGCGGTCGCCGGCGAAGCCGGCCCGGACGATGCTTTGGATAACGGCAAAATGATCCATATCGGAGATTTCCAGGCAAAATATCGAACTAGACCGATAAATATACCATGAACTCAGATTCGACAACCGGAAATCGTCTGCAATATCGCGTGATCGCACCTGTGTATTACGATTCTGCCATTCTGAATCTGCGTTCTGCGGGATCAGATCGCCATATCTGGCAAATGAATCTGGCGCACTGCTCAAGCCGCCGCAACCCGAAAAGGCAGGGAACCCGTGCCGTTACATCAAGCACATGAAGAGTTGGCGTCCTGAGACCTTCTCGCCGTGAGGGATCGCTTAGCGCGATTGTATGATCCTGGGAGCGCCGGCAATCGCAGCAAGATTGCATTCCAGCTCGGTGTTCGGCTTTGGAAGCCATACGCCAACAGTAAAGCCGCCATACGCCTGGATGCGCAGCCGCGCACGGTTACCTCGGAATGACACCTTCAGTGCCGATGGTGAAAAAGTCGGGTGAAGGACAAACCAAGCGAAGTCGCCCACTCCGATTTTTACCGATCGCTCGGCCTCAACCGTAAGATTTATCGTCACCCAATCCTTGCTCTTGGTCGGTTCGAATGTCGCAGAAAGGTTGAAACCGTTGCATCTCGCCTGTCCGCCGAACCTGCCTTTGTTCGGATCGACGTCCGGCCCGGGCGGCCTACCGAACGCCGGCATCTGCGACAAGCTATCACTCGGCGCGTCCGCCGAATGCAACTCGAGTGCCGAAACGGCAATCCCACCGCTGCCGGCCGAGGAATTCACGCCCCCGCTGATGATTGCAATCTGTCCAGCACTGACTTGTCCCTCAAAAATGACAGTCGTATCTCTCGCGCGCAATTTACCAGATGGATTGCGTTTCGGCACAAGGACCTTGCGCTCCTTGAGGGCATCAAGGTCGCGGGCCAGCCAAGTGAAGGTCGGGCCGGATCCTCGTTGGAGTGGAAGTTCCCGATGCCATCGACTGTAAAGCTTGTCACGCCGATCCGCCACGGTGTCGCCTATACGTTTCCTGTTGGCCTTAATATAGCTTGCGATTCCGGCTGCCATCTCGCCGAAAAGCTGGTTCGAGTAACGGTAATAAGGAGATCCGGCCACTTGTGCCGCGGCGAGATACGTTACCGCGTTTTCGATCGCTAGATCCTGGGCACCCCTCGACGGCGCCGATCCGGCGAGCGCTAGACTGGCGCGAATGACATGTGCATCGAATGCCCAACCAATCTGGTCCGCCAGTTCGTTGCCCCACTCCTCATCAAACGGTCCGACGATTCCTGGAAACCGGATCGCAAGAAGCCCCACCAGAATTGCGCCCCACGGATCGGACTGTAGACCAAGCATCGCCTCCCGGCTGTTCTTGGCGAGCAAGTCGTCGCGAACAGCGATCACCTCTTCGGATGTCCCTGCATCCAGCGCTCGCACAAGAGCTCGAAGTTTCGGGTCGACCGGAAAGATCGACAATTCGAGATCCGATGGCGAGAACGCGGGGGCCGCTATCGTGATCCTCGTACCACCTCGGTAGAGCGGCAAAAGGCAACGTTCGATCCGAACCTGCTCGATTGCCGCTGACAGCCTGACGCGGCGATCGGTCCAGTAGTCGCGCTGGATATCCGTCGGTATCTCAATTTCAAGTCGTCCCGGAAAGAGTTCCATTCTCGTTTGACCTCGGAACAAGTCGAAGGTCTCACGGCCAGCCCGTTCTTCCGAAAGACCGATCGTGATGCGTCTCTTATCCGCAGAAACTGTCACCTGTGAGCGCTGGCGCTCGAGTATCTGTTCAGGCGCAACCCCCGAAAGCTGCGCGCTTTGATCAGGAGGAAAGTCAATGCTCTTGAGGCTCTCGTCACTAATCGAAACGGGTATTTCAGCCATCGTCTGGAGACTGTCGGTGTCGAAGAAGCTAGTGTTGCTTCCCGTCGATGAAAGCGCAGAGAACGTTGGCAGGATCACGGTGTTCGCTTGGCCTTCATAGACCTTGAAAACCACGGACTGCGGGGACACGCCCGCGGGACGGATTTCCGCCGAATAAAGTCCAGGCTTCAGGTTGTCCGCCTGCATTACGCGATTGTCCGGGGTTGCCACCCAATCCGCGATCGTCTGCCCGTCGCCAACAATTCTGACCCTTCCAACGGACAGGTCGACGGGCGCTTCGAAATGCAAGCTCGTTTTCATGACACTGGCACCAATTGATCGAACAGGGGTTCTTTAGGCTGGAACAGCATGAGATAGTATTCGGCGCCACGGACCGCGATCGCATAGTGGGCGTTCCGGCTTGGTGGCACGGTTGTTGACCAGGCGTTTGCGTCGCCCGCAGTGCGGTTCTTAAGCCATGGTGGTTGCGGAACGTTTCGTTGGCTGATCACGAGATCGTAAAGGGGCATTTTATCTGCGGGATCCGTCATGACAACGAAAGGGAGCTCGAAGTCCGCCGGGTAGACGATCGGATGGGGGTCCGTCTGCGTGACGACCTGGTATGGTTCAAAGGGTTCATTATCACCCCAATGACTGAAATAGACACGCCGCAAAGACTTAAGATCTGCCAGGAGATCACGGCCGGCCACCCCCCATGCCGTCTTTGACCAGCGGGCCGATGAGCCGCTGAGCCCTTTCAGCAAAACCTGCGTGAACCGTCCGAAATTGATTGCGCTGCCAATCTGATCGGGACCTTCGTAGGCCTTCAATCCTTCGCCCGCAGCGCAAAGCAGTGACACCTGATTTCGGCTGATACCAAACACATTCGGCTCGTCGAAGAACAAGGTCTCTTGCGCTTTGGACAGCTCAAAGTCGGGAACAAATTGGCCGCAGGCGTCCGAAAACAGAAAGGCTGCTGAGACGTTATTGACCTTTCTCAGGGACTGAGCCAACGAGAAAAGATTGATATGCGACCACGCGTTGGATTTTTTCCTGTTCAGGTCTTCGATAAACAGGACTGGCTGCTGAAGATGGGAGGCACCATGGCCGCAGCAGTAGAAAAACGCAACCGTATCCGGCTCCGCGGTGACGCGGTCGAACCAGCTTTGCCCCTTTTCTTCAATGTTATTGGCGCTGGCGGCGTCAACCGGCCCTAATCCCCACGGATAGCGGTTGTTGGGAAGGGCAGGATCGGAGATCAGGACCTCAAGCGTCGCCAACGGAGCGGCGAGCCGGTCTTGGTGCGTCAGCAACCAGTCGCACATCAACTTGGCGCTGTCAGCAGCGCTCGGTAGATCAGGCACCTTCCGCAAGATATCCCGGACGCCCTTCCCGGTCTTGGCGTGGGGATAGCTTCCTACACCGATGATGAACGCATGGGTCTTCGGGCCTTGGATCGCGCGATCGAGAAAAAGAGTCATCGGTCGGGCCTCATAAAATTCCGAATTCCTTGAGCCGTTTGCGCGAACGCGCGTAAAACTGCGGTCTCTGGAAATACTTAGAGTGTGCTTCCATGATGCCGGTTACGGAATTGAAGGAGAAATCCTCGGCGCCCTCAAAGATTGTGTCGGTCCGGAACGCAAGCGGATCGATCGGATCGAAGATGTTGAGCCACCGATTGACGCAGCCGGGCTTCTTTCTCTGTGCTCCAGACCAAGCCAGAAGATCCAGCACTGCGAAAAACCCAGGCTGTGAGCCGACGGTCAGAAGTGCGTCCACCTTCAAGTCGTCGGGCAAGCCTGCTGCCCTTGGGTTCGCCAGCATGTCGACGAGGATCACGCCGCCCATGCTATGACCAATAAGGATGAGCGGACCTTTGCCGGCCTTGGAGGCGAGATGGGCTGCCGTGACGGCCTTGCCGATCTCCGCCCGTATTCTCTGTCGGACGTCTCCATCCTTCAGGTAAACGAATACATCGCCAAGGAAGAGACCAATCGCCGGGCTGAGATTGCCCCTGACCGCGCCAAATCCTAGAGTCGAAGCTGCGTTGCGGACCCGATCGGTGACTGCCAAGACGGCTTCGCCGATTACGTCGGTTATACCAAAGGCACCAGGGCCTGTCTTAAGCTGTTCAGCAATAGTCTCGGTACTGGCCTCGCCAGCGAAAACCGTTGCGGCCGCGTCAGAATCGATCACCTCAAATGCCCTTTTGAATGCCGCGAGCTCCTCGGGATTCAAGTCTCGTGCTTCACGAGCGGCGCGATCGGCAATTTCTGAGCAGATCGCATCGAGTGCGGCGACGGGATCCTGTTTGCCGATAGCTCCGATAGTCGCGTCTGAGATCCCTACCGGCGCGACGGGCACCTCTCCCACTAGGCCTCCCGCCATTCCAGGTCCCGGGCCGATATTCAGCGAGTAGGTGGTGACCCCCTCGTCGGTCTCGAACACGGTCTGGGGGATTGCCGGGACAAACTGCCCCCACATTGGCGCATGAATAGAAACATCGCTGCCGGTGAACAGCAACTTGCGAAAAAGTGTGTCGCGGTTGCCGATCGCTGCCCGATACTCTGGCGTGTCGCGCGTCGCGACGCCATGGACGAAGACCAATTGAACCATCTGCCCCTCCCTCACAGAACCCGGGCAATACTACAATAGGTTGGGAAGGCGATCCATTGTTCGCGCGCGCGGCTGTTAAAAAATCTGTGTTCCATGCACGGAGAAGCGGCTTGGCTTCTGCTCATCGTTTTGAAAGCTTGCGCACAACCTCGACCTAGGGACTTGCAACACCCACGTCGCTGGTCGACCGGGCTTTTACCGCGTCTTGCAGACCTTTAGGCGCGGAAGGAGTGCCGCTTGGTTTCTGATCGTCGGCGTCCAGCAAATCGATCCGGCGAAGAGAGCCAAGTCCGCTTATCTAGTTTTTTCCGCTAGCCTCAATCATTTTGATACGTTCAGAGAAAAGAAATCCAAGGCTGAACTAGGAGATTCCTTTGCGATCACGTGCAATACCGTGGGGTTTACGTCGCTGCTGGGTTCGAGCCGCCGACCCCAAGTGTCTGAGTCTCGCTCTTTCGGAAAGACGCACCGTCAAATAGAAGCTTTGGGACAAGTTCTCCCCACATAGGTGAAATTATGGTCGCCTTGTCACCGAATACCGCTGATTTGAACAGAGAATTTCTGTTCTCGGTCTCAATTTCATAGGCTGGGGTGGCTCGCGTCGCTCCACCGTGTACAAAGACAACGGTAGTCACATTCAACCTCCAGGGTTGATTTTTAAAACATCATGTCACACGTTAGTATTACTTATGACCGCATCCCCCTTCGGCCAGTCCTCCAACCTGTTACAGATCTTCCCCAAAACAGGATTATAGGCACCGATTCAGCTCGTTTTCAAGTTGCATAAATTAGAAATAAGTGCTTTAGAATTGTCTTCGTGGGCACGGAAATGGTGGCTGATACATAATTCCGACTTGTAATATATTTGAATTCTTTTGATTTTCTCTCCCTCTGTGGCCGGGGTGGGACGAATAATCACGCCCAAGTTGCCCAAACGAGGCATGCCGCTTCGTGAGCGGCATGTGTCTGGGTGATGTAGGGCCTTGCATGCTCGTCCTATGCGTTGGTGTTTTTGATCTGTGGAGAGGGAAATGACATTTGGCGCATGGCTGGTGGGGAACGCTGGCGAAGGTGGTTCGAACGAGCGACTTCGGAAGTTCGCGGCTGACCGGGGCTCCGAATGGCCGTACGGCAGCGACGCCCCGGTCGACTACCTCAAGGTCATCGCCACCCATGCAGAACCGACTGAGCGAAAGGAATTGTTGGACATCGCCGGCAAGGCTCTTGAGCAATGGGAACAAGGGCGCGCGAGCGCTGGGAGTAAAGGCGGGTGGAGTGTTCTGTCGGGCCCCGTTCTCCTCGCTGGTTTTGGGATTATCATCGCAGCCATCCTGGCGTGGGGGATTTTCCAGGGGAAACTTCTTTCAGACATCGCCAAGCCGGAGCTGGCCCGGGGGCTGATCACGTTCTTGTTCGCTTTCTCCACGATCGCGATCATAATTCTGGTCGCAATCGCAACATTTTGGATGGACAAAGAAGAGGTGAAAGAGCGCTTCGGAAGCGCAAAGGACCTCATAACCATCCTAATCGGTGTGCTCGGTACCATTCTCGGATTTTACTTCGGCGCAGCCGACGATCCGTACACACGAAGCACCCTCTTGGCGGCAAACGTCACAACTTCAAGCCCGCAAGTTCGGGCTGGAGACAAAGCCTCTGTGACGGGGATCGTACTCGGCGGAGTTGGGCCTTATGACCTCAATATTGCATTCACCTCTTCTGCGGGCGGCGGTTTGACTCCGATAGACGTCAAGGGTTTTGCCGGCGGACGGTTTGCTCAGGAAGTGGCAATCGCAAGCGAATTTCAGCCATCCCTCGTCGGCTATCGCGTGACGGTGAGGGATGCCAATGGCACCCTGACGAGCGCCGATGGCACCATCTCGGTAGTGGCGCGATGACGCCCGTTCTTCGGTTGATAAGAATTGTCGTCGTTCTGGGGCCTGCCTCGATTGGAGCTGCCTGTGTGAGCGGGGCGCCAGTTGAGGAAGCGAGGGCGTTTGCCGAGGCGGCTGATGCGGTTACCGACGCAGGAACGCTCTTGTTTGACGGTCTCGCCGTGGCGGAGAGGCAAAGACGACAAGAATTACACAACGCAAATCCGGCGCAGAGATATGAGTTCAATGTCGACGACGCTCCTTATTTCGCGACCATAGGTGAGCCACCAGGGACCGAATCCTTCAGGCGTGCGCTTGCAGTAGTGACCGCTTATGCCGATCTGGTGGTGGCACTGGTGGAAGGCAAGGATGTTGCTGCATCCAAGTCTTACCTGGTGCAAATTTCAAACGACCTCAAGCAGATTACCGGCATACCGGGCGTGGCCGTCGCCGTTCAGACGCTCGATCCACTCATCGATCATGCACTGAGGGCCCATAGCGTGGCTGAAGCGCGTCGCTTGGTCCTGCAGGGGACGCAAGGCGTCGAAGACTTGCTCCTCGCGCTCAAGAATGCCGCTCCCACAATCTACAGCACGATGATTTATATGGACCGCAAGGTTCCGGGATCGTCGGAGTCTAAGACTGCAAAACTCAACGCCGACCGGACCAAAGTCGCAAATTTTGTAGTCTTGCTTGACCGGCTGCGAGCCACGTTCGGCATGTTGAAGGTCGCATTCGAACATCAGAACGGTCGAGCCGGACTAGCTGAATTGGCTGCGGAGTCTGCCCGACTTCGTGCCGATGTCGATGCCGCGCGAAAGGTTTTCGCCGGGGGATAGCAGTCGCCAATGGGAGGCCAACATGACATCCGTTTCTGAAGCGCGTGCGGCGGTCAACTCAAGCATGATCGCGATTGAAGACCGGCTGCAACAAGGCATAGAGGCCGACGAACAGGCTCAGCTCAAAGCAGCTTATGCGAGATTGTGGGTGATCCTCGGGCAGATAGACGAGTTGATGATGGAGCAGGCGGCTGCCTCGGTCGCGACCGCAGTGGCCAAGTTGGAGCGAGCGATCGCATCGGCGAAAACATCCGAGCCTGCCGTGTACAAGGCGGCGCTCCACCAGGCGCTTGGCGGGATTGGAATAGGCTCCGCACCCAGCGGGAAATCAGACGGCACGGGCGGGGGCATCAAGCAACCCACAAGTGGAAATGGAACGCCTGTGCCAACCGTTTGGGCCGACTTGATAACCTACTATACGTCGTACAAGGGTGTTCCGGACGGCTTGAGAGTCGCGAGCCTTTCGCAGTGGATCCTTGAATCGGGGAGGGGAGCAAGCAAGCTCGCTCGTGAACATCTGAATTTTGGCGGCTTGAAGTATCGGGAGCGCATGGTGGGGTATGCCCTTCCCGTCGACTACACCGGAACGGATGGGGAGGCCACGACATACTGTCGCTTCTCGTCCATTGCCGAGTTCGTAGCGGGGTATTGGCACTTTATCCGAAGCGGACCGTATGAAGGTTGGGATCAGCTCGGGGGCGATGGCGTCGCCTATATTCGACACATTTCGGCAAGCTACGCGGGCGATACTCAGTACGTCGGGAAGGTCCTTGGATTGTTCCAGGAAGCGCGCGACCTTCTCGGTATCAGTGGCACCAGCACAAATCCTGGTAACGGTGCGGTGTCCACGGCCTCCGACGGCACCCGCGTCGCTGTTGTAGTCGGGCATAACCGCGTAAGCAAGGGAGCTGCTTCCGTCACGCCGATAAATCTCATGGAGTTCGACTTCAACCAGATTGTCGCCCAGGGAATGAAGAGCGAGGCAGGTCATTATAACCTGGATGTTGAAGTCTTTTTGAGAGAGCCTAGCGGCAGCTACACGAAGGAGATCAAGGATGCATACGAAAAGGTGGCGACGTGGAAGCCAACCTGCATTCTGGAGCTCCACTTCAATAGCAACAGTGACCCGCAGGCAAACGGCCTTGAGATGTTGTGCCTTCCGAGTGCGAATTCGAGGACGCTTGCATCAAAACTGGTAGGCTCGACGAACAAGCTCCTCAATGTGAAAGTGAGACATACCGATGGCGTGCTCGTGCTCGCTCCCGGCGACAGAGGTTGGCAATCAGTTTCGGCATTGCCCAACATTCCAACCGTATTATGCGAGCCGTTCTTCGGTTCCAACCCAGGTGACTGCGTGGCAGCTGCAACCGTCGGTCGGGAGGCTTTGGGGCGTGCCTATTTGCGAGGAGTGCGCGACTGGATGGAGGCCAAAGCACTAAATGCCTGAAACAGCTGCCAAAGTCAGACGAGGAACGCTCTGAGGGTGCGCCTGATCTTGTCGTTCAATCTGGTCAGAGCGCTTGAAACAGTGAAGCAGCGAGGTCGGCCGCCCGTCAACGGCAGTCGCCAAAAAAAGAGGGTCGGTGCGTGTCGAAAGGGCGGGTCATCCGCCCCACTTCCTTCGTTCAGCATTGGAGTCTTGACCCAACCCCCGAGGACGATTGTTGCCATCAATCGCGATCCTGGAGCGTGTACGATGACCTTAAACCCATCTCAACGCATCAGGATGGCGGTCGTACGGAAACGGGCTCCCACCTTTCGGCGAACTTGGCTTTGTGGGAGGCCGTTTGCGCTTCGCGGTCTAACCCGCAAACTCTTGCGGTGATTTATGGGAGGAAGCTTGTAAAGGAATACAATTTCTAGTTCAAATTGAGTGTCGCATGGGGGGATAAGGCATGCTAGGAGTGTTCTCGAAAGGGCTAGTGGTGGAATTGGCCCGGATGTCAAAGGCGGTTTATCCCGGGCCCTTGAACCAGAAGACGCTGTTTAT
The DNA here is from genome assembly GCF_001651875.1 of Sinorhizobium saheli. Classification (GTDB taxonomy): domain Bacteria; phylum Pseudomonadota; class Alphaproteobacteria; order Rhizobiales; family Rhizobiaceae; genus Sinorhizobium; species Sinorhizobium saheli. The sequence continues at coordinate 25,546 of NZ_LNQB01000077.1, forward strand.
CGAGAACGAGCGCATTGTTGGCCAGCGATATGTCCATGGAAGTTACGGCCGAGGATTTTGCCGCGTCCTCTATAATGACCGCGCCGTGATAGTGGCCTTCCGCGGAACCCGGGAGGGCGTAGATTGGTTTGTATCCAACTTTGGCGCATTCCCGGTTCCGTTCGCAAAAGGCGGCGGTGGCAAGCCAGTGTACGTGCATCAGGGATTTCAGCGCACCCTGTATTACACAGATCGCACTTCTCAGAGGCCTAGCTTGGAAGCGCTCGTGTCTATCCTCGACGAAATTCAGGTGGGACAGCGTAGCCTTTACATCACTGGTCATTCGCTCGGGGGTGCACTTGCCACGCTGGCGGCAGCTAAGCTCCGTCACCTCCGACCTGAGCTGGTGGCAAGCAACCTGCGAGGGATTGTGACGTTCGGCGCTCCAGCGGTTGGGCTGAGAGCGTTCAAGGAGTTCTATGGGGAACTTCACGATTTGACACTCCGCGTCGTAAACGCAGCGGACGCAGTTCCATTTACGCCGCCCATCGCTTACTACCATGTTGGGCGTGCCGTCTGGTTGAGGCGCGACCAGGTTTCCGCGGACCCGGGTTGGCGGGCGCGTCTTGCGTCAAGCCTTGCACTGCTCTCCCCCCGATCATTCCGACGTGATCATTCGATGGTCGCTTACATGGCCGCGTTGACTGCACTCCCCTAACAACACTCGGACCGAGAAATATTCCCGCCGTTAAGGCCGACTTTCGGGATGCAAGCGAGACGAGATATGCCTCGAATGGCACAGGCCGGGCCGGAGGTCTACTTCCCAATGAGCGCAGGAGCAACGTACTTAAGATCCCGTGCACGGCTTGTTGCGAGGATGTTCACGTTCTGGGCTAAAAAGGTCGCATAAAGTATCGAAGGGAACTAGCCCCGCAGGCGAACAGAAGAAGATAAGCTTTAGCAGATGCATAGCTATTCACGCAGGTGGTTTGCGGTTCGTATCCCATCAACTGCACAGATGTCGGATGGCGGGGTCTCAGGTTCCGCTCCCATCAAAGCGGGAGATGCGACGCCGCGTCAGTCGAGTCCAATAATCCTCGCTGGCGCGAAGGTTTGGAATGTCTTCACGCCGGATATCATGCCAGACTTGAAGAGAGGCGTGCCGACGGCGCCTTTCATCCAACATTCCCGCTTCTTCTTGATGTAGGTGAACGCGACGCAGCGGTCATTGTCGATGCAAGCCAACCGGCACTGAAGGGGCGTTGCGTTCGAGATCGATGGGCGCACGCCAATATCACCTCCGGGCAGGTCGACGTCTTCGAATAGCGCCCTTTTGGGATCGATCGTGCCCATGCTGAACGACGTCGGGTCTGGATCCGCGCTCGCAAGGAACTTTCCCGAGATAGCGACAGCGTTGCCGTCCGCACGGCCCTCATCTGCCTTCAGGAAGCAGTTCGGCCCGCGCACTATCTTCGGATTGGCATTGAAGGTGAAAGCCTTACAGGTGCCGTTCATTTCTAGGCAGCTCCTGGCGCATTCCGCCAGATCGATCGTCCTCTTTGTTGCGAGGTCATCGCCAAACAGGTCAAGGCCGGTGTAAACGGCAATGCGCGTCGGCTTGCGGGCAAACTCCTCGATCGCCGACAATTTCTCACTCTGTCCGAGGCCGGCCGGCGCAGGATTGGCAGCGGCAAGTTGTTGGCCGCTCGGTTCGGAGGCGGTGTCGCTGTTGGAGTTTGCCGTCGAAGGTGGCGCGCCCTCGAGGGTGACGGTTGGGTTTGAGGGAGCGGGTTCAGTCGACGCTGACGCCGAGCCCTTGCGGTTGAGCTTGTAGCGGCCAATTTCCTCGCTCGAGAACACATGCATTTGCGACGGCGGGGTCTTGAACATCGTCGTCATGACTTCTGCCGGCGTGTCGAAGCGAGCTAGCATGTCGATGATGTCGGAGATTGAAAGCTGCGCGCTCACGAGGTCGTTCGATTCACTGGAGATCTGGTGGACGCCAAGCTCACCGTCTACTTGGCGTTCGACGCCGGCGAGGAAAATGAAGGCGCAGGCGGAGTAGCAAGCTTTCCCGGCCGGAATGAAGGTGGAGAGGCGCTTCTCGTGCACGTCGTCGGCGATCAACAGTGCCATCTGCACCGCGCCGCCGACGCTATCGAGCACCAGCAACCTGGCTTTCTGCGAAGCATGAAGCGCCCGCCGGAAATTCAGAGCGGAATAGAGGTCGATTTCGCCTTTGAGGGTGATGACACTTGGGTCGCCCTCGTCGAACGAGAAGGGGCCAAACTTTTTCGTGCCGGCCAGTGCCGGATTATATCCAAGCACAACGGCCAAGAAAAACGCCATCGCTCGGATGAGGCCGAATTGAAACCTCGGCAAGATTGGTGCTCCCACAGTCCGTCTATATTCAGAGAACATCGATCAAGTCCAAGTTGCAACACAAAAAAGCCATAACGGTTAATGTCGCAACAGATGAGAGATCTCGGCGGATGCACGTCTAACGGTTTCGTGGTCATCGTTCACGGACTCGGATGACGAGCGCGTGGGCTTGCTGTGTTTCGGAAAACGTTGGATGGTACAACCCAGGGGCGGGGATGTCATGCGACGATTTCTTGTTGGTGCGGCCGTAGCTGCAACTTTGGTCCATTGGCTCGGTTCGGTTGGCGACCGTGCTCCGATCGCCAAAACCCCACCGACGTCAGCAGAAATTGTCGCAGAGAAAGAGCTGCCCCTAGCAGTAGACCGCGCTGACATTTCTGTTGTTGCGCCTCAGCAAGACGCATCCCCGGGGGCAGCCGAAAGCGGCGACCGTGAGCACGTGATTGCGACTGTTTTCGTGCGTGGTAGCCGGGTTGCCCTGCGAAAAGGACCGGGCAAGGCGTTTGCCATCCTCGACAGATACGACGTAGGTAGGCCGGTCGGTTTGCTGTCTGTCGATGGCGAGTGGTCGCGTGTCAAAGACAATCTCACGCGGCGAGAAGGATGGATTGCTTCGCATCTCCTTAGCTCCGAGACAACGCGGTCGAAGCCAAAACGCGATTCACCCGCATCCGCTGAGCCGTCTAGTGAACAGCCAGCCACGATCCCGCGGATTTCCGACGCCGTGATTGTGCCGCGCATCATCGCTGAGTCTATTTCCAGCTACAGCGGTTCGTGCCCATGCCCGGAAAGTCGCGACCGGTCCGGACGGCGCTGCGGGCGTAGGAGCGCGTATTCGAAACCGGGCGGTGCTGACCCAATTTGCTATCCGGGCGATGTCTCAAGGGCGATGATCGATGCATTTCGCTCGCGATTGTGACGCGCGATCAGCTGCCCGCAGGCGTTAGCTGGAGCTCCTAGCGAGTGTGTCTTCGAAAACTTATCCGGCTCCAAGCTCTGACACCGACCGGCTGTAGCAAGTCTAGTACTAATCTCGGGAAAACGCGCTTGCCCCCTTGAATAGCTAGGGTTGCATTTCGTAACCTACTATCGCGACTCAGCAATGGGACGCTATCTGGTCACGAGGGTCTCACAGATCGGGGGGACTGGAGCAGCTGTTGAAGCTGTCAAGGCTTATGAAGGTATTCAATGCGAGTTCCATTGCGCTCTCCTTTGATATCGGACGATGCCAGCAGAATGCGCATAGCATCCTGATGACAGTATAGACGATTACGTCGATGAAGTGCCTTATCTACTAAGCGGTGCGGGGCAAGGGATTTGACCATAAGGGCACATGGCAACCTTGCCCCCTCTCGCTCCTGCAGCCCGGCTGGCGAGTGGACGTTCAAGCCTAAGAGCTACCCGCATTTCGATGCATTCCTCTCGGAGGATGACGCAAGATCGTTGGCAGCGGACCCCACCAGAGTGGCCTCGCACGCATTCTTTCCCTTCCTACGCTACCATCAGCGCTGGACGAAATTCACCGACAAAGGAGAGAAAGGGGATGTAAAAGAGCGTCCCATCAGGTTCGCTTCTCGCGCCGACTCGTACATCTTCAGCTACTATCGGCACCTGCTATCCCAACCTTTTGAGAAGGAACTCAAGGAGCGTGGCCTCGACGGTAGCGTTCTGGCTTATCGAAGAGTGATTGGCGCAAACGGCAGAGGCCAGTGCAACATTCATTTTGCCCTCGAAGCGATTTCCGCGATCCGCGCCCTCGGCAACTGTTGTGCGATAGCCTTGGACATTAGCAGCTTCTTCGAGAGCCTGGACCACGGGCGCCTGAAGGCAATTTGGTGCGGTCTCTTGGGCACGGATCGCCTTCCTGCTGACCATTACAGGGTCTTTCAGGCGATCACCGCGTATTCCGTCGTTGACCGCGAAGAGCTTTTTGAGCGGCTCGGCTACATCGGTCCCAAATACATGTCGAAAACGGGCGAGCCGATAAATGGCTACCTGGTCGAGAAGTCGCTCATTCCGCGCCGACTTTGTACGGGCCAGGAATTCCGGGAAAAGATTGCCGGTGGCGATGGCCAGAAATCTCTGATTAAGAAGCACCGGAAACCCTACGGTATCCCGCAAGGCTCGCCAATCTCAGATCTGCTTGCAAATTTCTACCTTCTTGATTTCGACACTGCCGTAAAGGCGAAGGTTGATGGGATGGGAGGGCGTTACTTCCGTTATTCAGACGACATTTTGATCGTGGTCCCCGTAGATCGCGTGGCAGCGGTCGAACTTGAGGAGTGGGTGAGGTCCCAGATAGTGCTCCACGGCCCGAAGCTGCGCATCAAAGCCGAGAAATCCGCCATCTTCTGCTATGAGGGGAGCGGTGGAGATCAAAGCTGGTCCAGGATAATGGGGGAGCAAGGAAAGAATGGGCTGGAGTACCTTGGATTTCGCTACGACGGCCGCAACATGTTCCTTCGCGATAGTACGCTAAGTGGACTCCAGCGGAAGGCCGCCGCCAGCGCTAAACGTGTCGCTCTGGGACTGCTTAGACGCTACCCTGAAAAGTCCACGGACCAGATTATCGCGGAGTTCAACGTTAGCGCATTTCTTCAGCGATATGGCCGCGTCCAGGACTTCGAGAGCAAGGCGGATGATGTGCGGAACTGGACTTTCTGGACCTACGCGACTAGGGCCGCAAAGATCACCGCGCCCTTAGGGCTGCCAATCTATCGGCAACTTAGAAACTATCGACGGAACATGCGAGCTCATCTAAAGCGGGCCTTGGAAAAAGGACGCTAAATGTACGCAAGTTGGTGACCTCAGGTGAGATTGCTTCACTTGCTTTTTGGAACGGCAGGCCGACTCGCAAACGCGTCTTTTGTCCGTATGCTGCGCTACCGAAGCAACTAAATGGCTGTTCGCCCTCAGAACGGAACCTCTGCGAGCAAGCCGAACGTTCTCGTCGGCCGTGAACAATAAGCGGACTTAAACGGCGCGGGCTTTTGCGCCGCTATTGAGCCAGGCCAGCAGCAGCCACAAAA
>NZ_LNQB01000078.1 GCF_001651875.1 Sinorhizobium saheli
TGGCGAAAGGCATCCGAGCCAAACATAAAAGTGTTAGTCTCTTGATAAACGTGACCGCCAAAGTCTCTTTCCAAGAGGCCTGAGCCTCTCGCGAGCTCCGCCGCCCACGTTTCTCTTTCTCTATCTTCAATTGTCAAAAAACCGACGGAGAAAAACCCCGTCAACGTTCCCGCGAAAGCCAAAACCCAATCGTTCCAGCCCCGCTCAATCAGCATCTGCCAATCAGGAAACTCAAGAGCGAGAGACATCGTCGCCAGCAGCGCCGCCGCCCTCGTCAGTGATCGGGCTTATAGACCCGCCTCCCCCGACACGTCAACAGGGTTCTTCAAAAAAAAATGACAGTTTTCTGACAAAGGCCGGAAACNCTCCCCCGACACGTCAACAGGGTTCTTCAAAAAAAAATGACAGTTTTCTGACAAAGGCCGGAAACGCAGGGCTTTGCGGGCCGAAGATTCTTTTCGGAGTGCTTCCGGCCTGTGGAAACACAATTTCGCCTTCACTTCTTCACAATCGACCGATCTAAGCCGGGTCATTGGGCATCGCGGCAAAGATTCCTCCCCGCTGCGGTTTGACTTCGGCGCGGAACATGACATCTTCGCGAAAAGTACGATTATAAGAACACGGCAAAAGCAATCGGGGACCTCCAGTTGGCATGATCAGCAACAGGAAGATGCTGCGGTCGCTCGGCGACCAACCGCCGATCCTTGCGGATGGCCGCCGCGCGCCGGACCGGCGCGAGATTTCCATGCGCTGGCTCTCGGGCACGTTCCTGACAGGCATCACGTCCAGCCTCCTGATGGGCGTCGCCCTCTTCGCCGCACTTGACGGCCGCCAGCAGCTGGCGATCCCGGCGGAGGCCTTCGCTGCACTCGATCCGTCGACCCCGGTCGGCGCCGCCAAGCGGGGGGACCGCATCCTCTCGCCCAATATCGTCGCCAAGCCGGCCGACAAGACGGTCATGGAAGTCTCGACGATGATCCATGATGGCGAGAAGGAGGTGGTCCGCCGCCAACCCTTCGTGCACGTCAAGATGGCGCTCGCGGCCAACCACCAGATCTCCGAGAACTATCCCGACTTCGATCCGCTGGCGATCTTCTCCACGGACGAGGCGGAGGCCGAGGCGCCGGCCGGCAGAACCGGGACGATCTACGGCTCGGACGTCGAGTCCGAAGTTGCGCTGAAGACGGTGGACTTTCCGCCGAACGGCGCGGGCCTGACCTTCGGACCGTCGATGTCGCTCGACGAGGTCGAGGAAAACGTCCGCACCAACGGGTCGGTCCTGACCGAGGGCAACACCCAGGTCGCCTCGCTCTTCTATGTCGACCCGCAGCGCTTCGCCTCCGACGCCGACGGCCTCGATCTGATGCAGGGCCTTGCCGCCCGCATCGTCGAGGAGAACATGAGCGTCTCGACCTATGAGAACATCACCAAGCAGAGCACGGAATACGCCGACGACGTCATCCCGGTGCGCCGCGCGACGCCGATCGCCACGGCGATGATCAATGCCGGCTATGCCAAGGCGGAGGCCGAGGATGCGGCGGGATATCTGGAGGAGGCGCTCGGTGCCAAGGAGCTCGGCCCCGGCGACGTGCTGCGCATCGGCATCATCCAGAAGGGCGAGGAGGCAAAGATCGTCCGCGCCACGATCTACTCCCGCAACCGGCACGTCCTGACCATGGCGGTCGACGACCGCGGCCGGTTCGTCCCCGGCGCCGAACCGCCGAAACTCGATGCGGTCGCGACCGCCTTCGACGATACCGGAACGCCGGTCGTCACCAGCGGCCACGACCTGCCGCGCGTTTATGACGGCATCTACCGTGCCGCCCTCTCCTACGGCATGAATGACGACATGATCGCACTCGTCGTCAAGCTGCTGGCAAGCAATGTCGATTTCCAGGCCCAGCTCAAGCCGACGGACTCGCTCGAGGCGTTTTTCTCCGTCCTCGACGAAAGCGGGCAGGCAACGGAAGAGTCGGAACTTCTCTACGTCAATGCCAAGTTCGGCGACGCCGAAACGCGCTTCTATCGCTTCCAGGACCCGGACGACAACTCGATCGACTATTTCGACAAGGACGGCAAAAGCATCCGCCAGTTCCTGCTGCGCAACCCCCTGCCGAACGGCCATTTCCGCTCCGGCTTCGGTATGCGCCGTCACCCGATCCTCGGTTTCTCGCGCATGCATACGGGCGTCGACTGGTCCGCCCCGCGCGGCACCCCGATCATCGCCGCGGGCAACGGCGTGGTCGAGAAGGCCGGCTGGGACTCCGGCGGCTATGGCAACCAGACGCTGATCCGCCATGCCAACGGCTATGTCTCTTCCTACAACCACCAGAGCGCGATCGCCAAGAATGTGAAGCCCGGCGCCAAGGTCGTGCAGGGCCAGGTGATCGGCTGGGTCGGCACGACCGGCCTTTCGACCGGGCCGCACCTCCATTACGAACTGATCGTCAACGGCAACAAGGTGGATCCGCTGCGCATTCGCCTGCCGGGTGGAAAGTCGCTTTCCGGCGAAGCGCTGGCGCAGTTCGAGAAGGAGCGCCAACGCATCGATGAACTCCTCGGCAAGGATGCGAGCGAGGTCGCCGCGAGCCAGTGATTGATCTGATCAAGCATACCGGAAAGCGAGAAGGCCGCCCGACGGGCGGCCTTCTGCCAAGGTTGAGCGTATGCGCCTTACGCCGCTTCCTGTGCCGCGCCGTTGCCGCGCTTGAAGTTCAAGCGATCTGAGCCGGCGATGGCCTTGATCACCGATCCGTCCGGGAACTCGCCCTGCAGCATCTTTTCGGCCAACGGATCCTGGACGTATTTCTGGATCGCCCGCTTCAACGGCCGTGCTCCGTAAGCGGGATCGTAGCCCTTCTCGGCAAGGAAGGTCCGTGCCTCCTCCTCGAGCTTGAGCGTGATCTTGCGCTCGGCAAGAAGCTTGCGCAGCCGCTCGAGCTGGATGTCGACGATTGCCCCCATCTGCTCGCGGCGCAACCGGTGGAACAGGATGATCTCGTCGACGCGGTTCAGGAATTCCGGGCGGAACGCGGCCCTGACCACCTCCATCACCTGATCGCGCACCTTGTCGCTGTCCTCGTTTTCCCCGAGGCCCGCCAGATATTCCGCACCGAGGTTCGAGGTCATGATGATCATCGTGGTCTTGAAGTCGACGGTGCGGCCCTGGCCATCGGTCAGGCGGCCGTCGTCGAGCACCTGCAGGAGCACGTTGAAGACATCCGGATGCGCCTTCTCGATCTCGTCGAAGAGCACGACCTGGTAGGGCCGGCGGCGGACGGATTCGGTCAGCGCGCCGCCTTCCTCGTAGCCGACATAGCCGGGAGGCGCGCCGATCAGCCGTGCAACCGAGTGCTTCTCCATGTATTCCGACATGTCGATGCGCATCAGCGCGGTCTCGTCGTCGAAGAGGAAGCGGGCAAGCGCCTTGGTAAGCTCGGTCTTGCCGACGCCGGTGGGGCCGAGGAAGATGAACGAGCCGATCGGCCGGTTCGGATCCTGCAGCCCGGCGCGCGCGCGGCGAACGGCTCTCGAGACCGCCTGCACCGCATCGCCCTGGCCGACAACCCATTTCGCCAGCTCGTCTTCCATCCGGAGAAGCTTGTCGCGCTCGCCTTCCAGCATCTTGTCGACCGGAATGCCGGTCCAGCGCGAAACCACATGGGCGATGTTGTCGGGGGTGACGACCTCCTGCACCATCGGGTTCGCACTCGCGCCATCCTGGCTTTCCGCCTCGGCGAGTTCTTTCTCGAGATTCGGGATCACCCCATAGGCAAGCTCCCCTGCCCGCTGGAATTCACCCTTGCGCTGCGCGATCTGGAGCTCGTTGCGCGCTTCGTCCAGCTGTTTCTTGAGGTCGGCGGCGCGGCCGAGCTTCTGCTTTTCCGCCTGCCAGCGGGCCGTCAGGGCTGCCGCCTGCTCCTCGAGCGCGGAGAGATCGAGCTCCAGCTTGGCGAGACGGTCCTTGGAGGAGGCATCCGTCTCCTTCTTCAGCGCCTCGCGCTCGATCTTGAGCTGGATGACGCGCCGGTCGAGCTCGTCGAGTTCCTCGGGCTTCGAGTCGACCTGCATCCTGAGCCGCGACGCCGCCTCGTCCATGAGGTCGATCGCCTTGTCCGGCAGGAAGCGGTCAGTGATGTAGCGATTGGAAAGCGTCGCCGCAGCAACGAGCGCGGAATCGGAGATCCGCACCTTGTGGTGCTGCTCATATTTTTCCTTCAGGCCCCTGAGAATCGAGATCGTGTCCTCGACCGTCGGCTCCTCGACGAACACAGGCTGGAACCGGCGGGCAAGGGCCGCGTCCTTCTCGACATGCTTGCGGTACTCGTCGAGCGTGGTCGCGCCGACGCAATGCAGTTCGCCGCGGGCAAGCGCGGGTTTCAGAAGGTTCGACGCATCCATCGCCCCGTCCGCCTTGCCGGCGCCGACAAGCGTGTGCATCTCGTCGATGAACAGGATGATCTCGCCCTCTTCCGAGCGCACTTCGTTGAGCACGGCTTTCAGCCGCTCCTCGAACTCGCCGCGATACTTCGCGCCCGCTATCAGCGCGCCCATGTCGAGCGCCATCAGCCGCTTGTCCTTGAGGCTCTCCGGCACGTCGCCATTGACGATGCGCAGCGCCAGGCCTTCGGCGATCGCGGTCTTGCCGACACCCGGCTCGCCGATCAGCACCGGATTGTTCTTCGTCCGGCGCGACAGCACCTGGATGGTGCGGCGGATCTCGTCGTCACGGCCGATCACCGGATCGAGCTTGCCTTCCCGCGCCTCGGCCGTCAGGTCGCGCGCGTATTTCTTGAGCGAATCGAAGCCCTGCTCGGCATTGGCGCTGTCGGCGGTGCGCCCCTTGCGGATGTCGTTGATCACCTGGTTGAGCTTGGTTGGCGTGACGCCGGCCTTGGCGAGGATCGATGCCGTGGCGGCGGAGCTTTCGATCGCCAGCGCCAGGAGCAGGCGCTCGACGGTCACGAAGCTGTCGCCGGCCTTCTTGGCCGCTTCTTCCGCGGTCGTGAAAACCTTGGCAAGCGGCTGCGACAGATAGACGGACGTGTTGCCGCCGGTCACCTTCGGAAGCTTCGCCAGCGCTTGGGCCGTGCCGGCCCGCGCCTCGCGCGGATCGCCGCCGGCGCGCTCGATGAGCGAGGCGGCCATTCCCTGGTCGTCGTCGAGCAGCACCTTGAGAACGTGCTCCGGCGTGAACTGCTGGTGCCCCTCGGCCAGCGCGTAGGTCTGAGCCGATTGCAGGAAACCGCGGACGCGCTCGGAATATTTCTCGATATTCATTCTCTACCTCCATAGCCCGGCGAGCCCATCATCGTGGCACTGGCCGGTGTTTCAGGATCAGGCTCCCGCATTCGGCAAGCCCGTCGCTCCAGCGCCGCGCGCCCTGTCGGAAGCGGTCGCTGTCGCACCTTGTGTCTTTGCATGACTTGCCTTGGATCGATTGCGATTTCAGGGATTCATGCAGTGCCCGCCTCGCGCCCGCATTGCGCAGGATCAAGGCCTCGAAGCGAATATGGGACAGCAGTTTCTGGAATTAAAGGCCCACGACAGGCGCGCCGGAGAAATCCCCCGCTGCATTTCGTCAAAGGCGACCTTTGCGCGTCTGATAAGACGTGCGGCGCCGCAGAGCCTGCGTCACGGCACGCAAAAAGCCCAGCCGTAGCGGGCTGGGCTTCTCGAAGACATGGGCGGCCGAAGCCTTATTCGGAGGCGGCGAGCACCGGTGCACCGTCACCAGTTTCAGTCGTCGGCTGCGCGTCGGCGCCTGCCTCCTCCTGCGCGCCGCGGCGCGGCTGGCGGCGAGGACGGTTCGCGCTGCGGCGACGGGTGGTCGACCGGCCGGACGAAACCGCCGGCGTCTCCTCCTCCATCGCGACCTCGGCGGGCACGCCCTCGATCACCGGCTGCGGGCCGGAGCCGTCGATAACCGGCTGGGGCTCGCTTGCAGGCGCCGGGGCGGTTGCCCGCGCAACGGGCGCTTCCTCGGCATAGACCTGATCGAGATCGTCCTGGTCGCGATCGGCAAGATCGCGCTCCTGGTAATCCTGCCGCTCTTCCCGCTGGAAACGATCCTGCATCTGCGCCTGCGCCGCCGCGATGATACGGTTGTAGTGTTCCGCATGCTGCAGGTAGTTCTCGGCCATGACGCGGTCGCCGGAGCTCTGGGCATCGCGCGCAAGCGCTGCATATTTCTCGGCGATGTGCTGGGCCGTACCGCGAATTTTAACGTCCGGGCCGGAGCTGTCGTACGTCCGTGTCAAGGGATTGGATCCCTTGCGGTTGTTGTTGTTGTTTCCGTTGTTGTTATTCCGCCCACGGCCGCGCTTGTTTTGCTGTCCAGGCCTCATAGTCCATTCACCCGAATTCTCTTGATAATGATGATCATGTGATTCCGCTCTCGGCCCCGACTTTCCACGCCCGAGAAAAACACGCGCCACGGCAGACCGCCTGTTCGCGGTCCCGGCGCCGGCTGACGTTAAATTAACAGGTACCCGCACAAGGCACTGTCGAACCCTAGCAACTCTTTTTTGAGAGCAATCCCCGTGGCCAGGTCATACTGGAACGAATCTCTGGTCCATGACCTTCTGCCCAGTGCGCGGGGTGAAACTAGCCCGCTTCCCTTGAGATTCCAAGCCCTTTCTTTGCTCTTCCAGAAAAGAGAAGTCGAGTGCAGCATTTTTTCAACGGTCATTGCTGCGTTCAACGTCCTGCTCGAAAACAAGGACCCGGTCGTTACCGCCGAAATCCTTAATGGCGCTGAGCAAACGAAATCCCTGCGCTTCGAACAGCGCCGTTACCGCCTGCTTTTGGTCGAAACCGATTTCCAAGCCTATTACGCCGTCCGTTTCAAGATGGCGATCAGCGTGAAGAGCGATAGCGCGATAGGCATCAAGCCCGTCGTCCCCGCCGTCAAGGGCGGCGGCCGGATCGTGGTCCTTCACTTCCGGCTCAAGCTCATGAATCACACTGGACCGTATATAAGGCGGATTTGAGACGATGATGTCGAACCGCCCATCCACAGCCTCGAACCACTTGCTCTGCAGGGTTTCGAAGCGCCCGGCCAATCCGTTCCTTCGAGCGTTTTCCGCTGCCGTCGCCAAGGCGTCTCTGGATATATCGGTACCGATCCCACGCGCGTCAAGTACCGAGGCAAGAAGTGCCAGACAAATCGCTCCGGTTCCCGTCCCGAGGTCGATGATCCGGCAGCTGCCCTTGCGGGCAACGATCCGCCGCGCGTGTGGCATCACGGCGTCGACGAGCGCTTCGGTGTCCGGACGCGGCTCCAGCGTCCCTCGTGACAGCTTGAGGCTGAGCCCGAAGAACTCGCGTTCGCCGAGGATGCGATACACGGGTTCGCGCGCCGCACGGCGTTCGACCGCGGCGCGGATGCGCTTCGCGTCCGCCTCGCTGACGGGATCCCCTCCCCGCGTCATGAGCGCCGCGAGCGAAAGGCCGAGCAGGCCGGAAACCAGGTGGCGGGCATCGAGCGCCGCCGCTTCGATGCCGGCTGCCTTCAGCCTGTCGCGGCTCTCGGCAAGGAGGCTGTCGAGCGTTTCGGCCATCGCCGTTCAGTTCTGCGTTTCGCCGAGAAGGGCAAGCTGGCTCGCCTGGTAATCGGCGAGCAGCGCATCGACGACCTCGTCGATCTCGCCCTCCATCATCCGGTCGAGCTTGTAAAGGGTGAGATTGATACGGTGGTCGGTGATGCGGCCCTGCGGGAAATTGTAGGTGCGGATGCGCTCGGAGCGATCGCCGGAACCGACCTGGCTCCTGCGGTCGGCCGAGCGCTCGTTGTCGGCGCGCTGGCGCTCCATGTCGTAGAGCCGCGAGCGCAGCACCTGCATGGCCTTGGCGCGGTTCTGGTGCTGCGACTTTTCCGAGCTCGTGACGACGATGCCGGTCGGGATATGGGTGATGCGCACGGCCGAATCGGTCGTATTGACGTGCTGGCCGCCGGCGCCCGAAGAGCGCATCGTGTCGATGCGGATGTCCTCGGGGCGGATGTCGATGTCGATCTCCTCGGCTTCCGGCAGCACCGCGACGGTCGCCGCCGAGGTGTGGATGCGGCCGCTCGCCTCGGTTTCCGGAACGCGCTGCACCCGGTGGACGCCGGATTCGAACTTCAGCCGCGAGAACACGCCGCGCCCCGATACGGTCGCGATGATTTCCTTGTAGCCGCCGGCTTCGCCCTCGCTCGCCGAAAGCACCTCGACGCGCCAGCCCTTGCCCGCGGCGTAACGCTCGTACATGCGGAAGAGGTCGCCGGCGAAGAGTGCGGCTTCCGAACCGCCCGTGCCGGCGCGAATTTCGAGAATGGCGCTCTTTTCGTCGGCTGCATCCTTCGGCAGGAGCAGGATCTGGATTTCCTGCTCGAGCGCTTCGATCCGCTCCTCGACCTCGGGCCTTTCCATCTCCGCAAGGTCGCGCATCTCCCTGTCCGTCGTGCGGTCGGCCAGCATGGCGTCGATGTCGGCGCGCTCGCGCTCAGCCTGCTGATAGGCGCGGATCTTCGTCACCACCGGCTGCAGCTCGGAATATTCCGAGGCGAGCTTGACATAGACGTCGGCCGAGGGGCCGGCGGACATGCGAGCCTCGATCTCGCCGAACCGCCGCTCCAGTTCGCGCATCTTTTCAACGGGTAGCTTTGCCAACTCTCACCCCAACCAGGTCTCATTCCATATGTGTTCATCCCGTCCGGATCCCATCCGGACGAGGACCATAGCGCTCTTTTTCAGCCTATACCGGTATGCCGTTCGCCGCAGCGAAATCCACCAGGATCTGGCGGATCGCCGTCTCGGACTTGATGTCGTCGAGCGCCGCCTCGAGGACTTCGGCCAGCTTCCCGGCGTCGAGCGCGAGCAGCATGGCCTTGACCGGACCGACCGCCGTCGGCGACATAGACACCGAGCGGAAGCCGAGCCCGAGCAGCGCCATGGCCGAAAGCGGCTTGCTCGCCATCTCGCCGCAGAGCGTCAGCGGCGTGCCGTTGCGTTCGGCCGCACGCACGATCTCGCGCAGCATCCTGAGGAACGGCCGGCCGAGGACGTCGAAGCGATCGGACACGCGGGCATTGCCACGATCGACCGCCATGGCGAACTGGAAGAGGTCGTTCGAGCCGACGGAAACGAAATCCACCTCCTGCATCAGCTCGTCGAGCTGCCACAGCAGCGCCGGCACTTCCAACATTGCCCCGAACTGCAGCTTGCGCGGCAATTGCTCTCCGAGCTTCGACTGGCGCTCGATCTCCTTCTGCAGGAGACCGCGGGCGATCTTGAGCTCCGCGACCTCCGTCACCATCGGCAGCATCAGCTTGAGTTCGGCGCCGGCGGTCGCCCGGAGCATCGCCCTCAGCTGGGTGCGCAGGAGCCCCGGCCGGTCGAGCGACAGCCGGATGGCGCGCCAGCCGAGCGCAGGATTTTCCTCCTCCGCCGCGCGGAAATAGGGAACGACCTTGTCGCCGCCGATGTCGAGGGTGCGGAAGGTCACCGGCTTGCCGCCCGTTTGCTTCATGACGTTGCGGTAGAAGGCTTCCTGCTCTTCCGCCTTCGGCATGGTGGAGGCGATCATGAACTGCAGCTCGGTGCGGAAGAGGCCGATGCCCTCGGCGCCCGCCTCGTTGAGATGCGGCAGATCGACCAGCAGGCCGGCATTCATCAGCAACGTGATGCGCGTTCCGTCCTTCGTCAGCGGCTCGACGTCCTTGAGGGCGCGGAACTGCGCCTGCCGGCGCGCACGGAAACGAACCTTTTCCTCGTAAGCGCGCTGCAGGTCGGACACCGGACGCAGGTGCACCTTGGCGTCGTCGCCGTCGACGATGATCGCGTCGCGGTTTTCGGCAAGCGCCACCGCGCCCGCCGCCTGGCCGACCACCGGAATGCCCATGGCGCGCGCGACGATCACGACATGGCTCGTCACCGCGCCCTCTTCAAGGACGAGGCCGCGGATATTTTCACGCGGATAGTCGAGGAGCTCGGCGGCGCCCATGGCGCGCGCGACGATGATCGCATCGCCCGGGAAATCGGCGGCCGACAGCTTGGCGCCGTAGCCGGAAAGCTGGCGCAGGAGCCGGTTGGCGAGGTCGTCGAAGTCGTGCATCCGCTCGCGCAGATAAGGATCGGTCAGGCGCATCATCCGCGCCTTGGTCTCGCTCTGCACCCGCTCGACCGCCGCTTCAGCCGTCAGGCCGTTGCGGATCGCCTCCTCGAGCTTCCTCACCCAGCCGCGGTCATGGGCGAACATGCGATAGGTCTCGAGCACCGCGCGGTGCTCGCCCTCCATCGACACGTCGCGGCGCGACAGCATGTCGTCGATCGAGATGCGAAGCGATCCGAGCGCCTCCGCGAGGCGCTGCAGCTCCTGCTCGGTATCTTCGTTGAGCAGATTGGTGACGACGATCCTCGGCTCGTGCAGCACCACATAGCCGAGACCGATGCCCTCGCCGTAGCTGTTGCCCTCGATCGTCACCGGCCGTGACAGATCGAGTTCGAGACCGGGCTTGGTGATCTTCTTCAGTTCGCCGGTCGCGACCATCTCGGCGAGCACCATGGCGGTCGTCTCGAGCGCCTCGACCTCGTCCTCGCGATAATTGCGCATCGCCTTGTTCTGCACGACGAGAACGCCGAGCGCGCGGCCGGTGCGCAGAATCGGCACGCCGAGGAAGGAGTGGTAGATCTCTTCGCCCGTTTCCGGCAGGTAGGTGAAGGCCGGGTGCGACTGCGCGTCGGAAAGATTGAGCGGCCGCGCCGAAGCGGCAATGGTGCCGACGAGACCCTGTCCCATCTTCAATTGGGCCAGGTGCACGGCGGTCTTGTTCAGACCCTCGGTGGCGTAGAGTTCGAGCACGCCGTCGGAACGCAGCACATAGACCGAGCACACTTCCGCGACCATGTTCTGCGCGATCTGGCGCACGATCCGGTCAAGGCGCTCCTGCGGCTCGAGCGGTTCCGCCATCAATTCGCGCAACCGCTTGAGGAGAACGCGTGGACCCGCGGAAAGGTCTCTCATCGCGTGGGGTCTCCTGAATAAGAATAACGACGGCGAATGACGGGGACGTCACCACCTTCACTGCATGACTCCTTAAACCGGAATCGATTCAAGGGCAAAAATCATGCAGCAGTTCAAAGCGCTGCGGGCAACCTCTGCGCGCGGGACGCGCGGGCGCCGCAGGGTCGCGAATCCCCGTCGAATGCCTCTGTTCAACTCTTATCCAGACCGTAGGCGGAATGCAAAGTGCGAACCGCCAATTCGGCGTAAGGGCCGTCGATCAGGATGGAAATCTTGATCTCGGAGGTGGTGATCGCCTTGATGTTGATGCCCTTCTCGGCGAGCGCGCGGAAGGCGGAGGCGGCAACGCCGGCGTGGCTGCGCATACCGATGCCGATGACCGATACCTTGACGAGCCCCGATTCCGACTGGGCGACGTCGTAGCCGATCTTCTCCTTGTTTTCGGAGAGCACCTTCAGCGCCTTGCTGACGTCGCCGGAAGGCACGGTGAAGGTCATGTCGGTCTTGGAGCCGTCCTCCGAGATGTTCTGCACGATCATGTCGACGTTGATGTGCGCCTCGGCGAGCGGCCCGAAGATCGCGGCGGAGACGCCCGGCCGGTCGGCCAGGCGGCGCAGCGAGATCTGGGCTTCATCCTTGGCATAGGCGATGCCGGTTACGACTTCCTGTTCCACGATCTCATCCTCATCACAAATCAGCGTTCCGGGCGGGTTCAGAAGGTCACCCATGCCCGGCGCATCGGGATCCTCGAAAGACGAGCGCACGAACGTGCGCACCTTGTGCACCATGGCGAGCTCGACCGAGCGAACCTGCAGCACCTTGGCGCCGAGGGAGGCCATTTCCAGCATTTCCTCGAAGGCGATCTTTTTCAATCGCCGCGCCTTCGGCTCGATGCGCGGGTCGGTCGTGTAGACGCCGTCGACGTCGGTGTAGATATCGCAGCGGTCGGCCTTGACGGCGGCGGCGATGGCGACGGCGGAGGTATCCGAGCCGCCGCGGCCGAGGGTGGCGAGGCGGTTGTCGGGACCGAGGCCCTGGAAGCCGGCGACGACCGCCACCTGCCCCTCGCCCATGCGGCGGATGATGTCGGCGCCATCGATGTCGAGGATGCGGGCCGCGCCATGGGCGTTGTCGGTCTTGATCGGGAGCTGCCAGCCCTGCCAGGAGCGGGCGTTGATGCCCATCGACTGCAGCGCGATCGCCAGCAGGCCGGAGGTGACCTGCTCGCCGGAGGCGACCACGGCGTCATATTCGCGCGCATCGTAGAAGGGCGCGCTCGAACCGGCGACCTTCGGCATGTTCTCGACCCAGCCGACGAGCTCGTTGGTCTTGCCGGACATGGCCGAGACGACGACCGCCACTTCGTGGCCGGCGTCGACTTCGCGTTTCACATGGCGGGCGACATTGTGGATGCGGTTCAAATCTGCGACGGAAGTCCCGCCGAATTTCATCACGATGCGTGCCATTTCGCCTCTACCGTACCAACAAGTTTGCGCCGCCGCGCGGGACAAGATACGCACCGACCGGCGCCTGACGATCAAAAAGCTTTGAGAGACTTCTCGGACATCGGTCGCTTCGGGCGCGGAAAGTCGCGGCGTCTCTTAGCGGATCAGGGGGCGGCGTGCAATGGCCGTCAATCCGGCGGCCGGGCGATCAGGCAGGCGACCTCGCAGCCCTCGACCGCTCCGACCAGCCTCGCCTCCACCCCCCACCCGCTGCTGCCTAAGCCCGATTCGAGCCGCAACAGGATCTCGGCTGCCGAGCGCGACGGCTCGTCGTGAAAGAGAAACAGCCGGCCTGCCGGCGACAGGTGCTGGCGAAGAGTCGCAAGTTCGCTCGCGGGATCGCTGCGCGCAAAGACGCCGACCCGCACGGCGAAAGCCTTGTCGAAGCAGGCGCTGGCGAGTTCGAGCCCTGCAAGCTCCGCGACGCGGAACTCCGCCCGGCCGGACGCGACATGATCGGCGTTTCGCCGCCGCGCCGCCTCGATCATCGCCGCCGAGCGATCGATCGCGATGAGGCGGCCATCGACGAGGCGGTCGCAAACCAACCCGGCGGCGACCCCATGTCCGCAGCCGATCTCGAGAATGTGCTCGGATTGCCTGGGCGAAAGCACCTCCACCGCCCAGCCCAGTCGATCATGTGCCATCGCCATTTCCCCGAGCCTGCCCATCCGCGGCGCGATCGATAGCATGAATCCGCTCGTCCGGCCACATTCAATGATTTCGAATTGAAACCACTTGTAAATCGAAAGCAGATTTGGCATTCTGATCGTCATGGCGGAACTGCAACACCGTCCGAAGGGAGGAGAGCAATGCGCAAAGTCATCATGTGGGACATGGTCAGTGTCGATGGTTTCTTCGAGGCGCCGGGCCATGACATCAGCTGGTTCGTCTTCGAGGAGGAGCTCGCCGCCTATATCGGCGAGACGCAGCGCGATGCCGGCACGCTGCTCTTCGGCCGCGTGACATATGAGATGATGGCGGCCTACTGGCCCTCGGCCGAGGGAGAGATCGCGACTTTCATGAACGGCGTCGAGAAGTTCGTCTTTTCGAGGACGCTCACAGGCGCAGAGTGGAACAACACGACGCTCGTTACCGGCGATGCCGTCGCCGAAGTGGAGCGCCTGAAGCAGCGCGAGGGCGGGACGATCTTCATCTTCGGCAGCGCCGACTTCGCCGCCACGCTGACGGCAAAGGGATTGGTCGACGAATATCGCATCGGCATCAATCCGGTGCTCCTCGGCAAGGGCATGCCGCTTTTCCAGAATATCCCAGAGCGCACCAAGCTCAACCTCACCCATGTCCGGCCGCTTAAATCCGGCGTCGTCATCCTCCATTATCAACCTGCGGACGCCTGAACGGGGGCACAGCAGGTCTTGCAACCCTTGACATCGGCGCCCTATCGTCCGACTTCACGACGGGAACGGTGAAGGTCCCGCATGGGCGCACCTCATCCGCTGGACGAAAGGGCTAAGGAGGCTCCGATGAGCGAGACGGCACGCACGACGATCGACCAGAGCGAGGTTGACCGCTTTTCGGCGATGGCCGCCGAGTGGTGGGATCCGACCGGCAAGTTCCGCCCGCTGCACAAGTTCAATCCGGTGCGCCTCGCCTATATCCGCGACAAGGCTTCGGAGCATTTCGGCCGCGACCCCAGGAGCCCGCAGCCGCTCAAAGGCTTGCGGCTGCTCGATATCGGCTGCGGCGGCGGTCTGCTCTCGGAGCCCATGGCACGCATGGGCGCGGACGTGCTCGGGGCGGACGCTTCCGAAAGGAACATCGGCATCGCCAGGACGCATGCGGCCGGCAGCGGCGTCAGCGTCGACTATCGCGCTGTCACGGCGGAGGCGCTCGCCGAGGCCGGCGAGAGCTTCGACATCGTCCTCAACATGGAAGTCGTCGAACATGTCGCCGATGTCGACTTCTTCATGACGACCTGCGCCCACATGGTGCGACCGGGCGGGCTGATGTTCGTGGCGACGATAAACCGTACGCTCAAAGCCGCGGCGCTGGCGATCTTCGCCGCGGAAAACGTACTGCGCTGGCTGCCGCGCGGCACGCATCAATACGACAAGCTGGTCCGCCCGGAGGAATTGGAGAAGCCGCTTCAGGCGAGCGGCCTGGAAGTGACCGACCGCACCGGCGTCTTCTTCAATCCGCTCGCCAATCAGTGGAACCTGTCGCGGGACATGGACGTCAACTACATGATCGTCGCCAGGCGGCCGCTGTGAGAGAATAGGCCCCCTGGACGGAGGCGGGCGAATGGATATCCGGTCGACACTGAAAGCGCTCTGCGAGGCCTTCAACGCGCACGATCTCGATCGCGTCATGGCGTTCTTTGCCGACGATTGTGTCCTGGAGATGCCCCGGGGAAGCAACCCTTGGGGTTCTCGTTTCGAGGGCAAGCAGGAGGTGCGGGACGCGCTGGCGAAACGCTTTGAAGGCTTGCCGGACGTCCACTACGGTGACGACGAGCATTTCGTGGACCCCGCTGCCGGCACCGGCATCTCGAAATGGACTCTCACGGGCACGACCCGCCAGGGGACGAGAGTGGAGGTCCGCGGTTGCGACTTCTACACGTTCCGCGGCGACAAGGTGATCCGCAAGGACTCCTACTGGAAAATAGTGGAGTAAGGCCCGAGATACGTCCGGCCGGACGCGCTTCTCAATTGGTGTCGTCCGGGAGCACCGGCAGCGGCGCGATCTCGATGCCTTCCTCGAGCAGCGCAACCGCCTCGTCCGCTGTCGCCTTGCCGATCAGGCCGCGCTGCTCGGCCTCGCCGTAATGGATCTTGCGTGCCTCTTCCGGAAAGCGCTCGCCGACATCCTCCGCGTTCTCGCGGATCGATTTCACCAGTTCACGCAGCCTGGCGATCGTTTCCTTCTGCGCCTGGTCCATCACCAGCGCCTGCCGCGCCTCCTTCTTGCGCGCGGTCGCGACGGCCGGCACCATCAATTGCTTGCTGACGGAAGCGGACCCGCAGGTGGGACAGGCGATCAGGCCTCTTTCGACCTGCCCGTCGAAATCATTGCTCGAGGAAAACCAGCCTTCGAAGCCGTGGCCCTTGTCACAGGAGAGATTGTAGCGGATCAAGCTGCAACGCCTCCTTTCCCAGCCGGGACCACTTCATCGAGGACAAAACTGCGGGCGTTCCGGAGATTGGGGATCTTCGCCCGAGCCGCATGCACAGCCGCCACATCGATTTCAGCGATGACGAGCCCTTCGCCGGTCGGACCGGCCGCGGCCAGCACCCTGCCCCAGGGGTCGATGATTATCGAGTGGCCGAAGGTCTCGCGGCCATCCTCGTGCTTGCCGGCCTGCGCGGCGGCAATGACGAAAAGGCCGTTTTCGATGGCCCGGGCGCGCAGCAGGATCTCCCAATGCGCCTCGCCGGTCTGCCGCGTGAACGCCGCCGGCACCGACATGATTTCCGCTCCGGCCACCGCCTGCTGGCGGAAAAGCTCGGGAAACCGGACATCGTAGCAGATGGCAAAGCCGAGCTTGCCGAAGGGAAGGTCGGCTGTCCGGGCCGTGTCGCCCGGGCGATAGGCGGCACTTTCCCGCCAGCTTTCGCCGTTCTCGAGGTCCACATCGAACATATGGATCTTGTCGTAGTCGCAGATCTTGCCGCCATCCGGTCCGAACAGGACGCCGCGGTTGGCGATCTTGCCGTCGGCAAGCGCGATCGGCGTCGAGCCGACATGCAGATAGATGCCGAGTTCGCCGGCAAGTCGCGCGGCCTCCCGGAGGATGAGGTCGCCCGCCTCGTCCTGCAATATCGCGCGCAGCCCTGCCCGGTCGCGCTGGACCGCGCCGGTCATTTCCGGCGTCTGGATGTAGGTCGCGCCCTGCGAGGCCGCCTCGCGCACCAACCGAGCCATCGTCTCCGCGTTCCTCGCCGGATCGACGCCGGAGCACATCTGGACGGCAGCAGCCTTGAACGTCATCGCTCTTTTCTCCCGCACAAAACCTTCGGATCGAACGACCCGGCCCGCATCATGCAACGCTGTCCGATAGGCAGGCCATCGAAGGCCGGCCCCCCGCTTCATCCGGCGTCAGGCAGCAAGCAACTGGTCGAGCTTGCCGGCACGATCGAGCGCATGCAGATCGTCGCAGCCACCGACGGGAACGTCATTGATGATGATTTGCGGGAAGGTCCTGCCGCCCTTGGACCTTTCGACCATCTCCTGGCGAAGCGCCGGATCATAGGTGGCGTCATGCTCGATGAAGTCGACGCCCTTGCTTTCCAGAAGTCTTTTCGCTCTCGTGCAATAGCCGCAGAGCTGACGCGTATAGATGACGACCGAAGCCATGCTCTCCAATTTGCTCCTTCACCGGCCACCTTGCCGGACGTTTTTTGTCATATAGGACCGGACAGGGCTCTTGCAAAGGTCAAAACCGTGACGTCTGCCGCCCCCGCCCGCTTGAGCGCGCGCGTCGCGGCCGCGACCGTTGCACCGGTCGTGTAGACGTCATCGACCAGGACGATGCGTTTCCCGGCGAGGTCTTGCCTGGCACCCGCGGGAACGGCAAAGGCGCCGCGCACGTTCTCCTCGCGTGCCCTGGCGCCGAGGCCGACCTGGCGGCTCGTGCGCTTGACGCGGCGAAGCGCGTCCGGGCGATAGGGCCTTGCCGACAGTTCCGCGATGAAGCGAGCGAGTTCCGCGGCCTGGTTGAACTTTCGCCGCCAGAGGCGGAACGCATGCAGCGGAACGGGCACGATCATGTCTGCGGCCGTCACGGCACCCTCGCTGGCGCGCACCATCCATTCGGCCATCATGGGGGCGAGATCGGTGCGGTCGCGGTATTTCAGGCCATGCACGAGATCGCGGGCGATGCCCTCGTGAACCGCGACGGAGCGCAGCCGGTCGAAGGCCGGCGGATCGGCGATCGCCTCGGGCGAAACGGCACCCGCGCCCGGGTCAAAAGCGAAGGGCGAACCCAGCACCTCGCAATAGGGACGTTCGATCAGCCGCATGCCGGCCCAGCAGGCGGGGCAGACAGCGCGCGCGCCGGCCGTCAGCCGGCCGCAGCCGCAACAGACGGGTGGAAAAACGATGTCGAGCGCTTCGGCCCCAAGCCGGCCGACGAGCGCCGCCCAGCGCCCGATCGACCGGAGCCAGATGCTATTTCTCGGTTCCTCTGGTTCCATAAGGTTGACTTTGCCCGCGTCCGGGTCTCTCTCACATCGACGATTCCGGAGAGAGTATCGTGGAAATCATCTTTGACCAGAGCCTCGTCGAGGCGCATCGCCGCCGCGCGCTTCGCCGTGGAGACAGGAAGGCGACCTTTCTGCTCGACATCGTCGCGCAGGAACTGGCCGATCGCGTCGGCGTCGTCGAACGGCACTTCGACAGCGCAATGGAACTGCACGGCTATACCGGCATCACCGCGCGCTTGCTCGCCGAAACCGGCAAGGTCGGAACCATCGAGCGCGTCGAGACGGACGAAACCTTCGGCTCGGCCGACAGCCCGGTTACGACGGCGCCGCTCGAGAGCATCCCTGCTGAACCGCAGTCTCTCAATCTCATCGTCTCGCCGCTGTCGCTGCACCTCACCAACGACACGCCGGGCATCTTCATCCAGGCGCGCCGGGCCCTGAAGCCCGACGGACTGTTCCTCGCTGCCATTCCCGGCAGCGGCACGCTGCAGGAGCTTCGCGAGGCGCTTCTCGCCGCCGAAGCGGAGCTCACGGGCGGCGCGAGCCCGAGGGTGATCCCCTTTGCCGACGTGCGCGACATCGGCGCGCTCCTGCAGCGGGCGGGCTTTGCCCTGCCGGTGGCGGATGCCGAGACCTATACGGTGCGCTACGATTCGCTCTTCGGCCTGGTCAGGGACCTGCGGGCGATGGGCATGACCAACCCGCTCGCCTCGCGCAATCGCAAGCCGATGCCGAAGCACTTCTTCCTCAGGGCCGCCGAGATCTACGCCGAGCGCTTTTCCGATCCGGACGGCCGCGTCCGCGCCACCTTCTCGGTCATCTATGTTTCGGGATGGGCGCCGCACGAGAGCCAGCAGAAGCCGCTCAAGCCCGGTTCGGCGAAGCAGAGATTGTCGGATGCGCTCGGCGTGAAGGAACACCCCCTGAAGGACCCCGGCAATCGATCGTGACTTGACCCTCGCCTCGGCACCTCCAGCACCGCGCATCTTATCGAACGCAAAGGTCGCTGGCGCACTTTGTATCGCTGCATGCCTTTGTCCTTAGAGCCGGATGCGCTCACATGCGTTCGCACCGCCGCTCTATCTGCTTGTTTTTGCCGCATTTGTGCGACGTCAGGTGTTTTCACCTGACTGCAAGATGCTCAAGATCGAGGTCGATTCAAGGAGACATGTAGTCGTTCAGACCCAGGCGCCCTCGATCGTTTCCGAGATGAAGGTCAGGACGTCGAGCAGGGCATTTGAGGCATTCTGGAAGCCCACGAGCAGCGCAACGGTGATCACTGCCGCGATTAGACCGTATTCCACGGCGGTGGCGCCTTCACGGTTGCAAAGCAGACTTCTCAGCACGTCCATTCGTCCTCCAGCGCCCGCACTGCGGGTGTCCCTGACTTAGGAGCAGAAGACGTCAGTGCCTCAGGGGCGCTTGGTTCCGCTCAGCACCCGCTCTTGCTGCCGTCGGCATCGATGATGCAGACGGCGCCCGGCATCTCCTGCAGCACGCTGCGGCGCACGGTGTAGCGCTTGGCCGTGCCGCCCGAAGGAATCGAGCCGGTCGAAATGTTGTCGTAATCGATCGGCGTGTTCGCCAGCATCCGCTTGTCCTTCTTCGAAGACAGCATCGGCGTCAGGATCAGCGTCAACGCGATCACCGCCGTTCCGAACAGCAGCGACAGATTGAGCACGCCTGTCCGGCGGGACTGGCTCGTCACCAGATCCTTGTCCTGAACCGTCCTCCAGAAATCCTCGTCCACCATCCCAGCCTCATGAAACACGCATAGAGCAGCGAGCGAAAGCACCCTTCCCAAGCTTCGACCGGCCCACCTGCCCGAAACGGCGCCATCGAGATCGAAAGCGCCGAAACTGATAGGCTCCATTCTGTCCGAGGGTGATAAACGTTTGATTAATGAATCTTCGAATTTACAGGGTATTGAAGGCCGGAAGCGGGCGTTCCGCCGGTCCCGGAGAAATCGCCCCCGCGGAATGTCGTCGTCTAGAGCAGATCCATGAGGAACGGGATCAGCGGCTCGTCGGCCGGCGGCATCGGATAGTCGCGCAGCGCCTTCGGGCGCACCCATTTGATCGCCTGGCCCTCGCGTCCCTCGGCGAAGCCTTCGTAACGGCGGCAGACGTAGAGCGGCATCAGCAGGTGGAAACTGTCGTAGCTGTGGCTCGCGAAGGTCAGCGGCGCAAGGCAGGCGGCCTTGGTGCGGATGCCGAGCTCCTCATCGAGTTCACGGATCAGCGTCTCCTCCGGCGTCTCCCCGGCCTCGACCTTGCCGCCGGGGAACTCCCACAATCCCGCGAGCGCCTTTCCTTCCGGGCGCTGCGCCAGAAGGATGCGCCCGTCGGAATCGACGAGGGCGCAGGCGGCGACCAGCACGATCTTCTTTCCCTGCATTGCCATCAAACCTTCGGCATTCGATAGAGATAGCGATAGACCTCGGTGAACCCGGCCTTGCGATAAAGCGCGACCGCCGCCTCGTTTGCGGCTTCCACCTGCAGCCAGGCCTTTTTCGCGCCGCGCAGGCGTGCCCAGCGGAGCGACGCCTCCAGCAGCGCCACGCCGATTCCCTGCCGGCGCACCCGTTCGGCGACGGCGAACTGCATGATGCCGGCGAGATCGTTGTCGTGGACGACGAGCGACACCGCCGTCGGCCCGAGCCGGCGGTCCTCGAACAGGAACAGGCCGCATTCGGGCTTGATAGCGTTGATGATTTCGGTCAGCGCCGGCTTGCTTTCCGGCGCCTCCTTGCCAATCCCGATGCGCGCCTCGACGAAGCGACCGACGTCCTTGATCGGCAGGTGGTCTATGCCGTCGCCGAAATCGCGTTCCGCCAGATCGAGCGTCAGCACCAGGCTCTCCGCGAAGGACGTCCAGCCCTCGGCATCCATATAGGCGATCATCTGCGCGGGCGTCAGCGGCGTCTGCCGGACCGTGAGCGCACGGCCCTGTTCGGCGAAGAGCCTGCCCGCTTTCTCCAGCCGGATGGCGATGTCGCGGTAGTCCGACGGATCGAGCGGATTGACGGAGTTCAGGCGCTTGGACGGGTGCCCGGCGGTGAGCCGGATCAGCCAGCTGCCGTCATAGTGCACCGAAGCCGCCGGCCAGGCGCGAAAGCCCACGGCTTCCAACCGCCGCACGCTCGGAAGGTCGACCACGGGTGCCTGCCCGATCGTCGCGCCGTGCTCCGGAGGCTGTCTGTCGTTCGATGTCATGTCCATTGCCTTCAATCGCCGACCTACAGCGCCGTGCGCCATATCGGGCGCGTAAAGGCGCTGTAGCCCTTTGAAATTGTGCATGTCTTGTCCTTGGATCGAAGTCGATCCAAGGGGGCATGCAATAGTCAGCTTCTGTAGTCGCCGTTGATCTCGACGTATTCCTTTGTCAGATCGCAGGTATAGACCGTGGCGCGGCCCGGGCCGAGGCCGATCTCGACGCGGATCGGAATGGTCTCGCCCCTCATGACCGCCGTCGCGGCCGCTTCCGAATAGGCCGGGTCACGCTCGCCCTCGACGGCAACGCGCACATCGCCGAACCAGATCGCCAGCCGGTCGCGCTCGGCCATCTCGCCGGATTTGCCGACGGCCATCACCACCCGGCCCCAGTTCGCGTCCTCGCCGGCGATCGCCGTCTTGACCAGCGGCGAATTGGCGATCGAAAGCGCGATGCGCTTGGCCGCGCCGTCGTTCTCCGCCCCCTCGACGGTCACCTTCACCATCTTGCGCGCACCCTCGCCGTCGCGCACCACCTGAAGGGCGAGGTCGAGCAGCAGGTCGTCGAGCGCCGCACGGAAGCCGCCGAGGCGCGGATCGGCCGCATCTTCCACCCGTGCCTGGCCGTCCTTTGCCGCAGCCCCCGTCGCAAACAGCATCAGCGTGTCTGAGGTGGAGGTGTCGCTGTCGACCGTCACCGAATTGAAGCTCGGTCCGACGCCCTCCGAAAGCAGCGCCTGGAGCGCCGCCGGCGCGATATCGGCGTCGGTGACGACGAAGGAGAGCATGGTCGCCATGTCGGGAGCGATCATGCCGGCGCCCTTGGCGATGCCGTTGATCGTGACCCTGACGCCGTCGATCTCGGCGCTGCGGGTCGCGACCTTCGGATAGGTGTCCGTGGTCATGATCGCCTTGGCCGCCTCGAACCAGAAGTCTTCGGTCGCCGACGTGGAGAGCCCGTCGAGGACGCCGGCGAACTTCGCCGCATCGAGCGGTTCACCGATCACGCCGGTCGACGCCAGGAAAACTTCGCCTTCGCCGCAACCGACGGCCCTGGCCGCGGCCTCGGCCGTGAGTTCCGTCGCCTCCCTGCCCTTCTTGCCGGTGAAGGCGTTGGCATTGCCGGAATTGACGACGACGGCGCGCGCGACGCCGCCCGGCAGGTTCCTGCGGCAGAAGTCGACGGGCGCGGAGGGGCACTTCGATCGCGTGAACACGCCGGCGACCGCCGCGGGCCGATCGAAAACCATCATCAGCACGTCCGTCCGGTTCTTGTACTTGATCCCTGCGGCCGCGGTCGCCATGCGCACACCGCGAAGGGCCGGCATCTCGGCAAAGGTTTTCGGAGCGAGCGGAGAAATGGAACCGGACATGGGTAGAAACCTGCTGTTGAGAAGGCTGGACTGTTTGCGAGAAATGCCCGAGCGGTTTTCGGCCGCCGGGCATCTGGTCTGTCGAAGGCCCTGGAATGGGCGCAAGCAGCGCGCACCATCCGCGGGCGCCATGCGTCTTTCCGCGGGGAAACCCGCGGCGATTTACTTGGCTTCCTGCGCCTTGCCGGCCTCGTCATAGGCCTTCTTCAGCGCCGGATCGGAGATCTCGACCGGGGTCGCCTTCTTTGCGGAAGCCAGCAGCGCGAGGTACTTGTCGCGCATGACGAGCTGACGGACCTGGGGTTCGACCTGCTCGAGCGCCGGCGGAGCCTGCGGGCGCTTGTCCTCGACGAGGATCACGTGGAAGCCGAACTGCGTCTTGACCGGGGTCTTCGTATAGGCGCCCTTTTCCAGGGCGAAGGCGGCCTCTTCGAACTCCGGCACCATGCGGCCCTTGGTGAAATAGCCGAGGTCGCCGCCGTCATCCTTGTTGGGATCGGTGGACTTGGCCTTGGCAAGCTCGACAAAGCTCTTGCCGGCATCGAGCTCCTTGATGACTGCCTTCGCCTCGTCCTCGGTCTTGACGAGGATGTGGCGCGCCTTCACCTCTTCCTGGGGCGGAATGGCGGCGACTTCCTTGTCGTAGCGCGCCTTCACCTCTTCCTGCGTCACGGCGTCGACGACATGCTTCTTGAAGAAGGCATTGTGGAGTTCGCGCTCGGTGAGGAAGGCAACGCGCTGCTTGAAGGTGGCGTCGTCCTGAAGTCCTTCCTTCTCGGCGTCCTTGACCAGGAGCTTGACGTCGATGACGGCCGACAGGGCCGCGGCGCGCTTCTGCTCATCGGGCATCCGCTGGAGCTGCGGATCGAGGCTCGAGATCGCCAGGTCGAGTTCCGACTGGTGAATTTCCTGATCGCCGACTTTCGCGATCACCGGATCGGTTCCTTCGGCGCGCGCGATGCCGCCTGCCGCAATCGCCGCGACCAGCGCCACGGCCGCCAAAGTCTTGTTTCTGGACATGATACTAACCTTTCACCATCGGCCATCGGCGCGATTGCCCCCGGCCCTTGAGCGAGGTCAACAACACCGGAATGTGGCGGTTCTGTAACCGCCCTACCCAGCAAGTGCGTTGACATAATCCGACCCCCCTCTTATCTGTCACGCAACCTCGCGTCCAGAACAGTTTCCGGGCGTTTCACGGCATGTCGCGGTTTTTTGAACGCGACCCTGGAGCGCCTGGCAATACAATGAAGGAAAGGACCATTCAGATGGTCAGTCTCGGCGGCCTTGCCCGCAAGTTGTTTGGTTCCGCCAATGACCGCCGCGTCCGCGGCTACAAGGCCCGGGTGGACGCCATCAACGCTCTCGAAGCCGAAATGAAAGCGTTGAGCGACGAGGCGCTCGCTGCGAAGACGGCGGAATTCCGCCGCCAGATCGCCGACGGCAAGACACTGGACGACATCCTGGTGCCGGCCTTTGCCGTTGCGCGCGAGGCCGCGCGCCGCGTGCTCGGCCTGCGTCCCTTCGACGTCCAGCTGATCGGCGGCATGATCCTGCACGAGCGTGCCATCGCCGAAATGAAGACCGGCGAAGGCAAGACGCTCGTCGCGACGCTGCCGGTCTATCTCAACGCACTGGCCGGCCGCGGCGTGCATGTCGTCACCGTCAACGATTACCTTGCCCAGCGTGACGCCGGAATGATGGGGCGGATCTACGGCTTCCTCGGCCTGACCACCGGCGTCATCGTCCACGGCCTCACCGACGAGCAGCGCCGCGACGCCTATGCCTGCGACGTCACCTACGCGACCAACAACGAGCTTGGCTTCGACTATCTGCGCGACAATATGAAATACGAGCGCTCGCAGATGGTGCAGCGCGGTCACTTCTTCGCAATCGTCGACGAAGTGGACTCGATCCTGGTCGACGAAGCGCGCACGCCGCTGATCATCTCCGGCCCGCTCGACGACCGCTCCGACCTCTACAACACGATCAACGACTTCATTCCGCTGCTCGCGCCGGAAGACTACGAGATCGACGAAAAGCAGCGCTCGGCCAATTTCTCGGAGGAAGGCACCGAGAAGCTCGAGAACATGCTGCGCCAGGCCGGCCTGCTCAAGGGCGAGTCGCTCTACGACATCGAGAACGTCGCGATCGTCCACCACGTCAACAATGCGCTGAAGGCGCACAAGCTGTTCACGCGCGACAAGGATTATATCGTGCGCAACGGCGAGATCGTCATCATCGACGAGTTCACCGGCCGCATGATGCCCGGCCGCCGTTATTCCGAAGGGCAGCACCAGGCGCTCGAGGCCAAGGAGAAGGTGCAGATCCAGCCCGAGAACCAGACCCTTGCCTCGATCACCTTCCAGAACTACTTCCGCATGTACGAGAAGCTTGCCGGCATGACCGGCACTGCGGCGACGGAGGCCGAGGAATTCGGCAATATTTACGGCCTGGAAGTGGTCGAAGTGCCGACCAACCTGCCGATCCAGCGGCTCGACGAGGATGACGAGGTCTATCGCACCGCCGGCGAGAAGTACAAGGCGATCATCGACGAGATCAAGGCGGCGCACGAGCGCGGCCAGCCGATGCTCGTCGGCACGACGTCGATCGAAAAATCCGAGCTGCTCGCCGACATGCTGAAGAAGAGCGGCTTCTCCAGGTTCCAGGTTCTGAACGCCCGCTACCACGAGCAGGAAGCCTATATCGTCGCCCAGGCCGGCGTGCCCGGTGCCGTCACCATCGCCACCAACATGGCCGGTCGCGGCACCGACATCCAGCTCGGCGGCAACCCGGACATGCGCATCCAGCAGGAACTGGCCGAGGTCGAGCCCGGGCCGGAGCGCGAGGCGCGGGAAAAGGCGATCCGCGAAGAAGTGCAGAAGCTCAAGGAGAAGGCGCTCGCCGCCGGCGGCCTCTATGTTCTGGCCACCGAACGGCACGAGAGCCGCCGCATCGACAATCAGCTGCGCGGCCGCTCCGGCCGCCAGGGGGATCCCGGCCGCTCGAAGTTCTTCCTGTCGCTGCAGGACGACCTGATGCGCATCTTCGGCTCCGACCGCATGGACGGCATGCTGCAGAAGCTGGGGCTGAAGGAGGGCGAGGCGATCGTCCATCCCTGGATCAACAAGGCGCTCGAGCGCGCCCAGAAGAAGGTCGAGGCACGCAACTTCGACATCCGCAAGAATCTCCTGAAATATGACGACGTGCTGAACGATCAGCGCAAGGTCATTTTCGAGCAGCGCATCGAGTTGATGGATGCGGAATCGGTCACCGACACCATCACGGACATGCGCAACGAGGTCATCGAGGACATCGTCTCCAAGCGCATTCCCGAGCGCGCCTACGCCGAACAATGGGACGTCGAGGGCCTGAAGGCCGACGTCCAGCAATACCTCAACCTGGACCTGCCGATCGTCGAATGGGCGGCCGAGGAAGGTATCGCCGAGGATGACATCCGCGAGCGCATCACCGCCGCTGTCGACAAGGCGGCTGCCGAGCGCGCCGAGCGTTTCGGCCCGGAGATCATGCAATATGTCGAACGATCGGTCGTTCTGCAGACGCTCGATCACCTCTGGCGCGAGCACATCGTCAACCTCGACCATCTGCGTTCGGTCATCGGATTCCGCGGCTATGCCCAGCGCGATCCGCTGCAGGAATACAAGTCCGAGGCCTTCGAGCTCTTCCAGGCCCTGCTTTCGAATCTCCGGCAGGCGGTGACGGCGCAAATGATGCGCGTCGAGCTCGTGCGCGAAGCGCCGGAACCGCCGCAGCAGCTCCCCCCGATGCAGGCGCACCACATCGATCCGCTGACGGGCGAAGACGACTTTGCCGAGGCCGGGGCAGCCCTTCTTGCCGCCGCGCCGGCGATCCGCAATCCCGCCGAGCCGTCGAGCTGGGGCAAGGTCGCCCGCAACGAGCCCTGCCCCTGCGGTTCCGGCAAGAAGTACAAGCATTGCCACGGTGCCTACGAGGCGTGAGCCTCGCAACGCATAGGCTTGACCCTACCCGCATTTCGATGCCGCCTCCGGGCGGCATCTTCATATGCGGCGCACCAATGCTCGCAGGCAGCAACGATAGGCGTTCGGCCGCCCGATCGGGGCAACGCCGCTGAACCCTTTGTTAACGCTGGTCTGGCAGAAGTGAAGCCCTGTATTGCGTAATGTCAGGGTGTCTTCGTGTTCATGGCGGTATGTCAAACGGCCGGACGAATGCTGCCGTCGGCGCTGAGGCACCGCCTGTCCCCTTTGGTGCAGCGGCTCGCACCCGCGCTCTCCGGTAACGACGCCCGCAGCCGGGCGCAGCGAATGGCCCTCATCACCTTCGCCATCCGCATCCTCAGCGCGGCCATCGCCTTCGTTTCGCAGATCGTCCTTGCCCGGCTCGTGGGCGAGTTCGAATACGGCGTCTTCATCTTCGTCTGGGTGCTGGCGGTGCTCTTCGGCAATCTGTCGTGCCTCGGCCTGCATGCCGCGATCATCCGCTTCCTGCCGGAATATCACACGGCCGCCGCCCTTCCCGAAATCCGCGGCCTCACCACCACCGCACGGATCTTCGCGATCGTCTCCGCGACCGCGCTCGCGGCCGTCGGCGGAGCCGGCCTCTGGCTCTTCGGATCGGCGATCGAGAGCTACTACCTCGTCCCGCTCTATCTCGGCCTCATCACCCTGCCGATGATCGCGCTCGGCGACGTGATGGAGGGCACCGCGCGCGCCCATAGCTGGGCAATCGCCGCGATGAGCCCGACCTATATCGTGCGCCCGCTGCTCATTCTCGCCTTCATGCTGCTCGCGACGACGAGCGGGCTCCCTCACAATGCCACGACGGCGATGACCGCTGCCCTGGCGGCAACCTACGTGACCACGTTGGCCCAGTTCCTCGCCATGGTCTCGCGCCTCGGCGCCCACTATGTCCGGGGGCCGATGAAGGTCGAACTCGGGCGCTGGCTGCGGGTCTCGGTCCCGATCTTCTTGGTCGACGGTTTCGGCTTCCTGCTGACCAATTCGGACGTCGTGATCGTCGGGCTCTATCTCAAGCCCGCCGATGTGGCGATCTATTTCGCGGCCGCCAAGACCATGGCGCTCGTTCATTTCGTCATGTTCGCGGTGAAGGCGGCGGCGGGCCCGCGCTTTTCCGCGGCCATGGCCGTCAACGACCGCCAGCAACTGGCGCAAATCGCCATCGAGAGCGCGCGCTGGTCGTTCTGGCCGTCGCTCGTGATGGGCGGCGCGGTGCTCGCCGCCGGTCGGCTTCTGCTTTCGCTTTTCGGCCCGGCCTTTACCGCGGGCGCCCCGCTGATGGCGATCCTTCTCGCCGGCATCCTTGCCAAGGCCTTCGTCGGGCCTGCCGAGACGTTGCTCACCATGGCCGGCCGGCAGAAGCTTTGCGTGCTCCTCTATGCGGCCGCCCTCGGCGCCAACATCGCGCTGAACGTCACGCTGATCCCGCTCTTCGGGCTGACGGGCGCGGCCGCCGCAACGGCCGGCGCGATGCTCGCGGAGGCGGCCATCCTCTACCTCGCGGTCAGACGCACATTCGGCTTCAGGCTCCTGGCGCTTGCGGGCGCTGCGAGCTTCAACGACAGGAACGAGGCGATCCAGCCATGATCGGCAATGTTCATCTACCCGGCGACGTCAACGGTAGCGCCGGCCGCCTGCTTGGCGGACTGGCGCAACCCGGCACGAGCCCTTCGCAGGCCGAGCGGACCCTGATGGTGGGGCGCCCCGGACGGCACCTTGCGATCTATCCGGCGCGAGCCGGCTACGAACTGCAGCGCGAACTCGACTTTCTCTCCAACCGCGCGATCGAGCCCAACGTCTTCTTCACCGGGCGCTTCCTCGCCCCGGCCATGCCGCGGCTCGAAGACCGGGTCATCCGCTTCGCCGTCATCCGCGACGACAGCGAATTGCGCAGCCGCGCGCGTTTGCTCATGCCGTTCTCGATCGAGAAGCCCGGCTTCTCGATCGGCGCGTCCATCATTCGCGCCTGGTCGAATCCCTTCGGCCCCCTGGGCACACCCCTTCTCGACGCGGAAGACGCGGCCGAAACGATCAGCAACCTCTATGAGGCGCTTGCCGCCCCCTCCTCCGGCCTGCCTTCCGTGCTCGTGCTTCCGGACGTCAGGCTGAAAGGCAAATTCGCGCAGCTTGCCCGCGCCGTAGCCATCGGTGAGAACCTGCCGCTGACCGTCACCGACACCTTCGAGCGGCCGATGCTCGAAAGCCTGCTCGACGGCCCCGGCTATCTGCGCCAGACGGTCAGCCGCGCCCACCGCAAGGACATGCGGCGGCAATGGAACAACCTCGCCAAAGAGGGGGCGCTCGCCTACGATGTCGCCCGCCGGCCCGACGAAATCCGCCTGCGGATGGAGGAGTTCCTGGCGCTCGAGGCGTCCGGCTGGAAGGGACGCGAACGCACCGCCATGATCATGGACCGCTTCCGGGCCGCCTTCGCAAGGGAGGCGGTGACCAATCTCGCGGAGGCCGACAGCGTGCGCATTCACACGCTCGACCTCAACGGCCGGGCGATTGCCTCCATGATCGTGCTGCTGATGGGCGGCGAAGCCTATACGTGGAAGACGGCCTACGACGAACGCTATGCGAAATATTCGCCGGGCAAGCTGCTGCTCGCGGAATTGACCGAGTGGCACCTCGACGACGCCAACATCGTCCGCTCCGATTCCTGCGCAACGCCAGACCATCCGATGATCGGCCGCCTCTGGCAGGAGCGCGAAGAAATGGGCACGCTCGTCATCGGCCTTGAACAGAACCGCGACCGCGACGTCCGCCAGGTAGCCGCACAGCTCCACCTCTATCGCAACACCCGCAACATGGCGCGGCTCCTGCGCGAAAAGATACGGGCGCTGGCGGGACGGTAGGGGCTAGCGGCCCGATGCCGCCAATCCACCCCCTCTGGCCTACCGGCCCGCAGCGATCTCAGCCGCTGCCTTTTCCCGCAAGAGCCGCCGGATGACCTTGCCCGAGGTGGTGAGCGGCAGGCTCTCGACGAAGTCGATCTCGCGCGGATATTCGTGCATCGACAGTCGGTTTTTCACCCAGTCGCGGATGCCCGCGGCAGTCTCGTCGTTGGCGGCCGCTCCCGGCTTGAGCACCACATAGGCCTTGACGATTTCGGTGCGGATCGGGTCCGGCTTGCCGACAGCCGCCGCGAGCTGGACGTCGGGATGCCCCGCGAGACAATCCTCGATTTCGCCCGGGCCGATGCGGTAGCCGGACGAGGTGATGACATCGTCGTCGCGGCCGAAGAAGGTGAAGTAGCCCTCGGCGTCCATCACGCCCTGGTCGCCGGTGGTCATCCAGTCGCCGATGAACTTCGCCTCGGTCGCTTTGTCGTTGCCCCAGTAGCCGAGAAACATCACCGGATCGGGGCGTCTCACCGCCACCTGCCCGACCGTTCCGGGCGGCAGCACGCGCCCTTCGGCGTCGATGATCGCCACCCGGTGCCCGGGTGCGGCCTTGCCCATCGAGCCCGGCTTCAAGACGCCGAGATCGGCCGCCGAGGAGATGACGATGTTGCACTCGGTCTGGCCGTAGAATTCGCTGACCTCGATGCCGAGCGCCGCTCTCGCCCACTCGAAGGTCTCGCGCCCGAGCGCCTCGCCTGCCGAGCCGATCGTCCTCAGATTGAGCCTGTAGCGCGCCCGCGGCTCGTCGACGGACTTCAAGAGCCTGAGCGCCGTCGGCGGAATGAAGGCGTTGCGCACGTCCATCTCCTCCATGATCCGGAACGCCATGTGCGCGTCGAACTTCTGCGCCGGCGAGGAGACCACCGGAACGCCGAAAAAGAGTGACGGCAGCAGCGCGTTCAGGAGGCCGCCTGCCCAGGCCCAGTCGGCCGGCGTCCACATGCGGTCGCCCGGCTGCGGCAGGAAATGATGGTGAAGCTGGAAGCCGGGCAAATGGCCGAGCAGGACGCGGTGGCCGTGCAGGGCGCCCTTCGGCGGCCCCGTCGTTCCGGAGGTATAGATCATCAGCGCCGGATCATCCGGCGTCGTGTCGGCCGCCTGGAAGCGGACGTCCCCGGCCTCAAGCGCGCGGAAGGGAACGGTACCCGGCGCCTCGCCCTCCTCCGCAAGCACGACCAGCCGGAGGTCCGGCAGATCGCCCCGGATCGCCGCCAGCCGCTCATTGCCGAAGCGATTGGTGACGATCGCCGTGGCGCCCGCGTCGCGCAGCCGATAGGCGAGCGCCTCGACGCCGAAGAGCAGCGCGAGCGGCAGCGCGATGGCGCCGAGCTTGTAGATCGCCGCGTGGGCAATCGCCGCCTCGAAACCCTGGGGCAGGAGGATGGCGACGCGATCGCCCGGCCGCACGCCGTGCGCGACGAGTCCACCGGCAAAGGCGGAGGAGCGGGCCGCGAAGGCTCCGTAACTCAACGCGAGATGCGCGCCGTCGGGGCTGAAATGCTGAAGGCAGATGCGCTGCGGATCACGCGCCGCCCAGGCGTCGCTGACGGCAACGCCGATGTTGAACCTCTCCGGAATCCGCCAGCGGAATTCGCGGTAGAGTTCGTCGTAGGTCTCGAACGTCGGTAGCATGGCTGCGCCGGAGTTTTCGTCGATCGTCGTAAGCCAGCTAGCATCTTCACCCCCTCAAATTCAATGGGTGGGCGCGACGGCGGCCGCGCGCGATGAAGCGACCGCGCTTTGAAGCGCTCGGGCAGCCAAGGTGTTCTTGCAAAATAATCGTTCGCGACAACAACATCGATCGGGCGTTGCAGGTGCCGGAAGAAAAATGGAGGCGGGAGAGCACCTTGCGGCAAATGCGTGCGCTCCGGAACAAAGCTCGAATTGCCCGGTTAGCTTGCCTGGAAGGGACGCATTACTGGGAGAAACTTCTGATGACAGGAATCCTTCTAAAGAGTGCCCTTGCGCTCGGCCTCAGCGTTGCCTTCGCACCGGCGCTCGCACAGACTGAGCAACCCGCTCAGGGACAATCCACCGAATGCCCCGCCGGTCAGGAATGCCCGCAAGGCGGCGCGCAACAGGGTCAGCCCGACGCGCAGGGCCAGGCACCCGACCAGCAAGAGCAAGCTCCAGGCGACCAGCAGCAACAGCAACCTAGCGACCAGCAGCAACAGCAACCCGGCGCCGAAACCGAGCAGCAGCAGCCCGATGCTCAACAACCCGACGCCCAGCAACCGGATGCTCAGCAGCCCGACGCTCAGCAACAGGAGACCGAGCAGCCCGACGCTCAGCAGCAGCAACAGCAGCAAGATCAGCAGCCGGCGCAGGGTGAAACGGAAGAGCAGCAGCCCCAGGGTGAAACCGAACAGCCTAGCGACTCCCAGCAATCGCAGGAGCAATCCTCTGGAGCCTCGACTAATGTCGAAGTGACAACGGAACAGAAGACGGAAATCACGCAGATCATCCGCGAGGAGAAGGTGGAGCCCATCGATGTCGACATCGACGTCTCCGTCGGCGTGGTCGTGCCCGAGACGGTCAAGGTCAAGCTGAGACCTCTGCCGGCGCGCATCGTCAAGATCGTGCCGAGATACGAAGGCTTCCTGTTCTTCGTGCTGGCGGACGGCCGGATCGTGATCGTCGAACCCTCGACGCTGAAGATCGTGGTGATCCTGGCGTAAAGCCAACATCAGCGGGGTCCGCCCGACCGCGGCGGGCCTCTTTGGCGGCGGCGGAAGGAATGCGCGCGTCAGCCCCGAAACGGCTGGCGCCGGCAGCGGCTGCCTGTGTGATGTTGGTGCCCCATGCCGGGGTCGAACCAGCACTCCTTTTGGGAACTCGATTTTGAGTCGAGCGCGTCTACCAATTCCGCCAATGGGGCAAGGCTGGGCGATATCAGCGGTTTGGGATTTACACGATCGTTTTCGCGGCGGTCAACCGCGAAGTTGCGATTTTCCGCGTCCCTCGCCCCGCCAATCACAAAAGCGTGCTGATTGGGCGCAGCCCCGGCGATTTACACCGGGATCGATCCTACCTATTAAGGCGTTCGAACGCGCCGCGGCGGCGCCATTCCGCCGCTATGAGGTATCCATGATCGAGGCTTCCGTCGCGCAACGCCAGCAGCTCGTTTTCGCCCTGCTCGTCACCCTCGGCATGGCGGCGACTGTCGGCGGTGCGCTCGGTTTCGAGCACATCGGCGGCTATATTCCCTGCGCCCTCTGCCTCCTGCAGCGCGACCCCTATTACTACGGCATTCCGCTCGGCCTGCTCGCCGTCGTCGCCGCCTTCCTGAAGCTGCCGGCCTGGATCACGCGCACGCTGCTGGTGCTCGTCGGCCTGCTGATGCTCGTCGGCGCCGGTATCGGCGTCTACCACGCCGGCGCCGAATGGCACTTCTGGGAGGGGCCATCGACCTGCGCCACCACCGCGCAGGGGATTTCGTCCGATGTCGGCGATCTCTTGGGCGACCTCGACGCGAAGCACGCTCCTTCCTGTACGGAAGCAGCGCTGCGCGTGCTCGGCCTGTCCTTCGCAGGCTGGAACGTGATCGCAAGCCTCATCCTCGCGGCGATCGCGCTGCGCGGCGCCGCAAAGGCTTGATCGCCGCAGGCCTCCTCAAGGCTGCAGTTCGACATCCCAGTAGAGATAGTCCATCCAGCTTTCGTGCAGATGGTTCGGCGGGAAGAGCCGGCCATTGTTGTGGAGATCCTGCACCGTCGGCTGGTAGGGCTTCTGGTGCGGGAACATGCCGGCCTGCTTCGGCAGCTTGCTGCCCTTGCGCAGATTGCAGGGCGAACAGGCGGCGACGACGTTTTCCCAGGTGGTCTGGCCGCCATGGGCCCGAGGGACGACGTGGTCGAAGGTGAGGTCGTCCGGCGATCCGCAATACTGGCACTCGAACTTGTCACGCAGGAAGACGTTGAAGCGGGTGAAGGCCGGATGGCGCGAAGGCTGGACATAGCTCTTCAGGCAGACGACGCTCGGCAGCCGCATGGAGAAGCTTGGCGAGGAGACGGAATGTTCGTATTCGGCAAGGATCGTCACACGGTCGAGGAAGACCGCCTTGATCGCGTCCTGCCAGGACCAGAGCGACAAGGGATAATAACTCAGCGGCCGATAGTCGGCGTTCAGCACAAGCGCCGGCAGGGCCTGAGGTGAGACTGCAATCGTCAAGCGTATTCTCCTGAGCGATTCGGCATCTGCACTTCTATATTAGGCGCGTTGCGACAGGATTGTGAAGCCACAAACAAAAACAGAACGAAGGATTCGCTTTTTTCTTCAAGGCGTCACGGGAATAACATCGCGCCGCAACTCCTGTGCGTAATAGGCCCAGAAGAGCCGGGCGGCGACGCTGCGCCAGGGCGACCAGCAGGTCGCGAGCGAATCGATCTCGCTCGCCGTCGGGCGCAGTTCGAGGCCAAGGGCATGGCCGACCGCGTTCTGCAGGGCAACATCGCCGGCCGGAAACACGTCCGGGTGGCCGGCGCAGAACAACAGGTAGACCTCCGCCGTCCAGCGGCCGACGCCCTTGATAGCCGTGAGCTCATGTATGGCCGCCGGCGCCTCGACGTCGCAGATCGCCTCGAGATCGATCTCGCCGGCGACCGTCGCCGCCGCCACTCGCCTCAGCGTCTCCGCCTTGGCGCGCGAAAGACCGAGTTTACGGCAATCATCGTCTCCGAGCGAAAGCACGGCGTCGGCGGTGACCTCGCCGAGCGCCTCCTCCATCCGGTTCCAGATCGCCGCCGCACTCGCCTTCGACACCATCTGCGAGACGATGATGCTGGCGATGCCGCGGTAACCGGGCTCGGTGCGTCTCAGCGGCACCGGCCCCGCCTTGGCGACGACATGCTCCAGACGCGCATCGAGCAACACCAGGCCGGCGAGCCCGGCCTCGATATCCTCGTGTGTCCGGATGATCCGCATGCGTCCTCCCCTCATCCTTCCTCTGATCCTAGCCGATTCAAGGGCAAGCGGTCCTCATGCGCCTGCGAAGACGCACGGCACGGCAGAAAGCGGATGACCTTTACACCGCTTTCATGCAAAGGAAAACGATGCCGATTTCGCGATCAGAACAACCCGTTTTCCGTTTCGCGCCGAGCCCGAACGGCGTCTTGCATCTCGGCCATGCGCTGTCGGCGATCCTCAACCACGACATGGCGGCCAAGGCCGGCGGGCGCTTCCTGTTGCGGATCGAGGACATCGATCGGGCGCGCTGCCGGCCGGAATTCGAGGCAGCCATCTTCGCGGACCTCGCCTGGCTCGGGCTCGACTGGGAAGAGCCGGTGCGACGCCAATCCGAACATCTCGCCCTCTATGCCGCAATGCTGGAGCGCCTGAAGGCGATGGGGCTCGTCTATCCCTCATTCATGACGCGCGGCGAGATCAGGGCGGCGGTGGCCGAGGCGGAGGCGAAAGGCAAGCGCTGGCCGCGCGACCCGGACGGAACGCCGCTCTATCCTGGTCGCGAGCGCGATCTATCGCCGGACGAGCAGGCGGCGCGGATTGCGAGCGGCCGCCCGTACGCCTGGCGCCTCGACATGGAACAGGCGGTGCGCCGCGTCGGCCCGCTCACCTGGCGGGAAACCGGGGCCGGGCCTGCCGGCGAAACAGGGCTGATCGCGGCCGATCCGGCCTCCTGGAGCGATGTCGTCCTCTCGCGTTCCGATGCGCCCTCGAGCTACCATCTTTCCGTTGTGGTCGATGACGCCGTGCAGGGCATCACCCATGTCGTGCGTGGCCGCGACCTCTATCACGCCACATCGGTGCACCGCTTGCTGCAGGAGCTTCTGGACCTGCCGCAGCCGGTCTATCACCACCACCGCCTCATCCTGGGCCCCGACGGTCGAAAGCTGTCGAAGAGCAATGAAGACACGGGAATCGGCGCCTTCCGCGCCGCGGGACACACGCCCGCGGATGTCCGCGCCATGATCCTTTCAGGCGATGAGCCCCCCGCTCGCGGCTAAGCGCCGGCTCATTTCTGCCGCGGCGCCTGGAAGCTGCGGATCACCATGTGCTTCACCTTGTACTTCAGGATCGCCGCGTTGATCTCGGCGCCGATGATGAAGATCGCCCCGACCATGTAGAGGAAGACGAGCACGATGACGATCGAGGCGAGACCGGCATAGGTCGCGGCGTAATTGGAGAAGGCCGCGAGATAGGAGGCGAAGACATAGGCTCCGATCGACCAGAGAAGCAAAGTCAGAAGGATGCCGGGCAACACATCCATGATCTTCCGATGGCCGGCCGGCAGCCAGAGATGCGCGACCAGCAGGCCGCCCGTCAGCATCGCGATCACCAGGGCCAGCCCCCAATTGTCGATGGTTGCGAGAACCGTGTCGAGCCAGGGCAGCCACTGGTCGGCATTGCGGACCGCCAAGGGCACGGCGACGAGCAGGATGCTGAGGGCGGCGAGGATCAGGACGGCGGCGAGCACGAAGCCGAGGCTCGCGAGACGCGTCAGGTACCAGGAGCGACTTTCGGCAACCCTGTAGGCCCGGTTGAGCGCGATGCGGAGCGCCTCGACACCGTTCGAGGCGAAATAGGCGGCCGCGAGCACGGAGATGGTGAGGAGCCCGCCGCGCGGGATCGTCAGCACCCGCACCACCTCGTTGGCGATCGGTTCGGCGATCGATGCGGGCCAAGCGTCGAAAATCAGGTGGACGGCCGTCTCCGCGAACCGGTCTGCGCCGAGAAAACTGCCGAGCGCGGTGCCGAAGATCAGGAACGGAAAGATCGCCATCAGCGTCGAAAGCGCCACATGGCTCGCCATGGCCCAGCCGTCGTCCTCGCTGAAATGCCAGAGCGCATCGAACATGACCTTCCAGATGATGCGAACGAATGCCGGCATTCCGTCTCCGATTGCTCGAACCCGGCCTGCACTTCGCCAAGGCAACCGGCGCGGCGCCTGCAGCGGCCCATCGACAGGCGGCCGCCGCACGCGCAATAGAATTGTATCCCAACGATGAATATGGGAAACGAGGTGTCAATTTCTACAGGAATCGCATGGGATGCCCGACCGCCCCACCATCATCGTCACCGGCTGCTCCTCCGGCATCGGCGCCTTTTGCGCCCGGGCGCTGAAGCGTGACGGCTGGCGCGTGTTCGCGACGGTGCGCCGACCGGAGGACCAGGCGAGCCTGGAAGCCGAAGGCATCGAGACCTTCATCATGGACTATACCAGGCCGGAGACGATCGCCGCCCTGGCCGAGGCGGTCATGGCCCGCTCCGGCGGGCGGATCGACGCGCTTTTCAACAATGGCGCCTATGGCCAGGCGGGCGCGGTCGAGGACCTGCCGAC
Organism: Sinorhizobium saheli; assembly: GCF_001651875.1. GTDB lineage: Bacteria > Pseudomonadota > Alphaproteobacteria > Rhizobiales > Rhizobiaceae > Sinorhizobium > Sinorhizobium saheli. The sequence continues at coordinate 36,476 of NZ_LNQB01000078.1, forward strand.
GGAAGCGCTCAGGCTGCAGTTCGAGACCAATGTCATCGGCTGGCACGATCTGACGCGGCGCGTGATCCCGGCCATGCGCGCCCGCGGACAGGGCCGCATCGTTCAATGCTCCTCCATCCTCGGCATCGTCCCCTATCGCTGGCGCGGCGCCTACAATGCCTCGAAATTCGCGCTCGAGGCGCTCTCGCTCACATTGCGGATGGAACTTGCCGGCAGCGGCATCGAGGTGAGCCTGATCGAGCCTGGCCCGATAACGTCGAAATTCACGGTGAATGCCATCGCCTATATCGAGCGCTTCATCGACCTCAAGAACTCCGTTCACCGCAGGGAATACGAGCGTCAGATGCAGCGGCTGCGCGGCGAAAGCAGGCCCGCCCGCGGCAAGCTCGGCCCCGACGCCGTTTACGATGCATTGAAACACGCTTTGACGGCACCCCGCCCGAGGCCGCATTATATAGTGACAAGGCCCGCCAGGCAGGGTGCGCTGCTGAAACGGCTTCTGCCGGCGGCGTTGTTCTATCGCATCATCGGACGGCTCGGCTAAGCGAAATACAAGGATTTACGCCATGCCCAGTTTCTTTACCGGCCTGACCCTGATTGCCATGGGCCTGGTCGCCATCGTGCTTGTCCGCGGCCTCTTGAACATGGCCCGGCGCGGCAGCGGCAATACGTCCAACAAGCTGATGCAGGCGCGCATATTGTTCCAGGCGATCGCCCTGGTGCTGATCATGCTGACGCTGTGGTTCACCGGCGGCGGCCGGCCGACCTGAGGATAGCGACAGCACGATGGTCAGATTGAACAAGATTTATACCCGGACCGGCGACAACGGTACGACCGGCCTCGTCACCGGTCCGCGCCGCTCGAAGAGCGATCCACGTGTCGAAGCCTACGGGGCGATCGACGAAGCGAACGCCTTCGTCGGCCTGGCGCGCCAGCACACCCGCGACATCACCGGCCTCGACGCGGTGCTCGCGGTGATCCAGAACGATCTCTTCGATCTCGGCGCCGACCTTGCCACGCCGGAGACCGGTGAGAAGTCCGAACACGAGCCGCTGAGGATCGTCGCCGCCCAGGTCGCGAGACTCGAAGGGGAGATCGACCGGTTGAATGCCGATCTCGAGCCCCTGCGCTCTTTCGTGCTGCCGGCCGGCAGCGCCGCCTCGGCCGCCCTTCACGTCGCCCGCACCATCGCCCGGCGCGCCGAAAGACAGATGGTGGCGCTCGCCGAAACCGAGGGCGAGGTCGTCAGCCGCGAGGCCATCGCCTATGTCAACCGGCTCTCGGACCTCCTGTTCGTCGCCGCCCGCTGGGCGAACGACAAGGGACGCGCCGACGTCCTCTGGGTTCCCGGCAAGAACAGATAAGGCGCTTCAGGGATCGTATGTTCATACCGTTGCACGACAGAAACGACCTGAAGCACATAGAGATGCAATATGTGACGGTCTCGCTGATCGTCATCAACGTCCTCGTCTGGCTCATCACCGGGCCGGTCGCGACGCAGGCTTTCGCCGATGCCGCCGTGCTCGGGCTCGGCTACATCCCGGCGGTGGTCTTCGACTATGCCGATCTCGACCCGTCGCTCGTGGTCGTCCCCGACGGCTTCACCCTCGTCACCTATTCCTTTCTGCACGGCAACTTCATGCACCTGGGGATGAACATGCTCTTCCTCTGGGTCTTCGGCGACAATGTCGAGGATGCGCTCGGGCACTTCCGCTTCCTCCTCTTCTATCTCCTGTGCGCCGCTGCCGGCGCCATGGCGCACGGTCTCCTCGATCCCGCCTCGGAAGCGCCGCTCATCGGTGCCTCCGGCGCCATCTCGGGCGTGGTCGCCGCCTATTTCCTGCTGCATCCGAAGGTGCGCGTCTGGGTGCTCGTGCTCTTCCGCATCCCCCTGCCGCTGCCCGCAGCCATTCCGCTCGCCTTCTGGATCGGTCAGCAGTTCTTCATGCTGGTTACCGATCCCGGCAGCGCCGTCTCCTGGAGCGCGCATGTCGGCGGCATCGTCGCCGGGCTTCTGCTCGTCATCCTTTTGCGACGTCCCGGCGTGCCGCTTTTCGATCGCACGATCGTCACTCCCCGTGCCGTGGAGCACAAGACGCAAACGCCGGAAGAGGCCGCGCCTCTCCCATCCGGCCCGGCGAAACCGGCGCCCCATTGGGGCCGCCCCAACTGAACCGCTCCGCTTGCGGCCGAATAGGGGTTCGATTTCAACGGATTGCCCAGACGCCGGTGAATGCAAGGGCGGCCGAGGCGCCCCGATGAAAGTCCGACTTGCCAGACCGTTTTATTACTTGTACGTAAACGTAAGTCTCGTTGCGCGCAATCATCTCGTTTTGACCTCAGGTCATGTCGATTTAGCGACAAGAACGGCTTGTGTGTGGAGCAAAAACGCGTATCGATGTCGCCAACCGACAATCAGGCCGCCCTGTTAAGGCGCATTTTCCTGCGAACGCTCTTGGAGGGATTGAATCCATGAAAATACTTGTGACCGTCAAACGCGTGGTCGACTTCAACGTCAAGATCCGGGTGAAGGCGGATGGCACGGGCGTCGAGCTTGCCAATGTCAAAATGTCGATGAACCCGTTTGACGAGATCTCGGTCGAAGAGGCGCTGCGGCTCAAGGAAGCCGGCAAGGCGGAGGAAGTCGTCGTCGTGTCGATCGGTCCCGCCAAGGCCGAGGAGACGCTCCGCACCGCCCTCGCGATGGGCGCCGACCGGGCGATCCTCGTCGAGACCGACGACCAGGTCGAGCCGCTTGCCGTGGCCAAGATCGTCAAGGGTGTGGCCGAGGCCGAACAGCCGGGCCTGATCATCGTCGGCAAGCAGGCGATTGATGATGACAGCAACCAGACCGGCCAGATGCTCTCGGCGCTCCTGGGCTGGCCGCAGGGCACCTTCGCCTCCAAGGTCGAGATCGGCGACGGCAAGGTCAATGTCACCCGTGAGGTCGACGGCGGCCTGCAGACGGTCGAGCTGAAGCTGCCGGCGGTCATCACCACCGACCTCCGCTTGAACGAGCCGCGCTATGCCTCGCTGCCGAACATCATGAAGGCGAAGAAGAAGCCGCTCGACAAGAAGACCCCCGCCGATTTCGGCGTCGACACCGCGCCGCGGCTGAAGGTGCTTAAGACCGAGGAGCCGTCGGGCCGCAAGGCCGGCATCAAGGTCAAGTCGGTCGCCGAGCTGGTCGAAAAGCTCAAGACCGAAGCCGGCGTTCTTTAAGTTTCAGGAAAGGGAGACAATCATCATGGCCATTCTGCTTCTGGCTGACCACGACAACAGCCACCTTTCCGACCAGACGGCGAAGGCGCTGACGGCGGCCCTGAAAATCGGCGGCGACGTCCATGTGCTCGTCGCTGGCTCAGGCATCAAAGGCGCTGCCGATGAGGCGGCAAAGCTTTCGGGCGTCGCCAAGGTGCTCGTCGCCGAGGACGCCTCGCTCGCCAACAACCTCGCCGAACCGCTGGCGGCGACGATCGTTTCGCTCGCCGGTGCCTACGACACCCTGATCGCCGCCGCCACCTCGGTCGGCAAGAACGTCATGCCGCGCGTCGCCGCCCTCCTCGACATCGCCCAGGTCTCGGAGATCATCGAGGTGGTTGCCGCCGACACCTTCAAGCGGCCGATCTATGCCGGCAACGCCATCCAGACGGTGCAGACGAGCGAGGCGAAGAAGGTTGTCACCGTGCGCACCGCCTCGTTTGCCGCCGCCGGCGAAGGCGGCAATGCCGCGATCGAGACCGTCCCGGCAGCCGCCGATCCGGGCCTGTCCGCCCATGTGTCGGACGCGCTGTCGTCGTCCGACCGGCCGGAACTGACCTCGGCGAAGATCATCATCTCCGGCGGCCGCGCGCTCGGCTCGTCGGAGAAGTTCAAGGAAGTCATCCTGCCGGTTGCCGACAAGCTCGGTGCCGCCGTCGGCGCTTCCCGCGCCGCCGTCGATGCCGGCTATGCCCCGAACGACTGGCAGGTCGGCCAGACCGGCAAGGTGGTCGCCCCCGACCTCTACATCGCCTGCGGCATTTCCGGCGCCATCCAGCACCTCGCCGGCATGAAGGATTCCAAGGTGATCGTCGCCATCAACAAGGACGAGGAGGCCCCGATCTTCCAGGTCGCCGACTACGGCCTCGTCGCCGACCTCTTCGACGTCCTGCCGGAGCTCGAGAAGGCGCTCTGAGGGGGACGTGCCCGGCACGAAAAGGGCTGGAAAAAGAGACAGCTTGGCATTAACAATCGTACCGGGCCGACCGATCGGCCCGGTATTTTCGCATTTGTGGCAGCATGGCTGCCTAAGCCTATGATGATGGGTGTTCGCTTCAATGATCAAGACGATCGGAATTATCGGCGCAGGGCAGATGGGCTGCGGCATTGCCCATGTTTCGGCGGCCGCCGGATACAAGGTTCAGCTCTACGATATCGCTGCGGATCGCATCGAGGCAGGGCTCGCCACCATCAACGGCAACCTTGCCCGCCAGGTCTCCTCCGGCAAGATGAGCGACGAGGACCGCAAGCGGGCGCTCGCGCTCATCAAGGGCTCCGTCGACATCAATGACCTCTCGCAGGCCGACCTCGTCATCGAGGCGGTCACGGAAGACGAGACGGTCAAGCGCAAGATCTACGGCCAGGTTTGTCCGGTCATGAAGCCGGATGCGCTTCTCGCCACCAACACCTCGTCGCTGTCGATCACCCGGCTTGCCTCGGCAACCGACCGCCCCGAACGCTTCATGGGCATCCACTTCATGAACCCCGTTCCGGTGATGAAGCTGGTGGAACTGGTGCGCGGCATCGCCACCGACGAGGAGACCTTCCGGGCCGCCAAGGAATTCGTCGCCCATCTGGACAAGACCGTCACCGTGGCCGAAGATTTTCCGGCCTTCATCGTCAACCGCATCCTGCTGCCGATGATCAACGAGGCGATCTACACCCTCTACGAGGGCGTCGGCACGGTCGATGCCATCGACACGGCGATGAAGCTCGGCGCCAACCATCCGATGGGCCCGCTGCAGCTCGCCGACTTCATCGGCCTCGATACCTGCCTGTCGATCATGCAGGTGCTGCATGACGGCCTGGCGGATTCGAAATATCGCCCCTGTCCGCTGCTGGTCAAATATGTCGAGGCCGGCTGGCTCGGCCGCAAATCCGGCCGCGGCTTCTACGACTACCGCGGCGACGTGCCCGTCCCGACGCGCTGATCGCTCTGTCGAAAACCCCCTCTGGCCTGGCGCCACCCGAGGCTCAACTGCCCGCAGGCCGGGCGATCGCCGCCTCGATCAGGCTCTTCGCGTCGTCGCTGTCCCAAGCGGCGGGACCGTTCATCGAACCCAACAGGCAGCCCTTCTCGTCGAGGAGCAGCGTGGCGGGAAGGCCGAAGGCGAGGCCTTCCTTCTTCAGCGTGTTGAAGACCCCCATCGAGGCGTCGCGGTAGTAGCGCAGCTCGTGGACGCCGATCTCGTCGAGGAAGGCCCTGGGCTTCTCGTCGGCGCCGGTGTCGATATTGATCGCCACCACCTCGAAGCGGTCGCCTCCGAGCGCCTTCTGCAAGGCGTTGAGCGCAGGCATCTCCTCGCGACAGGGCACGCACCAGGTCGCCCAGAGATTGACGAGGAGGGTCTTGCCGGCAAAGGCGGCAAGCGTCAGCGGCTTGCCGTCCGGGCCGGCAAAATCGAGGCCGGCGATCGGGCGCGCATCGGCGGCCGGCGTCATCGCCGCGACCTGGCCGCGCATCAGCGGCGTCAAGGAAGCGACCTTCTCCGCGGCAAGCGGGCAGCGCGCGTCGGCGGTCGGCGTGACGCCGCCATTGCCAGACCCCGTCTCCTTCACGTATACCGCAGCCGCACCGGCGATCACCCCCAGAAGGGCGGCGAGCGCGAACAACTTCACGGCCGGAGGACGTTTCTTCTGGTCTGGCATTTCATTCTCCAAGGCGGGCATCCCGATGGCTGACGGCAGTTCCGAGACGAAATCCTCCAACCAGATGTGGGGCGGGCGCTTCGCCTCGGGCCCCGACGCCATCATGGAGGAGATAAATGCCTCGATCGACTTCGACAAGAAGCTCTATGCCCAGGATATCCGCGGCTCAATAGCGCATGCGACCATGCTCGCGCATCAGGGCATCATTTCGGCCGAGGATAAAGACAAGATCGTTCACGGCCTCGGCACGATCCTGTCGGAAATCGAAAGCGGCACGTTCGAATTCTCCCGCCGCCTCGAAGACATTCACATGAATGTCGAGGCGCGGCTGGCAGCGCTGGTCGGCCCCGCCGCCGGCCGCCTGCATACCGCCCGCTCGCGCAACGACCAGGTGGCCCTCGATTTCCGCCTCTGGGTCAAGGAAGAGCTGCAGAAGACCGAGAAGGCGCTGACCGCATTGATCGCCGCCTTCCTCGACCGGGCGGAAGAGCATGCCGACACGGTAATGCCGGGCTTCACGCACCTGCAGACGGCGCAACCGGTGACTTTCGGCCACCATTGCATGGCCTATGTCGAAATGTTCGGCCGCGACCGCTCGCGCGTCCGCCACGCGATCGAGCACATGGATGAAAGCCCGATCGGCGCCGCGGCACTTGCCGGCACCGGCTTCCCGATCGACCGGCACATGACGGCGAAGGCGCTCGGCTTCCGCGAGCCGACCCGCAACTCGATCGACACCGTCTCCGACCGCGACTTCGCGCTCGAGTTCCTGTCGATCGCGGCGATCGCGGCGACCCACCTGTCGCGGCTCGCCGAAGAGATCGTCATCTGGTCGACGCCGCAATTCGGCTTCATCCGTCTGTCGGACGCCTTCTCCACCGGCTCCTCGATCATGCCGCAGAAGAAGAACCCGGACGCCGCCGAGCTGGTGCGCGCCAAGACCGGCCGCATCAACGGCTCGCTGATCGCGCTGCTGACGGTGATGAAGGGCCTGCCGCTCGCCTATTCCAAGGACATGCAGGAAGACAAGGAACAGGTCTTCGATGCGGCCGAAAGCCTGGAACTGGCGATCGCTGCGATGACCGGCATGGTGCGCGACATGACGGTGCGCGCCGACCGGATGAAGGCGGCCGCCGGCTCCGGCTACTCGACCGCCACCGATCTCGCCGACTGGCTGGTGCGCGAGGCGGGGCTCCCCTTCCGCGACGCCCATCACGTGACCGGCCGCGCGGTGGCGCTCGCCGAACAGAGGGGCTGCGACCTCTCCGAGCTCTCGCTCGCCGACCTCCAGGCGATCAACCCGGCGATCACCGACAAGGTCTTCGACGTGCTGACGGTGGAGGCTTCGGTCGCGAGCCGCACCAGCTTCGGCGGCACGGCGCCGGCAGAAGTGCGCAAGCAGATCGCCTGGTGGCGGGCGCGCAATTGATGGTTTCGCTGCCGCCGGCGCGCCCCTCATCCCGCTGCCGCGACCTTCTCGCCGCAGGCGGGGAGAAGGGGGATACCGCGCCGTCTCAAGTCCCCTCTCCCCGCCTGCGGGGAGAGGGCCAGGGTGAGGGGCAGCGATATGCGTGAAAACGTAGAGATCGGCTCGCACAAACAGGGTGCACAAGCTGCTGAAAAATCGATAAGACATCGCTCTATCTAGGAGCGATCGGCTTCAGCATCGGCAAAGGGAAATGACGATGACATTGACGAAGGTGGCACGAGTGGCGCTTCTGCTGGCGATCCCGGGACTGGTTCTCGTCGGTTGCGGCCGCAAGGGCGATCTCGACCGGCCGGGGGCCACCACGTCGATCAATACGAAAACGCCCGCCGGAACAGCCGAGCCGAAGCAGGCGGTCGAGGACCGCCCCTTCCTGCTTGATCCCCTCCTCTGAGCCGAGCAACAGACGTGAACCATTTCCACTACCGCGACGGAATCCTCTACGCCGAAGACGTGCCGGTGACCGACATCGCGCGCGCCGTCGGCACGCCGTTCTATTGCTATTCCACCGCGACGCTGGAGCGCCATTACCGGGTCTTCGCCGAGGCCTTCGCCGACGTGGACGCCATGGTCTGCTACGCGATGAAGGCCAACTCCAACCAGGCGGTGCTGAAGACGCTCGGCCGGCTCGGCGCGGGTGTCGACGTGGTATCCGAAGGTGAACTGCGCCGCGCGCTGGCCGCCGGCATTCCGGCAAGCCGGATCATGTTCTCCGGCGTCGGCAAGACCGCGCGCGAGATGGATTTCGCGATCGAAGCCGGCATCTATTGCTTCAACGTCGAATCCGAGCCGGAACTCGAAATCCTGAACCAGCGGGCCGTTCGCGCCGGCAAGCAGGCGCATGTCTCCTTCCGCATCAATCCGGACGTCGACGCCCGCACGCATGCGAAGATCTCGACCGGCAAGAAGGAAAACAAGTTCGGCATTTCCTGGGAGCGGGCCCGCGCCGTCTACGCCCACGCCGCGACCCTGCCCGGCATCGAGGTGACCGGCATCGACATGCATATCGGCAGCCAGATCACCGAGCTGCAGCCCTTCGACGACGCCTTCAAGCTCCTGCGCGAGCTGGTCGATACGCTGCGCTCCGACGGCCATGTCATCGACCATGTCGATATCGGCGGCGGCCTCGGCATTCCCTATCGCGAGGACAACAATCCCCCGCCGCTGCCCGACGCCTATGCCGACATCGTCAAGAACCAGCTCAAGGGCCTCGACTGCAAGATCGTCACCGAGCCGGGGCGGCTGATCGTCGGCAATGCCGGCATCCTGGTCACCGAGGTGGTCTATGTGAAGGACGGCGGCGACAAGACCTTCGTCATCGTCGACGGGGCGATGAACGACCTGATCCGCCCGACGCTCTACGAAGCCTATCACGAGATCCGGCCAGTGAGGATTTCCGCCGCCAATGCGCCGCGCATCAAGGCCGACGTCGTCGGCCCGGTCTGCGAGACCGGCGACTATCTGGCGCTCGACCGGGAAATGGCGATGCCGAAGCCCGGCGACCTTTTCGCGATCGGCTCGGCCGGCGCCTATGGCGCCGTCCAGGCGGGGACCTACAACAGCCGTCTGCTGGTTCCCGAGGTGCTCGTGAAGGGCGACCGTTTCCACGTGATCCGTCCGCGCAGCGGCTACGACGAGCTGATCGGCCTCGACTCGGTGCCGGATTGGCTCGCCTGAGCCGCGGCCCGGCAGGACTCTGCGGCAGCCGCGACGTGCCGGACGATCACGTTTTGTTGTCACCCTCGCCTTCGCCACAAAGGATGGCTATCCTGACGCTGACGGCAGCGTGATCTCGCGATCGTCATGACCGAAGGGAAATTTGGGCGGATGACGCAGATCGGGCAGGACGATAAGCCAAGGCCGCAGTCGTTTGCGAGAATGCTGGCGACGAAACGGTTTTTTGCGCGCCTGGTCCTCCTCGGCGAAGAGGTGCTGCCGCGGACGCTGCTTCCCGGGTCGCTCGTGCTGCTCTTCCTCTCCGCAGGCTGGCTCGGCTTTTTCCCCGTCGCGCCGTTCTGGCTTCATGCCGCCGTTCTTCTCGCCTTCGTCGCCGGGCTGTTCTTCTCGCTGTTGCCGCTGACCCGCATCCGCTGGCCGGAGACGGCCGACGCCGACCGCATGCTCGAGGAGCGCAACCGCCTGCCCCACCAGGCGATCCGCGTCCAGGACGATGTGCCCGCGACCGAAAGCGCCTTCGGCGCCGCACTCTGGCGCGAGCATCAGTCCCGCATGGCGCGGATGGTCCGCGGCCTGGACACCGGCCTGCCGCGCCCGGACATCGCCCGCTACGACCGCTTCGCGCTGAGGGCGGTTCCGGTCCTCATCGCCTGCATTGCCTTCGCCTATTCCTATTCGAACCGCGCCGGGCTGATAACCGATGCCTTCCGCCTGCCCGAGCAAGAGACCCAGGCGGCGGATATCCGCATCGACGCCTGGGTGACGCCCCCCGCCTACACCGGCCGCGCACCGGTCTTCCTGACCGGCCGGCAGGAAACGGCGTCGGCGCAGGAACCGGGGGCCGCGATCACGATACCGCAGTTCAGCGATCTCACCGTACGGATAACCGGCGCCGCAGCGGACGAAAAGGTCAGCTACAGCGAGGCCGGCGGCGCGGAGCCGACGATCATCCCGGCATCGAAGGCCAAGGCGGGATTGGCGCCGCAGGCGGGGACGACGGACGCGCCGGCCAATGCCGTGCACAACCACCTCTACAAGATCACCAAGGACGGAACGCTTTCCGTCGGCGGGCAGAACTGGAGCTTCAAGGTCACGCCGGACAGCGTGCCCGATATCGCCTTCGAGGGCGCACCGCGTCCGACGGCCAACGCCTCGCTGGAGATCACCTACCTCGCCCATGACGATTACGGCATCGCCCAGGCCTGGGCCGAGATCAAGCCGCTCGAGGAGCCGGCCGCCAACGCCCGGCCGCTCTATGCGCCGCCCGAATACCGTCTCGATCTCCCACGCCGCAACGCCCGCGAAGCCAAGGCCACCACGAGCCGGAACTTGAGCGAACATCCGCTTTCCGGCAAGCGGGTGCGCATCACGCTGGTTGCGCGCGATGCTGCCGGCCAGGAAGGGCGGAGCGTGCCGCAGGATATCGTCCTGCCGGCGCGGCCGTTCTTCGAGCCGCTTGCCGCCGCCATCGCCGAGCAAAGGCAGGTCTTCGCCCTCAACACCAACGACCTGCCGCGCGCGATCGACCTCAACGACGCGCTGACGCTCTATCCCGAGGAGACGATCGCGAATCTCACCCATTTCCTCCTGATCAAGTCGGCCCGCACGCGCATGCAGCTCGCCCGCAACGACGACATGCTGCGCGACGCCGCCGATTATCTCTGGGAGATCGCGCTCGGCATCGAGGACGGCGACCTGTCGCTCGCCGAACGCCGGCTGCGCGATGCGCAGCAGGCCCTCTCCGACGCGCTCGAGCGCAATGCCTCGGATGAGGAAATCGCGAAGCTGATGCAGGAACTGCGCCAGGCGATGCAGGAATTCATGCAGGAGCTCGCCAGGCAGGCTCAGAAAAATCCGCCGATGGCGGCCAATCCCGATCTGAACAACGTTCTGCGCCAGCAGGACCTGGAAAGGATGCTGGACCAGATCGAGAACCTGGCGCGCTCGGGCGCCCGCGATCAGGCGCGGCAATTGTTGTCCGAGCTGCAGCGGATGATGAACAATCTGCAGGCCGGCCGCATGCAGCAGATGGGCCAGCAGAACAACGCCATGCGCCAGCAGATGGACAAGCTCGGGCAGTTGATGCAGCAGCAACAGCAGCTGATGGACGAAACCTTCAAGCTGGACCAGGCGCTGCGCGACCGGATGCAGCGCGGCGACCCGCTCGAGGGCGAGGACGACGAACTCTTCGGCCAGGACATGCCCCAGGATCCCGGCCAACAGGGCGAACCCAACGGCGAGCCGAGCCCCCTCGACAATATGACGGCCGAACAATTGAAGGAAGCACTCAAGCAATTGCGCCAGCAACAGGAGTCGCTTGGCAAGCAGCTCGGCGACCTGCAGAAGGGGCTTGAGAATCTCGGCGTGAAGCCCGGCAAGGGCTTCGGCCAGGCACAGCGCGAAATGGGAAGCGCGGCGGAGCAGCTCGGCAAAGGCCAGGGCGAACAGGCCCTCGGCAGCCAGGGCCGGGCGCTGCAGGCACTGCGCGAAGGCGCGCAGGAGATGATGAACCAGATGCAGGCCCAGGGACAGGGACAAGGCCCCGGGCAAGGCATCCCGCAATACGGCCAGAACGGGCGTGACCCGCTCGGCCGCCGCCAGCAGAACATCGGCCCCGACTTCGGCGACCAGGTGGAGGTACCCGACGAGATCGACACCCAGCGCGCCCGCCAGATTCTCGAACAGATCCGCCGCAAGCTCGGCGACAACCTCTCGCCGGAAGCGGAACGGCAATATCTCGAACGGCTGCTCGACCTGCGCTGATGGCGTCGGGGAGAGATGGTCTCGGGGCTGTCGCGATGACGGGCCGGGGTTCGGATGTTGCGGCGGCGGCGGCCCCTCATCCGCCTGCCGGCACCTTCTCCCCGCAGGCGGGGCGAAGGGACTTTGCGGCGATGTCGCAGTCCCCTCTCCACGTCAGAGCGGAGAGAGGGGGTAGTCCTCGGGTTTAACTCGAGGATTACCCTACGTTCCCCGTAATGGTTGGTGCGCGGTGGCTGTCAGGCGGCGAGCGCCAGGGCAACGGCCTTGCGGATGTCAGGCAGGGAAAACGGCTTGGAGATCACGTCGATGACCTTGCCGGTCAGGTCGTCGGTGCGCTCGCGCTGCTCGGCATAGCCGGTCATCAGCAGGATCTTCAGCGCCGGGAAAGCGGCGGACGCCTCGTGCGCGAGCTCGATGCCGTCCATGACCGGCATGCGAATGTCGGACAAAAGCAGATCGAACCGCTGGTCGCGAAGACGGGCGAGCCCGTCGGCTCCATCCCCGGCCTCCACCGTTTCATGTCCGTCGAGTTGCAACGCCCGCGCCACAAATGAGCGCAGGGCATCCTCATCCTCGGTAATCAGGATTCTCGCCATCATGGCCTCCCGTCTTCATCTCGGGGAGCGCCGGCGTCCGTCGGATGCCAGGCACGCTCCATTGCATCTGCGTACCGGGCTCCGCTCCATCGCGGTCGCGATACTCCCTCAAACAAACAGCTTTGTGTTTGCTTTCGGTAAACGCGATGAGACGTATTTTAACGAACGGGTTGTATTTCCACAGGCAACGCCCGTAAAAGGCGCTACTGCATGCCTCCTTGAACCGATCCCGGTTTAAGGAAAGTCACGCCGCCAGCGGCTTATTGCGCGTCGCCCGTCACCACCCCGACGAACGGCAATTCGCGGAAGGCATAGGCGACATCCATGCCGTAGCCGACGACGAAATGGTCCGGGCATTCGAAGCCTACATAGTCCGCTTCCAGATCGACGCGACGCTTCTCCCGCTTGTCGAGCAACACGGCGATCGTGACGTTGCGCGCTCCGCGTTCCAGAAGCAGATCCTTGGCGAAGCGCAGCGTCCGGCCGGATTCGAGGATATCGTCGATCAGCAGCACGTCGCGGCCATGCACGTCGCTGTCAATATCCTTGGTGATCCTGACGCCCTTGGATTCGGTTCCGGTGCCGTAGCTCGAAAGCGTGATAAATTCGACCTCCGGTGCGAGGCCCGCCGCGTGCATGGCGCGAATGAGGTCGGCGGCGAAGATGAAGGAGCCCTTGAGGATGGAGATGACCAGCAGATCCTTGTGCGGGCCGCGAACGATTTCGTCCGCCATTTCCCGGTTGCGGGCGGCGATCACTTCGGGACTGTAAAGGACTTCGATATTCTTACCGCGAACGACGGGCATGCGGGTTTCTCCGTTTCGTCAGGAAGAACCAGCCTTCCCTTTTGGGATCACGGGGTCCGTTCGAGCAGACGTCGTCGTGATCTCAGGCGCGGATTAGCACAATCAGCGATCGGAAACACTGTTTTCCGCAAAGGAAACCGTCACCTCCGGCATTTTTCCGCCGCCATAGGGAAGCCGGGTCACGAACCCGCGGCTCTCGCCGGGGGCGATCGGTGCGCCTTCGACCGTCAGACGCGTCGTCGTTACGCTGCGTCCGTTGCTCGCCACGTCGACCATGATCGGCGGCAGGCGCTGCTCGCGCCCGGACCGGTTGTCGATCGTGCCATAGACGGCAAGCACCCGCATGCCGCCGGAATAGTCGAGCGACGTGGTGATGCCGTCGATCGCGAGCGGAGGCATGTCGGCCTGGCCCTGGCCGCTGAAGCCGGCGATCAGCAGGAAGGCGGCGAGCCCAAGGCCGGTCGCGAGGCCGGCAAAGCGTCGCGACGGCATGGCGCGCAGCCGCGCCTCGACCATGGTCACGACCCGCCCTGCCGCGCTCTCACGGTCAAGGCTTCCGGGACGCACGCGTATCCTTCCGGCGGGTCGGCGATTGTCGTTGAAGACCGGATAGGGGCCGCGCCGGCCGGCGGCCGCGATCGTCTCGAACTCGACGTCGACATAATCGAGACGCCGCGGCGCGGCGGTGCCCGAACGCGGGGCACGCTCCGGCGGAATGAGATCGATGCCCGCGGTCTTTGCGCGAAATGCCTGCATGGGCGTTCTCCCGTCACGGGCGTCGCGTCTTGCGGACGGCGAAGTGCCCATGGCTTTTTGCGTTCGCGCAATGCCCGACCCGGGGAGCGAGATTGAGGGCATTGCATCAAATCCTGACGACACGTAAACGGAAATGGTTAATCTTTCGCAAAGAGGGCCGTGAAAGCGGCGCCTTTTCATGGAAAATTAACGCTGGCTTAACCAGAGTGCCGCGCGGTTTTGCCTCGGCTGGCGCGCTGGTCTATGCCGGCGGCGGATGTCGAGGTCGTGAAGAGAGACTGGGCTGTCCCATTGATTCATTTTGAGAACGTCGGATTGCGCTATGGCATGGGACCGGAAATCCTCCGGGACCTGACCTTCGACATTCCGCGGCGGTCGTTCCAGTTCCTGACCGGCCCTTCGGGCGCCGGCAAGACGACGCTGCTGAGGCTCCTCTTCCTGTCGCTCAAGCCGACCCGCGGCCTGATCCGCATGTTCGACCGCAACATCTCCTCGATCCCGCGCGAGGAATTCCCGATGCTGCGCCGCCGCGTCGGCATCGTCTTCCAGGACTTCCGCCTGCTCGACCACCTGACGACTTACGAAAACGTCGCGCTGCCGCTGCGCGTGCGCGGCAAGGAGGAGGCGAGCTACCGCTCCGACGTGCTCGAGCTTCTCAAATGGGTCGGGCTCGGCGAGCGCATCAACGTGCTGCCGCCGGTGCTGTCCGGCGGGGAGAAACAGCGTGCCGCGATCGCCCGGGCGCTGATCGACCGGCCGGAGATCCTGCTTGCCGACGAGCCGACGGGCAACGTCGACCCGCCCATGGCGCGCCGGCTGCTCAATCTCTTCCTGGAACTGAACCGGCTGGGAACGGCCGTGGTCATCGCCACGCACGACCTGTCGCTGATGGACCAGGTGGAAGCGCGTCGGATGATCCTGTCACAGGGGCGGCTCGACATCTATGAATGAGACCCGCGCCCTCCGCCGCGAACCCGATCCGCCGCCGCAGCGCCGCGCCGAGATGCGCGTCCGCCCCACCGGTCCGATCGTGCCCTCGGCCAACGTCTCCGGCCATGCGCTGATGTGCGTCATCGCCATCATGTCCTTCCTCGCCTGCCTGACGCTCGGCGGCGTCAGCATGGTGCGGGCGACGGCGCAAAGCTGGCAATCGCAGATCTCGCGGGAGATCACCATCCAGATCAAGCCCGACGACAACCTCGACATGGAGAAGGCGCTCGCCGATGCGCGCGACCGGGCGCTGACCTTCAGCGGCACGACGGGCGGCACCATCATCGACCTCGCCGCGACGGCGCGCCTGCTGGAGCCCTGGCTCGGCGGCGGCTTGGACCTTGACGAGCTTCCCGTGCCGCGGCTCGTCGTCATCACCATCGACGAGAACAATCCGCCCGATTTCGTGGCGATGCGCAAGGCGCTGACGGAGATCATCCCGCAGGCCTTCCTCGACGACCACCGCACCTGGGTGGATCGGCTCGTGGCGATGGCGAGCACCACCACCATGATCGGCACCGGCGTCCTGGTGCTGGTCTTCTCCGCCATGGTGCTGACGGTCGTCTTCGCCACCCGGGGGGCTCTCTCGGGCAATCGCCATATCGTCGAAGTCCTCCACTTCGTCGGCGCCGAGGCGGGCTTCGTCGCCTCCGAATTCCAGAAGCATTTCCTCCGGATCAGTCTCAAGGGCGCCGGCGCCGGCGGCCTGCTTGCGGCGCTGTGCTTCGCGATCGCCAGCTTCTGGCAGTCGCAGACGCTTGCGACGCCGGAGACCGACCAGGCGACCGCCCTGTTCGGCACCTTCGCCATCGGATACACCGGCTATCTCGGCATTTTCGCGATCATCATCGTCATCGCACTGCTGACGACGCTGACGGCGCGCCTCACGGTCATGCGCACGATCTACGAGATCGACCTGATAAGATCGGATCCGGGCCGCACGGATACCTATCAGGGCTGATGCATGTCGCTCTGAAGCGCCCCCGCACGAAGACATTTGGCCGCGACGCGCTTCAGGTCATGAATCGCTCGCAATCGATCTATTCCCTGCCGTAATCTGCGGCTATGTGAAGAGAATCATGATGGAGCTGCGCGAGAGCGGGATGGTCGAAAGGGGCAAATGGCTGGAGCGGGCCGCGCGCCGCCGGCGGTCCCGCAGCCTCATGCGCAAAATACTGCGTCGCGGCTTTTTCGTCCTGCTTGCGTTTCTCGCCGTCTTCATCGCCGGCTTCCTGCAATTCGCCGATACCGTCGCCTCGCTGCGGCCGCCGCCCTCGCCAAAGGCCGACGCGATCGTCGTGCTCACGGGCGGGTTCCAGCGGATCGACCAGGCGGTCGACCTGCTGAAGGCCGGAGCCGGCAAGCGGCTGCTGATCTCCGGCGTTCACCCGTCGACGACGGGAAGCCAGATCCGCCGCAACACCCAGAGCTCGGCCGACCTCTTCAAATGCTGCGTCGACATCGGCCACGAAGCGATCGACACGATCGGCAATGCGACCGAGGCGTCGCAATGGATTCACGACCGCGGCTACCGCACGATCCTCGTCGTCACCAACAACTATCACATGCCGCGCAGCCTGCTCGAACTGCGCCGCGCCAGGCCCGAGGCGGAGTTCATCGCCTATCCCGTCGTCAATTCCGACCTCAAGACCACCAACTGGCTGCGCAATCCGCGCGTGCTGAAGGCCATCCTACTCGAATACGGCAAGTACTCCGTCGCATCGCTCCGCGACGCGGTAGGCGCGCGTTCGACGAACGGACTGAGGGCCGAGCCCTCGCGCGTGACGCCGGCCGAGAAGTGACGCCACCGGCGGGCTCAGCGATTGAGCGGCCCCCTGCCCGCCGGCTGTGCGGCGCCGCCGTCAACCGCCGAATCGTGTTGCCGAAACGGTGACCGGACCGATCTTCGTCGGAATGCGCGCATAGACCGGGGCGTAGACGTCCATGCCGTTCGCCTTGGCGTACCAGATTTCCATCGTCTCCAGGCGCCTGAGGTATTCGACGTCCTCGCGCCCCTTCCTGTACCCGGCCTTCGGTACGAAGCGGATGCCGCAGACGATCACTTCGCCCTCGAACCCCCTGGTCCGGAAATTTCGCGTCCCCTTGGGCGTCAGCCTGATGTCAAGCCGCGATTCGCCGTCGAAGATCGGCAGGGTATTGGGGCAGACCCGGGCATTGGCAGGGATGATCAGCCCTGAGAGCGGGTCGAGCACATTGCGCATGTCGCGGCTCGTCACCGGCACCCAGTTCTTCGGCAGCGGGGTTCGCTTCGGCACC
The DNA here is from genome assembly GCF_001651875.1 of Sinorhizobium saheli. Classification (GTDB taxonomy): domain Bacteria; phylum Pseudomonadota; class Alphaproteobacteria; order Rhizobiales; family Rhizobiaceae; genus Sinorhizobium; species Sinorhizobium saheli. Next base: position 53,738 of record NZ_LNQB01000078.1, read on the forward strand.
ATGCTCGAACGCACGACGTTGCCGTTGCGGAAGCTGACATTGATCGCGCGCGCCTTCCTGCCGCTGCGATAGGACAGCGAATATTCGGTGGCCCTGAGCCGGTCGCGGCCGATCACGCCGGACACGCGGGTCTGGCCCGTGGTGCGGCTGATGATGTCCATCAGCCCGGCCGAATTCAGCGTGCCCGAAATCGTGTAGCGATTCCTCTCGACCTCGGTGTGGAAGCTTGCCCGCGCCAGCGGCAGGCCGGCAAGGGCGATGCTGTAATCCGTCTGGTGCTCGATCTCCGCGGCGAGCGACGCTGTGGAAAACACCATTGCGGCCAGGAGTGCCGGCGCGCGAAGACCCATGCGCAACTTCATGCCCGAATGCCCCGTCCTTGTTGCTGTCGCAATCCCTTGAAATGCATGCGGTTTGCGGCTTTTCTAGGCCGATCGCGGCAAAATCCCCCTGCCTCGACGCCAGGAAGATTTAGCGCATCGGCAGCCGGCTTGGAACGGGCTTGTGCCTCCGAAAAGCAATGGTATTTTACCCTTCGGCACGCGGAAAGGCGCTGGTTTTTGGCGAACGCGCAGGTTTGGCTTGACTGGCGCGCCGTCACTGACTATAGAACCGCGACTTTCCAATAATGGCCAACAGGAACGCGGCCTGGGCTCTGGGCCCGCTACCGCATTGTCCGGCGGCGATAATAGAGAATAGGTGTACCATGTCCCGTAGTTGCGAATTGACCGGCAAGGGCGTCCAGTCGGGCCACAATGTCAGCCACGCCAACAACAAGACCAAGCGCAAGTTCCTGCCGAACCTGTGCAACGTCACGCTGATCTCCGATGCGCTCGGCCAGCGCTTCCGCCTGCGTGTTTCCGCTGCCGCTCTCCGCTCGGTCGAGCACCGCGGCGGCCTCGACGCCTTCCTGCTGAAGGCCGACGAGAACGAGCTCAGCATGCGCGCCCGCCTGCTGCGCCGCCAGATCGTCAAGAAGGTTGCCGAGGCCGCCTGATCGGCGCCAGCACCTCTGACAAGAGCTTGAGAAGGCTTGCGGGTTCGTCCGGCAAGCCTTTTTCTCGTGTCGCCTGCATTCATCCGCCGGCTGCGTTCGTCGCAGCCTTCATTTCACTGGTGGCATCACCCAGGATAAAAAAATGCTGATCAACCGATCTTTCCTTGTCTATGTCTCGCTGATGACCTTCGTGGTCGTCGCCTCGAATTTCCTCGTGCAATATCCGCTTCCGGGGTCGATCGCCGGCATGCAGCTCGGCGACCTCTGGACCTGGGGCGCCTTCAGCTATCCCTTCGCCTTCCTCGTCACGGATCTGACCAATCGCCATTTTGGGCCGCGAATCGCCCGCCGCGTCGTGGTCGCCGGCTTCGTCGCCGGCGTGACCCTGTCGATGTATCTCGCCACGCCGCGGATCGCGATCGCTTCCGGTTCGGCCTTCCTGTTCGGCCAGCTTCTCGACATCGCCGTCTTCAACCGGCTGCGGCGTCAGAGCTGGTGGCGCGCGCCGCTCGCCGGCTCGCTCATTGGGTCGGGCCTGGACACGGCGATGTTCTTCTCCTTCGCCTTCGCCCCGTTCTTCGTCTTCCTCGGCCCGAACGACGGCTTTGCGCTGGAGACGGCTTCCCTCCTCGGCCTGCTTTCGCTCGATGCGCCGCGCTGGGTCTCCTGGGCGCTCGGCGACCTTCTGGTGAAGATCCTTTGCGGCATCGTCCTGCTGCTCCCCTACGGAGCCCTGATGAGCGTGATCAAGCCGATGCCCGCCGCCAAGGCAACGGCCTGAACGGACGATGAGCATCATCGAGCCTACGGCGCCGCGCGTCGTATCGACGCGCAATGGTCGCCGTAGCACTTTGAAGCGCTGCATGTTTCAGGAAACATGCAGCAGCGGCCCTGTTTCTATTTGCTGAGACGGAATTCGAGCATCAGATTGCGCTCGAGGATCGAGTGGTTGTCATCGGAGACGACGATCACCCGGATCTCGCCATCGGGCCGCACGACGACGTCGAGCGCTTCCATATTGTCGATCTGGTAATTCATGTCGGCTTCGAGAATGACGGCCCCGTGGGCGACCGCGCCCGGACGGATGTCGGCGGCCTTGACGCGGCGAATGCGCATGCCGAGGCCGGAGGCGAGATTGAACCGCCGTTCGAGGAGAAGCAGGTCGCCGTCGGGCAGGAAGGCGCCGTCGGTGACCGAATAGGGGTCCTCACGCACCACCGCGAAGGTCCCCTTCATGGGCCCCTCCAGGATCGCCGCCAGCAGATTGTCCTCCGGGTCGACGCTGCGTTCCGACACGACGACCGCGGCGCCGGCCAGCGGTCCATCCGCCGGCGCGATCGCGATCGTCTCCAGGCCGCCATTGCGGCGCAGCTCCTCGACCGGAAACGTAAGAGCCAGCTGGCCGATGGGCCTCGCATGGGTGAAACCGGGGTCGGGATAGATTTCGATGCGCGCCAATTGCTCGAAGCTGACGATCGCCTGCCCCTTGCGCAGGGCCAGGCCTTCGGCGTCGACCCTTGGTTTCTCGAGCTGCGCGGCGCCGTTGCCGTTGGTCATCGACGTCACCGTCAGATCGGTCAATCCCTCGAGTCCGCCCGCATCGTCCCTGATGATCGCGCCCTCGACCCAATGGCCGGTATCCATCACGGCGACGAAGGAATCGCCGTCCGGACGGAAACGAATCGCCGACAGCGCGCCGAACAGCGGGTTGGCCGAGGTCATTTCGATGCCGCCGATGAATTCGAGCGCACCGAAGACCCGCTCGTCGGAGCCGACCTGGAATTGCTGGATCTGCCGGCTCCTCACCGGAACGATCTCGCTCAGTGGCTCCGCCACGGCGACCGCCGCCGGCAACAGCAGGGAGAGAACGACTAGGCTTCGGCGGAGCATCGGCGGCAGGACCTTCCGGAGGATCGGGAATTTGTGGCTGGGACGACTTCGCTACCCCGCGAGCGGGCGGCAAAGGCTACTGCATGTCTCCTTGAGGCGACCTCGATTTGCGGACGAAGACATGCAGCAATTCAAAATGCTACAGCGACCTTTGCGCGTCCGATAAGACGCGCGGCGCTGTCGTTTTGCGACGTCAGGTGATTCCACCTCATGCAGAACGCTCTAGCCGGCGCGACGCATTCGCCCCGAACGGCGGTGCAGGCTCTCGTCTTCGAAGAGTGCTGCGAGCTGCTCGGTCATCGCCCCCGCCAGCTCGTCGGCATCGACGATCGTCACGGCACGGCGGTAGTAGCGCGTCACGTCATGACCGATGCCGATCGCCAGGAGCTCGACCGGCGAGCGCGTCTCGATCTGCTCGATCACCGCGCGCAGGTGGCGCTCCAGGTAGTTGCCGGGGTTCACCGAGAGGGTGGAATCGTCGACCGGCGCGCCGTCCGAGATCATCATCAGGATGCGCCGTTGCTCCGGCCGGCCCAGCAGGCGGTCATGCGCCCACATCAGCGCCTCGCCGTCGATGTTCTCCTTGAGCAGCCCCTCGCGCATCATCAGTCCGAGATTGCGGCGGGCACGCCGCCAGGGCGCGTCCGCGGACTTGTAGACGATATGGCGCAGGTCGTTGAGGCGGCCCGGCGCCTGCGGCTTGCCGCCGGCAAGCCATTTCTCGCGCGATTGCCCGCCCTTCCACGCCTTGGTCGTGAAGCCGAGGATCTCGACCTTGACGCCGCAGCGTTCCAGCGTGCGCGCGAGGATGTCGGCGCAGGTGGCGGCGACGGTGATCGGCCGGCCGCGCATGGAGCCGGAATTGTCGATCAGCAGCGTGACGACCGTGTCGCGGAAATTCGTGTCCTTCTCCCGCTTGAAGGAAAGCGGCTGCATCGGATCGATGATGATGCGCTGCAGGCGTGCGGTGTCGAGATAGCCCTCTTCGAGGTCGAACTCCCAGGACCGGTTCTGCTGCGCCATCAGGCGGCGCTGCAGCCGGTTGGCGAGGCGTCCGACCGCACCCTGCAGGTGGGCGAGTTGCTTGTCGAGGAAGGCGCGCAGCCGGTCGAGCTCCGCCTCGTCGCAAAGTTCCTCGGACGTGATCGTCTCGTCGAACTCCCGCGTATAGACGGTGTAGTCGACCTTCTCGTTGAAATCCGCGAAGGGGTGGTTCGGGCGCTTGACCTCGCCGGGCGTCTCGCTGTCCTCGTCGCCCTCGTCCTGGAGGTCGTCGTCGGAAATCTCGGCGCCGTCCATCTCGCCTTCTTCCATCTGCTCCTCGGCAGACTGGTTTTCCTCGGCGGGGGCGGTGTCGGTCCCTTCCTCCTCCTCGGCGGCGTTCTCGTCCTCCTCCTGGCTGCGCGGCTGGTCCTCGTCGCTCTCGCTCTCCTCCTCGTCCGGCTCGATGTCGTCCTCGCCGTATTTCTCGGCGACATCCATCGAGGCCAGCATGTCGCGCACGACCCGGGCGAAGGCCTGCTGATCGTTGATCGTCGTCGCCAGGTTGCGCATGTCGGCCCCGGCCTTCTGCTCGATGAAATCGCGCCAGAGGTCGAGCACCTGGCCGGCCGACGCCGGCGGCTTGTCGCCCGTCAGCTTCTCGCGCACCATCAGCGCCACCGCCTCCTCGAGCGGCGCATCCCCTTGCGCGTCGATCGCCGAGAAATTCGCCTTGGCGTATTTCTCCTCCAGCATCGAGGAGAGATTGTCGGCGACGCCCGGCATCCGGAGCGCCCCGATCGCCTCGACGCGCGCCTGCTCGACGGCATCGAAGATCGCACGGGCATCCGCGCCTTGCGGCGACATGGTGGCGTGGATGCGGGCATTGTGGCAGGCCTTGCGCAGCGCCATGGAATCGCCGAGGCCCCGCGCGACCGCCAACTCATGGCGGGTCGGGCGCTTGGAGAATTCCGGCAAGCGGATGCGCTCGCCCGTCATCCCCGGCCGCTCGTTTGCAAAGGCGACCTCGAGCTCGGCATCGCCGGCGATCGACCGGATGCAGCCGGAAAGCGCCCGCTTGAACGGTTCGGCGGCGTTCTCCCTCGTAGTCGGTTTCGCCTTGGAATTCGAGCTCACGACAATTCCTTCTTCAGCCAGGCCGGCCGTTATCCGAGCGCATCGATCTTAATGGATTGGAGCGGGACATGCGTGAAAAAACAATCTCCCGCCCACAGGAGCAGCGGCGGCAGCCCGGCCTCTCATCGAAGCCGGAGCCGCAGCAGCCTCAAGCCGTCGCTTCCAGCACGATGTTGGCGGCGCTCTCCTTGAGCTCGACGCCGAAGGCACGCTGGTAATGCTCGGCGACCAGCGCCCGCTCCAGCTCATCGCACTTGTTGAGGAAGGTCACGCGGAAGGCGAAGGCGATGTCGCCGAAGATATAGGCGTTCTCCGCCCAGGTGATGACCGTGCGCGGGCTCATCACGGTCGAGAGGTCGCCGTTGATGAAGGCTGCGCGCGTCAGGTCGGCGACACGCACCATCTTCGATACCGTATCGCGTCCCTTGTCGGCGACGAATCCCTTGACCTTGGCCGCGACGATGTCGACTTCCTTGTCATGCGGCAGGTAATTGAGCGCGGTCACGATCGACCAGCGGTCCATCTGCGCCTGATTGATCTGCTGCGTGCCGTGATAGAGCCCGGTCGTGTCGCCGAGACCGACGGTGTTGGCGGTCGCGAAGAGCCGGAAGGCCGGGTGCGGGCGGATGACGCGGCTCTGGTCGAGCAGCGTCAGGCGGCCGGAGGATTCGAGCACGCGCTGGATCACGAACATCACGTCCGGGCGGCCGGCGTCATATTCGTCGAAGACGAGCGCGACGTTGTGCTGGTAGGCCCAGGGCAGGATGCCGTCCTTGAACTCGGTGACCTGCAGCCCGTCCTTGACGACGATCGCATCCTTGCCGACGAGGTCGATACGGCTCACATGGCTGTCGAGGTTGACGCGCACGCAGGGCCAGTTGAGCCGTGCCGCGACCTGCTCGATATGCGTCGACTTGCCGGTGCCGTGGTAGCCGGAAACCATGACGCGACGGTTGTGGGCAAAGCCGGCAAGAATGGCGAGCGTCGTTTCCCGGTCGAAGAGATAGTCCGGATCGATTTCGGGCACATAGGCATCGCCCTTCGAATAGGCGGGCACGCGCAAATCCGTATCAATGCCGAAGACCTCCCGGACCGAAATCGTCGTGTCGGGGAGGTTGGAAATATCGAGGTCGATCTTGCTCATCATCACTCCAGAGCGGCCGCCGGACGGCATCCGCGCATTCGCCTGCAAATAGTATTTTCTGTCATAATCCGCGTTGTTAGCAGAAGCCAGCCTGTTTTAACAATTGATAGGCTTGAATAACCGCCCGAAAGCGATCTTCCGATCCCCGGTCTCCGCCATTCGCGTCGGGATGGTGTTTCTTGACGAGGTCCTTGTAGGCGGCCTTGATGTCGCTGGCGGTCGCAGACGCCGCAAGCCCCAGCGTTTCAAAGGCCTTGGCCTCGAGCGACTTCAGCTTGCGCAGGCGCGGTTCGTGCCGGCTGGAGCGGGCCCGCGCCTCGTTGAAGAAGCCGAAGGGATCGCGCATGCGCGCCTGCGCCCCCGCCGTGCCGGAGCGCATCTGCGACGGCGTCGGGCCGTGGCGGGCATTCTTGTTGACGCCGACCGTCCAGGTCGGGCGATGACCGGTCACCGCTTCCTTCTGGTAGCGGGCGATCTCGGTGTCGGAGAGGCCGGAAAAGTAATTGTAACCCTTGTTGTATTCCTTCACGTGCTCGAAACAGAACAGGAAATATTCACCCTCGGCATTGCGGCCGACGGGTGCCCGATGCACGCCCTTCTGCTCGCAGCCGTCCCACTGGCATACCGGCGCAGACGGCTCCACCCGCGCCTGCCCCCGCGGGCGCGTTCGGATGCGATCGAAGTATTTTGAATCGAGTTTCATGACGCACATTATGGGGATTGCGGGCGGTCACAACAAGAATTGACAAAGCGGAATGTTGCTGGCTTTGTGCGGGCATTTTGAGATCGCGAGGAACCTCGTCGGCCCTTCGATTGCGAAGCGATCCTGCGCAGGGAAATTGGACGGAAGCATGTCGCTGCAAAGCCGTATCGAAGAGAAGCTCCGGAAGGCCTTCCAGCCCGAGCGCCTGATGGTGATCAACGAGAGCCACCTGCATGCCGGCCACCAGGCCGGCTTCGACGGCGCCGGCGAAACGCATATGCGCGTCCGCATCGTCTCCGGCGCCTTTGCCGGCGTGAGCCGCGTGGCGCGCCACCGCATGATCAACGATCTCCTGAAGCCTGAGCTCGATGCAGGGCTTCATGCGCTTGCGGTGGAACCTGCAGCACCGGGAGAGCCGACGCGCTGGTGAGCGTCGCGGCGAATCGCCCGGAGACTTTGCGCTCGAGCGGGATGCGCTCACATGCGTTCGCGCCACCGCCCTGTCCGTTTGTTTTTGCCGCATTGTGCGACGTCAGGTGATTCCACCTGACTGCAAAATGCCTTAACCCACCTGCCCCTCGTCGTCGGCGGCGCGGATGCGCAGTTTGGTGATCCGGTTCTTCACCCGCTTCATGACGATGAAGCGCTTGCCGTAGAAGGTGAAGGCCTGGCGCTCCTCCGGAATGCTCTTCGACTCGTGGATGACGAGGCCGGCGACCGTCGTCGCCTCCTCGTCCGGCAGCGACCAGTCGAGCGCGCGATTGAGATCGCGGATCGGCACCGATCCATCGACGACGATCGAGCCGTCGGCCTCCTGGCGGACGCCCTGGATGTCGAGATCATGCTCGTCGGCGATGTCGCCGACGATCTCCTCCAGAATGTCCTCGAGCGTGACGAGCCCCTGGACCTGGCCGTATTCGTCGACGACGATGGCGAGATGCAGCTTGCGCCGGAGGAAGGCGTTGAGCTGGTCCTTGAGGTTGGTGGTGTCGGGAACGAACCACGGCTTCTGGGCGATCTTGACGATGTCGATCGTCTCCGGCTGGACATCCGGCTCGGCGAGCGCCCTCAACAGGTCCTTGGAATGGACGACGCCGATGATGTTGTCGGCGGAACCGCGCCAGAGCGGCAGGCGCGTGAACGGGCTCTGCAGGATCTCCCGCACGCAGACCTCCGGCGGTTCCTCCGCATTGACCGCCCGCATCGCCGTGCGGTGGACCATGATGTCGGAAACCTCGAGCTCCCCGAGGTCGAGCACGCCGCCCAGCCGGTCGCGGTCCGCCTTGACGACCGCGCCCTCCCGGTGCAGCAGGTCGACGGCCTCTCTGAGTTCCTCCTGCGCCGACAGCATCGGCCTGTCGGCCGAAAGCGTCACGCCGAAGAGGCTCAACAGGCGCCGGACGAGCGCATTGATGAGCGCCGACACCGGACCGACGACGGCCACGAAGGGCCTGACCAGGGGCGCCACGGCGACCGCGAACCGATCGGGAGAGGCAATCGCCCAGCTCTTCGGCAAGACCTCGGCAAAGACCACGAGCAGCACCGTCATGGCGAAGGTGGCGATGGCCACCGCTAAATTGCCGACGAGACCGATCAGCAGGCTCGTTGCCAGCGACGTCGCGAGAATATTGACGAGATTATTGCCGAGGAGCAGCGTTCCGACCAGGCGGTCACGCCGCTCGATCAGCCGGTTGGCGATGCGCGCGCGCCGCTCGCCGCCGCTTTCGAGCATGTGCATGCGCGTCCGCGAGGCCGCTGTGAGCGCCGCCTCCGCGCCCGAGAAAAAGGCCGACAGCAACAGCAGACAGGCGACCGAGACGAGAGATAGCCAGTGTTCCGCCACGAAGGCCCATAACGCGCCGGCGCTCATTGGGGGTGTTTTTCCTCAAGGAAGCTCAGCACCTCGGAAGCCGGAACGTCGTCCGCCACGAAGGACTGGCCGATGCCCCGCGTCAGAATGAAGGTGAGCTTGCCGCCCTTGACCTTCTTGTCCTGGGCGATCGCCTCCATCAGCCGCTCGGCCGGAGGCAGGCTGCCCGGAATGTCTCCCATCCGCGTCGGCAGGCCGACGGCCTGAAGATGCGCCTCGACCCGTTTGGCATCATCCGGGCTCGCGAGGTTCATCCGGGCGGAGAACGCATGCGCCAGCACCATGCCGATCGCCACGCCCTCCCCGTGCACCAGGCGCTTGCTGTCATATTCGGTCGCCGCCTCCAGCGCGTGGCCGAAGGTATGTCCGAGATTGAGGAGCGCCCGCATGCCGTTTTCGCGCTCATCGGCGGCAACGACATCGGCCTTCGCCTGGCAGCTGACGGCGATCGCCTCGATCCGAGCCGGACCGCCGGCGAAGACCGCCTGCCAGTTCCGTTCGAGCCATTCGAAGAAGGCGGGTTTGTCGATCAGCCCGTATTTCACGACCTCGGCATAGCCGGCGCGGAACTCGCGCGGGCTCAACGTGTCGAGCACGCCGGTATCGGCTAGCACGAGGTCCGGCTGATGGAAGACGCCGATCAGGTTCTTGCCGTGCGGCGAATTGATGCCGGTCTTGCCGCCGACGGAGGAATCGACCTGCGCCAGAAGCGAGGTCGGAACCTGGATGAAGCGGGAACCGCGGCGCACGATGCCGGCGGCAAAGCCGGTGAGGTCGCCGATCACCCCGCCGCCAAGCGCGATCACCGCGTCGTTGCGCTCGATCCTGGCGCCGAGGATCGCCTCGCAGACCGGGATCAGATGCTCGAAGCTCTTGGTCTTCTCGCCCGCCGGCAGGACGAGGGAAACCGCATCGATGCCGCTTTGCTCCAGGCTCGCCATCAATGGTTCGAGATAGCGCGGCGCGACGTTCTCGTCGGTGATGACCGCCATCTTCCGGCCCTTGAGCCGGGACGCGATCTCGCGTCCCGCCGCGGCGATCAGGCCGGGACCGATGAGGATGTCGTAGGAACGGTCGCCGAGGTTCACGCGGACCTTGCGTTCGGCGGCGGGCATCACATGGCTGGTCATGGCTTCAGGCTTTCTGATGATCGGCGATGGCGGCAAGGACTTCCTCGACCATCGTTTCCTTTTTCACGTCGCGCGAGACGACCACGAGGTCCGCCTCGGCATAGATCGGGTAGCGGGCGCGCATCAGGTTCTCGAGCGTCTGCTTCGGATTCTCCGTCTTCAGCAGCGGCCGGGTGTCGCGCTTGTTGACCCGCTCCCAGAGCACATCGAGCTCCGCGTTGAGCCAGATGGTCAGGCCGCCCCTCTTGATCTGCCGCCGCGAGCGTTCGTTGATATAGGCGCCGCCGCCGGTCGAGACCACACGCGGGCCGGACCGCAGCAGCCGCTTCAGCACGCGCGCCTCGAGCGCCCGGAACTCCTCCTCGCCATAGGCCGCGAAGAGGTCGCTGATCGTCATGCGCGACACCCGCTCGATCTCATGGTCGGAATCGACGAAGGGAATGCCGAGCGCCTGCGCCGTCAGCCGGCCGATGGCCGATTTCCCTGCCCCCATCAGGCCGATGAAAACCAGGTTGCGCTTACCGAGGGCGCGCTTCGCCCGTTCGGCAAGCGTCGCGGAAACCGGTTCGGTCACGTCGTTCATTGCGCTTCATATTCCCCGTTCCTCTCCGGTATCGACAAATCGGCGGGGAGCGTCAAGTCGCAGCAGAGGGATGGCGCGGCCTTCTTGAACTGGACGGCGGAGCCGTTCATATAGTCACGGCACTCGACGATCGCGTCCTTGACCGGCTCCGATTTCAGGCGTCGTGCAGAGGAGACTGAAATGCCGACCCTCTTCCGCTTCCTGTTCTTCTGCGCCGTCCTGGCCGCCATGGTCTACGGCACGATGGTGGCGCTCGTCACCTTCGTCGAGCCGGTGGAGCGGGACGTGACGGTGCGCATTCCCTCGGAACGGGTCAACAAGCCGCAATGACCGACCTTTCAGAGGCCCACCTCGAAGCCTTCCTGGAGATGATGAGCGCCGAGCGCGGTGCCGCGGTCAACACGCTGCAATCCTACGAGCGCGATCTCAAGGACGCATTGTCCTTCCTGCGCGGGCGCGGCACGCGGCTCATGACCGCCACCCCCGACGATCTCAGGAGCTACCTCTCCCACCTGGCCGGCGAGGGCTTCAAGTCGTCCTCGCAGGCCCGGCGGCTTTCGGCGCTCAGGCAATTCTACAAGTTCCTCTACGCGGAGGGGCTGCGCGGCGACGATCCGACCGGCATCCTCGACGCACCGAAGAAGGCGCGCGCCCTGCCGAAGACGCTCAGCATCGACGACGTCACCCGGCTGATCGGCCAGGCGGAGGCGGAGGCCGGGTCCGGCGGCGAGGACGCGCTCTCGAAGTTGCGCATGCATGCGCTGATCGAGCTCCTCTACGCGACCGGCATGCGCGTCAGCGAGCTGGTGTCGCTGCCGGCGAGCGTGCTTGCGCAGAGCGGCCGCTTTCTCGTCATTCGCGGCAAGGGCAACAAGGAAAGGCTGGTGCCCCTGTCGCAGGCGGCGATCCGCGCCATGCGGGCCTATGGCGAGGCGCTCAGGGAAAACGCCGACGGGGCGGACAGCCCCTGGCTCTTCCCCTCCTACGGCAAGACCGGCCATCTGCCGCGCCAGGTCTTCGCCCGCGACCTGAAGAGCCTCGCGGCGCGCGCCGGCATCCGGGTCGCCGCAATCTCGCCGCACGTGCTGCGCCATGCCTTTGCCAGTCATCTGCTCGCCAACGGCGCCGACCTTCGCGCCGTGCAGGAACTGCTCGGACACTCGGACATTTCGACGACACAAATATATACGCATGTGCTGGAAGAACGGCTGCACGCGCTCGTGCAGAACCATCACCCCCTTGCCAAACAGGCGAAAAAACAGGATTAGGTCCGCCGGACAGATTGGCTTGGCAGGGCGACCTTGTCGACAAACGATCGGAAACGCATCTGATGCACAACTATCTCGACTTCGAAAAACCCATCTCTGATCTCGAAGGCAAGATTCTCGAACTGAAGAAACTCGCCGGCGAGGACGAGAGCGTGAACACGTCGGACGAGATCACGCGGCTCGAAGGGCGCGTCCGCGACGCGATGGCCGAGATCTATTCCAAGCTGTCGCCCTGGCAGAAGACGCAGGTCGCCCGCCATCCCTCGCGCCCGCATTTCCTCGACTATGCCTCCCACCTCTTCACCGAGTTCACGCCGCTTGCGGGCGACCGGAACTTCGCCAATGACGATGCGATCCAGGCGGGGCTTGCGCGCTTCCGCGGCTCGCCGGTCGCCGTGATCGGCCAGGAGAAGGGCAACGACACCAAGTCGCGCATCAAGCACAATTTCGGCAGCCCCCGCCCCGAAGGCTATCGCAAGGCCGTGCGCGTCATGGAGATGGCCGACCGCTTCGGCCTGCCGCTGATCACGCTGATCGATACCGCGGGTGCCTATCCGGGCGTCGGTGCAGAGGAGCGCGGCCAGGCCGAGGCGATCGCGCGCTCGACCGAAATGTGTCTCAACGTCAAGGTGCCGATCGTCACCGTGGTGATCGGCGAAGGCGGTTCGGGCGGTGCGATCGCGATCGCCACCGGCAACCGCGTCTACATGCTGGAGCACGCGATCTACAGCGTGATCTCGCCGGAAGGCGCGGCCTCGATCCTCTGGCGCGACTCGACGCGTGCGAAGGAAGCGGCCGCCAACATGAAGATCACCGCGGAGGACCTGAAGGCGCTGGGCGTCATCGACGGCATCATCCCCGAACCGGTCGGCGGCGCGCACCGCGATCCGGAGGCGGTCATCAGCCGCACCGGAACGGTGATCGCCGACGCGCTCAAGGAACTTTCCGCCCGCAACGGCGAAGAGCTCAGGGCAGATCGCCGGCAGAAATACCTCAACATCGGCCGCAATCTCTAAAAACGGCTGTCGAGGCTGCGCCGCGCCAACCCGCTCGATCCGGCGCGATCGGAACCATCGCGATCAAATGCCCGCGGCGGCAACCGGAAATCGACTGTGGCCAAATCTTGGCCATATTCATGAGGTCATGAGGGATAGCCATTCGCAGGGGGCGCCTGCACGGTTAAGATTTCGTGAAGAATAATGACTTACTGATTCGTTGACGCCGGCCATTCCAGGATGCGGCGTGCTCGGATGGATTGTGGCTAGAACGGGCTTTTGCCGATGCGTTTCAGGAACCTTGTCGTCACCGCCGCTATCGCAGCAGCACTTGCCGGCTGCACCAACGAAACGCTCGACAGCGTCAATCTTTCCAACGTCAAGAACAAGACCGAGTACCAGCTTTCCGGCAAGATCGTCGGCAAGATGAGCGAACTCGGGATGCAGAAGACGTCCCCGATCCTGCTGCGCATCTTCAAGGAAGAGGGAACGCTCGAGGTCTGGAAGGCGAATACCGCCAACCGCTTCCAGCTCCTGAAGAACTACAAGATTTGCGCGTGGTCCGGAAAGCTCGGTCCGAAGGTGAAGGAGGGTGACCGCCAGGCGCCCGAGGGATTCTACCCGCTCTATCCGCACCAGATGAATCCCAATTCGAGCTACTACCTCGCGATCAACACCGGCTATCCGAATGCCTATGACAAGGCGAACGGGCGCAGCGGCACGCATCTGATGATCCACGGCGCCTGCTCCTCGTCCGGCTGCTATTCGATGACCGACGAGCAGATCATCGAGATCTTCGCGCTCGCGCGCGACGCCTTCAAGGGCGGCCAGGAATACGTGCAGCTGCAGGCCTTCCCCTTCCGCATGACCGCGGAGAACATGGCGCGCCACCGCGACAATCCGAACATCGAATTCTGGAAGATGCTGAAGGCCGGCTACGACCAGTTCGAGGTGACCAAGCGGCCGCCGCAGGTGAATGTCTGCGAGAGGAAATACGTCTTCAACCAGCAGACCGACGGCAAGTTCAACCCCGCCGGCCAATGCCCCGCCATGACGACGCCGCCGGCGCTCCAGGTGGCCATGGCGTCCTACGAGAAGGACTATCAGCGCGACTACGAGAAGGCGCTGAAGAAGTTCGAAGGCATGGTCTGGTACGAGCCGACCGAGGCCGAGCGCAAGGCCATCGTCGCCGACCAGCGCAAGGGCCGCGAGCTCGCCTACGCCCCGACCGGCACCTCGCTCGATGCCGGCAAGCTGATGAAGGTGAGCGATCTCGAAAAGAGGCTCGCCGAACAGAAGGAAGCGGAGGAAGCCAGGCAGGCCGCACTGATCCAGAAAGAGGCGCTGGAGAAGGCGACGCGCGAAGGCAGGAACGTGCCCGTGCCGCAGCAAAGCCCGATCGAGCGCCCGGTCCGGCAGGCGGCATTGCCGACGGCGCCCGCGAAGAAATCCTTCTGGAACCTGTTCTCGAAGGGTGAGCCGGAGGCCGCGGCACCCGCACCGGCCCCCCAGGCCCCGGAACAGGCCCCCGAACAGGCCGCCGCCCAGCCGGCAGCGCAGCAGCCCGCCGGCGGGCAGCAACCTGCCCAGCAAGCAACCGCGCCGTCGGAAGCCAATCCGCAAGTGGCGACCGCCCCGGCCGCAAACGCCGAGGCGGCACCGGCGGCTACGGAACAACCGCCGAAGAAGCGCCCGTTCTGGAAGATCTGGGGCAATTGATGCCGGACGAAGCAAGGGTCGTCTACGATTTGAGGGGGCTGAAATGCCCCCTTCCCGTTTTGAAGACGCGGAAGCGCATGGCGACGCTCGGACCGGGCGCGCTGATCGAGGTGACGACGACCGACCCGCTCGCGGTCATCGACATCCCGCATTTCTGCAACGAGGACGGGCACCGGCTGGAGGAGGCGATACCCATCGAAGGCGGCCATCGCTTCCTCATCCGCAAGAGGGCCTGATCGATACCGCGCCTACAGAGGCCGCGTCCGCCGCTGGCTGTAGCATCGGGCGAGGTCGGCGGATGGAACGACGCCGAAAGTTGCGCGGTATTCCTGGGAAAAACGGCCCAGATGCATGAAACCCCAGCGCCGGGCGATTTCCGCCACCGTGGCTGATGGATGGGCGTTGACGATGTCATGGTGAGCGCCTTCGAGGCGCAGTTGCCGAAGATAGGCCATCGGCGTGGCGTTCAGGAAGCGGCGGAAGTTTGCCTGCAGGGCGCGTACGCTGACGCCTGCGGCGGCAGCCATATCGGAAATGGTGATCGGCATCGCCGCATGGGCCCTGGCAAATTCCAGCGCTCGTCGAACCTGTCGCGGTGCGATGGTCCGTACCGGCGCATTGAGATCGGACAATGTGTGGCGCAGGTTTTGCACCATCAGCAGACAGAACATCTCCTTGAAGCTCGCCAGCGCGATCGGCGAGACCTCGAGGTTCTGGCCGCCGCACATGTCGTCGCGGAAGAACCGCATCAGCTTGAAGAGATGGCCCGCCGGACCGCCATTGAGGTCGTGCAAGGGAGCGAACTCGAAGCCGGTCGGGAGCAGCCGCTCGAAACTGCTGGCAAGCGCCGCCTGCACTGCGCTTCGCGGAACGCAGAATCCCTCTGCGGCCGAACCTGCGCCGATCTTCAGGGCGGAATAGCGGTCGGCGGAGGTCAGCAACCCGACCCCCGGCGTCACTCCATGCCGGATGCCGCCGGTCGCCAGCTCGTAGTGCGTGCCATGCTCGACGAAAAACATGAAGTCGTCGCCTTCGAGGTTCACCGAGAAGGCGCGCTCCGTCGAGCTCGACCCGGACCAGGCCACGAGGTCGCCGGCACCTTGGGCGCTGAAGGAAAAGAGGCCGCGGCGGTCGGAACTGAGCGGCCTGTAGCAAGCCAGGTCTTTCTCCGCCGACAACCACTCGGAGACATCCCCCGTCCCGAGCGATGTCTCCTCCAATCGCATCGTCAGAATTTCGATCAATCAGCACCTCTCACGGCCCGCGGTTTCAGAATTGCGGAGTCAGGACTTGCCTTCCGTAACCCGTGCCGGGCCCGGCAACAAGCGCACAGCGCTCGATCCTCGATAAAGGAATTGCGCGTTGAGAGTCTGGTCATGCCGGAAGGCGAGGACCGAAGCACGCCGCATGGCGTGATACGACGCGCTTCAGAACTTCATCCCGGGCGGCACATTGGCGATCTCGGCGGTATCGCCCTGCCCCGCCACATCGCCGCCGGTCTTGGCGGTCTTGTCGCCGCTGCCACGACCGGCTCGCCAACGCCGTGTACCATTGGGCAAGCGTCGCAAGCATGCCGCTATCGGCTGAATTCTGCGGGCAAAAGCGCCTGATCGCGCACCCTCTATCCACTTGGCGCCAAAGACGTGAGAAGTCCCGTTGCGGCGATCGGGAGCCGTCGTTATCCGACCTCGGGTCGAAGCAGGTCGAAACGGAAAATCATCGATGGCAACCACCTACAAGCGTGTCGGTTCTTCGAAGAACGCGGTCATCGACGGTGTGATCGGCGGCTATGCCTGGACGTCGAAAACGCTGACCTTCGGGTTTACCAAGCAGGACATAGACAAGAACGGCATCGACGATTTCGCGGAGGGAGACTGGAAGGACTTCTATCGCGAGATGTTTGCGGACATCGCGGCCTGCATCGACGTGACCTTTCGTGAAACGTCGGTCGCCAATGCGACGCTGAAGCAGACGCTGCTCGACACCGGCGGCGGCGGGTTCTCCGGCGGACCGGGGCCGACCGAGGATACGGTGACGACCGCCGTCGGCATCGACCCGAAGAGCGTCAAGTCGGCCGCCGACATCATTCGCCTCGGCACCTTCTCGGACGTCTGGCTGCATGAGATCGCCCACAGCCTCGGCCTCAAGCACACGCATGACTCGATCGCCGGACCAACCTTGCCCGGGGTCGCCGACGAGGACGACAAGGGCACGGGCCTGCTCAACTCGTCGATCTATTCCGTCATGGGTTATACCTATGCCTTCTGGGGCGAGGACAACCCGTTCACCAAGGCCAAGGATTTCGGGGCGACGCTGAATGCGCAGCCGGGCTCGCTCGGCGCCATCGATATCGCCGCTCTCCAGCATATGTACGGTGCGAAGACCCACAACACGGGCAACGATGTCTATCGCTTCAGCGACGACGTCGACTTCAACCGGGGCTATACGACGCTATGGGATACGGGCGGCATCGATACCATTGCCTATGCCGGCACCAGCCGCGCGAAAATCGATCTCCGGGCCGCGACGCTGAAGGCGGAGATCGGCGGCGGCGGGTGGCTTTCCACCTCCGAAACGCTGACCGGCGGGTTTACCATCGCCAATGGCGTGGTGATCGAAAACGCCAAAGGCGGTCCCGCGGCGGATATCCTGATCGGCAACGCGGCCGGCAACGTTCTCGATGGCGGCCGCGGGGCCGACCAGATGCAGGGTCTCGGCGGCAACGACACCTATGTCGTCGACAATGTGGCTGACCGCGTCTCGGAAGCAGCTTCGGCCGGAACGGATCTGGTGAAGAGCAGCGTCTCCTTCACGCTTGGCGCAAATCTCGAGAACCTGCTTTTGACGGGAAGCCTCGGGGTCAATGGAACGGGCAACGGCCTCGCCAACAGGCTCACCGGCAATGGCGCCGCCAATGTCCTGAGCGGCGCTGCGGGCAACGACACGCTCGACGGGGGACAGGGAGCCGACACCCTCATCGGCGGAGCGGGCAACGACACCTACGTCGTCGACGACAAGGGCGACAAGACGATCGAGGCGAAGAGCGCCGGGACCGACCTGGTGAAAAGCAGCATTTCCCTGACGCTCGCGGCCAATGTCGAGAACCTCGTGCTGACCGGCAAGGCAGCGCTCAGCGGAAAAGGCCATGCACACTCGAACGCGATAACCGGCAATGCCGCGGGCAACAGGCTGGACGGCGGAGCCGGCAGCGACAGTCTTTGCGGGAACGCAGGCAAGGACCAATTCGTGTTCAGCACGGCGCTCGGCGCGAGCAATGTCGACCATATCCGCGATTTCTCGGCCACCGACGACACGATCGTGCTGTCGGGCAAGATCTTCGCGGCACTGCCCTCCGGCACCCTTTCGGCGGGTCTCTTCAAGGACATTGCGGTCGCCAAAGTCGACGCAGGCGATCGGCTTCTCTACAACAGCGACAGCGGCGCCCTCTTTTACGATGCCGACGGTTCGGGCGCGGGCAAGGCCGTGCAATTTGCTCATCTGGACAACAAGGCGGCAATCACCTTTGCCGACTTCTTCATCGTGTAAATCGCGGTGCCGGGCGGCGCCCTCCGTCAGAACTTCATCCCGGGCACGGCGAGCGGATTGTCGGCAAGCGCCTCCGCATCCGCGCGGTCGACGCCCGGCTTGCCGGTGAAGGCGTCGAAGAGGTCGCGCACGAAGGCTTCCTCGAGCCCCCTGGTGATCAGCACCATCCGCGTGCGGCGGTCGGCGGGATCGGGCCAGGCGGCAAGCCGTTCCGGCGCGTGGAAGACGGTCTGGACGCCATGGAGCACCACCGGCCGCTCCGGATTGTCGGCGACCGAGACGATCGCCTTCATCCGCAACAGCTTTTCGCCGTGCGCCGAGCGCAGGAGATCGATGAACATCTCCAGCGCCCTCGGCGCGATCGGCCGATCATGCACGATGCTGAAGGAGCGGATGTCGGAGCCGTGACGATTGACGTCATGGCGGTGATGATGCCCGTGATCCTCATGGTCATGGTCATGGTGATGGGCATGGTGATGGTCGTGGTCGTGGCGATGATCCGTCTCGTCCTGAAGCCAGCGGCCGACATTGGCGACCTTGGTCGACGCGTCATAGAGCCCGCAGGCGAAGAGCCCGGCGCGACCCGCCTCTTCCGCATCGCCGTCGATGATCGGCGCGCGTGGATTGAGGTCCCGCAAAACCGCCGTCAGCGCATCCACCTCTTCGTCCTTGGCAAGGCTCGCCTTGCTGATGACGAGCCGGTCGGCGACGGCGACCTGCTTCAAGGCTTCGACATGGCCGGCGATCGTCTGCTCGCCATTGACCGCATCCACCACGGTGACGACACCGTCCAGCCGGAAGTTCTGCGCGAGGACCGGATTGCCGAGGACCGATTGCAGCACCGGCGCCGGATCGGCAAGACCGGTGGTCTCGATGATGACGCGCCTCAGCGGCTTGACACGGCCCGTCTGCATCCGGTCCATGAGATCGGCCAAAGTGTCGACGAGCGCGCCCCGCACCGTGCAGCAGAGGCAGCCGTCGGAAAGCTCGATCACGCCGTCGCTCGATGCCTCGACCAGCAGATGATCGATCGAGACATCGCCGAACTCGTTGATGATCACGGCCGTGTCGGCAAGCGCCGGATCCTTCAGCACGCGGTTGAGAAGGGTCGTCTTGCCCGCACCGAGAAAGCCGGTGAGGATCGACACCGGCACCACCGGCAATGCACCGTTCATGGCAGACTCCGTTCAGACAACGAGGCGGTCGGTTCTCCCCAGCCGCCCCGAAACGCGCCGCATTCGATCGAACTCATCCGCCGCGCAAAACCGCCGCACGCTTTCGGGCGACATGCATCAAAAACTCGGGCGCGGAACCGGGATCGGCACATTGGCGATCTCGGCGGTATCGCCCTGCCCGCCCACATCGCCGCCGGCCTTGGCGGCCTTGTCGCCGCTGCCGGGAATGAGCCCGGCGAATGCCAGCTTCAGCGGCCGGTCGATCTCGTGGATATAGGGCGAAAGCAGCTTCTGCCGGCCGGCCTCGTCCCGGCCTTCGCTCCGGACCTTCGCGGCCTGCTTCGAGCAGATCTCCTTGCTGATGTCCGCGACCACGTCCCGGGTCTCACCATAGGGAGCGATCTCAGGCAGCGACCGCTTTCCCGCATTCGTCGTCGTCAGCGCCATCTGAAGGAGCCTTGCAGACTCGTCGGCACGGGCGCCGAGGCTGTCCTCGCCGAGCACGACCGAGACGACCCGGCGGCCGCTGCGGGTCGCCGACGAGACCTGGTTGAAGCCGGAGGCGCAGATGAAGCCGGTCTTCATGCCGTCCGCCCCTTCGAACCGGCCGATCAGCATGTTGTAGTTCGCATAGTCCTTCTTGCCGGTGGTGAAGCCTTCCAGCGCGAAGTAGGAGGCATATTCCGGGAATTCCCGCTTCAGCGTGATCGCGAGCACCGCAAGGTCGCGGGCCGTCGTGTACTGCCCCTTGCCCGGCAGCCCGTTGGCGTTGATGAAATGCGACGACGTCATGCCGATGCGGCGCGCCTCCGCATTCATCCGTTCGATGAAAGCCTGCTCGGACCCGCCGACCGTCTCGGCGATCGCAACGGCGACGTCGTTCGCCGACTTGACGAGCATCATCTTCAGCGCGCTGTCGAGCGTCATCGCCTGGCCGGGCTTGTAGAACATCTTGCTCGGCGGCTCGGATGCGGCATTCTTCGACATCACCACCGGGCTTTCCAGCGTCAGCTGCCCGGCCTTGATCGCCCGGAAGGTCGTATAGGCCGTCATCAGCTTGGTCAGCGATGCCGGATACCACCTCTGGAAAATGTCCTGATGCTCGTAGACCTTGAGCGTGTCGACATCGACGACCAGCCGCGGATTGGCCGATGCGGAGAGCGTCGCGACCAGGAACATCGCACAGGCACCCGCAAGCACGCCCATAGTGCCCGCCCTGTCGCGCATCACGAATCGAGCTATCGCCACAATCCCCACCTCGAAATTCCGCAGTTGCCTCGTATCGTCCGGGTATTTAGCCTATATGGCGAGGAAATGGCAAAGCCCATTCATTTGGCCGCTGCGTCAATCCACCGCCTGCTGCATGTCCTCCTTGAATCGACCTTGAGTTAAGGAGAAAGACATGCAGCAATTCAAAGTGCTGCAGTACCCTTTGCGTCTCAAGCAGGCGCGCGGCGCTGCAGACCCCGATTATCGGATCCCAGTGATCGAACAGACCGACAGGAATGAACCATGCCGATTCTGAACCGTGCCGCCGAGCTCAAGAACGAAGTGACCGAGTGGCGGCGCTACCTGCACCAGAACCCGGAGCTCCTGTTCGCGGTGGAAAATACGGCAGCCTTCGTCGAAGGGAAACTCAAGGAATTCGGCGTTGACGAAATCGTGACGGGGCTCGGCAGGACCGGCCTCGTCGGCCTCATCCGCGGCAATCGCGGCCCGGGCCGCACCATCGGCCTCAGGGCCGACATGGACGCCCTGCCGATCACCGAGACGAGCGGCAAGCCCTGGTCCTCGACGACCGCCGGCAAGATGCATGCCTGCGGTCATGACGGCCACACGGCCATGCTGCTCGGCGCGGCGAAATACCTCGCCGAGACGCGCAATTTCGCCGGCAATGTCGCCGTCATCTTCCAGCCGGCCGAGGAAGGCGGCGGCGGCGGCAACGAGATGGTGAAGGACGGCATGATGGAGCGCTTCGCGATCGAAGAGGTCTACGGCATGCACAACATGCCGGGCATGCCGATCGGCCATTTCGGCAGTCGCGTCGGCCCGATCATGGCCTCCACGGACGAGTTCACCATCACCGTCAAGGGGCGCGGCGGCCACGCCGCCCAGCCGCACAGGACCATCGATCCGATCGCCATCGGCGCCCAGATCGTCAATGCGCTGCAGACGATCGCCTCGCGCACCGTCGATCCGCTTGCCTCCGTGGTCGTCTCCGTCACCAAGTTCAACGCCGGCTTTGCCTATAACGTCATTCCGGAACAGGCCGTTCTCGCCGGCACGGTGCGGGCGCTGACGCCGGGGGTCCGCGACACCGGCGAGGCCCGTATCCGCCAGATCGCCCAGAGCATTGCGGGCGCCCATGGCGCAACCGTCGACGTCTCCTATGAACGCAACTATCCGGTGACCGTCAACCATGCCGCCGAGACCGCCCATGCGCTTGCCGTCGCTGCGACGATTGCCGGCGACGGCAATGTCAACGCTGCGCTGGATCCGATGATGGGCGGCGAGGATTTCTCCTATATGCTGCTCGCCCGCCCCGGCGCCTTCGTCTTCATCGGCAATGGCGACACGGCAGGCCTGCACCATCCCGCCTACGACTTCAACGACGAGGTGATCCCGCACGGCATATCCTACTGGGTGAAACTCGCCGAAGCGCGGCTTGCCGCCTGAGAGCTCAAAAGCGGGAGGCGGCCATGCACCAGATCGACAAGACGGACCGGAGAATCCTCAACATTCTCCAGGCGGACGGGCGGATCACCAATCTGGAGCTCGCCGACCGGATCGGCCTTTCGCCGACGGCTACCAGCGAGCGGCTGCGGCGACTGCTGAAGGAGGGCTACGTCTCCGGCTTCGGCGCGCGTCTCGACCCGCACAAGCTCGGCTTCGGGCTCCTGGTCTTCATCGAGGTGATGCTCGACAAGACGACGCCGGAGGTCTTCGATCAGTTCGCCGCCGCCATCAAGCAGGCGCCGGCGGTTCTCGAATGCCACATGGTCGCCGGCGGCTTCGACTATCTCGTCAAGACCCGCTTCGAGGACATGGCCGCCTACCGCAACTTCCTCGGCCAGGTGCTCTGGACGCTCCCGGGCGTCAAGGAGACGCGGACCTATGCGGTGATGGAAGAGATCAAGAACGACGGCCCGCTGCCGCTGCTTTGAGGCGGCGCCTCGCGCGGAGCGGAATCTCCGAACTCTCGGGCGAGCACCGCCTACGGCGACGGTGCGCATGCAATGCTCGTAGCGCCGCACATCTGTCGCGAACATGCGGCGCCACGAGCGGACTCACGCCTTGATCGATTCCATGTCGATCACGAAGCGGTAGCGCACGTCGCTCCTGATCACGCGCTCGTAGGCCGCGTTGATCTGGTCCATCGCGATCGTCTCGATCTCCGAGACGATGCCGTGTTCGCCGCAGAAATCCAGCATCTCCTGCGTCTCCTTGATCGAACCGATCATCGAGCCGGAAATGCTGCGCCGGGCCGGCACGAGCGAGAAGGCGTGGACCGGCACCGGGTTCTCCGGAATGCCGACCAGCACGAGGTCGCCGTCGACCTTCAGGAGGTTGAGATAGGCATTCCAGTCGATCTCGGCGGCGACGGTGCAGATGATGAGATCGAAGCTGCCGGCAAGGGCGGTGAAGGTCGCCGGATCGTTCGTGGCATGATAGTGGTCGGCGCCGAGCTTCAGCCCGTCCTCCTTCTTCGACAGCGTCTGGCTGAGCACGGTCACTTCCGCTCCCATCGCGTGCGCCAGCTTCACGCCCATGTGGCCGAGACCGCCCATGCCGACGATCGCCACCTTCTTGCCGGGACCCGCCTTCCAGTGGCGCAGCGGCGAATAAAGCGTGATGCCGGCGCAGAGCAGCGGGGCGGCGGCATCGAGCGGCAGGTTCTCCGGAATGGAGAGCACATAGCCCTCCTTGACGACGATGTGATCGGAATAGCCGCCCTGCGTCGGGGTTTTCCCGTCGGCCTCGACGCCGTTATAGGTCGGCACCAGGCCGGGCAGGTATTGCTCGAGATCGAGGTCGCGCGCCGCACAGGTCGTGCAGGAATCGACGAAGCAGCCGACGCCCACCCGATCGCCGATCTTGAACCTCGTGACCTTGGAGCCAACCGCCCGCACGATGCCGACGATTTCGTGGCCGGGTACCATCGGGAAGGTCGAGTTGCCCCACTCGTTGCGGGCCTGGTGGATGTCGGAATGGCAGACGCCGCAATATTTGATGTCGATCACGACATCGTCGTCGCGCGGTTCGCGGCGCTCGAAGGTGAAAGGAGCGAGCGGCTTCGACGCATCCGTCGCCGCATATCCTCTTGCAATGGCCATGGGTCTTTCCTTCATGTCTGGAAAAGTGCGCCCCGGTGCATGGACCGCGGGCAACGCGGCGGACTATGCTGTTTCCGAAGGCCATCGCGTTAGTGCGATCCTGCAAAGTTTTTGCACGATCCTGCGAAAATCGTTGAAGCCTGCTGACGGGACAGCCCCGGCGCCCTATCTGTGGCCTGCCTTCATCACGACCTAAACCATTGCAAAGACCGCCGAATATGACATCTACACAAAGCACGCCTCGTCAGGAGATGATCGAAATCATTGCCCGGATCGCCGGCAAGGATGGCGACCATCCGACGAACATACCGGGCCTCAGCATCCACCGGCATTCAAGTCCGGCGAAGCTGAACTGCGCGGCCTACAAGCCGAGCCTGGCGATCATCGTCCAGGGCGCAAAGCGCGTCGTGCTCGGGGGCGAAACCCTCGTCTATGGCGCCTCCGACTATCTCCTGACCTCGATCGACCTGCCGGTACTTTCGCAGGTGTCGCTCGCGTCCGCCGACGAGCCCTATCTGAGCATGGCCTTCCAGATCGATACGACGAGGATTCCGGCGCTTTTCGGCGCGGTCGACAATGAGGCGGCGAAATCGTCCGGCTCGCCGCGCGGCATGACGGTCAGCAAGCTCACGCCCGACCTCGAAGACGCGGCGCTGCGCCTCCTCCGGCTGCTCGACCGCTCCGCCGACAGGGCGGTGCTGTTGCCGCTGATCGAACAGGAAATTCTCTATCGCCTGCTGATCGGACCCCACGGGGCGACGCTCCGGCAGATGATGACGGCGGAAAGCCAGCCGCACCAGATCGGCCGCGCCGTCGCCTGGCTGAAGGAGCATTATTCGCGGCCGCTGCGCATCGACGATCTCGCCAGCCGCGTCAGCATGAGCGTGTCGTCGCTTCACCATCATTTCAAGGCGATCACGGCGATGAGCCCGCTGCAATACCAGAAGCAACTGCGCCTGCAGGAGGCGCGGCGGCTGATGCTGGAGGAGAGCCTCGACGCCGGCGACGCCGGCCACAAGGTCGGCTATGAGAGCCAATCGCAGTTCAGCCGCGAATATGCCCGCCATTTCGGCGAGCCGCCGATGCGCGACATCGGCCGCGTCCGCCGCAGCCTGATCGGTAGCCTGGGCAGCGAGGCGGAGATGCTGAGCGAGGGCTGAGTCGAGAGAAAGACGCCTCCAACTCGTCCCGCAAAACCCCTCCCCAACCCCTCCCCACAAGGGGGAGGGGCTTGCTGCCGCACGCTTTCGTTTCCAACCTCGACCTCTGCCGGATCGGAATGGGAGCGACCTCTGCGGTATTTTGGTAGGGTGAGAAAGTGGGCAAGCCGTCGCAGCGGCCGCCTGCCCCTCCCCCTTGTAGGCCCTTGTGGGGAGGGTGTTCTGAGGAGGGGTCTTCGCCGAACCTCCGTCGTTCCTACCACCCCTCTTCCAGCACCTTTCCCAGCATGTCGGCGAAGAAATCCGCGCTGTCGCGGCTGAGGCAGAGCGGCGGCTTGATCTTCAGGACGTTGAGATGGTCGCCGGTCGGCTGCATGATGACGCCGAGTTCGAGGAGGCGGTTGCAGATCGCCGCCGTCTCATCCGTTGCAGGCTCCAGCGTCTCGCGGTCGCGGACGAACTCGACGCCGAGGTAGAGCCCCATGCCGTGGACCGCGCCGACGAGCGGGAAGCGTTGTCCGAGCGTTTCGAGCCGCGCCTTCAGATGATCGCCCACCATGCGGGCGTTTTCCTGCAGGGCCTCGTCATGGAGAATGTCGAGTACCGTCAAGCCCACGACCGAGCTTACGGGACTGCCGCCGGAGGAGGAGAAGAAATAGCCCTCCTTCTCGAGCGCTTCGGCGATCTCGCGGCGGGTGATCACGGCGCCGAGCGGGTGGCCGTTGCCCATGCCCTTGGCGACGGTGATGATGTCCGGCACGACGCCTTGCTCTTCGAAGCCCCAGAAATAATGCCCCAGCCGGCCGTAGCCGACCTGCACCTCGTCGGCGATTGCGACGCCGCCCTTCGCCCGGACCATGGCATAGACGGCTTCGAGATAGCCCGGCGGCAGCGGAATGCCGCCGGCATTGCCATAGACCGGCTCCGCGATGAAGCCGGCGAGGCCTTCGCCCTTTTCGTCCAGTTCCTCGAGCTTGGCCGCAACGGCGGCAACGTAATCGCCGGTCGATCCCTCGCCGCGAAACGGCCCGCGATAGGTGTTCGGCGAGACGACCGCATGCACCCAGTCCGGCCGCGTCGTCAGCGCCTCAGGGTTGTCGGCGATCGAGGTCGAGACGGCGTCGCTCGCGACCGTCCAGCCGTGATAGGCCTCGAGCAGCGACAGCATGTTGCGCCGACCGGAATAGGCCCATGCGAGCCGGATCGCGAGGTCGTTCGCCTCCGAGCCGCTGTTGACGAGGAAGACCGTGTCGAGCCCTTCCGGGGCCAGGGCCGCGAGCCGCTCGGAAAACTCGGTGACCGCCGCATAGTGGAACCGAGAATTGGTGTTGAGCAGCGACCATTGTCGCCCGATGGCCGCCGAAAATCGGGGGTGCCCGTGGCCGAGAATGGTGACGTTGTTGACCATGTCGAGATAGGCGCGCCCCTCGACGTCGAACAAATGCTCCTTCCAGCCGCGCTCGATCTCAGGCGGGTTCCGGTAATAGTTCTTCTGCGGGCTGGCGAAGTGACGCGCCCGCCGTTCGAGCAGCCCGATTGAATCGGGCATGGGCGCGTCGCAATCGAAGCCGAGGATCGCCGCCGGCGACGGGCAGAGCCGCCGCCAGGCCGCCGCCTGGTGCGCGGCGGCAAAGGACGGCGGATCGACATCCGCCTCGGTGCAAAGCTGGACGCGGATGAAGCCGAGGGCGGATGCATCGCCGGGCACGATGCCGATCCGCGCGCCGGCCTCGACGGTCTTCTCCTCCAGTTCGGCCGGATCGACGCCGTAGAGATGGAGATGGAGGGTTTCGGCCGAGAGGATCAGCCTGCCGCCGCGCTGGTGGAGCCGGCCCGCGAAAGGTGCCTGCACCGGCGTCTGCCCGTGCAGGCACAGGTCCGCGTGAAGGGCGAGAGTCCGCGGCGCCCTGGCATCGAGAAGCCGCGTTTCGGTCAGCCGGAATTCGCCGTAGCGTGTCGCCGCAGCACCGGCCGCGCGTGCCGCAGACTGCAGGAGCAGCGCTTCGGTATCCTCGTAATGCCACCGGTCGGCGGGCAGATGCGGCCCGAGGATCGAGAGATCGACGATGCCGAGGCGGTCCGGGTCGATAGCGGGCAGCAGCCGGCCGCGGATCGCGGGCAGCACCAATTCCGCCCTCCTGCCGACCGCCTCGAAGATCGCGTGTTCCATGAGCTCGAACGGGACGGATATCGCGACATCGAAAATTTCGCGCTCATGCGCCGCATTGCCCTCGACATAGGCGTTGTCCGGATCGATCTCGAGCTGCTGCGCCGAGCTCGCGACGAGAACGCCGGCGCGCGCCACGATCAGCGGCCAGAGAGCCCTCAATTCGGCATCCGTCAGCGGGCAGACGGCGTGGAACGCCTTCACCGCCGGCAGGATGTGGAAGGGATCGCGATCGGCATGGTGCAGCAGCGACGCGCAGGCGACGGCAAGCTCGGCGACCACCCAGCCCTTCAGGACATCGCCGAAATCGATGACGCCATAGGGAACGAGACGCCCGTTCATCTCCGCGCGGCTCACGACATTGTCGTCGGTGACGTCCTGGTGGATCGCCTGCAGGCGCAGCTCCGGCATCAGCGGCTGCACCCGCCGCATGGCGCCGACCATGGCTTCGGCGATGCGCTTGCGCTCACCCCCGTCGGCCATTGCCGAAAGCAGATCCAGCGCCACCGGCCCTGCTCTCCTCAAGTCCCATTGCAGTTCCCGGTCGAGACCGGGATGGTCGAAGTCCTGAAGCGCGACGGCGAGCCGGCCGGCAACGTCGCCAAGCGCGGCCACGCTTTCTGCCGGCAGGTGCTTGCGGCGCGTGAGAGGCGTGCCGTCGAGATAGGTCAGCAGCCGGACCTGATAGCTTTCCTCGCGGACGGCGGCGGTGACGATCTCCTCGCCGCTCCGTGCCGGCACGACCTCCGGCACCTTCGGCGCACCGGTCTTTGCGCCCACATGGCGCAGGGCGGCATTCTGCGCCTCGAGCTCCGCCCGCGCATATTCGAGTCTCGCGAGCTTCAGGACGAAACGGCCTTCGTCCGTGTCGATGCGATAGTTGCGGTCCTGCTGGCTGCCGAGTTCCGTAAGCGCGCCGGAGAGGCCGTAGTGTTCCGACAGGATCACCTTCGCTTCGTCGGCCGACACGTCCGGTCTTGCAAGCCGCGTGCGGCGCTTCAGCGATTCATCTTCCATCATTTCGTTCCTGTCTCTTGCAATGCGGTCCCTATTGCGAAACCCCCTCGAGACGGTAGCGCGTGCCCGGATAGACGAGCCGCGCGACCGTCACGTTCGCGGTTTCCGACCAGGTCCGGCGGCGGATCATCAGGCAGGGCTCGTTGCGGCCGATCGCGAGAAGCTTGCATTCCCAGGGCTTCGGCAGCACGGCCTCGACGATCTGCTCCGTGCGCGTGATCGGCGCCACCAGCGTCAGATAGGCGTTCGGAGTGGTGCTCTCGAAGTCCTGTCCCAGATAATTGGGGCAGATTGCGGGATTGACGAAACGGTCCTCGATCTGGATCGGCACGTCGTCCTCGAGGTGAACGATGACGGAATGAAAGACGCGCGCCGCGCTTGGCAGCCCGAGGGCGTGGCCGATTTCGGGCGTGGCCTGCTCCTCCTGCATGAGATTGATGCGCGAGCCGTGCCGGTGACCGCGCGCGCGGATTTCGTCGGCGATGTTGCGGACCTCGAGCAGCGCCGTGCTGCCCTTGTGGGCGGCGACGAAGGAGCCGACCCCCTGCACCCGCGTGATCGCGCCCTCGCTAGCAAGTTCACGCAGCGCCCGGTTTGCGGTCATGCGGCTGACGCCGAGATCGGCGACGATCTCGTTTTCGGAGGGAATGCGGTGGTGTGCCGGCCATTCGCCGCTCTCGATGCGGCTGCGGATGAACTGCTTGACCGCTACGTAGCGCGGCACAGGCCCCTTGTCGAAGGTGGAAAGATCGCTCTTGCGCTCCAGTTTCGTCATAGAGTGCTCCATTCCGCCGGCGAAAGCCCGCCGCGCCTGACAGGGGTCACCCGTAGTTTTCGTCGATTTCGACCTTGCGCGCCACCACAAAATACCTATAGTTCCATATACAACCATGTACAGGAGAGAAGCGAGATGGCAGCGTCACCCATCCACCGGCTCTTTGCCGAACAGGCGCTTCTGCCGACCGGCTGGGCGGAGAACGTCGCGATTTCGCTCGATGAGAGCGGGCGCATAGCCGCCGTAAAACCGGGCGGGATACCGACGGCGGGCGACGAACGCCTCCGCGGTCCGGTGGTAGCGGCGATGCCGAACCTTCATTCCCACGCCTTCCAGCGCGCCATGGCCGGCCTTGCCGAAGTGGCGGGCACCGGCGAAGACAGCTTCTGGACCTGGCGCGAGGCGATGTATCGCACCGTCGCGCTCGTAGACCCGGATGACGTCGAGGCGATCGCCGCCAAGCTCTATGTGGAGACGCTGAAGGGCGGCTTCGGCCGCGTGGTCGAGTTCCATTACCTACATCATCAAAAGGACGGCACACCCTATGCCGATCCGGCGGAAATGTCGCTGCGCATCCTGAAGGCGGCCGAGGCGACCGGCATCGGCCTCACCCATCTGCCCGTCTTCTATGCCCACGCCAATTTCGGCGGCGCAGCGCCGAATGCCGGACAGCGGCCGTTCCTGCACGATCCGGACGGCTTCCTCGCCCTTCTCGACCGCCTCGCGCCCGCCTGCGCCGCGAGCGGCGCCGAGCTCGGCTACGCCATCCATTCCTTGAGGGCGGCAACACCGGAGGAGATGCGCGCGATCCTCGACGCAGCCCCCGTAGCCGGGCCGATCCACATCCACGTCGCCGAACAGACCCGCGAGGTCGAGGATTGCCTCGCCTGGAGCGGCCGGCGCCCGGTCGAGTGGCTGCTCGACGAGATGCCGGTCGATCACCGCTGGTGCGCCATTCATGCGACGCACATGACGGCGGAGGAAACGGTACGGCTGGCGCGGTCGGGAGCCGTTGCCGGCCTCTGCCCGGCGACCGAGGCCAATCTCGGCGACGGCATCTTCCCCGCCGTCGATTTCCTTGCCGCGGGCGGGCGCTTCGGCATCGGCACCGACAGCCATGTCGCAACCAGCGTGGCGGAGGAGTTGAGGCTCCTCGAATACGGCCAGCGGCTGCGTGACCGCAAGCGCAACCGGCTCGCCGCCGCTCCCGGCGCCTCGGTCGGCCGGACCATTTTCGAGGCGGCGCTCGCCGGCGGCAGCCAGGCCGCCGGGATCGTCAAGGCCCGCATAGAGGCCGGTGCAAGCGCGGACCTCGTCGTGCTCGACGGCGCCGACCCCTACATCGCGGCGGCGAAAGGCGACCGGATCCTCGACCGCTGGCTCTTCGCGCTCGGCGGCGGAGCGGTGCGCGACGTCATGGTGGCGGGCCGATGGACCATCCGCGACGGCCGCCACGACCGGGAGGAAGCGATCGACCGCGCCTTTGCCGCGGTGCTCGCCAAGTTGAAATAACCAACGGCACGGTCGTGCAGGCCGGCCTGCCCGGTGCTATGCTCAATGGTCCGGCGAACGGTAAGGTCACGCTTTCGCTGCCCGACAGAAGCGAATGAAATCTTCGGCCGGATGCGCGAGCTCATGGGAGGAACGAGACCATGAAGATCCTGCGCTCGAACGACTATAGACGCATGCCCTGGAAGAATGGCGGCGGCGAGACCGTGGAAATCGCCGTCTCGCCGGAGCGTGCACCCCTTTCCGACTTCGACTGGCGCATCAGCATGGCGACGGTCGCAAGCAACGGCCACTTCTCCACCTTTCCCGGCATCGACCGCACGCTTTCGATCCTGGAGGGCCCCGGCATGACGCTCGCGATCGAAGGCCGGCAACCGAAGCTTCTGACGGCGGCCGATGCGCCGCTCACCTTCCCGGCGGACGTGCCGACGTCGGCCAGGCTCTCCGACGGTCCGGTGACCGATCTCAACGTCATGACGCGGCGGCACACGCTGAAGCACCGGGTCCGCAGGCTTCGCGTCGAAGGCTCGCAGACGGTCGTCTCGCATGCCCGCGAGTTCGTGCTCTTCTGCCATCGCGGCAGCGTTGCGCTGACGACCGGCGGCGTCTCGGCGACGCTGCACGCGCTCGATGCGGCGGTACTCGTTCAGCCGGGATCGGTCACGCTCTCCGCCGAGATCGCATCCGACGCCTTTCTCATCGAGCTCAGCCCAAGCTGATCATGTCGTCAGGAGCACCGGTTCCGGGATAACGATTGCAAGAAATAAAGCGTCGCACGGTTCGTTAAATGCCGATGCACGCGCGGGATATCGCGATCGATCAGACCGCGCCGAACAGCAGGAGGGCCGCGCCGCCCGCCATCATCGCCACGGCCGGCCAGTTCCGTGCCAGTCCGAGGAAAGCAAGGCCCTGGTGCTGCGGCTCGATCGTCTGGCGACTGCCGTTTTCGGCCGGGCGGGCGGAATCCGCGGCCCGCGGCGCGCTGAGCTCCCGCCTTCCGAGCGCCTCCCACAGCATGTAAAGAACCCCGCCGGCGACGAGAAACGCCCCGGCCAGAACCATCCACACGACGCGCCTCCTTCCTCTTTCCGCATGCCTCCTTGAATCCGGATCGAACCAAGCACAGCACAGGCGAGCAAGCCCGCTGGACCGCAGGAAAGGGAACGCGCGCCAAACCCGCGTCTCGCGGGCCCGCGGCAAACGCGATCAGCGCGTCCGCGTCTGAGGCCGCACGATGTTCATTTGCAACTCGTGTGCGGACGCGTATTTCCCGAGCACCTTGATCAGGCGCCGCTCCTCGGCCTTGTGAATGCCGCTGCGCTTGCAATATTCCGCTACGTCCCAGACATGCTTCGCCTGGGACCTGTCGAGCTTGCCAACGTCCGTGTGTCTCATCCTGCGCCTCCCAAACTGCATCGAGGTAACGTCGATGGTAACCATTGGTTCCGCGGGCGGCGGCAAAACGCACGCGGGCGTGTTCGGCACCCCTCCTCGGGCGCGCCATTCACTCGTGAGCGGCCGGCACGGACTTCGGCGGCTGCTCCAGGAAGGTGTAAGGCCCCTCCGGGCATTTGACGTCCGGGTTCACCGGATGGAACAGGCCCTTCGGGTTCGGCTTGAAGATCCAGGCATGCAGGTCATAGTGGTGCAGCGCCGCCGGCAACAGCGGCTCATGCCCCTCCATCGGCCCGTCGAACGGATGCCCGAACAGCTCCGGTTTCGTCTTGATGCCGGTTGCGAGCGGAATCAGCCATTCGACGGCAACGAGTTCCAGCTTGTCGCCGACCGGCTCATAGACCAGCAAAGTCGGCTGCATCGGATCGGGTTTGGGGCCGATCAGGCGGGGATTGAGGAAATGCACCCCCATCGTGCCGGATTCGTACATGACGCATCCGAGCGTCGAGAAATACCCGTCGCGCACGGCAACGACCGGGTCCTTGTATTTCTCAAGCGCCGCCTTCAGCTTTTCAAGCTCGGGCGGAAGCGCCTCGGCCGCATTCACGAAATTTGCGGAGATGAAACAAGCACTCGCCGCCAGACAGATCGTCCGCAGCAAGCGCATTACGGAAGACATGGGCATGGCACGGTCCTCCCAGCGCTCAACTCGCCACCCGCGAGGAGCAAGGGCGGCATGATACAGCGGATGGGAGCGGGTGGCTATTCCCGCGATTGGGTTAGGCGGGAGCGTCGGCCATTTCGCTTGTCGAGGTGCCTGGCCGGCAAAGTCCGTTATCGATGGCGGCAAGCCATCGCGCATCTGATAAGGCGCGCGGCGCTGTAGCCGGAACGGACGACGTTCAAAGGTATTTGGTGATTTCCTTGAACTCGTCGATCGGCTTTCGCTGATCCCTGGGCAGGGCGCCGACCGTCTCTTCGAGACAATGATCGAGATGATCCTGGATCAAGGTCCGCTTGGCTTGGCTGATCGCCTTTTCCACCGCGTGAAGCTGCTGCGCGATGTCGAGGCATGGCCGGTTGTTCTCGATCATTTCGATGACGCTGCCGAGATGGCCGTTGGCTCGCTTCAATCGCTTTGCGATAGCAGCGTGGTGCTCGTGGATATGCGTCTCCTGATCCGGCGCGCTAGCTTTCATCGTCATCGTTTCCGAGAATATGATCGTGAGTTCCTACCTACCCGCTTTGGCGTCTCGCTGCGACAAAAAAGAGAACCCTTCGGGTCGGCCGGTTCGAGCTTCTTGTCGAAATGCGTGCTGAACTCGTACTCGCCGAGGTCCTCATAGCCGACCGAACTCCAGAAGCCGATTGTGGCTGCGGCATCGCTGGAGGCATGGAGATACATCGACGAATAGCCGAGCTTCACCGCCTCCTCTTCCGCCAGCCGGCTGAGCTTCCTGCCGAGCCCCTGCCCTCTCAAATCCTTTCGCACATAGAGCCGCCACAGGGAGCCGACCTTCCCGGGGTCGGGATAGCGGTACCGGAAGGCCTCGACGATCGCCGGCTTGTACCACAGGCCCCGAACGCCAACCGTCGCGACGATATCGCCTGCCGTGTCCGACAGCGTCCAGAAGGCACCGCGGTTTGCCGCGGCGTAGTGGGCTTCGGCCTCGGGGCGCAACAGGCTGTCGATATCGAAGTGCCAGTCGGGATTGTAGTCGAACCCGTAGTATTCCTTGATCGTATCGAGGCAGAACCGGCGGGCGGCCGCATGAGCCGGCGCGGCCGGGCCGGAAAGCAGCGCCAGAGTAAACCCTTGAGGAAATTCCATGTCACTGCTCCCTTTGCCCAAGCCGGGGCGGACTACAGCACCGGAAGGCTGCGCGTCATTTCGCTCGAGCCGTCCCTGACGGTGAGGCGGATGTGGGTGGCATCGCCGATCTTGCCGCTGGCAGCGAGCGTCGATGGGTCGGAGCCCGGCATCAGAAGGAGCTGTCGCACCTGATAATCCTCGGCATTCGGCCCGATGGCCTCGGCATCGACGGTTTCGCAGACGGGTGCGCGAGCGGGCGAACCATCCTTCAGCCATTTCAGGAGCCAGCGCCCCGGGCCCGACCGCGTGACCTCCACTTCGACGCCGTCTTCAAGAGGTACCAGCGAGCCGCCCCCGGCGCCTGTCTTGACGGCGAGCGGGGCCGCGCCGGGAAACGCGCCTTCGCGGGTGTGGAAATGCGAACCGTGGAGAACCTTGATGCGCAGGCGGCGCGCGCCGTCGGTCCCGCCACGAACCGCGACCGTCGATGGCTTTGACCCCCTGGTCACCGCAAGCGGGTGGACCGAGCCTTTATCGTCGATGGCATCGACCCTTATCTCGTCGAGCGGCGGGGCGACATAGTCGGGCTTCCCCGCTTCGCTGAAGGCGAGTTCGAAGCCGCTACCGGTCACGCCAACGATGTCGACCATCTGGCCGTGGCCCATGTGAATGCTCTGCGTGTTCATGCTGTTCCCTTTCTTTCCCGCGGAGTCAGACGGCTGCGGCGCGCGTCCTGATCTGGACGGCGGTCAGTGCCGGAAGATGGTTCTTCAGTTCACGTTCGTAGTGGCTGGCGATCCTGTCGGCCACGGCAACCGGCAGGTCCGGATCCATGGCGATATCGACATCGGCCCGCAATTTGTGGCCGAGCCAGCGGGCCTTGACGTCGAGCACGTCGACAATGCCCGGAACATGCTCCGCCGTATGCTTGATCTCGTCGGCAATGCCCGGCTCGACGCCGTCGAGCATACGGGTGAAGACCGCCCGTGCAGACTGCCAGACGATGCCGAAGATCATCGCCGTGATGACGAGGCCGACGATCGGATCGGCGAGCGGAAAGCCGAGCCAGACGCCAAGCGCCCCCAGGACCACCGCCAGGCTGCCGAAACCGTCGACGCGGGCGTGGTATCCATCGGCGATGAGTGCCGCGCTGTTGATCTGGCGCCCGACGCGGATCCGGAACACGGCCACCGCTTCATTGCCAAGAAAGCCTATGACGCCGGCGGCGACGAGAACCCCGATCATCTCGATCGGCTGCGGGTTGAAGAGGCGCTCGATCGAGACATAGCCGGCGTAGACGGCACTGAACAGAATGAGGCCAACGATGACGACGCCCGCCAAATCCTCCACCCGGTTGAGCCCGTAATTGAACGTCCGCGTTGCCGCCTTGCGGGCAAAGAGGAAGGCAATGCCGAGCGGAATGGCAGTCGAAGCATCGCCGAAATTATGGATGGTATCGGCAAGAAGCGCGACGCTGCCCGTCAGCAGGACGATCGCCACCTGGGCAAGCGTCGTCAGCATCAGGATGACGAATGACCATTTGATCGCCCACAGCCCCTTGGCAGTGGACGCAATGGTGGCGTCGATGACGCCATGCGTATGGCCATGGTCGTCGTCACCATGGGAATGGTGCGAGTGGCCATGGCCGTGGGCGTGCCCGCCCGCATGGGCGAAAGCGGGATCGGGAGCGAAGCCCATCCAAACGAGTGCGGATCTGATCATTGCATTCTCCTCCGGCTAATGGTCGCCATGCTATCCCCCCGGAGGGGATATATCAAGACTGTTCTAGCAGGCTGCTGAAAAAGCCCTCTGGCTTTTGGGTTTTTGCCGTGATTCCCTACGGCTGCAACAGAGGGACTGATTTG
>NZ_LNQB01000079.1 GCF_001651875.1 Sinorhizobium saheli
TGGCGAAAGGCATCCGAGCCAAACATAAAAGTGTTAGTCTCTTGATAAACGTGACCGCCAAAGTCTCTTTCCAAGAGGCCTAAGCCTCTCGCGAGCTCCGCCGCCCACGTTTCTCTTTCTCTATCTTCAATTGTCAAAAAACCGACGGAGAGAAACCCCGTCAACGTTCCCGCGAAAGCCAAAACTCAATCGTTCCAGCCCCGCTCAATCAGCATCTGCTAATCAGGAAACTCAAGAGCGAGAGACATCGTCGCCAGCAGCGCCGCCGCCCTCGTCAGTGATCGGGCTTATAGACCCGCTCCCTTTCCCCAGTCAACAGCCATTTTCAAAAAAATCAGAGAAAATCGTAAGCCGCTGAAAATAAAAGGGAAATTTCGAGCGGCGTCGAGGAGGGGTGTGATCGCGTCGGCAAAATCCTCGACTTCCGCCATCCAGCACCAAAAATGTCTGCCGACGGTCCGCTGCTTATATGGTTAACGGTTCATTGCCCTTCAAGAGGGCGCCGGGGCGTGCTCGCCGGCGGCAATCTCTCGCGCATGAAGCACCCGCGATTTTCGTTGACCGCGCCGACGAGAAAGTCGCGCACCGCCCTCACCCGCGGGATCATGATCAGGTCGCGATGGCAGATCAGCCAATAGGTGCGTTTGAGCTCGATCTCGTCCGGCAGCACGATCTCCAGATCGGGCTCGTCCCTCGCCATGAAATGCGGCAGCACGCAAAGCCCCAGCCCCTGGCAGGCCGCCTTCAACTGGGTGAGGATGCTGGAGCTCTGGAAATGGGCGCGCAGGCCCGGCTGGATTTCGCCGAGATAGTCGAGCCCGGGCGTGAAGATCATGTCCTCGATATAGCCGACGAAGCGGTGGGAGGCGAGATCGTCCCGCGTGCGGATCAGGGGGTGCTCGGCGAGATAGCGGCGCGCGCCGTAGACATGCAGCGTATAGGGCGTCAGCACCTCGGCATGGTACGGTCCGGCCTTCGGCGGCGCGAGCGCCACGGCGATGTCGGCCTCCTTGCGCGAGAGCGACATGATCTGCTGGATCGCCACCACTTCGAGCGAGATGTTCGGATAGCGGCCGGCAAAATCGGCGAGCCGGTCCGACAGGAAGAAGTTGCCGAAGCCTTCGAGCGTGCTGAGCCTTACGACGCCGCGCTGCACGGTCATGCCGTCGCTGATGTCGAATTGAAGCTGCTCCGTCTCCCGCTCGATCCGCTCGGCGGTCTCCACGAAGCGCTGGCCCATGGCGGTCAGCACGTAGCCGCGCGGATTGCGCTCGAAGAGCCTGACCTTGAGCGCGAATTCCAACCGGTCGATGCGGCGCGAAACGGTGGCATGGCTGGTCCGCAGGCGCCGCGCCGCGGTCGAGAGCTGGCCGGTGCGCGCGACCGCGAGGAAGAATTGCAGGTCGTCCCAGGTGAAGTTCGGATTCATGTTTCCCTCCCCTGTTCAAAAATGAACAGATACTGTTTGCAATTTACCGCTCGACCGGCTTGCTTCCCAACAAATTTTTCTGGATGGTAAACGCCAAGGCCGACTGTTGAGGAGCATGTCTGGCCAAATTTGAACAGAGCGAAAGAACACCGGGCCCTCGAAAGGTCGCGGCTCGGCCCTATGTGTTCGCGCACGAGGCCGGGATCGCTTTGAACATCCCCTGGGAGGAGGACAGATGAACAAGAAACTGATCACCACGCTCGCAATGCTGCTCGCCAGCAGCACCGCCGCCCTCGCCGATGCATCCGACGGCAAGGTCAAGATCGGCATCCTCAACGACCAGTCCGGCGTCTATGCGGATTTCGGCGGAAAGTCCTCCTACGAGGCGGCGCTGATGGCGGTAGAGGACTTTGGCGGCAAGGTGCTGGGCGTGCCGGTGGAGGTCATAACCGCAGACCACCAGAACAAGCCCGACATCGCCTCCAACATCGCCCGGCAATGGTATGATACCGAGCAGGTCGACAGCATCATGGAACTGACGACCTCTTCGGTGGCGCTCGCCGTGCAGGCGCTGTCCAAGGAGAAGAAGAAGATCGACATCGTCACCGGCGCGGCGACGACCGAGCTCACCGGCAAGCAGTGCAGCCCCTACGGCTTCCATTGGGCCTATGACACCCATTCGCTTGCCGTCGGCACCGGCGGCGCGCTCGTCAAGCAGGGCGGCGACAGCTGGTTCTTCCTGACCGCCGACTACGCCTTCGGCTATTCGCTCGAGGAGAACACGGGCAACTTCGTCAAGGAAAACGGCGGCAAGGTCGTCGGCGCCGTCCGCCATCCCTTGGCAACGACCGACTTCTCCTCCTTCCTCCTGCAGGCGCAGTCCTCCGGCGCCAAGGTGATCGGCCTTGCCAATGCCGGTCTCGATACCTCCAACGCCATCAAGCAGGCGTCCGAGTTCGGCATCGTCCAGGGCGGGCAGCGGCTCGCCGCCCTGCTCTTCACGCTCGCCGAGGTCCACGGCCTCGGGCTCGAGGCCGCCCAGGGGCTGACGCTCACCGAGGGCTTCTACTGGAACCGCAACGAGGAAAGCGCGAAATTCGGCAAGCGCTTCATGGAGCGGACCGGCAAGATGCCGAACATGGTCCATGCCGGCACCTATTCCGCCGTGCTGCAATATCTGAAGGCGATCGAGAAGGCCGGCACCGACGATGCCGATGCCGTCGCCAAGGAACTGCATGCCCTGCCGGTGAACGACGTCTTCGCTCAGAACGGCACGGTCGCGCCGAACGGCCGGATGATCCACGACATGTATCTGCTCGAGGTAAAGAGGCCGGACGAAAGCAAGGAGCCCTGGGATTATTTCAAGGTGCTCGCCACCATTCCCGGCAAGGAAGCCTTCATCGATCCGGCCGCAAGCGGCTGCGAGCTCGTGAAATCCTGACCGGCCGCGCGCGCGATGACCGTCGCCATGCCTTTGGAAAATGGAGCGCCGCGGGTGGTTCTGTCCGCCCGCGGCCTCCGCCGCGACTTCGGCGGCTTCACCGCCGTCAAGGACGTCGATCTCGACATCCACCATGCCCGCGTGCATGCGCTGATCGGCCCGAACGGGGCCGGCAAGACAACCGTCTTCAACCTGCTCACCAAGTTTTTGCAGCCGACCCACGGCACGATCACGCTGCTCGGCGAGGACATCACCGCGGCCGCGCCCGACAAGGTCGCCCGCATGGGCCTCGTGCGCTCGTTCCAGATCTCGGCGGTGTTTCCGCATCTCTCGGTGCTCGACAATGTCCGCGTGGCGCTGCAGCGGCCGAACCGCCTGGCGATCCAGTTCTGGAAGCCGCTTTCGGCGCTCGATGGGCTGAATGCCAAGGCCGATCAATTGATCCGCACCGTGGGTCTCGAGAAGGAGCGCAACGCCATTGCGGCGGACCTCTCCTACGGCCGCAAGCGCGTGCTCGAAATCGCCACCACGCTGGCGCTCGATCCGAAGGTGCTGCTGCTCGACGAGCCGATGGCGGGCATGGGCCACGAGGACGTCGGCATGGTCGCCGAGATCATCCGCGAGGTGGCGCGCGAGCGCGCTGTGCTGATGGTGGAACACAATCTCTCGGTCGTCGAGACGCTCTGCCACCATGTCACCGTCCTGCAGCGCGGCGAGATTCTTGCCGCGGGCGACTACCGGACCGTCGCCGAGGATCCGCGCGTCCGCATCGCCTATATGGGCACGGAGGAGGCCTGAGATGAAGCCGCTCCTCAAGGTCTCCGGGCTTCATGCCTGGTACGGCGAGAGCCATATCCTGCACGGCCTCGACATGGTGGTCGGCGAGGGCGAGATGGTGACGCTGCTCGGCCGCAACGGCGTCGGCAAGACGACGACGCTGCGGGCCATCATGGGCATCGTGCGCGAGCGCCGGGGTGAGATCAACTTCGCCGGCGAGAACCTGACCCGGGTGCCGCTCCACCGCGTGGCCCATCGCGGCCTCGGCTTCGTCCCCGAGGAGCGCGGCATCTTCTCGACGCTTTCGGTGCATGAGAATCTCCTGCTGCCGCCGGTGGTCGCCGCGGGCGGCATGACGATCGACGAGATCTTCGAACTCTTCCCGAACCTCTACGAGCGCCGCAACAGCCAGGGAACCAAGCTTTC
Source organism: Sinorhizobium saheli (assembly GCF_001651875.1). Classification (GTDB taxonomy): domain Bacteria; phylum Pseudomonadota; class Alphaproteobacteria; order Rhizobiales; family Rhizobiaceae; genus Sinorhizobium; species Sinorhizobium saheli. The sequence goes on from NZ_LNQB01000079.1 coordinate 4,074, forward strand.
GGGCGGCGAACAGCAGATGCTGGCGATCGCCCGCATCCTGCGCACCGGCGTCCGCATGATGCTGCTCGACGAGCCGACCGAGGGACTTGCGCCGGTCATCGTCCAGCGCATCGGCGAGGTGCTGAAGAAGCTCAAGGAGCGGGGCATGACGGTGCTGCTCGTCGAACAGAATTTCCGCTTCGCCAGCAAGGTCGCCGACCGCTTCTATCTCATGGACCATGGCCGTGTCGCCGGCGAGTTCCCGGTCGCGGAGCTATCCGAGCGGATGGACATGCTGCATGACGTGCTCGGGGTGTAAGCCATGACGACGCTCTTCGGAATTCCGCTCCAGGCGCTGCTCGGACAGCTGCTGATCGGGCTGATCAACGGCTCCTTCTACGCGCTCTTGAGCCTCGGCCTCGCCATCATCTTCGGCCTCCTGCGCGTCATCAACTTCGCCCACGGGGCGCAATACATGCTCGGCGCCTTCATCGCCTGGCTGCTGCTTTCCTATTTCGGCATCGGCTACTGGCCCGCGCTGATCCTCGCCCCTCTCATCGTCGGCCTCGCCGGCGCGGCCATCGAGCGCACCATGCTGCGCCGGCTCTATTCGCTCGATCCGCTCTACGGCCTGCTCTTCACCTTCGGCCTGGCGCTGACAGTCGAGGGCACGTTCCGCTATCTTTACGGTGCATCCGGCCAGCCCTATGCGACGCCGACGCTGCTGACCGGCGGCGCCAATCTCGGCTTCATGTTCCTGCCCATCTATCGCGGCTGGGCGATCGCCTTCTCGCTCCTCGTCTGCGTCGGCACCTGGCTCGTCATCGAGAAGACCAAGCTCGGCGCCTATCTGCGCGCCGCCACGGAGAATGCGGTGCTGGTGCAATCCTTCGGCATCAACGTGCCGTTCCTGCTGACGCTCACCTACGGTCTCGGCGCAGCGCTCGCGGCGCTTGCCGGTGTGCTGGCTGCTCCGATCTACCAGGTCTCGCCGTTGATGGGTTCGAACATCATCATCGTCGTCTTCGCCGTGGTCGTCGTCGGCGGCATGGGCTCGATCATGGGCGCCATCGTCACCGGCTACCTGCTGGGTGTCGCCGAGGGCCTCACCAAGGTTTTCTATCCGGAGGCCTCAAACATCGTGATCTTCGTGATCATGGCCATCGTTCTCCTCATACGGCCGGCAGGCCTCTTCGGCCGGGATGCCTGACATGACACTGACACTCGAACTCGAGAAGCAGAAGGAACGTGCACCGGTCGTCGTCCAGGCGGTATTGCTCGGCGCCGGCCTCATCTTCCTTCTGCTCGCGCCGCTGTTCTTCTACCCCGTCTTCCTGATGAAGCTGCTCTGCTTCGCGCTCTTTGCCTGCGCCTTCAACCTGCTTCTCGGCTATACGGGGCTGCTCTCCTTCGGCCATGCCGCCTTCTTCGGCGGCGCGGCCTATTTCACCGCCCATGCCGTCAAGGAATGGGGCGTGTCGCCGGAGATCGGCATTCTCATCGGCGTCGCCGGCGCCGCCCTGCTCGGGGCGGTCATCGGCTTCCTCGCCATCCGGCGGCAGGGCATCTACTTCGCGATGATCACCCTGGCGCTGGCGCAGATGTTCTATTTCTTCTGCCTGCAGGCCGGGTTCACCCATGGCGAGGACGGCATCCAGTCGGTGCCGCGCGGGTTCCTGTTCGGCTTCATCGACCTCTCGCACTGGACGAGCATGTATTATTTCGTGCTCGCCGTCTTCGTCATCGGCATCGCCGCCATCTGGCGGATCATCAATTCGCCCTTCGGAATGATCCTGAAGTCGATCCGCGAGAACGAGACCCGGGCGATCTCGCTCGGCTATTCGGTCGCGAACTACAAGCTCGCCGCCTTTGTCATGTCGGCGGCGCTGACGGGCCTTGCCGGCGGCCTGAAGGCGCTGGTGTTCCAGTTCGCGACCCTGACCGATGTCGGCTGGCAGATGTCCGGCGAGGTCATCCTGATGACGCTGCTCGGCGGCATCGGAACGCTGATCGGGCCGATCTTCGGCGCCGGCCTCGTCGTCACGCTGCAGAATTATCTGGCGACCTCGGAATTCCCGGTGACGATCATCACCGGCGTCGTCTTCATGGTCTGCGTGCTTCTGTTCCGTCGCGGCGTCGTCGGCGAGTTCTACAACTCCCGTCTCGGCCGCAGGCTCGGCTTCGAGCATCGCCACAAGCACTGATCGGCCATACCAGAGAGCGCCTATGGACACGTTCGACTACATCATCGTCGGGGCGGGGAGTGCCGGCTGCGTGCTCGCCAACCGCCTTTCGGAAAACCCGGACCGCCGCGTGCTGCTCATCGAGGCTGGCGGCCGCGACAACTACCATTGGATCCACATTCCGGTCGGCTATCTCTACTGCATCAACAATCCGCGCACGGACTGGTGTTTCACCACAGCGGCGGAGGAGGGCCTCAACGGCCGCTCGCTCATCTACCCGCGCGGCAAGGTGCTCGGCGGCTGCTCCTCGATCAACGGCATGATCTACATGCGCGGCCAGGCGCAGGACTACGACCATTGGCGCCAGCTCGGCTGCACCGGCTGGAGCTGGAACGACGTGCTGCCGCTCTTCAGGAAATCCGAGGATCACCACCGCGGCGCCGACGAGATGCACGGCGCCGGCGGCGAATGGCGGGTCGAGAAGGCGCGCGTCCGCTGGGCGGTGCTCGACGCCTTCCAGAGGGCGGCCACCGAGGCGGGCATTCCCGAGACGGACGATTTCAACCGCGGCAACAATGAAGGGTCCGGCTATTTCGACGTCAACCAGCGCTCCGGCGTGCGCTGGAACACCGCGAAGGCCTTCCTCAAGCCCGCCATGCACCGGCGCAACCTCGTCCTGCTGACGAAGGCGCATGTACGCAAGCTCATTCTCGAAGAGGGGCGCATCGCCGGGGTCGAGTTCCAGCACGACGGCGTCGTGAAGCGGGCGCGGGCGCGGCGGGAAACGGTGCTCTCGGCCGGCGCCATCGGCTCGCCGCATGTCCTTGAACTCTCCGGCATCGGCCGGCCCGAGATCCTGCGCGAGAACGGCATCGAAGTCAGCCACGCACTCCCCGGCGTCGGCGAGAACCTGCAGGATCACTTGCAGTTGCGCCTCGCCTACAAGGTCACCGGCGTGCCGACATTGAACGAGAAGGCGAGCTCGCTTTTCGGCAAGGCGGCGATCGGCCTCGAATATTTCGTCCGCCGCTCCGGACCGATGGCGATGGCGCCGAGCCAGCTCGGCATCTTCACCCGCTCGGGCCCCGAGAAGGAGACGCCGGACCTGGAGTATCACGTGCAGCCGGTCTCGCTCGACAAATTCGGCGAGCCGGTACACCCTTTCCCCGCCATCACCGCCAGCGTCTGCAACTTGAGGCCGGAAAGCCGCGGCTCCGTGCATCTGAAGGGGCCGGACTTTGCCGCCGCCCCCGACATCCGCCCGCGCTACCTGACGGCGGAAGCCGACCGCGACGTGGCGGTGAAGGCGATCCGCCTCACCCGCCGCATCGTCTCGCAACCCTCCTTCGCCCGCTTCGAGCCGGTCGAATTCAAGCCGGGGCCGGCCTATGAGACCGACGAGGACTTGAAGCGCGCCGCGGGCGACATCGGCACGACGATCTTCCACCCCGTCGGCACCTGCCGGATGGGCGCCGATCCGGAAAGCGTCGTCGATCCCGAGCTGCGCCTGCGCGGCCTCGAGGGCCTGCGCATCGCCGACGCCTCGATCATGCCGACGATCACCTCCGGCAACACCAATTCGCCGACGATCATGATCGCGGAGAAGGCGGCGCAAATGATCCTCGAAGCGAACCGATGACCGCTCAGAAGACGAACTTCGCTTCCCGCTGAAGGCGCCTGTTACTCCGCCGCTTCCGCTTCCGCGATCGGAGTGTAGTTGAGGATCGGCGAGAGCCAGCGCTCGACCTCGCGCACATCCATGCGCTTGCGGCTCGCATAGTCCTGGACCTGGTCGCGCTCGATCTTGGCGACGCCGAAGTAATAGGCGTCGGGGTGGCCGATATAGAGGCCGGAAACCGAGGAGCCCGGCCACATCGCATAGCTCTCGGTGAGCCTGACGCCGATCGCCGCCTCGGCATCGAGCAGCCGGAAGAGCGTTTCCTTTTCCGTGTGGTCCGGCTGCGCCGGATATCCGGGTGCCGGGCGGATGCCGGCATAGGGCTCGGCGATCAGTTCCTGCGGCGTGAAGGCCTCGTCCGGCGCGTAGGCCCAGAGCTCCTTGCGGACATATTCGTGCATGCGCTCGGCGAAAGCCTCGGCGAAGCGGTCTGCCAGCGCCTTGACCATGATCGAGGAATAGTCGTCATTGGCGCGCTCGAAGCGCTCGGCGATCGCCACTTCCTCGATGCCCGCGGTCACCACGAAGCCGCCGACATAATCCTGCCTGCCGCTGTCCGAGGGTGCCACGAAGTCGGCGAGCGCCACGTTTGCTCGGCCGTCGCGTTTCGCGAGCTGCTGGCGGAGCGTGAAGAAGGTGGCAAGCTCGCGCTCGCGCGCCTCGTCGGTGAAGAGGCGGATATCGTCGCCGACGCTGCCGGCCGGCCAGAAGCCGACCACCGCCTTCGGCGCGAACCATTTTTCCGCGACGATCTTTTCGACCATCGCCCGGGCGTCGTCGAAGAGCTGGCGGGCGGCCGCGCCCTGATGCTCGTCGTCGAGAATCCGCGGGTAGACGCCCTTCAGCTCCCAGGTTTGGAAGAACGGCGTCCAGTCGATATAGCGCGCGAGCTCCTCCAGGTCCCAGCTCTCGAACACGCGCGTGCCGAGGAAGGACGGCGTCTTCGGCCGATAGGCGCCCCAGTCGATCCGATGCGCGTTCGCCCGCGCCTGCGAGAGCGGCAGGCGACGCTTCTCCGCCTCGTTGCGGGCGTGGGTCTCCGCGACCTTCAGATATTCGGCACGGATCGTTTCCTGGTAGGAGCGCCGCGCCTCCGGCGACAAGAGGCTCGACACGACGCCGACGGCCCGGCTGGCATCGGTGACATAGACGGTCTGGCCGAGATTGTAGCGCGGATTGATCTTGACCGCCGTGTGCACGCGGCTCGTCGTCGCGCCGCCGATCAGGAGCGGGATGTCGAAGCCCTCCCGTTCGAGCTCGGAGGCGACATGCACCATTTCGTCGAGCGACGGGGTGATGAGGCCGGAGAGCCCGATGACGTCGACCTTCTCTTCCCTCGCCACTTCGAGGATCCTGGCGGAAGGCACCATGACGCCGAGATCGATGATCTCGTAATTGTTGCAGGCAAGCACGACGCCGACGATGTTCTTGCCGATGTCGTGCACGTCGCCCTTGACGGTCGCCATCAGGATCTTGCCGGCGCTCTCGCGCGCCTCGCCGCCGCCATTGGCGCGCTTCTCCGCCTCCATGTAGGGGAGCAGCACGGCGACCGCCTGTTTCATCACCCGCGCCGATTTCACCACCTGCGGCAGGAACATCTTGCCCGAACCGAAGAGATCGCCGACGACGTTCATGCCGGCCATCAGCGGCCCTTCGATGACGTTGAGCGGTCGCGCAGCCGCAAGCCGCGCCTCCTCGGTATCCGCCTCGATGAATTCGGTGATGCCGTTGACGAGCGCATGCTCGAGGCGCTTCTCGACCGGCCACTCGCGCCAGGCGAGGTCCTTCTCCCTGCCCTGCGCGCCGCCCTGGCCGCGGTAGCGCTCCGCGAGTTCCAGCAGGCGCTCGGTCGCATCGGGGCGGCGGTTGAGCACCACGTCCTCGCAGGCCTCGCGCAGTTCCGGATCGATCGCGTCATAGACGGCGAGCTGCCCGGCATTGACGATGCCCATGTCCATGCCGGCGTGGATCGCATGGTAGAGGAACACGGCATGCATCGCCTCGCGCACCGGCTCGTTGCCGCGGAAGGAGAAGGAGAGGTTCGACACGCCGCCCGAGACATGCACATGCGGCAGTGCCGAGACGATCTCCCGCGCCGCCTCGATGAAGTCGACGCCGTAATTGCTGTGCTCCTCGATGCCGGTCGCGACGGCGAAGATGTTCGGATCGAAGATGATGTCCTCCGGCGGAAAGCCGACCTCCTCCGTGAGCAGGCGATAGGCGCGCCGGCAGATCTCGAACTTGCGGGCCTTGGTATCGGCCTGCCCCTTCTCGTCGAAGGCCATCACAACGACGGCGGCGCCGTAGGCGCGCACCAGCCGGGCATGGTGCAGGAACGCTTCCTCGCCTTCCTTGAGCGAGATCGAGTTCACCAGCGCCTTGCCCTGGACGCATTTGAGCCCGGCCTCGATCACCTCCCATTTGGAGGAATCGATCATCACCGGGACGCGGGCGATGTCCGGCTCGGAGGCGACGAGGTTCAAGAACTCGATCATCGCCTGCTTCGAATCGATGAGGCCCTCGTCCATGTTGACGTCGATGACCTGGGCGCCGTTCGCCACCTGGTCGCGCGCGACATCGAGCGCGGCTGCATAATCGCCGGCGGTGATCAGCTTGCGGAACTTGGCCGAGCCGGTGACATTGGTGCGCTCGCCGACATTGACGAAGGGAATCTCGTCGGTGAAGGTGAAAGGCTCGAGTCCCGAGAGCCGCATGCGCCGCTCGATCTCGGGCACCGGCCGCGGCGGGTATTTTGCGACCGCCTCGGCGATGGCGCGGATATGGGCCGGCGTCGAGCCGCAGCAGCCGCCGACGATGTTGACGAGGCCGTCGCGCGCGAAGCCCTCGACCTGCGCCGCCATCGCCTCCGGCGTTTCGTCATAGCGGCCGAATTCGTTCGGCAGGCCGGCATTCGGATAGGCGCAGACGAGCGTGTCGGCGACCGACGACAGTTCGTCGATATGGGCGCGCATGGCGTTCGCCCCGAGCGCGCAGTTGAGGCCGATCGTGAACGGCTCCGCATGACGCACCGAGTACCAGAAAGCGGTCGGCGTCTGGCCGGAAAGCGTGCGGCCGGAGAGATCGGTGATGGTGCCGGAAATCATCACCGGCAGGCGGATACCCTTCTCGGAGAAGACCTGCTGCGTCGCGAAGATCGCCGCCTTGGCGTTCAGGGTGTCGAAGATCGTCTCGATCAGGATGATGTCGGCGCCGCCCTCGATGAGCCCGCGCACCTGTTCGGCATAGGCGCTCCTCAGGTCGTCGAAGGTGACGGCGCGATAGCCGGGATTGTTGACGTCCGGCGAGATCGAGGCGGTGCGGTTGGTCGGCCCGAGCGCACCGGCGACGAAACGCCGCCTGCCATCTTCCGCCTCGGCGCGCTTGGCAGCCCGCCGCGCCAGCCGGGCACCGTCGCGGTTGAGCTCGTAGACCATGTCCTCCATGCCGTAGTCGGCCTGGGCGATCCGGGTCGAGGAGAAGGTGTTGGTCTCGAGGATATCGGCGCCGGCGATGGCGTAGCTGTAATGAATGTCCTCGATCGCCTTCGGCTGCGTCAGCGTCAGGAGATCGTTGTTGCCCTGCTGGTGACAGGCGCAGGCGCCGAAGCGCTCGCCGCGGAAATGATCCTCGACGAAGCCGAGCTGCTGGATCTCGGTCCCCATCGCCCCGTCCATGATGAGGATTCGCTCGGCCGCGGCCTGCCGCAAAGCGCGGAAGACCTCCGATCCATCGGGCTTCGGGGAGAGATCTCCGAACAGGGACGCGGCGGACATGGGAAATCTCCGGTTCTAAAAGCGACAAATAATTGTCGATTTACTCACATAAACATATCTTTATGTCAACATACGCGCCAATCACAATTTGCGATTCGGCAAGAAAAAGCCCGCCACGGAGGGCGGGCGGGCTTTGTTGGCGTGTGTTGCTGCTTAAACTATCGGCATCGACGGCGAGCCTCCCTCATCCGCCTGCCGGCACCTTCTCCCCGCAAGCGGGGCGAAGGGGACTCGTGGGGCCGGCTCAAGTCGCCTCTCCTCGTCAGAAGGGGGAGAGTAGGGCGAGGGGCGAAATCCCCCGGGGCTACATCCGCTCCAGGCAATCCTCCAGCTCATAGATGGCGCAGAGGATGTGATAGAAGCTGCTCGCCGGCGCGGGTTCTTCGACGAAGCTGCCGTCCGCCAGTTGCTTGTCGCGCCAGAGGCCGCGGAGCGGCGTCTCGAGGAAGCGCTTGAGCGCTGCCGCGGCGCGTGAGGCGGAGGCGAGGTAGCGCCGCCGTTCCTCGCCCTCGGCGAGCGCCGCAAAGCGGATCGCCGCCTTCAGCCACTCCGTCTGCGGCCAGAGCCGCGCGACCGGATCGGCGACGGAGAAATCGTCGAGGAGCGTCATCACCGCCACGTCGCGCTTCGCGCAGATCCCGTGCGCCTCGCCGATCTCGAAGAGCCGCCGCGCCCCGACGATGGCTTGCCGGTTGCCGCGCCGCTCCGCCCAGCGCAGGAAGAGCCACGCCCATTCGAACTGGTGACCGGGCTCGACGATGCGGCCCTTTTCACCAGGGAACGGCGCCCAGTCGCGGTCGAAGAATTCGCGTAGCGCCCCGGTCTCGGCATCCATGAAGCGGTCCATCGCCAGATGCGCGATCTCGTCGGCGAGAGTGCTCCAGGCGAGGCGGTCGAACCCTTCGACCGCTTCGCTCGCAAGACAGGCCTCGAAGAGGTGCATATGCGGATTGGAGCAAAGCGGCAGGCGCGCGGGATTGTCCTCCTCGAAGCCGGCGACCGGATGCTTGCAATGGGCCACGAGCTTCCCCCGGAGCTCGTCGCTGCGCCCGATCATCTCGGCCTTCCGCTCCGGGAAGACCTCTGCCAGATAGGCGAAGGAAAGCAGCGCGAAGGCCTGGTTGTAAAGGTCGAAGGATGCGTCGATGATGCGGCCGTCGGCATCGGCGAGCGCTCCGTAGAAGCCGCTCGGCTGCCGGTACACGCGGTCGAAATAGACAAGGCCGCCTTCGGCGACGCTCCGCCAGTCGCCGCTCCAGCCGCGTCGCCCGGCTTCCGCGAAGCAATAGACCTGCCGCGGCTGCACGCGCGAGCGGCGATTTGCCCGGGTCGGCTCGCCGCTGAGGTCGATCGACTCGACGAAGCCGCCGCCGGCCGCGTCGAAGCCCTTCTGCCGCCAGAGCGGCAGCGCCGCCTCGGTGAGCCAGGAGGCGAGTTCGCGCGCCTGAAGATCGATATCCATGCCCTGCCGCTTCCCGTCAATTCTCGAGCTTCAGCGCGTCGTGATCGGCGCCGAGGATTTCGGCCAGCGCCTCGACCACGAGGTTGTGGTCGTCGCGCTGCGGCAGGCCGGAGACCGTCACGGCGCCGATGCAGCCGGTGCCTTTGACGACGATCGGGAAGCTGCCGCCGTGGGCGGCATACTCGGCGTCCGGCAGGCCGAGCTTCGCCTGAAGGTTCGTCTGCTGCTTGAGAAGGCTCAAGCCGGTGGCGTAGCTGCTCTTGAACAGGCGAAAGACCGTGTTGCGCTTGCGCCGCACCCAGTTCGGATTGTCCGGCGTGGCGCCTTCGAGCGCGGCATAGAAGACCTGCATGGAGAAAAGCGTGATGTCGATGACGACGCCGAGCCTGCGTTCGGCGGCCATCTGCCGAAGCGTCGAGCCGAGCCTCCAGGCCGTGTCGAGATCGAACCGGTCGAACTGCAGCTCTCGCTCCTGCAGCGTGATCCGACGCAGATCATTTTCGATGTTCATGATGCCTCCGCTAGTCGTTCTGCCCGAAAGATGAAGGATACCCTGGCCGCCGGCCAGAGGGTACAGGCCGCCGCAGCCGCTCCCTAATCCTTCCAAAGCCAGGCGGCGCCGCGCACGCCGGAACTGTCGCCATGCACCGCCTTGCGAATGGGTGTCTCGAAACTGTCGCCGAACAGGTACTTGGTGATCAATGCCGGCAGCTCGCCGTAGATCTCGTCGACATTGGACATGCCGCCGCCGAGCACGAAGACGTCCGGGTCGACGATATTGGTGAGGAGCGCCAGGCTGCGGGCAAGGCGGTCGACGAAGCGCTCGTAGACCGCGGTCGCGACCGGATCGCCCGCCCGCTTCGCCTCGATGATCTCGCGCCCCCGGCGGCTCGTCCCCGTCGTCATGCGGTAGTCGAGCTCGAGCCCGGTGCCGCAGGCATACATGTCGAGGCAGCCGAGCTTGCCGCACCAGCACTTGTGGCCGGGATACTCGTCTGGTCCCATCCACGGCAGCGGATAGTGGCCGATCTCGGCGGCAACGCCCTGGTAGCCGGCATGGACCTTCCTGTCGATCGCAAGCCCGCCGCCGTGGCCGGTGCCGATGATCACGCCGAAGACGACGCGGGCATCCTTGCCCGCCCCGTCGACGGCTTCCGAGACCGCGAGGCAATTGGCGTCGTTGGCAAGGCGCACCTGACGCCCGAGCGCTGCCTCGAGATCGCGCCCGAGCGGCTTGCCGTTGATGAGCACCGCATTGGAATTGCGCACGATCCCGGTGCGCGGATTGGGGCTGCCGGGAATGCCGATGCCGATCGTTCCGCGCTCGCCGGCCGTCCGCTCGGCCGAGGCCACGAGGTCGGCCACGGCGCGGATGCAATCGTCATAGCCGCTGGTCGGTGTTGCAACGCGATGCCGCGCGCGCGTCTCGCCATCGCGGTCGAGCGCGATGACCTCCATTTTCGTGCCGCCCCAATCAATTCCGATGAACATGTGGACCAGGTTTTCAGGATGCCGTTTGCGAGGAGCCGGCGGTCTTCCTGCCGCCGCCGGCTTGCTTACCATCGGCGACCTCCACAAGGCTAGCCCCGAACACCGGAGCCGCCGCAAATTGCCGGGAAAGACGCAAAAACACTTGGCGAAGGGGCCTTGCTTTTGTATGGGTCTATTCTGAGTGGTCCCGTAGCTCAGCAGGATAGAGCATCAGATTCCTAATCTGGGGGTCGCGCGTTCGAATCGCGCCGGGATCACCACTCCCCGCCACCATATGTACGTCGTGCATGCCCTGCACTACCAGTTGCCGGGGTCTGCGGTGTGGTCGACGCCGGCAAACTCGTCTGCCGTTTTGCGGTCAAGCGTCAGGCTCGTCGCATTCCTGGCCTCGTCGGTGACCGAATAGTTGAGGGGCGCCGGCTCCCTGGCCAGTTGCTGATACATGAGCAGGGCGGCCTCCTCGGCAGTGTCGGCTTCGAACGCCTGCGTGACGGTGACTGTGAACTTGTGCATGGCCTGGCCTCCTCTCGTGATGGCTTCGACGGTTCCGCGCGGGAAACGGCGTCGGCGATCACGCTCCAGCCGGTGCTGTAACCCTGGGAACTATGCAATCAAAGCAAGTGTTTTATCCTCATCAATGTCAAAGCGCGGTATCTCCTCCACTGCGCCGGACGGCGATCGGTTTGCACTCCTCCTCCCCAGAACCGATCAGTTCAAGACCCCGACGCCCTCCCGGCTCGGGGTCTATTTTTTTGGGGCCCCGTGCGCCACCGCCCCGGCTTCCTTCGCTCCTCGCCTTCCCTTACAATCGCTTCCGGACACAGAGGAGTGCCGCCATGAGCGAAGACGCCTTCAACATGTCGATCCGCAAGTTCCTGAAGGAAGTCGGCATTACCTCGCAGCGCAAGATCGAAGACACGGTACGCGAAGGCGGGATCGGCGGCAAAAAGCTGAAGGTCCGCATGACGCTGACGGCGGAAGGAACCGGCCTCAACCACGTGGTGGACGGCGAGATCGAACTCCCATAAACGCCGGGCAGTTGCGTGACTCAAGACGATGGTTCGCCGTGATGCGCCGCCTATTCGCGTCTTTCGCAAACCACGCCCGGATCCTCCTCGCCCTTGGAGACGTCGAAGAGCGTCGCCTCTTCCCCCTCGGTCCACCAGATATACCGGCCGCCGGCATAGCGCGCCCCCGAGCCGGAAATGACGCCCGAGGCGACGACGTAGGTGCCGCCGATCGAAAAGGCGACGAGCGACACCGGACCGGCATTGATGTATTCGGCATCGACCGTCTCGCCCCGGCAGTCGTAGCGGACCTTCTGGCGGTCGACCGTGCCGGCATCGGGAATGCTGAGCGTCACTTCGACGCCGGCCGCCGCCGGTGACGGGAGCGGGGTGAGCCGCATCGCCGACCTGCCATCCGATTTCGCCAGCGTCAGGCGGCCTCGCTCGACCTTCCAGCCGAGCCCGCCTTTGAGAGCGTCGAAGAACCTGCCTTCCTGCTCCATGACCTCCGGCGCACACATCTTGCGCGCCGCGGCGGTTGGCCCGAAGGTGATCGCCTCGCCCGAGAAGCTGAACGCGCCGGTAAAACTGTTGCAGCCGGCCATGCCGCCATAGGTGCCGTCCTCGCGAATCTCCAGCACCGTCTGGAGATCGTCGACGACGCCTGCGCCCTCTATCTCCTCGGCAAGCCAGGAGCCGACGAGTTCCCCGGGCACCTTTTCGGCGGCGATCGTCTGCATGGAGCCGAGCTCGATCGCCACGCAGGCGCAGGAGAGGACAGTCAGGGTTTTCAACATCGGGCGCTCCTCACGCAAATCATCCCAGCCGAATCTTAGCGCAGCAGCGCCATTGAGCGAAGACCGGCAGCTCATGCCCTTGTTGCCGAGCGCTTTCGGCTGTAGAGCCTAAGGCGCGTCGCGATTAAATCCATTCATGCGGCGCGCTTGGGGTTCCTGCCCGCAGGTCGTTGTCCCGCCACCGCCGCACGGTTTTGGGCGACATGCATGAACCGGACCTCACGGACAAGAAGAACACGGGATTTGGCAATGGCATCCGGCGCGCAGATCAAACGCCGCCTGACGATACTGGGTTCCACCGGATCGATCGGTACCAATACGCTCGACGTCGTCGAGCGGCTGGGCGGGCGCGAGCGCTTCGACATCGCGGCGCTGACCGGCAACGGCAACATACCGCTGCTTGCCGAACAGGCGCGCCGCGTCGGCGCGGAACTCGCGGTGACGGCCGACGAACACCGCTACGGCGAACTGAAGAGCGCGCTCGAGGGCAGCGGCATCGAAGTCGCTGCCGGGCGGAGCGGCCTGATCGAGGCGGCCGAACGCGATGCCGGTTGGGTGATGGCGGCGATCGTCGGCAATGCGGGCCTCCAGCCCACCCTCGCCGCCGCCCGCCGCGGCGCCGATATTGCGCTTGCCAACAAGGAATGTCTCGTCTCCGCCGGCAGCCTGTTCATCGAGGCGGTCGCCAAGGGCGGAGGCCGGCTGCTGCCGGTCGACAGCGAGCACAATGCGATCTTCCAGGTGCTGGAGAACGACCAGCGCCATGCCGTCGAGCGCATCATCCTGACGGCGTCGGGCGGCCCGTTCCGCACCAAGTCGCTCGAGGAGATGCGGCATGTGACGGCCGATATCGCCCGCGCCCATCCGAACTGGTCGATGGGCCTGAAGATCTCGATCGACAGTGCCTCGATGTTCAACAAGGCGCTGGAGATGATCGAGGCACGCCATCTCTTCCGCCTGCGACCCGACCAGATCGAGGTGATCGTCCATCCGCAATCGGTGATCCACTCGATGGTCGGCTACAGCGATGGTTCGGTGCTCGCCCAGCTCGGCTGTCCCGACATGCGGACGGCAATCGGCTATGCGCTCTCCTATCCCAAGCGCTGCGAGCTGCCGATCGAGCGGCTCGATTTCGCCAGGCTGGCGCGCCTCGATTTCGAGGCCCCGGACGAGGCGCGGTTCCCGGCGCTCAAGCTGGCGCGGCGCGCCATGCAGGCGGGCGGCATTCAGGGCGCGGTGCTGAACGGCGCCAAGGAAACCGCCCTCGAAGCCTTCATCAAGGGGCGAATCGGCTTCCTCGCCATGGCGGAAATTGTCGAAAGGGTGATGGACAGGCTCTCCGACCTGCCGGCCGCCGTGACGATGGACGACGTCTTCGCCGCCGACGAAAAAGCCCGGCAGACGGCTGCCGGGCTCATTCATTAAGAAGCTTTAGCAGGCTGCTGAAAATCGTGTTGCGTTACCGCAAGCCATCGCGGTTGGTGCGATTTTTTGGCGGATTTCGGCAGGATTT
>NZ_LNQB01000080.1 GCF_001651875.1 Sinorhizobium saheli
TAGGTCGCTGCCAGGTCTGCAAAACGCAAGAAACTTCTTCTCATCACAGCATCGGCCCAGCCGAAACAACACGGGCCGCCAAAAGCGGCCTTTTTGTTTGGCTAGACTGAAACTACAATACGGGCAAATCCTCCGGATTTGCTCGGGTGACGCGGGGTGGAGCAGCCCCGCAAGGCCAAAGGCCGAGGACGGGCAGACAAAACAACCGGGCCGATAAAAAGGCCCGACGCATAACGCGGGGTGGAGCAGCCCGGTAGCTCGTCAGGCTCATAACCTGAAGGCCGCAGGTTCAAATCCTGCCCCCGCAACCAAATACCAGAACCCCGGATCCTCAGGATGCCGGGGTTCTTGCGTTTCGAGGCCGCGGAAAACGTCGCGCTCGTTCCGCCTCTTCAGCGGGCCGCGGTCGATGACGGCGGGTGGAAGCCGGGCTTCCGGTGGACCGATGCTTTACGCTGTGCGTCGTGCGTAGCGTATGCCTCCGGTGAGGACCGCGGCGGCTGACAATGAGAGCTTTGCTAACTAGCCAAATTATGGTCGCGTTTTTCGGAGCCTGGGACTTCCGCCACCATGTTGTTCCGAGTGGGGGTAATCGAGAATCCAAATCTCCCCCGTTGCTTCGTCCCTATACTCTGTCTCCCAATTATCAGGGTCAACTTTAACTTTAGTGAGGCTCTTTGCGCGTGAAAGTGCTTCTACTCCGATATACTCGTCCCTGCGGCGCATTATTTCACACTCTTCATAGTGACATTCGTCGGTTCGTTGACGTTCATATAGGGAGCTACCATTCCTATACGCCGCCAGGAACGATCCAGCATCGTCGTAACAAACAACCATCCTCGGAGATCATCCCGACAGAGCAATCGTGGAGCGGGTCGTGTCCTCGCCGAGCATTTCATCGCCGATCCGGTCCTTTGAGCTGATCGGCCGCATCGGTGATGGCGGGATGGAACCATATTCGCTCCCGCCGTGCCAGCGGCTTTGCTCATCCCGCCGACGTCGGACGCCAGGTTTTTTGCGGCATTCGCCAGTCGATGCCTTCGAGCAAATAGCCGAGCTGCGCCGGCGTGATCACCACCGTGCCGTCGGCCGCCGAAGGCCGTATGAACCGACCGCGCTCGAGCTTCTTCGTGAACAGGCAGGCCCCTGGCCATCGTGCCAGATCACTTTGACCAGGCCGCCGCTCCGGCCCCGGAAGACGAACAGATGGCCGCTCAACGGATATGTGGCGCGCCACATATCCGTTGATATGCGTCGGATGAGATTATGTGGCGGCGTCGCTCGCAGTGCTGCGTT
>NZ_LNQB01000081.1 GCF_001651875.1 Sinorhizobium saheli
TGTGGAAGTGCGGCAACGCATGAAGCTTACCGGTACTAATCGTTCGATCGGCTTGATCGTTCTTGTTGCCCATGCTCATCAAACGAAGTTTGATGATGCTATCTTCTGTCCTCACGCTGTCGCGATCCAAGGATCGCTGCGCTGCGGACGGCGCGCCGGACGCCCGGCGGCTCGGCTCTGCCGGCTGCTGGAAACATCCGGATAAGACGCAAAGACGTGTTCAAAACAAAAGAGGCGCAAGCCTCGCCAGCTTCTCACAATTTGCGCCCGCAGGGCGCAAATCTTGCGCTTTGCCGACCTGGTGGTTCTGGCGGGGTGGCTGCACCCGTTCCCATTCCGAACACGGCCGTGAAACGCCCCAGCGCCGATGGTACTTCGTCTCAAGACGCGGGAGAGTAGGTCGCTGCCAGGTCTGCAAAACGCAAGAAACTTCTTCTCATCACAGCATCGGCCCAGCCGAAACAACACGGGCCGCCATAAGCGGCCTTTTTGTTTGGCTAGACTGAAACTACAATACGGGCAAATCCTCCGGATTTGCTCGGGTGACGNTCTCAAATTGCGATGCCAAATCGCGCACATCAGCCGCCCCAACCGGGCGGTTTTTTTGCGTCTGCAAGTTCTGATGGTTGCGCCCTCCCGCAACCACTTCAACTTGGGAAGGATGCAAGTTCTGGCCGATGCCAGTCCTCGCAACCATCTCAACTTGCGATCGGCCCGCCCCTCCGGCGGGCCTTTTGCTTTTGAGCGAAATCGCAAGAATTCCCGCCAGATCACCGCGCACGTCGATCTTCAACTCGTCGTCCTCCGGCGTCAGGATGATGTCCCGCACGAGCGAGCGGATCAGGTCAGCCGCAGTCATCCGCTTCGCCTCCGAATCCTCCTGAAGCGCCGCGTATAGCTCGTCGACCTGGACGTGGTAGTGGTGAGCCATGTTCGGATGAAGGAGGGGCGGCGGCTCCTCCGCCTCTTGCAGGAACGCCTTCAGCTCTTTCTGGCGAGCCTCCAGGTCCTTCATTTGCTTCATCATGCGGGTAGGTGCGTCGTCGTCACTGGAGGCCATGATGAGCTTCATCAGCTTGTCCAGTTCACGGTCGATCCGCGTGACTTCAGCCTCGGCTTGCTCGATCGACGCCCTTCCTTCCATGCGGAGCCGGTTCATCTCGCGGGTAAACTCGTCGCAGAACTCCTTGAACAGCGCCGGGTCCATAAGGTGATGGCGCAGCGCGTTGAGAACGCGTGCTTCAAGCTGATCGCGCCGAATGTTCTTGCGATTGTCGCAGGTGCCCTTGTTGCGCGCCGTAGAGCAGCCGACCAGATCGGCTGAGATCATCGAGTAGCCACCGCCACAGCAACCGCATTTGGTCAGGCCTGAGAAGAGGTATTTGGGGCGCCGGCGTTCCCGGAAGTGGTTCTCGGTCGCGCCGTCGTCGCTGCGGTTCTGTTTGACGGCCTTCTGTCGCTCCTTCACGGCCTGCCAGAGATCGTCGTCGAGGATCCGCAACTCCGGCACGTCTTGAACGATCCAGTCTGACTCCGGGTTCATCCGCGCCTGGCGCTTGCCCGTGTCCGGGTCTTTAATGAATCGCTGCCGGTTCCAAACCAGCTTGCCGACATACATCTCGTTATTGAGGATGCCGTTGCCGCGCTTCGGGTTGCCGTTGATGGTGCTGAAGCCCCAATCGCCGCCGCCTGGCGCGGAGATGCTATCCTTGTTCAGTTCGAAGGCGATCCGCTTGGCCGATTTGCCTGCGGCATAGTCGCGGAAGATGCGTCGGATAACATCAGCCTGAAACTCGTTGATGGTTCGATCGCCGCGCACCGGCTCGCCGCTGGCGTCGAACTTCTTGACGACATCATAGCCATAGGAATTCCCGCCACCGGACTTGCCGAGCTCGACGCGGCCACGTTGACCCCGCCGAGTCTTGTCGGCGAGATCCTTCAGAAACAGGGCGTTCATCGTGCCCTTGAGCCCGACATGGAGATGCGTGACCTCTCCCTCGGAGAGCGTGACGATCTTCACGTCCGAATAGGCCATCCTCTTGTAGAAGCCAGCAATGTCTTCCTGATCGCGCGACAGGCGATCCATCGCCTCAGCCAGCACGTAGCGGAACCGGCCGCGCGTGGCGTCCGAGATTAGGGCCTGGATACCGGGGCGCAGGAGCGAGGCGCCAGAAATCGCGTGATCTGTATATTCCTCGACTACCTGCCAGCCCTGTTTCTCGGCGTGGAGGCGGCAGATGCGAAGCTGGTCGGCGATCGAAGCGTCGCGCTGATTGTCGGATGAGTAGCGGGCGTAGATCGCAACCTTCACAACGCACTCTCCTGCGGTATCAGGAGCGCGTCGTTCGGAGTTCCTTTGTCTGCTCCTCGAACGCTTCCTGCGCGGCGCGGCGGGCGAGAAGACGAACCAACTCGACTAGGCGCGGGTCCGGACTGTCGCCACGGCGCAAGAGCGTCAATTCTGGCTCGTTGAGCCGAAGCGTGCTCCTTTGCTTTGGGCGGTTGCCGGAATTCATCGTTGCGCCGTTCGAAGCCAATTGCAAGTTGATCGGCTTCAGGATCGCCGTGAAGAGAAGTATAAGCAACTGAAATTAGAGGAGAATAATCGGTGGAACCTGGGCGGCGCTGTCGTGCCAAAGTGTATTCTGGCGGATTAATGCGAGCTGTGGCATATGGTAAATACTGGCGGCCGATCAACGCAAAGTCTCCTCAAGCTGCGTTTTTCGCTTCTCCCAGTCGGGCATTACCGTTCCAAGGAGAGTTCGCCAGCCTTCACCGTGGTCGGGATAGAATGCGTGTGCGAGTTCATGGCAGATTACATAATCAATTAGCCTGGGGCTGGCGCGAACCAAGTCAATGTTGAGCACGACACGACCGCCAGGGGTGAAGCTTCCCCACCGCTTCGCCATTTTTCGGATAATTACAGGTGGACGATTTAGACCCTTTCGAAGGAAGGGCTCCGATACGATATCAAAACGCTGCCGGAACACTTCTCGCGCTCTGAGAACATAGAAAGCCTGAAGCAGACGCCTGCAGTGCGGTTGGTCCTTGATGCATCGGGCGCCGATTACCAAACGTCCGCCATCAAGCCAAACATGGGGATCGTCGGACTGCTCGATAGACAGGCGGTACTGTCGCCCGAGCAGAAGATGAGATTCACCAGAAACAAACCTTCGCTGAGGCGTGGCATTGGGCCTTCGCGAGATCGCGTCGAGCTGAGCGAAGATCCATGGTGCTTTCCTCTGCGCTCTTCTCTGGATTTCATCGAGATTCTCGCCAGCCGGCGCAAATATTGCGACCTCGCCGGTCGGCTTGACATCGATCCGAAGAGCACGCCTCTCTACGCGAAGGAGCTCGGCAACGGTTTGCCGCTCTCCCCAGCGTATTTCGATCTGCTCAACCAACGGATGACGGTCCATCTGTGTCCTCACTGCGATAGTCTCACGCGAGCGGATGCGAGGATGTCGTCGACGATAGTATCAAGAATGGCGGGATCGATCAGAATATCGCGGTGGCCGCGCAGTTCTTCGAAGAAGAAGTCATCGATGTCGTTGCGAATACCGTTTTCGACGTCGCGGTCATGTTGCCAGCCAACTTTACGGCGTTTGTGAACGATCCTGCTAATTTCTAGTGCAATGTCAGCAGCCAGCTCGGTGTCGCCGATACCCACTCGTTCTAGATTTCGCCTTGCCAAGCCCCAGAAGGCCTGGGCGTGACTGTCATCACGTAGACGCGACGGGGTAGGGTCTGCTTCATCTTGTCGGCTTAGGACTTTGTCTCGCAGGTCTTTGATTTTTGAAAGATAAGTCAGCTCATCAATACGGCTCCTGTGGAAATCAGCGATCGTGTCGCGGATGAGCCTCGAGAATTTCTCGAAGAAGATTGGATCTTCGTCCCATTTTTCTTCTATTGAGCGAGTTAGTTGATGGGCGATAGTGTCAGCGATTGATGCGTCAGTTTCGGTCTTATCCTTCCTGCGCTGTTCGATTGCGACTTCATCAAAAATGTTTAACGGTTCGACGAGGGTGACGACGTCGCGTGCAATAACGTGGCGATCCAGCAACTGACGAATTCGTTTTTCGTAATCGCGCCAATCGACCCGTTCGGCGTATCGAAGGCTGACGGCGGCGCGTAATGCGGTGAACCGGCCCAGATCGTCTTTCCAACGCTTAAGGAGCTCCGGCTTTGTTGCCTCGACAAATGCTGGCGAGGCGAGCGCCACGGAAAAAGCCCGCGCGAATGCCGAAAGGCGTTCGTAGAACTCGACTCTTATCGCCTCATCGGCAAGGAGCCGCGCGTAGGCTTCGGCATCAAATGTGTTCGACACGGATTTGAATACGTCCAGCAACGCCGCATGAGCGCCTGGCACCTTGTTCGCTTCGTCTCGGATTGCCAGGACGCTACTTGCAATGTCTTCCTGGCTGAAGCCCTGGAGGGCATCATAGCTGGCGAGCGCGGCGCCGAGATCCTTCAGGACGCCTGTATAATCGATGATGAAGCCGAAGGGCTTCTCCGTCGCGCCCTCTTCGTCGAATACGCGATTGACGCGCGCGATGGCTTGCAACAGGCCATGCTCTTTCAAACGGCGAGCTACATAGAGCACGGTGTTCCGTGGCGCATCGAACCCGGTGAGAAGCTTGTCGACGACAATAATGATCTCAGGCTCATCCGGTCCTTTGAATTGCTCGACGATGGTCCGGTTATAGGCGTCTTCACCCCCGTAACGCTCCATCATCTTCCGCCAAAACGCGCGGACGAGATCGTCGTCGGCTTCATCGACTTCATCCTCGCTTTCGCGCATTTCTGGAGCCGAAATCACGACCTCGGTGTTCACGACACCGAATTCGTCAAATAGCTTCTTAAGTAGAATGGCGGCCCTCTTTGAAGATGCCGCAAGCTGCCCCTTTAGTCCGGTTCCTTTGAAGTTCGCCGAGAAATGTTGCCCGACGTCGAACGCGATGGACTGAAGTCTCGAATCCACCCCCTCGATTTCACGGGCGCGGCTCATCTTTTGTTTCAGATCGGCGCGCTGATCGTCAGAGAGACCGCGCGTGTGGACTTCGAACCAGCGATCGATCTGCGGGTCATCGACGTCGGTGATGACCTCTCGCCCCTCATAGAGCAGTGGTACGACAGCCTTGTCCGCCACAGCATCGCGCATGGAATAGGAGGGCCGCACGAGGTCGCCAAACTTGGCGAATGTGCTTTTTTCCTTCTTGGCGATCGGCGTGCCAGTGAAGGCGACAAAGCAGGCGTTCGGAAGCACCTCCCGCATACGGGCGTGCAAGCTATCGAGGTTGCCATATTGGCTGCGGTGGCTTTCATCGACGAGAACGAAGATGTCGGAAGAGCTATCAACGACTCGTCGTTTGTTCAGGCCGGCCCGGAATTTATGAATGAGTGTGGTGATGACCGGCGCTTTTTGCTCAACCAGGGAAAGCAGGTGTTCGCCCGTCGCTGCCCGCTTGGGTTCTTGACCCGTGGCGCGGAAGGTCTTGGTGATTTGATCATCGAGATCGGTGCGGTCGGTCACGATGACGATGCGGGCGAGCGGATGAGCCATTACAATGGATTTGGCCAGCATGACCATCGTCAGGCTTTTGCCTGAGCCTTGCGTGTGCCAGACAACGCCTCCCTTGCGACGTCCTGCTGAGTCCCGCTCTTCTGTTCGTTTCAATAGGGTCTCGATGGTCGCCACTTGCTGATAGCGAGCTACCTTCTTATGGGGACCGTCGAAGAGCATATAACGGCGTGCGAGCCGCATGAAGCGTTCCGGCCGGCAAAGACCCACAATCGTTTCATCGAGCGGCGTGACGAGCCGATGCTCCTCCATGAGCATATCATGTCGCTTCATATATGGCCCGAAATCGAGAGCCACACGTTTGCCTTCAACCGTGTTGAGAGGACGATTGACGATCTCCGAGATAAAGGCGTCCGGGTCTTCCCGTTCCTTCCAGACACTCCAGAGCTTTCGGGGCGTTCCTACAGTGCCGTAGCGCGGATCATGGCTATTGGCTGACAGCAACAACTGTGCGGAGTAAAATAGCGCTGGAACGCCTTCTCCTGCCTTTTGGTTGCGGATCTGCTGCCTTACCCCCTGATCCGCGGCCACATGAGATGCCTTTACTTCGATGACGCCAAGCGGAATGCCGTTTACGAAGAGGACCAGATCGACTCGGATTGCCGGGCCGCCCGCCTCGGTCACCGTGTACTCGCTTGTCACCTGAAAGCTGTTGGCGCGCCAATCGCTCCAGTCGATGAATTTGAACGGCCATTCTCGCGAAGTGGCCCCGATGGTCTGTGGCAATGCGATGCCCAGCACCAGGTCGTCGGTCATGCGCTCATTGGCGCGAACTACGCCTTCGGGGATCCGTTCAGCCAGACGTCTGACCGCCGCGTCGATGTTCGCTTCGGAGAAGGGATACGCGCGCCCATCGACGTGTATCCGATTGATGCGCGCCAGGTCGGCCCGAAGCTGGGTCTCGAGAAACGGTAGCGTTCGACGCCCGTCACGCCACTGGTCCGCCTCGGCTCGCGTCACATAGCGCCAACCGCAGTTGATTAGCGCATGCAGCGCCTGAAGCTGCGCACTGCCGGCTTCGGATGTTGTGAACTGGGGGGATCCACTCATTTCCTACCCCCAGACCTTCGCGGAGGCAGCGTCGAAAAAATCGACGCTTAGCGCAGGAAATGCTTTCGGCCGCAATGCAGCGATGCGCTCAACGTTAGCGCGAATAGCTGAATTCGCCTTGTTGCTCGGGTCGCCATATAGGCTGACAAAGAGGTGCGCGATTTTCCCTCTGCCGATTTGATCGAGCACATGGGCGTCATTCTTCGCAAATGAATGGCCGTAAACGAACAGTGCCGTGCCATCCTTTGGTTTGGTCTGGCAGACACCAGCAAAGCTCTTGAAATTGTGATGCAGGTAAGCGCTGTGCTGAATTTTGGTCAATTTGCTCTTACTATCACCCTCGGCGACAAAGACAGGGAACATGTTCTTCTTCAACGCCTCGTTGGCCTGATCCACCAACGCTTTCCCGGTGTTCACCCATGTGTATTTCTGAAGCTGATATCCGGCATCGAACAGATGTAGAGCACCATGCAGATAGTGAATGTTCTGCCCATGTGCCGCGCCTTCACCCTGCCACTCGACATAGGGGGCGTCGTAGTCATCCTGATCTTTTCGAAAACCATCGTCGTGATTTAGCACGATGAACTCTGCTGGATCGTCTTCCTCATGCATGAGCGCCCAGTAGAGAAGGAGATCGTAGTTCATCGTGTAGATTTTTCCGCCCGCGTTTGCTCCGACAAAATTCGAGAGGAAGGTCCGACAGGCGAAATAGCGATCATCCGTGATGTCATTGGGACGCGGCGGATGTCGCCCCGCGACGGCTTGAATAAGGTCTGTCTTGAGCTTTTCGGCGTCGCCATTCATCCGTGCCATCGTGCGCTTCAGCTTTGGATTGTATGCGAACACGATCGCGGCAGCGTGCTGAAGGGCGCGAATGACTTCTTCGAAATCTTGAGTCCCCATTGCCGCAAAGATCGCAGCAAGCTCCTTGGGCATCGTCTTTTTGGCTTCTTCGAACAGTGATCCGTAGGCGAAAATGTCCGGTTTGCAAGCAATGCTGAAACCGTTGCCAAGCAGCAGATGCTTCTTGCCGTAGGAATCGGCCTTCTTGAGCGCCTGGTCAAAGCTGAGAATCTTGACCGTCATATCGCCTTCCCTTCAACAACGGCCTTTAGGAACGAGACCTCCAGCTTCTTCGCTTCTGTGCTCGTAAGATTCTTCTTGGTAAATTGAGAGATGCGGGTTTCGCGGCCAGATTGCCGATTGGTTTTGAAGGCCTCAAAGTTTGAATTCCGCCCGGCCCCTGAAACATGGACGAAGCGGTATGTGTGCCGCGCATCGGCACCAACCAGCATTCCGGTGGCATCGACCGTCCAATGCCCGGCAAATGATAGCTTTTCCAGGGCGCGTCTCATGTCGAGGGCGGACTGAAAACGCTTGCCGGGGTCAGGATCGATGGCTGTCAGAACAGCACGGCAAACAGGATTGGGGATGAATGCCGGGAAATCACTGCGGGATAGCAGCGATCCACTGGCCAGGGCGGTCTCGTAAGCGCTACGTCCCAAAGCATTGAACTTGGCTTCAAGCGCCCCGAGACCCGTCAACAGCCGGAACATGGTCAAGCCGGACTGAAAAATGTCCGTTCGCGCCTCGATACCGTTGCCGGCGGCTGTCTCGGGTGCGGCATGAAGGACATACCAACTGGACGGCATGACAGCCGCGCCGTTCGGAGAAATTCCCACGATGCCGTAGTCGGCCAATTTGGCCTGCCCCTGCCGACCCCGCAGAATGTTCTGCGGCTTCACATCATTGTGGAAAAAGTTATTGAGGTGCAGGTGCTCAAGCCCTTGAAGAACATCTATCATCGAGCGAACGGCGATCGGCAGTGGCAGAAAACCGCTTGGATTGGCAAGCGTTGTAATCGATCCGTCGGGAAAGTAGTCCATTGCAATCACGACCTTGCCGTCGGTCGCTACATCCGCCTGATGAACATGCACGAGATTATTGTGCGTGAAGGCATGACCGACTTGAGCTTCGCGCAAGCGCTGATCGATTCCGATACCTGCATTCAGTATCTTGATCGCGTATTCATGATTCACGGCCCGATCCTGCGCCAGCCAGACCTCGCCGAACGATCCCCGGCCGATCGGCCGCGCCAGACGGTATTTGTTGTAGAAGGTTGTGCCGTTCGTGATCGGAACCGGGGCAGGGGGCAGACTCATGGATTTGTCGCCCCCCACCACGCGGCAACGATGGCATCGGCCATTTTGCTGTCCCAATACCGTGTCGTCTGACCGACCCGCGCGATCGCATGATCTTTAACCTGGGCACTCCTGGTCGCCAGAGAGGCGTAAATCTTCGCTACGACAGGCTTGTTGTGGAGGCCGCAGTACAAAAGCAGCGCCGCTTCCTGATAGGAAGCAATCCGCTTGGCGTTGTTATCTCCTTGGGTGAACTCGCCCTTCTTGATGATCACCCTGGCGATGTCGGGATGAATATGAAAAATGCGCTCGAATTCGCGATAGAGCCACGTCACTTGCGCAGCTTCTCCGTCACAGTCCGCGGGAAAGCGAAGTCGGCTCTCTGTATCTGCGTTGAGCAGCGTAAGCGGGTTTGCTGAGCCATCGACTATTGCATAGCGGGGCGTATTCGGATCACTTCTGAAGCCAAGGATTTTCATTCGAAGTTTCCTCCCAGCCTGCTATCGTTCGAGAACAGCTTTTGCATCAGGCCGCGCTTTTGAGCCCGAAGGACCTCAACGCGCCGCGTAAGATCTTCGATCATGAGATCTTCAGCATCCAAAACCCCAGCAATCCTCTGTTGTATCTCAAATGCTGGGAGGAAGATTTCTGCCTGTTCGATCGCGTCCAGGGTTAGACCGAAGCGGACAACTCCGTTCGCCAATCGGCTGAACTGCCAACGGATCGATGGATGGCGCATTGCCTGTGCGATAAACGGGCCATAACCAATTCCTTCTCGCGGGCGGGCAATCGCAAGATGATAGCCACAGACAAGATTCTCTATGTCCTCTGCGATCAGAGCCGGTTCGGCGATTTCCTCTGACGTCTCGGAGTCTTTCGTGAAAACAATGTCGTGTTTGCGTAGGCTATTGTTAGCGATCTGGCTGGACGAAGCCGTCGCGCGCATGAAATCCATTTTGGTCGTGATCCGTGAATTGTGAAACACGTCCATGTAGTTGCACAGCCGAACGGGAGCCTCGCCATCGCGGGTCTTCTTGTCGACACCGCTGAACCAGACATCCGCCGCATTGGTCAGGGGTTGCTTGGGGAGATTGCGAAATAGCTTTTGAACCAATGCGCCTTTTCGCTGCCACTTCGCCGCGATCAGTCGTTCCGTCTGTTCTATGGCTTGATCCCATGCATCCAGCACGGAGACGATACGCTGTTGCTTCGGAAGTGGGGGCGGGCACGCCGGTATTTCAGCGAACGAATCGAAATATAACCGCAGACGATCCTCTGTCAGCCCATGCGAGTAGGCCCAGAACAAATGGATCATGCGCGATGATTTGAACCAGTGATATGCAAACCGAGAGTCGATGCTTGGTCTCGGCTGGAGCACGACATAGGCGGGACTGACAATTCCATCCGCTTCGGCAAGGCCACATGCGCCCTGCCACATCCGCATCATGTTGTAGGCAATGTCACCCTTGCGAACCAGCAAGTGCTGATCTGGGCGCAGTGTCGATTCGGTGCGGCGATCCAAGTTCTCTCTGAGGACCAAACTATCGTTCATGGTCACCGACATGACGGGCAGACCCCCTTGCCCGGCTTCCTGTCGATTGGTGAAGAAATCACCGAGATACAATTGACTCATGCGACACCGCCTTCGGCGATTTTGCTTTTGCGCCAGTCCCCATAAGTCTGCCCGGTCGCTTCATCTCGCCAATAGCGCGGCCCGCTAATGTTGCCACCGCGAACAACGCCGCCGGCTCCTGACGGGGAATCAAAGGCGGTATCGGCTGTAAAGCGCAGGAGTTTTACATCATCGGCGGGGACTAGCACGTCATCGGCTATGAGCTGAGCTCTCCGGCGCCTCAAACTGTCGTCGCAGCTCGGGACTTCCTGAGCCTTCGCAAGTGAGCCTGCCAGTACGACGAATTCGTCCCCGGCTTCTCTCGCGCGCGCCTTAGTCCCAGCTTCGGTAAATACAAAAGTCGGCGCGCTCTCGCTGCCACCAGACGGGGAGACGGTATTGGCGGCCGAGTTTCCATTGTGGGATGGGGCGATAGCATCGTGACCAGCAGGCCGCAGCACATCGAATCCCAGAACCGGCAGCAGGATTTCGATTTCATCGAGCACCCGCTCCATGTCAGCAATTTCCGGCTCCGGCAGCCCCCTGAACGGTGGCTCCGTGCCATTGATCAGTTTTGCCCGTCCCGCACCCCGGATCGCGGCTATGATCCGGCTTTCCAGATAACGGCCATGCGCCTTCGTCAGGTTCTCGTCCTTGGAGACGATCAGCACCGCGCGGGTGAAAAACTCTTTGCTCTCATCACCGTCGTGAGCCGCGAGCCGCGTCTTCACCTGATCGCCTTCGCCGACATAGACAAGTTGGCGCCCTGGGAAATCAGGGTCTGGGCCGACAAGGAGATAAATGCCGGTGCGGGAGGCTTCCTCGCGGCGGATCAGATCGGGCAAGGCAGTGCGAGAGGCAACGGCCGCCCGCACCGAGGAAATTCCCAGCTCGGCGGTGATAACCCCCGAGGGCGACCCGTCGACCAGATAGAGCTTCAGGGTGCGGCCACGCCGGGACGCTGTGCGAAGGGAAGCGTCAGACATCGATGCCCACTTCCTTCAGGTAATAGTTCATCTTTGCTCGCGTTTCGGCGAGCTGGGCTTCAATGTCGCGGATTTCGTTCTGAACAGCCTGGAGGTCGATTTCCGGCTCCGGTTCAAAGGTGTCCACATAGCGCGGAATATTGAGGTTGAAGCCATTGGCCTCGATTTCTTCGAAGGTCGCCTTGTGAGAATAGCGTTCGATTTCCGCCTGGCTGCGATAGGTCTCGACGATCTTGCGGACGTTGTCGTCCGTCAGCCGATTCTGCTTTTTGCCCGGTTCGAATTCACGGCTTGCATCGATGAACAGAATGTCACGGTCGTGCGAACGCAAGCCACCAGACTCCCGCGCCCTGTCAAACACCATGATGCAGACGGGAATTCCGGTGGTTGGGAAAAGCTGACCAGGCAAGCCGATGACAGCATCGAGCACGTTGTCGCGGATCAGCTTTTCGCGGATCTTGCCCTCGGCACCCGAGCGGAACAGAACGCCATGAGGTGCAATGACAGCCATACGTCCAACTGTCGGCTGCGTGATTGCGAGCATGTGGAGAATAAAGGCATAGTCGCCTCGGCTCTTGGGAGGCATATGCGGCGTGAAGCGCTTGTAAGGGTCGGGAAGGGCGTTGCCCTCCGAATCCGTGTTGCCCCACCACTTGTCGAGACTGAACGGCGGATTCGCCACCACCACGTCGAAGCGCATGAGATGATCGCTCTCGATCAGGGTCGGCGAGTTCAGCGTGTCGCACCAGTCGATGCGCGCGCCATCTTGTTTATGCAGCAGCATGTTGAGCCGCGCCAGCGAGCGCGTGCTGCCATTCGATTCCTGTCCGAAAAGCTGGAAATTCCCGTCTTTCACCTCCTCGCCGGCACGCAGCAGAAGGGACGCCGATCCACATGCTGGATCGCAAATGCGGTCGCCGGACTTGGGGTTCGCCAATTTGGCGACGACCTCGGATACCTTGCGGGGCGTGAAGAATTCACCGGCCTTTTTGCCCGCATCCGAGGCAAATCGCTCGATCAGGAAGATGTAGGCGTCCCCGAGCACATCTTCAGAGGTATCGGAAAGGTCAAGGCCAGGCTTCGCGAAGTCCTCGAGCAGCATCTTCAGGCGCCGATTCCGGTCCTTGGTTTGCCCGAGATTGGTTTCAGAATTAAAATCGATCGCGCGGAAAAGGCCACCGAGCTTCCCTTCATTGGCCTTTTCGATCGCGTCCAGCACGATGTTGATCAATTCGCCGATGTTGTCGCGCCCGCGGCGTTCGTGCAGGGCATAGAAGTCGGCAAGGAAGCTCTCCTCCACCGCATTGGTCTTGGAGTTTTTCAACTCCACCATGGGCAGCTTGAAGCGTTCGCGGTCGAGCCGACGCTGGATGCGGAGTTCATCGCCGCCAAACTCACGACGATACTCCTCGACATGCTTGCGGCGCACATCACTGATATATTTTAGGAAGAGCGCTGTAAGGACATAGTCCTTGTACTGTGTCGCATCGACAGCGCCGCGAAATGTGTCGCAGGCGCGCCAAACTGTCGAGAGAATGTCGTCTTGTTGAAGGGCGGTCACGGAAATCTCCTATGAATGCGTGGGTGGGGTGCTGGCGCAGATGGCGCGCGCCAAAGCCTCGCGGCCAAGAATGGAATTGAGTTCGATAAGCCGCTTCAGCAGGTCGGCTTCGGCCCGAACGCAGCTTGCCAGCCCAGCAACCAGTTGCTGCTTCTGCATTGGCGGAAGGGGTACACGAATCTTTTCGAGAGCATCCTTCGGCAGACGAGCGAGGCCGCTGCCCTGTTTGCTGCCTGCTAACGCGGCTTGCGTCGTGGGCAACTCAAGGAAGGCCGCCAGGTATCCGGGATCGATTTTCGAAGGGTCGGGACGAACGAGGTATAGATCCAAAGAGATGTAGGCCCCGACGACTGACTGACTCGCCAAGCAAGCATCCGTCGCCGCGCCGCGTGCGCCGACGATCAGATCCCCTTCGTCGATTGCCCATGCCCTCGCAACCGCAGGCTCTTCGCCGGTCGCCAAATTCGGAATTCGACCGCACCTTAATTCGGACAGGTCGGAAAGGCGCACAAACCGCGCAGGCCCATCGCCAGCCTCTTGGACTGCGACCCCTGTTAGAATGTTGGCAACTTCTTTGAGTTCGAGCATGTCTCTAATTAGCAAAGTCCTTAATTGTGGTCAATGGAAGTTTGAGAGTCCCTCTAATTTAATTTCCAATGGTGGAGTCTGGTGGTGATGATCTCCTACGGATTTCCAGCGGACGGACGGAGCCGTAGCGTGAAGGGGAAGGGCTTCCCTGCGTCCGTGTCTTTGGTCTTCTCCGACCCCTTCTGCGGGGAGACCCCGCAACGCCCCTGAGAGTCAGAGTATGGACCTGGCTTCCGTGACGGGTTGAGTGCTGGGAGAGAGGCTTCTGGCGCCCGTCATGGAGATTGGTCCCATGAATATGCAGGTTCTGGATGGCCGCCGTGAAGCGACCGGCGGCTACAAGGTGGATGTCAGCAGAGGCGAACGGATCGGCCGGGTGTCGTCCGAGTGGTTCTCTCGTCCGGCGGACGAGCGTTATCTGTCGCTCAACGAACTGATGGCTTCCGTGCGTAACCGGGCCGAGCGTAGCCGGACGCGCGTGGTGGAAAGCGCCCTCATCCATGTGGAGGCGAGCCGCACAGACGCCGAACGGCTGTCCCTGATCCTGCCGGGTTCAGACATGCCGGTCGCGCCGACGCATTGGAGCTTCGGCCAGCTCGCCGGTCAGGTCGGCGCTCCGGCAGCCTATCTGCGCCAGCTCCCGGCCGCGCTTGCCGGTATAAATCTGCAATATGGCCTGACCTCCAATCGGGCAGAGCAGATCAAGACGCTCGAAACCGATGATGGCCGCATCGAGCTTCGCGCTGTAACTGGCCCGGACTACGGCCGCATCTATGACTACGAACTGGTCGAGGCCGTGCAGCGCATCGCCGGTAACGGCACTGGCGATACCCGGTGGAAGGTGCCGGGGGTTCTCGACTGGTCAACCGGGATCTACAATCCGCGCGTTGACATCACCAAGGACACGACGACGCTCTATGCGAGCGACCGCGACGTGTTCCTCTTCCTCGTTGATGATCTGAACCCCATCGAGGCCGGGCGCCTGCCGGACGGCTCGCCCGATCTCTACTTCCGCGGCTTCTATTGCTGGAACTCGGAAGTCGGGGCGAAGACGCTCGGCATGGCAAGCTTTTACCTGCGCGCGGTCTGCCAGAATCGAAATTTGTGGGGCGTCGAGGATTTCGAGGAAATCACCATCCGCCACAGCAAGTATGCGGCCTCCCGCTTCGCCCACGAGGTGGCTCCGGCGCTGCTGAACTTCGCCAACTCCTCACCGATGCCCTTCATCAACGGTATCAAGGCCGCCCGCGAACGGATCGTTGCGAAGAGCGACGAGGATCGCACCGACTTCCTGCGCCGGCGTGGCTTCTCCAAGGCGGAAACCGGCAAAATCATCGACACGGTGCTGGCGGAAGAAGGCCGCCCGCCCGAGTCAATTTTCGATTTTGTGCAGGGGATCACCGCACTCGCGCGCGACAAGCCCCATCAGGATGCCCGTCTCGACTTGGAGGCAAAGGCCAAGAAGCTGCTCGATCGTGCAGCCTGATATCCGTGAAGCCGGAGATAAGAATGTCCGTATTTCCGGCTTTGCGCGGTCGCGTCTTCTCGTTTGCCCGGTTTCGTGGCGCTGCCCTCATAGAGTGAGAGGGCGGCGCTTCGCTTCGTGACGGGTTGGAGGTCGAGAGAGAGGCTCCCGGCCGCCCGTCGCGGAGATTACCCCGATGGCTACCGCCGCTCAAAAAATCACCCTGTCGTCCTCGCGCGACATCCCCTTCAACAAGCTCGTTTTGAGCCAATCGAACGTCCGCCGCATAAAGGCCGGCGTTTCGATCGACGACCTTGCTGTCTCGATCGCGCGTCGCGGCTTGATCCAGAGCCTTCACGTCCGTCCAGTCCTCGACGCGGACGGACAGGAAACCGGCATGTTCGAGGTTCCCGCCGGCGGCCGCCGCTATCAGGCTCTCGCGATCCTTGTGAAGCAAAAGCGCCTCGCCAAGACCGCGCCGGTTCCCTGCGTCGTTGGCGACGCTGCCAGCGGCATCCTGATGGAGGAAATCTCGTTCGCTGAGAATGACGAGCGTGTTCCGCCACATCCTCTCGATCAGTATCGCGCTTTCCAGACCATGTGCGACAAGGGAATGACCGAGGAAGACATCGCCGCCGCCTTTCTCATCGACGTCAATGTCGTCAAGCAGCGTCTGCGCTTGGCCTCCATCTCGCCGGTGTTGCTCGACATCTATGCCGAAGACGGCATCGAACTTAAGCAGCTTATGGCCTTCACCGTCTCGCAGGATCATACGCGCCAGGAGCAGGTCTGGGCAGCGATCAAGGACGGCTGGCAGAAGGAGCCGTGGCAAATCCGCCGCATGCTCACCGAGACTGCGGTACGCGCATCCGACAAGCGTGCCGTGTTCGTCGGTATCGACGCCTACGAGGCGGCGGGCGGCTACGTCCTTCGCGATCTGTTTGAGGACGACAATGGCGGCTGGCTGCAAGACCCGGTCCTGCTCGATCGACTGGTCGGTGAAAAGCTGAAAACCATCGCCGAGGACATTGCCGGCGACGGCTGGAAATGGGTCGAGATCGCCGCCAACTTTCCCTATGGATACAACGACGGCCTGCGAGAACTTGTCGGTACGACTGCCGATCTGACGGACGAAGAGCGTGCTGCCCGCGAGGCGCTTCGTGACGAACATGATCGACTGGAAGCCGAATATGCTGAGGCCGACGATCTGCCCGACGAGATCGATCAGCGCCTTGGCGAGATCGAGCAGGCGCTCGACGCTTTCGAACAGCGCCCGGCGACCTACGATCCGGCTGAGATTGCCCGCGCCGGCGTCTTTGTCAGCATCGACCGTGATGGTGATCTGGTCGTCGATCGCGGCTATGTCCGCCCCCAGGATGAAGCTCCGGTCGCTATCGATGGCGAAGAGAGCAATGATGATCCCGATGACGTCGCTTCAGAAGTCGGTGCCAACGCCACCATCCAGCGGGCCGTTATCACCGTCGGCGGTCAACCGGCCGAGCCGGAAGAGGATGACGAGGAGGATGTCATCAAGCCGCTGCCGGAACGGCTCGTGATCGAGCTGACCGCACATCGCTCACTGGCGCTTCGCGATGCGGTCGGCGCCAATCCTCATGTGGCGCTCACTGCCTTTTTGCATAAGCTGGTTCGCGACACTTTCCAGCGCACCAGTACGTCGGGTGCGAGCCTGCAAGCTTCGGTCAATCACGTCTTTTTCCGTGAGCAGGGCAAGGATCTCGCTGACGCGCCCTATGCAAGATCTGTCACCCAGCGGCATGAGGACTGGAACGCGGATATTCCGGCCGACGATGACGCGCTCTGGGATTGGCTTGCCGTGCTCGACGACACCAGCCGCTTGGCGCTGCTCGCCCATTGCGTCGCCTATGGGGTCAACGCCCTGTACGAGCGTCCGAATCCCCACAGCGCCACCGGGATCTCGCAGGCAGCCCTTGATCGCCGTATGGCCGAGGCGGATCGGCTGGCGCGCTCCACCGGACTCGACATGGTGGACGCGGGCTTCCGGCCCACGGTCGAGAACTATCTCGGCCGCGTGACCAAGCCGCGCATCCTCGCCGCCGTCCGTGAAGGCGCCGGCGAGCGTGCGGCCCAGCTCGTCGCCCATCTGAAAAAGGGCGACATGGCGGTGGAGGCCGAGCGCCTTCTGGCGGATACCGGCTGGTTGCCGGAACCGCTGCGGCTTGGCGATCTCGATGGCGATCAAGTCATGACGCAGACGGACGCCGATGGTGGCGACGATACCGCACTGCCGGATTTCCTCGCGGTGGATGACGATGAGGAAGATCCGGCCGACATCGAAGAAGATGAGCAGGAGATCATCGCCGCGGAATAATCCGCATGGAAGGGGCGGCGCAGGCCGCCCCTTCCATCGTTCGCAACGAGCGCTCTACTAATACGGTGGGGCGCTTTTGTCATGCGGTCCATAATCGATAGCACGACGTTGGTTGTGAATAGGGACGGCAGCTCACTCTCGGCGGCTATAGCCTGCAGATCTGCACATTTTCGGCCTTGTCCGGTCCGCTAGATTTCACCCGCCCATAAACCGGATAAGGAATTTCATATGACGAGCGAATCCGAATTCGTTGCTATGCCGGAGGATCATCCAGACCGGCTGGAGAACTGCGGAATATCCAAGTACAGCCTCTCGCGATTGCGCTCTACATACCTGACATTTTTGTCGGACTTCGACGACAAAACAGATGCCGATATCCTGAGGGAACCGAACCTCAATCGTCGGGTGCTCACGGAAATCAGGGAAGCTCAAGCGAGACGTAAGCAGTCTGGACGGAGCTGATGCTGGCAGTGCGGATACCCGGTCGAAGCCCTGTCGGACAGGCTTCACCGCGGAGAGGAAGAGAGCGGCCGGGACGGGTTTGAGCCTGGGCGGTCGAGAGAGAGCGCTGCGCGGGCTTTCCCGTTCCTGCTTTCTCGAGGCTTTCCATCATGAACATCATCTTGCCCGCGGCCGCTCCGGTCGCGCCCGTTGCCCATGCGCCGGGCATTCTCGCGGCCGCCAGTCATCTTCTCGGTCATCTCGAACGCGGTGAGCGCGTCGATGCGGCCATTCTGCGTCGGGCCATGGAAACCGCGTTCGGTGCGCCCGACACCACCGGCGCCTGGGACTGGAAATCCGGCTACGACGCCTGCGAGGTCGCGACCGTCCTGTTTCTCCGCAAGTACGGACGTGCGCTTTTCCGTAAAGCCGCCTCTCCGCTATCGCGGCTTTCCTCCCTGTCGAAAATCGCCGGTCTCCTGCCGACGCATACCCGCCGCTCTGAAGAGAGCCAGGCATTCCAGCAATTCTCGACGCCCGTTCCGCTGGCCTTGGCAGCGGTCACGGCGGCCGCCATCACACCGAGCGACATCGTGCTCGAACCTTCGGCGGGAACCGGGCTTCTCGCCATCCTGGCCGAGCTCGCCGGAAGCTCGCTCCTCCTCAACGAGTTGGCCGAGCTTCGCACCGATCTGCTCGCCTCTCTCTTTCCGGCCATCACAGTCACGCGCGTCGATGCCGCGCAGATCGACGATCATCTCGCACCGAGCGCGGTGCCATCCGTCGTCCTGATGAATCCGCCGTTCTCCGCTCTGGCGAACGTCTCCGGCCGCGTGTCCGATGCCGGCTTCCGCCACATCGCCTCGGCGTTGAACCGACTCGCGCCCGGCGGGCGGCTGGTGACGATCACCGGCGCCAATGTCGGCCCGGACCTTCTCGACTGGCGCGACGCCTTCGTTCGTTTGCAGGATCGGGGCACGATCGTCTTTTCCGCCGGTATCGCCGGCGCGGTCTATGCCAAGCACGGTACGACCTTCCCGACGCGGCTTACCGTCATCGACAAGATGCCGGCCAGCGACCCCGCCATCGTTCCGGCCTCGCCGGGCATGGCGCCGGACGTCGCCACGCTGCTCGGCTGGATCGAGGCGCAGGTTCCGGCCCGCCTGCCAGTCGCGCTAACGGAGATCCCGGCGCAGCTTTCAGCCATGGCGCCCCGTAGCGTGCGCGGCTATTTCGCCGCATCGGTCGCCGCGCGCCCGGCTACGGCCATCGCCGCCGATCCCGAAGGCGTGGAGCTGGCCTACGAGACGGTGGACTGGACGCCGCCGGAGGGCGCGCATTTGACCGACGCCATCTATGAGGAATACGGATTGCAGTCGATCCGTATTCCCGGTTCTCAGGCGCATCCGACCAAGCTTGTCCAGTCCGCCGCAATGGCGAGCGTCGCGCCGCCGAGGCCGAGCTACCGGCCGACGCTGCCGGCTGACATCCTCGGCCTTCTGTCCGACGCCCAGTTGGAGACGGTCATTTATGCGGGTGAAGCCCACTCCGACTATCTTGCCGGATCGTGGACGGTCGATGACACCTTCGATCTCATTCAGGCCGCGCCCGCCGACGCAAAGAAGGCCGTGCGTTTCCGCCGCGGCTTCATGCTCGGCGACGGGACCGGCGCGGGCAAGGGCCGCCAGTCGGCCGGCATCATCGTCGACAACTGGCTGCGCGGTCGCCGCAAGGCCGTCTGGATCTCGAAATCCGACAAGCTGATCGAGGATGCACAGCGCGACTGGTCGGCGCTCGGCATGGAGCGCCTGCTGGTCACGCCGCTGTCGCGTTTCCCGCAGGGCAAGCCGATCACGCTGTCGGAAGGTGTCCTATTTACGACCTATGCCACGCTACGCTCCGACGACCGTGGAGAGAGGGTTTCCAGGGTCAGGCAGATCGTCGAATGGTTGGGCTCCGACTTCGATGGAGTGATCATTTTCGACGAAAGCCACGCAATGCAAAACGCCGGCGGCGGCAAGGGAGAACGCGGTGATGTCGCCGCATCGCAGCAGGGGCGTGCGGGCCTTCGCCTTCAGCACGCGCTTCCCAACGCGCGTGTCGTCTATGTCTCCGCCACCGGCGCCACCACCGTCCACAATCTCGCCTATGCGCAGCGGCTCGGTCTCTGGGGCGGCGAGGATTTCCCCTTCGCGACCCGCGCCGAGTTCGTGGAGGCGATCGAGGACGGCGGCGTTGCAGCCATGGAGGTTCTCGCCCGCGATCTCCGCTCGCTTGGCCTCTATACCGCGCGTTCGTTGTCCTATGATGGCGTGGAATACGAGCTGGTCGAGCATAAGCTCACGGACGAGCAGCGGCGCATCTATGACGCCTATGCCGGGGCGTTTGCCATCATTCATAACCATCTCGATGCGGCAATGGAGGCCGCCAATATCACCGGCAGCGACGGCACGCTGAACAAGCAGGCGAAATCCGCTGCCCGCTCGGCCTTCGAGAGCGCCAAACAGCGCTTTTTCGGACACCTTCTGACCAGCATGAAAATCCCGACGCTAATCGGGTCGATCGAACGCGATCTCGCGGCGGGGTACGCCGCCGTCATCCAGATCGTCTCGACCGGCGAAGCGCTGATGGAACGCCGGCTGGCCGAGATCCCGACCGAGGAATGGAACGATGTCCGTGTCGACATCACGCCGCGCGAGTACGTTCTCGACTACCTTGCTCATTCCTTCCCGGTCCAGCTCTACGAGCCGTTCACGGACTCGGATGGCGACCTGTCGTCGCGTCCGGTCTATCGCGACGGCCAACCCGTCGAAAGCCGCGAAGCCGTCGCCCGCCGCGACGAGCTGATCGAGCGGCTTGCTTCGCTCCCACCCGTTCCCGGCGCGCTCGACCAGATCGTCCAGCGCTTCGGCACTGACATGGTGGCCGAAGTGACGGGCCGTTCCCGCCGCATCGTCCGCAAGGCGAGTGCCGCCTCCATGTCGGGCGCCGCGCCCATGGGCGATCGCCTTGTCGTCGAGAACCGCGCGCCATCCGCCAACCTGGCGGAGACGGCCGCTTTCATGGACGACCTGAAGCGGGTGCTGATCTTCTCGGACGCGGGCGGGACCGGGCGCAGCTACCATGCCGAGCTGTCGGCGCGGAACCGCCGACTGCGCGTCCATTATTTGCTGGAGCCCGGCTGGAAAGCCGACACGGCCATTCAGGGGCTAGGGCGCACCAACAGGACGAACCAGGCGCAGCCGCCCTTGTTCCGTCCGATCGCAACCGACGTGAAGGCGGAAAAACGTTTCCTCAGCACCATCGCTCGGCGTCTCGACACGCTCGGCGCGATCACGCGCGGCCAGCGCCAGACCGGCGGGCAGGGCTTGTTCAGGGCCGAAGACAATCTGGAGTCGTCTTATGCGCGTGACGCGCTGCGCCAGCTCTACCTGCTGCTCGTGCGGGGCAAGATTGAAGGATGCTCGCTCGACCGCTTCGAAGCCGCCACCGGCCTGAAGTTGATGGACAGCAACGGCATCAAGGATGATTTGCCGCCCATCACGACCTTCCTGAACCGGCTTCTGGCGCTCACCATCGAGCTTCAGGGCATCCTCTTCACCGCCTTCGAGCAATTGCTCGACGCCAAGGTTCACGGAGCCATCGCCAGCGGCGTATACGACGTCGGGCTGGAGACGCTGACCGCTGAGAGCTTCATCGTCACCGACCGCAGGACGATCTACACCCATTTGGCGACGGGTGCCGAGACACGGCTGCTTGCCATCACCGAGCGGCGGCGCAACCGGCCGATGACGCTGGACGATGCCTTTGGCTGCGTCGCGGACGGCAGCGGCAAGCTGCTGGTGAACGGCAAATCGGGCCGCGCCGCCGTGCAGGTTCCGGCACCTTCGCTGATGCTGGACGACGGCGAGATCGAACGGCGCGTGCGGCTGATCCGACCGATGGAGCATCACCACGCTTCGCTGAAAATGATGGCCGAAAGCCATTGGGAGGAAACCGACCGCAAGACCTTCGCCGCCGTCTGGAACCGGGAGGTCTCGGAAGTGCCGGCTTTCTCCGACAGCACCATCCATGTGGTCGCCGGGCTTTTGCTGCCGGTGTGGAAACGCCTGCCGAATGAATCGACGCGCGTCTATCGGCTCCAGACCGATGACGGCGAGCGCATCATCGGTCGGCGTGTCTCTCCGGCCTGGGCCGCCAATGCGACCGCGACCGGCACGACCTCGCTTGCAGCGGAGGATGCCTTTGCCGCGCTGATGGACGGTCGCACGATCCTCGATCTCGCAGAGGGCCTGCAGCTTCGCCGCGTCCGCGTCATGCGCGCCAACCGCATCGAGCTTTCGGGCTTCAGTGAGGCCATGCGCGACAGGTTGCGCGCCTATGGTCTCTTCACCGAGATCATCTCGTGGAAGCTCCGCTTCTTCGTGCCGGTCGACGCCACAGGTGTCACGGTGCTCGGCAAGCTGCTCGAAACCTATCCGGTCGCGCGCATCGGTGAACGGGAGGCAGCCTGATGTTCCGTCACGATGCCTCGGATCTGGCAATCCGTCTCGGCCGCAACGCCGAGGCGGTCTGCCGCCACTATCTCTCGTCCGGCCATCGTGCCGGACGATACTGGCTCGTCGGCGATCCGCAGAACAGTCCCGGCCGGTCGATGTTCGTGCGCCTGACCGGGCCGGAAACCGGCAAGGGAGCCGCGGGGAAATGGACGGATGGTGCAACCGGTAAACATGGCGATCTTCTCGACGTCATCCGCGAGGCGCTTGGCCTTGTCGATTTCAAGGACGTGGCCGAGGAAGCGCGCCGTTTCCTCTCGCTCCCGCATCCACAACCTTCGAGGCCGAGGACGCCGACCGGCAGCACGTCAAGCGTGGCTGTCGGTTCGCCCGAAGCGTCGCGGCGGCTCTTCGCCATGTCGCAGCCGATCGGCGGCACGCTTGCGGAGATCTACCTCAACGGGCGGGCGATCACGTCGCTCTCCGGCACCGCCGCGCTGCGCTACCATCCGCGTTGCTATTACAGGCCCGACGAGCATTCGCCCACCGAGATCTGGCCGGCGATGGTCGCTTCCGTCACCGACCTTGCTGGACGGCAGACCGGCGCGCACCGCACTTATCTCGATCCTGGGCTCGCCCCGAACAGTTCGGGCAAGGCGCCTGTCGAGACGCCGAGGCGGGCGATCGGCGACCTTCTCGGGCACGGCGTCCGCTTCGGCGTGGCCGGCGAGGTGCTCGCCGCCGGAGAGGGGATCGAGACCGTGCTGTCGCCCCGCCAGGTCTTGCCCCACATGCCGATGCTGTCGGCGCTCTCGGCCGCTCACCTCGCTGCCATCCTGTTCCCGGCAACGCTGCGCAGGCTCTATGTCCTTCGCGATCGCGATCCGGCCGGGGACGGCGCCAGAGCCAGCCTGGTCGCCAGAGCAGGAAGCGTCGGGATCGAGGCGATTGCACTATCGCCGGTGGGCGAGGACTTCAATGACGATCTGCACCGGCGCGGCACCGATGCCCTCCGGGCGGCCCTAAAGGATCAGCTTCATCCTGCGGACGTCAGCCGGTTCATGGAAGGGTAAATGATGGGTAGGGGATGAGGCGCGGCCCCAGGCATCTCCGCCTGCCGTCTCCATCCATCATCGAAAACATCCTTCCTTGTCGGAGAGGCCGGCGCCCACGGCCTTCTGAGAGGGCGATCGGCTCACAAACAGGCCGGTCGGGCAATGGCGCGGCGGCCGACTATTTTCCGCCGGCGGCTGCGCCGCCTTTGCAGCGCGAGGCAAAATAGTCGGCCTTGGCCATCAAGGCCCTCGCGGGAGCGCGAGGGCTGCCAGTCCGTCCCGCCTGTGAGCTTCGACGCCTGCGAAGGCCGCGATGGGCGCGGTCTCAGACGAAGGATGCTCCCGATGATGAACGAAGACGATAATGCAGGCTTCGAGCCGGTCCACACCTCATCCCCCACCGATCATCTC
Source organism: Sinorhizobium saheli (assembly GCF_001651875.1). Classification (GTDB taxonomy): domain Bacteria; phylum Pseudomonadota; class Alphaproteobacteria; order Rhizobiales; family Rhizobiaceae; genus Sinorhizobium; species Sinorhizobium saheli. Next base: position 23,738 of record NZ_LNQB01000081.1, read on the forward strand.
CTCACCGAACTCCAGCTCTACGGCTGGCGTCCCTACAGCGACGAACCCGATCCGAGGCCGCTGCCGGAGGGCAACATGGTCGCCGCTGCCGTCACAGACATCTTCGACGCCCTCGTCTCCACACTCGGCAATACCCGCCTCGAACCCGACCTCGACGACCTGCTCTGGGGGACCGTCAATCTCTTCCACCGCGCTGCAAGCCGGGTGGAACGCGACCTTGACGACAACGAGCAGGCACAGCGCCGCCTTCAGAGGGAACAGGATGGCAGCGAGGTGAAAAGCGTCGAGCTGGAGCGCCTCACGGCAGAGGGCCAGACCCTGATCGAGCGGCGCAACAGTATGGAACTCTTCCGAGACCTCTCGGCGGAAGCTTTCGAGCACCACACCGGTACGCCATGGCGGCCGCGCACCGGCTCTATGGTCAACCATCGCCATCTGACCTCGGCGATGATCGACAGCCGCGACTTCCTTGCCGCGAAGCGCCGGGCCGAGACCGAGGTGATGTTGCCCGCCGGTCCCAAGGTTGCCGTGACCGGCGGCGCTGACTTCAACGACCATCGCCTGATCTGGACGAAGCTCGATCAGGTCCATGCAAAGCACCCCGACATGGTGCTGCTGCACGGCGGCACGCCGAAGGGCGCCGAGCTGATCGCCTCCCGCTGGGCAGATCACCGCAAGGTGCAGCAGGTCAGCTTCAAGCCCGACTGGACGAAGCACGGCAAGGCCGCACCCTTCAAGCGAAACGACGCCATGCTCGACGTCCTGCCGGTCGGCGTCCTCGTTTTCCCCGGCACCGGGATACAGGAGAACCTCGCGGACAAGGCCCGCAAGCTCGGCATTCCCGTCATGAAGTTCGATGGCGGCGCATAAAGCGCCGCTGTTCTGCGGCTGTTTCTACGGTCAATACTTGACTGTCGGAGAGGCTGATGGCTTCAATAAAGCATCCTTGCAGAACCGGCGAAATAGTATAGTCGCAGGCGGAACGTATCTCCCGGCAGCCTGTCGTGATCCTCAACCGTTCATGTGGAGGTTTCCATGACGCTGATCATGCTCGCCATCATCCTGACGATCGCATTCTGCATCATCGCTTATAATCTCGCGATCTACGCCCTTCCTTTCTGGGTCGGGCTGACAGCGGCTCAATACGCCTGGGGCTCGGGAGCCGGCATCGTGTTGTCGGGCCTGGCCGCCATCGCCGCCGCCTTGCTTTCCATTGCGCTGGTGATCGCCGTTCTCGGTTTCGCCAGGAACCCGATATTGCGCCTGATCGCGCTCGCCATCTTTGCTGTCCCGGCAACGGTGGCAGGCTACGCACTCATACACGGCATTGCGAAGAATGCGATCGACCCGCCGATCGCGCTCAATCTGCTCAGCGGTGCCGGCGGCCTGTTCATCGGCGTGGCCGCGATCGTCAATCTCAACGCTCTCGGCGTCGCAACACTTTCGCGCTAAAGCGACCGCGATCTTCCGCTCCAGAGAAAAATCGCGGCGTCTTTCGCCGTCGGGCCTCCGGTCTCCGCTTAGAACAGGATGTCAGGTCGGAACTGTCTTGGGCACCCCCCCGTTTTCGGTCGGCTTCGCCCGGTTCAGGAAGTCGGTCATGGCGTATGAATCTCGCACGGACGTAGCGGTGGATGCCGCTGCCCTGACCCTCATTCGCGTCGTGGACGCGGGCCGCCGGAACTTCATGGCTATTTTCCGCAATGCCGCTGGACCGAGCCTCCACCTGTTGAAGCGAGTGACGCGGCGCCATTCGCTCAGAGCCCGATATCCGGAACGCCTTGTGCCGGACAACCTTGCCTTCCGGGCAGCGGCGTGAAGGGTGGCCGTGAAGGGGTAGATTGCGGGCGACGGCCCTGGGTGGCGCGGCGGTGGTCCTGTCGCGATGACGCACTCGGCGAGGACGAAGGTTCTGCTGTGCGTCTCTGTCTGTGCTCTCAAAGGCACCAAACCCTCCGACTGACTGATCCCCTAAGACCGTTCGGTTTCCGACCGCAACCCCCGCGGCTCCGGACCGTGTTGCCGCGCAAGCGCGGCTGCCCGCCCCACTCCGGGCCTTAAGGGCGAGCTGCCGCCGGGGCGGCAGTTGCTGGCGTCTCCCGACGGCCTTGGCCGGGTCTCGTCGGAGGGATGGTCCCTCCGAGGAGCAACGGAGACTTACAATGCAGAACATCGTCATTCTCGCCGGTAACATCGGCCAGGACCCCGAAACCCGCACCACCCAGGGCGGCACCCGCATCACCCACTTCACCTTGGCCACCTCGCGGCCTCGCTATTCGGAAGGCAAGGTTGTCCGAGACGAGAACGGCTATCGGGTCCAGGATACCGAATGGCACCGCATCACCGCCTTCAACGGCCTCGGCAAGACGATCCAGGAACATTGCGAGAAAGGCATGAAGGTTCTGGTCCGCGGCCGCATCCACTATACCAAGTGGACCGATCAGCAGGGCAACGACCGCTACGGCTGCGAGATCATCGCCGAGACGGTCGACTTCCTGAACCGGGCGAAGCAGACCGATAACGAAGATGGTCAATTCACCGACGATAGCGACATCCCATTCTGAGTGGGATGGCCAAGACCCGGCGGCGCAAGCCGCCGGGATTTTTCATGTTCGCGGCGATCGCGACCATCGTGCTTTCACCATTCTCGTCCGACAGCGGCTAAAGCCCTGTCCGGCTCAGGCGAACAAATCTCGTCTGATCTTATCCAGTCATATTCGACGTCGGGCATCAAGTTCCATCTCCGAAGCACGCCGAGGATCGAGACCATCAGGGTGGCAGCATCGACCAGCTACAGCGTAGGGGTGCTGAAGGTTTTCCGGCCCCGGTCCACGCGCACCATCCCCGCTCTTTGAGGCCCAACCTTGGTTTCAATTCCGGCCTTCCAGGGTCAACCCTTGCAGGGTCCGCTACGCGAGCGTGCGGTCGCCTCGGCCTTGCCTCCGCGATGACCCCGGCCGTGACCAAAACACTTCGGGCGCCTGTCGAGCGGGGAATGGTCCCCGCCTCCAAACAGGAGCCGGAAGATGTCCCTTGCAGACGCTCATGCCTACGCCCTCAGCCTCGCTGCCACCCTGATGGTCTCGATCGTCATCTTCCGTGCCGGCGACGGAACCCTCAGCGTGATGCTCGCCGCCGAATATGACGGTGATGACGATACCGTCATCAGGGAGATCGATCCATTCGCCTGACGGATAGAGCTTCGGTCCCGCCGCCGAGCACTAGCGTTGCAGCCGCCGGGCTGCAACCGAATCAGATGAGGGCCAGTGCCATCATCCGCGCCTTTTCGGGAGGTTCCCGCTGGCATTCGAAGCCAAGAGCGACTAAAATAGCCGTAGTTTTGGAATGTGCGCAGGTCTGTGTGGGAGGTGATCATGCATGATCACCGCCCGACAATTTCGGGCCGCGCGTGCGTTGCTCGGTTGGACACAGGAGACGCTCGCTGACAAGGCCCGGGTATCACTGACCGCGCTCAAGCGCCTCGAATCCGAAAGCGGTCTCGAGGTGTATGAGAGCACGCGCGATCAGGTACGACGGGCTTTCGAAGGCAACGGGATCGTCTTCCTCAACTCCGGCCCTGATGTGGGAGTGATGCTTGTCAGCGAAAAGCGCTAATCCGGAATCGATCCTTAGCCGTGCGCATATTCCCGAGCCCAAATTTTACTATACCATTAAAATTCCGCTAACGACCGCCAACAACATGGGCAAAAGCGGAACGGGAGGACTGCATGACCAAGGTCAAACTCGCGGACTGTCCGCCGACGGACGCCGAACTCACGGCCTACGACCGTGAGCATCTCAAGCTTTATCTGCGTCTTCTCGATGCGGAGGCGGAGGGCGCCGATTGGATGGAGGTTGCCGAAGTCGTACTTCGCCTCGATCCGAAGCACGATGCCGAGCGCGCTCGCCGGATCTATGCAGCTCATCTTGCACGAGCGAAGTGGATGGCCGAACACGGCTTTGCCGCCCTTATGCGCTCAAGTCTTCATTGATCACCGTCGCGCATGATGCAAAACCTGCATCACGTTAAGCGATCTTCGTTGTTCCCAAAAGCCCGTCGAGTTGAGATCGTCCCCCCTCCGTAACCCACAGTCGTAACGTGCGTGGAGGTTTGGAGGAATGCCGCAATACCATGACTGGCGATCGAATGCCGATTATGACTTTGTTGATCAATTGACGACGTCCGAACTTGCCTGGGAATTCCTTCGCCGGAACCAGGATTACCGCCAAGCCTATCGCGATCTTTCCGCTCGTGGACAGCTTCACAGCGACCAGGCGCGCGAGGTCGCTGAGAAATGGGGATTGTGCTTTTGTTGCAGATCCCCAACGCACAGCACTCGATCAGCCCGTCTTCTGGACCCCGATTGCCGACCCGGGAGCCATTCTGCTCCACAGGGTCTTGTTCGCTTCAAGCGATACTGGGACGGCTGAAGAATTCATCCGAGCACACGCGGTCCATAGCTCTAGCGACGGGTGCCTGCGGCTCAGCGTCAATGAAGAACGTCTCGAGGTGACCCGGATCGATTCCGATTCCGGCGGCATTCTGGTCGCCATCATCATCCTCGATGACGACACACCGGATCGGCTTCACGCGCTAATCCGCTTTTCGGCCATGCTGACTGGCCAACGCGTCCCGACCGACAATCGCCTGACGCCGCAGCGTCGGCGGCGCACGCGCCAGATGCTGCGCGTCTTTGATGCCCGCTCAGCCGGCGCGACCTACCGTGACATTGCCATCGCAATTTACGGACGGTCGCGGGTCGCGTCCGAGCCCTGGAAAACGTCCTCCTTGCGAGACGCCGTCATTGGCCTCGTTGAGGGCGGCTTTACGATGGTCGATGGGGGATATCTCCAGCTGCTACGCCGCCGCCGCCGCTCCTAGCAGTTTCCGATCCAGCATGGGGTGGGGATTTTAGCGCCTCCAAATTCCCCATCCCCCCTGACGGCTTCTCTCCGCCACCGTGGTCGCCATCCGCCGCTGAACCGCAGCGGCCGCCAGCAACCCCACGGAGGCCCGATCCATGCGACCCGATCTTGCCGTTTTGCCGCCGCGCTACCTGCGCACCAAGGAAGCCGCGGAATTCCTCAGCCTCTCGCCCCGCACCCTTGAGAAGCACCGGACCTATGGGACCGGCCCGTCATACCGAAAGCTCGGTGGCCGCGTCGTCTATGCCGTCGACGACCTCGAAGCGTGGGCCGAGCGCGGCGCTGTCACCTCAACCTCCGATCCGCGCGGTCAGGTGCGGCCGGCGAAGCGCCAGACGCTCCCCGCCGCGCCGCAGCCGGGCCGTTACGCGCGCTGACGTGGGCGGCTTCCCGAATGGCAGCGCGGCATCGGCCTTCCTCGGAGCGCGGGCAGCTCGATCTGTTCCATGCGCTCCCCGGCGCCGACTTCGCGCCAAGAGACGCGCAGGATCTCATGGCCTATCCCTTCTTCTCCCTCTCCAAGACCCACCGTGTCGCGCCGATCGACTTTTCCGCCGGGAATGTGACGATCCGGGTCGAGGCCGTTCCCGATCATGGCATGGCCACGATCTGGGATGCCGACATCCTGATCTGGGCGGCAAGCCAGATCGTCGAGGCGCGCGATGCGGGCCTTCGCACGTCGCGCTTCATGGCCGCGACTCCCTACGAGATCCTCAAATTCATCGATCGCGGCACGTCGCTCCGGGACTATCAGCGCCTGAAAGCTGCGCTTGACCGGCTCCAGAGCACGACCGTCGCCACGACCATCCGCCAGCCCGCCGAGGGACGGCGCCATCGCTTCTCGTGGATCAACGAATGGAAGGAACGGACGGATCGCAACGGCCGGCCGGACGGCATCGAGATGATCCTTCCCGACTGGTTCTACCAGGCCGTCCTCGATGACGCGCTCGTGCTGACGATCGACCGCGCCTATTTCGAGCTGACGGGCGGTCTCGACCGCTGGCTTTATCGGCTGGTGCGCAAGCACGGTGGCCGCCAGCGTGACGGCTGGCGTTTTGATTTCCGCCACCTCCACCAGAAATCCGGCAGCCTCGCGCCCTTCCGGCGCTTCGTTTTCGAGCTGCGCGACATCATCCGCCGTCAGCCATTGCCCGGCTACACGCTGTTCATTGAAATGGAGGTCGGCGGCCGGATGCTGCTCGCCTTCGCGCCCTGTGGAAAACCTGTGGACGGCCTCATGCTATCGGGAACGCCGAATATCGTGCCATCAGGAACGCCGGTATCGTGCTATCGGGAACGCAAACCGAGCTTAACCCCCGGCGATAAAAGCGAAAATTGCGCTCTTAACTTAGAGTCTAACCGAGAATCTAACTTTGAAGAGCGCGCGCGCGATGTGCAAAAGCTCATCCGCGAGACCACAGAAAGCCTCAGCGTAACCGCGAAGAAGAGCGGAAACGGATCGACTTTCCGTAAATCCGGAACGGCGCAGGACGGCGCGCAAGCGCCCAGACGTCCTCTCGACGACCGGTCGGGAGGACGCCGATGATCATTGCGCTCCTTAATCAGAAAGGCGGCGTCGGAAAGACGACGCTCGCCCTGCATCTCGCCGGCGAGCTTGCGATGCGGGGAAAGCGCGTCGCCCTGATCGACGCGGATCCACAAGGATCGGCGCTCGACTGGTCGCAGCAACGCTCGCGCGAGGGCCTGCCGCGCCTGTTCGGCGTCGTCGGCCTGGCGCGCGACACGCTGCATCGAGAGGCCCCCGAACTCGCTCGCGACGTCGACCACGTCGTCATCGACGGCCCGCCGCGTGTCGCCGGGCTCATGCGCTCCGCGCTGCTCGCCGCCGACCTCGTGCTGATCCCTGTGCAGCCGTCCCCGCTCGACGGCTGGGCCTCTGCTGAGATGCTGGCGCTCCTTGCGGAGGCGCGCATCTACCGGCCGGAGCTCGTTGCCCGCTTTGCGCTCAACCGCTGCGGCGCGCGCACCGTCATTGCCCGCGAGACGGCGGAAACGCTTGCCGAGCATGATCCTCCGATGCTCGCCAGCGCCGTCGGCCAGCGCGTCGTCTTCGCCGATGCCGCGCAGACCGGGCGGCTCGCTTCGGACATCGACCGCCGTTCGCCAGCCGCGCGCGAGATCGCGGCTCTGGCGACAGAGATCGAGCGCCTTCGCATCGGGAGGGCCGCATCATGACGGTGTTTTCCGAGATCGTGCTGGCCGGCGATTGCCGTGAGCTCATGCCGGCGCGCGGCCCGTTCAACATGATCCTCGCCGATCCGCCTTACGGCGACACCTCGCTCGCCTGGGACCGTCGCGTCGGGGGCTGGCTTCCGCTCGCGCGGGCCGCCCTCAAGCCGACCGGCTCTCTGTGGGTGTTCGGGTCGCTGCGTTGCTTTATGGCGACCGCCGATCGCTTCGCGGACGCGGGATTTCAAATCGCCCAGGAAGTAATCTGGGAAAAGCAGAACGGCACTGGCTTCCATGCCGACCGCTTCAAGCGGGTGCATGAGCTGGCCGTCCAGTTCTACCCGGCCGAGACGCCGTGGCGTGAAATCTATAACGACGTCCAGACCACGCCCGATGCGACAGCCCGCACGGTGCGGCGCAAGCAGCGTCCTCCCCATACCTGGCGGATCGATGCCGGCCATTACGTCAGCCAAGACGGCGGTGCGCGCCTCATGCGCTCTGTCATCTACGTGCGAAACTGCCACGGCCGCTCGATCCACCCGACCGAAAAGCCGTCGGCGCTCCTCGAAATCCTGATCCGCACCAGTTGCCCGGAAGGCGGCTTGGTTGGCGACTGGTTTGCCGGCTCTGGCTCTGCCGGCGAAGCCTGCCGGCTTTCCGGCCGGCGCTATATCGGCTGCGAGATCGACCCAGACATGGCCGAACGCGCCAACGCACGCATCACATCCGTGCTTCCGTTCAATGACGGAGATCTGTCATGACGGACCGCACCGAAAAGCGCAGCTTCGCAACGCGCCCCGCCGATCCCGATGGCTGGATCAAGGCTGGAGACAGACCGCTGGCACACGGCACTGATGCCGCCGCCTATTCCGCCCGCCTGACGATCGACATCACGCCTGAGCTTCGCGGGCGGATCAAGATCGCGGCATTCGGGCGCGGCGTCACCGTCGCCGACATGCTGCGCGAGCTGCTCGCGCGCGAATTCCCCGACACCCAAGGAGACAAACCATGACCGGCAATGCGGCGCTCCGCATCGGCGGCCGTCCGTTGCCGGACGGTCCCGCCGCTTTCACCACGCTCGTCGAACTCACCTGGATCGAGAAGCGCATCGAGAACTGGATCAGGTTCGGCCGCGAAAGCTACGAGCAGAAACTCGATCGCCGTCACAGAGTGGTCGGCTTCGCGCCCGGGACGATCTTCTGCTTCGTCCGCTGGGCTGCGAATGATTACGGAACGATCATCTCGCGTCTCGACATCGTGCGCGCCATCGACCGTGGCGAGCCGTTCCAGACGCTGCCATTCGTGCGTCCCGGCGGCGAAATCCTGCTGAAGGTCGAAAGCTGGCCCAAGGTCGAGGATGTGCTTCGCCAGGTCGACGGCATCGAGGCCCTCGGCATCGATCCCGCCGACGCCGATCCGGATCACTGGCGGCACGTCGCGCACTGGATGAATGCCGGCGAGGCGCCACGCCCGTACACGGCCGAGCGCCATCAGGCATGGCTCCGGCGCCGGGAGATCGGGCAGTGACGCGGCTCGGCACCCTCGCGGCGACGTCCGTCGCCGTGCTCGGCGTCGCCGTCGCCAGCGTCACGCCGTTGCCTCTGAAGCTCATCTGGAACGCAACGGCGAGTGCGCCGATCGGCTTCTACACCGTAGCGCCGGCCGAGCGGGTCGAAGTGCCTGATCTCGTCGCTGTCATGCCGCCCGAGCCCTTCGCCTCCTTCATGGTGGGGCGCGGCTATGTCGGCCGCGACGTGCCGATCCTCAAGCACGTCATCGGCCTGCCGGGACAGCGCCTTTGCCGCGCCGGCCGCGCCATCACGGTCGACAATGTCCCGCTCGGCGAGGCGCGTGAGCGCGACAGCCGGGGCCGCGACCTGCCGGTCTGGCAGGGCTGCCGCGTGATCGCCGATGGCGAACTCTTCCTCATGAACCTCGAAGCCGCCGACAGCCTCGACGGCCGCTACTTCGGTCCGTTCCCCGCAGAGGCGGTGATCGGCCAGGCGACCCCGCTCTTCACCGACGAGGACGGCGACGGCCGCTTCGTCTGGCGTGCGCCGACGCGGTGAGCGCGTGCCGTTTGCAACGCACCGCACCACAGGAGACCACGATGATGGCCCAGATTGGACACTTCAGCCGCACGCAGACGGGATTCGAAGGCGAATTTCGGACGCTCGGTATCCGCGAGCAGATCACGCTCGTTCCCGCCGAACCTTCGGACGCCGAGAACGCCCCGAAATACCGTGTCCGGCTCGGCGATGAAGAGGGCCTTGACAACGGCGCGGGGTGGCAACATGTCGGCGAACGTGCCGGCGAGTTCGTCTCGATCACGGTCTACAGCCCACTGCTTGGCGGTACGTATCGCGCCAATCTCTTCCGCGCGAGTGACGACGGTGCGGCCTGGGTGCTGAACACCAACCTGCCTTCCAAAAAGCGGCAGGAGGGCTGAATGGCGACGGTCCGACACCGCGCCCGCGCCGGAGGCTCTTCCGCCGTCCGGCGCTCAACGCTCCTCTTTCTTCTTTCCGGCCTGATGCTCACCGCAGTCGCAATGCCCACTGCTCTCGCGCAGGATTCGCCTCCGTGGCGCGCACCAGCAGCTCATCCGCATGCGGCGCCCATCACTGAAGCATCGCGCCGTTTCGGCATTCCGGCTGCATGGATCGTGGCCGTGATGCGCGTCGAGAGCGCGGGCGATGTGCGCGCCGTGTCCTCGGCAGGCGCAATGGGATTGATGCAGGTCATGCCCGACACCTGGGGCGAGCTTCGCGTTCGTTACGGCCTCGGCCGCAACCCCTACGATCCGCGCGACAACATCCTCGCTGGGACGGCATACCTGCGCGAGATGTGGGATCGCTATGGCGACGTTGCCGCCACGCTCGCCGCTTATAACGCGGGCCCGGCGCGCTACGACGAACATCGTTCGAAGGGCAGACTGCTGCCGGCCGAGACGCGCGCCTACGTCACCTCTCTTACGCCCGTTTTGCGTGGCGAGCGCCCTTCGAAGAGCGGTTCGGCGATCGCCCGGCCGCTCGACTGGCGCGAGGCGGCGATCTTCGTCGGGCGCGATGAAGGCGCATTCGCCACCAATCCCACGTCTGCGGATCGCTCGCCGGACGATGCTCGTTCACCCGTCCCGGTGACGCGAGAGACGCTGACCGCCGCGCAGCCGCAGAAGCTGTTCGTCGCCCGCGCCGCCGCTGGAGACCGGCCATGAGCGGCGCAGCGGCAATTCGCATCCCATCGTGCTCTGGCGTGTCGTGGAGAGCGCCGAGGCTAGGGGCAGGCGCAACAACCGGACGATGGCCAGATAAAAAGGCGCACTGTGCGCTTCGGTCGGTCGGTTGTTTTTGTTCATGTTTTTGGCGCGTCCCGCACCGTGCAGCGCTCACGCGCACCGTGCGCTGCGCGCTCATCTTCTTGATTTTCCTTCCTGTTTTTCACGGTGCGGGTTCTTGCAATGGCCGATGACCGCGAGTTCCGCATCCGTCCGGGGCGTATCCGCTCCACCCGTGCACAGCAGGCTCGCCCTTTCATCGCCCAGGCGCTCGCCGCCGCGCAGAAGGCCGGCGGCCGCGTCTCGCGATCCGGCAAGATCTCGTCTGGCAAACGGTCACGGTTCGGGCGCGGCCAGCGCGCCAGCATCCAGGCCAACCGCCTGCTGACCGGGCGCTCGCGCATCGTCGTCATCAAGACCCGCGTCGTTCGTCACGCCGCGCGTCACGCACCGCTCGGTGCCCACCTCAACTATCTGCGCCGTGACGGCGTGACCCGGGACGGGGAGAAGGCACGCATGTTCGGCCCCGAGAAGGACGACATGGATGTTCGCGCCTTCGCTGAGCGCTGCGAGCCGGACCGGCATCATTTCCGCTTCATCGTCTCGCCAGAGGACGCGCCGGACATGGCCGACCTCAAATCCTATACCCGCGAACTGATGGGCCAGATGGAAAAGGATCTGGGCACGAAGCTCGATTGGGTGGCCGTCGATCACTGGAACACCGACAATCCTCACATCCATGTCATCCTGCGTGGCCGCACCGACGACGGCCAGGACCTCGTCATCTCGCGTGACTACATCAAGGAGGGGATGCGCGCCCGCGCGGCCGACTTCGTCACGCAGGAACTCGGACAGCGGACCGACTTCGACATCACCCGCAATCTCGAACGGCAGGTCGAAGCCGAGCGCTGGACGCAGCTCGACCGGCAGCTTGTGCGTGATGCGGGCAAGTCGGGCATCATCGATCTCGCGCCGCATGCCGACCGCCAGCCCGACGAATTCCACGCGCTCAAGGTCGGCCGGTTGCGGACTCTGGAAGTTCTTGGCGTCGCCGGTCAGGTTGGTCATTCGCAATGGTTCATCAAGCCCGAGGCCGAGACCGTCCTGCGCGAGCTCGGCGAGCGCGGCGACATCATCAAGCGTATGCATCGTGCCTTGACCGAACGCGGCATCGAGCGCGGTTCCGCGAGCTATGTGCTCGCCGGCGACAGCCTCGACGTGCCCGTCATTGGGCGCTTGGTCGATCGCGGCCTCGACGACGAGCTGAAGGGCACGGCCTATGCCGTCGTCGACGGCGTCGACGGGCGCACTCATCACATCAAGCTGCCGCATCTCGACGCCGCCGGCGACAGCCCGCCCGGTTCGATCGTCGAGCTGCGCGCGTGGGAGGATGCGGAAGGCCAGCGCCGTGTCGCGCTCGCTGTCCGTTCCGATCTCGACATCCAGCACCAGGTGAACGCCGCCGGTGCGACCTGGCTCGATCGCCAATCTATCGCCCGCGAACCGATCGCACTCTCGGAGGGCGGGTACGGCGCCGAGGTTCAGCAGGCGCTTGAGCAACGTGCCGACCACCTGATCGGTGAGGGCCTCGCGGAGCGGCAGGGCGGGCGCGTCGTTTTTGCCCGCCGGCTGCTCAACACGCTGCGGGATCGCGAGGTCAGCGCGCTCGGGCAGAAGCTCGCCGCCGAGACCGGTCTGCCGTTCAACCGCGCCGGCAACGGCGAATATGTCGCCGGCGCGTACCGGCAGCGCTTCACGCTCACCTCCGGCCGCTTCGCCATGATCGACGACGGCCTTGGCTTTCAGCTCGTCCCCTGGTCGCCCTCTCTCGAAAAACAGATCGGCCGCCACGTCTTCGGCATCGCCCGCGACGATGGCGGCGTCGATTGGGACTTCGGCCGCAAGCGGGGGCTCGGCCTCTAACACTCGTCAGAAAGGAACCTCTCCATGTCAGGCACCAAGATTCTCTGGGGACCGATCGCGATCGTTTTCCTGATCGTCCTCGCCACCACCTGGGGCTCGACGCAGTATGTCGCGTGGAGCCTTGGCTATCAGGCGCAGCTCGGCGAGCCGTGGTTCAGGCTATTCGGCGTGCCGGTCTATTTTCCGGCCGCCATCATGTGGTGGTGGTACTTCTACGACGCCTATGCGCCGGGCATATTCGCGACGGGCGGGATGATCGCGGCGTCGGGCGGATTCATCGCCATCGCGGTTGCCATCGGCATGTCGGTCTGGCGGGCGCGTGAACAGAAGAACGTCGCCACCTATGGTTCGGCGCGCTGGGCAGAGAAGCCTGAGATCGTGGCTGCCGGTCTGCTTGATCCCGACGGCGTGGTACTCGGCCGATACGAGCGCGAATATCTGCGCCATGACGGGCCAGAACATGTGCTGTGCTTTGCGCCGACGCGATCCGGTAAAGGCGTCGGTCTCGTCGTGCCCTCGCTCCTGACCTGGCCGGGTTCGGCGATCGTCCACGATATCAAGGGCGAGAACTGGCAGATCACCGCGGGCTTCCGGTCGCGCCATGGGCGCGTGCTTTTGTTCGATCCGACTAACCCGAACTCATCGGCCTACAATCCACTGCTCGAGGTGCGGCGCGGGGAGTGGGAGGTGCGCGACGTCCAGAACATCGCCGACATCCTGGTCGATCCCGAAGGGTCTCTCGACAAAAGGAACCATTGGGAAAAAACCTCCCATTCGCTCCTCGTCGGCGCGATCCTGCATGTTCTCTATGCTGAAAAAGAAAAGACGCTTGCTGGCGTGGCGAATTTCCTCTCCGATCCCAAGCGCCCGGTGGAATCGACGCTGCGCGCCATGATGAAGACGGCGCATCTCGGCGGCTCCGGACCGCACCCTGTCGTCGCCAGCGCGGCGCGCGAGCTCCTCAACAAATCGGACAACGAGCGTTCGGGCGTTCTCTCGACCGCCATGTCGTTTCTCGGCCTCTATCGCGATCCGGTGGTCGCCGAGGTCACGCGCCGCTGCGACTGGCGGATCCGCGACATTGTCGGCGGCGAGCGACCGGCCACGCTCTACCTCGTGGTGCCGCCCAGCGACATCAACCGGACCAAGCCGCTGATCCGCCTGCTGCTCAACCAGATCGGCCGGCGCCTCACCGAAGAACTCCAGGCCAAGACCGGTCGCCATAGACTCCTGCTCATGCTCGACGAGTTTCCCGCACTCGGCCGCCTCGACTTCTTCGAGACAGCATTGGCCTTCATGGCCGGCTATGGCCTGAAATCCTTCCTGATCGCGCAATCGCTGAACCAGATCGAGAAAGCCTACGGGCCGAACAACTCGATTCTCGACAATTGCCATGTGCGCGTGAGCTTCGCGACGAATGACGAGCGCACCGCGAAGAGGGTGAGCGACGCGCTCGGGACTGCGACCGAGATGAAAGCCATGAAGAACTACGCCGGGCATCGGCTGTCGCCCTGGCTCGGCCATCTCATGGTGTCGCGCTCGGAGACGGCTCGCCAACTCCTTACACCAGGCGAGATCATGCAGCTTCCCCCCGCCGATGAGATCGTCATGGTGGCAGGCATCCCGCCGATCCGGGCCAAGAAGGCACGCTATTATGAAGATGCACGTCTCAAGGAGCGGGTGCTGACACCTCCCGCCTTGACCAGTCCCGACAAACCGCATGCCGACGACTGGAGCAGCCTGCCGATCCCGGCGCGGCCGGAGGCGGGCGAAATGCGATCGGAAGGACCGCCCGAGGATGAGGACCCGACGCAATCCGAACGCCGGCTGCAGCACGAACTCCATCGCGTGAATCCGGTGAAGAAGAAAGCGCCGATCGAGAACGAGTTCGAGATAGAGCCGCCGGACGACATTGAAGAGGAAGCTGTGCGCAATCGGCGAATGCTTCGCCAGATGCAGAGCATCGCCCGGCAGGTCTCGCTCGACCCGAATGACGGCATGGAGCTGTAGCCACCATGACCAGTCGCCGGAAGAAGATCAAGACCACGGTCTATCTCGACCCCGACGTCGAGAAGACGCTGGCGGATTTCGCCGCTCGTCGCGACCAGTCGCAGTCGATGATTGCCGAAGCGGCCATCGCCTCGTTCCTCTCGCCGGACGATGCCGAGCGCCGCGAGGCGATCATCGCAAAGCGCCTCGACCAGCTCGACCGTCGCATGACCCGGCTCGAGCGGGACGTCGGCATCGCCGTCGAGACCCTGGCGGTGTTCATCCGCTTCTGGATCACCACGACGCCGGCCTTGCCCGAGCCGGCGGCGCAGGCGGCTCGCGCCAAATCCAGCGAACGCTACGAAGCATTTATAACTGCGCTTGGCCGGCGTCTCGCGCAGGGACCGAAACTGCGTCAGGAGATTTCGGAGGATGTGTCCGAATCAGACGGCTGACTACCTCGCGCGCGGCATCTGGGTGTGGCTTCGACAAGTTCAAGAACAGAGCCGCACCGCCGTTCTCCTGTCTTTGCACGCTACGCTACTACTACGACCGAAACTTGTTGAATCGGCCTGATTCAGGGCTCTTTTAATCATCCCCGATCCGGGGATCATCTGTCGCGTCCCCACGGGAAAGGGGGACGACATGGCATCCACTCACCAGAGACAGGAAGCATTCCGGCGCGGCGCACGCATGTTGCGCACCGCGCTCGGCCCGGCCGTCGCCCGCTTTCTGGAAGACCCGGCCGTGATCGAGGTCATGCTCAATCCCGATGGCCGCATCTGGGTGGATCGCCTCTCCGAAGGACTGGCCGATACCGGCGAGATAATGTCGTCCGCCGACGGCGAACGCATCGTCCGTCTTGTCGCCCATCATGTCGGCGCAGAGGTTCACGCCCGATCGCCTCGCGTCTCGGCCGAACTGCCCGAAACCGGCGAGCGGTTCGAGGGCTTGCTGCCTCCCGTCGTTTCATCGCCCGCATTCGCCATCCGCAAACCCGCGGTCGCCCTGTTCACGCTCGACGACTATGTGGCTTCCGCGATCATGACCGGCGATCAGGCTGCGACTTTGCGCGCGTCTGTCACGTCCCGCGCCAACATCCTCGTCGCGGGCGGCACCTCTACCGGCAAGACCACCTTGACCAACGCGCTGCTGGCCGAAGTGGCGAAGGGCGCCGATCGCGTCGTCATCATCGAGGACACCCGGGAGCTGCAATGCGCCGCCCCCAACCTCGTCTCCATGCGTACGAAGGACGGCGTGGCGACACTCTCCGAACTTGTGCGCTCGTCGCTGCGCCTGCGTCCCGACCGCATCCCGATCGGCGAGGTCCGCGGATCAGAAGCCCTCGATCTTCTGAAAGCCTGGGGCACAGGCCATCCCGGTGGGATCGGCACCATCCACGCCGGAACCGGCATCGGAGCGCTGCGCCGGCTTGAGCAACTCATCCAGGAAGCCGTCGTAACGGTCCCGCGCGCCCTCATTGCCGAGACCATCAACCTCGTTGCCGTCCTCTCCGGCCGCGGCTCCGCGCGCCGGCTCACCGAACTCGTCCGCGTCGAAGGGCTCGGCCCGGACGGCGACTACCTCATCACCCCAGCCATATCGAACCCAGGAGAAAGCCTATGATCCGTACGATTTCGCGCGGCCGCCGCACCATTGCGACCGCCGTCGTGACCCTTTCCCTCAGCATGATGCTCGCCCCGGCCGCCTATGCGTCCGGCTCGTCCATGCCTTGGGAGCAGCCGCTTCAGCAGATCCTCCAGTCGATCGAGGGACCTGTCGCCAAGATCGTCGCAGTGATCATCATCATCGCGACCGGCCTAGCGCTCGCCTTCGGCGATACATCGGGCGGATTCCGGCGCCTGATCCAGATCGTCTTCGGTCTGTCGATCGCTTTCGCCGCGTCGAGTTTCTTCCTGTCATTCTTCTCGTTCGGCGGCGGGGCGCTCGTTTGATGGCGACCGCGTTCGAGCAACTGGATGCGGTGCCGGGCTTCACGGTCCCGGTCCATCGCGCGCTGACCGAGCATATTTTGCTCGGCGGCGCTCCGCGCTCCATCGCCATCATGAACGGGACGCTCGCCGGGGCCGTTGGCCTCGGCCTGCGCCTCTGGCTGGTCGGCCTCGCCATCTGGGCCATCGGTCATTTCGTGGCAGTCTGGGCGGCCCGCCGTGATCCGCTCTTCGTAGAGGTCGGTCGCAGGCACCTGCGCATCCCCGGCCATCTTTCGGTTTGAGGAGCGCGGCCATGATGAATCTCGCCGAATATCGTCGTTCCGCTACCCGGCTTGCCGACTATCTGCCCTGGGTCGCGCTGGTCGCCCCCGGCGTCGTGCTGAACAAGGATGGCTCGTTCCAGCGCACGGCGCGGTTTCGCGGGCCTGACCTGGACTCCGCCGTCGCGGCCGAGCTGGTTGCCGTCACAGGCCGCATCAACAACGCCTTCCGCCGGCTTGGCTCCGGCTGGAGCATCTTTGTCGAGGCGCAGCGCTCCGAAGCCGCGACCTATCCCGACAGCACGTTTCCCGATCCAGCTTCCGGTCTGGTCGACGCCGAGCGCAAAGGCGATTTCGAAGAGGCCGGCGCGCATTTCGTGTCGGGCTATTTCCTGAGCTTCCTCTATCTGCCGCCCGCAGAAGAGGCGGCGCGTACCGAATCCTGGCTGTACGAAGGCCGCGAACGTACAGGCATCGATCCGCATGAGGTGCTGCGCGCCTTCACCGATCGCACCGATCGCGTGCTGGCGCTGCTCGATGGATTCATGCCGGAATGCATCTGGCTCGATGACGGCGAGACGCTGACCTATCTGCATTCTACGGTTTCCACCAAACGACATCGCGTCCGTGTTCCCGAGACGCCTGTGTATCTCGACGCGCTGCTCGCCGATCAGCCGCTGACGGGCGGGCTTGAGCCGCGCCTTGGGCCGACGCATCTGCGCGTCCTCACCATCGTCGGGTTTCCAACCGCGACGACGCCGGGGTTGCTGGACGAGCTCAATCGGCTGGCCTTTCCCTATCGCTGGAGCACCCGCGCGATCCTGATCGACAAGACGGACGCGACGAAGCTACTGACCAAGATCAGGCGTCAGTGGTTCGCGAAGCGGAAATCCATTGCGGCCATCCTCAAGGAGGTGATGACCAACGAGCAATCCGTGCTCGTGGACACCGATGCGGCGAACAAGGCTGCCGACGCCGATCTCGCCCTGCAGGAACTCGGCGCTGACGTCGCCGGCATGGCCTATGTCACCGCGACCATCACGGTCTGGGACGAGGATCCACGCCTTGCCGACGAGAAGCTACGCCTCGTCGAGAAGGTGATCCAGGGCCGTGACTTCACGGCCATGATCGAGACGGTGAACGCAGTCGATGCCTGGCTCGGGAGCTTGCCCGGCCACGCTTACGCGAATGTCCGTCAGCCGCCGATCTCGACGCTCAACCTTGCCCACATGATCCCCCTCTCTGCCGTGTGGGCGGGGCCGGAACGGGACGAGCACTTCGATGCGCCCCCCTTGCTTTACGGCAAGACCGAAGGCTCGACCCCGTTCCGGCTCAGTATCCATGTCGGCGACGTCGGCCACACGCTCGTCGTCGGTCCGACCGGCGCGGGCAAATCGGTGCTGCTGGCGTTCATGGCGCTTCAGTTCCGCCGCTACTCCGGTGCCCAGGTGTTTGCGTTCGACTTCGGGGGAAGCATTAGGGCGTCCGCGCTCGCCATGGGCGGCGACTGGCACGATCTGGGCGGAGGACTGACCGAAGGCTCCGACGCTTCCGTTTCGCTTCAGCCGCTGGCCCGCATCCACGACACCTATGAACGTGCCTGGGCGGCCGACTGGATCGTGGCGATCCTCATGCGCGAACGCATTACTATCACGCCCGATGTGAAGGAACATATCTGGACGGCGCTGACCTCGCTGGCCTCCGCGCCCGGCGAGGAACGCACCATCACCGGCCTCGCGGTCCTGCTCCAGTCCAACGACATCAAGCAGGCCCTTCGGCCCTATTGCGTGGGCGGTCCTTACGGTCGGCTGCTCGATGCCGAAACCGAGCACCTGGGTTCCGCCGATGTGCAGGCTTTCGAGATCGAGGGCCTTGTCGGCACGGGGGCCGCGCCGGCTGTGCTGGCCTACCTGTTCCATCGCATCGGCGACAGGCTGGACGGCAGACCGACGCTTCTGATCATCGACGAGGGTTGGCTCGCGCTGGACGACGAAGGTTTCGCGAGCCAGCTCCGCGAATGGTTGAAGACGTTGAGGAAGAAGAACGCCTCAGTCATCTTCGCCACGCAGTCGCTGTCCGACATCGATAATTCGGATACCGCCCCGGCGATCATCGAAGGCTGCCCGACGCGGCTGCTTCTGCCGAATGAGCGGGCCATCGAACCGCAGATCACCGCGATCTATCGCCGCTTCGGCCTCAATGACCGCCAGATCGAGATCCTCGCGCGCGCAACGCCGAAGCGGGACTACTACTGCCAGTCCCGGCGCGGCAACCGCCTCTTCGAGCTCGGCCTGTCCGAGCTCGGCCTCGCGCTGTGCGCCGCATCCTCGAAATCCGACCAAACGCTGATCGCCGACCTCGTCGCCGAGCATGGCCGCGAAGGTTTTCTCGCCGCCTGGCTCAACGCCCGTGGCGCCGGCTGGGCCGTCGATCTCATTCCGACCTTTCCGTCCCTGATCCCCGAAACCGAAAAGGAAACCGCATCATGAAGCCCCGCTTTGTCCGTTCACCGGTCGCGCTTCTCGCAGCAAGCATGCTTGCGATGCCGCTGGCGCTTTCGCCGGTCGTGACCACGCCCGCGCATGCCTGGAGGATCGTCTTCGATCCCAGCAACTACGCGCAGAACGTTCTGACGGCTGCGCGCACGCTGGAGCAGATCAACCACCAGATCACCTCGCTTCAGAATGAGGCGACGATGCTGATGAACCAGGCGAAGAATTTGGCGAGCCTTCCGTTTTCCTCGCTCCAGACGCTTCAGCAGAATGTGCAACGCACGCAGCAGCTTCTGACCCAGGCGCAGAACATCGCCTTCGATGTGCAGCGGATCGATCAGGCGTTCCAGCAGCAATATGGCAACGTCTCGATGTCGGCCACCGATCAGCAACTCGTCGCCGATGCCCGCTCGCGCTGGCAGAACACGGTCGGCGGCTTGCAGGATGCCATGCGCGTCCAGGCGGGTGTCGTCGGCAACATAGACACAAACCGCACGCAGATGAGCGAACTGGTCAACCGAAGTCAGGGCGCGACCGGTGCGCTTCAGGCGACTCAGGCCGGCAATCAGCTCCTGGCGCTCCAGTCGCAGCAGCTTTCCGATCTGGTCGCCTTGCTCGCCGCCAACGGGCGTGCCGGGGCGCTGACCGAAGCCGAGCGCACGGCTGCGGCCGAGCAGGGCCGGGAGCAGCGCCGCCGCTTCCTCACGCCCGGTTCGGGCTACCAGCCGGGCAACGCGCAGATGTTCAACGGCAACTGAGGACGGGCTTATGGACGGCAAGATGCTGGCCCGGCTGGGCGCTGTCGTGTTCGTCGCCGTCGCGATCACGGCGACGGTGCTCGAACTGACCCGGAAGGAGGAGCCGAAACAGGATTTCTCCACACGCATCATCGAACCCCCGCACGACCCGCTGCGCGACGGGCAGCGCCGGTGCCAGCAACTTGGCCAGCGGGCCGCGAACGACGCCGAATGCCTGCGCGTCTGGGCGGAAACCCGCGACCGTTTCCTTCGTCCGTCGCCTGCACCTGCGTCGCCGGCCTCCAGCGAAGGGCGGTGAAACATGGGCGGGTCCGGCGTCATCGACACATTCCTCGGAACTTTCACGCGCTACATCGACAGCGGCTTTGGTCTGCTTGGCGGCGAGGTCGCATTTATCGCCACGACGTTGATCGTGATCGACGTCACCCTGGCTGCGTTGTTCTGGAGCTGGGGCGCTGACGACGACATCATAGCGAGGCTGGTGAAGAAGACCCTGTTCGTCGGGGTCTTTGCCTACCTGATTTCCAACTGGAACAACCTGGCGAAGATCGTCTTCGACAGCTTCTCCGGCCTTGGACTGAAGGTCGCCGGCACGGGCTTCACTGCACAGGATCTCCTGCGTCCCGGCAAGGTTGCGCAGACCGGCCTTGATGCTGCGCGGCCATTGCTCGATGCGATCTCACCGCTGATGGGCTGGATCGCGGTCTTCGAAAACCTGATCCAGATCGTCTGCCTGCTTTTCGCGTGGGCACTCG
Source organism: Sinorhizobium saheli (assembly GCF_001651875.1). Classification (GTDB taxonomy): domain Bacteria; phylum Pseudomonadota; class Alphaproteobacteria; order Rhizobiales; family Rhizobiaceae; genus Sinorhizobium; species Sinorhizobium saheli. The sequence goes on from NZ_LNQB01000081.1 coordinate 44,263, forward strand.
TTATTCTCGCCTTCTTCATTCTGGCGATCCAGCTCTTCGTGACGCTGATCGAGTTCAAGCTGTCGACGCTGGCTGGCTTCGTACTAATCCCGTTCGGGTTATGGGGGAAATCCGCGTTCATGGCCGAGCGCGTGCTTGGCAACGTGATTTCCAGCGGCATCAAGGTGCTGGTCTTAGCCGTCATTGTCGGTATTGGCTCGACGCTGTTCAGCCAGTTTACGCAGGGTTTCGGTGGCCAGACCCCAAGCATCGACGACGCCATGGCGATCGTGCTCGCGGCGCTGTCCCTCGTTGGCCTTGGCATATTCGGTCCCGGCATCGCCTCCGGGCTAGTCAGTGGCGGTCCCCAGCTAGGCGCAGGCGCCGCAGTCGGGACCGGTCTTGCAGTCGGTGGTGCAGCACTTGCAGCGGGTGGCGGTGCGATGTTGGCCGCGAAGGGAGGAGCGGCACTTCTTTCCGGCGGTGCCGCCGCAGCTCGCGGCGGAGCAGCAGCGGCGGGCGCGGCCTCGTCAGCCTACACGCTCGGCTCCTTGGGACAGTCGGGAGCGTCTGGTGTTGCATCCGGTCTCGGAGGCGTGGCGCGTGCCGCTGGTTCAGCTTCCGTTTCCCCGTTGCGCCGTGCCGCCTCCCGCGCGTCAGAGAGCATGAAATCCAGCTTCTCCGACGGCGTCCGCGCAGGCGTCAGCTCGACCGGAGGCTCCTTCTCGTCGGGCGCCGCTGCCGGCGAATCCGATCCCGCCTCCGTCGCTCCCGCAGCCACACACGATCAGCCTCCGGCATGGGCCCAGCGCATGAAGCGCGGCCGCCATGTCGCTCACGGCGTCAGCGCCGCCGCCCATGCCGTTCGCTCGGGCGACGGCCACGGGTCCGGTGCATCCGTCAATCTCTCTGAAAGTGACCGCTCATGAATTTGTTCAAACGACCCGCCGTTCACTACGGCAAGACACCCCAACCAGAAACACCATATCAGAAGGCCGCTCAGGTCTGGGACGAGCGCCTCGGCTCCGCGCGCGTCCAGGCGAAGAACTGGCGCTATATGGCCTTTGGCTCGTTGATTCTCTCGGCCGGTTTCGCTTCCGCTTTGGTCTATCAGTCTGCGCGCGGGACAGTGGTGCCCTGGGTGGTCCAGGTGGACAATCTGGGTCAGGCTCAGGCTGTCGCGCCTGCTGCTGCCGACTATCGTCCGACCGATCCACAGGTGGCGTGGCATCTTGCACGCTTCATCGAGCAGACGAGAAGCATTCCCGCCGACCCGATCATCGTCAGGCAGAACTGGCTCAGGGCCTATGAATGGACGACCGATCGGGGCGCGGCTGCGCTCAACGACTATGCCCGAGCCAACGATCCCTTCACGAAAGTCGGCAAGCAGCAGATCGCAGTCGAGGTCTCCAGCGTCATCCGAGCCTCCCCGGACAGCTTCCGCGTCGCCTGGACCGAGAAGCATTTCGAGAATGGTCAGCTCGGCGCGACCGAGCGATGGACGGCGATCCTGACCATCGTCATCCAGCCGCCGCGCGACGCCGAGCGGCTCAAGGTCAATCCGCTCGGAATTTACATTAACGCCATCAACTGGTCGCGGGAGTTGAGCCAATGAAACCGGCTTTCCGTAAATCCGTGCTTCCGGTTCTGCTGCTTTTCGCCACCGCCTTGGCGGGTTGCGCCACGCCGCAAAAGCCACCAGAAATCAGCTACGACCGAAATGTTCCTGCGTTGCCGGCCGTTCCAGCCGCGGTCACTGACGATCGGCCCCGTCCGATACATATTCCTCCAGCGTGGACGCCGGCAAAGGGCGGCACGGTCGCCAGCACGCCGACGGATCGTGTCGAGAATGCCAATGCCGCAGCCCGCGTTCAGCCGCGCCGGGAAGGCTACTTCAACGCGATCCAGATCTACCCATGGTCGGAAGGCGCGCTCTATCAGGTCTATGCCGCTCCCGGGCAGATCACCGACATCGCACTTGAACCGGGCGAGTCGCTCACTGGCGGCGGGCCGATCGCGGCCGGTGACACCGCGCGATGGATCATCGGCGATACCGAGAGCGGCAGCGGCGCGACGCGGCGCGTCCATATCCTCGTAAAGCCGTCTCGGCCGGACATTACAACCAACCTCGTCGTGACCACCGACCGGCGTGTCTACATGCTCGAACTGCGTTCCGGCACGAAGCCCTATATGCCGTCGGTCGCCTGGGCCTATCCGCGAACACCAGCCGATCAGCGCCAGAGCGTTGCGGCCACGCCGGTCATCCCGGCCATCGCTGCACGCAACTACCGCTACGGCCTGACCGGCGGGAACCCGCCGTGGAAACCCGTATCCGTCTATGACGACGGCCGCAGAGTCTATGTCGAATTCCCCCGCGGAATCGTGCAGGGCGAAATGCCGCCGATCTTCGTCATTGGTCCGGACGGCGAAGCGCAACTCGTCAACAGCCGTATCCACCGGCACATCCTGATCGTCGATCGCCTGTTCGGCGCTGCCGAGCTTCGCCTTGGCAGCGCCGACCGTCAACAGGTTGTCAGGATTGCCCGGACCGATGGGAGACCCGCATCATGAGCGAGAACAATACCAACAACACGGCTCCCATGCGTCTTCGCGCCGAGGCACCGCGTGTCACCCGCCTTTCGCGGAAGGTGCTGGTAAGCGCGGCGGCCGTTGGGCTCGTCGGCATTGGCGGCGCGCTGATCTACGCCCTCCAGACCCGCGATGGAGGCCAGAGCGGTGAGGAACTCTACTCGACCAACAACCGCCAGACCGCAGATGGTCTCGCGGGCCTGCCACGCGACTATACCGGACCCGTGCTCGGCCCGCCGCTGCCCGGCGATCTCGGGCGGCCCATCCTCGACGCGCAGAACCGGGGCCAGCCAGTCGTTCCGCCGACGATCACGACTCCGACCGTTGACGAGGCGGAGCAGCGTCGGCGGGCAGAAGAAGAGGCGGCGCGCACCAGCCGCGTCTTCTTCCAGAGCCAGCCTGGCTCGACACCGCAGACGCCGGGAACCTCGACCACGTCGAACATCCACGGCATCGATCTCGCTGGCCCGTCGGGCCAGCCTGGGCAGCAGACTGCTCAGGACCAACAAGTTGCCTTTCTGAGTGCGCCCGTTGATCGCCGAATGACATCGTCGGATCGCGTCATGGCCCCTGCTTCGCCATTTATCCTTCAGGCTGGTTCGGTAATTCCGGCTGCACTCGTCACCGGCATTCGCTCCGATCTTCCCGGCCAGATCACGGCGCAAGTGACGGAAAATATCTACGACAGCCCGACCGGCCGGTCTCTCCTGATTCCGCAAGGCACCCGGATTATCGGCCAGTACGATAACAACGTGCAATTTGGGCAAAGAAGGGCGCTCCTGGTCTGGAATCGGCTGATCTTTCCGAACGGCCGGTCCATCGTGCTTGAACGCCAGCCGGGAGCCGACACACAGGGTTATGCCGGCCTTGAGGACGGCGTCGATTATCATTGGTGGGACCTCGCCAAGGCAGCCGGCTTATCCACCTTGCTCGCTGTCGGCACCGAACTCGCTGTTAGCGACGAGGACCGCCTGGTCGCGGCGATCCGCGATGGCGCGCAGGACACGATCAACGATGCCGGACAGCAGATCATCCGTCGCCAGTTGCAGGTCGCACCGACGCTCACCATCCGACCGGGCTTCCCCGTCCGCGTCATCGTGACCCGCGATCTTGTCCTCGAACCCTATAGAGGTTGACCATGGCAAAGCTGAAACTTGGACCGATTACCGACAACAAACCCGTCAAGGTTACGGTGGAGCTACCTGCTTCGCTTCACCGTGATCTCGTCGACTATGCGCAGGTGCTCGGCCGGGAGACGGGGAAGGCGGGCCTTGATCCGGCAAAGCTCATCGCGCCCATGATCGAACGGTTCATGGCGACGGATCGCGGCTTTGCAAAAGCTCGCCGGACGACGACCGGAGGCGGCAGCGGTGGCGGCTTATGAGGCGGAGCGCTCAGCGAAATGCTTCACTGGTTTTTGGAGGCTCGTTTCGCGCCTGGATGGGCGATCGGCTTGTCGACCGGATAGAGCGACCGCGCGGTCGCAAAATTAATGAACTGCGAGATTATCGGGCTTTGCTGTTCTGCCAAGACGACCGCACTGAACTCAACTATGTCGGTGCCATCGCCGACAGGAACGAATGCGACGTTCCTGTAATCCTCGCTGACTGTCGATTCCAGCGTCATGAACACGCCGAAACCGCGAGCCACGAGGGTAAGCAGGTCATCCCGTCCGACGTCGTGGACCGAAATGCCTGGAGTTGAGCCGCTCTCGTGGAGCTTCCTCAGAAGCAAAGATTCCATTTCGGCGCCCTTATCGCTTGCCGGGCTCAAAAAGGTCTCTTCACGCAATTCGTCCCAAAGAAGGCTTGGCAGCTCCCCGAGACGATGACTTTTCGGCAGCGCTACGACGAGACGTTCATTCCACATCCTTGTCGTCGTGCAGCCATGCACTTCCGGCGCACCTGCCAGAAATGCCACATCAAGACGCCGGCTGAGCAAACGAGTGCCGGCAATCCGCTGCGAAACCTCTTCCACACGTACATCGACCGACGGATAAGACGCCCGATAGCTTTCCAGCAGGTCACCCAGAAACCCGTTGGCTAAAGACGTCGCCACACCAATTCGCAACTCGCCGATCTCCCCACGATGAGCTTTGCGTGTGTCAAGGATCGCCTGTTCCATATGCGACGCACCAACCGCAGCCGACTGGAGGAATCGCGCTCCGGCTGACGTCAGTTCGGCGCCTTTGCGGCTGCGATCGAACAACGCAATGCCGATGCGACGCTCCAATAACTGAATCCGTCGACTGATTGTTGACTGAGAGAGATCAAGAGCCTGTGCTGCCGCGCGAAAACTTCCGTGTTCCGCAACAAGAATAGCATAGGTCAGGTAACGTAGGTCGAGCGAGAGGTCTGGCATAAGTACCGTTCCATGCCGTCTCCGCTCTATGCGGCTCTCAAGAAGATAGTAAACGGAAGAACATACGCACCGAAAGCGAGGATAATCTTGGATCGCATGTGCTGAAAACCATTGAAATCGGCTTGCACGGCGAATGTTGCACAAGCATGTTTCAGAATGATCTTGTCGTGTTGATTCACGACAAGATCGGTTAACTTGATTGAACCTATGACAACTCGAGCTTCTTCTCACAGCGCAGGAGCATGCCATACAGATCTCGAGGCTCGTCGGGGTCGGCCAAGAGGTCGAGCTCGATGAACATTCCAAGGTCGGTGATCTTGTCGCGGACGTAACGCAGCGCCGAGAAATCCTCGATCGCGAACCCCACGCTATCAAACATCGTGATCTGCCGCTCACCTGTGCGCCCGGCCACATCCCCGGTCATGACCTGCCAAAGCTCGGTGACGGGGTGCGAATGTGGAAGCTGCTGAATATCGCCTTCGATCCAGGTCTGCGGCGGATACTCCACGAAAATGTCGGAGCGTAGCAGCACGTCCTTGCTGATTTCGGTTTTTCCCGGGCAATCCCCACCGACCGCATTGATATGGACGCCCGGTCCGACATGGTTGTCGGAGAGAATTGTCGCGAACTGCTTGTCGGCGGTCACCGTCGTGATGATGTCGGCACCCTCGACAGCCTCGGCGACGGACCCACATTCGACGATGTTGAACCCAAGGCCTGTGAGGTTTCGCGTGCATTTCCTGGTGGCCGAGGCGTCGATATCGAACAGCCTGAGTTCCTGAATTCCAAGAAGGGCTCTAAAGGCACGGGCCTGGAACTCGCTTTGTGCGCCGTTACCGATGATCGCCATTGTTTTCGAGTTGGGACGGGCAAGATATTTTGCAGCGAGAGCGGATGTTGCCGCCGTGCGAAGTGCCGTGAGGATCGTCATTTCCGAAAGCAGCAACGGATAGCCGTTGCCAACATCCGACAGGACGCCGAAGGCCGTTACCGTTTGGCGGCCCTGATGTGTGTTCTTCGGATGACCGTTGACGTACTTGAAGCCGTAGAGTGTTCCATCGCTGGTCGGCATCAACTCGATAACGCCCTCTTGAGAATGGCTACCCACGCGTGGCGTCTTGTCGAAGATCGGCCAACGACGAAAATCTCTTTCGATCTCCGCCGCCAGTTCGGTCAGGAAAGTATCGATACCTACTTTGAGCACCAGTTTCATCATGTGGTCGACACTGATGAAGGGAACCACGTTCAGTTTTGGGTCGATTGGCATTCTTCCTCCAGTTATTCGAGGGTGAATTCAGGCGGCACGCGTGGGCCGATCCATGACCCGCTTGCCCATGAGACTTGCGACGAGATCGACGATGAGCCGCGCGGTCTTTCCGCGTTCGTCGAGGAACGGATTCAATTCGACGAGGTCCAGGCTGGTGACCAGCCCGCTGTCGTGAAGCATTTCCATGATGAGATGCGCCTCGCGGAACGTGGCTCCCCCCGGGACCGTGGTCCCGACACCAGGTGCGATGTCAGGATCGAGGAAATCGACGTCGAAACTGACATGCAACATCCCGTTTGCAGCACGGACGCGCTCGAGGAATCGATGGGTCACACTGGCAACGCCATGTTCGTCGATTGCGCGCATGTCATGGATCGTTATCGCCGAGGATCGCAGCGCATCTCGTTCTGCGGGATCCACGCTCCTGATGCCTATCATGCAGAGATTTTCGGGCTGGATAGCATGGCTCAGTGCAGGGTAGAAATCTTCGAAGCCACGCCGGCCTGTGTAATACGCTACGGGCGTGCCATGCAGGTTTCCGCTGACAGTGGTTTCCAGCGTGTGGAAATCGGTATGAGCATCTAGCCAAAGCACGAAGAGCGGGCGGCCGTTTTCAGAGGCGCGCCGTGCGATCCCGGGTACGGTCCCTGCCGAGATCGTGTGATCCCCACCAAGAAAGATCGGCATGCTGTTGTAGCTATGCTCATAAGCCGCGGCAGAAAGTAGTTTGATCCAAGCCACCGTTTCACCAAGGTGATGAACGGAAGCATTGGGGTGGGCGAGGTCCTGAACAGCCTTCGGGCCGAGGTTGCCGACGTCCCGGACCCTGGCGAAGCCATCATCGACGGCGTGCGCGTCAATGCTGACGGAGAAGTCATCGAGGATGCTGAAGGGCAGGGCAGTGACCATGCGCAGGAGGAGGACGAAGGCGATGCGGCGCAGCCGGTTTCCGACATTCTCACCCGCGACCTGACCGCGCATCGCACACTCGGCCTCCGCCTTGCCCTTGGCGAACAGCCGGAAACTGCGCTGATCGCCGTCACCCATGCGCTCGCCGCGCAGACTTTCTATCGCGGTGTGGAAGCCCATGCCCTCGAAATCCGGCCCACGAGTGCCGCGCTGGCCGGTCATGCGGACGGCATCGAGGACACGGCGGCGGCAAAGATGCTGGCGGATCGCCACGCGGGTTGGGCGCAGGACATGCCGCGCGACGTGGCCGATCTGTGGGGCTTCATCGCCGGATTGGATCAGGTGAGCGTCATGGCGCTGTTTGCCCATTGCGCATCGATGACGGTCAATGCCGTCAAGCAGCCATGGGAGCAGCGCCCGCGTGCCCAGCGCACCACCGACAGGCTGGCAACAGCTCTGACTTTGGACATGAGCCAGCATTGGAAGCCGACGGTGCGCAGCTATCTTGGCCGCATCACCAAGGCGCATATCCTCGCAGCCGTTCGGGAGGCCTGCGGCAACGAGGCGGCGGAGCGGATCGCGGACATGAAGAAGGCGCCGATGGCCGAGGTTGCCGAGCAGCTTCTTGGCGAAACCGATTGGTTGCCGCCGCTCCTGCGTACGGAACGGCCCGCCTTGCCGGCCTCTGAGGTTGACGGCACTGCGGGTGCAGAGACGTCGGACCCGAGCATCAGCGGCGACGTCGATCCTCGCGAAGCGGAGCGGTGGAACGAAGACCCGGAGGCCTTCGACACAGAAGAAGATGGCCCGGATGCTGAAACGATTGTCTTCCCGGAAGCCGCTGAGTGAACAGGGTGGCCGGAGCCACATCGCTCCGGCCTCACTCTCCGCATCGGGAAAATTTGCGGCCGCGCCACAAGGGCGCGGCCGTGACCTCGACGCAAACACGGTGATCACTTCTGTCGAAACGCAGGCTTCGCGTCGTCGTCACATGGCGGGAGAACGAGGGATATGCCCATGACACCGATCATCGTCCTGGCTGTCGCGCTGTCCGCCGCAACGTGCGTTCTCGCCTTTGCGCTGGCGACTTATGCTTTGCCGTTCATGTTTGGTCTTGCCGCCTTCCATCTGGCGCATGCATGCGGCGCGGGCGTGATTGTCGCTGGCGTTGTCGCCATCACCGCCGCAATCCTGTCGTTCGCGTTGTTCGTCTATCTCCGGGAGGTCTTGCGCAGCCAATCCGCCAGGCTCGTCTTCACCATTGTCTATGCTGCTCCCGCTGCCGTCGCAGGATATGCGCTGATGCACGGCGTCACCGGCGCGGCACTTCTTTCGGAACCCCTGAGACAGTTGTTTTGCGTCGCAAGCGGCGCATTCGTCGCGACCGCTGCCATGCTGCGGCTCTGCGCAACAAAGTGAACAGGAAACGGCCAGTTCGCTGGCACAGAAGTAGATCGATTCCAGCGAGCGCCTGCACGTTGTTCTCTGTTTGTTTACTGGAGGATCCTACAGTTTCCCATCATGTCTCAGCATGCTCTCATGGGTCGTCAGAAACATCAGGCAGGAGAGACATATGACGGAGCAATCCTTCGTGTTCTACACATCCAGATTGCAGGGCGCCATGAAAGAGGATCGCTGGGCCTATACCGGAATTCCGGACATTTTCTATCATACCCACGAAGAAGCGCGCGCCGACATCATTGCCATGCTCACCCAAGTCGAGGACTCACCCGACGAAACGCCGGGCGTCCACCAGATTGAACGAATAGAGACACTGCCGGTGTCCAAAGATACTCTGGTCGCCTTGCTCAACGAAGGTATGGGCGCCTTCATCAAGAGCTACGAAATTGTGGAGATTGTCGGCTAGCGGCGACGGCCTGTCGGGCCCGTCACTGCAACGCCAGTGGTCACGATCACATGCAGCAACGGGAACACCGCACCAGACTGCACGGGAGTGCGGTGCTTCTGTCCAAACCACCCGTGCAAAATCAACGCGACAAACTGCGGATCGTCGGGCTTGGCGGGATGAACTGTGGCGCTCATGCCATTCGCCCCTCCAAGCTCGCCCGAACCCGGTGACGTCGAGAGCAACCAACGACTGGCCCATCATGCGCACTTGCCCACCGGAGGAAAACGTTCAGAGGCTTGAATGAGACCGAGCGGGTGGTTGCGCGCGAGCCCGATGACCGCTGCCTTCGGGGAGGTGGAGGCGCCGATGGTAGCCATGCTGCGGTTGACCTGCCTCACTGACAAGATCACGCCCAACGCGAACTCGATTGATCTGGTCTGACCGAAGACCGGCGGCGAAATCGCCGCCTCGATCTCAATTCCGCAACGTCCGCCATCCGCTTTTTTCCGCCGCCGGCCTGATGGCCGGCTTTGCATCGCGAAATCAAAAAAGCGGCTGTCAGCCGCCCTCCATTCCATTCCGGCCCAAGGGTGCGGCCCGATCGTCCCCGGTCCAACGACCGTCATCGAGATCGCGATAGGCGCGATCCGATCAGCAAAAAGGACATCGCATCATGGCTACCATCGGCACCTTCACCCGCTCCGCAAACGGCGAAATCTCGGGTTCGGTCAAAACCCTCACCCTCAACGTCAAGTCCGTGAAGTTCGTGCCCGCCGAGGGCGACACCGAGAACGGCCCGGACTACCGCGTGTTCGCAGCAGCTTGCGAGTTCGGCGCCGCTTGGAAGAAACAGTCCGACAAGGGCAATTCCTACCTCTCCGTGAAGCTGGACGATCCGAGCTTCGCCGCCCCGATTTACGCCAGCCTGGTCGAGACGGAAGGCGACGAACTGGCTCTCATCTGGTCGCGGCGCCGCGCGAGCAACTGATCCCGGAACCGACAAGGCCCCGCGCAAGCGGGGCCTTTCACTCGACAGCGGCTTCAATCGCGGCTCGCCACAAGCCGCAGCTTTGGTTTGCTGCTCTCTTTCAAGTCCTTTCCTGGCGGGGCAAGGCCATGCATTTCAGCAAATTCATCCGCATTGGTTCGAAGTGCCTCAGCCAATTCCTCCAAAGAGTAACCTAGCTCTTTCATGTGAAGGTCGACCAGTTGCCTGCCGAGCTTGCCTGATTCCGGCTGAATATCGAACTCCTTGGGCTCTCGTGTCCTGTACCCGTACATGCTCATCTGTTTGTACAAACGGGTAGCACTTGGATCTGAGATGACGCCGAGTGTCTTGGCTCGGTAGATCAAAGCCGACATGGCAACCCGCCATTTCTGTTTCAGTTGCCCTAACTTCGGAATCGATAGCCCCCGCTTCAGATCGGCCAACACCCCCGTTTGTGGCATGAGGAGCTCGGCCGCGAATTCATTGGCCTCTTTCTCCATTGCCTCATACGGATAGGGATGAAGCACGACGTGTCCGTATTCGTGCGCCAAGCTAAAGCGCTTGCGATCTGCAGGCCGGTTCCGATTGAGGACGATGACCGGCTTCATGCCAGTTGGCCGGAGGGTGACGCCATCGATGTCGGCGTCGCCGAAGTCACCTTCGACGACAAGAATTCCGGTCGATTCGACATATCGCACGAGGTTCCCGAGAGGAGCATCCCCCAATTGCCACGACGCTCGCACACGAAGTGCCGCCATGCTGGCCGATGTCACCGCACTGGCGTGTTCGCTGACGCTCGACTGGCTATCGACGACCTCAAATTGCAGAAGCTGGTATTCCGGTTCCAAATCGATCGCGTCCAACAGTCTGCGGAACTGGAAGACGAAATGATTGGCGAGCGCAATGACAGCATGTTGATCTTTGGCGGAGACAGCAGCCTTCTTCCGGAACGCTGCGCCGTGAAGACTCATTGGAGTCCTGTAAAGCAGCTCCTGCTCATAGAAAAAGCTTACCGGGAATCCCAAGAAACGCGCGATCGATTGGATCTCTTCCAACGAAAGCACGTCTCGGGTGCCGTTTTCGATACGAGAGATCGCTGCTTGAGCAACCCCTGTTCCTGCGGCCAATTCCTTCTGAGTTTTTCCGCGTCTGTTACGAGCTAGAAGCAGCATCTCCCCGTTTATCGGTTTCGCTGCCATGTTTGAACTCGTCTCCTCTTCCCTTCTTCAACGTCACCTTTGTTCCGCTCGGCCCATCTACAGGAGCGGGTTCCGCCACGCCAGTAGCCTCAGAGGCCGACTCGCGATGGATTTCGATTTTCCGCTGATCGACCTTGTCGGCGAACTTGAGATACGCCCGGGCAACCGAAGCACCCGTACCACTAAGATGGCAGGCGATAAAAAATAGAAGGTCGGAAGGTGCTTCCACTTCAAAGCCGGGGAGTGTGGGCTCCCGCTCAATGTCATAGGCTGCGAATTGATGTGCAGCTTTTGACGTGCCGCCGCGGGGCCCCGCCAAGTGAAGCTCGAAGCAAACGGTGTAGTCTTTCCCGTCAATGGGAAGGGTGCCCGTAATCTTGTTGCTCTGACCGTTCTCGCAATAGTCGACACTCAGTCCGTGATCCGAAAGACTGGCCGCCGCCGCGGCGTCTGCCAGTGCCCCATTCAGCACCGATCCAGTCGCCCTTGCGTCGCCCAAGTCCACATGCCGCACTTTTGCGAAATCGGACAGGGTCCCTTCGAGTTCTCCGATGAGCGCCCAGATTGGTGCTTCAAACTGTTCTCGAGCGGCGAGCAGTGCGTTGTCTCTGTTCAAGTCCGAATCGCCTTCTACCATTTCGACATCCTGCATATAGCTGCGCCAGCACGAAGTGTCAAAATATTCAGAAAAATATTCACGGCCTGAATATTCTTGTCCACAGATACATGACCGCCTCGGGGGGAGCCAAGGGAGACATTCCCCCTTGCTCCCCGCAATCGCCGCCTGCGCACGGCAGGCCCGCCGGTTCGCAGGACTGACGACAGCCAACACCTCTCGCTATTTCCACCTGGTCCCGCTCACGCTGGCAGCCCGGCCATGCTCGCCGGCATTTGCCCCCTCCATCCCCGCGCGCTCGCGCGCCCCCGGGAAGCATGTCGAGGGACATGCCTCCGGCATCTACGGGAAAAGGAGCAAGGACATGAACAGCATGAGCAACCAGCAGGTCGAGCAGGGCTTTAAGGTCGATATCTCGCGCGGCGAGCGGATCGGGCGGGTGTCGTCGGAATGGTTTTCGCGGCCGGATGACGAGCGCTATCTGTCGCTGACGGAGCTTTACGATGCGGTGAAGGCGAGGGCGGATCGCGCCACGGCCCGCACCGTGGAAAGCCGCGCCGTGCGCGTGGAGGCAACCCGCGACAATGCCGAACGGCTTGCGCTCATCGTTCCCGGGCAGGAAGAACCCATCGCCCCGACGCATTGGAGCTTCGGCCAGCTTTGCAGCCTCGTCAGCGCACCGGCAACCTACATGCGTCAGCTTCCCGCGCCGTTGGCGGGCATCAACCTGCAGCATGGCTTACTGTCGCATCGGTCTGAGCTCATCAAGACCCTTGAAGCGGAAGACGGTCGCGTCGAGTTGCGCGCCGTGACCGGCCCCGACTATGGCCGCATCTGGGATCATGAGCTTGTCAGCGCCGTGATGAAGATCGCAGGCGATGGTGTGGGCGATACGATGTGGAAGGTGCCGGGCGTGCTCGATTGGGCGACCATGACACACAATCCCTTTGTGGACGCGACGAAGGACACGACCACGCTCTACGCCAGCGACCGCGACGTGTTCCTGTTCCTCGTCGACGATACGCATCCGATTGAGGCCGGACGCCTGCCGAACGGAGAGCCGGATCTGTATTTCCGGGGCTTTTATGCATGGAACAGCGAAGTCGGCAGCAAGACGCTCGGCATTGCGAGCTTCTATCTGCGCGCCGTGTGCATGAACCGCAACCTGTGGGGCTGCGAAAATTTCGAGGAGATCACCATCCGCCATTCGAAGTTCGCGGCACAGCGGTTCGCGCATGAGGCAGCCCCCGCGTTGCGCTCGTTCGCCAATTCGTCGCCCGCGCCGTTCGTCGCCGGCATCAAGGCAGCGCGGGAGCGGATCGTTGCCCACACCGACGAGGACCGCCAGGCGTTCCTGCGCAAGCGCGGTTTCAGCAAGGCGGAAACCGGAAAGATCATCGATGCCGTCTTGGCTGAGGAAGGACGCCCGCCCGAAAGTATCTTCGATTTCGTACAGGGGATGACGGCGCATGCCCGCACCAAGCCGCATCAGGATGCGCGGCTTGATCTGGAAGCAAAGGCCAAGACCCTGCTTGAGCGGGTTTGATGGAAAACGGACCGGAAGCGAGGGAGGATTTCGCTTCCGGTCCGTAGGCCCGCCGCGCGTCAAGTCGACGCGCTGGAACCTGCCGTATTCGTTGCGAGCCGTGAACCCATTTTTCCGCTATGGCGATATTCCCGCTTCGGTAGCGCGCTCGCCGGGCTCCGCCCGGCTCGCGTTATCACGTCGCCAATATTTCGACAGGGGACTGGCTAAGGCCACGAATACCCAATATATTGGGTGGCGCTTGTCAGGTATCCAGCGACTTCTCCCGTATGAACTTGAGGGAGAGAGTCGCCAGAAACCTGCGCCGTTTACGACATGAGAAATCTATGTCGCAGGAAGAGCTTGCCCATCTTGCTAAAGTTAATCGGAACTCTGTCGGCATGTTGGAACGCGAAGAGTTCGCCGCGTCAATCGACCTGCTTGAACGGCTTGCACTTGCTCTCGGGGTCGATGCTACCGAGTTTCTTCGCGACGACGCTTGAATTGCGAACAGCTCCATCCACTAATCGACGAACGCGGGTATTCCGCCTACCTCTATCGTGGGCTTGCTGCGATGTCGCGCTTATGGAATTCTTAAACCCGGTCGATGGGGCAGAGCCAGAATGAAGCAGCCGCCCAAATGGTGAGGGTCGATCGATGAAGAAGCCTCTGCGCGACGATGGCCCGCCGCTGACCGACCGCGTCAACGACTACGACGAGGCTCACTTCGCGACTTATCTTCGGCTGCTCGACGCCGATGCGGAAGGCGCTGACTGGCGCGAGGCGGTCAGCATCATCTTCGGCATCGATCCCGCTGCCGAGCCTGCTCGCGCCAAACGCATATATGACACCCATCTTGCTCGCGCCCGCTGGATGACGAAAGAGGGTTACCGGCACCTACTGGAAGGCCGGATGCAATGATCTCCTGAAACGTCTCGTTGTTGCCATGATCTGCATGCCCGTGTTGCGGGCATTTCGGCGCGGCGTCATTCCAAATATGGGGGTTGTTCCGTTCGAGTCCGGATGAATACATGTGCGCCTCTCTCATGTTTCTGGACCGGAAGGGACTGCCGATGGAACCATTAGAGGATTGGCGCTCGCCGAAGTTCGAAGAGGAACTCGGCCGGCTGGATCGAGGCGGGATCAGCTTCGAGTTCCTGCGCCGCAATGGCGAATACCGAGCTCGCTACAAGGCGGCGACGGACGAACGCGGCAAGGACGCTGCCGCGTTGATTGCTGCCAGGGAGGGCCTGACCCGGCAGTGGGGTCTTACGTTTCCCAGCTGATCCGTACCGGCCTGCCACCCATTCCAAACCCGTCTGGCTGCCGCAACTCTTTCCAGCGACACTGATCATTGCGCCGGCGCCGCCCGGCTTCGAGGGCTGCCTTTCCCTTGAGCCAGGAGCTCTGCCGGCGGAGAACGCCATCCATGCCGACGGCTTCCACGTCAGCATCCGCGATGTCGATGGACTTCATCGTCTGTGGTTTGCAGGCGGTGACGCGCCGCTCAAGGCCGCCGTTCTCATTCCGCTCGACGCACATCTTCCTGAGCGCCTGCAGAGCCTGCAGCGATGGCACCGCTGGCTTTCACGCCAGGCATCCGGTCCGGTGCCACGCTGGCAGCGCTTCTCTCCCTATCGCATCCACCGCTTCAGCCTGATGCTGCGCGCCTGGGATGGCGTCAGCAAGGGCGTGTCCCGGCAGGAGGTGGCGAGCGTGCTGTTCAATCCGGCGCTCAAGAAACTGCGCTCGCTCGACTGGAAGAATTGCCCGGAACGCCGCCGCCTTCACCGTCTGCTCAAGGCCGCGCAGCACCTGATCGAGGACGGCTATCGCCGCTTGCTCAAGCCAGACTCCGAATAAGCAAAGATCTCTGATCTCGCGCCATCTGGCCGTCCCTTCATCGTGCCGTCAATGGGGGGACACTCGCAGGAGCGCGCGAATTTTGTCACTCCGCCTTGCCCGCTGATCTTCGCCATCCTCGCAACCGATCCGCCCGATCCGCGGCGGTTGTGACGGAGGTCGAAGATGCAGCAGAAAACCGATCCCGACTGGCCGCGTTTCGTGCGCACCCCCGAGGCTGCCCGGCTCCTCGATCTTTCTCCCCGCACACTGGAAAAGCACCGCTGCGAGGGAACCGGCCCCATCTATCGCAAGCTTGGCGGCCGCGTCGTCTATTCGGTAGCCGATTTAGAGGCATGGGTGGAAGCCGCCGCGCGGCATTCGACGTCCGAGGCGGTGAAAGCGCGGTCGAAACCGGCTCTCATTCCCGCTGCCGGTACAGCGCGATAACTGGCGTGTCCTTCATGACGACACATCGCACCTATCAGGGCCAGCAGCTCGAACTCTTCCAGGCGCGCGGAGGGGACATCGCGGCGAGAGACGCGCAGGACCTGATGTCCTGGCCGTTCTTCTCGCTCGCCAAATCTCGCCGTGTCCGGCCGATCGACTTCAAGATGGGAGACGTTGCCATTCGGGTCGAGGCGACGGCCGAACACGGCATGGCGACCATCTGGGACGCCGACATCCTGATCTGGGCGGCCTCGCAGATCGTCGAGGCGCGCGACAAGGGCCTACGCACGTCCCGCTTCATGTCAGCCACGCCATACGAAATCCTCACCTTCATCAATCGCGACGACTCCGCCCGCAGCTACGAGCGGCTGAAGGCGGCGCTCGATCGGCTGCAGTCGACGACCGTCGTCACCTCGATCCGTCAGCCGTCAGAGCGGCGGCGCCATCGCTTTTCCTGGATTGCCGAATGGAAAGAGCGGTTGGACGACAAGGGCCGGCCGCTGGGCATTGAGATGATCCTGCCGGACTGGTTCTATGCCGGCGTTCTCGACAATGCGCTGATCTTGACGATCGATGACGCCTATTTCGATCTGACGGGGGGGCTGGAGCGCTGGCTCTATCGCCTGGTGCGTAAGCATGGCGGCCGCCAGACCTGGGGCTGGAGCTTCGATCTCCAGCATCTGCATCTCAAATCCGGCAGCTTGTCGCCGTTCCGCCGCTTCCGCTTCGAGGTGCGGGCGATCGTCGCCCGTCAGCCGCTGGTCGGTTACCGGCTGGCAATGTCGATCGATCCCGACGGCCGAGAGCGGCTGACATTCCGTCCGGTATCACCAGAAAAAGCTGCTTCCAAACGCATGCAACGGGTAGCGCCATGACGGTCCGCTCTTTCGATCTCGCGTGCTGTGGACAAGCTGTGGATGGGCCCGTGCTATCGGGAACGCCAAAGCCCGTGCTATCAGGGACGCGATCCCCGTGCTATCGGGAACGCCAACGGGTCGTAACCCATTGGTCGTTCAGGTCCAATTCGGCTCCCTCTAACTTACCTAACACAGAATCCTTCGGATTCTGCCTAACGCACCCCGGCAAAATCGTCGCTGTGGACCGCCCGATCGCGGGCCGATCCGACCCGCGCCACCACCCGACCGTGCCGACGGTCGGAGGCGTGCCATGACCACGCTTGAGAGGCCCGACAGCTTTCCCGCCGATGCAGCCGTGGTGGAACTCACCTGGCGCAAGGGCAAGATCGAGCACTGGATCCGGTTTGGCGAAATTGTCGCCGAACAGAGGATCGGCCGCGAAAAACGCATCGTCGGTTTCGCGCCCGGCAGCCTCTTCGCCTTCGTCCGCTGGGCCGCCAACGACTATGGCACGGTGATTTCGCGCATCGACATCGTCCGCGCTGTCCGCGCCGGTGAGAGCTATCAAACGCTGCCCTTCGTCCGCCCCGGCGGCGAGATCCTGCTCAGGCTCTACGGCTGGCCGAAGGTCGAAACCGTGCTCTTCGCCATCGACGCGATCGAGGCGCTCGGTATCCAGCCGACACAAGTTTCGCCGGACCATTGGCGGCATCTTCATCACCGCCTCAGCGTCAACGAACCCTTCCACGCCTATTCGCGCGAGCAGCATCGCGCCTGGTTGAAACGGGCGGCTCTTGGCGATCCCAGTGACGAAGGAGAGCCCCGATGACGCACTTCGCCTGGATCATCGCGACCTATGTTTCGGCCCTCTTTACCACGGGCCTTGTCTTCTTCCATCCGCAGAAGAAGTTCATCTGGAATGCCTCGGCCAGCGCGCCGATCGGGCTCTATCGTATCGAGCCGGTCGACCAGCTTGACGTCACCGATCTTGCCGTGGTGATGCCGCCCGACACGCTCGCGGGCTTCCTCGATAGCCGCGGCTATCTGCCGAAAGGTGTGCCGCTCATCAAGCGCGTGCTGGCGCTCTCCGGCACGAAAGTCTGCCGCCACGACAAGGCGATCAGCGCCTATGACATGGTCTATGGCGAGGCACTCGAGCGCGACAGCCACGGCCGTCCACTGCCCGTCTGGCAGGGCTGCATCACGATCGAAAAAGGCCACGCCTTCTTCATGAATTGGGACGTGTCCGACAGCCTCGACGGCCGATATTTCGGGGCACTTCCGCTGTCGACGGTCATCGGTCGCGCCGTCCCCCTATGGACCTATGACGACCCGCCAACATCCCCTCCCTCAACCAGCGAAAGGCAAAGAGGATGACGCAGATTGGTACATTCACGCGCAAGGAAGATGGCTTCTTCGGACGCATCCGCACGCTCACCCTCGACATCGAAGTCACCATCCTGCCGGCCGATGAAACGGACGCCGAGAACGCGCCGAACCACCGCGTGTTCGCCTCGGGACAGGAGGTTGGCGCCGCCTGGGATCGCACCGGCGAGCGGGCCGGCAGCTATCTCTCCGTCGCGATCGACGATCCGTCTTTCGTCGAACCGATCCGCGCCCGCATGTTCGAATCCGACACCAGGAAAGATGTCTGGAACCTGCACTGGACGCGCAAGACCCGGCGCGACGAACAGGCGTAAGTCATGCGAGACTATCGTTCCCGCGGCTTTTCAGGCTCAATCCCCTTGATCGATCGGGCGCTGATCAATCCCCTCAACCCGATCGCTTTCCCGACAGCCGTCGCGCGCAGCGAAGGTCAAGGGCGGCGGCCAATTTTCCGAGAGGCGAACATGCCTTCCGGAGATGCCCGTCCGGAAAATTCCGGGCGCCGGCGAAGCCTTGCCCTTGAGCGCAGCGAGCACGATGGCAGGCTTGCGGCGGTTCGAGAGAGGGGCTGCCTCTGCATTACAAGCGCGATCATCGCGTTGCCCGTCGCGCTCGCAATCGTCGCCTCGTTGCCCCGTGTGGCATCGGCCGACCCGCCTTCCGGTGAACGCGTCGCCCACGGTTTGACCGTTCCAGATCCGCGCGATCCATATGCCAGCTTTGTCGCCCAGGCCGCCAAACGCTTCGCCATTCCAGAACGCTGGATACGCGCCGTCATGCGGGTCGAAAGCAGCAATGATCCGTCCGCTGTTTCACCGAAAGGTGCAATGGGCCTGATGCAGGTCATGCCGGCAACATGGGCGGAATTGCGCGCGCGCCATCGCCTTGGCGATGACGCTTTCGATCCGCGCGACAACATTCTTGCCGGCGCTGCCTACCTTGCCGAACTGCACGATCTCTACGGCTCGCCGGGGTTTCTCGCCGCTTACAATGCCGGACCCGGTCGTTACGAAAAGCACCTTGTCACCGGCAATCCGCTGCCCCGGGAAACCGTCGACTATCTCGCAAAACTCGTGCCGATGATTGACGCGGAAGCTGCGCCAATCATGCGGATCGCCGCGCGTTCACAGCGCTATGAATGGGCTGATGCACCACTGTTCTCCTTACAGCAGGCCGACGTCGGTGGAGCCGATGTTTCGTTGAGCGGGCGGCGCCCGAAAAGGTCTGTCGGCGAGACTCCTGTCGTCGATCTTTCGGCACTCGCACCGGCTTCCGAAGGCCTCTTCGTCCGGCAAGTAGCTGACAGGGTGCGGCAGCCATGAGAAGTGTAGCTTGGCGTGCTGCAGTGATGCAGATCGTATCCGTTGCGGAAGAGTGTGGGGGTGCCGCGAAAGCAACCGGGTATGGCAAGATAAAAGGCCGCACATCGCGGCTTGGACGGTCGGTTGTTATGATTGGGTTTTTTGGCTATCTGCGCACCTCGTCCACGAGACACGCGATGTGCGCACCGGCCAATTGCCTAGGAATATCAATGGGAATTGCACATCGCGCAGGATTTGCTGATGAACAGGGATGATGATTTCCGCGTGCGGCCTGGCCGCATCCGCTCCTCCAGAAACCAGCGTGCGAAGCCCTTCATTGCCCAGGCGCTCGCGGCCGTCGAGAAGGCTGGCGGGCGCGTCTCCCCCTCCGGCAGGATCATCAAGGGAAAGGGCCGAAGCCCGAGCTTCGCGCGCGGCCGTGTCGCCAGCGTCCGCGCCAATCGGCTAATTACCAGCCGCACACGGCTCTGCACCGTCAAGGCGCGCGTAGTCCGCAACAAGGGAAAGGCGGCTCCGCTTGCCCGTCACCTCGATTATCTCCGCCGCGACGGCGTCACCCGTGACGGCGAAAAGGCTAGGCTGTTCGGACCCGAAAGCGACAGCGTCGACGCCAGGGCGCTCGCGGAGCGCTCAGAGGAAGATCACCACCATTTCCGCTTCATCGTCTCGCCGGAAGATGCCGTCGACCTGGAGGACCTGAAACGCTTCACCCGCGAACTGATGCGCCAGGCCGAGAAGGATCTCGGCACCAAGCTCGATTGGGTCGGTGTCGATCACTGGAACACCGACAATCCGCACGTCCATGTCATCCTGCGCGGTCGGACCGACGACGGGCAGGATCTCGTCATCGACCGCGACTATATCCGCTCCGGCTTGCGCGACCGCGCCCAGGACCTCATCACGCAGGAACTCGGACCACGAACAGAGCGCGATATCGCCCGCGCCGTCGAGCGCCAGGTCGAGGCGGACCACTGGACTGCGCTCGATCGCCAACTCGCAGCCGACGCCGGTCCGAACGGCGTCATCGATGTCGCGCCGTCGCTGGACCGGCAGCCGGATGCATACCAGGTCCAGAAGATCGGGCGGCTTCGATATCTTGAGCGCCTTGGGCTTGCCCAATCCGTCGGCGGGGGCCAGTGGATCCTCAGCGATGAGGCGGAAGCGACGTTGAGAGAGCTTGGGGCTCGGGGTGACATCATCAAGCGGATGCACAGGGCGCTGACCGACCATGGTATCGAGCGCGTTACCGCGAACTATGTGCTCGCCGGCGAGCGTGATGGATCGCCGATCATCGGTCGCCTGGTCGAACGGGGGCATGATGATGAGCTCAAGGGCACGGCCTTTGCCGTGGTCGACGGCATAGACGGCCGCGTCCATCACATTCGCTTTCCCGATCTGGAAGCGACCAGCGATAGTGCGCCCGGATCGATTGTCGAGCTGCGTGTCTTCGACGACGCCAAGGGCGAGAGCAGGGCGGCGCTTGCCGTCCGCTCCGATCTCGCACTCGAGGCACAGATCAAGGCGGGCGGGACAACTTGGCTCGACCGGCAACTGATCGGCGGAGTGGCTCGCGAGCTCGGTGGTGGCTTCGGGCTCGAAGTGCGACAGGCGATGGAAGCGCGCACCGAGCATCTGATCGACGAGGGACTGGCGCGGCGCGAGGCAGGCAGGGTCATCTTTGCCCGCAATCTTCTCGCCACCCTGCGAGAGCGGGAGGTCGATGCGCTTGGCGACAAGATTTCCCGGGAGACGAGCCTGCCGTTCCAGAAGGCGGGGCAGGGTGACTATGTCGCAGGAACCTATCGCCAGCGCTTCGTGCTCGCGTCAGGCCGCTTCGCCATGGTCGATGACGGGCTCGGCTTCAAGCTGGTCCCCTGGACACCGTCCATCGAGAAGCATCTAGGCAAACATATCTCTGGCGTCGCCCGCGCCGACGCGGGCGTCGACTGGAGCTTTGGCCGCAAGCGCGGCCTTGGACTTTGAAGCGCAAGCGACAAGTATTTTTGCGATGCATTTCGCCCCGTTGCGAGACCTGTCTTCGCGCGCGTTGCAATGCCCTGCGCATTGGTTTTCCACTGCCGAACCTGCTTCATCCTCGGAAGGGAAACCATCCAATTGCCAGCCACACGCGTCCTCTGGAGTCAGATCCTCGTCGTCCTCCTGATCGTGTTCACCATGGTCTGGGCGGCGACGCAATGGACGGCGTGGCGGCTCGGTTTCCAGCCGCAGTTGGGTTCGCCCTGGTTCGAGCTTGGAGGTGTGCCGCTCTACCCGCCGCCGGCGCTCTTGTGGTGGTGGTACTTCTATGACGCCTACGCGCCGCATATCTTTCTGGAAGGCGGAGCCATTGCCGCATCCGGGGGCCTGCTCTCTATTGCAGCTGCGATCGCCATGTCGATCTGGCGGGCGCGTGAAGCCAAGGACGTTCATACCTACGGCTCCGCCAGATGGGCCGAGCGCGAGGAGATCGAGAAGGCAGGGCTGCTCGGCGATGATGGCGTCGTGCTCGGCCGCTACGACGGCGCCTATCTTCGCCATGACGGCGCGGAGCATGTTCTCTGCTTTGCCCCGACCCGATCGGGGAAGGGCGTCGGGCTTGTGGTGCCGACACTGCTGACCTGGCCGGGCTCGGCCATCGTCCACGACATCAAGGGCGAGAACTGGGAGCTCACAGCCGGCTTCCGCGCCAGGCGCGGTCGGGTGCTGCTCTTCGATCCGACGAACCTGAATTCGGCTGCCTACAATCCGCTGCTGGAGGTCCGAAAAGGCGAATGGGAGGTGAGGGACGTCCAGAACGTCGCCGATGTTCTGGTCGATCCCGAAGGTTCGCTCGAAAAGCGGAACCATTGGGAGAAGACCTCCCACTCGCTCCTTGTCGGTGCGATCTTGCATGTCCTCTATGCCGAAAAGGATAAAACGCTTGCCGGCGTCGCGGCCTTCCTCTCCGACCCGCGCCGGCCGATCGAAGCCACACTGTCGGCGATGATGACGACGCAGCACCTTGGAGAGAAGGGGCCGCATCCGGTGATCGCCAGTGCCGCCCGGGAACTCCTCAACAAGTCCGACAATGAGCGCTCCGGCGTATTGTCTACCGCTATGTCGTTCCTTGGGCTCTATCGGGATCCGGTCGTCGCAATGGTCACGCGCCAATGCGATTGGCGCATCTCGGATATCGTGGGAGGGGAGCAGCCAGCGACGCTGTATCTGGTCGTGCCGCCGTCCGATATATCGAGGACCAAACCGCTCGTCCGCCTCGTTCTCAACCAGATCGGCCGACGGCTGACGGAAGATCTGCACGCACGTGAGCGGCGACACCGCATGCTGATGATGCTCGACGAATTCCCGGCGCTCGGCCGCCTCGACTTCTTCGAAAGCGCACTCGCCTTCATGGCCGGCTACGGCATCAAGGCGTTTCTGATTGCCCAGAGCCTTAATCAGATCGAAAAGGCCTATGGCCCAAACAACTCGATCCTCGACAACTGCCATGTGCGGGTGAGCTTCGCTACCAATGACGAGCGCACCGCCAAGCGTGTGTCGGATTCGCTCGGCACCGCGACGGAAATGCGGGCGATGCAGAATTATGCCGGCCACCGGCTGGCGCCTTGGCTCTCACATCTGATGGTCTCACGCTCCGAGACCGCGCGGCCGCTGCTGACGCCAGGCGAAGTGATGCAGCTTCCGCCCGATGATGAGATCGTCATGGTCGCCGGCATACCGCCGATCCGAACGAAGAAGGCGCGCTACTACGAGGATGTGCGGTTGAAGCAGCGGGTGTTGCCTGTACCCGCAAGCGACGAGCCCGGCGACCGTCCTCCGCCTGCGGATGATTGGTCGAGTGCGGCCCCTTCGGCAGAGAACGAGCGCACCGATGAACGCGCGCTCGGTGCTGCAGGCGTTCCGTCGGATAGCGCAACTAACGACGAGGCGAACGCCGGCCTTCGTCGGGAGCCTGGTTTGGAGGCGCATAAGGACATCGTACCCGAAGCGGATACGACCTCTTTCAATGAGTTCGACCTCGATGCCGACGAACCCGAACGGGACGCTCTCTCGGGACAGTCCTTGACGCGTCGTATGCGTCAAGTGGCACGCCAAGCGTCCATGGACCCGAAGGACGGCGTGGAGCTTTGAGATGGCGGTAAGCCCGGAAAAGAAGCAGCGCCTGTCGGTATACTTGGATCCCGACCTGAAGCGGCGGCTTGCCGACTTCGCCGATCGGCGGGAGCAATCGGCTTCGTTGATTGCGGAAGCTGCCATTGCGTCCTTCCTCTCACCAGACGCCGATGAGCGGAAGGAAGCGGTGATCGTCAAACGCCTGGACCGCCTGGACCGGAACCTTCAGCGGATGGAGCGAGACCTGGAGATCACAAACGAAACGCTCGCACTGTTTATCCGCTCCTGGCTGAACTCGATTGTTCCTCTGCCCGAGAATGCACAGGCTGTAGCGCGCGCGAAGGGAGCGGAACGCTACGAGAAGTTCATTGAGGCCTTAGGACATCGATTGGCGAAAGGGACCCGGATCCGGCAAGAGCTCGCCCACGAATTCACCTCCAATGATTGAACGAGGCCAAGCTGTTGCCTCCCGTTTCACTCATGATGTACCATCATAGTCCTGCCCTGCCATTTGCTAGCGATCGTGGGTAGCCGTAATCACTGCTGGCCAATTCTGTCGTCACCGCCATATCCAGAGATCCGTCGGGTCGACGGGTGACCACATAGGTAATCCGGTCGATGATTTCGTTCTCGGGGCCGAACACCAGGACCCGCGGCTGACGTTCAATGATGTCGTCGATCTCACCAAAGAAGCTGGAGGCCACGATGACTTCATCGCCCGGCTGACAGGTGCGGGCCGCAGCACCATTCAGGATGCAGCATCGGGAACCCGCATCGCCATAGAGCACGTAAGTGCTGATCCGCGCGCCCGACATCTTGTTCCAGATCTCGACATACTCCAGCGGCTTGATCCCGACCTCGCGGCAAAAGTCCGCGTCGATAGTGATCGAGCCATGATAGTCGAGCTTAGCGTCAGTCACCCGCAAACCATGAAGTTTTGCGCCTACATATTTCTCCACCGATTGTCCTCCGAACTGGTGAGGTTCTTCATTCATGCGCAGAGCAAGACGGCCCCTCCGGTCAGCCCAGCCCCCGCAGCTGTGAGCAACAGCTTTTCGCCCGACGAAATGCGCTTCTGTTCATTCGCGATGGAAAGAGACAGCGGGATGGTCGCAGCGGACGAGTTGCCGAACGTCGATATGGTGCTGACTGTCTTCTCGCGGTCGATATCGAGATTGCCGCAGACGGCGTCAAACATGCGTGCATTAGCCTGGTGCGGAACAAAACGATCGACATCTCTTGCGCGAATCCCTGCTTGCTCAAGCACCTGCTTTGACGTCCGGGTCATCAGCGCGACGGCGCGGGAGAAGACCTCGCGGCCATCTGTCATGGTCATCAGATAGTCTTCGCCAGGTGTATCCGGGGAGAATGGGCGGTTGCTGCCGCCAGCCGGGATGTGGATCAGGTCATAGCCGCTTCCATCCGATGCCAGGTTGGCGGAAATGAGACCGCGTTGCGGGTCAGAGCAGGGCGTTAGCACGATGGCGCCGGCGGCATCGGCAAACAGCACTGCGCTCGCCCGCTCGGCGGGATTGATGCGGCGACTGAGAATATTGGCAGCGATCACCAGCACAGGGCGCCCATGCGCGCGGACGAAGCCGTCCGCGAGTGTGAGCGCATAGAGAAAACCCGAACAAGCGCCGGCGAGATCGATCCCACCCGATCGTTGAAGGCCCAACCGGTGTGCGAGAAGCGGCGCCGACGGCGGCAGAAGATGATCCGGCGTCGAGGTTGCCAGCAGGGTCAGCGCAATCTTTTCACTGTCGATCCTGGCATCTTCAAGCGCCATCCGTCCAGCCTCGGCAGCAAGGCCACTCAAAGTCTCGCCGTCTCCGGCCCAGTGACGGCTTCGTATGCCGGTGCGGCGCTCGATCCAACCGGCCCCTAACCCGAGGCGTGCCTCGATCTCGGCATTGTCGACGCGGCGCGGCGGCGCGGCATGCCCGAAACCGGCGAGACGAGAAGACCGTATCTGCATTGTCAGGCCTTTCCGAGAACGATCGACGCCACTTCGTCGATGGCGTCATAGGCATGAGCGAGTTCGTCCGGTGTGACGCAATAGGGCGGCATCAGATAGATGACGTTGCCGAGCGGACGGATGAGCAGCCCGCGCTCGCGGAACAGCCATCGCATGCGAGGCCCGACATCAGCCAGATAGCCGCCAGCCGGCACGACAAGATCGAGCGCCGCGATCGTCCCAGCCTGCCGGACATTGGCGAAACGTTCGTCGCCTTCGAGTCGCTTGAGATTCTGCCGATGCAGCAGCTCGAGACTTCGGATGCGTTCGGCGACGGGTTCGTTCCGCCAGACCTCGAGATTGGCGACGGCAGCCGCGCAAGCGATCGGGTTGGCGGTGTAAGAGCTCGAATGGAAGAACGTCTTGCGCCGGTCGGTCGACAGATGGGCGTTGAAGATTTCGGCGGTGCAGAGCGTAGCGGCAAGCGGCAGGGAACCGCCGGTGAGCCCCTTGGAAGTGCAGAGAATATCTGGCGAAATATCTGCCTGCTCGCAGGCAAACATCGTCCCCGTCCGGCCCCAGCCGCTCATCACTTCATCGGCGATGAAGAGGCAACCGTGGTGGGTTGCGATCTCCCTAAGGCCTGCAAGCACGCCTGCATTGTAGATCTTCATGCCGCCAGCGCCGAGGACCAGAGGCTCGACGATTAGGGCCGCGACACGACCTGAACGGCAGAACGCCTCAAGGGCGTCGAGCGTCTGTTCTTCGCGGCCGGCTTCCGGAAACGGCAGCCGGTCGACAGCGAACAGCAGCGGTTCATAGGCCGCATTGAAGACGCCACGCTCTCCGGTCGACATGGTACCGATCGTGTCGCCGTGATAGCTGTGCTCCATCACGACGATGCGGTCGCGCGGCTCTTCCCTGTTGTGGAAGTAGCCGAGCGCCATTTTCAGCGCTACCTCGACCGAAGTCGAGCCGCTGTCGGAGTAGAAGACGTGGGTGAGGCCGGGTGGGGCGATCTCAATCAATCCCTGGGCGAGTGTCTCGGCCGGCTCATGTGAGAATTCGGCGAAGATGATCTGGTCGTAGGATTCGGTCGCGGTACGGATCGCGTGCATGATGGCGGGATGACGGTGGCCATGCGTGATCACCCACCAGGAGGAGATCGCATCGAGGAAACGGTTGCCATCCTCATCGCTCAGATATGCGCCTTCGGTTGCGGCGATGCGCTTCATCGGCGGCTCCAGCGCATGCTGGGTGAACGGATGCCAGACGGCCGAACGGGTCATGCGGACACCTCCACGAAGGATGCGACCTCGAAATTGTCGCGGAATGCCCGGCCGAGCGCTTTAGCGGAAAGGCTGGGCAACAGCGGCAGCCGTCCAAGGATGGGCACCCCGCCCAGCTCGGCGATGATACGTTGGGTCTCGCTGTTCTCGTCGCCGATGAAGGCGATACCCAAGATCGGTATGGCGCGGTGTCTCAGCCCCTCCAGGGAGAGCAGCGTGTGATTGATCGTGCCGAGCGAGGTCCTGGCGCACAGGATCACCGGAATGCGCCAACGGGCAAAGACATCGGCGAAGACGAGATCATCGGAAAGCGGAACCAGCAGCCCGCCGGCTCCTTCGATGATCAAGGGGCGATCGGTCACCGGCGGCACGATAGTTGCCGGGTCAATCACGATACCGTCGAGACGGGCTGAGAGATGTGGCGAAGCAGGTGTGGCAAGCCGATAGGCTTCAGGGAACACCCGATCGCGCCGCACACCGCCGATCCGTAAAACAGCCTCGCTATCGGTTTCCTCATCAAGCCCGGATTGCACCGGCTTCCAGTAGTAGCCGTCCAGCGCGTTCGTCAGTGCGGCGGAAAAAATCGTCTTGCCGACGCCCGTGTCGGTTCCTGACACGACAAAACGGGTCATGGCTTGCCCTCCTCGATGGCAATCGCCAAGGCCTGCACCATCTCCGCAATCTCGTCTTCGCTGACATTGAGCGTAATGGAAATCCTCAGGCGTGCGGTGCCTTCCGGCACGGTTGGTGGCCGAATGGCGCGCACGCCGAAGCCGTCGGCCCGCATGCGCTCGGCAATCCGCAGCGACCGGGCGTTGTCGCCGATCACGACGGGCAGGATCTGTGAAACACTCGGCCTGATGCCGAGCAGCAGTTGAAGATGCCCTGCGGCAAAATTCCTGAGATCTTCCAGGCGAGCGCGCCGTTCAGGTTCGTCAACGAGGATGCGCAAAGCTTCCCGCACGGCCGCTGCCATCAGCGGCGACGGCGCCGTCGAATAGATGAAATTGCGGGCGCGGTTGATCAGATAGTCGGCAAGGGTCGACGGCAGACCCAGGAGCGCACCGGAGACGCCGAGCGCCTTGCCGCAGGTGTGCAGGACGAGCACGTAGCCGCGGCTTTCCAGTGCCGAGGCGAGGCCGCGACCGCCAGTACCGAAGACACCGGTGGCATGCGCTTCATCGACGACGAGGAAACCGTCGTGTCGCTCGGCGACGTCCGCCAGGGCGAGGAGCGGCGCATAATCTCCATCCATCGAATAAAGGCTCTCGACGGCAATCCAGGGGCAGCCCTTGCCACCCGCCTGCCGCCACCTGCAGATTGCCTGATCGAAGGCGTCGACGTCATTGTGCGGAACTGCAACCGCCTGCGCCTTGCCCGCCGCTATGCCGTCATGGACGCTGGCGTGAATCAAGGCATCGTGGACGATCAGGTCGGCGCGCTGCGGCAAGGATGAAAACAGCGCGACATTGGCGGTAAATCCGCTGCTGAAATAAAGCGCCTTTTCGACACGAAAGAAGGCTGTCGCCTCCGCTTCGAGCGCCTCGTGTTCGGTGTGGTTGCCACGCAGCAGGCGTGAGCCGCCGGCGCCGGCCGGTACGCCTCGCTCGATCGCCGCCGATATCGCCGCCTTCAGGCGCGGTGAATTGGCAAGTCCGAGATAGTCGTTGGACGTGAAATCTATGCCTTGCCTCGGCGCAAGAGTCCGAAGCCGCGACTTTCGCTCGAGTCCGGCCAGCATTACTTCATAGGGATGAAGTGCCGACAGCTTCAAGGCGTCGGCCCCAACTGCATCGGCTTCAGCCCCAACCGGCGGAACAGTGCGGCGTCATGATCCTCGCCGGGATTGTCGGCTGTCAGCAGCGTGTCGCCGACGAAGATGGAGTTGGCCCCGGCAAAAAAACAGAGGGCCTGCATCTCGTCGCTCATGTCGGTGCGACCGGCCGACAGGCGGACATGCGACTTCGGCATCAGGATGCGTGCAAGCGCGATGGTGCGGACGAAGTCGATCGGATCGACCGGCGCCGCATCGGCAAGCTTTGAGCCGGGGATCGGGATCAGCATGTTGATCGGCACGCTTTCCGGCGGCGACGGCAGACTGGCGAGTGTCACCAGCATCGAAATGCGGTCCTCGACCGTTTCGCCCATGCCGAGAATGCCGCCGGCACAGACCTTGATGCCGGCATCGCGGACATTGGCGAGCGTCTCCAGCCTGTTCTCGAACGTGCGGGTGGTGATGATCTCCGAATAGTAGCGCTCGGACGTATCGACATTGTGGTTGTAGTAGTCGAGCCCGGCATCGGCGAGCCTTGCCGACTGCTCCGGCGTCAGCATGCCGAGCGTCATGCAGGTTTCCAGCCCAAGCGCCCTCACACCCTTGACCATGGCGACCAGCGCGTCCATGTCGCGGTCCTTCGGATTGCGCCAGGCAGCACCCATGCAATAGCGCGTCGCGCCGCCTTCCTTCGCCTTGCGCGCTTCGGACAGCACGCGCTCGACTTCCATCAGCTTCGACGCCTTGAGACCCGTCGGATAATGGGCGGACTGACTGCAATAGCCGCAATCCTCGGCGCAGCCGCCGGTCTTGATCGACAGGAGACGGCTCATCTGGATGGCATTGGGGTCGAAATTCTCGCGATGGATCTTCTGGGCACGGAAGAGGAGGTCGTTGAACGGAAGATTATAGATGGTGGTTGCATCTTCAACGTCGACCGCACGGCTGGCGGCGGCGCCTCCAATTTGCCGGCCATTCTGCACTTGAGAACTCGATGTCACCTCCGGCCTCCTCACCCTTGGTAGATAATCTCATATTTTATCTATAAATTTTGCAGTGCAGCATTTTGCAACCACCCTGCCGGCGAATTCGAATTCGCCGGCAACCTTAGGAGGCCCGCGACCAGAGCGGACCGGAAGCCACTCTGCGATCGGTGGCCAGGCAAAACGCACAGGCACGGTCTTCGGACCGCACGTCGCAGGTGTTGCGTAGACTTAAAAGCCGTGGCTCCGATCGTAGCCGTTCACTGGCGGTGCCTGCCAACCTTGAGGCAATCTCTTTGGCTTGTAGATCTCGACCGCCAGTGGGAAGCAAGCTGCCGTATCGGAGGAGTGCTCCGAGGAACAATCACCGCCCGGGCAGGCCGACATGCAGCCGAGCAGATCGATCTCGGCGAAGAACTCGAGGTAGTCGCCGCGACGGACCGGGCTCGCCTTCATGAAGTACTGACCGGTATCGCGGGTGAAACCTGTGCACATGAAGAGGTTGAGCACGTCGTGGACGTGCGGTTCTGCCAATTCCGGTGAGAGCCCGGTCTTCTTGGCCAGAGCCCGCGTCAGATTGGAGTGGCAGCAGTGGTGATACTGACCGTCATGGCTCAGGAGATTGTGGGTATAGGGATCGCAGCGGGTACCGATCACGTCATGGACGGAACCGCCGAACTCGTCGAAGCCGTACCAATCGAGTGTGTCGTGGGTGATGGTGGCGATCGGGCGCATGTAGGGGAAATTCGAGAACAGCTGATCGCCAAGGCCCACATGCGTGCCGTTGAGCGCACGCGTCTTGCCGCTATAGAAGCGCTCGTTGAGATTATTGAGGTTGAAGAGGTTGAGGTCACCGACTTGCGGCCCTTCCGGGCAAACAAGACGGCAGAAGTGACTGGCCGGAACTTCCCAGGTGGCGGCATCGCGCGGCGGAATGATGACCGTTTCGATCAGTTCCATGTCGTCGCGAAGCGCCCGATAGGCGGACAGATCAGGACGGGGCAGCGTGTCCGTTGGGTAGCAGATAACTGGTTTAATCGACTTGCGTGCGGCAGCATCCATCGGCGCCGCGGTGATCGGGTTGGGCTTCATTCAGTTCTCCGTTCTGTCTGTCTCGCCGCGAGCGGCGGATATCTTTCTGTGTCAGCCGATGGTCGCCAGTTCTGCGCCCAGCGCCACCGTTGTTCCGGGTTTAGCGGTGAACTTGATGCGTCCGGCCTTAGGAGCGTGCACACGCGTCTCCATCTTCATGGCTTCGACGAGCGCAACTGCTTCGCCGTCATTGACCTCGGCGCCATCCTCCACCAGCCATTTCTGCAGCGTGCCCGGTATCGGCGCGGTAACCGCATTGGCGTTGCCAGGACCGGCGGATCCCGCAGTTGCCTGCGGAGCGGCCATTCCAGAGAACAGGGCTCCCGGCAGCCCGATCGCATGGCGCTTTCCATCGATCTCGATGAAGCTGCGAATGAAGCCGCCCTCCACGGGATCGACGCGCGGCGCCGGCTCGATACCGCGGAAAGCGGTCTCAATCCAGTTGGTGTACACCTTGAAGCCGTCCTCGCCGGTGAAGTCGCGTTCTTCGAGCACTGCCCGATGGAAGGGCAGGACCGAGGCGACACCTTCGATCTCGAACTCGGCCAGCGCGCGGCGAGCGCGGATCAGTGCCTCTTCCCGGCTTGCGCCGGTGACAATGAGCTTGGCCATCATCGAATCGTAGAGCCCCGAGATCTCCGACCCCGTCTCAACGCCGGCATCCAGCCGAACTCCGGGACCGGCCGGCGCCCGAAAGCGCTTGACCAGCCCCGGCGTCGGGAGGAACCCGCGGCCCGGATCTTCGGCATTGATCCGGAACTCGAATGTATGTCCTCGTGGATGAGGGGTTTCGGTGACCGACAGCGGCAGACCGTCTGCGATGCGCAGCTGCTCGATGACGATATCGACCCCGGTCGTCTCCTCGGTCACAGGGTGCTCGACCTGGAGCCGCGTATTGACCTCGAGAAAGGAGATGACGCCGTTGCCGGAAAGCAAGAACTCGACCGTACCCGCACCCGTATAGCCGGCTTCGTCGCAGATCGCGCGCGCTGCATCGTGAATACGGGCACGCTGATCCTCGGTGATGAAGGGAGCGGGGGCTTCCTCGACAAGTTTCTGGTTGCGCCGCTGCAGCGAGCAATCGCGTGTGCCGAGAACGACAGTGTTGCCATGGCTGTCGGCGATCACCTGCGCTTCAATGTGGCGCGGCTTGTCGAGGAACTGCTCGGCATAACACTCGCCGCGGCCGAAGGCTTCGGTCGCCTCGCGCACGGCGGAGTCAAACAGTTCCCCGACCTCCTCAAGCTTCCACGCGACCTTCATGCCGCGGCCGCCGCCGCCAAAGGCTGCCTTGATCGCCAGCGGCATGCCGACCTGCCTTGCAAAGGCAATGGCTTCGGCAGCCGAGTTGAGCGGACCATCTGAGCCTGTGACGAGCGGCGCGCCGACCTTGGCGGCGATCCGGCGGGCCTCGACCTTATCGCCAAGGGCGGTAATGACATCAGGGGCCGGGCCGACCCAGGTGAGGCCGGCGTCGATCACAGCCTTTGCGAACTCCGAGCGCTCGGACAGAAAGCCATAGCCGGGGTGAACGGCATCAGCGCCGGACGTGCGAGCGATGCCGAGAATCTTTTCGATGTTTAGATAGGTATCGGCGGGGCGACCTGGGCCGAGTCCATAGGCTTCATCGGCGAGCTCGACATAGAGCGAGTTGGCATCTGCATCGGAGTAGATGGCAACCGAGGCAATGCCATAGTCACGGGCGGCGCGAGCGATGCGGATGGCGATTTCGCCGCGATTGGCAATCAGGAGTTTCTTCATCGGGCTGTGTCCCTGAGGAGCGGGTCGAAGGGTGCAATGGCGTTGAAGCGTATCTTCGCGCCGATCGGAATTTGGCCGGCGAGATCGAGATGATGAGAAGCGACCACGGCGATCACCGGATAGCCACCGGTCAGCGGATGGTCTGCGAGGAAGAGCACGGGCTGGCCGCTATGAGGAACCTGGATGGCGCCCAGCGGCGTGCCCTCAGATGGCAGCTCCGATGCATCGGCTCTTTCCAGCGGCTCTGCGCCGGCAAGGCGCACGCCGACCCGGCTCGATTCTGCCGTCACCTGCCATTCCTGTGTCAGCAGTGTGGTTAGCCCCCGGTCTGTGAACCAGTCCGTGCGAGGGCCTAGTACGACATCGAGCGTGGCCGTGTCGCCTGCCTTCGGCAGTTGCGTTGACTTGGGACTATTGGGATCAACGGCCGTGACCGCTTCGGCCCCGGGCGCAAGCACATCGCCAGCTGCGATCGGAGAGGGGCCGACCTTAGCCAAAGTATCAGTTGCGGCGGAGCCCAGACCCTTTTCGACGGCAAAGCCGCCGCGGAGCGCCATATAGCTGCGCGTGCCTTCCGGCGGGAATTCCAGTGTCAGCTCGTCGCCGGCATCCAGCGCAAAAGGCTGGCCAATAGGTGCGCCAATGCTTCGCCCGTCGGCGGTATGAATAGTCATAGGAGCCGGTGCTCCCGTGATCGCCAGCGTCACCGGCCGATCTGCCTTGATGGCGAAGCCGCCATAGGCAATCTCGATGACTGCCGCGCCGCGCGGATTGCCGACGCAGAGATTGGCTTCGATCAGGCTTTGGCGATCAAGTGCTCCGGACTCGGAGACACCCTGGCCGGCCTGGCCCCGGCGGCCGAGATCCTGAAAGAGGGCAGGGCGGTCGGCCCGGGTGACGAGGATTCCGTTCGCCTCGATTGATGTCGGAGTGCTTGTCTCCGAAGCAGCCGGCAGTGCCGACACCGACACGCTAGCACCTTTCGCTATGTCGCGGAAGCGAACGCGGTCGCCAGGCGCAAGAAGGGCCGCCCGCACACGGCTAGTGTCCCACATCTTCAGTGGCGTTTGACCGAGAAGCTGCCAGCCGCCGGGGCTGTCGGTCGGATAGATGCCGCCGAACTTGCCGCCGAGCGCCACCGAGCCGGCGGGAATGCGCACGCGCGGGCTCTTGCGCCGCGGCACGTCGAAGGCCGGATCATCCGAGGTCATATAGGCAAAGCCAGGCGCGAACCCGGTGAAGGCCACAGTATAGGTCGCTTCGGTATGGCGGCGGGTCAGTTCCTCGACGGTCCAGCCAAGCAATTCGGCGACGTCGTTCAGATCCTCCCCGTCATAGGTGACGGGGATCTCGAAGGTCTCTCCATGGCGGCTGGATCTTTTGGACAGATCGATGCGTGCGATGATGTCGGCCAGAGCAAGCCGATTGGTGAGGCGCACATCGAAACGCACCAGCAGGGTGCGCGCTGCCGGAATGAGCTCGGTGACGCCGTCCGGCCGATCAGCCTGCAGGGCGTCTAGCAAAGTCAGTGCCGTCTCGAGATCGTCGAGCTCGACCAGCAGCGCATCACTGCCTGCGGGAAGAAACCGAAGTCGCTCAGCCATGGATGAAGCTCTTCAGCTCGAGACCATTTTGGACCAGCGCGTCGCGGACCGCCCTCGCAATGGAGACTGCCGCCGGTGTATCGCCGTGGACGCAGATTGAGTGTGCTTCTAGCTCGATCGCCGTGCCGTCGATCGCGGTGATACGTCCTTCTCTAACGAGACGCAGCATTCGGCTTGCAACAAGTTCGGGATCGTGAATGACAGAATTTGGCAGGCGACGGCTGACCAGACTGCCATTGGCATTGTACGCCCGGTCGGCGAAGGCTTCGCAGACCACCGTCAGTCCCGCGGACCGTGCCTGTTCGACGATTGGCGCGCCGGAAAGGGCCATCAGCACAAGCGAGGGATCGACAGCCTTGATGGCGGCAATGACATCAGCCGCTTGGCGTTTGTCATGGGCGATCGTGTTGTAGAGCGCGCCATGCGGCTTCACATAGCTGACCCTCGTGCCGGCGACCTTGGCAAGCCCCTGCAAGGCGCCGATCTGATAGATCGTGTCGCCGACCAGTTCCTCGCTGGACGGATCCATATTGCGCCGGCCGAAGCCGACGAGATCGCGATAGCCGACATGTGCCCCGACCGAGACGCCGAGCCGTGCAGCTCCCTTCAGGACGGCCAGGATGCCGGCCGGGTCACCTGCATGAAAGCCGCAGGCGATGTTGGCGCTGGTGACGATCGATAGCATCGCTACATCGTCGCCCATTGGCCAGGGACCGAAACTTTCGCCAAGGTCGCTATTGAGATCGACGCGTGTCATCGCAATTCATCCTAGAACATCATCTAGTTTTGTCTGATAACATGATAACGATTGTTGAACAATACCAATTCGACGTGCCCGAGGGTGCGCGCTTCGCAAGCCAATGCCCCGCCGATCGATGTGGCTTGTCTCGTCACGGAGGCGGGCGCCGACGATGACGTGACCTCGGCTACCAGGCGATCTCCCGTTAGTCGCCACTTTCCCCACCTGGATAGCTTGATGCCGCCCAAGGAGCGGCTCAAACTCGCGTCCACACCTAGATCTTTGTAAGAGCGTCGGCCATTATCCGCGCCAACGCTTTGGTGGCGAGGCTCGGCTCCTTCTCCGCATACTTGATGCTCAAGGAAGTCATCGGCAGGGGTGGAAGGATCGTTTGGTCATCGATGATCCGCACATCTTTCGCCGCATCTCCGACGCTTACCACTGATATTGCCAGTCCCGTGCGCACAACGGAAAGGACTCCTTCGAGGCTCGTGCAGGTAAAATTGCACTTCCAAGGTATTCCACTCTCTTCAAGCGCGGCTGTCGCGGCTTTGCGGTAGGTGCAAGGCCCATCGACTCCAGCTAGAATGACCGCACCGTTCGGCGGCGGTGTCCAGTTGTTCCCGGCGATCCATACAATTCGCTCATGCCGCAGAATGTCGCCGCCATTTCCGCCCACTTCTCGAATCAAAGCCACATCTAGGTTTCGATCACGCAGGTCCCTGATGTGGTTCGCTCCCAAGCCCGCTTTCATTTCCACTGACACCCCGGGCTTGTCGATCATAAATTCTCGCAAGGCGCCTGCGATGATATCAAACAAGTAGTAGTCATCTGGAACTCCAATCACGACGGAGCCACTGAGGAGCCCAGGTTTGAATTTTTCCTCCATCTCCTCAACGGACTGAAGAACGCGCATCGCGTATGGGATGAGATCGCGGCCCTCATTTGTAATTCGGCAGTTCCGGGTCGTTCGCTCGAATAACTGCTTACCGAGGTGTTCCTCCAAGCGTGCAATCTGATGACTCACAGTTGATTGGGTCACGTTGAGGCGTGTGGCGGCTGCGGAGAAGCTTTGCGTGTCGGACACGGTAAGAAAAGACCGGAGAAGGGAAGTATCCATCGTAGTCTCATTTATTGAGATCGTCGATCAGTTGTGAACAGGGTACCTATTGTTCGCGCTAAATCAAACAGTCGGGCGGAACTTGGTAATTCTACGGTCTTGCGCCGCAAGCTCGGAGAAATCAATCTTCCGGGTTGCACAGTTTGGCAGTGACCTGACGAAAGCCAACGACCCGCGTGCTCTCGTGTCGCTCATGCTGATTTATTGGATTTCTGCATAAATCAATAACTTAAATTCACTTCAGCCTTCAAGCCTTGTGTGGTTCCCTCCACTAACAAACGATCTGTGGCCGCATAACAGCCCAACGGTCAAGCAAGAAGCTTAGCGGCTAGCAGGAATGTCGATGTAAACTTTGGCGACATTGCCTGGGGTTGGAGTCGAGGAGAAAATTCGTGGAACAAGAGAGCACGATGTTGGCCGACGTAGCCATCCCAGAAATCAGGCAGGTTCCGGTACCCGGTGGACGGTTGGAAGATAATTACGGCGAAAAAATCAGGATCGGACTGATCGCGCTGTGCGACGACGTCGCGGTAGATCGGGACTTTGCTCGAATGATCCCTGATGATCGCGTCGCTCTCATCACTTCCCGCATTCTTTTAGAGCAACCGAATTCCGAAAGGACATTCTTAGCGATGGCCGATCGCATTCCTGACACGGTGCGTTTGTTGTGTCCATCGCTACGGCTTGATTCTGTAGTTTTCGGCTGCACTTCGGCAACCTCTTTTATCGGAGAGGCCCGCGTGACCGAACTCGTTCTCAGTGCCCGACAAGGAGTGAACGTTACCAATCCTGGCACGGGTGCGATCACCGCGTTGACAGAACTTAATGCAAAGAGAGTTTCGGTCATAACACCCTACACTGCTGCCAACACGGAAAATGTCGTCCGGATGCTGGCCAAGGGTGGGATCCAGTCGGTGCAAGTGAGTTGCTTTGGGTTCGATACCGATATGGGTATTGGAAGCGTACCGCGCGACGCCTATGTCGAGGTCGCACGCAACACAAACCATCAGGACGCCGAGGCAATCTTCGTCTCCTGTACTGCGACCAAGGCTTTGGATGCAATTGACGAGATTGAAGCCGCGACCGGTCTTCCCTGCGTCACCTCAAATCAAGCGGCTTTTTGGCACGCATTGCGGATGGCCGGTTGGAACGAGCCTATTGCAGGATTCGGGCGCCTGATGAGAAATTGTTGGTAGTCCGAGTGGCACAAAGCGATGAAATACTACATCGCGTTACGGGCATAATGTAGTTCCGTGGGGATCCGCTTCGATCTCCTGAGCGTGCCTCCCGTTTCAAAGTAAACAGCAATCAGTCGATTGCCTCCGTTGGTAACGGAGCTAGCGTCACGCACATAGCGGCGGGATCGCCCACGCGGTTTATTCAAGCGGCCCTGTGATTCGCGCCTCGTATGCTCTGCAGCGCGCCGTTCCGTTGATTCCTCGGCATTTTGCGTTCGCAGCTCCAATATG
Organism: Sinorhizobium saheli; assembly: GCF_001651875.1. Taxonomy (GTDB): domain Bacteria; phylum Pseudomonadota; class Alphaproteobacteria; order Rhizobiales; family Rhizobiaceae; genus Sinorhizobium; species Sinorhizobium saheli. The sequence continues at coordinate 81,300 of NZ_LNQB01000081.1, forward strand.
CTGGGCACCCGCACCTCGCGAAGACGCCGATGGACGTGCTGTGTTGCCGCATCAGGTAAAAACTCATGGCAACGGGCGGTTAGACTGCGAATGGGGTCGGTCCGAAGACATCCAGACCAGAACGCTTACCTGACCAATTACTCTGTCGTTACCAGGCTCGTTTGCACAACAGTGTTTTTGTTCGTACGATGACGCGGTTTGTCGGATAATGCACACGCGATCGTTCTACGATAGCTGAGATGCGACTGGTGAGTTGTGAGCAGAGATGTTGAGTGAAGGAAGTGCGACTGACGATAGATCCCTCGCGGAGTCAGTCGCCGAAAGAATCCGAGAATTGCTGATAGCTGGCGAGTTCGAACCAGGACAGAAGCTCTCAGAGCACCAAATGGCAGCTCATTTTGACATCTCGCGTAACACTTTGCGGGAGGTGTTCCGGCTTTTGACCAGTCAGAGGTTACTCACTTATACGCCAAACCGCGGGGTGTTCGTTGTCGCGCCCGACGAGGTCGCGGTGCTCGACATATACCGGGTCCGTGCGGTCATCCAAACCGGAGCTATTCGCGCAGCCACGAAAGGTCACCCTGCTCTCGTCCGAATGCGACTGCTTGCGGAGCAGGGGCGCAGAGCAAGCTTAAAGAAAGACTGGAAGCAGGTTGGAACCACGAATATGGAGTTCCACCGGGCGATGGTCGAATTTTGCGACAGTCCCCGGCTGAATTCGGTATTTGATCTGCTGCTTGCCGAACTTCGACTTGTGTTCGCCCAGCTCGAAGACGGTGCCCACCTTCATGAGCCGTACGTCGAACTCAACGAAGCTCTGGTGCTTTCCCTCGAGGCCGGCAACGTTGCACATGCCGTCTCACAATTGGAGGGATATCTTCTAAAATCCGAACGAGCCGTTCTTGCGGCTATTCAGCGGCGACGCGGATAAGAGTTATCAGGACAATCGAGTTTGGCAGAGCGATGCCCTCGCCACATGATAAACACGCCAGCTGCTACCACGATTGCAGCGCCCGCAACCATGTTCCAGGAGACGTGTTCATCGAAGAAGCATATCGCAATGCCAGTGCCGGCCACGAGTTGCAAGTAGGTGAGCGGCTGTACTTCGGAGGCCTCGAGAACGCGATAGGCGCGGATGAGGCAGTAGTGACTGAGCGCGCCGCAGATGCACAGCGCACCCAGCAGCGGCAAGTCGGACGACAATACGGGCGTCCAGAAGAGCGGACCGACCAGTGAGATGGCGATGGCGCCGACTATAGCCGTATAGAAGAGGCTCGTTGAAGAGGAATCATTGTAGCTGACAGCTCTAGTGGCGACGCTATAAATCGCAAACAACAGCGCGCTGGTAAGCGGGAGAAGCAGGGAGGCGCTGAGCCCGCCTCCGCTTGGGCTTAGAATTATCAGAACGCCAATCAATGCCGCCGTGACAGCGACCCAGCGGCGCCATTCAACTCTCTCGCCGAGCAGTGGAACCGAAAGAACGGTTACAAGAATTGGTGCCGCCTGGAAGATGGCCTGGGTCATCGCAAGCCCGACCTGTGTGAGTGAGAAGACGAAGAGCAGTATTTCGCCGATGAGTAACAAACCTCGCAGTGTCTGAAGGACAGGATGTCTGGTGACAGTCGCTTTTCGGACGCCTGACTCAGATCTGGCGAGAGCCACGAGCACAAATGCGGCGAACGCCCAATAGCGGATCATCGCGATGAAGATTGGCGGATAGTGTGTTGCGAGATGTTTCGACAAACCGTCCTGTGTCGCAAACAGCATGATTGCGGACAACGCAAAAACATATCCCGGCAGCTTCGATTTCATAGAGATCGTTCTACTTGGTGTGCGCACATCGCGTGCTTTGCCATAATCGAAGGTCCATCCCTCGCGCCGCAGTCGCCAGCTCACCCTTGAGGGCTGGGGGCTACGCGCAACTCGGAAAAATCGGCGATGGCTCGGAAGCCTCGCCATTCATGCCGGCCTAGGTCCCCGGGTCGGTTCGTTGTGGAACTCCCCACGCGTTTGCATCCGATACAGCACACGGCAGAAGTTCCGGAGGGAATGCTTGATAGCACACCGGTCGCAAGAACCGTTCAATCGCGAGACTTCCGACAGAGGTGGTGCGAACGTCCGAGGTCGCGGGGAAGGGGCCGCCGTGGACCATTGCATGGCTCACCTCGACGCCCGTCCCGAAGCCATTGACAATCAACCTTCCTGCTTTGCGCTCGAGCAGCGGCGTAAGCTCGCGGGCAAACATGTAGTCGCCTTGGTCGATATGCAGCGCAATCGTCAACTGCCCCTCGAGGTGTTCGACAACCTCGCGGAGTTCTTTTGCGTCGTCGCAACGGACGATCAGTGTTGCGGCACCGAACACTTCGTCTTGAAGCTCCCTGTGCGAAAGGAAGGCGCCGGCAGTGGTTTCGAAAATTCCCGCCTGGGCCTGATTTTCCCCGCCGGCGCGCCCACGCGCGACAGTCGTGACCGATTGATGGGAGACGAGTTGATCGACGCCAGAGCGATATGCTTTGTGGATGGCGGGTGTCAGCATCGTAGCCGCAGTCGTGGCCGAAATCGCTTCCCGCGCGGCGGTTACGAACGAGTCGTATCCTTCGCTATTGACTGCAAGGATCAGGCCTGGATTCGTGCAAAACTGGCCAGCTCCCAAAGTAAGAGCCGCCACGAGTTGGCTGCCTATTTCGGCTCCGCGCGCGGCGAGAGCGCTTGGGAAGAGGATGACTGGATTTATCGAACTCATTTCGGCGTACACCGGGATCGGCTCGGGGCGCCGAGCGGCGATCTGCATGAATGCCACTCCTGCGCCACGGGAGCCGGTGAAGCCAATAGCTTTGATGCGCGGGTTGGCGACGAGCGCTTGGGAGACTGCCCGCTTCGAATCAAAGATGAGCGAGAAGGTGCCTTCGGGCAACTCGCAGGCTCTGACAGCCGACTGCACCGCGCGACCGACGAGTTCTGACGTACCGGGGTGTGCTGAATGCGCTTTGACGATTACCGGGCAGCCCGCTGCAAGGGCGGACGCTGTGTCTCCACCTGCGACTGAGAAGGCAAGCGGAAAGTTCGATGCGCCGAATACGCCGACCGGTCCCACGCCGATGTTGGTGAGACGAAGATCTGCACGAGGCTGCGGTTTTCGGGAAGGCATGGCTTTGTCGATGCGAACATCGAGAAAAGCGCCCTCACGTACCACCGATGCGAACAGCTGGAGCTGACCGACGGTGCGGCTACGTTCACCTTCTATGCGAATTCGGGGGAGCCCTGTCTCGGCAACACAGCGATCAATGAGTTCATCGCCAAGGTCCAGTATGTTCGACCCGATTTTCTCAAGGAGCATCGCCCTCTCTTCAGGCGAGGTCCTACGAAATGTGTCAAACGCTTGATCCGCAATCAAGCACGCCTGCTCCAGGTCCTCGAGTGCGGCGCCGCCAAAGCTTGGTTCGAGCCGTCTTCCCGAAGCCGCCTCAATCCCCCAGATTTCGCCATCCGAGCCGCGGCGCGTTGATCCGCCGATTAGAAGTTCGCCGGTAATCATCTGTCCTCCGGATAGCCCCCGCGGTCAGCGGTCGGCTTTATTGGCCCGGCCGCGAGACGCGCGGCCGGGGCATTGAGATCCAAGGGTTAGGCAGCCTGCTTGTTGCGCTCGGCGAGCGCATCGATAGCTTTCTTGATCGTGGAAATCACGAACTCGCGCTCATTTCCCACCAGCGGCAGCCGGGGCGCTCGCGTCCATTCCGGAGCACCGTAGGCGAGATGTTCGCCGAGCTTGATGTACTGGACCAGCTTGACATGCGTGTCGAGGTGGAATGACGGCGTCAGAACTTGATACAATTCACGCGCCTCCGCATATTTGTTTTGGGCGCAAAGATTGAAGAGTTCCACGCACTCCGTCGGCCAAACATTGGTCATTCCCGATACCCAGCCGGTCACTCCCAGAGCCGAGCTTTCGACGATCAGGTCGTCGACGCCGCAGAAGACGCTAAAGCGATCGCCAAATTCAACATACAAGTCGGTCACCCGCCGAATGTCGCCGCTCTCCTCTTTGATGCAGACGATCTCCGGCGTGTCGACGAAGTTCTTGAGAACCTCGACCGTGCAGTCGACACCATAGGCAATGGGATTGTTGTAAATCATGATCGGGAGGGAAGAGGCGCCGGCGATGGCCTTGTACCATTCTGCCGTTTCGCGGACGTCCGTCTTGTAGCCAAGGCTCGGAAACACCATCAAGCCTTGGGCGCCGAACGATTCGTAGAGCTTCGCATTGGCCTTGGCATTTTCCAGTGTGACTTCGGCGAGGCCGGAGAGCACCGGAACCCGGCCGCCCACCACCTCGACTGCACCGCGAATGATTTGTTCGCGCTCGCCCATCGACATCGAGGCGTTTTCTCCAAGCATCGGGAGCACGATCACACCGGAGACGCCCGCCTTCACCAGGCGATCGATGCTGCTTTGTGTGGCTTGAAGGTCAACCTGGCCATCCTTTGCCAACTTGGTTGTTACGGCTGGAAACACGCCCGACCATTTTACCATGATATCGATCCTTTCATGAGATATACACTGGATCCAATCTACATAAGCCAAGCGACATGTCCAGCTTTAATGTTGGATAATTTTAGGCTAGTGTGCATATTATCGGCTGCCGGTCCGCATCTAGGACACGGAAATGCCAATCTTTTTGGGATTTGGATCCAACACGTGAACGAGATGCTCGAACAGAAAAGCCCGCGCTCAAAGTACCGCCTGAAACGACAGAGCCTGCCGGAGGCCCTGGCTGACTCGTTGCGCGAACGAATTCTCAATGGCGAGTTCAAGGAAGGAGAGCCGCTTGTTCAGGAAGCGATCGCCGCCGAATATGAATGCAGCCGGATGCCCGTGCGCGAAGCCTTCCGCCAACTTGAGGCGGCTGGGCTCATTGTCTCCAAGATCCACAAGGGCGCGGTTGTAACGACGCTGCCATCAGAACAGATCATGGAACTATTCGAGCTGCGCGCAATGTTGGAATGTGACATCCTCACCTACGCGCTCAGCCGAATGACAGACCATCATCTCGATATGTCAGAGCAGGTTCTTGAGCAACTTGAGGACGCCTATCACAAGCGCGACATAGCAAAGGTCGGCGCCCTAAACTGGGAGTTTCACCGCAGTCTCTACGTGCCCGCGCACCGCATTCAAACTTTGGCACTGATCCAGGGCATCAACGTCCAGACCGATCGCTATATCAGGCTCCAACTCCTGTTGACGTCTGCATTCGAAGAAGCAGAGCAGGATCACCGCCAAATACTGAAATTGTGCCGAAGCCATGATCCGAGCGTGGTCGAGTTCATGCGAGGGCACATCATCCGGGCCGGCCATAATCTTCTTGACGCTCTCAGCACTCGCAAGACCAGTGGCACAGCTGCCTGACTAAAGGCTTCTCCATCGCTTTTTAGCCTCCACGCCGTCTCGCTGGTCCTCGGATGGTGCCATCATGGGTTACCTGCCTGACCCAAATCGGACACCAAGCCATCCCACAATGGCCTCAAGGCAGCAGTATAGTGCTCGGTCTTGTTGCCACGAGCGATGCGGTGGAAGGCGTCTATACGCCCCGAGATGGCAGTTTGTTGCGCCTCGCGAGTATCTCACTCTGGGTTGTCGGTACGCGCGTCTGAACTCGTATCGGCTGATACGAGCCACGTTGCGTGGCAAACACAAATCACAAAAGCGTCCCTGCCGATAGAGAGGTCGAGCCTTCATTACGGCCGTAGACACTGAGGCCTAAGCGTTGTAGATTGGATCCAATTCCGGTGCCATTGAGGAGTGAGCCCTGGAGTTGAACGCCTAGTCATCACGATTTCAAACGGGGGGAATGATATGAAATATGAGGCAAGCGTACGTCTAAGAGCATCTTTGACCCGGGCGGCCGTGTTGTCCTGCCTGGCTGTTGGGCTTCACTTCGCCAGTCCGGCGGCCGCGGACACCCTTCGGGTTATCGCCGACGGAGACATGAAGACACCTGATCCCATCGTCACGACATCCTGGGATACCCAGGTCCATGCATACCTGATTTACGACAAGCTTTTCGAAATGGATGAAACCGGGTCTCCTCGGCCCTCACTCGCCGATACGGTCGAAGCCAGCCAAGACCGACGGACCTTCACGATCACGCTTCGGAGCGGTGTGAAGTTTTCCGACGGCAGCCCAATTGCGCCCGACGACGTCATTCAATCGCTGAAGCGCTGGTCTTCGCGCGACGTCACCGGCCAGTTGTTGGCCGCAAGGCTTAAGAGCATGACGACGATTGACGCGCGTACAATTCGCATTGAGTTGAACGAGCCGTTTGACGTGCCGGAGGCCTTGGCTGGTATTACCGGAAACCCCGCTTTCATCATGCCAAAGCGCGTGGCCACGAACGCGTCGACCGATCCGCGTGCTGCCTATATCGCAGCCGACGATGATGGCGAACGGAGGGACGTGGCGTATCAGTTACAAAAGCGCGCGTCCGAATATCTGCCGTTTATCCTGACGGGGGAATCCTATTACCCGCGAGTTTACCGGTCGGATATAGAGGGCTTCAACCCTGCGGCTCCTAGACTGTACTTCTGGAACATCACGCGAAAGAGCAAATAGCACCGCTCTCTTGTCGATGAGCCACTTGTCTCCGCGGTTGTCGTGACCAGTGGCTTTCTCGCCGAATGAACTTGAGCCAAGGCGCAGCTTTGGCTTAAGGGCAACTGAACTGAAGCCGTCAGCAAGACCGTCACTATCGCTGGGCAAATAGGCGGCCCGCCATGCGGTTTGTAATTGGATCCAATCTACAAGGGATTGACAATGCTGGATCCAAGTGGTTGGATGAGAGAAAGTGAATTGAGGGGCAACCTCGATAATCAACTGGGAGAAGCGCAGTGGACGCTGAAAGAATTCATCGGGAATCAATTCTCATCGACGCGGTTGCGCCGCTTCTGGATCGAAAGGAATACGTGGATTCTTATCGCGCGGGCGGAGCAACTTGTGTGGCCCCGACAATTTCCGCGGGAACTGACTCACCTGACCACGCGCTTCATGGAATTGGCAGTTGGTTGCGGTTCATCCGGGCTCGGGAAGATCTGAAGCTGGTTCGAACGGCATCGGACATCGAGGCCGCCAAGCGCGACGGCTTGATGGGGGTTCTGTTTCATTTCCAAGGAACTGGGCCTTTTCAGACCGACCTCGATCTTGTCGAGGCTTTTCAAGCGCTCGGTTTGCGGATGGTGCAGCTGACCTACAATAGACGGGATTATGTCGGTAGCGGATGCGAGGAAGATTTTGACGAGGGACTTTCAGCCTTCGGCAAGAAGCTTATCCGAAGGCTGAATGAGAATCGCGTTGTCGTTGATTGCAGCCATACCGGCTACAAAACCACAATGGATGCCTTGTCGTTGACAACGCGACCGACGGTTTTCTCGCATTCGAATTCGGCCACACTGTTTCCCAGCAGAAGAAACATCCACGACGATCAAGTCAAAGCTGCGGCGGCTACAGGCGGCCTTGTCGGCGTCACCGCTGTTCCTCAGTTCGTGGTCCCCGCAAATGGCGGTGCAGCACGTCCCTCGCTTGATGATCTGATTGGCCATATCGACCATTTCGTGTCGCTCGTTGGAATCGACCACGTCGGGTTGGGTCTCGATTATTGGTGGGGGACGCCTCCGTTTTCAAAGACGGAATCTGTCATCAGCGAATGGGAGCACTATGTCCGCATAGGCGACTGGAGCCCCGAAGCTTATCCCCGCCCGCCTCATTACAACCCCCCTGAGATTGAGACGCCTGACATGCTTATCGGCATGACGCAGGGGCTGCTTCGCAGGGGGTACAAAGAGGAGGATGTTCGCAAGATCTTGGGACTGAACTGGTTGCGTGTCTTCCGCGAAGTTTGGGGGGAGTGACCCGGTGGTCCTCGAATTGAATGCGCCTGGCAAACCCAGATCGGAGCTTCGCACCATGCTTGAGCAGCCGATGACAAACGCCGTACTTTCTGTTTCGAATCTGGTCACCTCCTTCCGAACGGGCGGGGGCTGGAAGTCGGTGGTCGATGGCGTGTCTTTCGACATCGGTCCGAAAGAGACCGTTGCCGTGGTGGGCGAATCTGGCTCAGGTAAGAGCGTTACTGCACTCTCGATCATGCAGCTAAACGCGCCTGGCTTGAGTCGGGTCGACGGGTCGGTCAAGCTCGAGGGAAGGGAACTCCTGACCCTTTCGAACGCCGACATGCGTCGCATCCGCGGCAATGAAATCGCGATGATTTTCCAGGAGCCGATGACGTCACTGAACCCGGTGCTGTCCATCGGGTTTCAGATCGCCGAAGCACTGGTGTTGCATCGACGCTTGTCGCACGCCGCAGCTGAGGCGGAGACCATCCGACTGCTGGAGAAGGTGCGGATCCCAGCTGCGAAATCGCGCTTTCATGAATATCCACACCGCTTCTCGGGTGGTATGCGCCAGCGCGTGATGATTGCAATGGCTCTGGCATGCAAACCGAAGCTGCTCATCGCGGACGAGCCTACGACCGCGCTTGACGTCACGATTCAGGCCCAGATTCTGCAACTCATCAAGGAGCTGCAGGAGGAAGGGGAGATGTCCGTTCTCTTCATCACCCACGACATGGGCGTGGTTGCCGAAATCGCTGACCGAACGGTGGTGATGTATAAAGGCAAGGCGATCGAAACCGGCGCGACAGAGGATATTTTCAAGAATCCCGCCCAGCCCTATACGCGATCCCTATTGTCGGCAGTGCCAAAGCTCGGTTCGATGAGAGGCGAAACCCGGCCGATGCGATTTCCCATCTTCGACCGAACAACGGGCGAGCCCGACGAAACGGTCGAGACGCCAGACACGGTCAAAGGGGCCGAACGTCCTGTGCTGGAAGTTGCCGGATTGACCAAGCGGTTCGAAATTTCTTCGGGACTGTTTTCGTCCGTCAAGAGTCGGATCCACGCGGTCGAGAACGTCTCCTTCGATGTCAGGAGCGGCGAGACCTTGGCGTTGGTCGGTGAGTCGGGTTGCGGAAAATCCACGACCGGCCGCGCAATTATGCGGCTGATCGAGCCTTCATCGGGCTCCGTGCAGCTCGACGGCGTGGATTTGCTCAAGCTGAGCGCCAATGACCTGTTGGAACGGCGCAAGCGCATGCAGATGATCTTTCAAGATCCATTTGCCTCGCTAAACCCACGCATGAAGATCGGCACGGCTATAGCCGAGCCCTTGATAATCAATGGTGTCGCCAACCGCTCGGAAGCACGCGACAAGGTCGCCGATCTCTTGTTGCGGGTCGGACTTTCAGCCGACATGGCGAACCGCTTTCCACACGAGTTCTCGGGAGGTCAGCGTCAGCGCATCTGCATCGCCCGTGCCCTGGCGCTGGAGCCACGGCTGATTGTGGCGGACGAAGCTGTCTCGGCGCTCGACGTTTCGGTGAAGGCTCAGGTCGTCAACCTGATGCTCGAACTTCAGGCCCGCATGGGACTCGCCTATCTTTTCATTTCGCATGATATGGCCGTGATAGAGCGTGTCAGCCACCGCGTTGCAGTGATGTATCTCGGAGAGATTGTCGAGATCGGTCCGCGCGCAGCGATTTTCCAGAATCCGCAACATCCCTACACCAAGAGGTTGCTAGCGGCAGTGCCGATCGCCGATCCGGCGCGGCGCCTGCAGAAACGCTCCGTTCCGAACGAGGAAGTTCGGAGTCCGGTTCGGTCTGCAGACTATATCCCACCTGTGCGCCAATACCGGGAGGTCTCACCAGGCCACGCCGTTATGGTCTGGGACGCCGAGTGGGAGAAGATGGGTACGTCTGGCCAATCGGTCTGACGTGTCGCGAAACCAAAACTGTCAAAAAAGGGGAATAAAAATGACTACCAGATCCAATCATAAGACGTTGTCGTGCCTTTTTAGAACCGCAGCACTAGCTCCCCTAGTAGCCAGTGCTCTTTTTGCTAGCGCTGCGATGGCGGACACATTGCGCGTTATTTCAGATGCCGATCTGAAAACTGTAGATCCTATCCTGACGACGGCAACTTTGACGCAGGTGCATGCTTCGCTGATCTATGACAAGCTGTTCGAGTTCGATGAACATGGTGCACCCAGGCCGGAACTGGCCGACAAGGTTACCGTCAGCGATGACCAAAGGACCTACACGATTTCGCTACGTCCTGACCTGAAGTTTTCCGATGGTAGCGCCATTACCACTGACGACGTGATCGCATCATTGAAGCGCTGGGCCTCGAAGGATCAGATCGGAAAAATGTTGGCCGACAGGCTCAAAAATATGAGCAGAATTGACGATGTGACGCTGCAGATCGAATTGTCGGATCCTTTTGATGTTCCCTCCGCGCTGGCGGGTGCGACGGGAAACCCGGCCTTCATCATGCCTCAGCGCGTCGCCGCATTGCCCGCAACTGAGTCTCTCAAGGATGCTACCGGATCGGGTCCGTATTCATTTGATCTGTCGGCGTGGAAGCCAGGTCAGACGCGCGTCTATACCAAGAACCCCCATTATGTCCCCAGGGGCGACGCGCCCAGCTATATGTCCGGCAAGAAGGAGGCCGCATTCGATACTATCGAGATGGCCTACATTCCGGATCCCAACACCGCTATGGCGGCGATGCTGACAGATCAGCACGACATTTGGCTCGGCCCGCCGATGGATAGTGCAGTCGCCATGCGGAGCGACAACAAGTTCGTGGTCGAAAATGGCGTCTGGCAGCAGTTCAACATTCGGCCGAACTTCAAGAACCCTCCGTTCGACAACGTTAAGGCACGTGAAGCCCTCACGTATCTCATCGATCAGAAGGAGCTTGGACCTCTTGTGGCCGGCGATCCGGAATTGTGGCGCGAGTGTTATGCTATTTTAATGTGCGGCAGCCCATATGGTGATGAAGCGGCTTATTCCGGCCACCGCGGCGCACCCGATTACGAGAAAGCAAAACAGCTGCTGGCGGAAGCTGGCTATGACGGCAAGCCGATCGTCATTCTCGAGCCAACCGATTACGCTCCGTACCACGCCGCAGCATTGTATCTGGCGCAGCAACTTCGAAAGATCGGTGCAAACGTCGATCTGCAATCGATGGATTGGTCAACGCTGACGTCGCGACGGACGTCGAAAGCGCCGGTCTCGGAGGGCGGCTGGAATCTGATGATGTCAAGCATGGACTCCTCGGGCGCTTCATCTCCGATCACGCATCTTATGCTTGCATCCAGTTGTGACGACGCCTGGTTCGGCTGGCCATGTGACAAGCAAATGGAAGATCTGAGGGCCGCATTCCTCGGCGCAACAAGTGACGCCGAAAAGAAGAAGATCACCTTCGACATACAGAAGCGTTCATCGGAATATCTGCCCTTCATCCCGGTAGGAGAGTCTTCCAGCCCTGTTGTGCGCCGGGCGGAAATCGAGAATTTCGACGCGGATGTCGCGGTTTGGTATTTCTGGAACGTGCGCCGCAAGACGAACTAACGACGTCAAGTCCGGGCTTGTGAGGCCAGTATGATTAAATACCTGATAACCCGAATTCTCTCGGTCATACCCGTTGTAGGGGTGGTAACAGCAGTCGTATTTGGACTGACCTATCTAAGCCCAGGCGATCCGGCAGCGGTCCTGGCGGGCGACTATGCGTCGCCCGCCCAAATCGAGGCCATTCGTGATCGGCTTCAGCTCGATGCTCCGGTTTTTTCTCGCTACCTCGTGTGGCTGGGGAACACGTTGCAGGGCGACTTAGGGATGTCACTGTTTTCGGGGCAGCCCGTGCTGAGTCTCATCCTCGCTCGGGCCGAGCCTACAATTACTCTCGCGATCGCGGCAACTTTAGTCGCACTGATCGTAGCGGTGCCGCTGGGGCTGTTGGCAGCGCAGCGGCCTGGCACAATTGCGGATCGCGCCGTCCTTCTCTTTTGTGTTGGGGGAATGTCGATACCGGCATTCTTAATCGGATATCTGCTGATCTTCACGTTCGGCGTGCGCCTGGGATGGCTGCCGGTTCAGGGTTTTGCCGGCATTGACAAGGGAATACCAGAGGTGGCGCGCCATGTGCTTCTGCCCGCGATCATGCTCGGATTCGCCCAAACGGCGTTAATTGGTCGGGTAACGAGGGCGAGCGCCATCGAAGTCCTCAATCAGGATTTCGTGCGTGTCGCGCGAGCGAAAGGATTGGGTGAGACCGCCATCGTCGTCCGGCACTGCCTCAGGCTGGTCGCCGTTCCTCTTGTCACCGTTGTGGGAACCTCGTTCGCCTCAATGCTTGGCGGTGTGGTGATAACCGAGACTGTGTTCGCAATCCCTGGGATCGGGCGTCTCCTCGTCGAGGCCATACAGCGCATCGACATTCCCGTCATCCAGGGAGTGCTCTTGGTCAGCGCGGTTGTCTACGTAGTCATCAACTTGCTTGTCGACCTGACGTACCTGGTCATCGACCCGCGGATCAAATATACCTGAGGAGCTTAGAATTATGACGTTCTCCGATGTGACGGGCTCCTTGCAACTGCGACAGTTTTCGCGTCTGCCAGCGGCCCTGCAAACAGCCACCATTTTCTTGGTCTTGGTCGTGCTGACAACATATTTGTCGCCTTTGATAACCAGCACCGACCCGCTTGCGATGAACCCACAATTCAGGCTCAAGACGTCCAGCTACGATCATGTGCTCGGGACAGACATGTTCGGGCGCGATATCTTTACGCGACTGCTATACGGGGGTCAGGTGTCGCTCGCGATCGGCGTGGGCACAGCAATTCTGGCGACAACAGTTGGAACGGTTTTGGGTCTGATTGCCGGAGCTGGGCGATCGTCGGACAAGATCCTGATGAGAATCATGGATGGCATGATGGCCATCCCCGGGATTCTGCTCGCGATTGCATTGGCTACAATTTTTGGAAGCGGAATCTTGACGGTGATCGTAGCGTTGGCGGTCCCCGAAGTGCCGGTCGTCGCACGGCTGGTAAGAAGTTTGACGCTTACACTGCGGGAACAAGCATTCGTGGAGGCGGCCCAGTCCTACGGCGCCAGACCTTTGCGAATCCTCTTCCGATATATCCTGCCGAACGCGTTGGCGCCGATCGCCGTGCAGGCCACGTATATCTGCGGCCTCGCTATTCTCTTTGAGGCATATCTCGGTTTCGTGGGGGTTGGGGTGCCTCCTGAACACCCTAGCTGGGGGAACATCGTAGCCGAGGGGCGGACTTTCGTGCTGATCGCGCCGCACCTCATCGTCTATCCCAGCATCATAATTGCGTTGGTGGTTCTTGCCATAAATCTGATAGGCGACGGGTTGCGAGACATGCTCGATCCTCGCTTCAATCTCCCAGACTAGGTCGCATCCCGACAAATCCCGACGCCGCCACGGCTCCGGCGTCGGCCCCACGGCGTTCCCAGACAAGTTGATCTGGAAGATTCAAGTCAGGAGGCGTTGAACACTGTTGGCCACTTGCGAGATCCGCTCCATACGACGCCCCGGGTAACGCGCGGGCTCATACGATACGAAAAAAATGTCGACGCACAGTTTGGGCGCGGTCATGCGGCAACGGCATCAACGGACTGTGTTCGGTTCTCCAACCTTCGGGCTCGATCTGCGACTTGTCCCAAAGCGTTCGGGAGCAGAGGAAAAGGAAAAATGGCAGTTACGAGCGTCATTGTGATAGGTGCCGGCATTGTCGGACTGAGTGTCGCCTTCGAGGCGCTGCAGTCAGGAGCAAGCGTCACTATCGTCGATCGAGATCCGGCCGGTGACAAAGCGTCCTACGGCAACGCCGGCGGCATCGCTGTAACAGAGGTTATACCAGCGTCTGTTCCGGGATTGTGGAAGAAAGTGCCGTTCTGGCTGTTGGATCCCCTCGGCCCGCTGGCGCTTCGAGTCGGGCACACACCGCAGATGGTACCGTGGCTGTGGCGTTTTGCGCGAGTTGGTTCGGCATCCGAGGTCGGTCGCATATCCAAGGCGTTGGCCTCAATCAACAGTCGAGTTTACGACGATCTGGTGCCGCTCTTCAACAAGGTCGGACTTGCGGGCGACTTGTTCCGCAGGGGCGCACTGACCGTCTACGAGACGGAGAACGGATTTCTCAGGGACGAACATGAATGGGAGATCAAGCGTGCGCTGGGAGTGGAGATGCAGGCACTGTCGGCACGTGAGGTAACAGACATGGAGCCAGCCCTGGGCCCAATTGTGCAGCGCGGAGTGTTTACGCCTCAATGGTCGCACATCACGGATCCAAAGAAGGTCGTGGATGTCTTGCGCATGTGGCTCGTCGCGAACGGTGCAAAAATCGTCCAGGGCCAGGTAGATCGGGTTTACTCAACCGGCGACGGGGCGGAGATTGCGCTGAATGGGGGCACGACGCTTGCCGCCACGAAGCTTGTGATCGCAGCAGGAGCATGGTCGGCACGATTTGCCCGTCAGCTGGGGGATCGCGTGCTTCTTGAGAGTGAGCGAGGATATAATACGACTATCGCCGCGCCCGGAGTCACGCTTGAACGTGAGGTGATATTCGCGGATCGGAAGTTTGTGGCGACGCCGCTTTCTGTCGGATTGCGGATCGGCGGGGCTGCCGAGTTCGGCGGATTGCAGTCTCCACCTAACTTTAAGCGCTCGAAGGCACTGGTCAAGCTCGCAAAGCTCTATCTCCCGGGACTGCGAGAACAGGGGGGTGTCGAATGGGCTGGCCACCGGCCGGCTACGCCCGACAGTCTGCCGGTTATCGGCAGATCGTCTGCTAGCCAGCATATCATTTATGCATTCGGGCATGGGCATCTGGGGCTGACCCAGGGGCCAACCACCGGCAAGATCGTCGGTGACCTTCTTTTCGACCGCTCCCCAAGCCTCGATCTCTCGCCATTTTCCGCCGCACGGTTCTCCTTCAGGAAAGAAAAATAAAATGGCTCGACACACTTTTTTCTGCATCGACGCCCACACATGCGGAAATCCGGTGCGCCTGGTCGTTGGAGGTGGGCCTCTTTTGCCGAACGTCTCAATGGCGGAGAAGCGTGAAATCTTTCTACGCGATCACGACTGGGTTCGCAGGGCGCTTATGTTCGAACCGCGTGGCCACGATGGAATGTCCGGAGCAATCCTTTATCCCTCGTCCCGCAACGACTGCGACCTCGGGATTCTCTTCATCGAAGTCAGCGGTTGTTTGCCGATGTGTGGCCACGGAGCGATTGGCGCTGTAACGGCTGCGATCGAGGGGGGGTTAGTCGTCCCAAAAAGCAAAGGGAAACTCTCACTTGAAGCACCGGCCGGCAAAATTGAAGTCGAGTATGCCCGAAGTGGTGAACTGGTTGAGCAGGTAAGGCTGTTCAACGTGCCAAGTTATCTGCACGCTCAGGACATCGAACTCGACATTCCGGGCCTGGGATTGATCAAAGTCGACGTCGCCTATGGTGGGAACTATTACGCGGTCATCGAGCCACAGGTGAATTGGCCCGGTCTCGACGGAATGAGCGCGAACGACGTTCTTCGGCTGAGTCCGCTTGTCCGACAGGCTGCAGAAGCGAAACTCGCGCCCGTTCATCCCGAAGATAATCGTATCCGCGGCGTTAGCCATGTTATGTGGACGGACAAGCCGCACCTGGAGCGCGCGCATGGTCGCAATGCGG
The DNA here is from genome assembly GCF_001651875.1 of Sinorhizobium saheli. Taxonomy (GTDB): domain Bacteria; phylum Pseudomonadota; class Alphaproteobacteria; order Rhizobiales; family Rhizobiaceae; genus Sinorhizobium; species Sinorhizobium saheli. Next base: position 96,889 of record NZ_LNQB01000081.1, read on the forward strand.
TCTTCTACGGTGACAAGGCCATCGACCGCTCCCCATGCGGGACGGGTTCCTCGGCCCGTATGGCGCAGTTGGTGGCGCGTGGCCGGATGAACGTTGGAGACACGTTCGTGCACGAGAGCATTATCGGAACCACATTTGAATGTAGGGTCGAGGGAGAAACTCAGGTCGGTGACAAGAAGGCGATCAAGCCCAGCGTGGCCGGTTGGGCACGCGTAATCGGCCACAACACGATTTTTGTTTCGAATATTAACCCGCTTGCGCACGGATTCCAGATCGCATGACCACCGCATGCAGTACAAGCTGGTGCTGTAGGCCGAGGAATCTGCCTCATTTAAACGGACACACAAGTCGCCTTCACAGGAAGTATTATGAGTTCAATCGCTCCTTCGTCAGCGCGGCAAGTTCGGCTAATGGCGCGTACAGGCGTTTTGTCAGGCCCGACGGCCAACCTTGCGTCCGGCTTCGTACAAGCGAATCTTGCAGTTTTACCGCGCGACCTTGCGTATGATTTCCTGTTGTTCTGTCAACGCAATCCAAAGCCGTGTCCTCTCCTAGGAGTGTCAGAGCCGGGCGCAACCTCGATCCCCGACCTCGGAGACGATCTAGACATTCGCACAGACGTACCGCGCTACCGCGTCTGGAAAAAAGGGGTGCTCGTTCAAGAGTTGCAGGACGTGACGGAGATATGGCGCGAAGACTTGGTGACATTTGCGCTCGGCTGTTCCTTCTCTTTTGAAGAAGCTTTGCTGGCGGCCGGCGTGCCGGTTCGACATATTGAAGAGGGACGCAACGTGCCGATGTTCCGCTCGTCAATCGAGACAACACCTTCCGGCGTGTTCTCCGGTCCGCTCGTCGTATCAATGCGACCCATGCTTCCGGAACAGGCAATCAAAGCGGTGCAAATCACTGGACGATTCCCTTCCGTGCACGGCGCTCCAATCCACCTGGGCGATCCGGAGACGATCGGCGTTAACGACCTCGCCACTCCAGATTATGGAGATGCCGTGACGATCCGACCTGGCGAAATTCCTGTTTTCTGGGCTTGTGGAGTAACTCCCCAGGCGGCCATCGTGCGCGCCAGGCCAGACTTCAGCATAACCCATGCACCAGGCCATATGCTCCTGACAGATATATTGAATAATAGACTATCAATATAGGGGTCTGCGCCTCGGAGATCCGGGCACGATCTTGGAAAGAAGCGCGAGCCTGGCATTTTGCGGAGAAAGGCCGGGGTCGTTCAGGGAAGGGTGAGTGCCCTTCTCGTGCGAAATTAATTGGATCCAATCTACAATGTATTGACAGTCATCGGTCCGAGTGCTCAATTCTCATCGCGCACAAAGTCTTGGATTCGAAACCCGCTCAACCGACGATCTCGACAGGATGTCGTGCCGCGGCTCCAGAGCAAAAAAGGAAGAAGTTGGACGCGAGCCGTCTACTTGCTGTTATGGTCAAAACGCCACGCCCAGTCATCGGGATCACGCCCGATATCAACGATACTGCCGAACCTGAAACCGAGTATGTCCTGCGCCGCAACTATGCGGATGCGGTGTACCGCGCCGGCGGAATCCCTCTCATCCTGCCCTACGCTGCAGATGTCGACGGATATCTGGAGAGCGTGGACGGCGTCCTGATCAGCGGCGGCATGTTCGACATCGATCCAGGGCTGTATCACCAGAAAGCGCGAAAGGCGTATGCAACAAAGCCGCCTCGCACTGCTTTTGAAAAAGCGCTGATCGAGAGCGCTCTGGAGCGTCAGATGCCAGTTCTTGGCATCTGCAACGGGATGCAGCTTTTGGCGGTTTGTCTAGGAGGCCAACTGATCCAGGATATCGCTAGCGAACTTGAGGACGCTCTCGAGCATAAGCCGAATCAGGCCGCGACAACCGCGCATCATGAGATCAGTATCGTCGGCCAATCTCGCAACCTCGTTGATCTCGGGGCAAGGCCGTATCGCGTCAACAGCGTGCATCATCAAGCGGTTTTGCCTTCGGAAGCATATCGAACGATAGCTGTCGCTGAGGACAGCGTTATCGAGGCGATCGAATCGAGCGCTGGCGGCTTTGCCATGGGCGTGCAGTGGCATCCCGAATACGGAGTCAGCCCCATCGACGACATGGTCTTGAACGGCTTCATAGCTGCCGCAAAGGGATATTCTTCAAGGAGGAATAAGGGCTCATGACGTCTCAGACACCTGAAGAACGCCTTAAGGCGCTTGGCCTGCGATTGCCGCGAGTTTTCAAGCCAGCAGGCAATCTTCTCGGATACAAGGTTGACCATCGTCAGGTCTATGTGTCGGGGCAGCTGCCCCTCGATGATGGCGAAATCAAGTATCTCGGGAAAGTTGGGCAAGTAGTGTCGCGTGAGGATGCCTACGAAGCTGCGAAGCTTGCTGCGCTTAATGTTTTAGGGCAGTTGTCAATCGCGACCGGCGGGGACCTCTCAAGGGTCGCTGAAATAGTCAAAGTGTCTGGGTTTGTAAATTGCGTGCCGGACTTCATTGACATTCCCTTCGTCGTAAACGGCGCCTCTGATCTCCTTGTTGCGGTGTTTGGGGACGCCGGAACCCACGCACGTTCCGCTATTGGCGCTGTATCACTTCCACGCGGTGTGCCGGTCGAGATAGACATAATTGCCCGCCTCAGGGACGGTGCATGATCGATGAGCGACGTGTTCGTTTTGGGAGCGGGCGTCGTCGGTATGACGACCGCCTATGTCTTGGCTAGTAGAGGTCACAAAGTGACCGTCATCGATGCCGGATCGGCGCCAGCTGAGCGCGGTGCTAGCTTTGGAAATGGCGCGCAACTGAGTTATGCCTTCTCTGACCCATTGGCCTCGCCCTCACTCGTTGCCAACCTGCCGAAGTATCTATTTGGGAGAGATCCGGCTTTCAGGTTGACTCCGACCATGTCGCCGAAATTTTGGGGGTGGAGCCTCAGATTCCTGGCCAACTCGTCCCGGTCCAGTTTTGAGCGAAACACAATCGAAGTGCTCAAACTCGCAATGGAGAGCCGTCGCGCGTTTTCGAATCTATCCGGCAGATTCAATTTCGATCACCGCAGCGCTGGCAAGCTTAACCTCTATTCAAATCACATGGCGCTGCGGAATGCCGAGGCTCTAAGCCAACTAAAAAACAGATACGGAGCCGATCAAAAAATTCTGACGCCCAATGAGGCTATCGAACGGGAACCAGCATTGGCCGGCTATGGCCACGCTTTCGTCGGAGCGTTGTGGTCGCCGATTGATGAAGCCGGTGACTCGTGGCTCTTCTGCCAAAACCTCCACCGCCTGCTGCAATCAGATTACGGGGTAAAGTTCAGGTTCGATACCGAGATCAAGTCCCTGAAGACTCGAGACGGGAAGATCAATGCGATCGTCACCAGCGCAGGCGAGCTAGAATGTGGGCGCGCGGTCATTGCCTTGGGTGTTTGGAGCGCGGCCATAGCCAGGTCGGTTGGCATCAAGCTGCCCATCTGGCCAATGCAGGGCTATTCATTGACAGTTCCTGCAACGAGCATGGCCCCTTCGTCAAGCATCACCGATACGACCCGCAAAGTCGTGTTTTGCAAAATCGGCGACAGGCTGCGGATTGCCGGCCTAGCCGACATCGGTAACAGTCGCACCAACTTCAGAGAGGCTCGTTTCCAAACACTTCTAGAAACAGCCAGAGGAATTTTCCCGGACGCGGGCGACTACAATGCAGACCTCAACGCATGGACGGGCCTTAGGCCCATGACGCCAAACAATCAGCCGATTGTGGGGGCTTGCAAGGTTGCCGGCTTGTTCCTCAACTGCGGACATGGATCGCTAGGGTGGACGCTCTGCATGGCTACCGCTCAGCGACTGGCTGCTGTCATCGACTAAGAATCACTAGAACGAACAGCAAAGGAAGCATCGATGAGTATTTCTGCAAACGAGCTCCACAGCGACGCCGTCATCATCGACGCGGTATGCCCGCTCCTGCATGACCCCGAACGGATCGCCGATTATCAAGCCGGCGGAGTGACTGTAATCGGGCCCACTGTCGGTTCCTTGCAGAACGCTCCAGTCACAGTGCGGATGATCGGGACGTGGCACAAGCTTATTCGAGAGCGTAACGACCTTATGCTCATTCGCACCGCTGCGGATATTCGCAAGGCAAAGGCAACGGGCAAGACCGGGATCATCATGCACTTTCAGGGTCCCGAACCCATTGAAGACAGCCTTGATCTGATCGACTCATACAAAGCGCTCGGCGTCGGAATTATGCAGCTTGCGTATAACGTCAAAAATCGAATCGGAGACGGTTGCGAAGAGCGAACAGATGCCGGTCTTAGCCGCTTCGGATTGCAGGTGATCGAACGTATGAACCAGGTCGGCATGATCGTCGACTGCGCTCATACCGGCGTCAGAACCACAATGGACGCAATCGAGCATTCTTCGGCGCCAGTGATAATCTCTCACGCGAATGCCAAATCCGTTCACCCGTCGCGACGCAACATCTCCGATGATTTGATCAGGGCCATTGCGGGAAACGGCGGTACTATCGGCGCTGTCGGTTTTCCAGGTTTCGTTTCCAGCGACAGCCGGCCGACACTTGATCAATTCATCGATCACATCGCTTACATGAGTGATCTCGTGGGCACGCAGCACATCTCCATTGGTATTGACTACTACACCGGCCAGTTCCCCTATCGCGACGATGCCAGCTCGATGGAGGATTACTGGCGAGCGATAGCCGATGGGATCTGGACTCGCGAAGCCTATCCAGAGCCGCCGCACTACTATCCGGCCGGCATCGAAACACCCAAAGGCATGCCTTCCCTAACCGAACGCCTCCTTCAAAGAGGTTTCACCGAAGAGGATGTCCGCAACATCTATGGGGAGAATTTGATACGCCTCTACAAAACGGTATGGGGCGAATAGCAGTTGGACAGCTTCAATAACGTGCGGCGATTGCCCAGCAATGAATGTTTACTGGGCGAGCTGCGGACATTGTTTGAAATAACACCTGCCCACCGTGGAAAGACGCGCTTAATCGAAGGCTGAAAATGACGCCGGACGCTTCTGAGGTACCCTATTTCTCTCAATGGGAAACGCCGGAAATGACGTTGCCCGTCTACGCCGAAGGGAGCTCGGCGCTAATGCTGGATCCCCTTTGGCGCAATTCCGGCGCCGAGACCGTCGAGGAGTATGCACGCTGGGCCGTCAACGTTTGTGGGATGGCGTGCTTGAAAATGATCCTAGCAGCGCGAGGCGAAATTCACGCAACTCTTTCCCTTGCTCGCGGCTGCACCGAATATGGTGGGTATGTGGCCGATGATACGAAGGACAGTATCAAAGGCCTGATCTATGCACCGTTCGTTGCGTTTGTAAGAGAGCGATTTGGCTTGACCGCGCAGACTTTCGTCAAGGTCGACAGCAAATCCATCCCTGACCTGCTCTCACAATGGCAGTTCTTCATCGCTTCGGTTCACAGCGAAATTCGCTGGCCAAGCCGTATCCCCCCGACCAAAGGAGGGCACTTGGTGCTGGTTACTGCGGCGACGTCAGAAGCGATACGCTTTCACAATCCCTCAGGTCACGACGCCGAGTCCCGAGCGAACGTAGTTTTGCCACTTAGCGAATTCGATCGGTTTTTCGCGAATCGTGGCGTTGGTGTGTGCTGTTTGAATCAAGAGTCTCGCAATGACACGTCTCAAGAATAGCCGGGAGAATGATCTTGTGTAATCCGTTGATCCGCAAGCGAATTCGTGAGCGCGAAGACGGTTCGGCTTGTGCACGGCTCACTCCGGCCGGCGAGGAATTCGCGATCGGCACTCGGCTCATCATCGATGCCTTTCGGCAGTCCAAATCCGCCAAGGCGAGTGGCGCCAGCAAGACTGGGTCTCTCGTACCGGCGGCTGCAAGTCGAGGCATCGGTTGCTTCCGCGTCGATCTCAAAACTCCGTTGTTGCCGGCGTCGAGGTGGTGCTGCTCGAAGTTTTCGATCGGGATTTAGGCGGGGGCGTGCGCGTGCTGACAGGTGAGACCGAGCAACTGACAACAGCGGACTTTACCGCCGAGCTCCATGCACGGCCGTCGATCTATTTCTCGGGACCAGCACTGGTCGAGCATGTTGCTCTGATGCCGTCTCAGCCGCCCGCGAGACAAACAGGTGGCTCGATATCCTTCGGCAAACATGAGACCGAGCGTATCAAGACGCGCGTCGAATATCACACGGAGTTCGTAACGGTCACACGCGTGACGATGCTCGACCACGAGCCGGAAGAATGGCCGAAGTCGACGCTAACCATTTCCGGCATTTTCGAAATGCTGGAACTACCGTCGGCATCCGTTATCGGTCAGGTTAGTATTCTGGTGACGGGGCCTGCCCCGGAACAACTGGGGGATGTCCTGTCCAAATTCGGCTTTGGTGACACCGCCGCTTCAATTATCGGGGCAGGGGCCGGCCAAGTATGTTCGGACTTTCGTGTCCGTTCAAATGGCTGGAGCCATATTCTGCTCTTCAACAGGGACTTGAACGCCTATCGCCTCGGCCGAATGGTCCGCAGGATCTACGAGATAGAGACCTACCGTTCAATGGCCCTGCTCGGCCTGCCACTCGCGCGGCGTCTCGCGCCGCGCCTTGCCGAGTTCGAGGCCCGCCTCGGGGACCTGGCAGACCGCAATCAATCGACGCCGGCGGACCAGCATAAAAGCCTTCTCAACGAAATCTCGGAATTCTCTTCCGCCATTATCACGGCTTCGGCGGAAACCCGCAGCCGCTTTGGCGCGACCGCAGCCTATGCGAAAATCGTCGAGGAACGCATCAGCGAGCTGCGCGAGACGCATGTGCCAGGCTTCCAACGGTTTGGCATCTTCATCACACGGCGCTTCAAACCGGCGGTTCGTACTTGCGAGGCTGCGTCCCATCGACTCAAGCAATTGTCAGCTGCCACCACGCATCTCCTGAATCTGCTCCAAACCCGCATTCAGGTCGAGATCGAGTTCCAGAACGCTTTCCAGATCAAGTCGGTGGCGGAACGGGCGGCGACCCAGGTGAAGATCCAGCGCGCGGTCGAGGGGTTCTCGATCATTGCCATCAGCTATTACCTCATCGGCCTCATCAAAACGCTTTCCGAGGCATGCCAGCACGCCGGATGGGAAGTCAGTCCGCTGCTGATGCTCGGGTCGATCCCGCTCGTATTCGTCGCGGTGACGGCCACGGTGCTTCGCGTGAAGCACGCACTCGCCACCCACGAATAGGCCGACATTCCAATGATGAGAAAAGGAACGCCCATGCCACCGAATGCCCCATACTCCAAAGAGCGTGACAAAATCCTGCAAAACTACGGGTCCATCGGCATCAAAGCGGTGGCGGCCGCATGCAAGAGTTCGGCAGCGGCCCCCTGGCTAAGCCGAGGCCAGATGGTGTTTGACAATGATCGTCCGTGCGAATGGCAAGAGCGCAACCAACCCTACGAAAGTGACTAGCACCCAAACCAACGGGTCAGGAGTACGACATGGACCTCCGCCATCTCCGATATGTCGTGGCCGCGGCTCGGAACGGCAGCTTCAGCGCCGCCGGCAACGAATTGAACGTTGGCCAGCCGATCATCAGCAAGCGCATCCGTGAGCTTGAGGACGAGCTTGGTGTCTTCCTCTTCGACCGCGCGACCTCGGGCGCGCGGCTGACGCCCACCGGTGAAGAGTTCGTCGTCGGGGCCCGGCGCATCCTCGACGCGGCCCAGCGTCTCTCCGAGCGCGCCAAGGCGAGCGGGGCCGGCAAGACCGGACGCCTCGTCATCGGCTTCTACAAGTCCATGTCATCGGGTTGCTTCCGCGCTGCTCTTAAGACCTTCCGGACCAACTTTCCGGGCGTCGAGGTGGAACTGCTGGAGGCCTCCTACGCCGAGCTCAAAGCGGGCGTCATGTCCGGCACGATCGATCTGGCGATCGTGGTCGCGGATACCGGAAGAACCGAGCTTCTCGACTCGCTGCCTCTATGGTCCTCGCAATTGATGGTCGCTCTGCCGGAGGACCATGCCCTCGCCGAGAAGACACCTGTTTACTGGCCGGAACTAAAGGGCGAACGGTTCCTGGTGAGCCATGATGATCCGGGCCCCGACATCCGCAATGTCATTGTTCGCCATCTTGCAGCACCTTCCGATCACCCTGAAATCATCATGCGCCAGCTGAGCCGCGAAAGCATTCTGGCCGAGGTCGCGAGCGGGCAGGGGATCAGCCTGCAGTGCGAAGGTCCCCACATTGTCCCTGAGAGGGGCGTCACCCTACGGCCGGTGCACGATGGCAGTGGCGGCATCCGGCTCGGCTACATCGCCTGCTGGCGCCCAGACAATGCCAACCCCGTCCTCAAGAACTTCTTCGACACTTTTCCGCGCTGATTGATTCTCCGCAGCCCCGGCCGCTGCCTTTGATGGGGGGCCAGGAACGAGACGAGCAAGTATTTTTTCGCGCGTCTACGCCTGGCTACGAAACCCATGATTATCTTGTTGCTGCCCGCATATTTCTGCCTTTCTTGATTGTCCCCGTCGCGATCCGCTCCTCAGCCGATCGCCGGAAGCGGGGACCACATGCCGGGACATCACCATCAGAACCAGGAAGCGATCTCGCGTGGCGCGCGCATGCTGCGCACGGCCTTGGGACCGGCCATTGCACGCCATCTTGAAGACCCAGCGGTGGTCGAGGTCATGCTCAACCCGGACGGCCGACTCTGGATCGACCGGCTGAGGGACGGGCTCGCCGACACCGGTGAAACGCTGCTGGCGGCCGACGGCGAGCGCATCGTTCGCCTCGTCGCCCACCATGTCGGCGCCGAGGTTCATCCCGGGAGCCCGCGTGTCTCCGCGGAGCTGCCGGAGACCGGTGAGCGGTTCGAAGGCCTGCTGCCGCCCGTCGTCGCTGCCGCCACCTTCGCGATCCGCAAACCGGCGGTCGCCGTCTTCACGCTCGCCGACTATGTCGACGCCGGCATCATGACCGAGACCCAGGCCGATGTGCTGCGGCTCGCGGTCGAGCGGCGCAAGAACATCCTCGTTGCCGGCGGCACCTCGACAGGCAAGACGACGCTCACCAATGCGCTTCTCGCGGAAGTCGCGAAGTCTTCCGATCGCGTCGTGCTGATCGAGGATACGCGTGAGCTGCAATGCGCCTCGCCGAACCTCGTGGCACTGCGCACCAAGGACGGCGTCGCCTCGCTTTCCGACCTCGTCAAGTCGTCATTGCGCCTCAGGCCGGACCGGATTCCGATCGGTGAGGTGCGTGGCGCCGAAGCACTCGATCTCCTCAAGGCCTGGGGCACAGGCCACCCGGGCGGCATCGGCACCATCCACGCCAACACCGCGATCGGCGCGCTCCGGCGGCTGGAGCAGCTCGTGCAGGAGGCCGTGATCACCGTGCCGCGGGCACTGATCGCCGACACCATTGACATCATCGCCGTGCTCTCCGGCCGCGGTACGGCCCGCCGGCTCGCCGAAATCGCACTCGTCGACGGGCTCGATCCCGCCACCGGCGATTACCGCACCCTCAATGCTCACCTCCCGACTTACCGACAACCGCTCCCGAAAGGAGAAGAGGAATGACCTTGTCCATTACATCCCTATTTCACCGCTCCCGTCGCCAGCTCACGCGGACGACGGCGTTCGTTTCCGTGTTCGTCCTGACGGCATTGCCGGCACATGCTTCGGGCTCCTCCATGCCGTGGGAAGAGCCGCTCGAAAAGATCCTCGAAAGCATCGAGGGGCCGGTGGCGAAGATCGTCGCCGTGATCATCATCATCGCCACAGGCCTGGCACTTGCCTTCGGCGACACGTCCGGTGGCTTCCGCCGGCTGATCCAGATCGTCTTCGGCCTGTCGATCGCCTTTGCCGCCTCGAGCTTCTTCCTGTCCTTCTTCTCCTTTGGCGGCGGGGCGCTGGTCTGATGACGGCATTTGACTCCGAACAGATCGAGATCCGCGGCTTCTATGCGCCTGTCCGCCGGGCACTGACCGAACAGATCCTGCTTGGCGGTGCGCCGCGCAGCGTTGCGATCGTCAACGGCACGCTAGCCGGTGCCGTTGGCCTGGGCCTTCGCCTTTGGCTCGCAGGTCTTGCCATCTGGGCGATCGGCCATTTCGCAGCCGTCTGGGCAGCTCGCCGTGACGCGCAATTCGTCGATGTCGGCCGCCGGCACCTGCGCTATCCCGCGCATATCGGCGTGTGAGGTCTGGCCATGTTGAACCTCGCCGAATACCGGAAGAAGAATGCCTCTCTTGCCGATTTCCTGCCCTGGGCGGCGCTGATCGCCCGCGGTGTCATCCTCAACAAGGACGGCTCGTTCCAGCGCACCGCGCGGTTCCGCGGGCCGGATCTCGACAGCGCCACCCCGGCCGAGCTGGTTGCCGTCACCGCGCGGCTCAACAATGCGCTGCGACGCCTCGGTTCGGGCTGGGCCGCCTTCGTGGAAGCCCAGCGCAATCCTGCCAACGATTATCCCGACAGCCTGTTTGGAGATGCGGCATCGGCACTGGTCGATGTCGAACGGCGTGAACAGTTCGAAGGTGAGGCCGAGCAGGGATCGCTTCAGGGGAGCGATCGCCGGCCGAACGGCCTCCTGTTCGAGAGCAGCTATTTCCTGACTTTCGTCTGGCTGCCGCCGGCGGAAGAGGCCTCCCGCATGGAGCGCTGGCTCTATGAGGGCCGCGAGCAGTCTGGCGTCAACCCTCACGAGCTTCTCAAGGGTTTCGTCGATCGCACCGACCGGGTGCTGCACCTCTTCGAAGGCTTCGTTCCAGAAGCCGAATGGCTCAATGATGCGGAGACGCTCACTTATCTGCATTCGACCACCTCGGTGACGCGCCAGCGCGTCCGCGTCCCGGAAACCCCGATGCATCTCGATGCGCTTCTCGCCGTTGAGCCGCTGGCCGGTGGGCTGGAGCCGCGGCTCGGCGACGTGCATCTGCGCACGCTGACGGTGATCGGCTTTCCGACCGTCACCTTTCCCGGCATCCTCGACGATCTCAACCGGCTTGCCTTCTCCTATCGCTGGTCGACCCGGGCGATCATGCTCGACAAGACCGACGCGACGCGCCTCGTCACCAAGATCCGGCGGCATTGGTTCGCCAAGCGCAAGTCGATCGCCGCCATCCTGAAAGAGGTGCTGACCAACGAGCAATCGGTGCTGGTCGATTCCGATGCCGCCAACAAGGCGAACGAGGCCGATGCCGCTTTGCAGGACCTGGGCTCCGACCAGATCGGCGAAGCCTATGTCACCGCCACCGTCACCGTCTGGGATGCCGATCCGCGGATCGCCGAAGAGAAGCTGCGGCTGGTCGAGAAGATCATCCAATCCCATGACTTCACCTGCATCGCGGAGAGCGTCAATGCGATCGAGGCCTGGCTCGGCAGCCTTCCCGGCCATGTCTATGCCAATGTCCGCCAGCCGCCGATCTCGACGCTGAACCTCGCCCACATGATCCCGATCTCGGCGGTCTGGGCCGGACCGGATCGCGACGAGCATCTCGATGCACCGCCGCTCTTCTATGCCCGGACCGAAGGTTCGACACCTTTCCGCTTTTCGCTGCATGTCGGCGACGTCGGCCACACCATGGTGGTCGGCCCGACTGGCGCCGGCAAGTCGGTGCTTTTGGCGCTGATGGCGCTGCAGTTCCGGCGCTACGATCGCTCCCAGGTCTTCGCCTTCGATTTCGGCGGGTCGATCCGTGCGGCTACGCTTGCCATGGGCGGCGACTGGCAGGATCTCGGCGGTGCCATCTCGGATGCAACCTCATTCCTCAATATGGTGGCGCTGCAGCCGCTGGCCGGGATCCATGACACGCCGGAGCGCGCCTGGGCCGCCGACTGGCTGGTGGACATCCTCACCCGCGAAGGCGTCGAAATCACGCCCGAGGTCAAGGAGCATCTCTGGACGGCTCTGACATCGCTTGCCTCGGCGCCGGTGGCGGAGCGCACCATCACCGGCCTGACAGTGCTTCTGCAGTCAACGGCGCTCAAGCAGGCGCTGCGGCCCTACTGCATCGGCGGCGCTCACGGCCGTCTGCTCGATGCGGAGATGGAATGGCTGGGAGACGCCTCCGTCCAGGCCTTCGAGACCGAGGGCTTGATCGGCACCGGGGCGGCGCCCGCCGTGCTTGCCTATCTCTTCCACCGGATCGAGGCTCGCTTTGACGGCCGACCATCGCTGCTCATCATCGACGAGGGCTGGCGAGCGCTGGACGACGGCGGCTTTGCCCAGAAGATCAAGGAATGGCTGAAGACGCTGCGCAAGAAGAATGTCAGCGTCGTCTTCTCCTCGCAATCGCTTGCCGACATCGAGGCCTCGCCGATCGCGCCGGTACTGATTGAAAGCTGCCCGACCCGGATCTTCCTCGCCAACGAGCGTGCTGTCGAGCCGCAGATCACCGACGTTTACCGGCAGTTCGGTCTCAACGATCGGCAGATCGAGATCGTCGCGCGCGCCACGCCGAAGCGCGATTATTACTGCCAGTCCCGGCGCGGCAATCGACTGTTCGAACTGAGCTTAGGCGAGGTGGCGCTCGCGCTCTGCGCTTCCTCGGACAAGGCCGCTCATGCGGCGATGAACGCTCTCGTCGAAGAGGGCGAGCGCCCCCGCTTTCTCGAAGCCTGGCTTTCGGCCCGCGGCCTTCGCTGGGCCGCCGATCTCACTCCCGTTCTCACCAACATTGCCGAGCCGCCCACCGGGGCCGGCAGCCATGCCCTTCATCCCACATCACCCAAAGAGGAGGTCCTCCCATGAGCCATTCCGTTTCCCGCTCCCGCCCTGCCGGCAGCGCGTTCGCTCTCGCACTTGGCGCCACCGCGCTGTTGCCGATTGCCGCCGTCACACTCGCGCCGCAGCCGGCCCATGCGCTGATCGTCTTCGATCCGAAGAACTATACGGAAAACCTGCTCTCCGCCGCCCGGGCGCTCGAGCAGATCAACAACCAGATCACCTCGCTTCAGAACGAAGCGCAGATGCTGATCAACCAGGCCCGCAATCTCACCAGCCTGCCGACATCGCTGCTCTCTCAGATCGAGAGCAACTTCTCCGAGATGCAGAGCTTGCTCGATCAGGCCGAGCAGCTTGCCTACGATGTCCAGAACATCGACCAGCAGTTCAGCGCGACCTACGAGACCTTCGCCGCCGGCAAGAGCAACGGTGAGCTGGTGACTGCGGCGCGCGAGCGCTGGCAGCAGTCGGTCTCGGCCTTCGAGGATTCGCTGAAGACCGGCGCCGTTGCCGTGAGCGGCATCGCCAGCACCCAGGCGCAGACCTCGACGCTTGTGACCGCCAGCCAGTCGGCTGTCGGCGTGCTGCAGGCCGCCCAGGCCGGCAACCAACTGCTCGCGGTACAGGCAAAGCAGATGTCGGATCTGACCGCCATGCTCGCCGCCCAGGGGCGGGCCGAAGCGCTCGAGAAAGCGCGCGAGGCCGCAGCTGAGGCACAGGCGCGCGAGCAGTTCAGCCGCTTCATGACCGGTACGGCCTATAGCCCGTCCAGCGTCCGCATGTTCCACGATTGAGGAGCAAGGGACCGATGGACCTCAAGATCGCCGCCCGGATGACCGCTGTCATTGCCATTGGAGCAGGACTGACCGCGACGCTCATGGCAATGAGCCAGCGACAGGGACCGGAAGAGACCCCCGTCTTCCGGTCCCTCGATCCGGGCGGCGTGCCCGAGAATGAGGCGCGCAGGGAGCTGATCCGCTGCCGGGACCTTAGTGCCGAGGCGCTGAAGGACAAGGCCTGCCTGAAGGTCTGGCTGGAAAGCCGCCGACGCTTCCTGAAACCCTCGCAGTCCGGCCAGCCGGCAGCACCAGGCGCCGGCGCCGATCAGTCGGTGAAGCCATGAACTCCGGCATCATCGATCGCTTCCTGGAGACCTTCACCTCCTACATCGATTCCGGCTTCGGCCTGCTCGGCAGCGAGGTCGCGTTCCTGTCCTCGACGCTGATAACGATCGATATCGTGCTGGCCGGTCTCTTCTGGGCCTGGGGCGCGGATGAGGATGTCATCCAGCGCCTCGTCAAGAAGACGCTCTATATCGGCTTCTTCGCCTACATCGTCGGCAACTTCAACAGCCTTGCCCGGATCATCTTCGAAAGCTTCTCCGGCCTCGGTCTGAAGGCTGCCGGATCCTCGCTCTCCAGCACCGAACTGCTGCAGCCCGGCCGCGTTGCCCAGGTCGGCATCGACGCCGGCAATCCGATCCTTGAGGCCGCCGGCGACCTGATGGGCTATGTCAGCTTCTTCGAGAACTTCGTGCAGATCTTCGTGCTGATGACCGCCTGGGCGATCGTGCTCGTCGCCTTCTTCATCCTGGCGATCCAGATCTTCATCACCCTGATCGAGTTCAAGCTGACGACGCTCGCCGGCTTTGTGCTGATCCCCTTCGCCTTCTTCAACAAGACCGCCTTTCTCGCCGAAAAGGTGCTCGGCAACATCGTCGCCTCCGGCGTGAAGATCCTGGTGCTCGCCGTCATCGTCGGCATTGGCTCGGGACTGTTCAGCGAGTTCACCGCCGGCTTTTCCGAGCAGCCGACCATCTCGGAAGCGCTGTCGCTCGTGCTCGGCGCGCTTGCGCTGATGGGCCTCTCGATCTTCGGTCCCGGTATTGCGACGGGCCTCGTCTCCGGAGCGCCGCAGCTTGGAGCAGGTGCCGCCGTCGGAACGGGTCTTGCGGCCGCTGGTCTCGGCGCTGCCGGCTATGTCGGAGCGCGAGCCGGTGTGGGTGCTGCGGCCAGCACGATCGGTGGCGCGATGCGGGGAGGGGCGGCGGCCGCCGGCGGCGCCAGCACCGCCTATGGGCTTGCAAGTGCGTCGACCGATGCGGGCAGCGCCGGGCGCGCCGCGGCGGGTATCGCCGGCATGGCCAAGGCCGGCGCCGGCTTTGTCATGAGCAAGGCAAAGGAAGCCGCCGGTCGGTCCAACGAGACGCTGCGCGCCAGCTACGGTGCAGGGCAGGCGGCTGGCTGGAAGGCGACGGGCGGCGGCAATGATGTCGGTGTTGCTCCGTCAGGAACTGCCGGTGAGTCCGCGGGTGGAGATGCCCAATCCTCTTCGCCGCCGCCCTGGGCAGAGCGCATGCAGCGCAAGCAGGCTTTCCAGCACGGCGTCAGCACCGCCGCCCATTCCGTCCGCTCCGGCGATCACGGCGGTGGCTCGATGTCTGTTTCCCTCAATCAGGATGACCGCAGATGAATCCCTTCAAACGCGCCTCCGTGCGCTATGCCCGAACGCCAGAACCGGAAACCCCTTACCAGAAGGCCGCCCAGGCTTGGGATGAACGGATCGGCTCCGCCCGCGTGCAGGCTCGGAACTGGCGGCTGATGGCCTTCGGCTCGCTCATTCTTGCTGGTGGCTTTGCCGCCGCGCTGATCTGGCAATCGACGCAAGGCACCGTGGTGCCCTGGGTGGTGCAGATCGACAAACTCGGCGAGGCCCAGGCGATTGCGCCGGCCGCCGCCGACTACCGGCCGACCGATCCGCAGATCGCCTGGCATCTCGGCCGCTTCATCGAAAACGTCCGCGCGATCCCGGCCGACGCGGTGATCGTCCGTCAGAACTGGCTTCGCGCCTATGAGTTCACCACCGATCGTGGCGCCGTGGCGCTCAACGACTATGCCCGTGCCAACGATCCGTTCACCAAGGTCGGCAAGATACAGGTCGCCGTCGACGTGTCATCCGTCATCCGCGCCTCGCCCGAGAGTTTTCGCGTCGCCTGGAGCGAGCGCCGCTACGAAAACGGGCAACTTTCATCCACCGAGCGCTGGACCGCCATCCTCACCGTCGTGATCGAACAGCCGCGCACGCCCGACAAGCTGCGCGCCAATCCGCTCGGGGTCTTTGTCAACGCCATCAACTGGTCGAAGGAGCTTTCGCAATGAAGGGGGCAACAGGAACATCGATGAACAGGATCAGCGGCGCCGTGCTGGTAACGGCGCTGCTGGCAGCGACGGCGCTCGCCGGCTGCGCAAAGAAGTACATTCCGCCGGAGATTGACTATGACGATGCGGCACCCGCCGTGAAGCTCGCCGATCCGGTCGGGCCGGTGAAGGTCGTCGAACTGCCGAAACCGCTGCCGCTGCCCGGCCAATTGAAGCCGCTCGAGGAAGGCAAGAAGAAGCAGGACAATCCTGATCCGAAGGCGCGGATTGCCGCCGCCAATGAGGCGGCGCGCATGCAGCCAGTCCGTGACGGCTTCATCAATGCCGTACAGGTCTATCCCTTCGCCATCGGCGCGCTCTATCAGGTCTATGCCGCGCCGGGGCAGGTGACCGACATCGCGCTGCAGCCGGGCGAGCAGCTGGTCGGCGCCGGTCCCGTCGCCGCCGGCGACACGGTGCGCTGGATCATCGGCGACACCGAGAGCGGAACGGGCACTGGAAAGCAGGTGCACATCCTGGTGAAGCCAACGCGATCCGATCTCCAGACCAATCTCGTGATCAACACCAATCTGCGCACCTATCATCTCGAACTGCGCTCGACCGAAAAGACCTATATGGCCTCGGTCTCCTGGCAGTACCCGGCCGACCAGCTGATCGCGCTTCGGCGCCAGAACACCCGCGCGGCCGAAACCCAGGCTGTGGCGAGCGGCGTCGATCTCCAGAGCCTCAATTTCCGCTACCGGATCGAGGGCGACAGTGCCCCCTGGCGGCCGCTGCGCGCCTTCGACGATGGTGCCAAGGTCTATATCGAATTCCCCTCCGGCATCGCCCAGGGCGAAATGCCGCCGCTCTTCGTCATCGGGCCATCCGGCAATTCCGAACTCGTGAACTATCGCGCCCGGCAGAACTACTATGTCGTCGACCGGTTGTTCGCGGCGGCAGAACTCCGGTTGGGAGACAAGGACAGCCAGCGCCGCGTGCGCATCGTCCGAACCGACGGCCGCCGCCTCGGAAACCGCACGGCACTGTTCTCGTCGGAGAGAAACCGATGACGGGTCCCTCCGATCTCAAGGCGGAGTTCCGGCTGAGGCCGGAGCCGCCACGCGTCACCCGGCTGTCACGCAAGGTGCTGATCGGTCTCGGTGGCGTCTCGGGGCTCGCCATCGCCGCGGCTCTGTTCTTCGCGCTCGACACCAACAGGCGACAGGGCGAGGCACCGTCCGAACTCTACAACACCGAAAACCGCACGCCCGCCGACGGTCTCGCCAACCTACCGAAGGATTACACCGGCATCCCGAAACTCGGGCCGGCGCTTCCTGGCGACCTCGGCAAGCCGATCCTGAAAGCGCAGGAGGAGGGCAAGCCGGTCGTCGTGCCTTCGATTCAGACGCCGCGCGCCGATCCCGAAGAGCAGCGCCGTCTCGCCGAAATCGAGGCGGCACGCGTCGCCAAGCTCTTTACCGACAGCCGCGGCGAGCGCAACGACACCAACCAGCCGATCACCACGCGAACGAGCACGGCCGATCCGAATGCCGCGTTGACACAGCCCGATACTGTCCCGCCCTTCGATGCCGGCGCGGCGCAGAACATGCAGGACCGCAAGCTCGCCTTCGTAAATGCCGAGGCCGACCGGCGTACCGTCAGTCCGGATCGCGTCGAGGAGAAGGCCTCGCCCTATGTCCTGCAAGCTGGGTCCGTGATCGCCGCCGCCCTCATCACTGGCATCAAGTCCGATCTGCCCGGCTCGATCACCGCGCAAGTGACGGAAAACGTCTATGACAGCCCGACCGGCGCGCATCTCCTCATCCCGCAGGGCGCGCGGCTCATTGGCCAGTATGACAGCCAGGTCGCCTTCGGGCAGTCGCGCGTGCTGCTCGTCTGGAACCGCGTCGTCATGCCGGACGGCACCTCTATCGTGCTCGAGCGCCTGCAGGGCACCGATCCGCAAGGCTTCTCCGGGCTTGAGGACGAGGTCGACTACCACTGGGGCCAGCTGTTCAAGGCGGCTGCACTTTCGACGCTGCTCGGCGTCGGCACGCAGATCGGCAGCGACGACGAGGAGAGCGAGATCGCCCAGGCGATACGGGAGAGCGCGCAAGGAACGGCCTCGAATGTTGGCCAACAGATCGTCAGCCGGCAGCTGAACATCCAGCCGACGCTCACCATCCGCCCAGGTTTCCCGGTTCGCGTGATCGTCAACAGGGATCTTGTCATGCAGGCCTATGGTGCCACGAAGGAGCCGACATGACCAAGCTCAAGATTTCCGCCATTCCGGACGACAAGCCAGTGAAGGTCACCGTCGAGCTGCCGGCGGCGGTGTTTCGGGACTTGCAGGCCTATGCGGCGATTCTTGCGCGCGACAGTGGTGAGCCATCACCACCCGATGCAGCGAAGCTGATCGTGCCGATGCTGATTAGGTTCATGGAGACGGATAGGGGATTTGTGAAGGCGAGGCGAGCGCCTCTACCGGATGAGCGTCGCCGGACATGAAGGACTGCAGCATGGGCCTTAGGCGCCGACATGCACACCGCTTACTGATCCTTGCGTGCCGCCCACTGAGTGTGTTCGCGCGAAAACGCATTCTCGGAATCGCCCACAAAAATCGAGAATTTTTCGTTGGTATCAGGCAAGTGCGCCCTTTCCCTAATCAAGCTGATTTCATGAGCGGCAAGCGTGTATGAGGCAGCCAATTCCGAGAAGCGGCGTGCCTGCATCCAACCAAGCAAACTCGCCGCAGTCGCGACAATGACGTCAGTGGGCCAGAAGGGGCTGGTTAGATAATTGAACCGCAAGACGCCGAAAAGCACCGCCAACGAGTTGGTTGCTATCAAAAGCAAGAAAAGCTGGCTTGCTCGGTTTCTGTTGAATGCGGCCTTTTTCGTATACCAGGAGAGTTGATCCTCAATTCGCAATTTTGCGTAAGTCGAGCGTCTTGCGCTCAAGGGCTTGGACCGCATCTGCCGCATCCCGTCGGTGATCTGCACATCATTAAGATGATCGGTGAGGCGACTGCTCGCGTCCTTATTCTGTTCAAAAATCGACTTCAGCGCATTACGGAACTCCGCGTCCGCGAGAGCATCGGATTCGTGGAAGGGTTCCGCCTTCGAGACATAGCGCCACGTTATGGTTTTGACCGATTCTGCGAGCGCGCGCCCCCCGTACCAATATCTGTCGGGCCGAGCCGCTGATAAATAGATCGAGCAGCCCAAAGCGATCAGCAGGATCATGAGCTGCGCTAATGCCAGCGAAAAGGTTGACGTTCCCACGACCGACAACACGGCGGCTGCAACAAGGGCGATCAAATGAACGCCTAAGGTGGCGAGAAAAATCTTCTGCGATCGCTTCGATAAGTTATCCGATGAACGAAACAGGGCGGGAAAATCTTGGTCTGTCACAGAAGTTATCTACCTACAGATGCGACGCTAGCTCTGAACCGCACAGGTTCGTATCATTTCAACTCGTCGGACAATTTGCCCCACGGAACGGCCTTGATATTGTAGTCCGAGATCCATTTTGGTGGCTGGGCGGGTAGCTTGCCCTTGGGATACACCGCAACAACTTTCTTGTTCAATTCAATACTCTTTTGCACTTCCCAATGAACCCACTGGCTGAGTGCAGTGCTCTCCGAGAGATAAACCACCGTGATTGAAGAGCGGGCGATGCGTTCTGCGATCTTCTGCTTGATGTAAGACGCCCGATCGCTGTCGTACGGCTCGCGCACTGAGTGATCGTTGAATTCGATATCGCTGTTTTCATTCTTCGCGTGCGCGCGGAGCAGGTTTACCTCGTTCATATCCTCGGTGGCAAAGCTGATAAAGACGTTCCGTTTGCCGCCCTGCAGGGCGGCTTTTGCTTTCTCCTCCAGGGATCGGATATCGCCGAGTCTGCTCCAGCTGCCACTGCTGCCTCCACCCATATCAGACCTCCTCGACGTTGAATTCGTTGCAGGCAATGCAGTGGCCGCAGGGCGTCTCTTGCCCCAAGTGGCACGAATAGGTTGATTCGACGCCCTTCTGCTTAGCCAGAGCGATCACCTCATCCTTGTGGAAGTCTGCCAGCGGAGCCAAGACCTTTATTGAGCGACCCATGATCCGGCTGATGAGGGCTTCGGCTTCCTGAAGGAACGCCGAAGTTTGGTCGGGGAAAAGACTCGTTTCCTCGTGCAGAAGGCCAATAGATATTGCATCGGCTCCCACCTGATATGCATGAGCGGCAGCGACTAGAAGAAACAACATGTTGCGGCCAGGCGTGAATGCGTCTTCCAGGACACGGAGGCTCGGATCGGTCAACCCGGATCGAATGAGCACGCCATAACCCGAGAGATCCGCGACTGTGAGTTCCAGGCCCAACTTCCGCATCGCACCTTCGCAAGCGGCCAGTTCGCGATCCAATGCTCGCTGGCCATAATTCACGAAAATCGGATGTATTTTGACGCCTTCTTCAATCGCCAAGTATGCAATCAAGGTTGAGTCCAAGCCGCCCGAAACCAATGCAACGACGCTCATGCTGCAATCTCCTTTCGGGCGCCCTTGAAGACTCGCATCACGATCCATATGGCCCAGTCCAACAATCCTACCGCTGCTCCAAGGCGCTCGGCATAGGAGCGCAAATCGCTTTCGTACCTTCCATATGCGGACAGGCCCGAAATGTGGTTTGCAGGTCCGCTGTAGAGCCCCATCTCCTTCATAAAATCCAGCACATGCCGATCCAGAACAGCTAAACTGTAGGTGACCCCACTGTTGCGAAGGAACATACTGGCCTGCTTGGGGCCGAGGCCCGGCGCATTATTGACCAACCAAGACCGAAGGGCGACTGGATCGGTGTCGCCGTCAAGGAGGTTTCGTAAGGATCCGGAGGCAGCACAGACGGCCCGTTTCGTCGATGAAAGTTGGCGAGCCCTGGATGCGGGGAATCGATAATTTCTCAGCGACCCTCCGACCGCCAACGGGGTTTTGAGAACTGTCGTAAGTTCATGGGTCAAATCGCCATCGAAGCTCAGGTGAAGAAGTCCCTGACGATCAATAGCCTCTGCAGCAGCCACCGCGACAGCGTATGGAACCTGGCTGCTCAGAACGCAGCACGATAGCTCGCGCCAAAGCGACCTTTCGCAAAGATCTCCAGCTGTAGCGTATGCTCGCCCCTCGATCTCAGGATAGATCGCCACGACGGCGCGCTCCAGATCTTGCCCTGCCTCTCTCATGCGAAAAGCCCCGGAACTGCTTCCCTGATTTGCTTCGTGCTTGCCCGACCCATCATTCCCACCAAAAATGCTTCCATGCGCCTCTCATGCGCTGCCTGAGCGAGATCAGCCGCGAACTCTCGATAATAGTCCAGGTTATGAAAAGCCACCCGTCCTGCATAGGCGACCTTATCATCGCTCAATGCGGAAACGGTGACTGGCGAGTCGGCAAGGCTTGCTTGAAAGGCAAAAAAATCGAAATGTTGGTAATGGTTCAAGCGGTGGGTATCGCGGTCGATGACCATCCTGCACCATTCCAGGCCATCGAAGCTGTCAGCGCCGGCCGCGGTCAAAATCGCGATACTCCAGGGGTTACCGGTGCCAAGTATATGAAGTGGCAGATAGGAAGGTAGCTTGTCGAGTTCCTGTCGGATGCGTTGGACAGTTTTGGCTCGTTCAATTATGCCGGAGCCCAGTTCCCGTTCCGCCACGGCTACGAGCGGCGCGGAAGTCTGGCTCGCGACCTCTTTGACGACGTAAGGGAGGCTCTGGACGTCATAGCCGCTCAACCTTTTTCTGGGCGCGTGAACAATTGGCAATACATGTTTTGACGCTGCTCTGTCGCGCTCGAGCGCAGCCACGATTTCCCGGACCGCAACATCAGGCTTGAGAGATGGTTTCATGACATCGAAACAATATGCCCAATCGTGCGGGATGCCTTTCATCGCTTCCACAAACAGATCGGGGGTCCAGCTGCTGTCTTCGCGGCGGGTCGCCTCGTAGTTTCCCGAGTCCACCAGAACGAATCCCCCATTCCGGCGAATTTGCCGCAGTTCCGCGATGATGCCTTTCGGCCGTCGCCCAGGCAGCAGGTCATAAGCGGAAATCAGTATCGTCGGTGCCCCAAACACCCTCAGTGCCTTGACAGCTTCCAGGGGCACGAGTTGCGTTTCGTGTGAAGAGACTGAAAGAAAAACAGTCGGTAGAGACAACCGGAGCGAAGGAGCGGTTTGCGGCCTCACTGGTGGAACGCGCCGAGCCACCTTTGTGGCAATCTTTCGAACCAACTGCCGGAAGGCTGCGTGAGTGTTCGCCCCGTCCCAAGCTGTGAAGTTGACCGTGCTCAAGCCGCCGTAGGGATACGGTAAGCTTGAACCATCAAGGCGCACCGGAATGATAGGAATGCCAAGTTCATCGGCAATGCGGACTTCGTCGCGAACTAGGGCACTCTTGCAGGCATCGGACGACCAAACCACAACTGCACACTTGGACTGCGGAAGCTCTTTTTCGATCTCAAAGGCAAAGTTGCCAACGAGTTGGTCATCCCACCAGACGTCCCAATGCTCTTCAAGAAGTTCGACGATGACACTTGTCTTGTCATTATCTTCACTGGAATGGATGACATAGACATCCGCCATTTCGCGACTCTCTCCCCCGACTCCCTGCAAGGTATAGATTTGCCGCTGAAGCTCAACTTGAAACTGCTAATACTCTATGAAGTGCGACCCCAGCACACAGAATAAATTGCCGTTGTGAAGTCATCTGTTACACCGGTCAAATTGGACAGCGATGCACGTCTCTCCTCGTCCAGCACAATCCGACTTGCGCACTCGGCGTATTCGTCGAGGACGCTTCCGATTTCAGCCTCTGAGAGGCCGTCGGCCAGGATCAAAAGCGACGCCTCCCGTCCGACGTCTTCCGCGTGTGTCGATGTATCAATGTCTGGCGCAACTGCGCGAATGCCCAACGCCTCAACACAATGTCGAGCCTCTTCGAGTGAGTACCTTCGCCCAAGCGTCGCGGTGGAGCCTTTCAGAATCACGCGCGAAGGAGAAAGGCCCAGTATTGGAACTCTGTCGTGCGCGAAATTCAGTGGCAGAGGAACCTGCCGAAAGTCGCAGTAGAAAGAAACCGCTTTGGAAGCCAAGTGTGCGGCCTCGACCGGCGAGCACCGTAACTCGGCCCAGTAAAAGGCGAACACCGCACTGAATATATCTCCCGTCCCGATCTTGAAGGTCCGACGAGACTGGTAAGCAGGAATGGTGGTGGTGGGGCTATTCTTGCTTACCGCTAGGCCCCCACGGACACCACGCTTCAATATCACAACATCCGCCTCGTTGTTCTCCAGCAGCAAAGTTGCGCCTGCTGCTAGATCATCAACACCGGTGTAGGCGCGCAACTCGGCCTCGTTCAGGACCAGCGCCAGCTCCTTCGCCCGAGAACCATTTGATGAGAAGTGTTCGATGTTTCGAGCCGTTTGTGGATCGTAAACGGCCCGTTCAGCATCTACGACAGCAGATCCTTCGCGGAAGCCGAATCGCAGCACGTTCTGACCCTTTACGACGATCGAGGTGCTCCGCACAGGCAAGATTGTTGGCTCGATGTATGGTGTGGACAATGGATGAAAGTAGGCAAACGCTATGTCATGTGAACGCGGTAAACAGTGCACAATCACCCCCATCCCCGTCAAATAGTCGATCGCGTGGCCGGTCGCTGTTGATCTGTAGGTGTATAGTTCGAGAGAGGGACAAAGCTGACTGAGCGCTGCCGCCGCCCTCACGCCAGAGCCCACTTCTTCGTTCCAATATGGCGTTTCGCAGACTTCCCGATATAGCCCACCGGCAATTAGCATTTCGAACACGACCTTTGATTGGCTGCGGCTTTTACACTTTCTATTCGATCTACCGCTATCAGTCGACCGAGGCAAAACACCCAGGATGTACCATGTTTCATTTGTTTATGACGAGCGTTGAGGGATATTGGAACGAGACGTCGGAGACGAGCCTCGGATGGGACCGCGTTTTCGAGTACACATCTCCCGACGTCAAAGAACAATTCCTGCCACTTCAAGGCGACTCAATTGGCAGGGTTGTCGGAATTCCTGCCCTGTTTACCTACGAGTTCGCGAAGCGACTCCCTGCCGACGAAGGCGACCTACCAAAACCCTCCAGGATTGGTCGAGTCACCACTGTTCACGCCGGCCCAAAGGAAGTCCGCGTTGAATTCGAGATCGATCAGACAGTTGCACCGATCCCTGCCAAGGAGATCCATCGAATCTCCGAGAGGCTGAACATCGCCATGAGCAATGGCGAGAGTTATCGTAGCCACTGGGCGGTTAAAAATGTAGATCTGATCGGCTTACTGAAAGAGGAGGGGCTATACACCCCGGTAAATTCGCCGAAGGTTGAGGAAGAACTACTCACTATCGCCGAGGATATACAGAAACCAAACGAGAAACGGAACAAGGTATTTATTGTTCACGGTCACGACGAGGCGGTCTTGAACGGCGTGGCTCGCTGGATCAACAAAATTGGTCTTGAAGAGGTCATTCTCAACGAACATGCCAATAAAGGTCGAACGGTCATCTCGAAGCTCTCCGAGCTGGCCGAAGGTGTTGAGTTCGCAGTCGTGCTGCTCACGCCCGATGACGTTGGTGGCGTGAAAGGTGGGGAACAGTCCTACCGTCCACGTCAGAACGTCGTATTCGAGCTTGGTTACTTTCTGGCCAAGCTGGGCCCATCTCGCGTCGCAGTCGTAAAATCCGGCGAGCTTGAGACACCAAGCGACTTTGGCGGTGTTCTAACGGTTGACTACGACGCGGCGGGATCCTGGAAGATCGGTTTAGCGAAAGAGTTCAGCGCAGCAGGGCTGCGCTTCGATTTGTATGCGGGAATTTAGGTGAATTGCAGACTGGATAACCAGCTCTGGCTGATCAGGTTTGATTGCGTTTCCAAGCCTATAACCTATGGTTGATCGCAGTGCTGGGGGATTCGCTATGGCTCGCAAGCCGCTATGCTTCGTTTTGATGCCTTTCGGAATTAAATCCGCTGGAGGCGATAAGCCGATTAACTTCGACGCAGTCTACACTGATTTCATAAAGCCCGCCGTGGAAGAGGCAGGCTTAGAGCCAATCCGTGCCGATGAAGAGCAGGCAGGGGGTATCATCCACAAGCCGATGTTCGAGCGTCTGGTACTTTGCGAGTATGCGATCGCGGACCTCACCACGGCAAATGCGAACGTATTTTACGAGTTAGGCGTTCGGCATGCCGCAAAGCCGCGGACCACGGTCCTTCTATTTGCGGAGGGGCAGGGGCGATTGCCATTTGACGTCGCGCCTTTGCGGGCAATGCCGTATTCGATCGGCGTAAAGGGCGGCCCGACCAAAAAGAAAGAGGCAATCAAAGGGCTTGTCACCAAACTAAAGGCGGCGCGAAAAAACGTGGACAAGGACAGCCCCTTGTTCCAGCTCATCGACGAGTATCCGGAAATTAAGTTGGCCCATGAGAAGACGGATGTCTTCAGGGAGCAAGTTGCCTATGCGGAAGAATTGAAGGCGAAGCTCCGCAAGGCTCGAAAACTCGGACGAGATGCAATTTATGAAGTCGAACTTTCGCTCGGCGAGTTAGACGACGAGGAGGCTGGTGTTATCGTCGATCTGTTCCTGTCGTACCGCAGTGTGGAAGCGTGGCCCGACATGATCCGCATGTTTGACAGGATCGACGTTGCGCTACGCGCCACGATTTTGCTCAGAGAGCAATATGCATTTGCGCTCAATCGGAATGGTGATGGCGACCTCGCCGAGTCAGTGCTCCTGGAGCTCATCGATCAACGAGGTCCAAGCAGCGAGACCTATGGGTTGCTCGGCCGCGTCTACAAAGACAGATGGGATGCTGCAAAAGCGGAAAACAAGGAAGCCAAGGCGAAAGGTTACCTAAAGAAAGCCATCGAGGCATACCGCAAAGGCTTCGAGGCTGATTGGAGGGACGCCTATCCTGGGATAAATGCGCTCACGCTGATGCATGTGGCAGACCCGGCGGACGTGCGCATCACCCAGCTTCGCGCAGTCGTCGAATACGCCGTCAAGAGAAAGATAGCCAACGGCGCTGCCGATTACTGGGATCATGCAACGTTGCTGGAACTCGCGGTCCTAGGAAAAGACCAGCACGCAAGTAATGCCCAACTTGCGGAATTGCTTCCCCACGTTCGGGAAGTTTGGGAGCCGAAGACCACGGCCAAAAACCTCGGATTTGTCATGGATGCACTTCCAGGCGACTCCAAGGACCGCATATGGATCAAAGAAATCATTGAACAACTCCTAGAGTCTTGAAAATCGATGACATACGACGTTTTTATCAGCCATGCTTGGAGCTACAGCGAGCGTTATGAAGGTGTAGTTCGTCTGCTTGACATAGCAACTCAGAACTTGTCGTGGTTTTCATACCGCGACTACAGTGTTCCGCGGAATGAACCGATCATTGCTCCGAACGAAACCGTGCGAATAGCCGTACTGAAGGATCGACTAAAGGAGCAGATTCGACAGGCGAGCTGCGTCATCGTGCCGGCCGGAATGTACGTTTATGACCGCTTTTGGATTCAGACGGAGATCGATCTTGCGTTAAGAGCGTTTAGCCGACCTAAGCCGATCATCGGCATTAGACGGCGAAATCAGCAGAGAACACCGGTCGAACTCGAACAGCAGGCGACGAAGATGGTGAACTGGAATAGCAATAGCCTCGCGACTGCCGTCTATGAGGTTTGCCGCTAGCTCTATTTGGCGGTGTGTGGGCCAGTGATCAGGCCGCTGCTATTCCGCTCTCAACATATGTGGCATCTCCGACCTCAACGGCGACCTAATATTGGCGCTGCGGCACCCCGATGCTCTCACCACGTCGTGCAACTTCGATGTCAGCGTTCCGGCCGAGAGGACCGCGCCCCAGCTCGGCTATCGCGACACAGTCATTTCGGCCGGCAGAACTGGAGCCCGGGTGTTGCGGGTATCTGTCGGGCTCCTGGCGTGCCCCGACCGTCTGTCGACGGATCATATACGTCGTCATCCGCAAGAGTTCGAATGTCGCCCTTTTCCAATGCTTTACATGAGATGGCCCAGGACTGTCTTGATAACCCTGGAGGCATCGCAACCATCGTCTCCACGCCAAGCGACGATCTGGTCAGGGCGAATGAGCACAACTGGCTCGCGATAGAGCTCAAAAAGTTGATCCTCCATTATGTCCACCACGGCCAGGTCCATTCCGGCCTCCCTAGCAGCCTTGATCAGCTCATCACCTGTCGACAACCACGGACGAAGCCTTAAAAGCGTCCATTCAAAGCCAAAGCGGTCGAAGAGCGATGTGTGGGTATCCAGCCAGACGTGGGGTGCCCTTCCACCAGGCGCGGCATTGGGCACATAGACTTCCGGAAGATCCGGTTCGGTGTCAGTCTGTTCACTCAAGATAATTGGCGAATGGTCATAGCGCGCGCCGAAGGTTACGCCGGGTATGTTGAATTCGGATCTCCCGTGCGCTTCCAGGTAGGCACCAGCTTCGCGACGCACACTCGCTCCCAGCTCTGAATCCGCCTCAAGATTAGCCTCCGGCAAATAGTTTCCGATAGACTCCGCGAACGCTTTGGCGAAGCCTGTATTCCTAATCGCAACTGGACGCCGCTCCAGCTCATAGGAACTGAGAAGAGATGGTGACGCAACTCCTTTGATCACCGATGCGAGTTTCCACCCAAGATTAACTGCGTCATCAACGGCAGTATTGTATCCGAGCCCTCCTGCGGGCGTGAAAAGATGCACCGCGTCGCCGCCGAGGAAAACTCGCCCTGCTTGGAACTTCTCCGCGACAAGGGCGAAGCCCGCCGTCCAACTGCCGCGGGAGAGAATCTCGGCCTCAACGGGATATCCGACCACCGATCGGAAGATTTCCAGTGCCTGTACGTCGGAAATATCTTCTTCGCGTTCCCCGTCCTTCAACTGAGTGTGGAAGGCGAACTCCCCCTTACCATCAACCGCGGCCATGAAGGCTCGACGTTCGGAGTTGAAGGCCACGTTCATCCATGCAGGTGCAAATGGCACCACCTCGTAGAACTGGGGGCACCGAAGATAGAGCGCAAACATTTTCCCGCCGAAGAAATCTCTGACGGCACCACCATCGCCTTGATATCGGATACCAAGAGTGCGCCTTACGAAACTCTTGGCTCCATCTCCTCCAATGAGATACTTTGCGGTTACAAACCGGGTGTTTTCGGTTCCGATTTGCGTCGCAGCCACGGTGACCGAGTGGCCAGCGTCTTCAAACCGGGTAATTCGCCAGCCATAGTTCACAGACACAGTTGGCAGGGATTCTGCATGCTCACGCAGAACACGCTCTACGAATTTCTGCGAGACGCGGTGGGGCAATTCGGCAGCGTTCCATGGTCCGGTCATCGTCGAGATCTTCTCGCGTGCTTCTTTGGCAGAGGGAAGTCGAAACCGCGCTAATTCGTGGTGAGCGTACCGCGTGAAATAAGCTATATCTGTTGGAAAATCCTCCGGCATGCCGAGAGCTCGGATCTCGTCGGCAATACCGAGCCGCCGAAAATGCTCCATGGTTCTCGCTTGAGTGGCGTTGGCCTGCGGGTTGAAGGCTGTCGAGGCCTTTTCGTCAAAAAGGATTGCAGAAACGCCACGGCGTCCGAGCTCAATCGCCAGTACCAATCCGAAGGGACCACCGCCGGCGATCACCACGTCAAATGCTTCATGTGTCACGAAAGAACCTCCCAAAGTCGTTGGGAGTAAAATTAGTAAGGAAACCGGACCAATGTCAATCGGATTGATCAGGGCCTTTCGGTGTTTGCCCCTCTACATACTTCCCCAAGGCCTCTACGATTAAGTCGACCAATGCTGGGCCTAGCTGTTCACGCATCTCACGTTCTGCCACCTCAAGACTTTGATGAAATGCCTCCAGCCAGACGAGACCCTTGTCTGTGAAGCACACGAGCTTGGCTCGACCGTCATCGGGATCACGGCGCTTTTCGATGAGCCCCGTCCGCTCCACCTGATCTACCAACTCACTCATCGACTGCTTCGTCAGAGAGGCCCGGCGAGCAAGTTCCGTCAACCTGGTACCGTCTTCATCCAGATTTCGGGTCAGGTTGATATGGGCTGCAGTGAGTTCGTCATGTCCCTTGGCCTTTAGATTTTCGATGATTTTGCTCTCGAATATCCGAACCGCTTCGTTCATCCGGCGGCCAATGTTGTTCCTGCGCCACACATTTCGAAAAATCATTTTGTACCACCTCAAGTGTCATCGTTTAGACGAGTACGCCTCTCGCAACTATTTTTCCAGCCCGCTCTTTAAACTGATTGACAAAAGTCAGCCCAGCCCGATATGGTCAGGATACCGTACTAAATATGCGCCTTGGAGGAGGTGTGCAGGAGGGGTGAGGCCACGGCTTCGTTAGTTGTGCTATCCGGCGGCCAGGTTGGGCGCCAGGTTCACTTCGGGCCAGTCGTTTTGCTAGCCACCTGATCGAGGCGCGATGAAATTGCTTGGCTAAGCGGATCATAGGGAGGATGCTTGAAAAATGGTGAAAGCGAACGGCGGACGATCACTGCAGACCCTGGTCGACGAGAAACCCAATCTCGTCGAATATTTTCATAATGATACTCTTGCTCCTCATTACCGCGCTCGAACTGGCCTTACTGCAGCATTTATTCCGCCTGAGTTTACCAACTGGCGGGATGAGCAGCGCGCATGGCGTGAATCTGCAATTCTGTTCGATCAGTCGCACCATATGCCTGAACTGATGCTCCGCGGCCCTGACGCATTTCGGTTGCTTGAGAAGCTCGGCATTAATAGCCTGGCGAACTTCACTATCGATCGGGCTAAACAATTTGTGGCCTGCACGCCCCGTGGTCATGTCATCGGTGATTGCGTCGTCTACAGGCTTGCCGAGGATCTGTTTGAACTCATCAGCGGCATGCCGGTTCTAAACTGGGTGCAATACAACGCGGAAGCTGGCGGCTACGACGTCACGATCGAGCGTGATGATCCCACACCCTATAATCCGACCGGCAGACGCTGGTTCTACCGTTTTCAATTGGAGGGGCCTAATGCAGGCCTGATCTTCAACGATGTGGTAGAGGGGGGTGCCCCGGAAATTGCATTCTTCCGTACAGCGAAGGTCAAGATCGACGGATGTGAAGTGCTCGTCCTGCGTCACGGGATGGCAGGCCATCTCGGTGCCGAGCTTTCCGGTCCATACGAAGATATGGAAAAGGTACGCGCCGCTATCCTCCGGGCTGGGAAGAAGCACGGGCTTAAGCAGGGTGGCACGAAGACTTACTTCAGCACGATCTTTGAATTTGGCTGGATGCCTTACCCTCTGCCGGGAATATACACAGGTGAGGAATTACGCGAATTCCGCGAGTGGTTGTCCGGCAATGGCTGGGAGGCAAATGCCCAGCTTGGCGGCAGTTTCATCTCGGACAATATCGAGGACTACTACGTCACTCCGTGGGATTTAGGTTACGGCCATATCCTGAAGTTCGACCACGATTTTATCGGCCGTCAAGCGTTGGAAGCCACTCCCGCTGAGAAGCGGCGTCAGAAGGTCACGCTCGTGTGGAACCGTGACGACGTTGAGGCAATCTTTGCATCCGCTCTCGGGGAGGGGCCGCGATACAAGGCGATCGATTTACCCGTCGCCTATTATGGTTGGCCGCAGTTCGATGAAGTTCGCGCCATGGATGGCACGCTCGTCGGTCACTCCTGCCATTGTGGTTACAGCAACAATGAAGGCGAGATGCTGTCTCTTGCCATGCTTAGCACTCAGAGCGCGACCCCTGGAACTGAAGTCACGCTTACATGGGGTGAGCCCGGAGGCGGATCGCGAAAGCCGCATGTTGAGCGGCACCAGCAGTTTAAGGTGAGGGCGGTCGTGGCGCCCGTTCCTTATGCGAGTTCAGTCCAAAAAATGAAACGAGCAGCGATCAGCTAACATTTGCTGGATGCTCGCTCGGCGCCTGTTCGAGCGAGCATCGGATTCCAATCAGCAGGTCGGTGCGTTCAATCTGCTACCCCACTCCTCAGCAATAGAGCTTCTGCTGTGCGTTTACAGGCGGAACAGGATTAACATGGCTATGTCACACTCAATAGATCTTGCGGACCAGAATGATGTGCTGCGTAGCTTTACGCTCGAGGTCACGGCAAGGGATGTCCATGATCTGGCAGTCCTGTCCGGCGGTATCCCAAAAGGAACGATCATATCGGTGCCATTCCTCTCGAAAGAGAGCGACCACGACCGGGTTGCAGCGGCCAGGACAGTGCGCCGGGCGGGCTACGAGCCCATGCCCCACATCGCCGCGAGACGACTGAGTTCCGAGAACGCGCTATCTGCAATGCTGTCCGCCCTTGTGAGCGAGGCGCAGGTCAGCCGACTACTCATTATCGCGGGCGATGCCGATCCTCCCAAGGGCCCGTTCAGGGATACCGCTACGATCTTGCGTAGCGGTATCCTCCAACATCATCAGATCAGGCATGTCTCCATAGCCGGGCATCCCGAAGGACATCCGGTCCAAGGCGCTCCCGTGCTACGTGGTGCGCTGCTAGAAAAGTGCCAGATCCTGGAAGAGGCGGAAATCGAGTGGTCGATATTCACTCAGTTCGCCTTTGCGTCAGAACCCGTTCTTGGCTGGATTGATGAGCTTCGACGATTGGACATCAATTGTCCGATCCATGTCGGCATTCCTGGACCGGCAAATGTCAAAACCCTGTTGAAGTTTGCAACTCTCTGCGGCGTCTCCGCTTCGACAGCCGTGCTCAAGAAATACGGATTGTCAATCACCCAATTGTTGTCGACTGCGGGCCCCGATGCCTTAGTGCGCGAGTATATCGACGCCCTGCAAGGTGGCGCATACGGCGATGTAAGGCTGCACTTCTATCCGTTTGGGGGGCTGAACAAGACCATTACCTGGATCAGAAACTTTCGCTCGTGATACTCGCCACATAGTCAGGTTATCTCACCGACGTTATTCTGGAATGCACTACAATCACCCAGTAGTAGCGCCTCACTAAGGTACTGTCTCGACGGAATGTTATGGCAATCGCAACAATAGTTTTGGAGGAGATGACGCTGCAGCGTCGAGCGTCCGGACGCTTTTCCGGTTGGGAGGAAACCACATGAAACTATCAAAATTAACCCTTTGTCTCATGGCTTCTGCGTTTTCCATAACTGGCGCGGCCGCTCGAGCTGACACCATAAAGGTAGGGGTTATCGCCACTTTTTCAGGGCCAAATGCAATCTGGGGCAAGCAGTTTCGGGAAGCCATTGACGTCTACGTGGCGCAACACGGCGACGAGGTTGCTGGTCACAAAGTTGAATTCGTCTACAAGGACGTAGGCGGTCCCAATGCGGACGCCAGCAAAGCCGCCGCCCAGGAACTTCTTGTTCGTGAGGGGGTAAAGTATCTTGCCGGATTCGACTTTACCCCCAATGCAGTCGCGGTCGCACCCCTTACGAAGCAGGCCAAGGTGCCTGCGGTGATTTTCAATGCGGCGACGTCGTCGATCAACAAGCAGTCAGAATTTTTTCTCCGCACGAGTTTCACGCTGACGCAGATCGCCCAGCCAGCAGCAGAATGGGCCGCAAAGAACGGATCCAAGAAAGTCGTATCGGCCGTTTCCGATTACAATCCTGGCATTGATGCCGAAACTGCCTTCTCCGCCTCATTTGAAAGAAACGGCGGCACAGTTCTTGAAAAGATACGCATGCCGCTCCAGACCAACGACTTCGCGCCATTCCTGCAGCGTATCAAAAGCTCAGGCGCGGATACGGTCTTCACCTTCCTGCCTGTCGGGCCAGCAACGTTCGCTTTCACCAAAGCCTATAATGAAAACGGCCTGAGAGCGGCTGGCATTTCTTTCCTTGGCGGTGGCGAAACAGACGAGACCACGCTGAATGCACTAGGAGATCAGGCCATAGGCCTCGTTACCGCATACCACTATTCCGATGTCCACGATTCGCCTCTCAATCACAGCTTTGTCAAAAAACTGCAGGAACTACATCCAGGCTCCCGCGCCAACATGGCATCGATCGGTGCCTATGACGGAGTAGAGTTGATCTACCGGATGATCAAGGCTGCAGGGTCGGACGGAGCAAAGGCGATCGAGGCGGCCAAGGGTATGGAATGGGAGAGCCCGCGTGGGCCGGTCAAGATGGACCCAGTCACGCGGACGGTGGTGCAGAATGTATACCTTCGGCGCGTTGAAAAGGACGCTGACGGCAAGCTCGTGAATCGCGAGTTTGCGACTGTCCCGAACGTACCGGA
This sequence comes from Sinorhizobium saheli, assembly GCF_001651875.1. Classification (GTDB taxonomy): domain Bacteria; phylum Pseudomonadota; class Alphaproteobacteria; order Rhizobiales; family Rhizobiaceae; genus Sinorhizobium; species Sinorhizobium saheli. The sequence goes on from NZ_LNQB01000081.1 coordinate 130,025, forward strand.
CCTCGGCTTCAACCCCTGATCCACGGTGAGCGTGGCGGGTATCTTCCGCCACGTAACGTCCGACCTCGCAACTTTGGGTTAAAGAATGTCTCTCATTCTCAGTATCGTCGTCGATGGCGTCGCCTACGGAATGATACTGTTCATGATTTCCGTCGGACTTTCGATCACGATGGGGCTCATGCGCATTATCAACCTGGCTCATGGCGGATTTGCCCTGCTTGGCGGCGCAGCCGTTCATCTGCTGACCACACATTTGGATGTTGCGTTCATTCCGGCGCTTCTCGCCGCCGTTCTTGCGGTTGTTCTGCTCTCCGTGCTTCTCGAACGGCTGCTCTATCGTCACATCTATGGCTTCAACGAGTTGGGTCAGGTGTTGGCGACCATTGGAATCGTCTTTATTATGATCGCCACCGTCAATTTGTTTCTGGGGTCCACAATCCTACCGCTCGGTGTCCCGGCGAGTTTCACGACATCGATCGATCTCGGCTTCAGGACACTCCCTTTCCATCGGCTGGTCGTGATCATTTCCGGCTTGTTTGTGCTGGCCGGTCTGTGGTTGCTGATGGAAAAAACGAAGTTCGGCATCTACTTGCGAGCAGCTGTCGACAACAGAGTTGCGGCGGCCTCGCTCGGCATCAACACGCCGGTTGTCTATCTTGTGACATTCGCCATCGGTGCAGGGCTTGCGGCGGTCGGAGGCATCCTAGGTGCCGAATTGCTGCCGATCGAAGCCTATTACCCGCTGCGTTACATGGTTCTTTTTTTGATTGTTGTATCTGTCGGCGGACTTGGCAGTGTTTCCGGTTCATTCGTTGCTTCCATTGGCCTTGGCATTCTCGATACGGCTGGTCGCTATCTCCTGCCGGGCCTCGGCACCATCTTCTTTTTCGTGGCGATAGCAGTGCTGCTTGCGCTTCGACCCAACGGTCTGATGGGGAGAGCACAATGACGACACCTGTCCTTTCCTCGTCGCCAAGGCGCGCGGCAACCTCCCTGAGCGTGCTCCTCCCGTCTGTCTGCGTTCTGGCAGGAGCGGCGCTCGCCTTTCTGATGTTTCCTTATGACCTGTCGTTTCTCACTCGGATCGTCATCATGATGATCTTCGTTGTGTCATTCGACCTGATCCTTGGGCAGGCCGGAATAGCAACGCTTGGTCACGCCGCGATGTATGGATGTGGCGCTTATGCGGCTGGACTGATTGCGCTCCACCTGTCACCCGACCCGATACTCGGGCTCGCAATCGGCGCCGTGGCCGGTGCCGTGATGGCGTGGATTTCCGGGCTTATCCTGCTGCGCACCCACGGCATAACGCTGTTGATGATTTCGATTGCCATGACCATGGTTCTTCAGGAGGCCGCCTCCCAGGCCCGATGGTTGACGGGCGGCGCCGATGGTCTGGCCGGCATCACAGTTTCACCATTGCTGGGGCTTTTTGAATTTGATTTTGTTGGACAAGTGGCTTTCATCTACAGCGTGTCCGTTCTTGCTGGCGTCTTGTTGCTTTGCCAGATTTTGATCAGCTCTCCGTTTGGGCTCGCTCTTCGAGGGATTGAGGGCAGTGCAAGCCGGATGCGAGCAATCGGCACACCGGTTTATCGCCGCAAGGTGACAGTCTATGTCATCGCCGGCGCGATCGCTGGGATTGCCGGTGCGCTTACGGCTCAGGTGACCGGCCTGGTCGGTATCGAGGTGTTCAATTTCTCCCTGTCCGCCGATGTCATGGTGATGCTGATCCTGGGAGGAGCCGGGCGGCTTTATGGGGCGCTGATCGGCACATTGCTGTTCATGGTGGTCCATCATCTCGCGGCAAGCGTGGATCCGTTCAACTGGCTTTTCGTGATCGGCTTCATGCTTATCCTCGTCGTATTTGTCCTTCCGAAGGGCCTGATTTCGCTGCCCACTCGTGTGACCCAATTGCTGAGGAGGACATGATGGGTGACGGACTCGCCATTGTCGGACTTACCAAAAGTTTTGGAGGCTTGCAGGTCGCCCGGGATCTGACCCTCACACTGCCGCAAGGCTCCCGCACCGCGCTCATCGGACCTAATGGTGCGGGCAAGACCACCTTTGCAAATCTCCTTACAGGTGTGCTGAAGCCGACATCAGGTAAAATTATGCTGGATGGCCAGGACATCGGCTCCCTGAACGAAGCTGCTCGGGTGAGGGCGGGCATCGCGAAAACCTTCCAGATCACCAATCTCTTCCGCGACCTTAGCGTTCGCGAGAACCTGCGGCTTCCGATACTGGAGCGGGAAGGGTGCACGCATCACATTTTTCGCCGGGCGGACGGCTGGAGAGATATTGAGGCAGAGATCACCGAATTGATGCTCGAACTCAATATTCAATCATTGGCCGACAAGCCGGTACGTGATCTGGCGTATGGCCAGCAGCGCCTGGTGGAATTAGCATTGACACTTGCCGTAAAGCCGAAGGTTCTTATTCTTGATGAACCGGCAGCAGGCGTACCCTCCACAGAAAGCCACCTCATTGTTGAAGCCATTAAACGGCTTCCTTCTGACCTCTCGGTGCTCATCATCGAACACGACATGCAACTCGTTTTTGAGGTCGCAAACCGCATCATCGTGCTGGTGAATGGAGCAATCCTCATGGAAGGCACGCCAGATGAGGTGGTCACAAACGATCGGGTTCGGGAACTCTATTTGGGAGCGGCACATGTCTAACATCCTTCTGGAGCTGGACGGAGTGGTTGCCGGCTATGGCGATACGCATGTCATCCGCAATGTTTCGCTAAGCATCACGAAAGGCCAACGACTGGCCATCGTCGGGAGAAACGGCGTCGGTAAGACCACCTTGCTTTCGACAATCATGGGCCAGACGCGGCAACACGCCGGAGCTATTAGACTTAAAGGTGCCGCCATCACCTCGCTCGCCTCGCATCAGAGGGCCCGACTAGGGATTGGCATCGTACCACAAACTCGGGACATCTTCGGATCATTAACAGTCGAGGAGAACCTCGTTGCGGGACTTCGCGATGGGTCCTCCATCGAAGAGGCCTTTGAACTTTTTCCTCGGCTAAAGGAGCGTCGGTCCAATGGTGGACGTCAGCTCTCTGGCGGAGAGCAGCAGATGCTCTCTATCGCCCGTGCTCTTCTGGGAAAGCCTGAGATCATCTTGCTTGATGAGCCGCTCGAGGGGCTGGCGCCCGTCATCTGCGAAATGTTGATGGGCGTGTTTCATAAGCTTGCAGACAAAGGTCACACGGTTGTGCTGGTGGAACAGCACATCGGCCTGGCACTCGGGTTCGCAGAGCGTGTGATCGCACTGGACCAGGGCAAAATCGTATTCGAAGAAAAGGCAGCAGTACTAACTTCCAATCGTACAGAACTCGACCGGCACATCGGGCTTTCAGTCCGATGAAGGAGGGGGACGATAGATCACGCTTGGCGGCTGTTGTTGTTTTGCAAAGGCCAAAGCGGTTGGCAGCGTACGTGTGAGAACCCATTCGGGACAACAGGCGATAAGAGGACTAAATGATGAACTACGTCTTGACCGTATCCTGCCAGTCCACTCGCGGCATTGTAGCGGCGATCTCGGGTTACCTTGCCGAGCAGGGCTGCAACATCGTCGATAGTTCCCAGTTTGACGATCTGCATACCGGACAGTTCTTCATGCGCGTCTCCTTCATCTCGGAGGAAGGTGCGGCGCAAGCCAAACTCGAAAAGGGCTTCGTGGCCGTGGCCGAGAAGTTCGGCATGAACTGGAACCTCTACGACGCTGCCCAGCGCATGAAGGTGCTGCTGATGGTGTCGCGTTTCGGCCACTGCCTGAACGACCTGCTTTATCGCTGGAAGATCGGTGCGCTCCCGATCGACATCGTCGGCGTCGTCTCGAACCACTTCGACTATCAGAAGGTCGTCGTCAACCACGACATCCCCTTCCACCACATCAAGGTGACCAAGGAGAACAAGCCGGAAGCCGAGGCGCGGATCATCGATCTGGTCGAGCAGACGGGCACCGAACTCATCGTTCTCGCCCGCTACATGCAGGTTCTCTCCGACGACATGTGCAAGAAGATGTCGGGCAAGATCATCAACATCCACCACTCCTTCCTGCCGAGCTTCAAGGGTGCCAACCCTTACAAGCAGGCTTTCGAGCGCGGCGTGAAGCTCATCGGCGCGACCGCTCACTACGTCACGGCCGATCTAGATGAGGGCCCAATCATTGAGCAGGACGTTGCGCGCATCACCCATGCGCAGTCGGCAGACGACTATGTTTCGATCGGCCGCGACGTGGAAAGCCAGGTGCTGGCGCGTGCCATCCACGCTCATATCCATCATCGGACCTTCATCAACGGTAACCGGACTGTCGTCTTCCCAGCGAGCCCGGGCTCTTACGCCTCCGAGCGAATGGGGTGACGCATGACTGTTATCATCGATGGAAAAGCAGCTAGCGCCCGCGTCGTTGAGGACGTCACCGGTGCGGTTTTGCAACTCGAAGCCTCCGGTCATCGGAAGCCGGGTCTCGCGGTCGTCATCGTCGGTGACGACCCATCAAGCCATGCCTATGTCGGTGCAAAAAGCCGCATGGCCAAGCAGTGCGGCTTCAACTCTATCCAGCACACTCTCCCCGAAGAGACCTCGCGGGAAGAGCTGATGGCTCTGGTCGCCTCGCTGAATGCCGACCCCGACATTGACGGGATCCTAGTCCAGCTCCCGCTTCCGAAGCACCTCGACAGCGAGCCGGTCATCCAGTCGATCCTGCCGGAAAAGGATGTCGACGGTCTGCACATCGTCAACGCAGGCAAGCTCGCCACCGGTGATCTGAAGACCGGGCTCATCTCCTGCACGCCGGCCGGCGCCATGATCCTGGTGCGCCAGATCCACGGCAACGACCTGTCGGGCCTCCATGCACTTGTTATCGGCCGCTCGAACCTCTTCGGCAAGCCGATGGCGCAACTCCTGCTCAACGCCAACGCCACGGTCACCATCGGCCATTCGAAGAGCCGCGATCTGCCGGAGCTCGCCCGTCAGGCGGATATCCTTGTTGCTGCCGTCGGTCGTGCCGAGATGGTCAAGGCCGACTGGTTGAAGCCTGGTGCGACTGTCATCGATGTCGGCATCAACCGCGTGGCAGCGCCTGAACAGGACAGCGGAAAGTCGCGCCTGGTTGGGGATGTCGCATTCGAAGAGTGCGCAGCAGTCGCGGGAGCAATCACTCCTGTTCCAGGCGGCGTCGGCCCCATGACGATCGCCATGCTCATGGCCAACACATTGACCGCATCTGGCCTTTCCGCACGCGAGTGACAAAGCAGAAGCACCGGAGACACGAATGACATGCGCGAACCGTTCATCTACAAAGGCACTATCCCTCGAATAGTATTCGGCGCCGGGACCGTCGCAAAAGTGGCTGACGAACTGGTTAATCTCAGCCGGCACAGGGCTCTAGTCCTATCGACCGCCCACCAGGAAGCAGACGCGAAGGCGCTCGCGGAACGGTTAGGTGCCGTCTGTGTGGGGGTCTTCAGCGGTGCCGTCATGCATACACCCGTCGAGGTGACGCTCGAAGCACTTCGCGTCTTCTCCGACAAGGGCGCAGACTGCGTCATTTCTTTTGGCGGAGGATCAACGATCGGGCTGGGCAAGGCAATCGCCTACCGAAATAATACTCCCCAGCTCGTCATTGCCACGACCTATGCGGGCTCCGAGGTTACTCCGATCCTCGGGCAGACGGACCGCGGGATCAAGACCACGGTGCGTGATCTATCGGTTCTGCCGGAGACGGTTATCTATGATCCGGAATTAACGTATGCCCTACCTGTCAACATGACGGTAAACAGCGGTCTCAATGCGATCGCGCACGCCGTTGAAGGGCTGTACGCACAGGACAGGAACCCGGTTTCCTCAATGATGGCGATGGAAGGAATTGCTGCACTGCATCGCGCACTGCCCGCCATTGCAGGTGATCCCCGAAATCCAGCGGCCCGTTCGGATGCACTCTACGGTTCCTGGCTTTGTGGTGTCGTCTTGGGTACCGTCGGAATGGCTCTGCATCACAAGATGTGTCACACGTTGGGTGGCACCTTCGACCTGCCGCATGCGGAGACGCACGCCATCCTTCTTCCGCACACTGTGGCGTACACGGAGGCCGCTGTCCCTCATCTGCTTGCGCCGATTGCTGCCTTGATGGGGACGGATCGTGCGGCGACAGGGCTTTTCGATTTCGCCCGCGCCATCGGCGCGCCCAGTAAGCTTCAAGATCTCGGTTTGACTTCCCGAGACCTCGACAAAGCGACCGAGATCGCCCTGCAGAACCCTTATTGGAACCCGCGGCCCCTGGAAGCTAACGGGATCAAGGAAATGCTGCAGAAGGCATTGGAAGGCGCGCGGCCAGGGTCTTCCTAACCCACAAGCTAGACTACGCCTTCACTACAAAATTCTTTGCCCGTCAGCTGTAGGGAGCGGAATGAGGGCGAAGGAACGTTACCCGCGGAGGAACAATGATGTTGGAATACTTTACCGAAGAAGCATCCGTTGAGACGGTTAACAACCGCATGGCCGACAACATAAGTCCTCGCACGAGGGAGGTGATGGCCTCGCTTGTAAAGCATCTTCATGCCTTCATCAAGGATGTGCGGATCAGCCAAAAGGAATGGGAAACTGCGATCCGGTTTCTGACGGATACCGGCAAGATCTGTTCACAAGAAAGACAAGAATTCATCCTTCTGTCCGACACGCTCGGCGTTTCCATGTTGGTCGATGCGATCAACAATCGGAGGCAAATGGGCGCCACGGAGAATACGGTACTGGGACCTTTCTACGTCGCCGGCGCTCCCCGACGTGCCATGGGCGATCGCATCACTCTCGATGGGAAGGGAGAGAGCTGTATCTTTGAAGGGACGGTGGTCGACTTGGAAGGGCGGGCTGTTGAGGGAGCGATTGTCGATGTCTGGTCCGACAATGCCGAAGGGTTCTACGATGTGCAGCAACCCGATATTCAGCCCAAATGGAATAATCGCGGGACCTTTGAAACCGGTGCCGATGGCCGCTACCGCTTTATTGGGATCAAGCCAGTATCTTATCCCATTCCCGACGATGGCCCCGTAGGTCAAATGTTGAAGCAGCTTGGCCGGCATCCTTATAGGCCAGCACATATGCACTACATGGTGACCGCCAACGGCTACCAAAAGATTGTGACCCATACGTTTGTGGGCGATGACGACTATCTTTCATCTGACGCCGTCTTTGGTGTCAAAGCCACGCTGATCGCGCCGTTCGAGCGTATTCAACGTGGCGACGCAAAATGGCGTTCACAATTTGATTTTGTCCTCAACCCGCTATGAGGCCGACGCAATGCCGAACATGAAGATCCACGTGGATCGATCGCTACCAGAGCAGGTTCATGTCAACGTTGAGGCTATGGTGGTTCTGAACCGCGCCGGGTTTGCCGGAGGCTCCAACTTCTGAGAAAGTGGAGCCGATATGAGCAAGACAACAAACAAATTTTCA
>NZ_LNQB01000082.1 GCF_001651875.1 Sinorhizobium saheli
ACTTGCATGTGTTAAGCCTGCCGCCAGCGTTCGTTCTGAGCCAGGATCAAACTCTCAAGTTGAGAATTCAATCATTGGCATTACGTCACGTCTGAATCGACGAGAACTCACACCCTTCTTCAATCGGCACCGACCTAAGTCAGAACCAAGAAAAATGGTGTAGTCTCTTGTCAAAACGTGACCGCCAAAGTCTCTTTCCAAGAGGCCTGAGCCTCTCGCGAGCTCCGCCGCCCACGTTTCTCTTTCTCTATCTTCAATTGTCAAAAAACCAACGGAGAAAAACCCCGTCAACGTTCCCGCGAAAGCCAAAACTCAATCGTTCCAGCCCCGCTCAATCAGCATCCGCCAATCAGGAAACTCAAGAGCGAGAGACATCGTCGCCAGCAGCGCCGCCGCCCTCGTCAGTGATCGGGCTTATAGACCCGCTCCCTTTCCCCAGTCAACATCCATTTTCAAAAAAATCTGAGAAAATCGTAAGTCGCTGAAAATACGAGGGGAATTTCGAGAACGTTGCAGAACGCGGCAGGATTTCCACCGGAACGGGTCCGGTTCGCCTGCTTCCTGCGCTTCCGGGATGCCATCTCATATGGTTAACGACATTCTCCGCTTCAAGACCCCTTCTGGATGCGCTCTTCGGCCTCGAAGGCGCTTCTCCATCGTGGCCAAGGGCTGCTAAGGTCCGGCCGGTCTTTATTCGCGGGAGAACTCGAAAATGCTGGTACTCGATGCAGCCGAGACGCGCTCGGCCCTGCCCTGGGACGGGCTCGTCAAGGCGCTCGGCGACATGTTCGCCAAAGGGTGCGTCATGCCGGTGCGCCATCACCACGAGGTCGAGGTCCCCGGCGAGGCAGACGCGACGCTGCTCCTGATGCCGGCGTGGCAGCCCGGCGCCTATATCGGCGTCAAGATGGTGTCGGTGTTTCCCGGCAACCAGACACGCGGCCTGCCGGCGATCCATGGCAGCTACCTGCTCTCCTCCGGCAAGACCGGCGAACTGCTGGCGATCGTCGATGGCGGCGAGCTCACCGCCCGGCGCACCGCCGCCGCTTCCGCGCTCGCGGCGCGCTATCTCGCGCGGCCGGACGCGCGCTCGATGCTGATGGTCGGGACGGGAAGGCTTTCCGCCAACGTCATCGAGGCGCATGCCTCGGTGCGCCCGATCCGCGAAGTCGCGGTCTGGGGGCGCGATCCCAGGAAGGCGGAAGCGACCGCCAGGGAGCTCGACCTCAAGGGCGTTTCGGTTTCCGTCGCGACCGATCTCGAAACGGCCGCGCGCGAGGCGGACATCATCTCCTGCGCGACGCTTTCTTCCGAGCCGCTGATTTGCGGCGACTGGCTGAAGCCCGGCGCGCATCTCGACCTCATCGGCGCCTTCAAGCCGACCATGCGCGAATCGGACGACCGGGCCGTCGCCCGGGCGAGCCTCTTCGTCGACACGCGCGACGGTGCACTGAAAGAAGGCGGAGACATCGTCCAGCCGCTCCGCGCCGGCGTCATCACCGAGGCGTCGATCCGCGCCGACCTCTTCGAGCTTGCCCGCGGCACCCACCCCGGCCGCACGGCGCCCGACGAGATCACCCTGTTCAAATCGGTGGGGGCCGCGCTCGAAGACCTCGCCGGCGCGGTGCTCGCCTTCGAGGCAAGCGGAGGCAGAAGCTAAGCCGTTTCACCGAAACGTGACGGCGGCACAGGGCAGCCTGCATTGACGCCGCCAGGCCTTGCCTTACCCTTCGGCCACGACTGGACGGCCAGCGATCGGGGGAGTTAGCGGACATCATGATCAGGCAAGCAGCACGATGGATCGCGGCGACCATGCTGGTGCTCGGCCTTGCCGGACGCGCCGCCGCAACCGACGTCAACGACTGGGATTCGGTCGTCGCCGAAGCGAAGGGCCAGACGGTCTATTTCAACGCCTGGGGCGGCTCGGAGAACATCAACGCCTATATCCGCTGGGCCGGCGAAGAGATGAAGGCGCGCTACGGCGTCACCGTCGTCCATGTGAAGCTCGACGACACGGCGAAGGCGATCGCAACCGTGCTTGCCGAAAAATCGGCAGGACAGAACGAGGGCGGCTCGGTCGATCTCGTCTGGATCAACGGCGAGAACTTCGCCGCGATGAAGCGTGAAGGCCTGCTTTACGGGCCCGACTGGGCGACGAAGTTGCCGAACTGGCGCTATGTCGACCGCGAGAACATGCCGACGGTGCTCAAGGATTTCACCATTCCGACCGACGGGCTGGAGAGCCCCTGGGGCGGGGCAAAGCTGGTGTTCTTCTACGATTCGGCGCGCACCGAGGCGAGCGAGCTGCCCCGATCGGCGGCGGATCTCCTGAAATGGGCCGGGGCCCATCCGGGGCGCTTCTCCTATCCGCAGCCGCCCGATTTCACCGGCTCCTCCTTCCTGAAGCAGGTGCTGATCGAGCTCACGGCCGACAAGGCCAGGCTGCAACGGCCGGCCGACGACGCGACCTTCGAAGCCGCCGTCGCGCCGCTCATCGCCTATCTCGACAGGCTGACGCCCTTGCTCTGGCGCAAGGGCAAGGCCTATCCGCAGAACTATCCGGACATGAAGCAGAAGCTCGCCGACGGCGAGCTCGACATAATCTTCGCCTTCAATCCGGCGGAAGCCTCCTCCGCGATCGCCAATGGCGAGCTGCCGGACACGGTGCGCTCCTTCGTCTTTCCGGGCGGCACGCTCGGCAACACGCATTTCGTCGCCATCCCCTACAACGCCCAGGCCAAGGCCGGCGCGCTGCTTCTCGCCGATTTCCTTCTTTCGCCCGAGGCGCAATTGCGCAAACAGGATCCGAAAATCTGGGGCGACCCGACCGTGCTCTCGCTCGCCAAGCTCGCCGCCGCCGATCGCGATGCCTTCGCGCGCCTCGACCTCGGCGTCGCGACGCTTGCGCCCGAGGCGCTCGGGCCCATGCTCGACGAACCGCACCCGGACTGGATGACGCGGATCGAAACCGAATGGATCCGGCGCTATGGGGCTGCAAACTGAGAGCCCGGGCCCGGTGCCGTTCGGCATGCCGTTGCGGCGCCTCCTCAGCGGCAACGCGCTGCTCGTCGTCATTCTCGGGCTGCCGGTCCTTGCCGGCGTCGCCGGCGCCATCCTGCCGGCCTTCGGCTACCTGCCGGCGCTCGGCGGGCGCGACCTGACGCTCGTTCACCTTGTCGAGCTTGCCCGCCAGCCGCACGTTCTTCGCTCCGCGCTCACCGGTCTTGCGGCAGGGCTGATCACCACCTTCGCCGCCCTGGCGATCGTCGGCACTTTCGTCGCGGGCTTTGCCGGCACATGGGCCTTTACCCGGATTCAGCACCTCGTTTCTCCCCTGCTTGCCGTTCCGCATGCGGCGGCGGCCTTCGCCCTTGCCTTCCTCGTCGCCCCGTCGGGCTTTCTCCTGCGGCTCGCCTCGCCCGAACTCACGGGCTTCACGCGCCCGCCCGATTGGCTCGTGCCGAACGACCCCTACGCGCTTTCGATGATTGCCGGGCTCATCAGCAAGGAGGTTCCCTTCCTCTTCCTGGTGGCTCTCGCAGCCCTGCCGCAGCTCGCCGTTGCAAGGGCGGCACGACTGACGGCGGCGCTCGGCTACGGCCGGGTTCTCGGCTTCGGCGTCAGCCTCTGGCCGGCGCTCTACCGGCAGATCCGGCTGCCGGTCTTCGCCGTGCTCGCCTATTCCGTCTCGGTCGTCGACGTCGCCATCATCATCGGGCCGCAACTGCCGCCGACATTGCCGGTGCGCATCGCCCAATGGGCAGCCTATCCCGACCTCGATGCGCGCTTTCTCGCCTCGGCCGGCGCGCTGGTGCAGCTTGCCACCGTCCTCGCCGCAATGGCGATCTGGAACGTGGCCGAACGGTTCGGCAGGATCGCGCTCGCCCGGCTCACCTCTTCGGGGCGGCGCCTCGCCGAGGACGGCGCCCTCCGCGTTGCAGCCGCCCTTTTGATGACGGGCTGCGCCGTCACGATTTTCGCGGGGCTCGGGCTCCTCTCCCTCTGGTCGGCCGCCGGCCTCTGGCCCTTTCCGGACGCGCTGCCGGAAAGCCTGACGACGAGGACGTGGTTGCGAACGTTGCCGCAACTCCGGGTACCGCTCGGCACCACGATTGCCCTCGCGCTCTCTGCGGCATTGCTGGCGCTGCTCGTCGCGATCCTGCTTCTCTACCGCAACGGCGGAAGGAAGAACGGCGCCGGCTACCGGCTGCTCTATCTGCCCCTGCTGGTGCCCGAGATCAGCTTCGTCTTCGGCCTGCAGATCCTGTTGTTCTCGGCCGGGGTCTCGCCGGCCTTCGCGAGCGTGCTGGCGGTGCATTTCCTGTTCGTGCTTCCCTACGTGCTCCTGTCGCTCTCGGCCCCCTGGCGCGAGCTCGACCCGCGCTTCGAAAGGATCGCCGCCGGACTCGGCAAATCGCCGCTCGAAATCCTGTTCAAGGTCCGGTTGCCGCTGCTTTTCCGCGCCTGCCTGACGGCGCTTGCCGTCGGCTTCTCGGTCTCGGTCAGTCTATACCTGCCGACGCTGCTCGTCGGCTCGGGGCGGCTGACGACGATCACCACCGAGGCGGTCGCGCTCGCCTCGGGCGGCGACCGCCGGGTCATCGGCGTCCATGCGCTCGTCCAGTCGCTCCTGCCCTTCCTCGCATTTCTCGTTGCGTCGCTCGGGCCGCAGTTGCTATTCCGCAACCGGCGGGCAATGAGGACGTGAATGCAGGAAATCGCCGAGGCAAAATCCCTGACGCTGGCGGACGTTGCGATCCGGCTCACGGGCCGGACGCTGCTTGCCGTTTCGGCGACCATCCTGCCGGGCGAGGTGCTGACGATCATGGGACCGTCGGGCTCCGGCAAGTCGACGCTGCTCGCCTTTGCCGGCGGCTTTCTCGATCCGGCCTTCGAGGTGAGCGGGCGCATCCTGGTCGGCGCCGAGGACCTGACGCAAGTTCCGGCCAATCGGCGCCATGCCGGCATCCTGTTTCAGGACCCGATGCTCTTTCCCCACCTTTCGGTCGGCGGCAACATCGCCTTCGCCATACCGCCGGCCGTCAAGGGCCACAAGGCGCGCCGGGCGCTGGCCGAGGCAGCGCTCGAGGAGGTCGGCCTCGGCGGCTTCTTCGATCGCGACCCGGAGACGCTTTCAGGCGGCCAGAAGGCGCGTGTGGCGCTGCAGCGGCTGCTCGTATCGGCGCCGCGGTTCCTGCTCCTCGACGAACCCTTCTCGAAGCTCGATGCGGCGCTTCGGCAGCAGACGCGCGAGCTCGTCTTTTCAAAGGCGAAGGCGGCGGGCCTGCCGACCATTCTCGTCACCCACGACAGCGCCGACGCGCAGGCCGCCGGCGGCCGCGTGATCGAGGTCGGGAGCGAGGAGGAGGCCTGATGCGCGCGCTCCCGCCCCTGCCGGTCCGCGAGATCCTGCCCACGCTCGCCGAGGCGCTCGCCGCTTCGCGCTCCGTCGTGTTGTCGGCGCCGCCGGGCGCCGGCAAGACGACGCTCGTGCCGCTGTTCCTGCTCGATCAGCCCTGGCGCGGCGACGGCAAGATCATCCTGCTCGAACCGCGGCGGCTCGCCGCGCGCGCCGCGGCCTGGCGCATGGCCGAGCTGCTCGGCGAGAAGGCCGGCGAGACCGTCGGCTACCGCATGCGGCTCGACAACCGCATCTCGGCGAAGACGCGGATCGAGGTCGTGACCGAGGGCGTCTTTAGCCGGATGATCCTCGACGATCCCGAGCTCTCCGGCGTCTCTGCCGTCCTCTTCGACGAGTTCCACGAGCGCTCGCTCGATGCCGATTTCGGACTGGCGCTGGCGGTCGACGTGCAGTCGGCGCTGCGCGACGACCTGAAGATCATCGTCATGTCGGCGACGCTCGACGTCGAGCGCATCGCCAGGCTCCTCGACGATGCGCCGGTTTTGACGAGCGAGGGCCGCAGCTTCCCGGTCGACATCCGCCATGAGAACAGGAACGCCGGCGAAAGCGTCGAGGACGCCATGGTCCGGACGATCGCGGAGGCGCATCGATCCGAAGCGGGGTCGATCCTCGCCTTCCTGCCCGGCCAGGCCGAGATCGCCCGCACCGCCGAGCGCCTCGCCGGACGCTTGGGCGAGGCGACCGCGATCGTGCCGCTCTACGGCAATCTCGGCCAGAAGGAACAGGACGCGGCGATCCGCCCGGCAGCGAAAGGCACGCGCAAGATCGTGCTTGCGACCTCGATCGCCGAGACTTCGATCACCATCGACGGCGTCCGGATCGTCGTCGACAGCGGACTGCAGCGGCTGCCGGTGTTCGAGGCCTCGACCGGGATCACCCGGCTCGAAACCGTGCGCGTCTCGAGGGCCTCGGCCGACCAGCGCGCCGGCCGCGCCGGGCGAACCGAGCCCGGTATCGCGATCCGGCTCTGGCATGCGGGCCAGACGGCGGCGCTTGCCGCCTTCACGCCGCCGCAGATCCTTGCAAGCGACCTTTCCGGCCTGCTGCTCGACCTCGCCCATTGGGGCGTTTCCGACCCGTCATCGCTGAAGTTCCTCGATCAGCCGCCGGAGGCGACGCTGCGCGAGGCCCGCAACCTGCTCGTCGACCTCGGGGCGCTCGATGCCGTTGGGGCGCTGACCGCGAGAGGCCGCCAGATCCGCGACCTGGCGCTGCCGGTGCGGCTCGCCGCAATGGCGGTTTCGGCTGCCGAAGAGGGGCAGGCGCGGGAGGCCTGCCTCATCGCGGTGCTGCTCACCGAGCAAGGGCTCGGCGGCAACGCTATCGACATCGAGGAACGGCTGCGCCGGTTCCGCAGCGACCGGGGCGACCGGGCGGAAGCGGCACGCGGACTTGCCAGGCGCATGGCCGCAGATCTCGGCGCGCCAAAGACGGATGGCGAGCGCTCGTCGCCCGGACCGCTGCTGATGCACGCCTTTCCGGATCGCATCGCCCTGCAGCGCGGCGGGCGCGGCCGCTTCGTGATGGCGAACGGACGCGGCGCGGAAGTGCCGGAGACCGAGCGGCTGGCCGCGGCCGAGATGCTGGTCATCGCCGACCTGACCGGACGCGCCGGCGCGCAGCGGGTCCTGGCGGCGGCGGAAATCACCAGGGGCGACGTCGAGGCGCATATGCCGGAGGCGATCGTTACCGAGGAGCAGAGCTTCTTCGACCGGGCAAGCCGGCAGGTGCGTGCCCGCCGGGTGACGCGGCTCGGAGCGATCACCTTCGAGGAAAAACCGCTCCCCCGCCCGAGCGGCGAGGCGGCGGCGCGGGCGCTCGCCGATGGCGTTCGCCAGCTCAGCCTCGCCGCCGTGCCCTTTCCGAAGGACGTGGCGCAACTGCGCGACCGCATCGGCTTCCTGCACCGCTCGATCGGCGCGCCCTGGCCCGACATGGCGGATGACGCCTTGCTCTGCCGCCTCGACGAATGGTTCGTTCCTTTCCAGCACGAGGCCGGCGGCCTCGACGGGATAAAGGGGCGCGATCTGGCCGAGGGGCTCCTGTCGCTCGTTCCCTACGGCCTCCAGCGCGATCTCGCCAGGCTGGCGCCAACCCATTTCGAGGCGCCGACGGGCCAGCGCCACCCGATCCACTACGATGGCGACGAGCCGCTCCTGTCGATCCGCGTGCAGGAGCTGTTCGGCCTGAAGGCGCATCCGACCATCGGCGACGGCCGGCTGCCGCTGCTGCTCGAACTGGTCTCGCCCGGCCACCGCCCGATCCAGACCACCCGCGACCTGCCGGGCTTCTGGGCCGGCTCGTGGAAGGATGTGCGGGCCGACATGCGCGGCCGCTATCCGAAGCATCCCTGGCCGGAAGACCCGGCCAATGCCGTGCCGACGACACGGGCGAAACCGCGCGGGAGCTAGACGTTGAGCCGGATTCCGATCCGCAGGCAAGACCCTCCCGAAAGACCCCTCCCCAACCCCTCCCGAAAGAACCCCTCCCCAACCCCTCCCCACAAGGGGGAGGGGCTTTTTGGGGCGCAGCGGCTCCGCCTTGATTTCGGCGTTGAGGCCAGACGCAAGGGCCGAAAATGGCACGGCGATCGCAGCGGGCTCTGAAGCCCCTCCCCCTTGTGGGGAGTGGTCTTTTCCAAGCAGCACAATCGCGCCGGTCGCAGTTGCTGGCCCGCACCAGCGCATCCAAGCTGCATAAACGGTGCTTTGCGGCGGGCACTGGATCGGACTAGACTCCTCTGAATACACCCGCTCTCCCGAAGAGGGCACAGGCGGACACGGAAGGCAACATGGCGGCGGCGGCACTTCACAACGACCTCAACAGCAATCGCAGCCTCAGGCTGCAAACGCTCGTGCGCCTGCGCTGGCTGGCGGTCGGCGGGCAGTCGATCGCCGTCGTCATCACGGCCCTGTGGCTGCAGTTCCCGCTGCCGCTCATCTCCTGTTCGGTGCTGATCGCGAGCCTCGCGCTCCTCAACGTCATCCTCACCGTCCGCTACCCGCCGACGCAGCGGCTGACGCCGCCGGCGGCCTTCGTGCTGCTCGGCCTCGACCTCGCACAGCTGACCGCGCTGCTCTTCATCACCGGCGGGCTTTCCAACCCCTTTGCGCCGCTGCTTTGCGTGCCGGTCATCATCTCGTCGGCGTCGCAGCCGAAGCCGCACAGCATCGTGCTTGCCGGTCTCGCCGTGATCGGCATCACCGCACTCGCCTTCTCGCCCTTTCCGCTGCCCTGGTATCCCGGCACGGTCCTGTTGATTCCACGAGTGCTGACGGTCGGCATATGGTTCGCGATCGTCTCGATGACGGCCTTTGCCGCCTTCTACACCTATCGGGTCTCGCTCGAGGCGAGCGAGCTTTCCGAGGCGCTGACAGCGACGGAACTGGTGCTCCAGCGCGAAAAGCACCTGTCGCAGCTCGACGGCCTCGCCGCCGCCGCGGCCCACGAGCTCGGCACGCCGCTCGCGACGATCAGCGTCGTCGCCAAGGAGATGGAGCGGGAGCTCGGTGACGACCCGCGCTTCGGCGAGGATGTTCACCTCCTGCGCAGCCAGAGCGAGCGCTGCCGCGATATCCTGAAGCGGCTGACGACGCTCTCGTCCGAAAGCGAGGAGCACATGCGGCTGCTGCCGCTCTCGTCGCTGATCGAGGAGGTGATGGCGCCGCATCGCGAATTCGGGATCGAGATCGAGCTCAGGGAGAAAGGCGGCCGCGCCTCCGAGCCCGTCGGCATCCGCAATGCCGGCATCCTCTACGGGCTCGGCAACCTTCTCGAAAACGCTGTCGACTATGCCCGCAGGAAGGTGACGGTCACCACCGAGCACACGGCCGAGCGCGTCCGGGTGACGATCGAGGACGACGGCGACGGATTTGCGCCGGACATCCTCGCGAGAATCGGCGAACCCTACGTCACGCGGCGGCAGAAGGACGACAGCGCCGGCGGGCTCGGCCTCGGCCTCTTCATTGCCAAGACGCTGCTCGAGCGCTCCGGCGCGCGGCTCCGATTCGAAAACGGCAATCCCGGCGCCCGGGTCAGCGTCGAATGGCCGCGCGCGCTGATGGATGCCAAGCTGGCGAAATGACTTTTGGCAGATTATTGAAGACAGGCGTGAGGAAACTCAGATAGTTTTCAGTAGAACCGTCGGGTTTTTGCTGAGGGATTGAAGAAAAATGATCGAAAAATCGACGGCTGCACCAAGCGCCCACTCCGCGGATGCCGACCTGATCGGGCCCGACAAGAGCCTGCTGATCGTCGACGATGACGGGCCGTTCCTGCGCCGCCTGGCGCGGGCCATGGAGGCGCGCGGTTTTGCGGTCGAGATCGCCGAGTCCGTCGCCGAAGGGATCGCCAAGGCGAAGACCCGCCCGCCGAAGCATGCGGTCGTCGATCTCCGGCTCGGCGACGGCAGCGGCCTCGACGTGATCGAGGCGATCCGCGGGCGCCGCGACGACACGCGGATCATCGTGCTGACCGGCTACGGCAACATCGCCACCGCCGTCAACGCGGTGAAGCTCGGCGCGGTCGACTACCTCGCCAAACCCGCCGATGCCGACGACATTCTTGCGGCGCTCATCCAGCGTCCGGGCGAGCGGGTGGAGCCGCCGGAAAATCCGATGTCGGCCGACCGGGTGCGCTGGGAACACATCCAGCGCGTCTATGAGATGTGCGACCGGAACGTTTCCGAAACCGCACGTCGCCTCAACATGCACCGCCGCACGCTGCAGCGCATCCTGGCAAAGCGCGCGCCGAAATAGGCGGCGGGTTACAGACTTCTGCCCGCTGGCTCGCCCCCGGCCTGCCGGCCACCTTCTCCCCGCAGGCGGGGCGAAGGGGACTCGCGGCACTTGCCCAAGTCCCCTCTCGCCGTCAAAACGGGGCTAGGGTGAGGGGCAAGCCCGAGGAGAGGGGCAAACCTCGCCTAGCTCCCTAATCCCGCACGCCGCCCAGGATATCGCGAATCGATTCGCCGAGTTCGCCGTTGCGCTCGGCGGCCCATTCGGCGAGCATCAGGCGCTGTGCCGCGGCGCGGGCGAAGGCCTGTGTCACCGATTTCCGCGTGGCCGGGGGCAGGCGATGCTCGGGGGCTTCGCGCAGCATATGCGCCTCGTAGCCGTCGGAGAGCATGAGGCCGCATTCCTCCGGAAAGATGTCGAGCGGCAGCTCCGCATGGGTCGCGAAGAACAGGCGGTCGCAGTGGAGCCGGTACTCCGGCCATTTGCGGTCGACTCGGAAGTCCTCGATCGAGGTCTTGATCTCCACGATCCAGATCTCGCCCTTGGCCGAAAGCGAGATCAGATCCGCCCGCCTGCCGCTTGCAAGCGTCAGCTCCGGCAGCACGGCGTGGCGCAGCTCGGCGAGCAGCCGCTGCACGCCGCGGCGCACCTTCAGCGCCCGTTCGGACTGACGCCCGTCGACGAGCGGGTTGTCGCCATGGATCGATAGTATCGTCATTCCCGGGCTCCGGCTGGCATCGTTCTCGGTGTCAAAGTCTCGGTCCGCTCCTGTTCCCGAAATCGGCAGCGGCCGCCGCCACGCTCGAGCGCCTGGAAGAGCGCGGCGCTCCCCGCCCCCTTGTTGCAAAAAAGCAATCGTCGCGGAATTTACACTTTTTAGCCACATTGCGGCGGCGCGGTCCCTTGCGCGGCGCAGTGCAATCGAAAATAAGCTTCTGTCGCTGACGGCCGGACACCCTCCCCCGTATCCTCCTGACTTTCTATTACGAGACCCCCATGCGCTTCCGCAACGCTCTCCTTTTGTGCAGCCTGGCGGCCACGATCGCCCTTGCCGGCTGCTCGCAAACCACGACCACGGCCGGCCCCGCTCCCCAAGGCGAAAAAGTCGCGACGAATCAGATCTTCTCCGGCAATTATGGCCCTGTTGAGGACCATGGATATGCGCTGCCGGCCATCCCGATCAACCGCGTCGACCAGCGATTCCATCGCCAGATCGTCGACTATCCGACGAAGGAACGCCCCGGCACCATCGTCGTCAACACGCCGAGCCGCTTCCTCTACTACGTGCTGCCGGGCGGCAAGGCCGTGCGCTACGGCATCGGCGTCGGCAAGCAGGGTTTCGCCTGGGAAGGTGAGGCCTATGTCGCCTGGAAGCAGGAATGGCCGACCTGGCATCCGCCAAAGGAAATGGCCGAGCGCAAGCCGGAAGTCGCCAAATACGTCGAAGAAGGCATGGGCCCGGGCATCAACAATCCGCTCGGCGCGCGCGCCCTCTATCTCTTCAACAAGGAAGGCAAGGACACGCTCTTCCGCCTGCACGGCACGCCGGAATGGTCCTCGATCGGCACCGCCGCCTCGTCCGGCTGCATCCGGCTGATGAACCAGGACATCATCGACCTCTATTCGCGCGTCCGCCCCGGCCGCAACACCCGCGTCGTCGTGCAGCAGTAGTTGTCTGCAGCTTGAAATGCGAAGGGCCGCCGGTCGAATGCCGGCGGCCCTTTCGTTTGCCATCAACAGTGCGCCTTCGGCTGCCCCTTACCCTAGCCCTCTCCCCGCAGGCGGGGAGAGGGGACTTGGGCGGCGGTCGCGGCAGCGGGATGAGGGGCCGATGCCGGCGGCGACCGCCGTCACTTTCTCAAACCACCTGCTTCGCCTTCAACTCCCGCCGGCGGCGGTGCAGCACCGGCTCGGTGTAGCCGTTCGGCTGCTCGCGGCCCTTGAGCACCAGATCGAGGGCCGCCTGGAAGGCAATCGATTCGTCGAAGCGGCCGGCCATGGGCGTGTAGTTCGGATCGCCGGCATTCTGCCGGTCGACGATCGCCGCCATCTTCTTCATCGTCTCGACGATCTGCCGTTCGCTGACGATGCCGTGGTGCAGCCAGTTCGCCATGTGCTGCGAGGAGATGCGCAGCGTCGCGCGGTCCTCCATCAGCCCGACATCGTTGATGTCGGGAACCTTCGAGCAGCCGACGCCGTGATCGACCCAGCGCACGACATAGCCGAGAATCCCCTGCGCATTGTTGTCGAGCTCGCGCTGGATGTCCTCCTCCGTCCAGTTCGGCCGCGGCACGACCGGGACTGACAGGATGTCGGCGAGCCTGGCGCGGCCCCTGCTCTTCAGGCGCGCCTGGACCTCGGCGACATTGACGCGGTGGTAGTGCGTGGCGTGCAGGGTCGCGGCGGTCGGCGAGGGAACCCAGGCGGTGTTGGCGCCCGCCTTCGGATGGGCGATCTTCTGCTCCAGCATCGCCGCCATCAGGTCCGGCATCGCCCACATGCCCTTGCCGATCTGGGCATGGCCGGCAAGCCCGCATTCGAGGCCGATATCGACGTTCCAGGTCTCGTAGGCCGAGATCCAGGCCGCCTGCTTCATGTCGCCCTTGCGGATCATCGGGCCGGCTTCCATCGAGGTGTGGATCTCGTCGCCGGTGCGGTCGAGGAAGCCGGTATTGATGAAGACGACGCGTTCGCGGGCGGCGCGGATGCATTCCTTGAGGTTGACGGTCGTGCGCCGCTCCTCGTCCATGATGCCCATCTTCACGGTGTTCGGCGCCATGCCGAGCGCCGCCTCGACACGGGCGAAGATCTCGCAGGCGAAGGCGACCTCCTCCGGACCATGCATCTTCGGCTTGACGACATACATCGAACCGGCGCGCGAATTCGCCCGGCGTCCGTTCGGGCCGATGTCGTGCAGTGCGATCAGCGCCGTCACCATGGCGTCCATGATGCCTTCCGGAACCTCGTTCCCTTGTCCGTCGAGGATCGCCGGATTGGTCATCAGGTGGCCGACATTGCGCACCAGCATCAGCGACCGGCCGGGAAGCGTCAGCGTGGTGCCGCCCGCGGCCGAATAGACGCGGTCGGTATTGAGCCGGCGCGTGAACGTCCTGCCGCCCTTCGCCACCGTTTCCTCGAGATCGCCCTTCATGAGCCCGAGCCAGTTGCGATAGACGACCACCTTGTCCTCGGCATCGACGGCGGCGACAGAATCCTCGCAATCCATGATCGTCGTGACCGCCGATTCGAGGATGACGTCGGAAATGCCGGCCGCGTCGGCCATGCCGATCGGCGTCGTCGCGTCGCGGACGATGACGATGTGGAGGCCGTTCCGGCGAAGAACGATCTCGGACGGCGCCGTGGCGTCGCCGGCATAGCCGGCGAAATCAGCGGGATTGCCGGGAGCGACCTTCGCGCCGTTTGCGAGCGTGACGGAGAGCGCCGAGCCTTCGACCGCAAAGGATTTTGCGTCGCTCCAGCGGGCGCCCTCGAGCGGCACGGTCGCATCGAGGAAATCGCGCGCCCAGGCGATGACCCGCGCTCCGCGCACCGGGTTGTAGGCCTTGCCGCGCTCGGCGCCGTCGGCCTCGGCAATCGCGTCGGTGCCGTAGAGCGCGTCGTAGAGCGAGCCCCAGCGCGCATTGGCGGCGTTCAAGGCATAGCGTGCGTTCATGACCGGTACGACCAGCTGCGGCCCGGCGATCGTCGCGATCTCCGGATCGACATTCGCGGTCGAGACGGAGAAAGCGGGGCCTTCCGGCAGGAGATAGCCGATCTCCCTCAGGAAGGCTTCGTAGGCCGCGATATCGACCGGTTGCCCGTGCTCGCGATACCAGGCATCGAGCTTCTCCTGGAGCTCGTCGCGCCTGGCGAGAAGGGCCCGGTTCTTCGGTGCGAGATCGTGGACGATCTGCGAGAGGGCGGCAAGGAAGTGCTCGGGATCGACGCCCGTGCCCGGCATCGCCTCTTCGACCAGGAAGCGGTGGAGCCCCGCATCGATCTTCAAATCATATTTCTCAACGCGGTCCATGCGGCAGCTCCTGAAATCTCGGTTTTCGGTATTCCAATAGGTAGGAGCGGGACGCCCGCGGAAAAGCGCTTCGCACTCTTCCGCGGGCGTCCCGCCTCGTGCGGCAGTTTCTCACCAATTCATTGCCTGTCAATTCCGCAAGGATGCGAAGAATTGTTTCCGAAATGGAAAAGATTGCGGCCATATGAGACGTGGGGTGCAGGCGAATACCGCACCCCCTTTCGCTCACCCCTCTATTGGGCGATCCGCGGCCTGCCGCTCGCCGCGGCGATGAAGCGGGCCTCGATCAGCTTGCGGCGGCCTTCCACCTCCGGCGCATCGACTTCCTCCCGCATCGTTGCGGCCGGCTCCTCGGCGCCGTTCGCGCGCGCGGTCTCGAGCGCCATCGTCTCGGCGCGCCGGCGGGCGACCTCGAAGGCTTCGCCCTCATCCAGAAAGCGCTCGCTCACCCCGGCGCCGTTGACGATGAAGATGCCCTCCTCCGGCGTCGTCACGAAGACGGTGACGGACGCCCGCACCTGGCCGACCACGGCGCCGACGGCGTTGGCGACGTCCGCCTCCGCCGGAATGGCCGCCTCGGTGGCGAGCATCGTCGCGATCGCCGGGTAATAGACCGGTGCCGAGGCGCCGAGGCCGACAAGGGGCCGGTCGAGGCCGATCGAAAAGCGGACGATGCCGGGTTCGCGCTTCAGCGCCCGGTCGACGGCGTGCGAGGCGGCGGGATCGATGGCTGCGCCATCCTCGTTGAGGCAGGCCTGCAGGATCACTTCCGAGGACTGTCGCGTCACCCGGTCGACGATCATCTGCGCCAGGGCTTTGGCCGACGGCGCGATCGGCTGGCCGGAACCGTCCCTTGTGCGGGCGGCGATCTCGAGCCCGAGGCGCGCCGCCGCGGCATTCCACTGCGCCTGGCCGCCCAAGACGTGCATCGCGTCGGAAGGGGTGAGGCCGCAGATGTGCACGAGCCCCCTTCCCACGAGCCGGTCGAGCGTCGCGCGCTGCGGCGTGCTGACAAGCAACTCGGCGAGCGCCACGGGCACCATGCCGATGCGGTCGTAAAGCGCCTGCTCCTGCGGCTGGAGGCCGCTTGCGAGATGGTCGGGCAGGCCGGTGCGGACGGCAAAGCGGCCGTCGTGGCGGCCGGCATGGGTCGCGCGCAGCTGCTTCTCGAGCACCGAGAGCACGGCGTCGCCGTGGAGCGCCGCCGCGAGGCTCAGGGGCAGGAAGCGGCGCGGACCGAGGTCGAGCCTGGCCTTGAGGCCGCGGTCATTGATCTTCACCTCCGAATCGCCGCCGAGGCCATAGGTGCGCATGGCGACCGCCTCGACCATGGTGCGGAAGCCGCCGACGACCGCCCCTTCCGCATCGAGCCGCGGGCGCCCCGCTTCGAGCACGGCGACATCCGTGGTCGTGCCGCCGATGTCCGAGACGACGGCGTTTTCGAGGCCCGTCAGATAACGGGCGCCGACGAGGCTCGCCGCCGGGCCGGACAGGATGGTCTCGATCGGCCTCAGCCGCGCCTCGGCCGCCGAGATCAGCGCGCCGTCGCCGCGCACCACCATCATCGGCACGTCGATGCCGCGCGCTTTGAGGAAATCCTCGCAGGAGCCGATCAGCCGGTCGATCATCGACACCAGCCGGGCGTTCAGAAGCGTCGTCAGCGCCCGGCGCGGGCCCCCGAGCCTGGTGGAAAGCTCGTGGCTGCAGGTCACCGGCAGGTGCGAGATCTCGCGGATGCGCTCGCGCACGCGCTTCTCGTGGTCCGCATTGCGCACGGCGAAATAGCCGGCGATGGCGAAGGAGGAGACTTCCTCTGCGAGCCTCGGCAGCGCCTCGTCGAGCGCGCTCATGTCGAGCGGCGTCTCGCCGCCATGGACGTTGTGGCCGCCGGGCAGGAAGAGCACCGGATCGGACCCCAGCGCCTCCTGAAGCCCGTCCCGCTTCAGGTCCTGCGGACCGAAGCCGATCATCACCAGACCGGCGCGGCCGCCCTGCCCTTCGACAAGCGCGTTGGTGGCAAGCGTCGTCGAGAGCGAGACGAGGCTGATCGCCGAGACCGGAATCCCGGCCTTCTCCAGGACGGCTTCGACAGCGCCCGAGATGCCTTCGGCAAGGTCGTGACGGGTGGTCAGCGCCTTGGCCTTGGCAACGACGCCGGTCGCTTCGCTGAAGAGGACGGCATCGGTGTAGGTGCCGCCGGTGTCGATGCCGAGAAGAAGATGCGAGGTCAATTTCTGCTTAGGTCCGTAGTGAGGATCGGGAGAAGGGGATCGTCCCGGTGATAGGGCATATTTTCGGGAAAAACCATCGCGTGGGAGCGACCTTTGCGCGCGCAAATGCAGCGAACCGGCGGGTGCGGCGTAGAGGCCTGCCGCACCCGGAGAGCGCGACAACGCTACCGCAGCGACACCCGCATCGGCAAGCCACCCCGGGGCTGCGTCGTCAGCCTTTGCACCGGCCAGGGATGGGTCTCGTCCGTCAGGTCGAAGCGGTAGCGGTGCATGAGAACGGCGAGGGCGATCACCGCCTCCTGGAGCGCGAAGGTCGCGCCGATGCAGACGCGCGGGCCGGCGCCGAAGGGCAGATACTGGAAGCGGTTGATCTTCTCGCGGTTTTCCGGAAGGAAGCGTTTCGGCATGAATGCCCTGGGCTTCTGCCAGTAGAGGGCGTGGCGGTGCAGCGTCCACGGCATGATCAGCACCGAAATGCCCTTGCGGATCGGCACCCGCTCGCCCTCGGGCGACGTCCATTCGTCCGCCTCGATCGCCGCGCGATTGATCGACGGCGCCGGCGGATAGAGCCGCAGCGCCTCCTCGAAGGCGGCGAGCACGTGCGGCATGCGGCCGAGCCAGTCGACGGGATCGGCGCCGGTCGAGAGAACTTCGTCGATCTCGCGCTCCATGACTTCACGATAGGCGGGCGTATTGGCGACGCAGTAGAGACACCAGGCAAGGGCGCGCGCCGTCGTCTCGTGGCCGGCGCCGATGAAGGTCAGGATATTGTCCTCGATCTCGGAGGTCGAAAGCCCTTCCGGCCCCTCGAGCTGGAGGAGCAGGGTGAGGAAGTCGTTCGGGACTTTGGCGGGCTCTGCCGCCATCCGCCGCCGACGCTCGGCCATCGTTTCGGAGACGACCCCGCGGAAGCGGTCGAGCACCTTGCGGCCGCCGATGCGGGTGAGCCGCGGCACCCAGCGCGGCGCCACGAGCAGGTCCATCGGATCGACGCGGCCCATGCGCTGCAGCAATTCTTCGACATTGGCGGCGAAACCCTGCTTCTCGACGGCGATCTCGCCGGAAAACAGCGTCTCCGCCAGGATTTCGAAGGTGAGCTCCGTCATGTCGACGGCGATATTGGCGACGGAGGGCCCGGAGGCGGCGCGTGCGTAGCGCCCCGCGAACGCCTCGGAGACGCGGAGCATCTGGCCGGCGAAGCCTCTCGAATGGCGGGGCGTGAAGACCGGCGCCATCGCCTTGCGCGATCGCTTCCAGACCTCGCCCTCCGCCGTCAATAGGCCATCCCGAAGAATCGGCCGCAGGATCAGCCGCCGCACGTTCAACATCTCGTAGTTGGCGGCGTTCTCGACGAGAATATGGCGGATCAAGCCCGGATCGTTGACGATGAGCGTGCGCTGGTTGATGAACTTCGTCTCGATCCAGGGGAGCGTATAGGAGGGCTCGCCCCAGAGCTCGAGCGGATTGCGCAGCACGGTGCGAATGATCTCGAGCCGCGTCGGAATGTGGGTGCGCGGGACGGGCGCGGGCGGCTCGAACGGCTCCGGTCGCGTGTCCATGGTGGTGCCTTTCCTGACCCCCTACCGTTTCAGTTTTTCAGGGCGCAATCAAGAAAATGCTTCACAGGAATGACGAGGCAAGGCCGGAACGATGACGGCCTCCCCGTAAGAGCGCTCACAGCAGGGCTTCGAGCTCGGCGAGCTTGTTGTTGACGAGCCAGCCGTAGTAGTTCTCCTCCGGCCAGTGAACCTCGCCGCCCTGGTTCTTCGCCGCGAGGGCGGCGGCGCGCGCCTCCGGATTGCCGACATTGTAGAGGGTCGCGGTCAAGCCCGGATTGTTGGCGATGTCCATGCCGGCAATCGAGCGGTAGGCGTCGATCGAATGGCGGATCGAGGCCGCCATATAGGCGAGCGACACGTCCGGATCCATGATCGCCTCGTAGACGCTCGCGGCATCGTTCGCGTCGAGGCGCGGATACCCGGAGACGCGCGACACCTTGTCCGTCAGCATCAGCGCGGTCAGCGGATTGATCTGGCCGAGCCCGAAGGTCTGGCCGGCAAAGAACGGCTGGAAGAAGACGGCGCTGAAGCGGTTGTTCGGGAAGGTCCTGCCGCCGAGCGTGCGGCCGCGGAACTCGCTGTCCCACACCCGCTCGCGGCAGCTCCAGAGCGCGTAGGAGCCCTTCTTGCCGGCGCAAGCGGCAAATTGCGGCCGCTCGACGAATTCGGCGACGGTCTCCCCGTCATAGCCGAACTGGAAACTGTTGCCGGCATAGGCGGCGGCCTTGACGTAATAGGCCTGGAGCCGGTCATAGGCGTCGACATTATAGGTATGCTCGCCGACGATCGCGCCGATCATGTGGATGGGTGCGATGCCGTAGGCGCTGGCGATCGCCTTGATCTTGCCGACGAGCGCGCGGTCGCTGGCGAGGAGATCGCGCACCTTCTCGTATTTCGCGTCGAACGAGGTCCGGCCCGCCTTGGTGCGGCGGACGGAAGCGCCGGGGATGCCCGGCTGCTCGGCATGGCGGTTGCCCGGCGGGACGACCTGGAGTCCGGTCGCGGCCGAGGGGCCGGCGGAGAGGCAAAGCGTGACGATCACGAGCAGGCAGGCGGTGAGACGCAAGTTCTGTTTTCCTGTGAAATTCTTCGGATCGAATCCGTTCGGGCGCGGCCCCTACGGCAGAATCATGTCGGAATCATGCCTTATTTCTTAACGGCCCGCTCATCGATCTACAAAAAAATGGGGGCGCCTGTCGAGTGACAGGCGCCCCCACGTTTCCGTGATCATCGATCCGCCGAGCGCGGGTGTCACAGGATATAGCGCGACAGGTCGGTATTGGCGGCAAGGTCGCCGACATGCTTGCGGACATAGGCCGCATCGATCGTCACGGCCTGGCCGCCGCTGTCGGGGGCGGTGAAGGAAATTTCGTCGAGGACCCGTTCCATCACCGTCTGCAGCCGGCGTGCGCCGATGTTCTCGACATTGGCGTTGAGCTGGACGGCGACCTCGGCCAGCGCATCGATGGCATCCTCGGTGAAATCGAGCGCCACGCCCTCGGTTTCGAGCAGCGCCCTGTACTGGCGGATGAGGCTCGCCTCCGTCTCTGTCAGGATGCGGCGGAAATCCTCCTTGGTCAGCGCGCGCAGCTCGACCCGGATCGGCAGGCGGCCCTGCAGCTCGGGCAGAAGGTCCGACGGTTTCGACACATGGAACGCGCCCGAGGCGATGAAGAGGATGTGGTCGGTCTTCACCGGCCCGTATTTCGTCGCCACCGTCGTGCCCTCGACGAGCGGCAGGAGGTCGCGCTGGACGCCCTCGCGCGAAACGCCGGCACCGATGCCGCCGTCGCGAGCGGCGATCTTGTCGATCTCGTCGAGGAAGACGATGCCGTCGTTCTCGGCCGCCGCGACCGCCTCGCGCTGGATCTGCTCGTTGTCGAGCAGCTTGTCGGACTCGTCGTTGACCAGGAGCTCATAGGAATCCTTGACGGTCGTCTTGACCTTCCTGGTCCTGCCGCCGAGCGCCTTGCCGAACATTTCGGAGAGGTTCAGCACGCCGATATTGGCGCCCGGCATACCCGGAATCTCGAAGGTGCCCGGCGTGCCGGTTTCGGCGATATCAATCTCGATTTCCTTTTCGTCGAGCTCGTTGGCGCGCAACTTCTTGCGAAAAGAATCGCGCGTCGCCGGCGAAGCGGTCGTGCCGACCAGCGCGTCGAGCACCCGCTCCTCCGCATTCTGATGGGCCTTGGCCTTCACCTCGCTGCGCTTCTTCTCACGCACGAGCGTGATTCCGACCTCGACGAGGTCGCGCACGATCTGCTCGACGTCGCGGCCGACATAGCCGACCTCGGTGAACTTGGTGGCCTCGACCTTGACGAAGGGCGCGCCGGCGAGCTTGGCGAGGCGGCGGGAAATCTCGGTCTTGCCGACACCGGTCGGGCCGATCATCAGGATGTTTTTCGGCATGACCTCGTCGCGCAGCTCGTCATCGAGCTGCTTGCGCCGCCAGCGGTTGCGCAGCGCGATCGCCACGGCACGCTTCGCGTCCTTCTGGCCGATGATGTAACGGTCGAGCTCCGACACGATTTCCCGGGGTGAAAAGTTGGTCATCAAGTCCTCTCAAATTCCGTCCGCGTCAGCTCCATGAGCAGGGTTCGACCGGACTCGTCTATCCATTCGCCGAAGGGCACGAAGCCAGCCTTCGCATAGGCCCTGACCGCCCGGCGGTTGCCCGCGTCGGGGTCGATGACGATGCGGGCGGCGCCGTCGTCAAACAGCCTGCCGGCAAAGGCCCTGAGCGCGAGCGCCGCAACGCCCCTGCCGGTCATTTCGGGCGGGCCGATGAAGATGTCGACGCCCGGTGTGTCGGAGGGCAGGTCCCGGGCCCAGGGCTCGTCGTAGCGCGACGGCGTCCAGGACTGGATGTAGCCGGCCGGCTCGCCCTTCACGTGGAAGACGAAGCCGTCGACCTCGCCATTCGCACAACCGTCGACGATCTCGCCGAGTTCCACGTCCGGATCGCCCCACCATTGCCGGACATGCGGCTCGGAAAGCCAGGCAAGGAGCATCGGCCGGTGGCGCTCGGCCACGCGCTCGAAGCTCACATCCGCCGGCTCAATCCGCATCCAGCGTCTCCATGACGACATTATGGTTGGTGTAGACGCAGATATCCCCGGCGATCTCGAGCGCGCGCCGGGCGATTTCCTCGGCCGACTTGTCGCTGTCCATGAGCGCCCGCGCCGCGGCGAGCGCGTAGTTGCCGCCGGAACCGATGGCGATCGTGCCATGTTCCGGCTCGAGCACGTCGCCATTGCCGGTGATCGCGAGCGTCACCGACCGGTCGGCGACCAGCATCATGGCCTCGAGGTTGCGCAGATATTTATTGGTGCGCCAATCCTTGGCAAGCTCGACGGCCGCGCGCATCAGTTGCTCGGGATATTGCTCCAGCTTCGCCTCGAGCCTTTCGAGCAGGGTGAAGGCGTCGGCGGTCGCGCCGGCGAAGCCGGCGATGACGTCGCCCTTCGACAGGCGCCGGACCTTGCGGGCATTGCTCTTCATCACCGTCTGGCCAAGGCTCACCTGGCCGTCGCCGGCCATCACCACCTTGCCGCCCTTGCGCACCGTGATGATGGTCGTCGCGTGCATCGTTCCGTAGGGATTGTGTTCGCTCATGAAAATACCTGTCGGCCCCGGCAGCGGGACGTTGCGGCTCACGGAGCCTGGTTGCTTGAGGCCTATGTAAGTCTCGGCGGCGCGATTGCAAATATCCGGGGTCGCCCCGGCGCGCCTTTCCGCTTCAACCCGCCGGCGTGACCGAATCTCTTCTGCGGTTCTGGATATTTCACGCCTCCCCTGATATGGAGCGGCTCTGTGGCGAAGTCCGGAAAGGAAAGGCGGCGCGGCGCCCCTTCCGACCGCTTGAATTGGTAGGAGAGCCTGATGGCAGATGTGACGCAGAACCGCACCGGCCAAGTTTCGCGCAAGACGAATGAAACCGCCGTCAGCGTCTCCGTCAATATCGACGGGACCGGCGCGTCGAAGATCTCGACCGGCGTCGGCTTCTTCGACCATATGCTCGACCAGCTCTCCCGCCATTCGCTGATCGACATGGACATCAAGGCGGAGGGCGACCTCCATGTCGACGACCACCACACCGTCGAGGACACCGGCATTGCGATCGGCCAGGCGATCGCCCGGGCGCTCGGCGACCGCCGCGGCATCACCCGCTACGCCTCGATCGATCTCGCCATGGACGAGACGATGACGCGCGCCGCCGTCGATGTCTCGGGCCGGCCCTTCCTCGTCTGGAACGTCGCCTTCACCTCGCCGAAGATCGGCACCTTCGATACCGAGCTCGTGCGCGAATTCTTCCAGGCGCTTGCCCAGCATGCCGGCATCACGCTGCATGTGCAGAATATCTACGGCGCCAACAACCATCATATCGCCGAGACCTGCTTCAAGTCCGTCGCCCGCGTGCTGCGCACCGCAACCGAAATCGACCCGCGCCAGGCTGGACGCGTTCCCTCGACCAAGGGGACGCTCGCCTGAGCCGGCCCATATCTGGCTGAAGACCATGGCCTCCTATCTGATCATGACCCCGCCCGGCGCACCGGCAGACGACGAGAGGGCGCAGTTCATCGCCGACGGCTTTTCCTGGGCCGCGTTCTTCTTCCCCGCGCTCTGGCTCATGGCCAAGCGCGCCTGGCTCCTCGGGCTCCTCATTGCCGTTCTGCAGATTTCGTTGATCCTTCTGTCGACGGTCCCCGGCGGCTTCACAGCCGCACTGGTGATGCAGGTGGCGCTCAGCCTTCTCGTATCGCTCGAAGGGCCGCTTCTCGTCGCCCATCGTCTCTCAGCACGGGACTGGACCCTTCGTTCGATCATTCCGGCGGACGATCTCGAAACGGCCGAGGTGATCTACTTCGCGAACACGAAGACGGCGGCGCATGACGGCAAAGCGGCTCCGTTGGCGTCGATCGAATGGTCGAAGACGAAACGGCCGGGCGGCACGGCCGGACTCGGCTTCTTTGAACCCTATGGAGAGCGCTGATGCGGGTCGCCATCATTGACTACGGATCGGGCAACCTGCGCTCGGCCACCAAGGCCTTCGAGCGGGCGGCGCGCGAGGCGGGCATTGCTGCCGAAATCGAGCTCACGGACGAGCCGGACCGCGTGGCCTCGGCCGACCGGATCGTGCTGCCGGGCGTCGGCGCCTATGCCGATTGCCGGCGGGGCCTCGCCGCCGTCAGCGGCATGGAGGAGGCGCTGGCGGAGGCCGTCGAGACGGCCGGCCGGCCGTTCCTCGGCATCTGCGTCGGCATGCAGCTCATGTCGTCCCGCGGGCTCGAAAAGACCGTGACCAGGGGATTCGGCTGGATTCCGGGCGATGTCGTCGAGATGAAGCCCGGCGACCGGTCGCTCAAGATCCCGCAGATCGG
Source organism: Sinorhizobium saheli (assembly GCF_001651875.1). Classification (GTDB taxonomy): domain Bacteria; phylum Pseudomonadota; class Alphaproteobacteria; order Rhizobiales; family Rhizobiaceae; genus Sinorhizobium; species Sinorhizobium saheli. The sequence goes on from NZ_LNQB01000082.1 coordinate 23,363, forward strand.
CTGGAACACGCTGCGGCTCAGTCGCCCGCATGCGCTCTTCGAAGGCATTTCGACCGGCGCGAACGGGCTGCACGCCTATTTCGTCCATTCCTACCACCTCGCGGCGGCGAATGCCGGGGACGTGGTCGCCGAGACGGACTACGGCGGACCGGTGACCGCCTTCGTCGCGCGCGACAACAAGGCGGGCGCGCAGTTCCACCCGGAAAAGAGCCAGACGCTCGGCCTCGCTCTCATCTCGAATTTCCTGCGGTGGAAGCCGTGAGGCTTCCCGCACCCTGTTGATCGGACGAACCAGATGATCCTCTTTCCCGCAATCGACCTCAAGGACGGGCAATGCGTGCGCCTGAAGCTCGGCGACATGGAGCAGGCGACCGTCTACAATCCCGATCCGGCCGCCCAGGCCCGGGCCTTCGAGGAACAGGGCTTCGAGTGGCTGCATGTCGTCGACCTCAACGGCGCCTTCGCCGGCGAGACGGTGAACGGTGCGGCGGTCGACGCCATCCTCAAGGCGACGAAGAACCCCGTGCAGCTCGGCGGCGGCATCCGCACGCTCGAGCATATCGAGAACTGGCTTTCGCGCGGGCTCGCGCGCGTCATCCTCGGCACCGTCGCCGTGCGCGATCCGGCGCTGGTGATCGAGGCCTGCCGCAAATTCCCGGGCCGGGTCGCGGTCGGCATCGACGCCAAGGGCGGCAAGGTGGCGGTCGAGGGCTGGGCGGAGGCCTCGGAGCTCGGCGTGATCGAGCTTGCGAAGAAATTCGAGGGTGCCGGCGTCGCGGCGATCATCTATACGGATATCGACCGCGACGGCATCCTGACCGGGATCAACTGGGCCTCGACGCTGGAGCTCGCCGATGCGGTGACGATCCCGGTGATCGCCTCGGGCGGGCTCGCCTCGATCGACGATATCCGGCGGATGACGGAACCGGATGCAGCGAAGCTCGAAGGAGCGATTTCCGGCCGGGCGCTCTATGACGGACGGATCGATCCGAGGCAGGCCCTGGCGCTGCTCAACGCAGCGAGAAAGCGATAGACCGATGACGCTCAAAGCCCGCGTGATCCCCTGCCTCGACGTCAAGGACGGCCGTGTCGTCAAGGGCGTCAATTTCGTCGACCTGATCGATGCCGGCGACCCGGTGGAGGCGGCGCGCGCCTATGACGCCGCCGGCGCCGACGAGCTGTGCTTCCTCGACATCACCGCCTCCTCCGACAACCGCGAGACGATCTTCGACGTCGTCGCCCGCACCGCCGAGCAATGCTTCATGCCGCTCACCGTCGGCGGCGGCGTGCGGCAGGTATCGGACATCCGCAAGCTGCTGCTGGCCGGCGCCGACAAGGTGTCGATCAACACCGCGGCGGTGAAGAACCCGGACTTCGTGGCGGAGGCCGCCGACAAGTTCGGCGACCAGTGCATCGTCGTCGCCATCGACGCCAAGAAGGTCTCGGGCGACGGCGAGGCCGAGCGCTGGGAGATCTTCACCCATGGCGGCCGCCAGCCGACGGGGATCGATGCCGTCGAATTCGCGGGCAAGGTCGTCGATCTCGGCGCCGGCGAGATCCTGCTCACCTCTATGGACCGCGACGGCACGAAGAGCGGCTACGACATCGCGCTGACGCGGGCGATCGCCGATGCGGTGCGCGCGCCGGTCATCGCTTCCGGCGGCGTCGGCACGCTCGACCACCTGGTGGAAGGCGTCCGCGACGGCCATGCCAACGCGGTGCTCGCGGCCTCGATATTCCACTTCGGGACTTACAGCATCGGCGAGGCGAAGCGCTACATGGCCGAGCGCGGCATCCCGATGCGGCTCGACTGAGGCAGAGACAATGCGGGCGCGGTGCTACCCCCTCTGGCCTGTCGGCCATCTCCCCCACAAGGGGGGAGAATATGTGCGGCACGCTCAGCACGTCCGCCTGTGCGCTCCGCTTGCGGCAGCGTATCGTTCGGACGGGGGCAGCCGCTTGTCTTCTCCCCCCTTGTGGGGGAGATGGCCGGCAGGCCGGAGGGGGTCGACCGGGATACCGCACAAGACCCAAGGGAGCCAAACGTGACCGAGTTTACTCTTTCCGACCTCGAACAGATCGTCGCGACCCGCGCCAAGGCAGCGCCGGAGGACTCCTGGACAGCCAAGCTGGTTGCGGCCGGTCAGCCGAAGGCAGCCAAGAAACTCGGCGAGGAAGCGGTCGAAACGGTGATCGCGGCGGTCAGTGGCGACCGCAAGAATCTGGTCGATGAGAGTGCCGATCTCCTCTATCATCTTATGGTCGTATTGAACATCGCCGCCGTCCCGTTGCAGGATGTCATGAGCGAACTGGCCAGGCGGACCAGCCAGTCCGGCCTGCAGGAAAAGGCAAACCGGCAGAATCCATGAGCATCGCCGCGGAAGACATCGAACCGGCCGACATTCCCGGCAATCTCACGGGGGGCGAATATTCGCCCTACCACGTCTTCTCCGCCGAGGAATGGTCGCGCTTTCGCGCCGACACGCCGCTGACCTTGACGGCCGACGAGGTGCAGCGGCTGCGCTCGCTCAACGACCCGGTCGACCTCGACGAGGTGCGGCGGATCTATCTCTCGCTGTCGCGGCTCCTGTCGGCCCATGTCGAGGCGTCGCAGATCCTCTTCCAGCAGCGCAAGCGATTCCTCAGCATGTCGGACGAGACGAAGACCCCGTTCGTCATCGGCATCGCCGGTTCGGTCGCCGTCGGCAAGTCGACGACGGCGCGCATTCTTGCCGAGCTGCTCGCGCGCTGGCCGTCGAGCCCGAAGGTCGACCTCGTCACCACCGACGGTTTCCTCTACCCGAACGCGATCCTGCAGCGGGAAAACCTGATGGACCGCAAGGGCTTCCCCGAGAGCTACGACATCGGCGCGCTCCTGCGCTTCCTCTCGGCGATCAAGGCGGGCCGGCCGAACGTCAAGGCGCCGACCTATTCGCACCTGACCTATGACGTCATCCCCGACCATTTCCAGGTGATCGACCGGCCGGACATCCTGATCTTCGAGGGGATCAACGTCCTGCAGTCACGCGATCTGCCCGCCCACGGCAAGATCGTGCCGATGGTTTCCGATTTCTTCGACTTCTCGATCTATATCGACGCCGAGGAAAGCCTCATCCATAGCTGGTACGTCAGCCGCTTCATGCGGCTGCGCGAAACGGCGTTCCAGAACCCGCAATCCTTCTTCCATCGCTATTCGACGATCAGCGAGGACGCGGCGCGGGCGATCGCCGAGGGCCTCTGGCACAACATCAACCTGAAAAACCTGCACCAGAACATCCTGCCGACGCGACCGCGCGCCGACCTCATCCTGCAGAAGGGTCAGAACCACCTGACCGAGACGGTGGCGCTGAGAAAGCTTTGAAGGTTAGGGTTCTCTTTTGGAAAAAAGCCCCTCCCCACAGGTGGGAGGGGCTCGCGATGACGCGCCTGCTCCTTCTTTTTTCAGCCATTCCGAAAGCTCAGACCGTTAAAACTGGCAACTGCGCCCGCCGCGGTCGCAGAGGCCCCTCCCACCTGTGGCGACGGGTTGGGGAGGAGTCTTTTGGAAAGCCTCAAAGATTGACCCGCCTCAGCGTCAGATTGAGCCGCCCGCCGTTCTTCAGGAGCGTCGAGGTGTTCGGGTAGATGCGGTCGACGCCGTGGAAGGCGAGACGGCCCTCGCCGCCGAGCACCACCACGTCGCCGCTTTCGAGCCTGAACGACACGGTCTGCGCGCCGCGGCTGCGGCCGCCGACGCGGAAGAGGCAGCTGTCGCCGAGCGAGATCGAGACGACGGCCGTTTCGAGGTCGCGCTCGTCCCGGTCCTGGTGCAGTCCCATGCGGGCCTCGGCGGAGTAGAAATTGATGAGACAGGCCTCGGGCGTCTTGTCGCTGCCGGAGACGGCGCGCCAGATATCGATGAGTATGTCCGGCATCGGCGGCCAGGGCCTGCCGCTAACCGGATGCTCCGGCTGGTAGCGATAACCAAGCTCGCGGTCGGTCACCCAGCCGAGCGCGCCGCAATTCGTCATACGCACCGACATCGGCTTGCCGGTCTTCGGCATCTCCGGCACGTAGAGCGGCGCTTCGGCGACGACATGGCGGACGGCCTCGACGAGCGCCTCCTGTCGCGAGCGGTCGAGGAAACCGGGAATATGTCTCACCCCTTTCGGCAGCACCAGCATGGACGTCGTCCCGTCATTCACTATCGATCGAAAGGGATGTAGCGCTTGCCGCGGCCGCCGGCGACCCGGAAATCGTCTTGGCGGGAACGGGGGACTCGCCCGTCATCCGGCTGCCGGCCACCTTCTCCCCGCAAGCGACCGCAAGCGGGGCGAAGGGGACAAGCGGCTTGCTCCGAGCGCCCTCGGCCGGCTGGCCGCTATCAAGGCGGCGTGGCCGGCGTTGAATGGAAGGCGCGGCCGGGCGGCAAGTCCCTTCTCCCCGCGGGCAGATACAATGGGCTTGCCTGGACTTCACTCGCCCTCAGGCCGCCCGCGCAGCTTCTTGATCTCGCCCCGGCCGGATTTCTCCTTCAGCCGCCGCTCGATGGAACCGCGGGTCGGCTTCGTTTTCCGGCGCGGCGGGGGTGGCGGCTCTGCGGCCTTCAGGATCAGCTCCTTCAGCCGCTCGCGGGCGTCCTCGCGGTTGCGCTCCTGGCTGCGGAAGCGGCTGGCCTCGATCATCAGCACGCCGTCCTTGGAGGCGCGGCGACCTGCCAGTTTCAGCGCATTGGCCTTGACCCGCTCCGGCAGCGCCGGCGACGCCTGGATATTGAAGAAGAGCTGGACCGCGGTCGAGACCTTGTTGACGTTCTGCCCGCCCGGACCGCCGGCCAGCACGAATTGCTCCGTCAGCTCCCAGCCGGCGATCACGATGCCGTCGTTGATGTAAAGCGGTTCGCTCGCCATGATTCACTCCTACTGCATGTCTCCTTAAATCGATCTCGATTCAGGGACAAAGACATGCAGCATTTCACGCGCCTGATAAGACGCGCGGCGCCACAGGGACGTTCTATCGCACAGCGCCGCGCAGTTGGAAACGGCCCGGCTAGAACGCAGAAACCCGGCCGCAGGCGACCGGGTTTCACGTGAATCATGTCTTGGCGATTATTCGGCGGCGACCTTGGCGCCCGGGGCGGCGTCGCGCACGCTGCCGTCGACATGGCTCTCGAACTTGGCGAAGTTGGCGATGAACATGTCGACGAGGCGCCGGGCCTGGACGTCATAGGCTGCACCATCCGCCCAGGTCGAGCGCGGGTCGAGGATGCGATCCTCGACGCCCGGCACCGACACCGGCACCGCGAAGCCGAAATTCGCGTCGGTGCGGAAGGAGGCACTGTTCAGCGAGCCGTCGAGCGCCGCCGAAAGCAGGGCGCGCGTCACCTTGATCGGCATGCGGCTTCCCGTGCCGTAGGCGCCGCCGGTCCAGCCGGTGTTGACGAGCCAGCAGGTGACGCCGTTGCGGGCGATCAGATCCTTGAGCAGGTTGCCGTATTCCGACGGATGGCGCGGCATGAACGGGGCGCCGAAGCAGGTCGAGAAGGTCGCTTCCGGTTCCGTCACGCCCTTTTCCGTGCCGGCGACCTTGGCGGTGTAGCCGGAGAGGAAGTGGTACATCGCCTGTTCCGGCGTCAGCTTGGCGATCGGCGGCATCACGCCGAAGGCGTCCGCCGTCAGCATGATGATGGTGCGCGGCTGCGGCGCCGTGCCGGTCTTGCTGGCGTTCGGAATGAAGTGCAGCGGGTAGGCGACACGGGTGTTTTCGGTGAGCGAACCGTCGTCGAAATCGGGGACGCGGCGGGCGTCGAGCACGACGTTTTCCATGACGGTGCCGAAACGGCGCGTCGTCGCGAAAATCTCGGGCTCCGCCGTTTCCGACAAGCGGATCGCCTTGGCGTAGCAGCCGCCCTCGAAGTTGAAGACGCCCTTGTCGCTCCAGCCATGCTCGTCGTCACCGATCAGCGTGCGGTTCGGATCGGCCGAAAGCGTCGTCTTGCCGGTGCCGGAGAGACCGAAGAAGATCGCCGTATCGCCCGCGGGGCCGACGTTCGACGAGCAGTGCATCGGCATAACGCCCTTCTGCGGCAGGAGGTAGTTGAGCACGGTGAAGACCGATTTCTTCATCTCGCCGGCATAGGAGGTGCCGCCGATCAGCACGAGGCCGCGGGTCAGGTCGCAGGCGATGATCGTCTCGCTGCGGCATCCGTGGCGCTCGGGGTTCGCCTTGAAGCTCGGCAGGTCGATGATCGTCAGCCTGGGCGCGAACGTCGCCAGCGCATCGCGCTCCGGACGGATGAGGAGATTGCGGATGAACAGCGAATGCCAGGCGAATTCGGTGACGACGCGCGTCGGCAGCGCGTTCTCGGGCTCGGCGCCGCCGATCAGGTCCTGGACATAGAGCGACATGCCCTTGGCATGCGCCAGCATGTCCTGGCGAAGGCGTTCGAAATTTTCCGGCGAGATCGCGCTGTTGTTGTCCCACCAGATCTGATCGGCGGTGGCGGCGTCGCGCACGACATACTTGTCCTTGGGCGACCGGCCGGTGTGCTGGCCGGTGCGGGCGCAAAGGGCGCCATGGGCGGTCAACTCAGCCTCGCCGCGGCGAAGGGCTTCCTCATAAAGCTCCGCTGCCTCGAAGTTATAGCGGACGACCGAAAGGCCGGAAAAACCGATCGTTTCCAGTTCGTTCGAGGGGTTGCGGCTGCCAAGCTGCTCCATGGTCAAGCTTCCTTCGTGTTTGGCCATTGGCGTTGAATTTCGTCGGAACATACCGGCTAGGCCAACGCAAGACAAGACTCCGACTTAAAAAACGATAATGATATCAGTATATTAATCGATTTAAAGAAAATTATGCTTTTTTTAATCGGTTGAATTACGCATCCCACAAGCCTACTTGCGACATGACTGGCGGGGAAAGAGAACCGGGTGCTTTTGCGCTTCGCCACAATTTGTTCCACCTTTATACTCAAGTAACGCAGCCGTGACTTGCGGCTGCCGCCGTTTCCTTCGAGAGCGGATGCCGGCGCCGGACCCTAAAAGATGGAGTTGAAAAACGATGCAGACCATCGCGCTTGTCGATGACGACCGCAACATCCTGACATCGGTGTCCATTGCGCTGGAAGCCGAGGGCTACAAGGTCGAAACCTATACCGACGGCGCCTCCGCGCTCGAGGGCCTTTTGGCGCGTCCGCCGCACCTGGCGATCTTCGACATCAAGATGCCGCGCATGGACGGCATGGAACTGTTGCGCCGGCTGAGGCAGAAATCCGACCTGCCGGTGATCTTCCTGACCTCCAAGGACGAGGAGATCGACGAGCTCTTCGGCCTCAAGATGGGCGCGGACGATTTCATCACCAAGCCGTTCTCGCAGCGGCTGCTGGTCGAGCGCGTCAAGGCGATCCTGCGGCGCGCGCCGAACCGCGACGCCGCCGCAGCCGTGGTCGGCTCGCCCAAGAACGGCGAGACGCCGTCGCGCTCGCTGGAGCGCGGCCAGCTCGTGATGGACCAGGAGCGCCATACCTGCACCTGGAAGAGCGAGCCGGTCACGCTGACGGTGACGGAGTTCCTCATCCTGCATTCGCTGGCGCAGCGCCCCGGCGTCGTGAAGAGCCGCGATGCGCTGATGGACGCCGCCTATGACGAGCAGGTCTACGTCGACGACCGGACGATCGACAGCCACATCAAGCGGCTTCGCAAGAAGTTCAAGATGGTCGACAGCGACTTCGACATGATCGAGACGCTCTACGGCGTCGGCTACCGCTTCCGCGAGACGGCCTGAGGCGAACGGCTGGGGCGCGGCTCCCCGGACTTGCCTTCGCGACTTGCCTTCGCGTCGATTGTGGCTCATTGAGAACCGGTGCGGAGGCTGAACGGGAAGGCGCGAGGCGCGATCGCCTGCGACCGGCCGAACCCTCGGGGTGGGCCGGTTCCGGCGGGTGGCGCGACCGGAAGGCCCGAGCGCGTGCCTGATGGCGGGACGGAGCGCCGGCGCATAGCGCCGCGCCGACGGACCGGCGACGGGCCGGGCCCCGCGCCAGTGAATGAGGAAGGCGGCGAGCGTTTCGCCGTGGGAGCGGAAGACTTGGTAGAAGTCTTGCAGGGCGATATCGAAGATTCTGACGGGCGGCTGACCGGGTTGCGGGGGCAGCGCCGATGGGCGCATCCCTTCACGCTCATCCGGCGCCTGTTCGGCAATGCCGTGTTCTCGAGTCTCACGCGGCGCATCGTCTTCTTCAACCTCGTGGCGCTCGTGGTCCTGGTCGGCGGGATCATGTATCTGAACCAGTTCCGCGAGGGCCTGATCGACGCCCGGGTGGAGAGCCTGCTGACGCAGGGCGAGATCATCGCCGGCGCCATTTCCGCCTCCGCATCGGTCGACACCAACTCGATCACCATCGATCCCGAAAAGCTGCTCGAGCTGCAGGCGGGCGAGAGCATCACGCCGCTGCCGAGCGACGAGGACCTGGAATTCCCGATCATCCAGGAGCGCGTCGCGCCGGTGCTGAGACGGCTGATCTCGCCGACGCGCACTCGCGCGCGCCTGTTCGATGCGGACGCCGACCTGCTGCTCGACTCCCGGCATCTCTATAGCGGCGGTCAGGTGCTTCGTTTCGACCTGCCGCCCGTCGATCCGGAAACGCCGAGCTTCGCGGAGCGGCTCAGCACCTGGTTCAACCGGCTCCTGCAGCCGGGCGACCTGCCGCTCTACAAGGAGCCGCCGGGGGGCAACGGGTCGATCTATCCGGAAGTGATGAATGCGCTGACCGGCGTGCGCGGCGCCGTCGTGCGCGTCACCGAGAAGGGCGAGCTCATCGTCTCGGTGGCGGTGCCGGTGCAGCGTTTCCGCGCCGTGCTCGGCGTGCTGTTGCTGTCGACGCAGGCGGGCGACATCGACAAGATCGTCCATGCCGAAAGGCTGGCGATCATCCGCGTCTTCGGCGTGGCGGCGCTCGTCAACGTCATCCTGTCCCTGCTTCTGTCGTCGACGATCGCCAATCCGCTGCGCCGGCTGGCGGCGGCCGCCATCCGCGTGCGCCGCGGCGGCGCGAAGGAGCGCGAGGAAATTCCCGACTTCTCCTCCCGCCAGGACGAGATCGGCAACCTCTCGGTCGCCCTCAGGGAGATGACGACCGCGCTCTACGACCGCATCGCGGCGATCGAGAATTTCGCCGCCGACGTCAGCCACGAGCTCAAGAACCCGCTGACGTCGCTCAGAAGCGCCGTCGAGACCCTGCCGCTCGCGCGGACCGAGGAGTCGAAGAAGCGGCTGCTCGACGTCATTCAGCACGACGTCCGGCGCCTCGACCGGCTGATCAGCGATATTTCCGACGCATCCCGGCTCGATGCCGAGCTTGCCCGCAGCGACGCCAAGAAGGTCGACCTCGAAAAGCTGCTCGGCGACCTCGTCGACATTTCGCGCCAGGTTCGCGGCAAGAAGAAGCAGGTGCTGCTCGACTTCGTCGTCGACCGCAAGGACAATCCGCGGGCAAGCTTCGTCGTCAGCGGCTACGAGCTGCGCATCGGCCAGATCATCACCAACCTGATCGAGAACGCCCGCTCCTTCGTGCCGGAGCCGAACGGCCGCATCATCGTCCGGCTGGCCCGCTCGCGCTCGCGCTGCCTCGTCTATGTCGAGGACAACGGCCCGGGCATCCAGGCGGAAGACATCGACCGCATCTTCGAGCGCTTCTACACGGACCGGCCGGAGGGCGAGGATTTTGGCCAGAACTCCGGGCTCGGCCTGTCGATCTCGCGCCAGATCGCCGAGGCGCATGGCGGAACGCTCAAGGCCGAGAACATCATCGACAAGGGCGGCAAGATTGCCGGCGCCCGCTTCGTCCTGTCGCTGCCGGCCGAGCCGCACCCGTGAGCGCCCGCCCGGCGAACGTCCATGGCACAGCCATCGTCCTCGGCACGACCGGGTTCCTGGTCACAGGGCCGTCCGGCTCCGGCAAGTCGGCGCTGGCGCTCGCCTGCATTTCGCAGGTGCGGCGCCGCGGCCGCTTTGCCGCGCTCGTCGCCGACGACCGGGTGGATCTTTCGCTCGAGAACGGGCGGATCATCGCGCGCTGCCCGCCGTCCATCCGCGGCCTGATCGAGGTTCGCGGCGGCGGCATCGCCGCAGTCGAAACCATCCCGGCCTGCGTGCTCGACTGGGCGATCATGCCGGTCAGGGCCCCTTTCGATCCCCGCCTGCCGCCGGAACAGGAGGAATTGCTCCTGGAAATCGGCCGGAACCTGCCACTGTTGCGCGTTCCGACCGAAGGACTGCTATCACCGGTAGATGCGCTTGCCGTTTTGCTGCCCGGGAAACCAGGAGTTTGGCCTCATTCGCAGGCATGAAGACTTGTTTTTTGGCATTTTTGGCTTGCACTTCGCCTTTTCCTTGCCAAGATGGCCGCCCCAACAGGTGGACGAAATTGCTGCATTGCGATATCTCCCCATCGACGAGTTGCAAATGCAGTTGGAGCAAGATTACCCATGATCGGACTTGTGCTTGTCACCCATGGCAAGCTGGCGGATGAGTTTCGGCATGCATTGGAGCACGTCGTCGGTCCGCAGAAATTCATCGAGACCGTCTGCATCGGCCCCGAAGACGACATGGATCAGCGGCGCCAGGATATCCTCGATGCCGTGGACAAGGCCAATGAAGGCAATGGCGTCATCATCCTGACCGACATGTTCGGCGGCACGCCCTCCAACCTCGCCATCTCGGTCATGCGCAGCGGCAGCGTCGAGGTGATCGCCGGCGTCAACCTGCCGATGCTGATCAAGCTCGCCGGCGTGCGCGGCGAAAGCGACATGGACAAGGCGCTCGTCGAGGCGTCCGAAGCCGGGCGCAAATACATCAACGTCGCCAGCCGCGTGCTGAGTGGAAAATGATGGATCATCGCCCCGACACGGCACTGACGCGCGAGCTGCTCATCATCAACAAGCGCGGCCTGCATGCGCGCGCCTCGGCGAAATTCGTGCAGACGGTCGAGGCCTATGACGCCGAGATCACCGTCTCCAAGGACGGCATGACCGTCGGCGGAACCTCGATCATGGGGCTGATGATGCTCGCCGCCAGCACCGGCTGCACGGTCTGCGTCACCGCCAGCGGCGTCCAGGCCGAGGAAGCCCTCAACGCCCTCGACGCGCTGGTGCGCGACAAGTTCGGCGAAGAGATGTGAAATCCTTTCGGCGTTGTCGCTGCACGAGATTGCCCCTCACCCTAGCCCTCTCCCCGCACGCGGGGAGAGGGGACCGGCGGCTCCCGGTTGAGAGACTAAGGCGGCGCGGCATGGCCCTTCTCCCCGCCTGCGGGGAGAAGGTGGCGGCAGCCGGATGAGGGGCCCCGGCCCGTCATCCAGCTCGATATAAACATATAAAGACCTCTTTATATGCCGGTTGCCCTCACCGGCGATTCCTGATAGACCGGACCCACTCTCCCCGCGAGCTTCAAGCGCGGGAGGCATCGTCATGCCGCCAAATCGCCACGGGCCGGCGGCCCCAAGGATCAGCCTGGAGAAATTCATGACCGCAACTCAGGACTACATTGTCGCCGACATCGGGCTTGCCGATTTCGGCCGCAAGGAAATCGCCATCGCCGAAACGGAAATGCCGGGCCTGATGGCCTGCCGTGAGGAGTTCGGCGCCGCACAGCCGCTGAAGGGCGCCCGCATCACCGGCTCGCTGCACATGACGATCCAGACCGCCGTGCTGATCGAGACGCTGGTCGCGCTCGGCGCCGAGGTCCGCTGGGCCTCGTGCAACATCTTCTCGACGCAGGACCACGCCGCCGCCGCGATCGCCCAGCGCGGCATCCCGGTCTTCGCCGTCAAGGGCGAGACGCTCGAGGAATACTGGTCCTACACCGACAAGATCTTCCAATGGGCCGATGGCGGCTTGTCGAACATGATCCTCGACGACGGCGGCGACGCCACCATGTACATCCTGCTCGGCGCGCGCGCCGAAGCCGGCGAGAACGTGTTGTCCAATCCCGGCTCGGAAGAGGAGGAAATCCTCTTCGCGCAGATCAAGAAGCGCCTTGCCGCGACGCCCGGCTGGTTCACCAGGCAGCGCGACGCCATCAAGGGCGTGACGGAGGAAACCACCACCGGCGTCAACCGCCTCTACCAGCTCCAGGCCAAGGGCCTCCTGCCCTTCCCGGCGATCAACGTCAACGACAGCGTCACCAAGTCGAAGTTCGACAACAAGTACGGCTGCAAGGAATCGCTCGTCGACGGCATCCGCCGCGGCACCGACGTGATGATGGCCGGCAAGGTCGCCGTGGTCTGCGGCTACGGCGACGTCGGCAAGGGCTCGGCCGCTTCGCTTCGCGGCGCCGGCGCCCGCGTCAAGGTCACCGAGGTCGACCCGATCTGCGCGCTGCAGGCGGCCATGGACGGCTATGAAGTGGTCCAGCTCGAGGACGTCGTCTCGACCGCCGACATCTTCATCACCACGACCGGCAACAAGGACGTCATCCGCATCGAGCACATGCGGGAGATGAAGGACATGGCGATCGTCGGCAATATCGGCCACTTCGACAACGAAATTCAGGTCTCGGCGCTCCGGAACCTGAAATGGACCAACGTCAAGCCGCAAGTCGATCTCATCGAGTTCCCGAAGGGCCACCGCATCATCCTGCTTTCGGAGGGCCGCCTCCTGAACCTCGGCAACGCCACCGGCCATCCGTCCTTCGTGATGTCTGCCTCGTTCTCCAACCAGGTCCTGGCGCAGATCGAGCTCTTTACCAAGGGCGAGACCTACAAGAACGAGGTCTACGTGCTGCCGAAGCAGCTCGACGAGAAGGTGGCGCGCCTGCATCTCGCCAAGCTCGGCGCCAGGCTCACCGAGCTGTCGGAGGAACAGGCCGCCTATATCGGCGTCAAGCCGCAGGGCCCGTTCAAGGCCGAACACTACCGGTACTAATCCTTACCCGGGCAATCCACAACATCTTGTGGCCGCGACCTTGACAAGAGGTCGCGGCCGCTTTTTTGGGCCGCGCCCTTCCGGCCGAATCGTCAAAGAAGTATGCTTAAGTCATTGATTCGTGACGCTGGTGCGGACCTTTGAGCGTCGCGGATGCGGATGTCTTGTCGGAAAGCGGCAAACAGACGGAGACAGACCGGGGATGCAATCGGAACCGACGCAAACCCTTCCGGGGGTTTTCGGTGCATGGCGACGCGAGGTCGGCGGCAATTTCCGGACGAACGGGGACAGCGGCGCCATGAAAGCACAACGATCGATTTTCTTTCGCAAAGGACGAGCGGCCGCGACGCTGTTGCGGCGCCTCCTCGCCGGCACGGTGATCTTCGCGGCCACCGACGCCGCCGCGCAAGCGACCGCACCGGTCGCCAGGGCCATATTCGGCTCCTCCGAGGTCGTGACCTTCTCGGTCCTGATCGGCGTCATTTCCGCCGCCATGATCTCGGCGATCTGGCTCATCCGGCAGCGCGGCAACATCGAAGCGGAGAACCGCGAGCTGCGCACCGAACTGGCGGATGCGAACCAGCGGATTTCCCGCTTCCAGGCGCTCATCGCCGACAAGAACCGCCGTATCGTCATCTGGGACGGGCTGGCGGAACGCCCGGAATTTCTCGGCCAGCTCCCCATCGAAACCGGCGCGCCGCAGAACGACCGCGACTTTCTCGCCTTCGGCCGCTGGATCAAGGCGCAATCGGCAGGCGAGCTCGAAAAGGCGATCGAGATGCTGCGGGCGCAGGCGCAGAGCTTCGACCTGGTGCTCGAAACCCAGCGCAACGAGGTGCTGGAGGCCCAGGGCCGGGTTTCCGGCGGCCGGGCCTTCGTGCGCTTCATCGCCCTCAACAATCTGAGGGCCGAGCTTGCGGAGCTGAAGCTCGGGCGCGATCGGCTGCACGCATCGCTCTCGACGTTGCGCACGCTTCTCGACGAGATCGATCTGCCCGTCTGGCAGCGCGGCACCGACGGCAGGCTCGAATGGGTCAACGCGGCCTATGCCGATGCCGTTGAGGCGCAGAGCGCCAATGCGAGCGTCGCCGAGGGGCGCGAGCTCCTGTCCACCGCCGCGCGCGAAAAGATCCGCGCCGTCTCGACCTTCGAGGCGCCCTACCGCGACAAGGTCTCGACCGTGGTCAAGGGCAACCGGACGTTCTTCGATGTCGTCGACGCCCGCGGTCCGGCCGGTTCCGCCGGCATCGCCATCGACGTTTCCGGCATCGAGGCCGTGCGCGAGGAACTGGTGCGGACGCTGAAGAGCCACGCCGAAACGCTCGAGCACCTGGCGACGCCGGTGGCGATCTTCGACGGCGACCAGCGGCTGCAGTTCTACAACCAGGCCTTCCAGCGGCTCTGGGACCTCGACATGGGCTTCCTGGAACGCAAGCCCGGCAACGGCGAGGTGCTCGATCGCCTGCGCGCCGGCGGCAAGCTGCCGGAGCAGCTCAACTGGAAGCAATGGAAGGCGAACGCGCTTTCCGTCTACCAGGCGCTCGACACCCAATCCGACCTCTGGCACCTGCCGAACGGCCAGACGCTGCGCGTCTTCGCCACGGCGCGGCCGCAGGGCGGCGCGACCTGGGTCTTCGAGAACCTGACCGAGAAGGTCGATCTCGAAACCCGCTACAACACCCTCGTCCAGGTCCAGGGCGAGACCATCGATCACCTCGCCGAAGGCGTCGCCGTCTTCGGGCCCGACGGCCGCATCCGGCTGTCGAACCCGGCCTTCCGGGCGATCTGGGGCATCAGCGAGGCGGAGGCGAAGCCCGGCACCCATATCCGCGCGGTCGAGCAGGCGTGCCTCGCCTCCTATGACCAGCCGGACGGCTGGAAGCGCTTCGCCCACATCATCACCAGCTTCGACGACGAGCGGCCGTCGAGCCGCGGCATCCTGGAGCTGCGCACCGGCCTGATCCTCGATTATGCGGTGATCCCGCTGCCCAACGCCCAGACGATGCTGACCTTCGTCAACATCACCGACAGCGTGCGCGTCGAGCGGGCGCTGACCGAGAAGAACGAGGCGCTGCGCAAGGCCGATGCACTGAAGAACGATTTCGTCCATCATGTTTCCTACGAGCTGCGCTCGCCGCTGACGAACATCATCGGCTTCGCCGATCTCTTGAAGACGCCGGCCTTCGGCGAGCTCAACGCCCGCCAGGCGGAATATGTCGACCACATCGCCACCTCTTCCTCGCTGCTCCTGACGATCGTCAACGACATCCTCGATCTCGCGACGGTCGACGCCGGCATCGTCGAGCTCGACATGGCGGAGGTGAACCTCATCGACCTCCTCGACGACGTGGCGCAGCAGATGGCCGAGCGGCTGATCGAGAGCGGCGCGACGCTGCGGATCGACGCTCCCGACAATCTCGGCCGCATCGTCGCGGACCAGCAGCGGCTCAAGCAGATCTTCATTAAGCTTCTGACCAACGCCGCCAATTTCGCGCCGGACGGCAGCACGATCGACCTCAAGTGCCGGCGCGAGGGCGGCGATTTCCTCTTCTCCGTCACCGATACCGGCCCGGGCATCCCGCAGGACGTGCTGAACACCGTGTTCAACCGCTTCGAAAGCTACGGCCAGAGCGGCGGCGCCGGCCTCGGCCTGTCGATCGTCGAGAGCTTCGTCAGCCTGCACCACGGCACCGTCTCGATCCGCAGCAAGGAGGGCGAGGGCACGGAGGTCACCTGCCGCATCCCCTCCGCCGAAATGCCGAAGATCATTGCGGCGGAATAGATGAAATCCCTTGAGCTCCTCCTTGAAGACGAGGCCGCCACCATCGCGCTTGGCGAGGACCTGGCGCTGGCGCTGAAAGCCGGCGACTGCGTCGCGCTTTCGGGCGATCTCGGCGCCGGCAAGTCGACCTTCGCCCGCGCCTTCTTGAGGGCGATGGCCGACGACGAGACGCTCGAAGTGCCGAGCCCCACCTTCACGCTGGTGCAAAGCTACGAATTGCGCATTCCGGTCGCGCATTTCGATCTCTATCGGCTCGCGGACGCATCGGAGCTCTACGAGCTCGGCTTCGACGAGGCGCTCTCGGACGGCATCTGCCTCGTCGAATGGCCGGAGAAGGCGGAGGAGGCGCTGCCCGCCGACCGCATCACGCTCACCTTCACGCACGTGGGAGAAGGGCGCCGGCTCATGATCACCGCCCCCGACGCGGCCTTCGGGCGGATCAGCCGATCACTCGCCATCCGCAGCTTCCTCGCGCAGGCCGGACTTGCCGGCGCCCGCCGCCGGCACTTGAGCGGCGACGCCTCGATCCGGGCCTATGAGCGCATCCGCGCGGGCGAAGGCGAGCCGGCGAAGATCCTGATGGATGCGCCGAAGCACACGCCGGGCCCGATCCTTCAGGACGGCAAATACTACCAGCAGCTCGCCCATATCGCCGAGGACGTGATCCCGTTCGTCGCCGTCTCGGAACTCCTGCGCAAGCGCGGCTTCGCCGCACCGGCGATCTACGCCCGCGACCTCGACCAGGGCCTGCTCATGATCGAGGACCTGGGTTCGGAAGGCATCCTCGATCCGCAGGGCCGGCCGATCGCGGAGCGCTATGTCGAGAGCGCGCGGCTGCTCGCCCGCCTCCACAGCGAACCGGCGGAGCGCGACATCCCGGTCGCCGAAGGCCTCGTCCACCACATCCCCGATTTCGACCGGACGGCGATCAAGATCGAAACGAGCCTGCTCATCGACTGGTACCTGCCGTGGAAACGCGGGCGGCCCGCCTCGGACGCGGAGCGGGACGCCTATTTCGCCATTTGGGACCGGCTCGTCGATATTCTCGCAGCGGCGGAGAAGAACCTGGTGCTGCGCGACTACCATTCCCCGAACATCCTGTGGCGGGCCGACCGCTCCGGCCTCGACCGGATCGGCATCATCGATTTCCAGGATGCGATGATCGGCCCGGCGGCCTACGACCTTGCCGCGCTCGTGCAGGACGCACGCGCGACCATCGAGCCGGATCTCGCCCGGCGGATGATGGAGGCCTACATTGCCGAGCGCAGGGCCGTCCGCCCCTTCGACGAGGCGGCTTTCTCACGCGACTGGCACATCATGGCGGCGCAGCGCAACTGCAAGCTCGCCGGCATCTGGGTGCGGCTCAAGGAGCGCGACGGCAAGCCGGGCTATATGAAGCACATGCCGCGCACTTTCGCCTATCTGGAGCGCGCGCTTTCCCATGACGTGCTGACACCCTTGCGCGATTGGTGCATTAAGGCTGGAATCCTTGCCAGCGAATCAGCAACCTCATAGGAAATCATGCCCATCACCAATGCCATGGTGCTTGCGGCCGGACTGGGCACCCGCCTGCGGCCGATCACCAACACGCTGCCGAAGCCGCTCGTGAGCATCGCCGGCAAGCCGATGATCGACTATGTGCTGGATCTGCTTGCCGCCGCCGGCGTGACGAAGGCCGCTGTGAACGTGCACCATTTCGCCGACCAGATGGAGGCCTATCTCAGCCGCCGCGAGGCGCCGCGCATCGTCTTTTCCGACGAACGGGACGCGCTGATGAATTCCGGCGGCGGGCTGGCAAAGGGATTGAAACTGCTCGATGACGGGCCGGTACTCGTCATGAACGCCGATCTCTTCTGGGTCGGCGAGAAGGCGGAAGAGCCGAGCAACCTGCAGAGGCTCGCCGATTATTTCGACCCGGAGCGCATGGACATGGCGCTGCTCTGCGTCCGGCTCGAGGATACGACCGGCCACAACGGCAAGAAGGATTTTTCGCTCTCCGAAGACGGCCGGTTGAGGCGCTATGAGGAAGGCATGGACAATCCCATCGTCTATGCCGGCGCCACCGCGCTTCACTCGCGGCTCTTTGCCGATGCGCCCGGCGACGCGTTCAACCTCAACATCTATTTCGATCGGGCGATCGCCAGGGGACGCCTGTTCGGCCTGATGCTCGACGGCCACTGGATGACGGTCGGCACGCCCGAAGCGATCCCCGAGGCCGAGGCCGTCATCCGGCGATTCTGCCCGGGAGGATGACGTGACCCGACGAAGCGCGAACGTCTTTACGGTTCCCGCTGGCCTGCCCTTCCTGAAGACGCTGGCCGAGAGCCTCCTGAGCGGCGCGCTGACGTCGAAATTCCGCTATGACCCGGCCGATCCCCTGGCGCTCGCCGGGGTGACGATCTTCGTGCCGACGCGCCGCTCGGCGCGCGTGCTGCGCTCGGAATTCGTCGACCTGCTCGGCGGTCGCTCCGCCATCCTGCCGATGATCCGCGCGCTCGGCGAGACCGATGACGACAGCGGGTTCTTCGACGCGGAAGTGCCGGCGATCCTCGATCTCGCGCCGCCCCTTTCCGGCACCGCCCGCCTCATCGAGCTCGGCCGCCTCATCCTCGCCTGGCGCAATCGCCTGCCGCAGGTGGTTCTCGACATCCATGCCGAAAGCCCGCTGATCGCACCGGCGAGCCCCGCCGACGCCATCTGGCTGGCGCGCAATCTCGCCGAGCTCATCGACGCGATCGAGACCGAGGAACTCGCCTGGGATCAGCTCGACGGGCTCGACGGCGGCGAGCATGCGCTGTGGTGGCAGCTGACGCTCGCCTTCCTGAAGATCGCCCGGACCTATTGGCCGGAGCGGCTCGCCGAACTGAAGCGCTCCTCGCCGGCACGCCACCGCAATGCGGTGCTCAAGGCCGAAACCCAGCGCATTGCCGCCGGCAAGGTCGAGGGGCCGATCATCATCGCCGGCTCGACCGGCTCCATTCCGGCGACCGCGGCGCTGATCGCGGCGGTCAAGGCGCTGCCGAACGGCACCATCGTGCTCCCCGGCCTCGACCAGGCGATGAGCGAGGCCGAATGGCAGCTGATCGTCGGCGACACGGCGCCGGGCTCGACCGCGAGGGATCCGGCCAGCCGAACGCATCCGCAATATGGCTTCCATCGCCTCATGAAGCGCATGGGCATCGACCGCAGCGACGTGCCGGTGCTCGGCCGCGTCGACGACGACCTCGACTATCGCAGCGCCGTGCTCTCGCGGGCGCTGCTGCCGGCGAAGGCGACGGACAGCTGGACGCAGGCGCGCGCTGAGTTCGACCCGGAGAAGCTCGCTTCCGCCTTCGCCGACGTGGCGCTGATCGAGGCAGCGAACGAGCGTGAGGAGGCAACGGCGGTCGCCATTGCGCTTCGGCTGGCCCTCGAGGGCGACGAGGAAAGCCAGGCGGCGCTGATCACGCCGGATCGCGGCCTTGCGCGCCGCGTCGGGGCCGAGCTCGCCCGCTTCGGCATCGAGGCCGACGATTCGGCCGGCATCCCGCTCTCGGCGACCCCCGCCGGCGCCCTCACCCGCCTGCTTCTGGAAGCCGCCTTGCGGCCGAACGACCCGGTGCCCCTGGTCGCCCTTCTCAAGCATCCGCTCGCGCGCTTCGGGGCGGCGCCCGAGGATGCGCGTCACGCCGCGGATGCGCTCGAACTCGTGGCGCTGCGCGGCGGCACCGACGTCGCCGACATTGCCGCGCTCGAAACCGTGCTCGACAAGGCGCTTGCCAAGCGGAACACCGACCGGCATCCGCCGCCATGGCTGAGCGCCGTCGGCATCGACGACATTGCGCTCGCGCGGTCGCTTGCCCGGCGCATCTCGGCCGCCATGGAGCCTTTGACCGGCGCGCTCGTGCCGGGCGCCGTAAGCGGCCATGATCGCTCGCTGGTGCTGACGCTCGCCGATTGGGCCGAGCGAACGGGCAGGGCGCTGGAGGCGGTCGCCGTCGACGAGCGCGGCAGCCTCGGCGAGCTCTGGGCTTCGGAAGCCGGCGAAACACTGGCGACGCTGCTGACCGGCATCATCGAGACCGAAGGGCAGATGGAGGCAGACGGGCCGCAATGGTGCGACATCGTCGAGGCGCTTGCCGCGAGCGAGGCGGTCAAGCCGCGATCGATGCGCCATCCCCGCGTCTTCATCTTCGGGGCGCTCGAATCGCGCCTGCAAAGCGTCGACCTCGTCGTGCTCGGCGGCATGAACGAAGGCACCTGGCCGGGCCAGACCTCGAACGATCCGCTCCTGTCGCGGACGATGAAGGCGGGGGTCGGCCTCGAGCCGCCGGAGCGGCGCATCGGCCAGCTCGCGCACGACTTCCAGATGGCCTGCGGCACGCGCCGGCTGATCTTTTCGCGCTCGATGCGCCAGGGATCGGCACCGACCGTCGCGTCCCGATGGCTGCAGCGCCTGCAGGCGCTCGGTGGCGAGAAGCTCAACGAGCAGCTCAAGGCGAATGGCGCCAGCTATCTCCATTGGATGCGCATGCTCGACGAAGGCGACCGCCAGCCGCTCGCCGAGCGGCCGGAGCCGAGGCCGCCGGCCGAGCTGCAGCCGCGCAAATATTCCTTCAGCGAGGTGACGCGGCTCCGGCGCGACCCCTATGCCATCTATGCGCGGCGGATCCTCCGGCTTCAACCGCTCGAGCCGTTCAACCGCGACCCGGATGCGGCCGAGCGCGGCCTGCTCTACCACCGGATCGTCGATCGCTTCGTGAAGGGCGGCTTCGATCCCGCCACGCGCGAGGGCGAAGCCGCGATGATGCGGCTCACCGACGAGGCCTTCGACGAGGAGAAGCTGCCCGCCCATATCGACACCATCTGGCGCCCTCGCTTCCACGCGGTCGGCAGGGCCTTCCTCGAATGGGAACGTGATCGCCGCCACGGCATCGCCAGGTCGTTCACCGAGGTCCCGGCGGCGATGGAGCTCGGCCTTGCCGACATCCGGCTGACCGGCATCGCCGATCGGCTCGACCGGCTCACGGACGGCACAGTCGACATCATCGACTACAAGACCGGATCGAGCCCCTCGCCCAAGGAGGCCCGCGCGCTGCTCGACCCGCAGCTCGCCCTCGAGGCGGCCGCACTCAAGGCCGGCGCCTTCCGCGCCGTCGGCCCCGCCAGGCCGCACTCGCTGCGCTACGTCCGGCTGAAGCCCGGCAGCCGTTTCGCCGTCGACACGGTCGACAACGAGGGCGGCCGCGCCAGGGACACGAAATCCACCGATCAGCTGGCGGAGGCATCGCTCAGCGAACTCAGGAAACTGCTCGCCGCCCTGATGAGCGGCCGGCACGGCTTCGCCTCGCGCCTGATCGTCCAGAAGGAACGGGACTACGGAGGGGAATACGACCATCTGGCGCGCGTCGCCGAATGGGCGACCGCCGACAGCGAGGACGACGATGAGGAGTGATGCATCCGGGCCGGAGCAGCGGACGCCGCAGGCGTGGCTCGACTGGACGACCGAGCGGCAGGCGCTCGCCTCCGACCCGGCGCGTTCCGCCTGGGTTTCCGCCAATGCCGGGTCCGGCAAGACGCATGTGCTCACCCAACGCGTCATCCGCCTCCTGCTCGCCGGCTGCCGGCCCTCCGCCATCCTCTGCCTGACCTATACGAAGGCGGCCGCTTCGGAAATGTCGAACCGGGTGTTCGAGCGGCTTGCCGAATGGGCCACGCTCGACGACGCGGCACTCGAAAGGCGCATCGAGGCGATCGAGGGCAAGCGCCCGTCGCTCGCAAAGATAAAGGAGGCGCGGCGGCTGTTCGCACGCGCCCTCGAAACGCCGGGCGGGCTGAAGATCCAGACGATCCACGCCTTCTGCGAGGCACTGCTGCACCAGTTCCCGCTGGAGGCCAACGTCGCCGGGCACTTCTCCGTCCTCGACGACCGGGCCGCCGCGGTGCTGCTCGCCGACGCGCGCCGCGCGCTCCTGACGGCGACGGCCGCGGCCGACGACCGGGAACTTGCCGGCGCCTTCGCCACCGTCCTCGACCTTGCCGACGATACCGGCCTCGAAAAGCTGCTTGCGGCGATCGTCGCCGAGCGGGCGCCGATCCAGGCTTTCCTCGACCGGGTCGCAGGACGCGGCGGCCTCGAGCGGCATCTCGGCGCGGCCCTCGGCCTGAAGCCCGGCGAGACGGCGGACACCGTGATGGCGGGCGCCTGGCCGCTCGCCGGCCTCAACGGAGCGGCGCTCGATCGCTATATCGACATTGCCCTGCGCCTCGGCGGCGCCAAGGCCTCCGCCTTTGCCGAGGGCCTGCGAAAGCTCCGGGCGATCGAGGACACGGCGGAGCGCTACCGCGGATTGGTCGAGCTCTTCTACAACGGCGGCGGCAAGCCGAAAGCGGAATCCACCTTTCTCAACGCGGCGATGCGGCGCGAGGCGCCGGAGCTCGCGATCCTCGTCGAAGAGGCGCGCGACCACATGGTCGCCTGCGCCGATCGCCTCAGCATCGTGCGGATGTATGACGCGACCCGTGCCGCCCTCATCCTCGCCGAGCGGCTCAATCGCGACTACGAGGCGCTCAAGAAGGCCCGCAGCCAGCTCGACTTCGAGGACCTGATCACCCGCACGGCGGCGCTGCTCTCGCGCAGCGACGTCGGCGCCTGGGTGCATTACAAGCTCGACCAGGGGATCGATCACATCCTCGTCGACGAGGCGCAGGATACGAGCCCCGCGCAGTGGACGATCATCCAGTCGCTGGCGGCCGATTTCTTCGCCGGCGAAACGGCGCGGGCGGACGACCGGACGATCTTTGCCGTCGGCGACGAGAAGCAGTCGATCTATTCCTTTCAAGGGGCGCGGCCGGAGCGTTTCGCCCGGGAGAGCGTGGTGACGGAGCGGCGGGTGATTGCCGGCCAGAAGCATTTCAGTTCCATCCGCCTGCAGCTTTCCTTCCGCTCGACCGTCGACGTGCTTTCCGCCGTCGACACCGTCTTTGCCAATCCGGGCAATGCGAGGGGCCTCAGCGCCGCGAACGAGGCGATCGTGCATGCCTCGAACCGGATCGGCCACCCGGGCGCCGTCGACCTGTGGGATGTGATCGCGCCCGAGCCGACGGTTTCGGAAGAAGAGTGGACGGCGCCCTTCGACGCGACACCCGAGCGCGCGCCGGTCAACGTCCTCGCCCGGCGCATCGCCGCGGTTCTCGAAGACTGGATCGGCCGCGAAACGGTGATCGAAAAGGGCGTCCGCCGCCCGATGCGTCCGGGCGACGTGATCGTGCTCGTGCGCAAGCGCGACGCCTTCGTCAACGCGCTGACGCGCGCGCTGAAGCGCCGCGGCAATATCCCGGTCGCCGGCGCCGACCGGCTGGTGCTGACGAGCCACATCGCCGTGCAGGACCTGATGGCGCTCGGCCGTTTCGTGCTTCTGCCCGAGGACGACCTGTCGCTTGCCGCACTCCTGAAGAGCCCGCTCTTCAATCTTGGCGAAGACGACGTCTTCGAGCTTGCCGCGCGACGGGCGGAGGGCGAAAGCCTCTGGCGGCGCCTGCAGCAGGCGGGCGCGGAGGAGATGAGCCGCCATCACGGGGTGGTGCAACGGCTTCGCGCCTATTCGACGCTCGCCCATGACCTGCTGCCGCATGATTTCTATGCCCGCATCCTCGGCGCCCACGGGGGCCGGCGCGCCTTCCTCGCACGGCTCGGCAGCGAGGTCAGCGACATCCTCGACGAATTCCTGACTTTCGCGCTCGACCACGAGAGAAGCGGCCTGCCGGGCCTGCAGGCCTTCGTTTCGACGCTGGAGATCGAGGCTCCGACGGTCAAGCGCGAACAGGACAAGGAGCGCGACGAGGTGCGCGTCATGACGGTGCATGCGGCCAAGGGCCTCGAGGCGCCGGTCGTCTTCCTCGTCGATGGCGGCGGCGAGGCATTCGTCCGCCAGCAGGTCTCGGACCTGCGCTTTCTGGAAAGGCAGCAGCCGGATCGCTCCGTCGTCTCCGTTCCGGTCTGGCGCGCACCGGGCTCGGCCCCGAACTCGCTGATCGATGCCGACAATGCGCGGCTGAAGCGACTGGCCGAGGAGGAATATCGCCGGCTCCTCTATGTCGGCATGACCCGCGCGGCCGACCGCCTGATCGTCTGCGGCTATCGCGGCCAGCGGCAGAACGTCGACACCTGGCACGCCATGGTTCAGGGCACCCTTGCGCAGGACCTCAAGGGCCGCGGCGCGCCGACGACCTTCCGTGCCGGCGGCGAGGAATGGGCAGGGCTTGCATGGCGGGAAACGCCGGTGGCGCGCGACCTGCCGGCACGGGAAGGCGGCCTCGCCGGTCCGCGAGCGGCACCGGCCGGCCTGCCGCGGGCGCTCTTCACCCCCCTGCCGGCGCCGCGGCGGCTGCCGCGGCCGCTGACGCCATCCGGCACCACTGTCGCGATCGACGACCCGGACGGCGAATCGATCATCGGATCGGCTCTTTTTGCGGAGAAGGCGGCGCCCAAATTCTCGATGCTGCGCGGCGCGATCCTCCACCGCCTGCTGCAAGTGCTGCCGGCGCTGGAAAGCGCCGAGCGCCAGGCCGCGGCCGAGCGCTACCTGGAGCGTTCGGTGCCGCGCTGGCCGGCGGCGGAGCGCCGGGCGCTTTCGGATGCGGTCCTCAATGTGCTCGACCACCCGGAGCTTACGGCGCTCTTCGGCGAGCAAAGCCGGGCGGAAGTCTCGGTGATGGGCACGCTCAAGCTCGGCGGCCGCGAATTCGCGGTCTCGGGCCGGATCGACCGGCTGGCCGTCTCCGGCAACACCGTGACGATCGCCGACTACAAGACCAACCGCCAGGTGCCCGCCTCGTCCGACGAGATCGCGCCGGTCTATCGGAACCAGCTCGCCATCTATCGCGAATTGTTGAAACCACTCTATCCCGGCAAGCGTTTCCGCTGCGTGCTGATCTTCACCGAGGGCCCGGCCATCCGGGTGCTGCCCGAGCCCATGCTCGACAGGAGCCTTGAAGAGCTCTCGACAAAGTGAGATACACGATATTGAAAATCCGGTGGCAATGCCTCACATGAGGCACAACATCTGGACACGCCATTCCGAACGCAAGGAGCAGCCGATGGCTACTGTGAAAGTCGATACGTCCAATTTTCAGAAGGAAGTGCTGAACTCGGCCGAACCGGTGGTCGTCGACTTCTGGGCCGAATGGTGCGGCCCGTGCAAGATGATCGCGCCGAGCCTCGAGGAAATCGCCACCGAGCTCGCCGGCAAGGTCAAGGTTGCCAAGCTCAACATCGATGAAAACCCGGAACTCGCCGCCCAGTACGGCGTCCGCTCGATCCCGACGCTCGCCCTGTTCAAGGCCGGCGAAGTCGCCGACATCAAGGTCGGTGCCGCGCCGAAGACCGCGCTCAGCTCCTGGATCGCGAACGCCGCCGCCTGAGGCGTCGGTTCACGCAGGATCGAAAGCCCGGGCTCGCCCGGGCTTTTTCTTGTCGGGGAAGCGGAAATGCAAGGGGGATGGCGTTTGCCCCTCACCCTTGGACTTGCATGTGTTCGGGCCGAGCGAGGCGCCGCCCCTCATCCGCCTGCCGGCACCTTCTCACCATGCTGATGGGGAGAAGGGACAAGCGGCGTGGCCGCGAGCCCCCTTCGCCCCGCTTGCGGGGAGAAGGTGGCCGGCAGGCCGGATGAGGGGCAGAGGCTAGGCAAACCCTGCTGTTGCGAGCCTCACCGCGGCGGCGTGCCGTTCTCCGCGAGCACATCGCCGACGAGGTACAGCGAGCCGCCAATCAGGATGCGCGGCGGCACCGGGTCCTCCTCGGTGAGTTCGGCGATCTGGCCGAGCGCCTCGGCGACCGAGGAGGCCGCATTGGTCTCCAGCCCGGCAAAGGTGGCGTCGGCGGCCAGCGCCACCGGATCAAGGCCCGCGTCGGAGCCCTGGATCGGCACCGTGAAGACCTGTTCGGCGATGTCGAGAAAGGCCCTGAAATAGCCGACCGGATCCTTGGTGT
Source organism: Sinorhizobium saheli (assembly GCF_001651875.1). Lineage (GTDB taxonomy): Bacteria > Pseudomonadota > Alphaproteobacteria > Rhizobiales > Rhizobiaceae > Sinorhizobium > Sinorhizobium saheli. Next base: position 49,014 of record NZ_LNQB01000082.1, read on the forward strand.
TGATCATGCCGATGATCAGGAACAGCGGCCGCGGCTCGCGCTCCTCGAAGGTCGCCATCGCCTCGGCGATGACCTGGCCTGCGCCCGGATTATGGCCGCCGTCGACCCAGATCTCGGCGCCCGGCGGCCCGTGATGCGAAAGCCTGCCGCCGGCGAGGCGCTGCAGCCGGCCCGGCCATTCGACGCCGGCCAGGCCCTTTTCGATCGCCGTCTCGGAAACATCGAAGCCGGCGGCCCGGACCGCGCGGATCGCGGCGGCGGCATTGGCATATTGATGCCGGCCCGGCAGCCGCGGCAGCGGCAGGTCCGCAAGGCCGTTTTCGTCCTGGAAGATCAGCCGGCCGAATTCCTCGTGCGCCATGAAATCCTGGCCGTAGACGGAGATCGGGCAGCCGAGCCGCTCGGCGGTCGCGACCAGCACGTCGCGTGCGCCGTCTTCCTCCTGGTGGCCAATCACCACCGGGCAGCCGCGCTTCATGATCCCGGCCTTCTCGGCGGCGATCAATTCGACCCGATCGCCGAGATAGGACTGGTGATCGAGCGAGATCGGCATGATGACCGAAACCGCGGGCCGGGCGATGACGTTCGTCGCGTCATAGCGGCCGCCGAGGCCGACCTCGATGATCGCCACGTCCGCCGGATGCTCGGCGAAAAGCAGGAAGGTGACCGCCGTCAGGAGTTCGAAGACGGTGATCTTCTCGCCGCCATTGGCGTCCGCCACGCGCCGCACGGCATCGGCAAGAACCTGGTCGCCGACCAGCGCTCCCCGGCCGCCCTTGACACCGAGGCGGTAGCGCTCATGCCAGTTCACGAGATGCGGCGAGGTATGCACATGGACGCTCAGTCCCTCGGCCTCGAGGATCGAGCGGCAAAAGGCGGTGACCGAGCCCTTGCCGTTGGTGCCGGCAACATGGATGACCGGCGGCAGCCGCCGCTCGGGATTGCCGAGCGCCGCAAGCAGGCGGGTGATCCGGTCCAGGGACAGGTCGAACCCCTTGGGATGGAGGGCGAGAAGCTTGTCGATCTCCCGCGCCGCTTCGCTGACCCGCGTCGCCGTCATGGTTGTAGCTCCGAGAACTGATCCATTCTAACAAATCGAGGCGCGGAAGGCGGGCGGAAACCCCACTTCCCGCATGATTCCCCGGATCGACATAGGAGAAAATCATGCGGCAAGTCAAAATGCTACAGCGACTTCCGAGCGTCTGATTTGGACACGCGGCCGAACGGGCGGAAAAAGCAATCGCGCGTCGCTCGCTCAAGCCGGCGGAACACGCGGGGCAGCGCGCGTTCCATCCGGATCGGGATCACGATGGCATCATTCTCATAGGCGCCGGATCCCGGTGGAAACGACGCACACCCGTCCTCATCCCGCGCTCGCCGCGAGCGGCAACGCGGCGACCTGCGAGCCGCCTTCGCGCTTGGCCGCCTCGGCCGGCTTCTTCATCAGGATCTTGAGCACCCGCGCGAGCGTCGCCGGGATGTCGTGGCGCTTGACCACCATGTCGACCATGCCGTGCTCGAGAAGATATTCGGACGTCTGGAAGCCCTCGGGCAGCTTTTCGCGCAAGGTCTGCTCGATCACGCGCTTGCCGGCAAAGCCGATCTCCGCCCCGGGTTCGGCGAGGTGGATGTCGCCGAGCATCGCATAGGATGCGGTCACGCCGCCGGTCGTCGGGTTGGTGAGGACGACGACATAGGGCAGTCCCGCTTCCTTCAGCATGTTGACCGCCACGGTCGTGCGCGGAAGCTGCATCAGCGAGAGGATGCCTTCCTGCATGCGGGCGCCGCCCGAGGCCGGGAACATCACCAGCGGGCATTTCTCGGCGATCGCCCGCTCGAAGGCCTTCACGATCGCCTCTCCGGCCGCAAGCCCGAGCGAGCCGCCGATGAAGTTGAACTCATGGGCGACCGCCACGAGCTTGACGCCCTGGACGTGACCGAGGCCGGCGACGATCGTGTCCTCGAGCTCGGTCTTGGCGCGGCTGTCGCGCAGGCGGTCGGTATACTTCTTCGAATCGCGGAACTTGAGCGGGTCCTGCGCCACCTTCGGCTGCGGCAGCGCCTCGTAGATTCCGCCGTCGAAGAGGTCCCTCAGCCGGGCCCTCGCCGGCATCTTCATGTGGTAGCCGGATTGCGGGATGACCCACTTGTTCTCTTCGAGATCGCGGTGGAACACCATCTCGCCGGTTTCAGGGCACTTGATCCAGAGGTTCTCCGGAACTTCCCTGCGGCCGAGCATCGAATTGATCTTCGGCCGAACGTAGTTTGTGATCCAGTTCACTTAGGTAAACTCCTGAAGATTTCCTTCGGGTTCTGCGCGTCAATATAGGCGATTATTCGGCTGCTGCGAGCCTTGCCGCCCTGACGCCGGCCGAAAGCCCCCTGACGAGCGCTTCGACACCGGGGACCGTTGCTTCCGTGGCGTGGCCCTCTTCCGTCAGGCTCGACGCGATCTGGTTGACGATAGCCGTGCCGACGACGACGCCATCGGCCGAGGCGCCGATGGCACGGGCATGCTCCGGCGTCTTCACGCCGAAACCGACGCAGACGGGCAGCCGCGTATGCGCCTTGATGCGCTGAACCGCGCCGGCGATCAGCGACGGATCCGGCAGCGCCGAGCCGGTGATGCCGGTCATCGACACGTAGTACACGAAGCCGGAGGTGTTTTCGAGGACCTTGGGCAGACGGCGGTCGTCCGTCGTCGGCGTCGCCAGGCGGATGAAATTGATGCCTTTGTCGAGCGCCGGGATACAGAGTTCGTCGTCCATTTCCGGCGGCAGGTCGACGACGATCAGGCCGTCGACGCCGGCGTCGAGCGCGTCGGCGAGGAAGCGGTCGACACCATAGACGTAGATCGGATTGTAGTAGCCCATCAGCACGATCGGCGTGCGCTGGTCGTCCTGCCGGAAGCGGCGGGCAAGCTCGAGCGTCTTGGCAAGCGTCTGGCCGGCTTTCAGCGCCCGCTGGCCGGCAAGCTGGATCGCCGGGCCGTCGGCCATGGGGTCGGAGAAGGGCACGCCGAGTTCGATGACGTCGGCGCCGGCCTTGGGCAGCGCCTTCATGATCGCCAGCGACGTGTCGAAATCCGGGTCGCCGCCCATGAAATAGGTGACGAGGACCGGACGACCTTGCGCCGCGACATCGGCGAATCTTTGCTCCATGCGTGCGGTCATTCGTTACTGCCCCATACCCAGAATTTTGCCGACGGTGAAGATGTCCTTGTCGCCGCGGCCGGAGAGATTCATCAGGATGATCTCGTCCTTGCCCATCTTCGGCGCCCGCTTGATGACCTCGGCCAGCGCATGCGACGGCTCCAGCGCCGGAATGATGCCTTCGAGCCGCGTCAGCGTCTGGAACGCCTCGAGCGCCTCGTGGTCCATGATCGGCACATATTCGACGCGGCCGATATCGTTGAGCCAGGCATGTTCCGGACCGATGCCGGGATAGTCGAGCCCGGCGGAGATCGAATGGCCTTCCTTGATCTGGCCGTCGCCGTCCTGGAGCAGGTAGGTGCGGTTGCCGTGCAGGACGCCGGGCGAGCCGGCGGTGATCGAGGCGCAATGCTCGTCGCCGTCGAGGCCCTTGCCGCCCGCTTCGACGCCGACGATCTTCACGCTCTCGTCATCGAGGAAGGGATGGAAGATGCCGATCGCGTTGGAGCCGCCGCCGACCGCGGCAATGACGAGGTCCGGCAGGCGGCCTTCGGCTTCGAGGATCTGCTGCCTGGCTTCCTGGCCGATGACGGCCTGGAAGTCGCGCACCATCTCCGGATAGGGATGCGGCCCGGCGGCCGTGCCGATCAGGTAATAGGTGGTGTCGACATTCGTCACCCAGTCGCGCAGCGCCTCGTTCATGGCGTCCTTGAGCGTGCCGTGGCCGGCCGTCACCGGCTTGACCTCCGCACCCAGCAGCTTCATGCGGAAGACGTTCGGCGCCTGGCGCTCGACGTCGGTCGCGCCCATGTAGACGACGCAGGGCAGGCCGAAGCGCGCGGCAACCGTCGCGGACGCGACGCCATGCTGGCCGGCACCGGTCTCGGCGATGATCCGGGTCTTGCCCATGCGTTTCGCGAGCAGAATCTGGCCGATGCAATTGTTGATCTTGTGCGAGCCGGTGTGGTTCAGCTCCTCGCGCTTGAAATAGATCTTGGCGCCGCCGAGCTCGGCGGTCAGGCGCTCGGCGAAATAGAGAGGGCTCGGCCGGCCGATATAGTGGGCGCCGAGCTTTTCGAGTTCCGCCTTGAAGGCCGGGTCGTCCTTGGCCCTGGTCCATTCGTCCTGCAGGTCGAGGATCAGCGGCATCAGCGTTTCGGCGACGAAACGGCCGCCGAAGATGCCGAAGCGGCCGTCCTCGTCGGGTCCGGCCCTGAAGGAGTTCGGTTTATGAACCTGATTCACGTCTTGCTCCCTGATCGTGGCCGTTGCGCTTCCGCCCGGCGAACAGCCTCGAAAAACGCGTCCATGAGCTTCAAATCCTTGACACCCGGCGCGCGCTCGACCCCGGAGAATATATCGACGGCACTTGCGCCGGTCAGCGAAAGCGCCTCGCCGATATTGTCTGCATTCAATCCACCGGAAAGCATGTAATCGACGCTTCCGTCAAGCGCGTCGAGCAGCTTCCAATCGAAAGAGACGCCGTTGCCGCCCGGCAGTTCCGAGCCGGCCGGCGGCTTGGCGTCGAAGAGAAAGCGGTCGGCGATACCGACATAGGGACCGATCCGCTCGAGGTCGGAAGCCTCGCGCACCGACAGGGCCTTCATCACCGGCAGGCCGTAGAGCGCCTTGACGGTCAGTACCCGGTCCGGGCTCTCGCTGCCGTGGAGCTGCAGGATATCCGGACGGAGCGCCGACACGATCTCGTCGAGATCGTCATTGTCCGCATCGACCGTGACGGCCACGATCTTCGCCCGGCCGCGCACGCGATCCCCGAGGCGGCCGGCATCGTCCGGCTCGATGTTGCGGGGGCTCTTCGGGAAGAAGATGAAGCCGGTATGCGAAGCGCCGAGCGCCACGGCGTGCTCGATAGCCTCCGCGGTCTTCAATCCGCAAATCTTTATTTCGGTTTTCATGGGAAGCGACCTTGCACGAAATGCCGCCCGAGTCGAGCAAAACCGTTGCTCGCCGCCGGCATTATAGTGAGGCGCCGTAACCGGCTGCCGCATTCTATCACGATCGAGTCTTACGGCTCGCATCCGCGGCGAGTTTCCCCGGGGGCGCCCCTCATCCGGCCTGCCGGCCACCTTCTCCCCGCAGGCGGGGCGAAGGGGACTCGCGGCGGCGCCTCAGTCCCCTCTGCCCGCCTGCGGAAGATCACACGGGCGTCTCTCCCTGCATGCGGGGCATGCGGGGAGAGGACCCTACCTACAGCACGCTCAGCTTGACCAGCACGCTCAGCTTGAGAGCTAGCCGAAATCGATCGCGTGCAGCATGGTGCCGTTGCGCTTCAGCCAGTGCTTGGCATCGCTCGTTTCCGGGCACAATCTTTCGCAGAGCGCCCAGAATGAGGGGCCGTGGTTCATCTCCTGGAGATGGGCGACCTCGTGGGCGGCGAGATAGGCGATCACCTTCGGCGGCGCCATGGCGATCCGCCAGGAGAAGCTCAAGTCGCCCTCGGCGGAACAGGAGCCCCAGCGGCTGCGGGTATCCTTGAGGCTGAGCGAGCGCGCCCGGCGTCCGATCCGCCCGGCATAGACGGCGACGAGGCGCTCGAGTTCCCCGCGCGCCTCCTTCTTCAGATAGTCGGCGATGCGCCGGCGCAGGTGCTCCTCGGCACCGCCGACCCGCAAAATTGCCTCGTCCCCGATCATCACGGCCTCGGTCAGCCCGCGAAGCCGGCCGGTCCTTTCGATGCGATGGGCAACGCCGCGGATGAGGATGGAGCCACCGTGCTCGAGCTCGCTTTCGCCGGAGAAGCGGGCAAGCCTGGTCATCAGCCAGCCCTGATGGCGGGTGAGGAATGCGCTGACCTCGCGCTCCGGCAGCCCCTTCGGCACGGTCAGCTTCAGCGCCCGCCCACCCGGCTCGATGCGAAGCGTCATCCGCGTCGCGCGCTCGTTCTGCCGGATGGTCAGGGGAAGGACCTTGCCGGCGACTTCGATATCGCGCGTGACATCGGGGACCGTTCCATTGCCACGGCGCCGCTGGAGAGAAGGAAACATTGGGCCTTTCTAGCCGATTCGCGGCGCCTTCAGGTAGAGCGGAATGCGAGCGGACGCCGGCGCCTTCTCCCCGGGGAAAAGAGGCTGGCGGCGCCGACTTTGTCCCCTCTCATCCGCGCGCAAAGGGCGGGAGCCAAGCGGCTTGTCCCTTCTCCCCGTCAAAACGGGGAGAAGGTCGCGGCAGCGGGACGAGGGGCAACCGCGCCTCCGGCGTTTCATGTGAAACACCGGAGACCGTTCCGTCCAATCAGTGCGCCTCGAAGCCCGGCGCCGACCCTTCGCGGCCGTTCTTGCGCTCGCGCATGAAGCGGTCGAACTCCTCCTGGTCCTTGGCGCGGCGGAGCTCGCGCACATAGGCATCGAATTCCTCGCGCATCTCGTCGAGCTTGCGGCGCTCTTCGTCGAGACGGCGAAGCTCCGCCTCGCGCCAGTCGTCGAAGGCGACATTGCCGGTGCGATGGTGCGCCCAGTGAGCGCGATGCTGGTGGCGTCTGAAGCCGGCACACATGCGATCCACTCCTTCATTGGCGTCCTTCTTGAAGGCCCTCAGCTTGTCGCCGAACAGGATATAGGCAAGCATTGCCAGACCGAGCGGCCAGAACACAATGAAACCCAGCACCATCAGCGCAATGGTCGCAGGCGTCCAGTCCGGACGGATCAGTGCAGATTGGTTCATCTTCAGGATTCCTTGCAATCAACGCGCCGCCCATCGCGGCCCGATGAAAACGATGTGGGAAACCTGTGCCCGGTCCGCAAGACGTCGCGTCCCGGAATCGGCCAAGACCTTGACTCTCAATCGGCAAATCGCGAGGTCAAGCCTTGACGGATCGCGTTGCCGGAAAGCCGCCGGACGCCTCCGGCGGCGGGTCTCAGGCCGACTTCCCGCCCTTGATGATCTGCTTGACCGGCTTCAGATGGCGCGAGTGCTCGCGCTGGAAGGCGACGATGCGCGGCGCGATCTCGCGGCGGAAGCGCGAGCCGTTGAAGACGCCGTAGTGGCCGACATCCGGCTGCATGTAATGCATGCGCATGTGTTCAGGGATGTTGGTGCAGATGGTCTGCGCCGCCTTGGTCTGCCCCACGCCGGAAATGTCGTCGTTCTCGCCCTCGACGGTCAGCAGCGCCACCCGGCGGATCGCGGAGGGGTCGACCCGCTTGCCGCGGTGCATCATCTCGCCCTTCGGCAGCGCATGCTGGACGAACACCACCTGCACGGTCTGCAGGTAGAACTCCGCCGTCAGGTCCATGACCGCGAGGTATTCGTCGTAGAAGTCGCGATGCTTGTCGGCGGCGTCGCCGTCGTTCTTGACGAGATGGGCGAAGAACTCCTTGTGGGCGATCAGGTGACGGTCGAGGTTCATCGACATGAAGCCCGAGAGCTGCAGGAAACCCGGATAGACCATGCGCATGAAGCCCGGCTGCGGCCAGGGCACCGGCATGATGACATTGTCCCGGAACCACTCGATCGGCCGCTGCTCGGCGAGCTGGTTCACCGCGGTCGGATTGATGCGGGTGTCGATCGGGCCGCCCATCAGCGTCATCGACGACGGCGCCAGCGGGTCGCCCTCCGCCTCCATCAGCGAAACCGCCGCCAGAACCGGCACCGCCGGCTGGCAGACGCCGATCACATGGGTATCCGGCCCGAGATGGTGGAGCATCTGGATGACGTAGTCGATATAGTCGTCGAGATCGAAGGTTCCCTCGGAGAGCGGAACCATGCGGGCGTCGATCCAGTCGGTGATGTAGATGTCGGAATGGGGCAGCAGCGCCTCGACCGTTCCGCGCAGGAGCGTCGCATAGTGGCCGGACATCGGCGCGACCACCAGGACTTTCGGATCCGCGGCCCGGCCCTTGGGCAGGGAGCGGGCGAAATGGATGAGATTGCAGAAGGGCGCGCGCCAGACGATCTTCTCCTTGACCGGCACCGGCTGCCCGTCGACAACCGTCTCGGCGAGGCCGAATTCCGGCTTGCCATAGCGGCGGGTGGCGCGCTCGAAAACCTCGAGCCCCGCGGCCGCGGCACGGCCGAAATAGGTGTGCGATACCGGGTTCATCGGGTTGCTGAAGGCCAGCCGCATGGCGTCCGCCGCTGTCCGCCACGGTGCCATCATTGCATGGTTCATTTCGTAAAGCTGGTAGAACATGGGACGCGTACCCCTTGTTTCAATCAGTGACAATGCCGCTCCCAATCGGACGAAAGCCTGCGATTGCTGGTCCTGGTGTCCGCACTGGCCGGCAGACTACCATGTTTTTTGTGCAGTGCAACATAAGACCCCCTCACGTTTTAGGGAATCATATTACTAATATACGGAGATAGCATTGCGCGGCCGGTCGCGCCATGACGTTCGTACCTCACGAACCGGAAATCGCGATAAACGGCCGCTCGTCCCCAGGAAACAGCGGTTTGAGCCGGCGGCCGGTCGGCCCCATCGCGGCCGACCGGATCGGCGGAGCTTATGCGGACGCGACCCGGATGACGGCCTTGACGAGGCCCCTCTTGTCGTGTGCCCAACGCGGCAGGTCGTGCACGGCCCCGTCGAGCGTCGTGCGGTGCGTGACAAGGGCTTCGACCGGCACGAGCCCGTTGGCGATCGAGGCGATCACGTGATCGAAATCCTCGCGCGTCGCATTGCGGCTGGCGACGAGCGTCATCTCGCGCTTGTGGAACTCGGGATCGGAGAAGCGGATCTCCTCCTTGACGACGCTGACGAAGACCAGCGTGCCGCCATGGGCGACGTGGGAGAAGGACCGCTCCATCGAGGCGGCATTGCCGGTGGCGTCGAAGACCACGTCGAAACCCTCCCCGCCGGTCGCTGCCGCGACCGCCGTTTCGACCGCGCCATCGGCAAGGATGCCGCGGGCGAAGCCGAGCGCGCCCTCGGCGAAGGCGAGACGCTCGGCGCTCGTGTCGAGGAGCCGCACCTCGTGGCCGGCGATGCGCGAGAAGATCGCCGTTCCAAGGCCGATCGGCCCGGCGCCGATCACCAGCGAGCGGGCGCCGGCGGCAACGCCGGACCGCCGCACCGCATGGGCGCCGATCGCCAGGAACTCGACCGTCGCGGCCGCCTCGGGCGAGAGGTCGTCAGCCGGATAGAGGTTATTTTCCGGCATGACGATTTCCTCGCAAAAGGCGCCATCGGTATGGACGCCGAGGACCCTTATCGCCGTGCAGCAATTCGGCTTTCCCTGCCGGCAGGCGACGCAGCCGCCGCAGGAAATGTAGGGATTGACGACCACCAGCGTTCCCGGCGCCAGCCGCGTGTCCGGTCCGCCTTCGATCACCGTCGCCGAGATCTCGTGGCCCATCACGCGCGGATATTCGAGGAAGGGGTGCTTGCCCTCGAAGATGTGATAGTCGGTGCCGCAAATGCCGACCCGGCTGACGGTCAGGCGCACCCAGCCGGCGCCAGGGGTCGCCGGGCGTTCGCGGGCGACGAGTTCGAGGCGGCCCGGCTCCGGGCAGACGACGGTTTTCATGCGGCGCTCCGACGTTTCGTGGCGGTTTGATGCAAGCGACTCATCGCGCGCCACGGCGCCTGAGCTGGTCGAAATAGACGATGACGATGATCAGCAGGCCGGTGATGATGCGCTGCCAGAAGGAATTGACGTTCAAGAGGTTGGCACCGTTGTTGATCGTCGCGAGGATGAAGGCGCCGAGGAGCGGCCCGTGAACCGAGCCGACGGCGCCGAAGAGGCTCGTGCCGCCGATGACCGACGAGGCGATCGCCTGCAGCTCCCAGCCCTCGGCCTGCGTGGCATTGCCGATGCCGATGCGCGAGGCGAGCAGCAGGCCGACGAAGGCGGCGCAGGTCGAGGACAGGATATAGGCGAGATAGATCGTGCGGTTGACGTTCACCCCCGAGAGGCGGGCGGCCTCGCTGTTGGAGCCGACGGCGAAGAGATAGCGGCCGAAGCGGCTCAGATGCAGGAAGACGTAGGCAGGAACCGCAACGACGATGACCATCCAGAACAGGCTGGGGATGCCGAGGAAATCCGCGCGCGAGAAGGTGGTGAATGCCTCGTTGGTGATCGAGATGGTCGAGCCGTTGGTGATCAGGAGGCCGATGCCGCGCAGCGACGTCAGGGTCGCGAGCGTGATGATGAAGGGGGGGAGGCCCATGCGGACGATGCCAAAGGCATGGAAGACGCCGATCAGCACGCCCATCAGCAGCGTCGCGAGGAGCGCCAGCCACAGCGGCACGCCGGCGGCAAGGAGCCAGGCGACGACGACGCTGGAGAAGCCGACGACGGCGCCGACGGAGAGATCGATGCCCGCCGTGATGATCACGAAGGTCTGGCCGACGGCGAGGATCGCGGTCATCGCGCCCTGGCGCAGGAGGTTGCTGATGTTGTTGGGCGTCCAGAATGCGTTGGTCGCCAGGCCGAGAAGCAGCCAGAGCACGATCAGCAGCCCGAAGAGCGTCAGGCCGAACAGGATGCTGACGCCTTTCCGCGGTGCCGGCCCCGCACTCTCAATCGTTTCCACACTCATCGCTTTTCTCCCTGCATTCCTTGTTTCCAGTTGCGGCGTTCAGGCGTTGATCGCCTGCGCCAGCACTTCCTCATGACTTGCTGCGCGGTAGTCGTGGCTCGCAACCAGCCGCCCCTGCCGGAACACGTGCAGGCGGTCGGCGAGTTCGTAGACCTCCGGCAGGTAGGAGGAGATCAGGATGATCCCCGCCCCGTTTTCGAGCAGACGGGCGAAGAGCCGATAGATTTCCGCCTTGGTGCCGACGTCGACGCCGACGGTCGGCTCGTCGAAGATGAACAGTCTGGCGCCGTGGCTGAGCCACTTGCCGATGACGATCTTCTGCTGGTTGCCGCCGGACATGGCGGAGGCGAGCACGCGGCGCGACGGGGTCTTGATCTGCAGATCGCGGATCTGGCGGTCGGCATTGGCCGCCTCCTCGGCGCGATTGATCGTCAGGCCGCGCGTCATCCGCCGGAAGACCGGCAGATTGATATTGAGGCCGATCGGCAGGTTGAGGCAGAGGCCCTGGTCGCGGCGGCTCTCCGGCGCGAGCGCGATGCCCAGTTCCATCGCGGTGCGCTCATTGGCGATCGAGACCTTGCGGCCCTGCCAGTAAATCTCGCCGGCGGTCGTCGGATGACGGCCGTAGAGGCCGAGGGCGAACTCGCTGCGCCCGGCGCCGATCAGCCCGTATAGCCCGACGATCTCGCCGGCCCGGACGGTGAGCGACACGTCGCGGAAGCCCGGGCCCGAGAGGCCCCGCGTCTCGACGATCGTCTCACCCGGCGCGAAATGCTCCTTGTGGTAGATCTGCTCGATCGTGCGGTTGATCATCAGGGCGATCAGTTCGGCCTCGTTCGTCTCGGTGATCGGGCGCGTGCCGACATGGGTACCGTCGCGGAGCACCGAGACGCGGTCGGCGAGCTCGAACACTTCCTCGAGCCTGTGGCTGATATAGACGATCGTCACCCCCTGGCTCTGCAGCCTGCGGATGAGGCGGAAGAGCTGCGCGGACTCCTGCCCGGTGAGGTAGGCCGTGGGCTCGTCGAAGATCAGGAACTGCGTGCCGCGCATCGCCGCCCGCGCGGTGGCGACCAGTTGCTGCTGGCCGATCGTCAGGCTGCCGAGCTCGGCATTGGCGGGCAGGTTGAAGCCGAGGTCGTCGAGCACGGCCTGGGCGGCATCGGTCATGGCACGCTTGCGCATGAGGCCGCGGCTGTTCATCTCGTCGCCCAGGAACATATTGGCGGCAACGCTCAGATGCGGGCAAAGCACCACCTCCTGGTGGACCGCATTGATGCCGCGGGCGATCGCCTCGTTGGGGTTGGCGAGCGCGACGGGCGCGCCGCACCAGAGGATTTCCCCCGAGGTCCGCGGGATGACGCCGGTCAGAAGCTTGATCAGCGTCGACTTGCCGGCGCCGTTCTCGCCGACGATCGCGTGAATCTCACCGGAAAGGAAGGTCATGGTCGCAGGCTTCAGCGCCTCGACGGCACCGTAGTTCTTTTTCAGGACCTTGAGTTCCAGAATAGGTTCACCCTTGGGAACCGGATGCCCAACCGCCGTGATTTGCCCATCATGGCGTTGGGTGACCTCGCTAAGCCCTGTCATCATGCCCTCCTCGTCCTGTCTGGATGAGCGGCCGCCTCGAGGGCCGGCCGCTTACCGTGGTGTGCCGCGGCGGCCTTGCGGCCGCCGCGCGCTTTCGCTTCCTCAGTTGACCTTCGGGTTCAGCAGCGCGTCGATCTTCGGCTCGCTCATGTTGGCCTTGGTGACGAGGTTGGCGCCGGTGTCGACATTTGCCTCGACCTTCTCGCCTTTCGAGACCGCGAGCGCCGTCTTCACGCCATCATAGCCCATCCGGTAGGGGTCCTGCACGACGAGACCGGCGAGCACCCCTTCCTTGAGGAAGCCGACGGTCTTTTCGTCGCTGTCGAAGCCGATCACCTTGATCTTGTCGCCGAGCTTGTTCTCGGCGATCGCCTGGCCGACGCCTTGGGCCATGATCAGGTTGGAGGCGAAGACGCCGACGAGATTGGGGTTGGCGGTGATGAGGTCGGTCATGATGTTGAGGCCGGTCGTCGCCTGGCCGTCGGCATATTTGTCGGCAACGACCTTGAGGCCCGGATATTTCGTCTTGATCTGATCGAGGAAACCTTCGCGGCGCTGATCGAGCGATCCGACGCCGGGCAGGTTGGTGATGATCGCGACTTCGCCCTCTTCCTTGCCGGTCGCTTCCTTGATCGCCGCGGCGAGGCCGTCGGCGGCGATGCGGCCGCCCTGGACGTTGTCCGTCGTCAGGAACGACGAGAAGGCCTTCGAATCGGCGGCCGAATCGATACCGATGATCGGCACGGACTTGGCGGCTTCGTCGATCGGCTTGCCGAGCGCCTTGAATTCGGTCGGGGCGATGACGACCGCTGCCGGTGCGCCGGCGACGGCATTTTCAAGAATGCTGATCTGGCCGTTGATGTCGGATTCCGCCTGGGCGCCGAGCTCCGGCACGTTGACGCCGAGATCCTTGCCGGCCGCCCGCGCACCCGCAAGCACGATCTGCCAGTAGAAGGATGTCGTGTCCTTGACGATGATCGGGATGGTGACGTCCTGCGCAAAGGATGTCGCGGGCGCCATGGCCACCAGGAAGGCGGCGCCGGCCAGGGCGTTGAAGGCGCGGCGGGAAAGAATGCGTTTGGCTATGCTCATCGGGTTCTCCTCTCAAGTAACACCTTGTTGTTCCGTTGTGGGGGCCGGTCCGCCAGGTGCCTGCGGTCCGATCCTTATTGAAAAAAGCAGACGGCCGTCGGCGTCAGACCCGCACCGCATCCGCCCCGAGTTCGGGCGCGACGAGCGTGTAGGGCTCGAAGGCTGCGAAATCCTCCGGGGCGATCTTCCGTCCGGTCAGTTCCATGTTCCGCGCGAGGCTCGAAGGCTTGGCGGTGCCGAGCAGGACGGAGGCGACCTGGGGGTTGGCGAGCGGAAATTGCAGCGCCGGCGCGGCGAGCGGCATGCCGCGCTCCGCCGCGATCCGCTCCATCGCCGCCACCTTGGTGCGCACCTCCTCGGTCGCCGGCATGTAGTCGAAATGCGCGCCCTCCACCGGACCGGTCGCCAGGATGCCGGAATTGAACACGCCCCCGACGACGAGCGACGTCTCTTTGCTTGCGCAAAGCGGCAGCAGCTCGGCGACCGCCGAGCGGTCGAGCAGGGTGTAGCGGCCGGCAAGCAGGATGCAGTCGATGTCGGCCTGGCGCATGACGTCGAGGCAGACCGGCACCTCGTTGACGCCGAGGCCGTAGGCGGAAATGACGCCGCCCGACTTCAGCTCCTCCAGCGCCTTCAGGCCGGACTCGAGGAGCTGGCGCAGGTAGACGGCGTTCTTCGCCGCCCCATGGGTATAGCCGCCGATGTCGTGGACGTAGAGGATGTCGATGCGGTTGAGGCCGAGCCGGGCATAGCTCATCTCCACCGAGCGCATGATCCCGTCATAGCCATAGTCGTAGGTGGCATCGAAATTCAGTGCCTTGACGTAGGAATAGTCCGGAACCTCGTCCTCGGGCACCGGATGCAGGAGCCGGCCGACCTTGGTCGAGAGCACGAACGAGTCGCGCGGCTTGTCGCGCAGGAAATCGCCGACCCGCCGCTCGGCGAGTCCGAGCCCGTACCAGGGAGCGGTGTCGAAATAGCGGATCCCCGCCTCCCAGGCAGCATCGAGCGTCGCCATCGCCGCCTCGCGCGGGCATTCGCGATAGAGGCCGCCGAGCCCGGCGGTGCCGAAACTGTATTCGGTCACCGAAAGACTGGTCCGGCCGATCTTCCTCGTCTGCATTCCCTGTCTCCTCCCTGCAAGGATGCGCTTTCCTATTCTAATCGCCCCTCATCCGGCCTGCCGGCCACCTTCTCCCCGTTCTGACGGGGAGAAGGGGACTGGCGGCGCTGCCTCGATCCCTCTCCCCGCCTGCGGGGAAAGGGTCGGTCCCCGGGTTAAACCCGAGGAGAGGGGCAAAGTGACCGAGGCCGCCTGCCTCCGCTTACAAGGTCGCCCCCAGGTGCCAGGGGACGAACTCGTTGTCGCCGTAGCCGAAGAGCTCGCTCTTGGTCTTGCGGCCGGATGCCGTCTCGATGATGAGCTCGAAGATCTCGCGGCCGAGGCCGGCGATCGTCGCCTCGCCGGAGGCGATGACGCCGCAGTCGATGTCCATGTCCTCCTCCATGGCGCGATAGAGCGCCGTATTGCTGGTGAGCTTGATCGACGGTGCGGGTCGGCAGCCGAAGCAGCTGCCGCGTCCGGTGGTGAAGGCGATGACGTTCGCGCCGCCCGCGACCTGGCCGGTGGCCGAGACCGGGTCGTAGCCGGGCGTGTCCATGAAGACGAGGCCGTGCTCGCTCACCCGCTCAGCGTAATTATAGACGGCGGTCAGCGGCGAACGGCCGCCCTTGGCGACGGCACCGAGCGATTTTTCCAGGATCGTCGTCAGCCCGCCGCGTTTGTTGCCCGGCGAAGGATTGTTGTCGAGCGAGGCGCCATGCATCGCCGCATAGGCCTCCCACCAGGAGATCAGGCCGTCGAGCTTCGCCGCCACGCCCTCGCTGACGGCGCGGCTGCGCAAGAGATGCTCGGCGCCGTAGATCTCGGAGGTTTCGGACAGGATCGCCGTGCCGCCGGCGCCGGCGAGAATGTCGACGGCAGCCCCGAGCGCGGGGTTGGCGGTGACGCCGGAAAGCCCGTCGGAGCCGCCGCATTGCAGGCCGACGATGATCTCGCTCACCGGGATCGGCACGCGCCTGGCGGTCGCGACCTCCTGAGCGATCTCGTCGAGGATGCCGAGGGCGCGCTCGACCGAGCGGCGGGAACCGCCGGCCTCCTGGATATTGAAGTGCCGCTTCTCCGCCCCGGATGCGCTCTGGCCGTAGAGCGTCAGCTGATTGACCTCGCAGCCGAGGCCGACCATCAGCACGCCGCCGAAATTGGCATGCCGGGCATAGCCGGCGAGCGTGCGATGAAGGTTCTTAATCCCGTCGCCGGTCGAGGACATGCCGCAGCCCTGGTCGTGCACGATCGGCACGAAGCCGTCGATGCCCTCATAGTTCGGCAGAATGCGGCGGTTGGCCTCGTCGGCGATGGCGCGGCACACCGTGGTGGAACAGTTCACGCTGGCGATGATGCCGATGTAGTTGCGGGTCGCGGCGCGGCCGTCGGCCCGGCGATAGCCGAGAAAGGTGCGCGCCTTGTCGGCCGCGCTTGCGGCCTCCGGCGGAACGGCGGCGCCGACGCCAAGGCGATCCTGATCGAAGGCGAGATTGTGCGAGTGGACGTGCTCGCCGGGGGCGATGTCGGCGGTGGCGCGACCGATCGCCTGGCCATATTTCACCACCGGCTCGCCGGCCTTGATCGGCTTGATCGCCGCCTTGTGGCCGGCATCGATCCGGACTGCCGCCGGCACGCCGCCGGCCATCGGCTCGCCGGGCGCGATCGCCGCGGTGGCAACGACGACGTTGTCCTCAGGCGAAAGAAGGATGGACGACGGTGCCGGCACGGTGAAGCTCCCCCGGGTTGGTTCCCCTGCGCCGCTTGGCGCGATTTCTGTCTTTTATCTACAATAGACAGATGTTCGTCAATGGGTATTATGAAGTCGTCGAGGAGACAAACCGTCGCGATCGGGTTACTGCATGTCTTCGTCCTGAAATCGCGCTCGATCTTGAGGACGAAGACATGCAGTCATTCAAAGTGCTGCAGCGGCCTTTGCGCGTCCAATGAGACGCGCGGCGCTGCAGAAGACCATTGCGACCGGCGAAGCTCCGTCGGCGCCAGGATCAACAACCAACCGCCGGATCGGCCCATGGCGAAGCAGAACACCGTCTTCAAGGATGCCTTCAACCGCTGCCTCAAGCTGCTCGCAGAGACGTCGATGCTGCCTTCGGAGCCGGAACTCGGGCAGGCGCTCGGCGTCAGCCGGACGACCGTCCGCGCCATCCTGACGCGCTCGGAGGAGCTTGGGCTGATCAGCTGGGACAAGCGCCGCAAAACGGTGCTGAGAAGCCCCGGGCCGTCCGACTATTTCCCGACCGAGGAGACCGATTCGCTCGCCGAGAGGATCGAGCGCAGCTTCATGCGCCGGATTCTGGCGGGCGGCGCCGAGCCCGGAATGCAAATCAACGAGCTCGAGCTTGCCCGCGAGATCGGCACCGGGACGACCAGCGTGCGCGAGTTCCTGATCCGCTTCAGCCGGTTCGGCCTGATCGAGAAGCGGCCGAACAGCCATTGGGTGCTGAAGGGCTTCACGCGCGAGTTCGCGCTGGAGCTGACCGAGGTGAGGGAAATGTTCGAGCTGCGCTCGGCCGCCCGCTTCGTCGCGCTCCCTGACGAGGATCCGGCCTGGGACGAGCTCAAGGCGATCGAGGCGGTGCACCGGGCGATCCTCTCCGACATCGACAAGCGCTACAAGGAATTCTCCGAGCTCGACGAGCGCTTCCACCTCCTGGTGCACCGATCCTCGAGCAACCGTTTCATCATCGACTTCTACGACGTCATCGCCATCGTCTTCCACTATCACTACCAGTGGAACAAGGCGCATGCGCGCGAGCGCAATGCCCGCGCCCTGGAAGAGCACCTCGCCTATATCGCCGCCCTCCAGTCGCGCGATCCGCGGCAGGTGGAACAGGCCTGCCGGCGGCACCTGAAATCGGCACGCGAGACGCTGCTGCAGTCGATCCCCTGAAACAGGACGCGGCAGAAGCGGATGCTCTTTCGCCCTTGCTTCCCGTGCCTGTCACGGGCATGAGGCCCTACCGCAACGAAGCGATCAGTAGCCGGATTCCTTTCGCACCTGGCCGGCCTCTCCCAGAAATTCCCGACGCAAGTTTTCCGTTGCGCTGACGAGCAGCGTCACATCGGTGCCGATTGCCATGAAGTCGGCGCCGAGGTCGCGGTAGTCGCGGGCCTGGGCGAGGTCGAGGGTCATGATGCCGCGCGCCTTGCCGGCGCGGTGGATGCGCGCGAAGGCGTCGACGATGGCGGCCCGCACCTCCGGGTGGCCGGAGTTTCCGAGATGGCCCATGTCGGCGGCGAGGTCGGCCGGGCCGATGAACAGGCCGTCGACGCCGTCGAGCGCGGCGATCTCGTCGAGCGCGGCGAGGCCCGCCCGGCTTTCGATCTGCAGGAGGAGGCAGATCTCCTCGTTCGCGGTCTGGAGATAGTCGGCGATGCGGCTGAAGCGCGTGGCCCGCCCGAGCGCCGCACCGACGCCGCGAATGCCGTGCGGCGGGTAACGGACGGCACGGACGAGCTGGCGCGCCTGCTCGACGCCTTCGACCATCGGGATGAGCAAGGTCTGGACGCCGGTGTCGAGCACCTGCTTGATGAGCGCGGTGTCGCCGACGGGCAGGCGGACGATCGGATGGCTGCTGCCGCGCGCGATCGCACCATACTGGGCGGCCAGCAGCGGCAGGTCGTTCGGCGCATGCTCGCCGTCGATCAGCAGCCAGTCGTAACCGCTGTCGGCGACGATCTCGGCCGCATAGGGGCTGGCGAGCGCCACCCAAAGACCGAGCTGGAAGCGGTTTTCGCGGATCGCCGCTTTAAAGGGATTCTTCGGGGCGGGCATGGCGATTTTTCTCCTGAACGCTTGGATTTCGCGCCCGATTGCCCTCATCCGCCTGCCGGCGCCTTCTCCCCGCTCGCGGGGCGAAGAGACGATGCCGCGCTCTCCAAGTCCCCCTCGGCGATTGCAGAAGGAGGAGGAGGAGTGCGCCCCCGTCCCCTCCCTTGCGTGCGGGGAGAGGGCCAGGGTGAGGGGCAATCGCGCCTCAAATCAATCACTCGGCCAACTTCTTAGCCACAATAGAAAAAACCGGCCAGAACTTTCCGACCGGTTTCTTTGATCGCGCAGATGTCCGCTCTGCTCAGGCGATGCCGCCGAGGCAGACATATTTGATTTCCATGAACTCCTCGAGGCCGTATTTCGAGCCCTCGCGGCCGAGGCCGGAGAGTTTTACGCCGCCGAAGGGCGCTTCCGCCGTGGAGATCAGCCCGGTGTTGACGCCGACCATGCCGTATTCCAGCGCCTCGGCGACACGGAAGACCCGTGCCAGATCCTTGGCGTAGAAATAGGAGGCGAGGCCGAACTCGGTATCGTTCGCCTGGTGAATGACGTCCGCTTCATCCTTGAAGCGGAAGAGCGGCGCGACCGGACCGAAGGTTTCCTCGCGCGCCACCGCCATCGCCTGGGTCACGTCCGCGAGCACCGTCGCCTCGTAGAAGGTGCCGCCGAGCGCATGGCGACGGCCGCCCTGGACGACGCGGGCGCCCTTGGAAAGGGCGTCGGCCACATGCTCCTCGACCTTCGCAAGGGCCGGCTGGTCGATCAGCGGCCCGAGGATGACGCCCTCTTCCATGCCGTTGCCGGTCTTCAGCCGGGCGACGGCGGCGGCGAGCTTCTGAGAAAACGCCTCGTAGACGCCGTCCTGGACATAGATGCGGTTGGCGCAGACGCAGGTCTGGCCGTTGTTGCGGAACTTGGCGATCAGCGCACCCTCGACCGCCGCGTCGAGATCGGCATCGTCGAAGACGATGAACGGCGCGTTGCCGCCGAGTTCGAGACCGAGCTTCTTGATGGTCGCGGCGCTCTGGCGGTAGAGTTCGGCGCCGACCTCGGTGGAGCCGGTGAAGGTCAGCTTGCGTACGGTCGGGTTCGAGGTCATCTCGGCGCCGATCTCGCGCGCCGATCCGGTGATCACCGAAAAGAGGCCCTTCGGCATGCCGGCGCGCTCGGCAAGCACGGCAATGGCAATCGCCGAGAAGGGCGTCTGCGCGGCCGGCTTCAGCACCATGGCGCAGCCGGCGGCAAAGGCGGGTCCGGCCTTGCGGGTGATCATCGCGTTCGGGAAGTTCCACGGCGTGATGGCGGCGACGACGCCGATCGGCTGCTTCATCACCAGGATGCGCTTGTCCTTCTGGTGGCCGGGCATGAGGTCGCCATAGACGCGGCGCCCCTCTTCCGCGAACCATTCGATGAAGCTCGCCCCGTAGACGATCTCACCGGTCGCCTCGGCGAGCGGCTTGCCCTGCTCGATCGTCAGGATCTGGCCGAGATCGTCCTTGTTCTCGATCATCAACTCGAACCAGCGGCGGAGAATCGCCGCGCGTTCCTTGGCGGTCCTCGCCGCCCATTTCTTCTGAACCCGCGCGGCCGTCTCGATCGCAGCCTTCGTCTCGGCGGCCCCGAGCTTCGGCACCAGCCCGATCACCTCGCCGGTCGCCGGATTGTTCACCTCGATCGCATTCTTCGGGTCCGCTTCGATCCAGTTATCGCCGACGAGAGCGGCCTGGCGAAACAGCGACGGGTCCTTCAGATTCATGGCTGGGTCCTTCCTCGGGAAAAATCTACAGAACTTATACAACTTTTTTCTGAGACTCGACAATCGTCCCGACGATCATTTCTCATATTTAGAGCGGGAGGCGCTCACATGCACTCGCGCCACCGCCCAATCTGCTGTTTTGCCGCATTTCTACGACGCCAGGTCACTCCACCTGTCTGCAAAATGCTCCAGCACGGCGGGAAGGAAGCGTGCGCCCGGTAGAAAACGCCGCCCCTTCCGCTTCGTTCCGGTTGCCTGAGGCGGAGCCCGCAACGGCCGCTCATCACTTTTGAGAGAGCACGTTCCAAAGCCCTTTCACATTCTGTAGCGTCGCCCGCGAATCCGCGGCCAACCATCGATAGGCGACGCTCAAAGGATTCGCGCGCAAGATAAGGGACTTTCGTTCGTGACAGAAATCAACCACAGAAGAGCCGACCACCCGATTCATTCGATCTTCCTGGAGCGCTGGTCGCCGCGCGCCTTCACCGGCGAGGCGGTCAGCGAAGAGGAACTGCTCGCCCTTTTCGAGGCGGCGCGCTGGGCGCCCTCGGCAAGCAACCTTCAGCCCTGGCGCTTCGTCTATGCGCGCCGCGGCACCGAGCATTTCGCGAAGCTGCTCTCCACCCTGGACGAAGGCAACCAGCGCTGGGCGAAAAACGCGTCGGCACTCGTCATCATTCTCTCCCGGACGCACCGGGTCACGTCGACGGGCGAAATCAGGCCCGCCTATACCCATGCCTTCGACACGGGTGCCGCCTGGTTCGCGCTCGCGCTGCAGACGCAGCTTGCCGGATGGCACGCCCATGCCATGGCCGGCGTCGACAGGGAAAGGGCGATCGAGGTGCTCGGCGTGCCGGAGCACTATCGCGTCGAGGCAGCCGTCGCGATCGGCAGGATCGCCGACCCTTCCACGCTGCCGGATGATCTGCGCGCACGCGAAAAGCCGAGCCAGCGCAAGCCGATCGGCGAATTCGTCTTCGAAGGCGATTTCAAGGGCGAGTGACGCCTTCAACAGGCGAAGAGACGCACAAAGATCGCAGGGCGGGTTCCGCCCTGCCCTTGACGAGCCGGAAGCCGTTCACCGGCTTCCCCGTGCAGGCATCAGATATCGAGGTTGGCGACGCTCAGCGCGTTTTCCTGGATGAAATCGCGGCGCGGCTCCACCTCGTCGCCCATCAGGCGCGAGAACAGGCCGTCCGCATCGGTCGCATCGGAAACCTTGACCTGCAGCAGCGAGCGGACGTTCGGATCGAGCGTCGTCTCCCACAACTGCTCGGCGTTCATCTCGCCGAGGCCCTTGTAGCGCTGCATGGTGAGGCCCTTGCGGCCCGCGGCGAAGATCGCATCGAGGAGGGCGCGCGGGCCGCTGATCTCCTGCGTTCCGTCGCGACGGCGCAGCACCGGCGGTGCGGCGTAGACTTCCTTCAGTCGTGCCGTCATCTGGTCGATGTGGCGGGCGTCGGACGAACCGATCAGCGCCATGTCGAGCACGGAGACTTCCTTGACGCCGCGCACCATGCGCTCGAGCCTCAGGCCGCCCTCCGCCGTCACGGTCGCGGTCCAGCCGCGCTCGGTCTCCTCGGCGATGACGTCGAGCCGCCGGGCCACTTCGGCTGCGATCTTCTGGTATTCGTCGGGCTCGCCGTTGAGCTCGACGTTGAGTGCGCCGGCGATCGCCGCCTGTTCGACGACCGAGCGGTTGTAGCGCGAATGCAGCCCGTCGATCAGCGAACGCATGCGGAGCGCGTCGTTGATGACTTCGCGCAGGTCCTGTCCGGTCCTGACCTCGCCCGAGGCGAGTTCGAGCGACGCCTCCTCGAGGCCCATGGTGATCAGGTAGTCTTCGAGCGCCTTCTCGTCCTTCAGGTACTGCACCGACTTGCCGCGCGCCACCTTGTAGAGCGGCGGCTGGGCGATATAGAGGTGGCCGCGCTCGATGAGCTCCGGCATCTGCCGGAAGAAGAAGGTGAGCAGCAGCGTGCGGATATGGGCGCCGTCGACGTCGGCGTCCGTCATGATGATGATCTTGTGGTAGCGCAGCTTGTCGGCGTTGAACTCGTCCTTGCCGATCGAGGTGCCGAGCGCGGTGATCAGCGTGCCGATTTCCTGGCTCGACAGCATCTTGTCGAAGCGCGCGCGCTCGACGTTGAGGATCTTGCCGCGCAGCGGCAGGATCGCCTGGCTTTCGCGCGAACGGCCCTGCTTGGCCGAGCCGCCTGCCGAATCGCCCTCCACCAGGAAGAGCTCGGACTTGGCCGGATCGCGCTCGGAGCAATCGGCGAGCTTGCCCGGCAGCGACGAGATATCGAGCGCGCCCTTGCGGCGCGTCAGTTCACGCGCCTTGCGCGCCGCTTCGCGCGCCGCCGCCGCCTCGACCACCTTGCCGACGAGGACCTTCGCATCCGCGGGGTTTTCCTCGAGCCAGGTGCCCAGCGCCTCGTTGACGAGGCTTTCGACCACCGGCCGAACCTCGGACGACACCAGCTTGTCCTTGGTCTGGGACGAGAACTTCGGATCCGGCACCTTCACCGACAGCACGGCCGTCAGGCCCTCGCGGCAATCGTCGCCGGTCAGCGACACCTTTTCCTTCTTGGTGATGCCGGAGGTATCGGCATAGGAGGTGATCTGGCGGGTGAGCGCGCCGCGGAAGCCGGCCATGTGCGTGCCGCCGTCGCGCTGCGGGATGTTGTTGGTGAAGCAGAGCACGTTCTCGTGGTAGCTGTCGTTCCACCACATCGCCACCTCGACGGTGATCCCGTCCTTCTCGCCGCGGATCGAAACCGGCTTGTGGACGAGCGGCTTCTTCGCCCGGTCGAGATAGGCGACGAAGGCCTCGAGCCCGCCGTCATACATCATCTCGTCGCGGCGGATGTCCGAATGGCGCTTGTCGGTCAGCACGATGCGGACGCCGGAATTCAGGAAGGCGAGCTCGCGCAGGCGGTGCTCGAGCGTCGCGAAATCGAATTCGATGTTCGAGAAGGTCTGCTCGCTCGGCAGGAAAGTGACCTCGGTGCCCGTCTCGCCGCCGGCATCGCCGGTGATCGTCAGCGGCCCATCGGCGACGCCGTGGGTGAAGCTCATCTCATGCACCTTGCCGGCGCGGCGGATCTTGAGCTTCAACGAGGTCGAGAGCGCGTTGACGACGGAAACGCCGACGCCGTGCAGGCCGCCGGAGACCTTGTAGGAGTTCTGGTCGAATTTGCCGCCGGCGTGAAGCTGGGTCATGATGACTTCCGCCGCCGAGACGCCCTCTTCGCGGTGGATGTCCGTCGGAATGCCGCGGCCGTTGTCCGTCACCGTGCAGGAGCCGTCCGGATTGAGCGTCACGGTGACGAGATCGGCATGGCCGGCCAGAGCCTCGTCGATCGCGTTGTCGACGACCTCGTAGACCATGTGGTGCAGACCGGAGCCGTCATCGGTGTCGCCGATATACATGCCCGGCCGCTTGCGCACGGCATCGAGGCCCTTCAACACCTTGATGGAATCGGCGCCATACTCGGCGCTCACGCCGGCTTCGGTCTGAGAGATGTCGGTCATTCGGCTTCAGGTCTTTCCAGGTTTTTCGGACGTCGTGATTCGTCGCGAATCACAGCGCGAGAGGCCTCGCGGACTATAGAAAATTTGTCCACGGGTTCCAAATCCGGCGCGGAGCGGGTCTTCATCCCCTGTCCTTATCAGGAAATGTGGCTTTTTCCAAAACTTCTTCCAGGGCCCGGATCGTCTCCTCCGAAAGCCCGCGAATCTCGGCGCTCAGGCGATTGGCGAAGGCGGTATGGCCGGGTGGCAGGCCGGACGTGTCGAGCACGACCCGGGGGTCGGAAATATGGGCGATCCGCAGCAGTTCATCCGCCTCGTCCCAGATGACGTTGAAATAGCCGGCGACACGCTGGAGGAAATCGAAGCTCGGCGCGCCGCGCTTGCCGTGCTCGAGCGCCGAAAGATAGGCCGCGGAAACCCCGATCGCCGCCGCCATCTCCTTCTGCGAGACGCCCTTGCGGCGGCGGAGCCTGCGCACCGCCTCGCCGAAGGGGGTCATGTCGCGCTTCCCTTCGCCCGCGCCAGCCGCACATAGAGCGCGCCCTCGCCGCCATGGTTGCGGGCGGCCGGCTCATAGGAGGAGATCAGCGGCCGGAACTCCGGCAGCGAGAACCAGAGCGGCACCGCCCGCTTCAAGGCGCCGTCGCTGCCCATCGACGTTCCCTTGCCGGTGATGACCAGGACATGGCGCAAGCCGCGCTCATGCGCCTTCAAGAGAAACTGCAGGAGCAGGCCGTGCGCCTCGCTCTGGATCATCCCGTGCAGGTCGATCCGCGCTTCGAGCGCCAGCCGGCCCTTGGCGATCTTGCGCTTCACCGGCCGTTCCAGGGGATGATGGCGACGCTCGGCCTTGGCGGTCAGCGCGAAGCCCCGCTCCTGCTTTTCGGGGACGGCGGAGGCCGCGGCAGACGGCTCAGGTGCCGACGGCGCCTGCGGGTCTTCGGCCTGCGCGATCAGGTCCGCAAGGTCGCCGGCCCGCCCCGCCATGGGCCTGGTCGTGCGCGCGACCTTGCCCCAGAGAATGCGGTCCTCCGGCGAAAGCTTCCTGTCCCTAGTCATTTTCGGATCGGGGAGCAGATCGGGCGCCATATCGAGCCGCGGCGCCGCGGGGGATGAAGATGAAGAAATCGGCATCGTTGCGCACCGAACCGGCGCGGTTGCCGGCCTCGTCGCCGGAGCCCGTGAAGATGTCGCCGCGCGCCGGCCCGACGATCGCCGAGCCCGTGTCGAGCGCGAGCATCAGCCGCGCGAAAGGGCGGCCGCCGTCAAGATGGCTGAGGCTTTCGCTGGCGACAAAGAAGGGGACGCCGAAAGTGTGGATCAACCGGTCGACCGCGAGCGAGCGTCCGGGCTCCAGCGGCACCTTGGCGGCAGCCACCGGACCGAGCCCGTCGTCGTCGACCGGCGCCTCGCGGAAGAAGATGAAGGAGCGGTTGTGCCACAGCACCTCGTCCACCTTTTCCGGATGGGCCGCGAGCCAGCCGCGGATGCTCGCCATCGACACGGTCGCGGCATCGATCTTGCCGCGCTCGATCAGGAGCTTTCCGATCGCGGAAAAGCGATGCCCGGTCTTTGCCGCATAGGTGATGCGCCGGAGCGATCCGTCCGGATGGACGAGCCGCGCCGCACCCTGCACATGGATGAAGAAGACGTCGACCTTGGAACGGGCATAGGCGATCTCCAGGCCGCGGCCGGCAAGAAAGCCCTCTTCGATGGCGCGGCGGTCGGGATATTCCTCGATCCGGCCGTCCCGAAGGCGGCCGAAGGCGAAATAGGGATCCATCCCCTCCGGCCGGTTGGTGTCGTCTATATCGACGAGGTCGTCGGGGCGCCGGTAGAAGGGAAAGCGGAATTCGCCGTCCGGGGTCGGCCGGACCTCCACCTCCGGTTCGTAGAATGCGGTGACGAAGCCGGCCGGCCGGTCATCGGGCCGGATCCGGAACGGAACGAACCGTTCCTCGAAGAAGGCGCGGGCCTCCCTTTCGTCCGCGAAGCCGCCGCCCGCCGCCGCAAAAGCCGGCAGGAGGTCGTCCGTCGAAATGCCGAGAGAGCCGGTCCTGTACGGCTTCGCCGTCGTCACCTGCCGGTGACAGCGGCTTAGCGCGGCGATCACCGGCCTCGGATCGTCCGCGTGCCAGCCGGGCAGCTCGGCAAAGGTGACCGGCTCGAGATGAAAGCCCATGGCCGCCCGCTTCCCGGTCAGTTTTCAGATTCGGTGGCGATCAGCTTCCAGTTCGGGTCGCGCGAGCGCAGGTCGCGCGCGAAGGTCCAGAGATCGTTCACTTCGGCGACCGAGTCGGCATCGCCGTCGATGAGCTTGCCGGACTTCTCGTAGGTCGCGGAAATGAGCTGGCTGATGATCCTGACCGTGATGTTTTCCTCGTTGTCCTTGAGCTCCGCATGGACAATGTCGGCCTTCTCGATGCCGACGAAGGTGGATTTGACCACCTCGCCCCGGGCTTCGCGCTCGGTGATGGCCGCCTCGAAGCCTTCATAGACCTCGCGCGACAGCAGCCCCTTCAGCGTCTTGCGGTCGCCGTCGGCAAAGGCCATCACGATCATCTCGTAGGCCATCTTGGCGCCATTCAGGAATTCGCCCGGGTCGAAGCTCGGGTCGGCGTCGCTCAAGGCCCTGAGCTGGCCGTTCAGCGGCGTGCCCGCCTTGGCGAAAGTCTCGATGGCGGCGTAACGGGACTCGTCTTCCGCCGCGCTTTCGCGGCGGGGGAGCTGCACGACCTTGCCTTTATCGCCCGTCTCCGCCCCTTGCGCCACATCCCGCGGCGAATAGGGGTCGAAAGGCGGGCGCTCGTTGCCCGTCCTGCGGCCCAGAACGCTGCGCAACTGCAGGAAGATGACCACGGCGGCGATCAGGAAAAAAAACGTGATGAAGTCGAAAGAGCCCATTTCCACCCGGAACCGCTGCTAGAATTTCTCTTAACGTCCCATATAGTCCGCAAGGATAAACCATTCAAATGGCGATGTCGCACCCTTAAACCTTAGGCCGGGCGATTGCACGAATCTTCTTCCGAGCACCAACGATGCGTTACGTGATCCCGATCCTCATTCTCGGACTGCCGCTTGCGGAAATCGCCGGCTTCGTCGTCGTCGGCCGCGAGATCGGCGTCGCGGCCACTCTTTTGCTGGTATTCCTGAGCGCCATCGTCGGCATCGTGCTGTTGCGCATCCAGGGCTTCGAGGTCATGCGGCGCGTGCAGGAGGCGGCGCGGACGGGGAACGATCCGGGCCTCGACGTTCTCGGCGGCGCGCTGACCTTTCTCGCCGCGATCCTGCTGATCGTGCCCGGTTTCATCAGCGACACGATCGGTCTCCTCCTCTTCCTGCCGCCGCTGAGACGCGCCCTTGCGGATTTGCTGCGCCGGCGGATGACGATCCTGACCGGCGGATCCGGCTTTTACTATTCGGGCGGTGCCGGACGCGAGGCGCGCCGCGGGTCGGTCATCATCGATCTCGACGAGGATGAGTTCTCCAGAAAGCAAAAGGGCGAGGACAAGGACGATTCCTCGCCGCCGGGCCGCATTTCGCACTGATGCATTTCGCCCAAAAGTGTGAAGCGGTTTGGGATTACGGCACGCATGGAAACAAGAACGGAGAATCGCTCGGGGTTTTCCTGATTCCGGCTGCAATCGAGTCTATAATGCGCGTCCGAACGGATGGCCGGGCATCCTCTCCCGCCCGCAACGCCCTGGCTCCATGGGTTGTAAGCCCAGATGCGAAGTGCTAGATGGCGTCACCAATTCGAAGTCCGAGGAAACCCTTATGACGACTGATACCGCATCCAACGGCAACGGCGGCGCCCAGCAGAGCCCGTCGCTCAATATCCTGGCCCAGTATGTCAAGGATCTTTCCTTCGAGAACCCCGGTGCCCCGCGCTCGCTGCAGGCACGCGACCGCGCTCCGTCGATCAACATCAATGTCAACGTCAATGCCAATCCGCTCGCCGAGAACGACTTCGACGTCGTGCTGTCGTTGACTGCCCAGGCGATGGATGGCGACAAGGTCCTGTTCAACGTCGAGCTCGCCTATGGCGGCGTGTTCCGCGTTGCCGGTTTCCCGCAGGAGCACATGCTGCCGCTGCTTTTCATCGAGTGCCCGCGTCTCCTGTTCCCTTTCGCGCGCCAGATCGTCGCCGATGCCACCCGCAATGGCGGCTTCCCGCCGCTGATGATCGACCCGATCGATTTCGCACAGATGTTCGCGCAGCGCATGGCCGAGGAAAAGGTCCGCGCCCAGGTCGCCAACACCAACGACACGGCGAACTGACCCGGACGAACCGGTCATCCTGAGATGCTGAAAACCCGGCCTCGAGAGCCGGGTTTTTGTTTTCGTCGTCTTCCTGCTTTGCGGGATGCGGGCCGTCAGCCGCCGTATTTCGTCCAGATCGCCTTGGCGCCGATCTTCGAGATAAGGGCGGCATGCGCGGCGATCTCGATTTCGGTCAGCCGCGGCTGCAGCGGCCGCTCCCTGCGCATCACGATGATCGGGCCGTCATCGGCTTCGATCGAAAGCCCGCCCGTCTCCGTCATGACGAGGCCGAGCGCCGCCTGGCGGCCGCCGATCATCTCGATATAGACCTCGGCGAGCAGTTCGGAGTCGAGCAGCGCACCGTGCTTGGCGCGATGGGAGTTGTCGATGCCGTAGCGGCGGCAGAGGGCATCGAGCGAATTCGGACCCATCGGGTGCTTGCGCCGGGCAAGCGCCAGCGTGTCGATCACCCGGTCCATGCCGATCGGCGGCAGGCCGAGCCGCTCGAACTCCGCGTTGATGAAGCCGATGTCGAAGGTGGCGTTATGCGCGACCCAGCGCGCGTCGCCAAAGAAATCGACGATCTGCTCGACGACATCGGCGAAGGATGGCTTGTCCTTGAGAAACTCGTTGGTGATCCCGTGCACCGCCAGCGCATCGGGGTGGACCTTCCGCTCCCCGGGATTGATGTAGATATGAAGCGTGCGCCCCGTCGGAAACTGGTTCTCGAGCTCGACACCGCCGATTTCGATCACCCGGTCTTCTCGGCTGTCGAGACCGGTCGTTTCCGTATCGAAGATGATTTCACGCATGCGGGGTTCCTGGGCGAGGATTCACGACGAATCAATCCGAGCTGTTTCCGCGTTGTAATGGCATTTCGATTGCAGTTGAAGCGCGGAAGTTCGCGACCTGCCCTTCATGCCGCTGCCGCGACCTTCGCCCGCTTGCGGTCGGCAGGCGGGGGCAGTCGTCGGCTCTATCCCGCCGCCCGCAACTCATCGACGATCGCGCGAATCTGCTCCCGGGTGACGTCGAAGCTGTCGCTGGTGTCGATGATGTAATCGGCGCGGGCGCGCTTTTCGCTGTCGGGCACCTGGCGGGCGAGGATCATCGCGAATTTCTCGGCGGTCATGCCCGGCCGCTTCATCACCCGCTCGCGCTGTTTCTCCGGGTCGCAGGTCACGACGACGACGCGGTCGACGCGCGCTTCGGCCTTGGTCTCATAGAGCAGCGGGATGTCGAGGAGCACGAAGGGCGCGCCCGCCGCCTTTTGCTGCGCGAGGAACTGGCGCTCCCGCTCGCGCACGAGCGGATGGACGATCCGCTCCAGCTCGCCGAGCCGCTCGGGTGCGGCGACAAGCCGGCGCGACAGCTCCGCGCGATCGATGACGCCGTTCTTCGCCACCCCCGGAAAGGCCGCTTCGACCGGTGCCACCGCTTCGCCGCGATAAAGCTCGTGCACCACCTCATCGGCATCGTTCACCGGCACGCCGAGTTCCCGGAACATCCCGGCGGCGGTCGATTTTCCCATTCCGATGGAGCCCGTCAGCCCGACCACGATCATGGGTGTTTGTCCATGTCGCTGATGATGATCTGTCGAAGCGTTTCGTCGACGGCGGGCCGGCGGCCGAACCATTTCTCGAATCCGGGCACGGCCTGATGCAAGAGCATGCCGAGCCCGTCGACAATCAAGAAGCCCTGCTCTTCCGCCTGGCGCAACAGCGGCGTCTTCAGCGGTACATAGACGATATCGGTCACGACGGCATTCCGCGCCAGGGGCGAGAAATCGATCGCCGGCGCCGGCTCGCCGTCCATGCCGAGAGAGGTGGTGTTGACGAACAGTCCGGCGCCCGACATCACTTCGGCAAGCGCGGCAAGCGGGTGCGCATGCACGGCGGCACCAAAGCGGTCGGCCAGCTCCTGCGCCCGCTCCGGCGTGCGGTTCACCACGTGGATCGCCTTGACGCCGCGGTCGCGGATCGCCTGGATCACGGCGCGGCTGGCGCCGCCGGCCCCGAGGATTACCGCCGTCCCGATGCGGTCCCAGTCCTTCGCGCGCTCGTCGAGATTGGCGACGAAACCGCGGCCGTCGGTGTTCGTCGCGCAGATCTCGCCGTCCTCGAGCCACAGCGTATTGGCCGCCCCAAGCTCGGTGCTCAGCTCATCCGGCCGATCGGAGAGGCGAAAGGCGGCCTCCTTGTGGGGAATGGTGACATTGCCGCCGCAGAAGCCGCTGGAGCCGTCCTTCAACCGCCGCATGAAATCCGGGAAGGCTTCGGGCGTGACCTCATGGGCGCGATAACTCCCGGCAATGCCGAATTGCTTCAGCCAATGGCCGTGGATGAGCGGCGAGCGCGAATGCTTGACCGGATAGCCGGTGACGAAGGCATGGTTAACAAATGTTTCACGTGAATCACGCATCGATCGCACCCAGTTCGCGGAGCTTGGCAAGAAGCGGCAGCATCGGCAGGCCAAGAATGGTGAAATAATCGCCCTCGATCCTGTCAAAGAGCTGGATGCCCTCGCCTTCGAGCTGATAGGCGCCGACGCTTTGAAGCGCCTTCTCGCCCACCCTTTGGAGATGCCGCTCGACGAAGGCCGGGCTCAACGGGCGCACCGTCATCTGCGCCGTGGAGACGTGCCGCCAGACGACCTCGCCGTTGCTCATGAGAACCACGGCGCTGTTCAGGCTGTGCGTCTTGCCGGAGAGCGACAGGAGATGCGCGGCGGCCTCCGCCATGTCCTTCGGCTTGTGATAGACGCGGGGGCCGAGCGACATCGTCTGGTCGGAGCCGATCACCAGCGCCTCGGGAAAATGCCGCGCCACGTCCCCCGCCTTCGCCTCGGCAAGGGCGAGCGCCACGTCGACGGGCGACGCGCCCGATTCCTCGAGCGGCCGTTCGAGTGCCCGCTCGTCCACCTGCGCGGCCCGCGCCTCGAAGGCCAATCCGGCATTGGCGAGCAATGCGCGTCGAAAGGGGCTGGCCGATGCCAGCACGAGCGAGGGTGTCATTTACCGCTCCCGGGGTCGGAATCGCGACGATGTGCGGATTGCATCAACCCGGGCATCGCAATCGATCCTCCTTCAAGTCGAACACGCAGGCGGCGAAATGCCGGCGACAGAGCCTGAACATCTCCCTTCCCTTCGGACCCGCTCTATCTGAGCCGCGGGCGAAGGGCAACGATCGCCGCGGCAGTTTCCTCGATCGAGCGGCGTGTCACGTCGATCAACGGCCAGTTGTTCCGGGCGCAGAGCGTGCGGGCATATTTCAGCTCCTCGGCGATCGCCGCCCGATCCGTATATTCCTCGCCGTGGAAATTCTGGGTCGTTCCGAGCAGGCGATGCTGGCGCACCTGCGACAGGCGCTCGGCCGAGGCGATGAGGCCGACGACCAGCGGTTTCGTCGCCCTGACAAGGCCGTCCGGCAAGGGCACCCCCGGCACGATCGGGATGTTGGCGGTCTTGATGCCGCGATTGGCGAGATAGATGCTCGTCGGCGTCTTCGACGTGCGGCTGACCCCGACGAGGACGACATCGGCCTCGTTGAAATCGGCCGGCATCTGGCCGTCATCATGGTCCATCGTGAAATTCAGCGCCTCGATGCGGGCGAAATACTCGGCGTCCATGACATGCTGCGCACCCGAGCGGCGGCGCGACGGCGAGCCGAGATAGGACTGGAAGAGCTCGATGATCGGATCGAGCACCGAGACGCAGGGAACGCCGATCTCGCGGCACCTCTGGTCGATCAGCCCGGCGAGCTCCCGGTCGACGATCGTGTAGAGCACGATGCCCGGTGCGCCGTCGACCGCATCGAGAACCTGCATCAACTGCTTGCGATTGCGGATCAGCGGGTAGACGTGTTCGAGCGCGTGCGACGCCTGGAATTGCGCGGCCGCCGCGCGGCCGGCGGCGATCAGCGTCTCGCCGGTCGAATCGGAGATGAGGTGCAGGTGGAAGTAGTTTTTGCGGTTCTCCACGCAATTCTCCGCGGGTTGTTGATAAGCCGGGACACAGGACAGCTAACGGCGCCGCCGCCGGTGAGGCAAGTGGAAAAGCGCCGATTTATTCACATCCAGCCCCCAGCCGGAAATCGCCACGCCGCATATGTGGACAAGACTCATGGCGACGACATATTGTCACGCGGATCGACCGGCAATCCACAGGAAGCGCAGCTCCGACCAAGCCGCCAACGCGCTGAGTTCACGGCATTTTCCGGTCTTTCCACATTGCCCGGGCAGGGATGCCTCGTATTCTCCCGGCGTTTCGCCGCGGCTTGTGCATCGCTGAACCAACTGAGGATTGATTTTAATCCTTGATAGCCACCGACTCTAAGAAATAGAAACTCTTATCAATAGGTTTGATTTTAGATTGGGAAAGCGGCGAGTGACCGAAACGCATCGCAAAGTGCTTGAGGTGTTGAACGGCAAGAGCCTCACCCCTCCCCCCATCTGGCTGATGCGCCAGGCGGGACGCTACCTGCCGGAATATCGGGAGACGCGAGCGAAGGCCGGGAGCTTTCTCGATCTCTGCTACACGCCGGACCTCGCGGTGGAAGTGACGCTGCAGCCGATCCGGCGCTACGGCTTCGACGCGGCGATCCTTTTCTCCGACATCCTCGTCATTCCCGATGCCCTCCATCGCAATGTCCGCTTCGAAGAGGGGCTGGGGCCGCGCATGGATCCGATCGACGAGGACGGCATTGCCCGCCTCGGCGCCGATGGCGTGACCGACCACCTGGCCCCGGTCTTCGAGACGGTATCGCGGCTGAGACGGGAATTGCCGGCGGAAACGACGCTTCTCGGCTTCTGCGGCGCGCCCTGGACGGTCGCGACCTACATGATCGCCGGCAAGGGAACGCCGGACCAGGCGCCGGCCCGCCTCTTCGCCTACCGCAACCCCGCGGCTTTCGACCGGTTGCTGGCCCTTCTCGCCGACATCTCCGCCGACTATCTCGTCGAGCAGATCGACGCCGGGGCGGACGCGGTGCAGATCTTCGATTCCTGGGCGGGGGTGCTCGGCGAGGAGGAATTCGCCCGCTATGCGGTCGAGCCCGTCCGCCGGATGATCGCGTCGGTTCGCGCCCGCCGTCCGTCCGCCCGGATCATCGCCTTTGCCAAGGGCGCCGGCCTGCTGTTGAAAGATTACCGCCGCGCGACGGGCGCCGACGCAATCGGCCTCGACTGGTCGGTGCCGCTCTCCTTTGCCGCCGAACTGCAGAAGGACGGGCCCGTCCAGGGCAATCTCGATCCGATGCGGGTCGTCGCCGGCGGTGAGGCGATGGACAGCGCCATCGACCGCATCCTCGACGCGCTCGGCCAGGGACCGCTGATCTTCAATCTCGGCCACGGCATCACGCCTGACGCGGACCCGAAGCATGTCGCAGCACTCGTCGCCCGCGTTCGGACGCGGCGATGAAGGAGGAACGCCAGACCGGGAGCGGCCCCGGCCGGCGCGCGCGGCTTCGGGCCGTCATCGCGCTTTCGCTCTTCGCGGCGCTGCTGATCGGGCTGTTCGTCTGGCAGCCGGACGATCTCCATCTCTGGATCAAGGCGCTCCACATCATCGCGGTGATCTCGTGGATGGCGGCACTTTTCTATATGCCGCGCCTCTTCATCTATCACACCGATGCCGCACCGGGATCGGTGCAGTCGGAGACCTTCAAGGTCATGGAACGGCGCCTGCTCAAGGTGATCATGAATCCGGCGATGATGATCTCCTGGATGCTCGGCCTCTATCTTGCCTGGAGCGTCTATGGCTTCAGCGGCGGCTGGCTGCACGCCAAGCTCTTCTTCGTCGTGCTGCTGACGCTGGTGCATATGCATTTCAGCCGGGCCGTCCGCGCCTTCGAGCGGGACGAGAACCGGCGGGATGCACGCTACTGGAGGCTGATGAACGAGGCCCCGACGCTGCTGATGATCGTCATCGTCATCCTGGTGGTCGTGAAACCGTTTTGATTTCAATCGATTCGCAACTGCAATAGTTGTCGCTAATTTTCTTCGACCCCTTGCGGCGTTTCACGTGAATCGTTATTTTCCCTCATCTCCTTCTTCCCATGGCTTGTGACGAAGTTTTAGAGCCTGCCTCTTCCCCCCTCGCAGCTCCCTTACGAATCACGCCGATCCCCCATACAAAACATGGACCCTTCATGGCTGAAATGAAGCTACAAGAACTCAAGAACAAGACGCCGACCGATCTCCTCGCCTTTGCCGAAGAGCTCGAGGTGGAGAACGCCAGCACGATGCGCAAGCAGGAGCTGATGTTCGCGATCCTCAAAATGCTGGCGATGCAGGACATCGAGATCATCGGTGAAGGCGTCGTCGAAGTCCTCCAGGATGGATTCGGCTTCCTGCGCTCGGCGAACGCAAACTACCTTCCCGGTCCGGACGACATCTACATCTCTCCCTCGCAGATCCGACGCTTCTCGCTGAAGACGGGCGACACGGTCGAAGGACCAATCCGCGGGCCGAAGGAAGGCGAACGCTATTTTGCGCTTCTCAAGGTCAACACGATCAATTTCGACGACCCGGAAAAGATCCGCCACAAGGTTCACTTCGACAATCTGACGCCGCTCTATCCGAACGAACGGTTCAAGATGGAGCTCGAAGTTCCGACCTCGAAGGACCTGTCCGCGCGCGTCATCGATCTCGTCGCGCCGCTCGGCAAAGGCCAGCGCGGGCTGATCGTCGCGCCGCCGCGCACCGGTAAGACGGTGCTGCTGCAGAACATCGCGCATTCGATCACCGCCAACCATCCGGAGTGCTACCTGATCGTCCTCCTGATCGACGAGCGGCCGGAAGAAGTGACCGACATGCAGCGGTCGGTGAAGGGCGAGGTCGTCTCCTCGACCTTCGACGAGCCGGCAACGCGCCACGTCCAGGTGGCCGAAATGGTGATCGAGAAGGCCAAGCGCCTGGTCGAGCACGGGCGCGACGTCGTCATCCTTCTCGACTCGATCACCCGCCTCGGCCGCGCCTACAACACCGTCGTGCCCTCCTCGGGCAAGGTGCTGACCGGCGGTGTCGACGCCAATGCGCTGCAGCGGCCGAAGCGCTTCTTCGGTGCCGCCCGCAACATCGAGGAAGGCGGTTCGCTGACGATCATCGCAACGGCGCTGATCGACACCGGCAGCCGCATGGACGAAGTCATCTTCGAAGAGTTCAAGGGCACCGGCAACTCCGAAATCGTGCTCGACCGCAAGGTCGCCGACAAGCGTATCTTCCCGGCCATGGACATTCTAAAGTCCGGCACGCGCAAGGAGGACCTCCTGGTGCCGCGCCAGGATCTGCAGAAGATCTTCGTGCTGCGCCGCATCCTCGCGCCGATGGGCACGACGGACGCGATCGAGTTCCTGATCGACAAGCTGAAGCAGACGAAGACCAACGGCGACTTCTTCGATTCGATGAATACGTAAGGCGAAAGTGTCACGCAGTTCGGGGGGCCGGTGCCATTGGTGCCGGCCTTTTTTCGTGGAAGCCGCTGAACTGCCCGCAACGTTTGCCATGATTCACGTGAAACACCGGCGCCGCAACGTGCCACGGCGATCCCTTGCGTCGGACAGGGCGCGGTCCTGCCGAGCCAAGCCGTGTCCGGCACTTGAATTCACGGCGGGGCACGTGCATAAGACGCCGCTGCCAGCGCCTTCGATCATGCCCCGTCGACCGTATAACGAGACGGGGTGCGCCGCCGATCGGCGCGGCCTGGCCCTTAGAGCATTTTGCAGTCAGGTGGAATCGGCTGACGTCGCACAAATGCGGCAAAAACAGATGGATAGAGCGGGCGCGAACGCATGTGAGCGCATCCCGCTCCTAACAGAGAGACACGCGCCCCGCGCCTTTCCGCAACCCCGAAGCCCAAGGGACCTGGATGCTGTTCACGGATACGATCTATGCACTGTCTAGCGGCGCCCTGCCGGCCGGCGTCGCCGTGATCCGGCTCAGCGGCCCTGCGGCGGCGGCGGCGGTCGTGCGTCTTTGCGGCGTCTTGCCGCCCGCCCGGGTCGCGACGCTTAGAACGATTCGGACTCGAAACGGTGATCCGCTGGACAGCGGCCTCGTAGTATACTTCCCCGGGCCGGCGTCGTTCACCGGCGAAGATTGCTGCGAACTGCAGGTGCATGGCGGCCGTGCGGTGGTCACCGCAATCCTCAATGAGCTTGCCGATATGGAGGGGCTGCGGCATGCGGAGGCAGGCGAGTTCTCGCGGCGCGCCTTCCAGAACGGCAAGTTGGACCTGGTCGAGGTCGAGGGACTGGCGGACCTGATCGCGGCGGAGACGGAGATGCAGCGCCGCCTGGCGATCGAGCAGTCCGGCGGCGGCCAGTCGGCCCTTTACGCCGGCTGGGCGAAACGTCTCATCCATGCGCGGGCGATGATCGAGGCGGAGCTCGACTTTGCCGACGAGGACGACATTCCCGGCGCCGTCAGCGCCTCGATCTGGCCGGACATGGAAAGGCTGCGCCTGGAGATTGAGGACCATGTCGCCAGGGCCGGCCTCGCCGAGATCATTCGCGATGGCCTGAAGATCGTCATTGCAGGCGAACCCAATGCGGGTAAGTCGAGCCTGCTCAATGCGCTTGCGAAAAGGGACGTCGCCATCGTCACGGAAATTGCCGGGACAACCCGCGACGTTCTCTCCGTCGACCTTTCCTTAGCCGGATTCTCCGTCAAACTGTTCGATACGGCCGGTCTGCGCGAGACGGAGGAAAGGGTCGAACGCGAGGGTATTCGGCGGGCGCGCGAAGTCATCGCCAATGCCGATCTTGTCCTTCTATTATCGGAAAAACCGGAGGGCTTCCATATCGACGAGGCTTTGCCAGAGAAGGCGCCGGTGATCCGGGTCGCAACGAAGCTCGACCGGCCGGCGGCAGACTGGCAACCTCAGGACGCGGACATCTTTCTTTCGACCAGGACGGGAGAAGGCATGACTGAGCTGCTCGAAGTGCTGCAGTCGCAGCTTCCGGATCTGGCCGGAAACACCTCTCTGTCGATGCCGTCGCGGCGTCGGCACGTTGACTGCCTCAGACAGGCGAGCGCCGCGCTGGAGCGAAGCCTTGCGGCCGAAGGCCTGGAGATCCGGGCGGAGCAACTGCGTCTGGCGAGCGATGCGCTGGGCAGGATCACCGGGCGCGTCGATGTCGAGAACCTGCTCGACGTGATATTCTCCGAGTTCTGCATCGGCAAGTGAGCATAGGGCCGGTGAAAGCAACCGGTCGGCATCGTTGCCGCGTTTCGGGGAAATACAACGCTGGCGAGTCGGAGGACACGTTTCACGTGAAACGTTCTTGACTCCGAGCACGGAATTGAGAATCAAGGCGCGAGAAAGCTGGAAGATGTCCATGACGAATTATGATGTCATCGTGATCGGCGGCGGCCATGCCGGCTGCGAAGCCGCTTCGGCCTCGGCCCGGCTCGGCGCGCGCACGGCGCTGGTCACCCATAAGAAGGAAACGATCGGCGTGATGTCCTGTAACCCGGCCATTGGCGGCCTGGGCAAAGGCCATCTGGTGCGGGAGATCGACGCGCTCGACGGTCTGATGGGACGCGTCGCCGACGCCGCCGGCATTCAGTTCCGGCTCCTCAACCGCCGCAAGGGTCCGGCGGTGCGGGGTCCGCGGACGCAGGCGGACCGCAAGCTCTACCGGGAGGCGATGCAGCGCGAGATCGAGGCGATCGACAACCTTACCGTGATCGAAGGCGACGCCTTCGATCTGCTGCTCGAGAGCGAGACGGTGTGCGGCGTCATCATGAAGGACGGCCGGGCCATTCGCGCCGGCGCCGTCGTTCTCACCACCGGCACCTTCCTCAAGGGCCTCATCCACATCGGCGACCGCAAGATACCGGCGGGCCGCGTCGGCGAGGAGCCGTCGCTCGGTCTCTCCGAAACGTTGCGGCGTGCCGGCCTTCGCCTGGGAAGGCTGAAGACCGGCACGCCGGCGCGCCTTGACGGCCGCACGATCGACTGGGCTCGCGTCGGCCGGCAGGGCCCTGACGAGGATCCGGTGCCCTTCTCCTTCATGACCGATGCGATCGTGAACCGGCAGATCGACTGCGGCGTGACGCGAACGACGGAGGCGACGCACAAGATCATCGCCGACAATATCCATCGCTCGGCCATGTATTCGGGTCAGATCGAGGGGGTCGGGCCGCGCTATTGCCCATCGATCGAGGACAAGATCGTGCGCTTCGGTGAGCGCGACGGGCATCAGATCTTCCTGGAGCCGGAAGGTCTGGATGACGATACCGTCTATCCCAACGGCATCTCGACCTCGCTCCCGGAAGAGGTCCAGGACGCCTTCATCCGCACGATCCCCGGCCTCGAGGCGGTGACGATCCTGCAGCCGGGTTATGCGATCGAGTATGACCATGTCGATCCACGAGAGCTGGAGCTCTCGTTGGCGGTGCGGAAAGTGCCTGGCCTCTTTCTTGCGGGGCAGATCAACGGCACCACCGGCTATGAGGAGGCGGGCGCTCAGGGGCTCGTCGCCGGGCTGAACGCGGCCTTGACGGCGATGGGCCGCGAGCCCTTCGTCTTCAGCCGCACCGATTCCTATATCGGCGTGATGATCGATGACCTCACCTCCAGGGGCATCACCGAGCCTTATCGCATGTTCACCTCGCGCGCGGAGTACCGGCTGTCATTGCGCGCCGATAATGCCGACATGCGGCTGACGCCGGGAGGCATCGCTCTCGGGTGCTTGGGCGAGGCTCGTCGCCAGCGCTTCGGGGCATGGAGGGCCAGCTATCAGGCCGGGCGCCAGCTCCTCCAGTCGCTGGCGATCACCCCCAGCGAAGGCAAGCGTTTCGGCTTGCGGCTCAATCAGGATGGCCAGCGGCGCTCGGCTTTCGAGATTCTCTCCTACCCGGATCAGTCGATCGCGGCGCTGACGTCGCTCTGGCCCGAGCTTGAAAAGATCGACCGCAAGGTCGTCGAGGCGCTGGAGATCGACGCCGCCTATGCCGTCTATATGGAGCGTCAGGCGGCGGACATCGCCGGTATGCGTCGGGAGGAAGAGACCGTCATTCCGGTCGACTTCGACTACAGCCTCCTGCCGGGGCTTTCAAACGAGTTGAAGCAGAAGCTGGCGCAGCAGAAGCCCCGCAGTCTCGCCCAGGCGATCAAGGTCGACGGCATGACGCCGGCAGCGGTATCGTTGATCCTGACCTGGTTGCGGCGGCAGGAACGTGGCACGCAGCGTGTGGCGGGATGAAGTTGCAATGAAAACGAGTCTCGTCCAACGGTCTAGCGGATTGCGTGTTTCACGTGAAACGGTCGAAAAACTCGAGCACTTCGCCAGGCTTTTTCAGAAATGGGCAAAGTCGATCAACCTGGTGGCGCCTTCGACGCTCGACGATCTTTGGCAGCGCCACATCGTCGACAGCCTGCAGATCTACCAAATCTCGCCATCGCCGAAGACCTGGGTCGACCTCGGCAGCGGCGGCGGCTTTCCCGGTGTCATAACCGCCATTTGCCTCGCCGAAGCTGCCGACGGCTGGGTGCACCTGGTCGAGAGCAACAACAAGAAGGCGGCCTTTCTTCGTGTCGCCTTGAACGAGACGGGTGCACGCGGTTCCGTTCATCCGATTCGTATAGAGGCGGCACCGTCTCTGATTCCCACCTGCGACGCGATTTCCGCCCGGGCACTCGCGGATCTGAGCCAGTTGCTGGACTATTGCGCGCCTTGGATGCTTGCCGACGGGTCCAAAGCCGTCGCCTATCTTCACAAAGGGCGGGATTATCAACCGGAAATCGATAAAGCCGTTAGCCGCTTTCAATTCGATCTGATAAAACATGCAAGTGTCGTCGAGCCGGATTCGGTTGTGCTCGAGATTGCAAATCTTTCACGTCGGATGAAGTGATAGGCGAGCGAAGCATGTTTGGCCCAAGAAATCGGATCATTACCATTGCCAACCAGAAGGGCGGCGTCGGCAAGACGACGACAGCGATCAACCTTGCGACGGCCTTGGCGGCCATCGGCGAGAAGGTGCTGATCATCGATCTCGATCCGCAGGGAAATGCGAGTACCGGGCTAGGAATCCAGCGCCGCAACCGGCATTTGTCGTCCTATGAGCTGATGATGGGGTCCCATTCGATCGCCGAGATCGCCCAGGACACGGCGGTGCCGAACCTTGCCATCGTCCCCTCGACCATGGACCTGCTCGGCGTCGAGATGGAGATATCGCGTGAGTCTGACCGGGTCTTTCGGCTGCGCAGGGCGCTGGCGGCTGCCGAGGCGCTCGCCTATTCCTACGTCCTGGTCGACTGCCCGCCATCGTTCAACCTGTTGACCATGAACGCCATGGCGGCCGCCCATTCGGTTCTCGTTCCGCTGCAATGTGAGTTCTTTGCGCTGGAAGGCCTCAGCCAATTACTGGAGACGGTCGATCAGGTGCGCCGGACGGTCAATCCGAGCCTCGACATCCAGGGCATTGTTCTCACCATGTTCGACTCGCGCAACAATCTGGCGCAGCAGGTCGTCAGCGATGTTCGCACGCATCTGGGGGACAAGGTCTATCATACCTTGATCCCGCGCAACGTGCGCGTTTCCGAGGCGCCGTCGCATGGCAAACCGGCG
The DNA here is from genome assembly GCF_001651875.1 of Sinorhizobium saheli. Classification (GTDB taxonomy): domain Bacteria; phylum Pseudomonadota; class Alphaproteobacteria; order Rhizobiales; family Rhizobiaceae; genus Sinorhizobium; species Sinorhizobium saheli. Next base: position 89,368 of record NZ_LNQB01000082.1, read on the forward strand.
ATTCTCTATGATTTGAAATGCGCCGGAAGCCAGGCCTACCTGCAATTGGCTTCCGAGGTGATCCAAAGGGAACGGCAGCGCAAGGCGGCCTAGAGCATTCTGCAGTCCGGTGGAGCACCGGACATGGCGGAAAACAAACAGGTAGACGGCGGCGCAGTGCATAGGGCGCGCAACTGTTTCGGTGGCGTAACTAATTGGGTGTGAGATGAACGACGACAGCTCCAAGAGACGTCTTGGTCGCGGCCTGGCGGCCTTGATCGGCGAGATGGATCAGCCATTGCAGACCGGCGCCACGGCCGCCGCCGCGGTCAACCCGGATCGGCGGGTGCCGATCGAATTCGTCTCACGCAATCCACGCAACCCGCGCCGGCAGTTCGATGAAGCGGAACTGCAGGATCTCGCGAGCTCCATCCGCCAGCACGGGATCGTCCAGCCCGTCGTGGTGCGAACAGCCGGCGCCGACCGTTACGAGATCATCGCCGGCGAAAGGCGCTGGCGGGCGGCGCAGCTCGCCGGCTTCACCGAAATTCCGGTGATCGTGCGGGACGTCGACGATCGGACGGCCCTGGAGATCGCCATTGTCGAGAACGTGCAGCGCTCCGACCTCAATCCGCTCGAAGAGGCGCTCGGCTACGAGCAGCTCATCGCGGAGCACGGCTACACCCAGAACGACCTCGGCGACATTATCGGCAAGAGCCGCAGCCATGTCGCCAACAGCCTGCGTCTCCTGAAGCTGCCCGAGCCGGTCCGCGACATGCTCTCCGACGGCAGCCTGTCGGCAGGCCATGCCCGCGCGCTGATTCCCACCTCCGATCCGGTGGCTTTGGCCCGCACGGTGGTCGCCAAGGGACTGTCGGTGCGCGAGGCGGAGCGGCTGGCGCAGAACGACATCAAGGCGCAGAACGACCCCAATTACGCCCAAGGCCGCCGCCGCGAGGAAAAGGACGCCGACACGCTGGCGTTGGAGCGCACGCTGTCGGACAGCCTCGGGCTCGAGGTCACGGTCAGCCACAAGGCCAACGGCGGCCATCTCCGGATCGCCTATAAGACGCTCGATCAGCTGGAGGAGATTTGCCGGCTTCTCGAGCGGCGCTGAGCGATCGTCGGCGTCGCCGAGCGGAAATTGCCCCTCATCCCGCTGCCGCGACCTTCTCCCCGCAGACGGGGCGAAGGGGTTATGCCGCGCCCTCCCGGTCCCCCACTGCCGGCGCCGGGCGAGTGGACCAGCCCCCTCTCCCCGCGTGCGATAAGTGAAGAGGTCGGGGCTTCGCCGCTTGTCGCCCCGCCTGCGGGGCGAAGGTGCCGGCAGGCGGATGAGGCGCAGCGCGGGCTGTGAGGGTCCGTGCCTATATCAACGCCGCGCCGACTGGATCGTGATCGCCAGCAGGTTCTGGATGACCAGGCTTTCTTCAAGGCTCTGGCGGTTGCGGCTTTGGTAAATGGTGGCCTGTAGCCGGCTCAGTTCTTGCCGGATCGCCGGAGCGGTCCAATGTTTCAGGGCGGCTTCGACCACGGGCTTGCGACGGAAATGCAGGCCGCGTCCGAGGCTTGCGACCACCTGGGCGGCCGGCTGGCGGCTTGCGTCCATCTCGGCGCGCATCACGTCAAGTTGCTGAAACTGTCGCAAGCAGGCCTGAAGGACGAGAAACGGCGGCGTCTTCGACGTGGTGATCTTCTTCATGGCGCTGAGCAGCGCGTCGGCGTCGCCCTTCAGCACGGCGTCGACGGCATCGTCGACCGAGATCGCGCTGGCATCGCCGACGATCGCCAGCACGTCTTCCTCGTCGACGACATCCTTGCCGCGGCAGTAGAGGGCGAGCTTGCGGATCTCGTTGCGCGAGGCGATGCGGTCGCCGCCGAGCGCTTCGATGAGGCGTTCGCGCGCCGCAGGGCTAATGCGCAGGCCCGCCTCGGAAAGCTCCTTGTCGACGAGCGCATGCAGGCTGCGGGCGTCGTCGCTGTAGCAGGCAATGGAAGCGACGGCGCGCGACGATTCGCCGACCTTTCTGAGCGCCGCACCCTTTTTGAGGTCGCCCGCCTCGATGATGAGGCGGCTCCCCGTCGGCGGTTCGGCGGAAAGAATCTGCAGCGCTTCGGTAAGCCCCTTCTCGGCGGACGCACCGCGCACCCAGACGAGCTTTTCACCGCCGAAAAGGCCGACGGCATTGACCTCATCGAGCACGCCGCCGGCTCCCTGGAGCGCCGAGGCATCGAGCTTGACGACGGCAAAGGGATCGTCGAGAGGCATGCCGAAGCTATCGGCGAGTGCCGCCGCCCGCTCGGACACGAGGCCCCGATCGGGACCATAGAGCAGGAAAAGCCGGTAGTTCGCCGCAGATCGCTGCAGAAAATTGTCGAACTCGTGCGACTTGACCTCGCTCATCCCACCAACCGGGTCAGCGGCCGAGTGCGGCGGCGATGTCGGCGCCGATGATCTCCGCCAACTCCTTCGCGGCGCGATTTTGCGCGTCGCGGACGGCGCGCACCTTGGCGAACTCCTGGTCCGGGAAGTCGGCGAGCGCGACGGCCGTGCGGGTGCCCGACGCAACGGTCTCACCGGTTGCGGTCTTCGTCAGATTGTAGTCGGCCTTGACGACGGTGCGGCCGGCGCCAGGCTGATCGTCGTCATCGTCGTCGGTCTGGTCAAAGAGCACGCCCATCGTCCTGTGCGAGACGTTGAGCGCCAGGTGGTAGAGCGGGTTGACCGGCTCGCCCGCGCCGCGCGAGGTGATGAAGACGAGAGCGTTGCGCACCTCCTGCTCGACGCGGTCGTCGGGTTCGGAGATCTCGATCGAGGCGAGTGCCGCCGCCGTCGAGCCCGTGGGCCCGTCGGAGTAAAGCGGGCGGACCTGGCAGCCGGAAAGCGCCGTCAGCAGCACCGCACCGGCGACGACGGGCAGGGACCGGAAACGGGGGCCAGCTCTATCAGACGACGACATTGACGATCCTCTGGGGCACGACGATGATTTTTTTCGGGCGGCCGCCGTTGAGCGCCGTCTTCACGGCGTCGAGTGCCAGCACGGCGCTTTCGATCGCACTCTGATCTGCGTCGCGCGCGATTGTCAAATCGGCGCGCTTCTTGCCGTTGATCTGCACCGGCAGCGTGATCTCGTTCTCGACGACGAGGGCGGCGTCGAATTTCGGCCACGGCCTTTCGGCGATGAGGCCTTCGCCGCCGATCGCCCGCCAGCATTCCTCCGCCAGATGCGGCATCATCGGCGCGATCAGGTCGATCAGTATCACGGTTGCGTCCTTGACCGCGGCGGCCACGGCCGGATCGGCCCTGCCGCCGGCCACCTGCGTCAGCGGCGCCGCCAGCGTGTTCACCAGCTCATAGATCCGCGCGACCGCCTTGTTGAAGGCGAGCTTGTCGTAATCGGCCTCGACCGCTTTCAGCGTGCGGTGCGCGGCCTGCGAGACGGCAAGCCCCTCGCCTTCCTTAGCCGGCTTTGCTTCGATGCCCCGCAGGTTCTCCGCCGCCTCGGCGACCAGGCGCCAGACACGCTGGACGAAACGGTGGGCGCCCTCGACGCCGGCCTCCGACCAGATGACGTCGCGATCCGGGGGCGAATCGGACAGAACGAAGAAGCGCGCCGTGTCGGCGCCGTAGGAGCCGATGATGTCATCCGGGTCGACGACGTTCTTCTTCGACTTCGACATCTTCTCGATCGAGCCGATGGCGATCTCCTCGCCCGTCTCGATGTGGACGGCGCGGCGCTGGCCTTCGACTTCCTCGATGCGGATCTCGGCCGGGGTGATCCATTCCCGCTGTGCACCTTCGCCGCGGCTATAGGTCTCGTGCACGACCATGCCCTGCGTGAAGAGGCCCTTGAAGGGCTCGTCCAGCGCCACATGGCCGGCGGCCTTCATCGCCCGGGTGAAGAAGCGCGAATAGAGCAGGTGCAGGATCGCGTGCTCGATGCCGCCGATATACTGGTCGACGGGCAGCCAGTGGTTGGCAGCCTTAGGGTCGGTCGGATTGTCCTCCCAGGGCGCGGTGAAGCGCGCGAAATACCAGGAGGAATCGACGAAGGTGTCCATCGTGTCGGTTTCCCGGCGCGCGTCCTTGCCGCATTGCGGGCAGGCGACGTGCCGCCAGGTCGGGTGCCGGTCGAGCGGATTGCCCGGCTTGTCGAAGGTCACGTCCGGCGGCAGCAGCACCGGCAGGTCGGCCTTCGGCACCGGCAGGACGCCGCAGTCGTCGCAATGGATGACCGGGATCGGGCAGCCCCAGTAGCGCTGGCGGGAGATGCCCCAGTCGCGCAGGCGGAAATTAACCTTGCGTTCGCCGCGCGGCGCGCCGGCGAGCATGTCCCCCTCGAGCCGCGAAGCAACCGCCTCGAAGGCGGCCTCGGTCGAAAGCCCGTCGAGAAAGCGCGATTTGATCATCACCCCGTCGCCGTCATAGGCCTCGTCGCCAATCGTGAAGGTCGCCGCATCGGCGTCCTTCGGCATCACCACCGGAATGACCGGCAGGCCGTATTTGCGGGCGAAATCGAGGTCGCGCTGGTCGCCGGAGGGGCAGCCGAAGATGGCGCCCGTGCCGTATTCCATCAGCACGAAATTGGCGACATAGACCGGCAGCTCCCAGCTGGGATCAAAGGGATGCCTGGCGCGGATGCCGGTGTCGATGCCCTTCTTCTCGGCCGTTTCGAGCGCGGCGAGCGAGGTGCCGGCGCGGCGGCATTCTTCGCAGAAAGCCTCGATCGCGGCATTCTTGGCGGCGGCTTCCCTGGCCAGCGGATGATCGGCCGAAATCGCCAGGAAGGAAGCGCCGAAGAGCGTGTCCGGGCGCGTCGTATAGACGGTCAGCTCGGCCGTTTCGCCGGGCACGGTCGCCGGGTCGAGCTCCCACCGGAGCGACAGGCCCTCGGAGCGGCCGATCCAGTTCTTCTGCATCAGCCGCACCTTTTCCGGCCACTGATCCAGCGTGTCGAGCGCGTCGAGCAGCTCCTGGCTGAAATCGGTGATGCGGAAGAACCATTGCGTCAGTTCGCGCTGTTCCACCAGCGCGCCGGAACGCCAGCCGCGGCCGTCGATCACCTGCTCGTTTGCGAGCACCGTGTTGTCGACCGGGTCCCAGTTGACCTTCGACTGCTTGCGGTAGACGAGGCCCTTTTCCAGGAAATCCAGGAAGAGGTGCTGCTGGCGCTGGTAATAGGCCGGGTCGCAGGTCGCGAATTCGCGGCTCCAGTCGAGCGACAGGCCCATGACCTTGAGCTGCGCCTTCATCGAGGCGATGTTCTGGTAGGTCCAGCCGGCCGGGTGCACGCCGCGTTCCATGGCGGCATTTTCCGCCGGCATGCCGAAAGCGTCCCAGCCCATCGGATGCAGCACGTTGAAGCCGCGCGCACGCTTGTAGCGGGCGACGACGTCGCCCATCGTGTAGTTGCGGACATGGCCCATGTGGATCCGGCCCGACGGATAAGGGAACATCTCCAGCACGTAATATTTTTCGCGCGGGTCGTCGTTCTTGGTCTCGAAGACCTTGCGCGTTTCCCATTCCTGTTGCCAGCGCGGTTCGGCATCACGCGGATTATATCGTTCGGTCGCCATGTCTTTATCGATGTTCCGGAAAATCTGCGGGGGCGCAGCGCACCCTCATGATAGCTGGCGTGACCTTCATCACGAAACGCCCCAAGCGTCAAGTTTTGAAGGACTTGGCGGCAAACTTTGGCGCATTCGCGGCCCTTCGCGCCGCACAGGCTTGGCAAGCATCGCAAGTTTGAATAATCCGCGTGGTGAGTTTGTCGCGAGACGGGAGACGAAGATGGAAGTTGAGGAACGGCTGAATGATGTCTTGAGCCGGATTCGCCTGGGCGAGAAATCGGCGAACCGTCCTGAGCGCGCGGTCAGCCTGGTCGCCGTTTCCAAGACCTTCGATGCCGAGGCGATCCGGCCGGTGATAGCGGCGGGCCAGCGGCTCTTCGGCGAAAATCGCGTGCAGGAGGCGCAGGGCAAGTGGCCCGAACTTAAGCGCGAGACGCCCGACATCGAACTGCATCTGATCGGCCCGCTGCAATCGAACAAGGCCGCCGACGCGGTGGCGCTCTTCGATGTCATCGAGACGATCGACCGGGAAAAGATCGCCCGCGCCGTTGCTGCCGAGATGACGCGCCAGGGTCGCAGGCTCCGCCTCTATGTGCAGGTCAATACCGGGCTGGAGGCGCAGAAGGCGGGCATCGCGCCGGAAGAGGCGGTCGCTTTCGTGACATTCTGCCGCGACGAGCTCAGCCTGGAGATCGAAGGGCTGATGTGCATACCGCCCTTCGACGAAAATCCGGGTCCGCATTTTGCGCTGCTTGCGAAAATCGCCCGCCAATGCGGTCTCGAAAGGCTGTCCATGGGCATGTCGGGCGACTTCGAAACGGCGATCGCCTTCGGCGCCACCAGCGTCCGGGTGGGGTCGGCAATCTTCGGGTCGCGCTGAGCGTTCGCCCGGCTTGCGTCATTACTCTTTCGTCGGGGTTCCACTTTGCCGCCACCGGCCTATCCTCCTTTGCCGAGGAGCCGGGTTTGACCCGGATGGTCAGCGCGGGATGAGGAAGTGCGCGCGGCTTTACCCGCCCGCACCCCGCTCGCTTCTTGGAAGCGATCATGATGATTCCGGGTCGATCCCGGCGAAAATCCTCGTGATCCAGGGAGGAGAACGGATATGGCGAGCCGCTATTCCGAAGTGTATGCCGCATGGAAATCGGATCCGCACGGATTCTGGGCCGAGGCCGCAGCGGCGATAGACTGGTTCGAAAGCCCCCGGCGCATTTTCGAGCCGGAGCGCGGCACCTATGGGCACTGGTTCCCCGATGGCGTCACCAATACCTGCCATAATTGCCTCGACCGGCATGTCGAAGCCGGCCGCGGCGAGCAGGCGGCGTTCATCTACGACAGCCCCGTCACCGGCCGCATCGAGAAGATTTCCTATGCCGCGCTGCTTGCCGACGTCAAGGCAACGGCCGCGGTCTACCGCAAGCTCGGCGTCGGCAAGGGCGACCGCGTCATTATCTACATGCCGATGGTCCCGCAGGCGGTGATCGCGATGCTCGCTGCGGCGCGAATCGGCGCCGTGCATTCGGTCGTCTTCGGCGGCTTCGCGGCCAGCGAGCTCGCGGTGCGCATCGACGATTGCCAGGCGAAACTCGTCGTCTCGGCGAGCTGCGGGCTGGAACCCGGCCGGACCGTCGCCTACAAGCCGCTGCTCGACCAGGCGATCGCGATCGCCAGCCACAAGCCGGCCCATTGCCTGATCTTCCAGCGCGACATGCTCGCCGCCGAGATGGTCCCCGGCCGCGACATCGATTTCGCCGAGGTGCTGGCCGCCGCGAAGGCGGAGGGCGAGGAGGTGCCATGCACGCCGGTTCTCTCCACCGACCCGCTCTATGTGCTCTATACCTCGGGGACCACGGGCCAGCCGAAGGGCGTCGTCCGCGACAATGGCGGCCACATGGTCGCGCTCAAATGGTCGATGGAGCATTTCTTCGGGGTCCGGCCGGGCGAGGTCTTCTGGGCGGCCTCCGACATCGGCTGGGTGGTCGGCCACTCCTATATCGTCTACGGACCGCTCATCAACGGCAACACCTCGATCCTGTTCGAAGGCAAGCCGGTCGGGACGCCCGATCCCGGAACCTACTGGCGGATCATCGCCGAACACGGCGTCGCCGTGATGTTCACGGCACCGACGGCGCTGAGGGCGATCCGCAAGGAGAATCCCGGGGCCGCCTATGTCGCGCCTTACGATCTGTCACGGTTCCGCGCCCTCTATCTTGCCGGCGAGCGCGCCGACCCGGACACGATCCGCTGGGCGGAACAGGCGCTCGGCGTGCCGGTCATCGATCACTGGTGGCAGACGGAAACCGGCTGGCCCGTCGCCGGCAATCCCATGGGCCTCGGGCTCCTCCCGGTGAAATACGGGTCTCCGGCGGTTCCGCTGCCCGGCTACCAGGTGGAGGTAGTCGACGATGGCGGTAATCCGGTCGCGGCGGGGACGCTCGGCAATGTGGTGATCAGGCTGCCGCTTCCGCCCGGGTGCCTGCCGACGCTCTGGAACGCGGACCAGCGCTTCCAGGCGGCCTATCTCGAGGAATACTCCGGCTACTACAAGACGGCAGACGCCGGCTATGTCGACGAGGACGGCTACATCTTCATCATGGCCCGCACCGACGACATCATCAACGTCGCCGGGCACCGGCTGTCGACGGGCGCGATGGAAGAGGTCTGCGCCAGCCATCCGGACGTCGCCGAATGCGCGGTGATCGGCATCGCCGACCCGCTGAAAGGCCAGACGCCGGCCGGCTTCCTGGTCATCAACTCCAACGTTTCCCGTGAAACATCGGAGATCGAGAGGGAGGTCATCGGTCTCGTGCGGGAGCGCATCGGCCCGGTCGCCGCCTTCAGAACGGCAATCTGCGTCCGGCGGCTGCCGAAGACGCGGTCGGGCAAGATCCTGCGTTCGACGATCCAGAAGATCGCCGACCGCCAGCCCTGGAAGATGCCGGCGACGATCGACGATCCGGCCATCCTCGACGAGATCGCCGAGGCGCTTCGCGCCAAGGGGATTGGGATTTAAGCAACCATTTCGAACGGATCACCGGCCCCTCAACCGGCCTGCCGGCCACCTTCTCCCCGCCTGCGGGGCGAAGGGGCAAGCGGCGCCCGCTCAGTTCCTCGCCGTCACCCGCTCGCGGGGAGAGGGTCGTCCTCGGGTTTTGACCCGAGGAGAAAGGCGGTTCGAACCCTCCGGAACCTGGGCCACAGGCAATAAAAAACCCGGATCTCGCGATCCGGGCTTTCGCATCTCTGTGCCGACGCGCCGATCAGTAGTCGTCGTCCTCGTCGTCCTTGCGGTCCGATTTCAGCGACTTCAGCTTGGCGAAGACGGCGTCGGCGTCGATTTCCTTTTCCTCTTCGCGCTCGTAGCCGTAGTCGAGCTTCTCGGTCTCCTGCGCGGATTCGAGCGTCGCCCCCAACTCGGCGGCCGTGGGCAGCGGGCGGCTCTTGGCGGCGCGCTCGACTTCCATGTCGAGGTCGATCTGCGAGCACAGGCCGAGCGTCACTGGGTCCATCGGCGTGAGGTTCGCCGAGTTCCAGTGGGTGCGCTCGCGAATCTGCTCGATCGTCGACTTGGTCGTGCCGACGAGCCGCGAGATCTGCGCGTCCTTCAGTTCCGGATGGTTGCGCACAAGCCAGAGAATGGCATTCGGACGGTCCTGACGCTTGGAGACGGGCGTGTAGCGCGGCCCCTTGCGCTTCGAATCCGGAACGCGAACCTTCGGTTCCGAGAGCTTGAGCTTGTGGTTCGGATTTGCCTCGCCGCGGGCGATCTCGTCGCGCGAAAGCTGACCGGTGGCAATGGGGTCGAGGCCCTTGATGCCCTGCGCCGATTCACCGTCGGCGATCGCCTTGACCTCGAGCGGGTGCAGCTTGCAGAACTGCGCGATCTGGTCGAACGACAGCGCGGTGTTGTCAACGAGCCAGACGGCCGTTGCCTTGGGCATAAGCAGTTGCTGAGCCATGGATATAGTCCTTTTGTCCGTCCGCGCCGGTGTCGCGGGCCGTGGAGTCTACCACTGATTTCCGGGAATTGGGGGTTCTATACCGTTCTTGTCTCGAAATTGCAATTCTTCACTTCCAAATGTGCTTTTGTCTAATTGCGGCGATGCTTTGACCTGTTATGAATCGTCCAAAGGGGGCGGCTGAAGTGCCGTCTCGGCCAGAATGCTCAGGGAGGAAGAACATGGACATCAAGACCTACCCGGTCCTGGAAGCGGCCAAGAAACGCGCGCTCATCGACAACGAGACCTATCTGAAATGGTACCGGGAGAGTGTTGCCGATCCGGAGAAGTTCTGGGGCGAGCACGGCAAGCGGATCGACTGGTTCGAGCCCTTTACCAAGGTCAAGAACACCTCGTTCGAGGGCGATGTCTCGATAAAGTGGTTCGAAGACGGGCTGACCAACGTCTCCTACAATTGCATCGACCGTCATCTGAAGACGCATGGCGACAAGACGGCGATCATCTGGGAAGGTGACAATCCCTATATCGACAAGAAGATCACCTATAACGAGCTTTACGACAAGGTCTGCCGGCTTGCCAACGTCTTGAAGAAGCATGGCGTCAAGAAGGGCGACCGCGTCACCATCTACATGCCGATGATCCCGGAAGCCGCCTATGCGATGCTTGCCTGCGCACGCGTCGGCGCCATCCACTCGGTCGTTTTCGGCGGCTTTTCGCCGGAGGCTCTGGCCGGCCGCATCGTCGATTGCGAATCAACCTTCGTCATCACTTGCGACGAGGGCCTGCGCGGCGGCAAGCCGGTGCCGCTCAAGGAAAACACCGAGAAGGCGATCGATATTGCCGCCCGGCAGCATGTCATGGTCAACAAGGTTCTGGTCGTGCGCCGCACCGGCGGCAAGGTGCCTTGGGCGCCGGGTCGCGACGTCTGGTTCCACCAGGAGATCGTCACCGTCGACGGGCATTGCCCGCCGGAGAAGATGAATGCCGAAGACCCGCTGTTCATCCTCTACACCTCGGGTTCGACCGGCAAGCCGAAGGGTGTCTTGCACACGACGGGCGGTTATCTCGTCTACGCCGCGATGACCCACCAATATGTCTTCGATTACCACGACGGCGACATCTACTGGTGCACGGCCGATGTCGGCTGGGTCACGGGCCACTCCTATATCGTCTACGGGCCGCTCGCCAACGCGGCGACGACGCTGATGTTCGAGGGCGTGCCGAACTTCCCGGATGCCGGCCGCTTCTGGGAAGTGATCGACAAGCACAAGGTCAATATCTTCTACACGGCGCCGACGGCGATTCGCTCGCTGATGGGCGCCGGCGACGACTTCGTCAAGCGTTCGTCGCGTTCGTCCCTGCGGCTGCTCGGCACGGTCGGCGAGCCGATCAATCCGGAAGCCTGGGAATGGTACTACCATGTCGTCGGAGAGGAGCGCTCGCCGATCGTCGACACCTGGTGGCAGACGGAAACGGGCGGCATCCTGATCACGCCGCTGCCGGGTGCGACCGACCTGAAGCCCGGTTCGGCGACCCGGCCCTTCTTCGGCGTCCAGCCGCAGATCGTCGACAGTGAAGGCAATGTCATCGAAGGCGCGGCCGACGGCAATCTCTGCATCATCGACAGCTGGCCGGGGCAGATGCGCACCGTTTATGGCGACCACGAGCGCTTCATCCAGACCTATTTCTCCACCTACAAGGGCAAGTACTTCACCGGCGACGGCTGCCGCCGCGACGAGGACGGCTACTACTGGATCACCGGCCGCGTCGACGACGTGCTGAACGTCTCGGGCCACCGCCTCGGCACGGCGGAAGTCGAATCGGCGCTGGTCTCCCACCACCTCGTTTCCGAAGCCGCGGTCGTCGGTTATCCGCATCCGATCAAGGGACAGGGCATCTACTGCTATGTGTCGCTGATGGCGGGTGAGACCGGCAATGACGAGCTTCGCCAGGAGCTGGTCAAGCATGTGCGCTCGGAGATCGGGCCGATCGCCACGCCGGACAAGATCCAGTTCGCGCCCGGCCTGCCGAAGACGCGCTCCGGCAAGATCATGCGCCGGATTCTGAGGAAGATCGCCGAAGACGATTTCGGCTCGCTCGGCGACACCTCGACGCTCGCCGATCCGGCGGTCGTCGACGACCTGATCGCCAACCGCCAGAACCGCGCGTAAGACGAGGCTCGACGGCGCCGCAGCGCCGTCCCCCTCATCGCCTGCCGGCACCTTCTCCTCTTCTCTCCCCGGGCGCGATCCGCGCGCGGGGAGAAGGGGCTCGCAGCACCCCCGAGCCCCGCCCTCCTGCGAAGGCGCATTGATTCGCTACCGAAACAAGGCCTCTGCCGCCGGCAGCCTCTCAGAAATCGATCGCCCGACCCTTGATCTCCCAGTCGCCGAAACGCGCCGGGTCGAGACCGCCGCGCCCGCCGAGTTCCGTCGGCATGTCTTGCGGCTGCTCGGCGCGCCGCCGCTCCTCCGCTTCCTTGAGCGCGCGAAGGGCGGCCGGAGGCAGCGGGCGCTTGGGGCGATCGGGGGAATTGTCGTTGTCGTTCTGCATCTGGAAGCTGCCGGTTTATGGTGACAATATTGAAGCGGGGACTGTTTATCCCCATCATATAAGTGCTTCCGTGCGAACGGAAAACCTGATTCACGTGAAACGTTTCCGGCGAGACGGGCGGAACAGAAGGCAGTCGCGCCTGGTTTTCCACCGGATCGCCTAAGGGACGACGATACGAACATGGCTGGAGCCCATTCATGAACCTCGTGCGCACCGCAATGCTGCTCGCCTTCATGACCGTCCTCTTCATGGCCGTCGGTTTTGTCATCGGCGGCCGGGGCGGCATGATGATCGCCCTTGTCATCGCCGCGGCGATGAATTTCTTCTCCTACTGGAACGCCGATCGCATGGTGCTCGCCATGTACCGGGCGCAGGAGGTGGATGAGCGGAGCGCCCCGGAATATTACGGCATCGTCCGCGACCTGGCGAAGAATGCCGGCCTGCCGATGCCGCGCGTCTATGTCATCGACAGCCCGCAGCCGAATGCCTTCGCAACCGGCCGCAATCCGGAGAATGCCGCGGTCGCGGCTTCCACCGGTCTCCTGAATTCGCTCTCCTACGAGGAGGTCGCCGGCGTCATGGCGCACGAACTCGCGCATATCCAGCATCGCGATACGCTGACCATGACGATCACGGCGACGCTGGCCGGTGCCATTTCGATGCTCGGCAATTTCGCCTTCTTCTTCGGCGGCAATCGCGACAACAACAATCCGCTCGGCTTCGTCGGCGTGCTGGTCGCGATGATCGTCGCGCCGCTTGCGGCCGCGCTCGTGCAGATGGCGATCAGCCGCACACGCGAATATTCGGCCGACCGGCGCGGGGCCGAGATCTGCGGCAACCCGCTCTGGCTCGCCTCGGCGCTGCGCAAGATCGCCGGCGCCGCCCATGTCGTTCCGAACTATGACGCCGAGCGCAATCCGGCGACTGCGCATATGTTCATCATCAACCCGCTCTCCGGCGAGCGGATGGACAATCTCTTTTCTACCCATCCGAACACCGACAACCGTATCGCGGCGCTGGAGAGAATGGCGGGCGAGATGGCCATGGGCTCGACGGCGCCGGTCCGTCCTGATAATGCCGTGCGCAAATCGCGCTCTGTCCCGAGAACCGGCTGGGGTCGCGGTGGTTCCGAACCGCCGAAAGGCCCCTGGTCCTGATGCCCGAAGACAGAAACGATTCACATCCGAAACGAGCCCGCACACACAAGCCTTCCCGCAGGGGAGGCCAGCGGCCCGCCGCGGCCGGCGCGGCGAAGCCCGGCCTGAAGAGCCGCCAGGCGGCCGCCAAGATCCTCGGCGCCGTCGTCGACCGCAGGACGCCGCTCGACGGAATGCTCGACCAGGAGCATGGCAACCCCGCCTATCGCGAACTCGGCGACGCCGACCGGGCGCTGGTGCGCGCCATCCTCAACTCCGCGCTCCGGCACCTGCCGCGCATCCGCACGGCGATCGATTCACTCCTGCAGACGCCGCTGCCGGAAGGGGCGCGCGCGCTCGAACACGTGCTGACCGTCGCCGCGGCGCAGATCCTCTATCTCGACGTTCCGGACCATTCCGCCGTCGACCTTGCGGTCGAGCAGGCGCAGGCGGACCCGCGCAACCGGCGCTTCGCTAGTCTCGTCAATGCCGTCCTGCGGCGGCTCTCGCGCGAGAAGGAGGCCATTCTCGAGAAGGTCGGCGGCGTTCCGGCGATACCGGCTTGGTTCTTTGAAAGGCTCGTCGCCCATTACGGCCGCGCCGAGGCCGGGCGCATGGCGGAAGCGCAGCTCGTTCCCGCCGCGATCGACCTTTCGGTGAAGTCCGATCCCGGCCACTGGGCCGAGCGCCTCGGCGGCAAGGTCCTGCCGACCGGCTCCGTCCGGCTCGGGGACTTTTCCGGCGCGATTCCGTCGTTGCCGGGCTTTTCCGAAGGCGCGTGGTGGGTGCAGGACGCGGCAGCCTCGATTCCGGCGCGTCTCTTCGGCGATCTCGCCGGCAAGACCGTGGTCGATCTCTGCGCCGCACCTGGCGGCAAGACGGCCCAGCTCGTGCTTTCCGGGGCAAAGGTCACGGCGCTCGATCAGTCGTCGAGCCGGCTGAGGCGGCTCAAAGCCAATCTCGAGCGCCTCGGCCTCGAAGCCCGCACGAAAGAGATCGACATGGCCGATTTCCGGCCGGACGAACTCTTCGACGCGGCGCTGCTCGATGCGCCCTGCTCCTCGACGGGAACGACGCGGCGTCACCCGGACGTGCTCTGGACCAAGGGTCCGGACGATGTCAAGAAGCTTGCGCGGCTGCAGCAGCGGCTGCTCAGCCATGCGCTCTCCGTCGTGAAACCCGGCGGCCTTGTCGTCTTCTCCAATTGCTCGCTCGATCCGCGCGAGGGAGAGGAGGTCGTCGCCCGTATCGTCGCGGGCGGCGGATGCGAGCGCGTCGCGATCGCCGCGGCCGACTGGCCGGGCCTCGAAGGGGCGATCACGCCCCTCGGCGAGTTCCGCACGACGCCGGCCATGCTGCCGCTCGACCCGCCGTTTTCGGGCGGGCTCGACGGTTTTTATGCGGCCGTCCTTCGCCGCCGGTGAACAATCCGCATCGCCTTGCGCGTTTGACGAGAGCGCGACGCGCCCCCGAGTCCTGTCAACAGGCTGTTTTGTCGGGACAATTGACGCTTCCGGGCCGCCGGCCTATCAATGGTGGTAAGGATTGATAGAAGTTTAACAATTTTTCAGGCACGATTCCGGCGCAGCCCGGGCGGTGCCGCTCAAGCGCCTTCAAGGCTCGTTGCAGCGATGAGGAAACCGACGGGCGCCGATGCTGTTTTCCCGTAAACGAAGGCTGCTCTACCTGTACCTGCGCGAAGGCTGGCGCCGCTTTGCGCGCCGGCTTTCGCTCGGCCGGATGACGGCGCTGCGCTTTACCGGCTCGACGCCCGATCGCCTGATCGTCGCCCCAACGGATCTCAGGGCCGTCGACCCCTTTGCCGCCGAGGAGATCCTCGCCGGCCGCTATCCGCTGGCCGGCCGGGTGCTCGATACCGAAGGCGATTCGCCCTTCGAGATCGACTTGCCGTCGCACGAATTCGCCATCCGGCTCCATTCCTTCGGCTGGCTGCGCCACATGCGGGCGATCCATGACGAAGCCGGTCACGTGCGGCTGCGCCAGATCATCGACGACTGGATGGGCGTCCATGGCCGCAGCATAGGCGGCATTCCCTGGGAGGCGGACGTGATCGCCCAGCGCATCATCGCCTGGCTGTCGCATTCGCCGGTGGTGCTGCGCAACGCCGAGCACGGCTTCTATCGCCGCTTCCTCAAGAACCTGGCCTTCCAGGTTCGCTATCTGCGGCACATCGCCGAGACCGTCGCGGACGGGGAGGCGCGGCTGCGGGTCCGCATCGCGCTCGCCATGGCGTCGGTGTCGATGCCGGTCTCGGATTCGGTGATCCGCAACGCGGCGCGTCGCCTCGACCTGGAGCTCGACCGCCAGATCCTGCCGGATGGCGGCCATTTCTCGCGCAGCCCGCGGGCCGGTCTCGAGTTGCTGCTCGATCTGCTGCCGCTGCGCCAGACCTATGTCAATCTCGGTCACGACGTCCCCTCGCGACTGATCTCCTGCATCGACCGGATGTATCCGGCGTTGCGCTTCTTCCGGCACCAGGGCGGCGAGCTTGCGCTCTTCAACGGCGCGACGTCGGTGCCGGCGCACGAGCTCGCCTCGGTGCTGCGCTATGACGAAACGGCGGGCGAGCCGTTCCGCTCGCTGCCGCATGCGCTTTACGAGCGCCTGTCGCTCGGCGACAGCGTCGTCATCATGGATACGGGCAGGCCGCTTTCCGTCGACCTGTCGCGCAGCGCCCATGCGGGCTGCCTCTCCTTCGAGATGTCCTCTGGCAGAAACCGCTTCGTCATCAATTCCGGCGCGCCGAAATTCGCCGGCGAACGATTCCGCCAGATGGCGCGGCTGACGGCCGCCCATTCCACGGTCACCGTCGACGATACCTCCTCCTGCCGCTTCTCGCAGTCGCGCTTCCTCGGGGCGATCATGACGGAGGGCGTCACGCGGGTCGAGGTCGAGAGAAAGGACGATCCCGGCCGCTTCGAATTCGTCAAGGCGAGCCATGACGGCTATCTCGGTGCCTTCGGGCTGATCCATGAGCGTGACCTCGCGATCCTCAACGCCGGCCGGCTGATCCGCGGCCGCGACCGCCTGGCGCGGGCGGACGGCAGCGATGCCGGTCCAGAAAATCCCGCGGTTGCCGTCGCGCGTTTTCACATTCATCCGGCGATCGGCATGCGCCAGCACAGCGCCAGCGAGATCCATCTCAGCGCCCCCGACGGCGAAGCCTGGCTCTTCGCCTGCCGCGATGGCGACGTGGCGATCGAGGAGGACATCTTCTTCGCCGACCCCTCCGGCGTCCGGGCCTCATCGCAGATCACCGTGACCTTTGCCCTTGCCACGCAGCCGGAAATCCAATGGACATTTACGCGCGAGGGGTGAACGCGTGTCGTTCAGAGACTGCTTGAGTTGAACGCCTTAAAAGCCCCTCATCCGCCTGCCGGCACCTTCTCCCCGTTTTGACGGGGAGAAGGCTATGCCGCGCCGCCCAAAGTCCCTCTCCCCGCATGCGGAGAGAGGGCTAGGGTGAGGGGCAGGGGCGGTCACCTGATGCACGGCAGTCGCTGGGTGCCTCCCGGATTGATCAGCGGCCCCCCAAGCCTATTTTCGACGCCCTGCAACGCCCGACGGTTCCTTCCCGGAACAAGCTATGCTAACGGGCAGCCATCCCAATCGCCGGAACCATCTCCCTCAAGCGTCCGGCGCCGCCAAAGGAGCAAGGTCGATGGCTGTCGCCTCCAAGAAAATCCCCGCCCCGGACGAGGTCCGGATTGAAACCGCCCTCCTCTCGGTCTCCGACAAGACCGGCATCGTCGAGCTTGCCCGTGCCCTGCACGAGAAGGGTGTGCGGCTGGTCTCGACCGGCGGTACGCACAAGGCGCTTTCCGACGCCGGCCTTCCGGTCAGCGACGTTTCCGAGCTGACGGGCTTTCCGGAGGTGATGGACGGCCGCGTCAAGACGCTGCACCCCGGCGTCCATGGCGGCCTTCTCGCGATCCGCGACGATAGCGAGCACGTCGCGGCGATGAGCGAACACGGGATTACCGCCATCGATCTCGCCGTCATCAATCTCTATCCGTTCGAAGAGGTCCGCGCCAAGGGCGGCGACTATCCGACGACGGTCGAGAACATCGACATCGGCGGCCCGGCGATGATCCGCGCATCGGCGAAGAACCATGCCTATGTGACGATCGTCACCGATCCGGCCGACTATGCGCTGCTCATCGATGAAATCGCCAATGGCACGACCCGCTACGCCTTCCGCCAGAAGATGGCGGCCAAGGCCTATGCCCGCACGGCGGCCTATGACGCGGCGATCTCCAACTGGTTCGCCGAGGCGCTGGACACGCCGATGCCGCGCCACCGCGTGATCGGCGGGGTGCTCAAGGAAGAGATGCGCTACGGCGAGAACCCGCACCAGAAGGCCGCCTTCTACGTGACCGGCGAGAAGCGGCCGGGCGTTGCGACGGCGACGCTCATCCAGGGCAAGCAGCTCTCCTACAACAACATCAACGATACCGACGCGGCCTATGAGCTTGTGGCCGAGTTCCTGCCGGCAAAGGCACCCGCCTGCGCGATCATCAAGCACGCCAACCCTTGCGGCGTCGCAACCGCGCCGTCTCTCGCGGAAGCCTACCGCCGGGCGCTCGCCTGCGATTCCACCTCCGCCTTCGGCGGCATCATCGCGCTCAACCAGGAGCTCGATGGGGAAACGGCCGAAGAGATCGTCAAGCTCTTCACCGAAGTCATCATCGCGCCTTCCGTCAGCGACGAGGCGAAGGCGATCATCGCCCGCAAGCCGAACCTGCGGCTGCTTGCGGCCGGCGGCCTGCCCGACCCGCGCACGCCCGGCCTCACCGCCAAGACGGTCGCCGGCGGCCTGCTCGTCCAGACGCGCGACAACGGCATGGTAGAGGACCTGGAACTGAAGGTGGTCACGAAGCGGGCGCCGAGCGCGCAGGAACTCGAGGACATGAAGTTCGCCTTCAAGGTGGCGAAGCACGTCAAGTCGAATGCGGTCGTCTATGCCAAGGACGGCCAGACGGCGGGTATCGGCGCCGGCCAGATGAGCCGCGTCGATTCCGCCCGCATCGCCGCCATCAAGGCGGAGGAAGCGGCCAAGGCCCTGGGCCTTGCCGAGCCGCTGACGCGCGGCTCGGCGGTGGCGTCCGAGGCCTTCCTGCCCTTTGCCGACGGTCTCCTCTCGGCTATCGCCGCCGGCGCCACCGCGGTCATCCAGCCGGGCGGCTCGATGCGCGACGACGAGGTGATCGCCGCCGCAAACGAGCACAATGTCGCGATGGTGTTTACCGGGATGCGGCACTTCCGGCACTGAGGGGGACGACGCGTTCCGTTACGCCAGGGGGCTCAAGCGTGTTTCGCCGAGCCCTCCCCTCCTTGGAGCGGGACCGCATTTGTGCGACGTCAGGTGATTCCACCTTGCTGCAGATGCCTTAGTCATCCTCGGGCTTGATCGGTCAAGCCCGAGGATGACGATCGAGCGGGGATGCGGGCGGGATGAACGCTTGCGCCTTTTCCTCCCGGCCAACAGGGCCAGCACACGTGCCTTCCCGAGCCCACCGCGAATCCCGCCCGTGCGCCCCTCACTCCGGCCGGTGCGCCGGATAGGGCGTGCGGAGCAGCAGGACGAGCCCGGCCGCGAGGAAGACGACCAGCGCCAGCATGCCGATCCGGGCGGATCCGGTCATCAGCGTGATCGTCGCGACCGAGGCCGGGGCGAGGAAAGCGGTGGCGCGGCCGGAAAGCGCGTAGAGGCCGAAATAGCGCCCCGCTTCGTCGAGCGAGACGCTGCGCGCGAGATAGGATCGCGACGAGGCCTGGACCGGGCCGAAGGCGATGCCGACCAGCAGGCCGTAGAGGATGTAGGCGCGTTCGGCGGCGGTGCCGAACAGTCCGTTCGAGTCCGTCGTCGGCAGCGACACGAGCCCGAACAGCGTGAAGCCGGGGCCGGTCGAGACGATGCCGAGGGTTGCGGCCGTCAGGCAGACGAGGCTCGCGATGACGATCTTCTTCGAGCCGACATGAGCGTCGAGCCAGCTTGCATAGAGGCAGCCGAAGATCGCAACGACGTTGAGGATGATGCCGTAGAGCCCGAGCTCCAGCGTCTGCCAGCCGAACATGCCGGCGGCGAAGGTGCCGCCGAGCGCGAGCAGCCCGTTGACGCCGTCCTGGTAGATCATCCGGGCGATCAGGAAGCGCAGGATGCCCGCCCTCACCCTCAGCTCCCCAAGCGTGCCCTTGAGTTCCCGAAGGCCCCTTGCGGTCGCCTTGTTGAGCGACGTCGTCGCCCTGCCCGCATCGGGCGTGAAGAGGAACATCGGCAGGATGAAGACGAGATACCACAGGGCGGAGAGCGGCCCGGTGATACGGGCGTCCTCGCCCGTTGCCGGATCGAGGCCGAAAAGGGGGGAAAGGCCGAGCGCCGTCTTGCCGGTCTGCGGGTTGCCGGAAAGCAATGCGACGACGGCTACGAGCACGATCATGCCGCCGAGATAGCCGAGCCCCCAGGCGATGTTGGAGATCCGCCCGACCTCCTTCTCGCCGACGAGCCGGGGCATCATCGAATCGTTGAAGACGATCGAGAATTCGGCGGCAATCGTCGCGAGCGCCAGGAAGATCGCCGGATAGATCAGCGGCGAACCCGGCACGGCGAACCAGAGCATGGCGAGCGAGACGATCTTGATGACGGCGAAGAAGGCGATCCAGGGCTTGCGGGGCCCGGTGGCGTCGGCAACGGCGCCGAGGACCGGCGAAAGCAGCGCGATGACGATGCCGGAGACGGTCAGCGTATAGCCCCAGGCGGCCTGGCCCTGCACCGGGTCGGCGGTCAGCCGGGAAACGAAATAGGGGGCGAAGATGAAGGTGGTGATGACCGTGAAGAAGGGCTGCGCCGCCCAGTCGAACAGCATCCAGGCGGCAATGCCGAGGCGGGACGTCCTCGGCTGTTCCTCCGCTCGCCCGGCCGTGATCTCCAAGGTCCCCTCCCGGAAAATGCCTGCCCGCCAGGGGCGGGCAAGCTGTTGAAATCGCGCCGGGAACGGGAATCACTCCGTCCGCGACGGGCGCGGCCGGAGGGACTGTGTCATTTCACCCTGCCGCGCGCAAGGTCGCCGAGGAGGCCGGCGGCGACGGTGACCTTGGCAAGCGTCGTCTCGCCCTTTTCGGTCAGGAGCTTCAACTGCTCGCCCATGCGTGACAGGCGGTCGCGGTCGCTTTCGTGCCAGGCGAGAACCGGATTGCGCTCGCCCTTCTGCTCGACGAGCGCCGCGATGGTGATGTCGCGCCGGGCGGAGACGATGTCCGCGACCGCGCGCGACAGCGCCATGGCCTCGAACTGCTCGGTCGCCGGAACACGGTCGGCCGCGGCCAAAAGCCGGTTGATCATCAGCTTCTCGGTCACCGCGAAATAGGCCTGCGCCGTGCGGTTCAGCGGCTCGGCCGTCTCGGCGGCGATCTGCATGATCTCCGGCACGAGGGTCATGAGCGAGAGCTCGGCGATCTCCTCGGCAAGCTTCCGCGGCACGCCGCTGTCGGCAAAGGCGGCCGCTCTGAGGCGCGCCTCCTCGGCGCCTTCGGCGGAAATCGCCGCGCGCATCGGGCCGCGCAGCTTCTGCAGCCCGTCGCGCAGCCGGAGAACCGCCTCAGCCACGGGACCGGTAGAGGCGCGGGTGCGCAGGGCCCGTTCGGTGACGAAGGTGAAGATGCGGCCGACCTCGTGGTAGAGCGCGTTCTGGATCTGTCCGCCGATCCTGTTGTCGAGCGCATCGATCTCGGCATAGATGCGCGGCAGGTCGAAACCGTCGAGGGCGAGCACGGCCGCCTTGACCACGTCGGCGGAAAGGAAGCCGGTGGAATCGGTGAGGGTCGAGACGAAAGCCGGGCCGCCGCGATTGATCGTCTCGTTGGCAAGCACAGTGGCGATGATCTCGCGGCGCAGCCGGTGCCCGTGAATATCCGCCGCATAGGTCTTGCGCATCTTCGCCGGGAAATAGCGCTCCAGCGTCGCGGTGAAATAGGGATCGTCCGGGAGCGTGCCCTGGATCAGCTCGTCGAACAGCACCAGCTTGGCATAGGAGAGCAGCACGCCGATCTCCGGCCGCGTCAACGGCTTGCCGGCCTGGTAGCGTTCGCTCATCGCAAGCTCCGTCGGCAGCGTCTCGACCTTCCGGTTGAGATGGCCTTCGGCCTCCAGCCGCGCCATCAGCCTTGCCAGCGGCGTGCGGTTGGCGAGGCCTTGCATCTCGGTCAGCGAGATCGCCAGCGACTGCTGGTAGTTGTTGCGCAGAACGAGATGCGCGACTTCGTCCGTCATCGAGGCGAGCAGCGTGTTGCGCTTCGGCCGGGTCAGACGGCCGTCGCGCATCGCCGAGGCGAGCGCGATCTTGATGTTGACCTCGACGTCCGAGGAGTTGACGCCGGCCGAATTGTCGATGGCGTCGGAATTGCAGCGCCCGCCGGCGAGCGAGTAGCCGATGCGGCCCTTCTGGGTGACGCCGAGATTGGCGCCCTCGCCGATCACCCGGGCGCGCACTTCCTCCGCCGTCACCCGGATCGCGTCATTGGCACGGTCACCGACTTCCGCGTCCGTCTCGTTGCTGCCGCGCACATAGGTGCCGATGCCGCCGAACCAGAGGAGGTCGACCTCGCTCTTCAGGATGGCGTTCATGATCTCGAAGGGGGTCGCCTTCGGTTTTTCGATGCCGATCGCGGCCATTGCCTCCGGCGTCAGCGTTACCAGCTTCTCGGCCCGCGAGATGATCATCGCGCCCGGCGAGAGCGTGCTGCGGTCATAGTCCTGCCAGCTCGAGCGCGGCAGCGCGAACATGCGCTTGCGCTCGGCAAAGGAGAGATCGATATCCGGATTCGGATCGATGAAGATGTCGCGATGGTCGAAGGCGGCGATGAGCCGAATCTTCTCCGACAGGAGCATGCCGTTGCCGAAGACGTCGCCCGACATGTCGCCGACGCCGGCGACCGTGAAGGGCGTCGTCTGGATGTCGATGTCCATTTCGCGGAAGTGCCGCTTGACGGCTTCCCAGGCGCCCCGGGCGGTGATGCCCATCTTCTTGTGGTCGTAACCGGCCGAGCCGCCGGAGGCGAAGGCATCATCGAGCCAGAAGTCGGCTTCCTGGGCGAGCGCGTTCGCCGTATCCGAGAAGGTCGCCGTGCCCTTGTCGGCCGCGACCACGAAATAGGGGTCGTCGCCGTCGAGGCGGAGGGTGGCCGCGGGAGGCACGACCTCCTGGCCGACGATGTTGTCGGTCACCGACAGCAGCGTGCGGACATAGGTCTTGTAGGCCTCGGTGCCGGCCCTGAAGATCTCGTCGCGGCTGCCGCCGACCGGCAGCTGCTTCGGATAGAAGCCGCCCTTGGCGCCCACGGGGACGATCACGGCATTCTTCACCTGCTGCGCCTTGACGAGGCCCAGCACCTCGGTGCGGTAGTCCTGCGCCCGGTCGGACCAGCGAAGCCCGCCGCGCGCCACCTTGCCGAAGCGCAGGTGCACGCCTTCGACTTCGGTGCCGTAGACGAAGATCTCGCGGAACGGCCGCGGTTCGGGCAGGCCGTCGAGCTGCTTCGGATCGAGCTTGAAGGCGAGCACCGCGCGCGGACTGCCGTCGGCCTCCTTCTGGAAATAATTCGTCCGGAGCGTCGACTGGATGGCGTTGACGTAGCGGCGCAGGATCCGGTCCTCGTCGAGGCTCGGCACGGCCGAAAGCGCCTCCTCGATGCCCGCGAGCAGGGCGTTGGCCTTCTTCGTCCGCGCCTTTGCCTCCGTCTTCGGGTCCATGCGCGTGGCGAAGAGGCGGAAGATGTCGGCGGCGATCGCCGGATATTTGTTCAGGGTATCGGCGATATAGCCTTGCGAATAGGTGATCCCCGCCTGGCGCAGATAGCGCGCATAGGCGCGAAGCACCGTCACCTCGCGCGCGGTCAGGCCGGCAAGCAGCACCAGCCGGTTGAAGTTGTCATCCTCGGTGGTGCCGCTCCAGGCGGCGAGGAAGGCTTCCTCGAGCGCGGCCCCGGTCCTGGCGAGGTTGGGCGCATGCCCGTCGCGGTGGATGAGTTCCATGTCGTGGAGCACGACGTCGCGCGGTTCCTCGCCATTGACGCGGACGCCGATATCGTAGGTCTGCTCGCTGATGACGCGGAAGCCGAGATTTTCGAGAAGCGGCACGCGGCGGGAGAGGGAAACGGGCGTGGCGGCGTGAAAGATCTTCAGCTCCAGCGTGTCCGGCCGTCCCTGATGCCGCCGATAGAAGCTGATGCGGATCGGGTCGTCGGCCTTGCAGGCGGCGATGTCTCCGAGGTCCGCATAGGCCTCGGCGGGCGTGAAGGCCGCCTGGTAGGCGTCGCCGACCGAAATCTCGACGCCGTCCTTGCGGGCGAGCAGGTTGAAGCGGTCGGTCCAGCGGGTGACGATGTCGCGCACCGCCTCCTCGAGCTTTGCCTGGGGGATGCGCGGCGTCTTGCCGGCGGTGCGGCCGATAATGAAATGAACGCGCGCCAGCCCGCCTTCGGGAAAGGCGGGGTAATAGGCGGAAACGCGACCGTCATAGACCGTCTTCAAGTAGTTGCCGATCTTCTCGCGCACATCGGAATCATATTGCTCGCGCGGCACGAAGACGAGGACCGAGACGAAGCGGTCGAAATGGTCGATGCGCGGCAGAACCCGGACGCGCGGCCGATCGCCGAGCTCATTGATCTGCTCGCAGAAGGCGGCAAGCAGCCCGACGTCGATCTGGAAGAGATCGTCGCGCGGATAGGATTCCAGCGTGTTCGCCAGGGTCTTGCCCGAATGGCTCTGCGGATCGTAGCCGAAATGATCGATGATCTTCTCGATCTTGTGCCGGAGCAGCGGGATCTCCGCCGCCTGCCGCGTGTAGGCGGTCGAGGTGAAGAGGCCGACGATGCGCAGCTCCCCGACGACGTTGCCGGCCGCATCGAAGCGCTTGACGCCGACGTAATCCATATAGGCGCGCCGGTGGACGACCGATTTCGCGTTGGCCTTGGTGACGATCAGGAAATCCGGTCCTTCGAGGAAGGCGAGGATTTCCGGCGTCGTCAGCACGGCATCCTTGCCCTGCCGCAGCACGCGCACATCGGGATTGGAGAGAATGCCCAGCCCCCTGCCCTTGCCGCGTTCGACGGCCGCGTTCTCGCCCTTGCCGGAATAGGTGTATTCGCGCATGCCGAGGAAGGTGAAATTGTTGTCCCTTAGCCAGCGAAGGAAAGCCAGCGCCTCATCGCGGTCGCTCTTCTTGCGCGACGCGTTGTAATCCTCCAGCTCGCGCATGACCTGGTCGAGCAGGGCGGTCATCGCCGGCCAGTCGTGCACCGTCTGGTGGACCTGTTCGAGGACGTCGGCAATGCGTTTGCCGAGCTGGCGCGCCTCGAGCGGCGTCAGCTTGCTCAGGTGAATCTGAATGTGGCTCACCCGTTGTGCCGGATCGCTCTCCTCGTCGGGGTCGAAAAGCTTGACGGGCTCGCCGGGCCCCATCACCAGGATGGGATGGATCGCCAGGTGGATGTCGCGGTGGGTGCTCGTCACCTCGCCCATGATCGAATCATAGAGGAAGGGCATGTTGCGCTCGGTGATGGCGATGATCGAGACCTCCGTGCCGCCCGGCGCGACGCCCGGCAAGGTCTCGATCGTGACCCGCGGCTTGCCACCGTCCCAGCCCTGAAGCTCGTCGCGTGCATGCGCCGCGATCTGCGCAAGCATATCCGCGCTGTAGAAATCGAGGTCGTCATTGCTCGCACCGCCGAAGAGGATTTCGGGGGGCAGGGTCTCAGCCCCGATTTTAGTGACGGCCGCCCGTGCCGCGTCGATGTGCCGATCCCGCTTCGGATTGTATTTCACGCCCATGAACTCGCTCCCCACTCATGATAGATGAACCTATCAGAACCATGGCCAATGGCGACCGTTTTATGATGGTTTTCCGCAAAATCGAGCTTAATTTTGAAGAGAATCGCGTTTTTTTGGCTTAAATCCATTTAAAACCAGGGCAATTTTGCGAAAATCGCTCCAAAAACTGTAAAAACGGACGAAAAAGCCGGAATTCGCATGGAGCCGGAATTTGGCCGCCATCGTCGCTCGGGCGCGCTTGCCTGCAGCGGATGATCGGGACACAGGGGTGACGGCGAATCATAATCGTGCTCGCATCTCGGCGTGCTCCATTCTAAGGAGTTGAGGCAGAGGATACGGGATCTTTCATCCCGGCCGTTGCATGGCTCCTTGAATCGGCATCGATTTGAGCGAAGAAATCATGCAGCAATTCAAAGCGCTCTACCGACCCCTGCGCGCTCCGATCGCGCACGCTGCCGTAGAACAGAAGGATGGGATTGCCGATGTCCGAATCAGCCGCGGCTCATGGCGCCGTGATCGTCATCTCCAGCCACGTGGTGCGCGGGGCGGTCGGCAATCGCGCCGCCGTCTTCGCGCTGGAAGTCCTCGGTCATCGCGTCTGGGCGCTGCCGACGGTCATCCTTCCGTGGCATCCGGGGCACGGCCGGTCGACGCGGGTGACGATGCCTGATGCGGAGTTCCGCTCGATCGTCGACGACCTCATCGATGCACCCTGGATCGGCGAGGTGCGCGCCGTGCTTTCCGGCTATCTCGGCTCCGCCGGGCAGGCCGCGGCTGTCGCCCGGCTGGTGACGGCGCTGAGGCAGCGCAATCCGGAACTCCTCTACGCCTGCGATCCGGTCATCGGCGACGCGAACGGCCTTTACGTGCCGGCCGAGATCGCTGCCGCCATCCGCGACACGCTGCTGCCGCTCGCGACACTGGCAACGCCCAACCGCTTCGAGCTGTCCTGGCTCGCCGGCGCCGCGCTCGAGACGAATTCGGCGATCCTCGACGCGGCGCTCGCGCTCGGCCCGTCACGCGTGCTGGTGACGTCGGCTATCCCGATGATGAGCGGCGGCACCGGCAATCTCTATCTTTCCGGGCGCAGTGCGCTCCTCGCCGAGCACCGGCTGATCGACGATCCGCCGAGCGGCACGGGAGACCTGCTTGCGGCCGTGTTTCTGGCGCGCCTTCTCGAGGGGCTTTCGGAAGAGCGCGCGCTGCAGATGGCGACCGCCAGCGTCTACGAGATCATCGCGCGCAGCCGCAAGCGCGGCGCCGACGAGCTGACGCTCGAACAGGATGCGTCGAGTCTCGCGACGCCGATGGCAATGGTGCAGATGCGCCGCCTCATGCATCCGAGCCAGTCGCGCAAGAAATAGCGGCTGATAGGAAAGAAATGGCTCATAAGCGTTCCCGGCTCTTCCAGCCGAGCCAAGGTCGCTGTAACACTTCGGCGCTCCATGGCTTGCTGCAGCGGCGCGCGCAGACGCGCAAAGGTCGCCGCAGCATTTGAACTGCTGCCGTTTCTATCCTTAAATCGGATCGGAACATGCACCAGGAGCGATGCAGCAGCGAATGAGTGGATGACGCGGGGTTACCGATGGATATGCAGGGCTTTCCGGAACATCTTCTGACCGGCTACCGCAATTTCATGAGCGGTCGTTTCAACGAGCAGCAGCAACGCTACAGGACGCTGGCCGAGAGCGGACAGAAACCGAAGACAATGGTCGTTGCCTGTTGCGATTCGCGCGCCGCACCCGAAACGATCTTCGATGCCGGCCCGGGCGAGCTCTTCGTCGTCCGCAACGTCGCCAACATGATGCCGCCCTACGAGCCGGACGGGCACTATCACTCGACCTCGGCCGCACTCGAATTCGCGGTCCAGTCCCTGCGGGTCAGCGACATTGTCGTGATGGGCCACGGACGCTGCGGCGGCATCAAGGCCGCGCTCGACCCGGATGCCGAGCCCCTCTCCCCCGGCGACTTCATCGGCCGCTGGATGAACCTTCTGAAGCCGGCCGCGGAACAGATCCAGAGCAACGAACTCATGACCCAGGCGGAGCGCCAGCGGGCGCTCGAGCGCGTGTCGATCCGCAATTCGCTCGCCAATCTCCGGACGTTCCCCTGCGTGCAGGTCCTCGAGTCGAAGGGAAAGCTGAAACTGCACGGCGCCTGGTTCGACATCTCCACCGGCGAGCTCTGGGTGATGGACGCGAAGACCGGCGACTTCGTCCGGCCGGGGACGTGATCGATAAGCGGAAAGGCGCGCCCGGTTTCGATCGCGCCTTGTTGCTTGCGGTGAGATTTGCCCCTCACCCCCACTCCGCAGGCGGGGAGAGGAGACGGGTCACCGAACGCTCACAGATTGAGGTGCCGACAGCGCCGCCGCGAGTCCCTTCGCCCCGCCTGCGGGGAGAAGGTGGCCGGCAGGCCGGATGAGGGGCATATCGCCGTCGTGGCTTGTTTTCAATCGCCGTCGATTTCGGCGCCGATGATGGCGATTGCCTGCTGGTAGACGCTGGCGGCGTTCCAGCCCTGGATCGCGGCGAAGTTGACGTCGCCGGGCTGATAGCCGCCGCCCGGCTGCCAGCCGTGGCCGCGCAGGAAGTTCGCGGTCGAGGCAAGCGCGTCGGCCTTGGAGCGGACCATGTCGATATGGCCGTTGCCGTCGCCGTCGACGCCGAATTTCAGGACGTTCAGCGGCAGGAACTGGGTCTGGCCGATCTCGCCATGGGCGGCGCCGCGGGCGGCCGGGCTCAGATCGCCGCGTTCGACGAGTTGAAGCGCGGCATAGAGCTGGTCGGTGAAATAGGCGGAGCGGCGGCAGTCATAGGCAAGCGTCGAAACGGCGGAAAGCGTGTGCTCCTTGCCCATGAAGGAGCCGAAGCCGGTCTCCATGCCCCAGATCGCGATCAGCGGTCCGGCCGGGACGCCGAAGCGCTGCTCGATGCTGGCGAAAAGCTTTGCGTTCTGCGCCCGGAGCTTCCTGCCGCGCGAGATGATCGCCTGGCCGCCGCGCTTCTGCATGAACTGGTCGAGCGACAGCTTGAAACTCTTCTGGCCGCGGTCGGCGCGGATCGTCGCCCTGCTGTAGGCGACATCGCCGAGCGCCTGGTCGACGACCGAGGCGCTGATGCCGTTGCCGGCGGCCTCACGCTTGAATTCGCTCACCCAGGCGGCAAAGCCGCTGCCGTCATTGCCGCATTGCGCCGCGACCGCCGTCGCGGGAAGAACGACAGTTGAGATGAGGGCCGCAAGGCCTGCGGCTGCGCACTTCGCCATGTGCATGGAATACCCCGTCATTGCCCGAATATGTTGCCTTCAAAATGCCGGCTGACCGCGATCCGGTGATTGTTTCACGTGAATCCGCGTCCGCCGGAACCAATCAGAAACCCCGCCGGTCCTCAAGGTTCCGCGGGGTTCTGCTGGCAATCGATTTCGCCGCTCAGGCCGCCTGCTTGCGCGGCTTGACGAGGCCGCGGTTGACCAGAAGCTCGGCGATCTGCACGGCGTTGAGCGCCGCACCCTTGCGCAGGTTGTCGGAGACGATCCACATGTTGAGGCCGTTCTCGACGGTCGCGTCCTCGCGGATGCGCGAGATATAGGTCGCGTCCTCGCCGGCGCATTCATAGGGCGTCACGTAGCCGCCGTTCTCGTGCTTGTCGACCACCAGGCAGCCCGGGGCCTCGCGCAGGATCTCGCGGGCCTCGTCGGCGGTGAGCTCGTTCTCGAATTCGATGTTGACCGATTCGGAATGGCCGATGAAGACCGGAACGCGCACGGCGGTGCAGGTCAGCTTGATCTTCGGATCGAGCATCTTCTTGGTTTCGGCGAGCACCTTCCACTCTTCCTTGGTGTAGCCGTCCTCCATGAAGACGTCGATGTGCGGAATGACGTTGAAGGCGATGCGCTTGGTGAACTTCTTGCTCTCGATCGGATCGGCGACGAAGACGGCGCGCGTCTGGTTGAAGAGCTCGTCCATGCCGTCCTTGCCGGCGCCGGAGACCGACTGGTAGGTGGAAACGACGACGCGCTTGATCCCGGCGCGGTCGTGCAGCGGCTTCAGCGCGACGACGAGCTGCGCGGTCGAGCAATTCGGGTTGGCGATGATGTTCTTCCTGGAGAACTGCGAAATCGCATCCGGGTTGACTTCCGGCACGATCAGCGGCACGTCGGCGTCGTAGCGCCAGGCCGACGAGTTGTCGATGACGACGCAACCCTGCTGGCCGATCTTCAGCGAATACTTCAAGGAGACCGCGCCGCCCGCGGACATCAGGCAGATGTCGGTATCGGAAAAGTCATAGGTTTCGAGGTTGGAGACCTTGAGCGTCTTGTCGCCGTAGGAGACCTCGGTGCCGACGGAGCGGGAGGAGGCGAGCGCCACCACCTCGTCTGCCGGAAAACCGCGCTCCGAAAGAATGTTCAGCATCTCCCGGCCGACATTGCCGGTGGCGCCTGCGACAGCAATCTTGAAACCCATGATCTAAGCTCTCTTTCTGTCTCTCCTCGTCTGGTGGAGGCGGAAGCCGCGCGGACCGCCCGCGAGGTTCCTGTCCCCGGCCGGACCGGGGAGAGAGCGGAGGGCCAGAGACGTCAGACGGTTTTCGTCGTCGTTTTGGCCGTGGTTTTGCTAATGAACGAGAATTGGCGAAGCGGCCCGGCGGCGTGGCCCGGCAGAATCGGCGCAGCAATGGACGGACCGTTCGGTCGCATGGCGTTTCCTCGTTCGCCGCTGCTCTTACCGGCTTTTCGGCAAGAGTCAAGCAGTCGCACGTCTCTCGTGTCCCGCGCCGGCCGGTTCGCCGCCGGCGATGCTCCACACTTTTGCGTGACCCGACCTCGGCACCGCGCCCGCTCGCGGCATTAGACGAAAGTCATAAGTCGAAAGCATCCCTGCCTCGGCACCCGCTTTTCTGACATCTTTTCACCAAGCACCCCGTCCGTAGGCCCAAGGGAGGAAACCGGGCCGACGAAAGAACGGGTGCTCGCAAGCCGATTTTGAAGTGGAGGATATCAAAATGGCGAATGTCGCAACTGCGGACGGCGTAAGAGCCGGCCCGATGACCGCCGAGGAGAAGAAGGTCATCTTCGCCTCGTCGCTCGGTACCGTCTTCGAATGGTATGATTTCTATCTCTACGGTTCGCTTGCCCTCTACATCGGCGCGACCTTCTTCAGCCAGTATCCGCCGACCACCCAGGCGATCTTCGCCCTGCTTGCCTTTGCCGCCGGCTTCCTGGTCCGCCCCTTCGGCGCGCTGGTCTTCGGCCGCCTCGGCGATCTCGTCGGCCGCAAATACACCTTCCTCATCACCATTCTGATCATGGGTCTGTCGACCTTCCTCGTCGGCGTGCTGCCGGGCTCCGCTTCGATCGGCATCACGGCGCCGATCATCCTGATCGGCCTGCGGCTCCTGCAAGGGCTGGCGCTCGGCGGCGAGTATGGCGGTGCCGCGACCTATGTCGCCGAGCATGCGCCGCACGGCCGCCGCGGTTACTTCACCTCGTGGATCCAGACGACGGCGACGCTCGGCCTGTTCCTGTCGCTGATCGTGATCCTGCTCGTCCAGTACCTGGTCGGCAAAGAGGCCTTCGCCGCCTGGGGCTGGCGCATTCCCTTCCTGCTATCCTGCGTGCTTCTCGGCGTGTCGGTGTGGATCCGCCTGAAGATGAACGAATCGCCTGCCTTCAAGCGGATGAAGGAAGAGGGCAAGGTCTCGAAGGCGCCGCTGAAGGAGGCCTTCGGCCAATGGAAGAACGCCAAGATCGCGCTGCTGGCGCTCCTCGGCGCCGTCGTCGGCCAGGCGGTCGTCTGGTATTCCGGCCAGTTCTATGCGCTCTTCTTCCTGACCGGCGTCCTGAAGGTGGATGCCCAGTCGGCCAACCTCATGGTTGCCGCCTCGCTCGTGCTCGGCACCGGCTTCTTCGTCGTCTTCGGCTGGCTGTCGGACAAGATCGGCCGCAAGCCGATCATCATGGCCGGCCTGCTGCTTGCGATGCTCACCTACTTCCCGCTGTTCAAGGCCATGACCTGGGCCGGCAACCCGGCTCTTGCCGAAGCGCAGCAGAATGTCCGCGCGACGGTGACCGCCGCCCCGGGCGACTGCAATTTCCAGTTCAACCCGACGGGCGTGCAGAAATTCACCACCTCGTGCGACATCGCAACCGCGTATCTCACGAAAAACTCCGTCCCCTATGACGTCGTCACGACGGCAGCCGCCGGAACGCCGGCGACGATCAAGGTCGGCGACGCGACGATCACCAGCTATGACGCCGCTGCCGCCGGCGACAACGCCAAGGCCGCGGACGCCGCCTTCGGCAAACAGGTCAACATGGCGCTGCAGGCCTCCGGCTACCCGCTTGTGCGCGGTGCGGCCAAGGTACCGGAAACGAAGCTCGACGCCTTCGTCGCAGCCAATCCGGAGCTCGGCCTCGATGCGGCTGCGGTCCGCGCCGGCGAAAAAACCATGGTGCCGGCCGATAAGCTGATCGCCGACAAGCTGCTCACCAAGGAGGAGGTCGGCAGCGCGACCGAAATGGCGGTCTACTCCATCGACAAGGGCGGCGCCTTCACGATGGTGGCGGATCCTGCCCGCGTCAACTGGACGATGATCATCGCCATCCTGACCGTGCTCGTGATCTATGTGACGATGGTCTACGGCCCGATCGCGGCCCTGCTCGTCGAGCTCTTCCCGACCCGCATCCGCTATACCGGCATGTCGCTGCCCTATCATATCGGCAACGGCTGGTTCGGCGGCCTGCTGCCGGCGACGGCCTTCGCGATGAGCGCGGCCAAGGGCGATATCTACTACGGCCTTTGGTACCCGATCGTCTTCGCCGGCATCACGCTGGTCATCGGCATGCTATTCCTGCCGGAAACCAAGGACCGGGACATCCATACGCTCGACTGAGCGGCTGCCCGATGCGCGGGACAAAGGGGGCAAAGCCTCGCATGGTTCCCGCGGAAGCAAGCTCTCTCCTGACTCCGGCGCGGCCTTCCGCGCCGACTTTTTATTTGTCCTCCTGTTGGCGGCCGGCGGCTTTCGGTGCTGGCCAGCCGGCAGCGTCGAGACGGAAGACCCAGCCCTCGCGGGCAAACAGAAAGGCCATCATCATCGCCGCCCAGAGGCCGAGGAGCAGGCCGGCGGCGACGTCGCTCGGGTAATGGGCGCCGACGACGACGCGCGAGATGCCGATCATCAGCGCCAGTATCAGGAACAGCGGCCGCAATTGCGGCGTCAGCATCGCGAAGGCGCCGAAGAAGGCGCCGGCCGCCGTCGAATGGCCGGAGGGGAAGCTTTCAAACAGGTTGTCGCCGGTGAAGGGGGTGAGGCTGTAGGCTCCGTATTCGGCGAGAAGGTCCGGGCGGGCGCGGCCGATCACGAGCTTCAGCCCGTGCACCAGCACGCTCGCCGTGCCGATCGTCAGCAGGAAATAGGCGGAAAGATTGCGCGCGGTTCGCGCCCTTTGGCGCACCGTAGCGCGCCCGCTCGCGCGCTGGACGACGAAGGCGATCAGGAGCAGGGTCGCGGAGGCGTAGATCATCCAGGCAAAAGTGCCGAAGTCGGTGATCGCCCGGTTGAAATCGACGACCTCGTCCGGCAGGGCCCGCGCCCATTCCGACACCTGCGGATCGAAGGGAATCAGTGCCACGACGAGAACGCCCGTCGTCAGCAGGATCCAGCCGGTGGAGGCAAGCGGTTGGTTCATTGTCGTCCTTCCTGTCGCTCCCCTGCATGTGAAATCGAACGAGGAAAAATCAAGGGATTCCAACGAAAAACACCTCCGGACGGGTGTCCGGAGGTGCCTGTCTATTTCCGTGGAAGGGGTTTCGGCGGGCCGATCAGGCCACGAGCGCCTTGAACTCGGCGAGAATGGCGTCGCCCATCTCGGCGGTGCCGACCTTGCGGCAGGCTTCCGCCATGATGTCGCCGGTGCGGATGCCCTTGTCGAGCACGTTGGCGATCGCCTTTTCCAGATTGTCGGCTTCCTTCACCAGGTTGAAGGAATAGCGCAGGCACATGGCGAACGAAGCGATCATGGCGATCGGATTGGCGATGCCCTGGCCGGCGATGTCCGGCGCCGAGCCGTGGACCGGCTCGTAGAGCGCCTTGCGCTTGCCGGTCTTGGCGTCGGGCGCGCCGAGCGAGGCGGAGGGCAGCATGCCGAGCGAACCGGTCAGCATCGCCGCGACGTCCGAGAGCATGTCGCCGAACAGGTTGTCGGTGACGATCACGTCGAACTGCTTCGGCTGGCGCACGAGCTGCATGCCGCCGGCGTCGGCCAGCATGTGCTCGAGCTGCACGTCGGAATATTTCGCCTTGTGCGTCTCGGTCACCACCTGGTTCCAGAGCACGCCGGACTTCATGACGTTGCGCTTTTCCATCGAGCAGACGCGGTTCTTGCGGGTGCGCGCCAGCTCGAAGGCAACGCCGGCGATGCGCTCGATCTCGTAGGTGTCGTAGACCTGCGTGTCGATGCCGCGCTTCTGGCCGTTGCCGAGGTCGATGATCTCCTTCGGCTCGCCGAAATAGACGCCGCCGGTCAGCTCGCGCACGATCAGGATGTCGAGGCCCTCGACCAGCTCCGGCTTCAGCGAGGAGGCATTGGCGAGCGCCGGATAGCAGATCGCGGGCCTCAGATTGGCGAAAAGTTCGAGATCCTTGCGCAGGCGCAACAGCCCCGCCTCCGGCCGCACCTCGTAGGGGACCGCATCCCATTTCGGTCCGCCGACGGCGCCGAACAGCACCGCATCGGCGGCAAGTGCCTTCGCCATGTCCGCTTCCGAGATCGCCGCGCCATGGGCGTCATAGGCGCAGCCGCCGACGAGCCCCTCGTCCGTCACGAAACCGGCGTCGAGCTCGGCATTCATGTAAGCGATGATTTTGCGGACTTCCGCCATGGCTTCCGGGCCGATGCCGTCGCCGGGCAGAAGGAAGAGATTGCGCACAGTCATGGAACGTCCTTCCAAAGGGGGAAAACTCGCGCGCGTTCTAGCGCAACTTCGTTTCGAGGGAAATTGCATCGGCGAAAGTTTTGTGCGCTACCCGCCGTTCCATTTCCGCTTGACGCAATCGCCTGCCGCATTTCTCCTTGAAGCGACCTCGATTCAAGGACAAAGACATGCAGCAATTCAAAGCGCTACGGCGACCTTTGCGCGTCTGAACAAGACGCGCGGCGCCGTAGCGGCGCTCGAATGCCGCCCTCAACCGGGATGCCCGAAATGTCCGAGACGCTTCTTGTCGGTGCCTTTTTCGCAGCGCTGTCCTATACGCTGATCCCCGGGCCCGCCTTCCTGGCGCTTCTCGGCATCGGCGCCGGCCAGGGCCGAAAGGCCGGCGCGCTGTTCATGGGCGGCCACCTCGCCGGCGACGTTCTCTGGTCGACCCTGGCGCTCGTCGCGATCGTCGGCGCCCGGTCGATCGGCACGGCACTCTTCGACGTGCTCGGCCTCGTCTGCGGCGCCTATCTCGCCTGGCTTGGCTGGACGGCGCTCACCGCCCGGCCGAAGGGCGAAAACCGGGCGCTGCTGACGCTCGAGCGGCCGCTGAGGCGCGGACTCATCTTCGGGCTCACCAATCCCAAGGGCTATCCGGTGGCGCTTGCGACCTTCACCGCGCTTCTCACCGGATCGGCCAGTGCGCTGGAGTTCGACGCGCTGCCGATGCTGCTCGCCGTGTCGCTGGTCGGCTTCCTGCTCGCCGACGTGCTCCTCATCGCGATCATCGGCGCCTCGGTCGTGCGCCGCTTCTATCGCCGCCACGAGCTCACCA
Organism: Sinorhizobium saheli; assembly: GCF_001651875.1. Taxonomy (GTDB): domain Bacteria; phylum Pseudomonadota; class Alphaproteobacteria; order Rhizobiales; family Rhizobiaceae; genus Sinorhizobium; species Sinorhizobium saheli. The sequence goes on from NZ_LNQB01000082.1 coordinate 124,169, forward strand.
TCGTCCGGTTGTCGGGACTTCTCTTCATCGGCTTCGCGGCGCAGGCGATCTGGCACGCGGCGCCCGGGCTTTTTGGCCTGCGCAAGCCTTGACGGCCTCGCGTCCATCAACCACTTCAAGCATCTTCCCCGGCCGAGCGCGCAAGGCGCACCGGTCCCGCCATGTGAAAGGAACCCTCATGACCGCTTCGCTCAATCCCGCTCTCGTCGACTGGACCGGACACGAGGGTCTGCCGCGCTTCGAAGCGATAAGAGACGAGGATTTCGCACCCGCCTTCGATGCCGCGCTCGCGCGCCACGAGGCGGAGATCGACGCGATTGCCGGCAATCCGGAGCCGCCGACCTTCGAAAACACCATCGTCGCGCTCGAAATCGCCGGGGACGAGCTGTCGCGTGTCTCGGCGCTCTTCTGGAACAAGGCGGGAGCCCATACCAACGAGACGATCCAGGCGCTCGAACGCGAGATCGCGCCGAAGATGTCGCGGCATTATTCGAAGATCGGCACCAATCCCGTTCTGTTCCGCCGCATCGACACGCTCTGGGAAAAGCGCGGGGAACTCGGCCTCGACGTCGAGGCGACGCGGGTTCTCGAACGCCACTGGAAGGGCTTCGTCAAGTCCGGTGCCAGGCTCGACAAGCCCGAGCAGGAGCGCCTCGCGGCGATCAACGAGAAGCTCGCAGGGCTTGGCGCCAGGTTCGGCCAGAACGTGCTTGCCGACGAAAAGGGCTGGGTGTTGATGCTTTCGAGCGAAGACGAGCTCGCGGGCCTGCCGGACTTCCTGAAGGATGCGATGGCAGCCGTGGCGCGGGACCGCGGTGCGGAGGGCCGGTATGCGGTGACGCTGTCGCGCTCTATCATCGAGCCGTTCCTGACCTTCTCGGAGAACCGTGAGCTGCGCGAGCAGGCCTTCAGGGCCTGGACGGCGCGCGGCGAAAACGGCGGCGAGACCGACAATCGCGGCATCATCGCCGAGACGCTGGCGCTTAGGGCCGAGAAGGCAAGGCTGCTCGGCTACGCGAATTATGCGAGCCTGAAGCTCGACGACACGATGGCGAAGACGCCGGAGGCCGTGAATGACCTGTTGATGCAGGTCTGGGAAAAGGCGGTGGTCCGCGCCCGCGAAGAGGAGGCCGATCTCGCCGGACTGATCGCCGAGGAAGGCTGCAACCACGAGGTGATGCCCTGGGATTGGCGCCACTATGCGGAAAGGCTCAGGGCGCGGAAGTTCAGCTTCTCGGAAAGCGAATTGAAGCCCTATCTGCAGCTCGAGAAGATCGTCGACGCATGCTTCGACGTGGCCAATCGCCTCTTCGGCATCACCGCGGCGGAGAAGAAGGGTATTTCCGGCTACCATCCGGACGTCCGCGTCTTCGAGATCCGCGACGCTTCCGGCAGGCTCGTGGCGCTCTTCCTCGGCGATTATTTCGCGCGGCCCTCAAAGCGTTCCGGCGCCTGGATGAGCTCCTTCCAGTCGCAGCACAAGCTCACGCTCAAGAACGGCGCGGCCGGCGAAATCCCGATCGTCTACAATGTCTGCAACTTCGCAAAGCCCGCCGACGGCAAGCCGGCGCTGCTGTCGATCGACGACGCCCGCACCCTCTTCCACGAGTTCGGCCATGCGCTGCACGGCATGCTCTCCGACGTCACCTACCCGTCCGTCTCCGGTACCGGCGTCTCTCGCGACTTCGTCGAACTGCCGTCGCAGCTCTACGAACACTGGCTGACGGTGCCTGACATCCTGAGAAAATACGCGGTGCACTACAAGACCGGCGAGCCGATGCCGCAGGCGCTTCTCGACAAGGTGCTGGCCGCCCGAACCTTCAATTCCGGCTTCGCCACCGTCGAGTTCACCGCCTCGGCCCTCGTCGACATGGCCTATCATACCGCGGCAGGCATCGATGATCCGATGGCACTGGAGGCGGCAACGCTTGCGAAGATCGGCATGCCGAACTCGATCGTCATGCGCCACCGCAGTCCGCATTTCCTGCACGTCTTCTCGGGCGACGGCTATTCCGCCGGCTACTATTCCTACATGTGGTCGGAAGTGCTCGACGCCGATGCCTTCGCCGCCTTCGAGGAGACCGGCAATCCTTTCGATCCGGCGATGGCCGGCAGGCTCAAGGACAATATCTATTCGGTCGGCGGCTCGCTCGATCCGGAAGACGCCTACAGGGCCTTCCGCGGCAAGCTGCCGAGCCCGGACGCGATGCTGGCGAAGAAGGGACTGGTGGCGCCGGTTCTCTGAAGGAGCGCCGAGGCGGCGGCAGAGGGTCGAGAAAAGACCCCTCCCCAACCCCTCCCCACAGGTGACCACAGGTGGGAGGGGCTTAACCTGCCGCGACGGTCCGTTCGACCTCAACGGATCAGCGAGCTCGGATGTTGCAGATGTCGTTGGGCGTGCCCCAGGCACCTGGCCCCTCCGACCGGCCGGGCTTGGATCGACCTCACTCGGAGATGATCTTCACCTTGTCGCCGGGCCTGACCGATGAGGTTATCTGCATGGCGTTGATGAGGCGGAAGAGGTCGAGCTTCCGGTCGGTTCCCATCATGCGTGCCGCAAGGGTTGCGATCGTCTCGCCGGGCCTGACGGTGACGACCCGGATGCGCAAGGGCTTCAGCGACTGGACTTCGGCCGACGTCATGCGGCGGAAGGAGGCGCGCAACTGGCTTGCCGTCGGCTCGAGCGCGGCCGAGCCTTTCGGCACGGCGGTCAGGAAGCGGTAGATGCGCTCGTCGATCCTGATCACCGTGACGTCGAAATCCCAGCGGTCGGCCGAGGCGCGCGCGGTGGCGGCCTCGAGGCCGTTGACGGCGATGGGGCGGATCGTGTCGGGCTGCAGGCCCGTCACCCAGCCGCTGCCGATGTAGTCGGTGAGGCTGCGCCGCGCCGTGTCGGAAATCCCGTCGAAGCGGATCGCGACCTCGCCGGGGCCGGTGGCGAGCACGGCTTCGGCCTTGTTGTCGATCTGGAAGCCCGCCGGCACGTCGAAGCGTATGCCGAGCTGGCCATGCAGGAAGGTCTGGCCGCGGACATAGCCTTCCTGCGGGCTGTCGCCGTAGAGAAGCCCGTCGATGCCGGCGAGATAATAGTCACGGCCGCGGTCGCCGCTCGTTCCTTCGGGGCCGAAGGCGCGCGCATGCCGGCGCGCGAGCTCGACGCGCTGCGGCGCGTTCGGATGGCTGGACAGGAAGTCGAGGCTCTGGTCCGCTTCCGGGTCGACGGCGCTGAAGCGGCTGTAGGCGGCCATCGAATCGAGGAAGCGCGCGGCCGCATAGGGGTCGTAGCCGGCCTCGCCGAGCATGCGGACGCCGATCACGTCGGCCTGCAGTTCCTGATTGCGCGAGAAGGCGGCGAGCCTCAGCTTGCCGCGCGCCAGCGCCTGCTTGCCCGCGAGGTTGGAGGAGAGGACTTCCGAGACGACGCGGCTTGCGATCACCTCGGCCTCCTCGCGCTGCTGGCGCTGGATGCCGTGGTTGGCGGTGACGTGCGCCATCTCGTGCGAGAGCACGGCGGCGACTTCCGAGGCGTCGTTGGCAAGCGCCAGCAGGCCGCGGGTGACATAGAGATAGCCGCCCGGCAGCGCGAAGGCGTTGATCGCCGGCGAATTGAGAATGGTGATGCGGTAGGACTGCTGCGGATTTTCCGAGACGGCGGTGAGCGCGCCGGTGATGCGGGCGACCAGCCGTTCGGTCTTCGCATCCTTGTATTCGCCGCCGTAGCTCGCGACGATGCGCGGATGCTCGCGCGCGCCGAGCTGGGCACGCGGGTCGTTCTTCTGCACTTCCTCGACGATCTGCGGATTGGCCGAAGGCGAGACGGTCGGCTCATAGGCTTGCTCGATCACCGACTGGCAGGCGGCGAGAAGCGTGGTGGCGGTGAGTACAACCATCGCTCGTACACGTCCGCCGCCGCGTCGCGTCGGAAACCAGCCATCCATGACTGCCTGCCTCATCATGCCTCAGCCCAATCCCATCCGCCGGCGCGACCCGGCTTCGGTGCCACCCATCGCGAGCGTCGAAAAAAATCCTACTTTTTCAGCCGCATACCGCATGCCGGCCCGGGTATTTCAGCCGGGACTTTGCTGTATCCGATTTCATCGCCGTCTGCCTAGCCGATCCCGGCAGAAATAGTTGCCCCGTGGTATCGCAGCAACGGATGCGCGAGTATCGCGATCCAGCGCCTGCCTCTCACCCCGCGCGTCGCACGCCGCGGCGGTCAAATTGTGGCGAAGGGGCGAATTAATCTCTCCGACGGGGCAGATCGATTCCGGCTGGGCATCTCAATCATTGCCGAGGAACCGGTTGATCGCCGCCAGATCGCGCCGCTCGAGAAAGCGAGCGATGTCGTCATGGGCGACGATGCGGCCCTGGTGGAGAAAGATGACGCTGTCGGCGAGCAGCTTCACGTCGTCGGCATGGTGCGTGATCATCAGGATGGTGTTGCCCTCCTCTCGATGCAGTTGGCCGATGAGGTCGCGCATTTCCGCGCGCATGCCGGGATCGAGGGCCGCGAAGGGCTCGTCGAGCAGGAGCAGCGGACGGTGCCGGACGAGCGCCCGGGCGAGCGCCACCCGCTGGCGTTCGCCGCCGGAAAGGGTCGGCGGCAGCCGCTTGCCGAACCCGGCGAGGCCAACCCGGGCGAGCGCCTCGTCGATCGCCCTCCGGTCGGAGCTGCCGAGCCTCAGTGACGGGCTGATGCCGAGCCCGACATTGGTGGCAACGTCGAGATGGGCGAAGAGGTTGTTTTCCTGAAAGATGACCGATACGGGCCGTTCCGCCGGCAGTCGCCCGGCCATATCCTCGCCGAGGATGCGGACCTCGCCCAGTTCCGGCGGCTCGAAACCGGCGACGACGTTGAAGAGCGTCGACTTGCCCGAGCCGGAAGCGCCGGCGACCGCGACGAGCCGGCCCGCCGGAACCGTGCAATCGAAGCGGAGCGTCGCCGTGTCGAAGCGCACCTCCACGCCTTCGAGGGTGAGGGCGGCGGCACTCATGCGCCGCGTCCTTCGGGCGACTTCTCCTCCCCCCCCGTGCCGAGCACGGTCAGGACCAGGCAGATCAGCCCGAGCAGCAGGGCGATCCCGGCCGCATCGGCGGTGCGATAGCTCCCCATCCGGCTGTAGAGCAGCAGCGGCAGCGTCACCATGTCCTGCGAGCCGAAGAGCGCGACGGCGCCGAGATCGCCGAGCGACAGGGCCATGGCGAAGGAGAAGGCCATCAGAAGCGGCTTGCGGAGCGCCGGCCAGTCGATCCAGCGCAGGCGATGAAAACCGCTGACGCCGAGGCTCGCGGCGAGGCGCTCCGTGCGCGTCGCATGGGTCGACATGGCGGGGGCGAGCACCCGGTGGACGAAGGGAAGCGCCATCAGCGCATTGATCGCGACGACGACCGCGGGGGCGAAACGGGCGACATCACCGAGCGGCCTGAGGAGCAGGAACCATCCGGCGCCGAGCACCACGGGCGGCACCAGCAGGATGAAGGAGGTGCTCGCGCCGATCGCGCCTGCGAACAGGCCTGCCGCCATCCCGGGGCGCCGCGGCGTGAGCGCGAGGCGCTGGGTACGGATCAAGAGCGCCGTCACCGTGACCGAGATCATGGCGGCGAGGAAGGCTATCGCCACGCTCATGGCGAGCGCCTGGTGGAAGGCCGCTTCGCCGACAAGGCGGGGAAGATCCGCCCTCGCCCCGGAATTGGCAATCGCCGCGAAGGGCAGGCCGACGAAGGCAATCGCGACGATCAGCCAGGTGCGGTCGACGAAGCGCGGCAGCCCGGCCGCGCCGTCGAAGCGCCGGGTCGCCCTGCCGGTGGTCTCTCCCTCCCGCGGCGGCGGCGCGATGAATTTCAGGACGAGGAGCAGCGCGGCCGTGAGCATGATCTGCAGGCCGGAGAGGGCGATCGCCCGCGGCGGGTCGAAATCGAACCGCAGCGCCTGGTAGATCGCCACCTCGATCGTGCTCGCGGCCGGCCCGCCGCCAAGCGTCAGGACAAGGGTGAAGCTGGTGGCGCAGAGCATGAAGACGAGCCCGGCAATGCCCGGAAGCAGGCCGCGGATCACCGGCCATTCGATGAAGCGGAAAATGGCGGAGGACCCCATGCCAAGATTGGCGGCGGTGCGCCAGTACTCGGCCGGAATGCGCTCGATGCCGGCGAGCATCAGCCGCGCCGCCAGCGGCATGTTGAAGAAGACATGGGCAATCAGGATGCCGAAGAGCCCGTAGATGCTGACCGGCTGGGAGAGGCCGGCGGCGGCGAGGGCGGTGTTCAGGAGCCCCTGCCGGCCCCAGACCTCGATAAGGCCCAGGGCGCCGACGAGGGCGGGCAGACCGAGCGGCAGCGCCAGCAGCCGCAGCACCCAGAGACGGCCGGGGAAGGAGGCCTGCCGGGCGAGCGCCCGCGCAACCGGGATCGCAAAGACCACCGACAGAAGCGTCGAGAGGCTTGCCTGCAGGAGCGTGAAGCGCGTGACGCGCCAGATATAGGCGTCGAACAGCGGCCCGGCCGCGCCGACGCCGCCGGACTGGGCCAGGAGCGCCGCCGCAGCGAGGCCGACGAACAGCAGAATGCCGCCGAGGCCGAAAAGCCCGGCGGCAATCGTCATCCTGTTCTCGGCGGCGCCAGACAAGCGAGCCTCAGTTCTTGCTCATCGCCGCCAGCCATTCGTCGATCCAGGCCTTGCGGTTGGCGGCAACCTCTTCCGGGGACATCAGGAAGGTCTTCTGAGGATCGACGAGCTTGCCGAAGGCTTCCGGCAGCGGTTCCTTGGTCGCCCCGACCGGCATCATCCAGTTGGTGGTCGGGATGATCGACTGGAATTCGGGCCCGGTCATGAAGGTGAGGAACTTCCGCGAAAGCTCCGCTTCCCCGGTGTTCTTCGTCATGCCGGCCACCTCGATCTGGATGTAGTGCCCCTCGGCGAAGGAGGCCGCCTGGTAGCGCTCGGTGTTTTCCGCCACCATGTGATAGGCGGGCGAGGTCGTATAGGAGAGCACCATCGGCGCCTCGCCCTTGGTGAAGAGGCCGTAGGCTTCGGACCAGCCGGGGGTGACGGTCAGCACGCGGTCCTTGAGCTTCGCCCAGGCCTCGCCGGCCTTGTCGCCATAGACGGACTTGACCCAGAGCAGAAGCCCGAGACCCGGGGTCGAGGTGCGCGGATCCTCGATCACGATCTTCTGCGACGCGTCGCCCTCGACCAGTTCCTTCAGGCTCTTCGGCGGGTTCTTCAGCGTCTCGGTGTCATAGATCACGGCGAAATGGCCGTAGTCATAGGGGATGAAGGTGTCGTCGGAAAAGCCGCCCGGGACTTTCAGGCCGGCGGTATCGAGCCCGTGCGGGGCGAAGAGTTCGGTCGCCTTGGCCTCGGCGACGAGATTGGTATCGAGGCCGAGCACGATATCGGCCTTCGAGCCTTCGCCTTCGAGCTTCAGCCGCGTCAGAAGCTCGACGCCGTCGGCGACGCCGACATATTCGACCTTGCAGCCGCAGGTCTTCTCGAAGGCGGCGGCGACCTTGGCGCCGGGGCCCCATTCGCTGATGAAGCTCTCATAGGTGTAGATCGTCAGCGTCTCTTCCGCCGCGGCGGCACTCGCGGAAAAGGCCACGACGGTAGCACCGGCAATTGCAAGCCGGCTAAGGATCTTCTGGAGTGTACTGGACATGTCTGGGCACCTCTCCCTGTTGTTGATGCTGCACGGGAAAAGCGCGTATCGGTCCGATCGCTTCTAATCCCTCCGCCGGTATGAACCGGATCAGGTTCCGCGGGTTGGCTCGAAGCCTCTCAGCCATCGGTCGGAAACGGACCGCAGGCACCCCGTTAGAGCAGCAAAGATTTAGCTTTCGGCGGCATCGAAGGCAAGCGGAGTTTCAGCCGTTTGCCGGTCCCGCCGCGCGCATGTTTCGTGCTACAGGTCCTTTGCGCGTCTGATAAGACGGGCGGCGCTGTAAGGCGCGCTAACGAGGTCAAACCGTTCTCGGCGCAGTTTGTTCGCCAAGGGGAGAGATTTCCATGCCAGACATGCTCGTCCGCCTTTATGACTTGCCCGAGAGCCGGGTTTCCCGGCTCGGGCCCGACATCGGCATTCGCCGCGCGCTGGCGCCCGAACGGCGGACCGTCGTCTCCTGGATCGAAGAGCGGTTCGGGGCGGGCTGGGCCGGCGAGGCGGAGGCAGCCTTCTCCTCGACGCCGACCCGAATCCATATCGCCCTTTTCGCGGGGCGGCTCGTCGGCTTCGCCTGCCACGACGTCACCGCGCTCGGCTTCTTCGGGCCGACCGGCGTGGACGAGGCGATGCGTGGCAAGGGCATCGGCGAGGCGCTGCTCATCGAAAGCCTGGCGGCCATGCGCGCCGCCGGCTACGCCTATGCGATCATCGGCGGCGCCGGCCCGACGCAATTCTACGCCCGCGCCGTCGGCGCGGTTGAGATCCCGGGTTCGACGCCCGGCATCTATGCGGGCATGCTTTCGCCTGTTGAGCCTTCGGGAACCTGATCCGCGCAGCCGGCGTTGGCGAAACGTCGACCGGAAACCGCATTCGGCCTTTTCCTGCAACGCCGCTTTGCGCTATGGGCTTCTGCCATGACCCGATCACCCTTCACCATCCTGCTCGGCGGCGCTCTGACGCTGACGGACCGGCTTGCCGGGCAGCTCGACGGCAGCCGCTTCATCGCGGCGGACGGCGGGATGCGCCACGCGAAGACGCTCGACATCGTTCCGGAGCTATGGGTCGGCGACTTCGATTCGGCGGACGACATGCTGCTTGCGGCCTTCGCCGCGGTGCCGAAGGAAGCCTATCCCGCCGCCAAGGCCGCGACCGACGGCGAGATCGCCGTCGAGGCGGCGCTTCAGCGCGGTGCGACGTCGCTCATCTTCGCCGGCGCGCTCGGCGGCACGCGCAGCGATCACGCCTTCCTGCACCTGACGAGGATCGTCGCTCTCGCAGACAGCGGGCTTTCGGTGATGATGACGTCCGGCGAAGAGGAGGCCTATCCGTTGCTGCCCGGCGCGTCGGTGATCGACCTGCCGAAGGGCAGCCTCTTCTCGATCCTCGGCCTCACCGAGCTCACCGGGCTCTCGATCGGGAACGCCCGCTATCCGCTGGACGATTTCCTGTTGCCCTTCGGCTCGTCCCGGACGATCTCCAACATCGCCGAGGGGCCGGTCCGCCTTTCCCTGAAATCCGGCCGGGCGGTCGTTCTCGCCCGACCCTATGATCTTTCCGGAGCCTGACGCCTTGGCGCCCCCCATCCTGAAGCTTGACGATATCTTCTTGACCTTCGGCGGCACGCCGCTTCTCGCCGGCGCCAACCTGCAGGTGGAGGCCGGCGACCGCATCTGCCTCGTCGGTCGCAACGGCTCGGGCAAGTCGACGCTGATGAAGATCGCCGCCGGGCTTGCCGAGCCGCAATCGGGCGAGATCTTCCGCCATCCCTCGGTGACCATCCGCTACCTGCACCAGGCGCCGGATTTCGAGGGCTTCGACACGGTGCAGGCCTATGCGGAGGCCGGGCTCGGCCCGGGCGACGATCCCTATCGCGTCGCCTACCTGCTGCAGCATCTGGGGCTGACCGGGGAGGAGGATCCGAGGCGCCTTTCCGGCGGCGAGGCGCGGCGAGCGGCGCTTGCCCGCGTGCTGGCGCCGGAGCCGGACATCCTGCTCCTCGACGAGCCGACCAACCATCTCGACCTGCCGACGATCGAATGGCTGGAGGACGAGCTCGTCCGCAGCCGCTCCGCACTGGTGCTGATCTCGCACGACCGGCGCTTCCTCGAAAAGGTCTCGACCGCGACCGTCTGGCTCGACCGCGGCCAGTCGCGCCGCCTCGACCGCGGCTTTGCCCATTTCGAGGCCTGGCGCGACGAGGTGCTGGAGGCGGAGGAGCTCGAACAGCACAAGCTCGGCAAGGCGATCGAGCGCGAAGAGCACTGGCTGCGCTACGGCGTCACCGCAAGGCGCAAGCGCAACATGCGCCGGCTCGGCGAGCTGCAGGACATGCGGGCGCGTTATCGCGGCCACAAGGGACCGCAGGGCACCGTCCAGGCGACGGTGGCCGATGCAAGGGAGTCCGGCAAGCTGGTCATCGAGGCGGAAAAGATCGTCAAGGCCTATGGCGAGCGCATGATCGTCGCGCCCTTCTCGATCCGCATCCATCGCGGCGACCGCATCGGCCTCGTCGGGCCGAACGGCGCCGGCAAGACGACGCTGTTGAAGCTCTTGACCGGCCAGATCGAGCCGGATTCCGGCACCATCCGTCTCGGCACGAACCTGGAGATCGCCACCCTCGACCAGAAGCGAGAGGATCTGAACCTCGACGAGACGCTGGCGCATTACCTGACCGACGGCCGCGGCGAGACCCTCCTCGTCAATGGCGAGCAGCGTCACGTCACCGGCTATATGAAGGATTTCCTCTTCCAGCCGGAACAGGCACGCACGCCGATCCGCGAGCTCTCCGGCGGCGAGCGCGCGCGGCTGATGCTGGCGCGCATCCTGGCGCGGCCCACCAATCTTTTGATCCTCGACGAGCCGACCAACGACCTAGACATCGAGACGCTCGACCTCTTGCAGGAGATCGTCGCCGGCTTTGCCGGCACGGTGATCCTCGTCAGCCACGACCGCGACTTCCTCGACCGCACCGTGACCTCGACCATCGCTCCCGCCAACCCGGAAGCGCCGGACGGCCGCTGGATCGAGTATGCCGGCGGCTATTCCGACATGATGGCGCAGCGCAAGGGTGCGATCGAGGAACGGCGGAAGGCGGAGAAGGTCGAAAAGGCGAAGCCAAGCGACAGCGCTCAAGAGGCGACGGAGCCGCAGAAGGGCAGGGCGAAGCTCTCCTACAAGCAGAAATTCGCGCTCGAGAACCTGCCGAAGGAGATCGCCAAGGCCGAAGCGGAGATCGCCGGGCGCGAGGAGAAGATGGCCGATCCGAACTTCTTCGGTCGCGACCCGAACGGCTTCTCCAGGCTCGCCGGCGAACTCGAAAAGCTGAAGGAGGCGCTCGCGCGCATGGAGGAGGAGTGGCTGGAACTCGAGATGCTGCGCGAGGAGCTCGAGGGCTGAGGGTCTGCCACAAGGCCCTCCTGGAAAACTCCTCCCCAACCCCTCCCCACAAGGGGGAGGGGCTCTCTCGGCCGCACCGGCTCCGCCTTATGTCGGCCTTTGCGTGCAACGTTACGCTTGGAATCACGAGACGCTGCGGTGCTGCCATCCGCAGGACCACAAAATCGGGTGAGGGCGCGGCATCGGAAGCCCCTCCACCCTTGTGGGCCCTTGTGGGGCCCTTGGAGGGGGCTTCTGACATGCGCTTCCGCTCCGGCCCGCGTTGAACCGCCTCGAAGGATATGATAAGGAAAACTTATTATCTTCATCCAGAACGTTCAGATGCCCAGAAAACTCGAATCCGATACCATCGGGTTGCTTCTCACCGATGTCTCCCGGCTGTTGCGCGGCGCCTTCGATCGCAAGGTGAATGCGATGGAGCTCGGGATCACGCCCGGGGAGGCACGTACGCTGATCCAGGTCGCCGTCACCGAGGGCATCAAGCAGGCCGAGATCGCCACCCGCATGGGCATCGAGCCGATGACGCTTTCGGCCTATCTCGACCGCCTCGAGGCGCTGGGGCTCGTCGCACGCGTGCCCGATCCGGCCGATCGGCGGGCCAAGAACGTCGTTGTCACCGACAGGGCCGACCCGCTCATCGCCGAGCTGGTGGCGGGCCTGCGCGAGATGATGAATGCCTATACCGAGGGCCTGGGCGAGGAGGGGCGGGAGCTCCTGCGCAACAATCTGAGGATCCTCCGCGACAATCTCCGCCGCCTCGATCCCTGCCTTGCCGGCAAGGGGAAGGGAGCGGCGGAATGACGCTCCGGATGAGCGAGCGGCGTACCAGCGTCATCGGCGCCTTCCTGGTGGCGCTCGGGCCCGTTTCGATGGCGCTCTATACGCCGGCAATGCCGGAGCTCGTGCGTGCCTTCGCCTCCAGCGAGGCGGCGATCAAGATGACGCTGTCGCTCTATTTCGGCGGCTTTGCCTTCGCCCAACTCGTCTCGGGCACGTTGTCGGACGTCATCGGCCGGCGCAAAGCGACCCTGATCTTCATGGCGATCTATCTCGCCGGCAGCCTGATGGCGGCCTTCGCGCCCTCGGTCGCGATATTGCTCCTCGGAAGGCTCGTGCAGGGAATCGGCGCCTCCGTCGGCATGACCGTCGCGCGTGCGATCGTGCGCGACCAGTTCACCGGCACCACGGCGGCGCGCATCATGAACATGATCGGCATGATGCTGGCGCTCGGGCCGGCGGTGTCGCCGACGCTCGGCGGCATCGCGCTCGGCCTCTTCGGCTGGCGGTCGATCTTCTTCCTGATGGTCGGCTTCGCGCTGATGGCCTGCTTCACCGTGCAGTTCTTCATGGCCGAGACGGTGACGCCGGACCGCAGCAAGGGGCATCTCAAGCCGATCCTCGCGGCCTATCGCGAGCTCTCGGCGGACAGCCGCTTCCTCTCCTCGACTCTGGTGATCGCCGGTGCGGTCGGAGCGCTTTATGCCTGGGCGACCATGCTGCCCTTCGTGCTGATCAGCCAGGTCGGCCTGACCCCGACCGAATTCGGCGTCGGCATGCTGATGCAGTCGGGCTTCTTCTTTTCCGGCACGGTGACGGTGCGGCTCCTGATGCGGCGCTTCACGCCGCAGGCGCTGGTGCCCGCCGGCCTCTCTTTCATCGGGGCGGCGAGCCTCGTCCTCGCCTTCACCATGCATCTCATGGAGCCGACCTTCCTCGCCGTGATGGCGCCGATCGGCATCTATACCTTCGGCATCGCCTTCGTCATGCCCTACATGATGACGGCCTGCATGGTGCCCTTCCCGCATATTGCCGGCACCGCCTCGGCGGTGATGGGCTTCATCCAGATGGGCTCCGGACTTCTCGGCGGCGCGCTCGCCGCCCTCGTCGGCGCCCCGGCGCTGGCGCTCGGAACGATCATCCCGGGCTTCGGCGTGATCTCCATCGCAAGCTATTTCTGGTATCGCAGAAGCGTGCGCCTGAGACCGCTCGTCGTTCCGGCAGCCGTCGAAGCGCCAGTCCCCGACGCGGCGGAATAGAGCAGTTTCCGCCACGACGCCCGCTTTGGACACGAAAAAGCCGCGACGGATCGCTCCGCCGCGGCTTGTATCCAATAACCGGCCTTAGCGGTTGCGCGCGGCGAGCGTGCGCAGGCGCAGCGCATTGAGCTTGATGAAGCCGGCGGCGTCCTTCTGGTCGTAGGCGCCCTGGTCGTCCTCGAAGGTGACGAGCTTGTCCGAATAGAGCGACTTGTCGCTCTCGCGGCCGATAACCATGACATTGCCCTTGTAGAGCTTCAGCGTCACTTCGCCTTCGACATGCTCCTGGCTCTTGTCGATCGCCGCCTGCAGCATCTCGCGTTCCGGCGAGAACCAGAAGCCGTAATAGATGAGCTCGGCATAGCGCGGCATCAGCTCGTCCTTGAGGTGTGCGGCGCCGCGGTCGAGGGTGATGCTCTCCATCGCCCGGTGGGCGGCAAGCAGGATCGTGCCGCCGGGGGTCTCGTAGACGCCGCGCGACTTCATGCCGACGAAGCGGTTCTCGACGAGGTCGAGGCGGCCGATGCCGTTGTCGCGGCCGTATTCGTTCAGCTTGGCGAGCAGCGTCGCCGGCGACAGACGCACGCCGTTGATCGAGACGGCATTGCCGCGCTCGAAGCCGATCTTGATGACGGTCGCCTGATCCGGTGCGGCCTCCGGCGAGATCGTGCGCATGTGGACGTATTCTGGCGCTTCCTGGGCCGGGTCTTCCAGCACCTTGCCCTCGGAGGAGGAGTGCAGCAGGTTGGCGTCGACGGAGAAGGGGGCCTCGCCCTTCTTGTCCTTGGCGACCGGGATCTGGTGCTTCTCGGCGAATTCGAGCAGCTCGGTGCGGCTCTTGAACGACCAGTCGCGCCAGGGGGCGATGATCTTGATGTCGGGGTTCAAGGCATAGGCCGAGAGCTCGAAGCGGACCTGGTCGTTGCCCTTGCCGGTCGCGCCGTGGGCGATAGCGTCGGCACCGGTCTTCCTGGCGATGTCGATCAGGTGCTTGGAGATCAGCGGCCGGGCGATCGAGGTGCCGAGCAGGTAGACGCCCTCATAGACCGCATTGGCGCGGAACATCGGGAAGACGAAGTCACGCACGAATTCCTCGCGGACGTCCTCGATATAGATCTCCTTGATGCCGAGCATCTCCGCCTTCTTGCGCGCCGGCTCCAGTTCCTCGCCCTGGCCGAGGTCGGCGGTGAAGGTCACCACCTCGGCGCCGAGTTCCGTCTGCAGCCATTTGAGGATGATCGAGGTGTCGAGACCGCCGGAATAGGCGAGAACGACCTTTTTCACGTCTTTATGCGAAGCCATGGTTTTGATCCGTCTGCTCTCAAGGGGGCGATGCTGCCCATGCAAAATCTGCGGCACTTTAGCCAGAACTCGAAGCGATACAAGCGGAACCGGCGGCATTCGGACGAATCTGCTGGCAAAAGCCGGTGAGCTTCAGTATCAGCGGAGACCAGCTTCCCGAGGAACGTGCCATGGACTTCGTACCGAGCCTGTCGACTCTCTTCATGTTTGCCGGCGCCAGCCTGCTTCTCGCCGCAACGCCGGGCCCGGACATGACGCTGTCGATCAGCCGGGCGCTGGCGCAGGGCAGGAAGGCGGCGCTCCTCGTCGTGGTCGGAACCGGGCTCGGCATCGTCGTCCACACGCTGCTCGTCGCCTTCGGCGTCTCGGCGCTGATCACCGCATCGCCGACCGCCTTCCTGGTCCTGAAGACCGGCGGCGCCGCCTATCTCCTGTGGCTGGCGATCCAGGCGATCCGTTTTGGTTCCAGCCTGACGGTCACGAAGGTGACCGAGGCCAGGGGCGGCGCGCTGTCGAACGTCGCGACCGGCTTCTCGGTGAACATCCTGAACCCCAAGGTCGTGATCTTCTTCATGACCTTCCTGCCGCAATTCGTCAGCGCCGACGATCCGGCGGTGACCGGCAAGCTCTTGTTCCTCGGCTTCTTCTTCATCCTCATCGGCATGCCGGTCAATGCCCTGGTGGTGCTTGCCGCCGACTGGCTTGCGGCCTGGCTGCAGCGCAACAGGCGCGTGATGCGGGCGATCGACTACAGCTTTGCCGGCGTCTTTTCCGTCTTTGCGGTAAAGATTTTTCTGACGCAGGCGCGGTGAGATCAACGAAGTTTGCCCCTCATCCGCCTGCCGGCACCTTCTCCCCGTGAAACGGGGCGAAGGGGGGTGCGGTGCGCCCTCAATCCGCTCCCCCTTGCTGGCGGTAGGGTGCGCCGCCGCGGCTTGCGCTCTTCTCCCCGTTTCAACGGGGAGAAGATGCCGGCAGGCAGATGAGGGGCGCCACCCCTCCGCCGCGCCCGAATCCTTTTTCGTTGACCGCGCGGCACGCGCCGCGCTATCAAGCATTCTCGTGGTGATTTGGCCGGCCGGCTTGCAGCCACGTTAAAGAAATCGCTAAAGGGCCGAGGAAAAACGGATTTCCGAGGACCGGTCGCGATCATTGTCGCCGCCGGTTTTTTTGTATTTGATCGAGTGGAGCCATGCCCATCAAGATTCCCGATACGCTGCCCGCCTTCGAAACTCTCGTCCACGAGGGTGTGCGGGTGATGACCGAGACCGTGGCGATCCGTCAGGACATCCGCCCGCTTCAGATCGGGCTCCTGAACCTCATGCCGAACAAGATCAAGACCGAGATCCAGATGGCGCGGCTGATCGGCGCGACGCCGCTGCAGGTCGAGCTGACGCTGGTGCGCGTCAACGGCCACCGGCCGAAGAACACGCCCGAGGAACACCTCCTCGCCTTCTACGAAACCTGGGAGGAGGTGAAGGGCCGCAAGTTCGACGGCTTCATCATCACCGGCGCGCCGGTCGAGACGCTCGAATATGAAGAGGTCACCTACTGGAAGGAGTTGCAGCGCATCTTCGACTGGACCACGACGAACGTCCATTCGACGATGAACGTCTGCTGGGGCGCGATGGCGGCGATCTATCATTTCCACGGCGTTCCGAAATACCCGCTGAAGGAAAAGGCCTTCGGCGTCTACCGCCACCAGAACCTGAAACCCTCCTCGGTCTACCTGAACGGCTTCTCCGACGATTTCGCCGTGCCGGTCTCGCGCTGGACCGAGGTGCGCCGCGCCGACATCGACCGGGTGCCGGACCTCGAGATCCTGATGGAATCGAAGGAAATGGGCGTCTGCCTGGTGCACGAGAAGAAGGGCAACCGGCTCTACATGTTCAACCACGTCGAATATGACTCGACCTCGCTGTCGGACGAATATTTCCGCGACGTGGACGCCGGCGTGCCGATCAAGCTGCCGCACGACTACTTCCCGCACAACGATGCCGCGCTGCCGCCGCAGAACCGCTGGCGCAGCCACGCGCATCTCTTCTTCGGCAACTGGATCAACGAGATCTATCAGACGACGCCCTATCAGCTGGAAGAGATCGGCAGCCGGGCCTGATGCCGCCCCCTGCAGCGCCTGCTGCACCTCTTTGTCCCTGACAGGGGTCGGTTCAAGGAGACACGCAGGACCCGGCGGAAAAGTATGACTTTATGGTTGCCGCGCCGGGGGAAATGACGCAGTTTGTCACCGGTTCGATCAAAGTTCTGCGGCGGGACGCGCGCGCCTGCATGCCGCGACAGGGAGAGAAGATGAGCGCTGAAACGGAAATCTTCGGCCGCCTGCCCTCGGGCGAGCCGGTCCATCGGGTAACGCTTCGCGGCGGCGGCCTGACGGCGAAGGTGATCACCTGGGGCTCGGTCATCCAGGACCTGCGGCTCGAGGGCCACGCACCGCCGCTGGTGCTCGGCTTCGAGGACTTCGACAGCTATCCCGCCCATTCCGCCTATTTCGGCGCCACGCCCGGACGCAACGCCAACCGCATCGGCGGCGGGCGGTTCACGCTCGACGGCAAGGCCTACCAACTCGAGCTCAACGAGAACGGCGTTACCCATCTCCACGGCGGCAGCGACAATATCGGCAAGCGCAACTGGACGACCGTCGCGCGGACGGAAGACAGCGTCACGCTCAGGATCACCGACCCGGACGGCCGCGCCGGCTATCCGGGCAATTGCACGGTCACCTGCACCTACCGGCTGAAGCCGGGCGGCGTCTTGAACGTCGTCTACGAATCCGAGACCGATGCACCGACGCTCGCCAATGTCTGCCAGCACAGCTATTTCAATCTCGACGGCGGCGAGGACGCGCGCGGCCACGACATCATGATCGCCGCCGACCATTACCTGCCGACGGACGAACGGCTGATCCCGACCGGCGAGATCCGCCCCGTCGCCGGCACCGCCTTCGACCTGCGTGAGATGACCTCGCTGCGCCGTCAGATGGAGGGCGAGAAGATCGCCTATGACCACAATTTCTGCCTCTCGCCGGAGCGGGCCCAGAAGCGCTCGGTGGCGCTTGCCCGCAGCATCAATTCCGGCGTCTCGCTCGAAGTGCTGACCACGGAACCCGGCGTCCAGCTCTATACCGGCGGCAAGCTCAAGGTCCCGGTCCCGGGTCTCGGCGGGCGCCGCTACGGTCCCTTCGCCGGCTTCTGCCTCGAGACGCAGGTCTGGCCCGACGCGGTGAACCACGACGGGTTCCCGACGGCGGTGCTCCGGCCGGGCGAAACGCTGCGGCAGGAGACGGACTACGTTTTCGCGAAGAACTGAGCGCCGGGCGCGGTCATTTCCCCGGCGAGCGGCCGGGCCATGCGGGCGCGGATCTCCTCCGCAGGCAGCCCTTCCGCGATCAGCACATGGAGCTTCGCAAAGGCGGCCTCCAGCGTCATGTCGCCCCCCGAAACGACGCCGATGCGGGCGAGCGCCGCCCCGGTGGCATAGGTGTCCTGCGCCACGGCGCCGATCACGCATTGCGTGGTATTGACCACGGTGACGCCCCGCGCCACCGCCTGGCCGATGGCGCCGACGAGCCGCGCGTCGGCCTCCGGCACATTGCCGACGCCATAGCTGCGCAGCACCACGCCGCGCAGATCGGCAGAGGCGAGCACCGCCTCGAAGACGCGCGGCGAAAGACCCGGGTGGATGGTCAGCACCGCCACCGCCTCCGGTTCGAAATGCTCCGGCTGAAGGAACGCCCTGGGCTCCGCGCCGAGGAGCAACGCGCCGTGCAGCACGATGTTGATGCCCGCTTCGGCGATCGGCGGATAGTTGGGCGAATCGAAGGCGTCGAAACGGTCGGTGGCGATCTTGCGGCTGCGGTTGCCCCTGAGCAGCTTGCGGCCGAAGCAGAGGCCCACCTCGCGGATCGCAGGCTGCGCCGCAAGGATGAGCGCCATCTCGAGATTTTCCAGGGCGTCGCTGCGCGGCGCCGCGAGCGGAATCTGCGCGCCGGTGAGGATCACCGGCTTGTCGAGTCCGCGCAGCATGAAGGAGAGCGCGGAGGCCGTCCAGGCCATGGTGTCGGTGCCGTGGAGGACGACGAAGCCGTCATAGGCGTCCCAGCGGCGCACCAGTTCGCCGGCAATGGCCGGCCACTGTGCCGGCTGCAGATTGGCGCTGTCGATCAGGCGGTCGAGTTCGACGATGTCGCAACCGGGCAGCGGCGTGGCCGAGGCCGTTTCGCCCAGCCGGCGCTTGAGCAGCGCGCCGAAACCCGGCATCGGCCTGAGCCCGCCGGGAGAGGGCTCCATGCCGATGGTGCCGCCGGTGTGGAGGATGAGGATGCGGGGTGTCATGCGCGTTTTGCTCCGGTAGCGTGATCTCCTGCGGGACGTTGGCCGATCGGCGATTCTCGTTCGGTGCGCATGTCGTCGCTCTCGCAAACTAACCGTTTCGGGAGGCCGGCCCGCTTGGCGTAAAATCCACGTCTCGCCTTTCCTGCCATTGAAATCAATGCCGGCTGGTGGAATTCCCCGATAGAGGATCGCAGCGTCGTATCGCGACCGAGCGCAACCGCAGCCGGTCGGAACGAGCCGAGCGCATGGCGCAGATTTTGGCTAAGTCGCTTGATTTTCTTGAAGAAACTGGAGCGGGCGAAGGGATTCGAACCCTCGACCCCAACCTTGGCAAGGTTGTGCTCTACCCCTGAGCTACACCCGCTCATCAGACCCAGGCCCGGGGTAGTCGGTGGACCTTGGGTGCCGCCCCGTGTTGCGGCGACGGGCGCTATATGGCCTAAGCCTTTTTCAAATGCAACAGGGAAATGACGCGAAATGCGAAGATTTTTTTCGCGGCGCATCGCAAGCCCGCGAAATGCCGGGGTTCCGCGTGTATGCCGCTCCGCTGTATAGGCATCGTCGCGGTTGAGATTGCACAGTCGGTCCCTTCTTCGTAAAGCAGGCGAGAATATTCAGGATCGCAGAAAGGATTGACCGATGAGCGAGGGACCGCCGAAGACCGCGGAGGAGCTGTTCCGCTTTCTCGACACGCTCGGGATCGAACATAAGACGACGCGGCATCAGCCGGTCTTCACCGTCGCCGAATCGGTGGCGCTGCGCGACGAAATACCCGGCGGACATACAAAAAACCTGTTCCTGAAGGACAAAAAGGACAATTATTTCCTTCTGACGGTCGAGGAGAACGCGACGGTGGACCTGAAGACTGTCCACCAGCTCATCGGCGCCGCCAGCAAGGTGTCCTTCGGCAAGCCGGACAAGCTGATGGAATATCTCGGCGTGATCCCGGGCGCGGTCACCGCCTTCGGCGCGATCAACGACAAGGAAGGCAAGGTGAAGTTCGTCCTGGACGAGGCGCTGATGGCATTCGAGACGATCAACTGCCATCCGCTCTCGAACGACCAGACGACCTCGATCGCATCGAAGGACATGCTGCGTTTCATGCAAGCGACCGGGCACGAGCCGCTTGTCTTGAAAGTGACGGCCTGACATACGATCTTTGGCGCTGAAATCATGAAGTCGGGCGGCAAGTCCGCGAGGAGAGAAGAATGGGCGGTAGCGACAATCCCTATGCAGGATCCTTTGGCAACCAGATGACGGGTTCGGCCTCGTTCGGCGGCCAGCCGGGATCGAATGCCGCGGGGGCGCCGGGCGACCTCGTCACGGACACGACAACCGCCACCTTCTCTCGGGATGTGCTCGAGGCATCGCGCCAGCAGCCGGTGCTGGTCGATTTCTGGGCCCCCTGGTGCGGGCCGTGCAAGCAATTGACCCCGGTGATCGAGAAGGTCGTACGGGAGGCGGCGGGCCGCGTGAAGCTCGTCAAGATGAACATCGACGACCACCCCTCGATCGCCGGACAGCTCGGCATCCAGTCGATCCCGGCCGTCATCGCCTTCGTCGGGGGACGTCCGGTCGACGGATTCATGGGCGCCGTGCCCGAGAGCCAGATCCGCCAGTTCATCGACCGCATCGGCGGCCCGGCCGTCGATGACGGCAAGGGCGAGATCGAGGCGGTGCTCGCCGAGGCGAAGGCGCTTCTCGACGCCGGCGACGCGCAGAGTGCCGCCGGCCTCTACGGCGCGGTGCTGCAGGCCGAACCGGAAAATACGGCGGCGATCGCCGGCATGGTCGAGTGCATGATCGCGCTCGGCGAGCTCGGCGAGGCGCGCCAGGCGCTGTCCGGCCTGCCCGAGGCGCTCGCCAAGGACGCGGCCGTCACCGCCGTCTCGAAGAAGCTCGACCAGATCGAAGAGGCGCGCAAGCTCGGCGATCCGGCCGCGCTCGAACATCAGCTGGCGCTCGATCCGGACGACCATGCGGCAAGGCTGAAGCTCGCCAAGATTCGCAATGTCGAAGGCGACAGGACCGCCGCAGCCGATCATCTCCTGATGATCATGAAGCGCGACCGCAGCTTCGAGGACGACGGCGCCCGCCGGGAACTCCTGGCCTTCTTCGAGGTATGGGGGCCGAAGGACCCGGCAACGATCGCCGCCCGGCGCAAGCTCTCCTCGATCCTTTTCTCGTAAGTTCGCGATGAGGTCGGGAGGACAAGGCGGGACGATGTCCGCGGCGCCGAAAAGGGCTGCCTGATTTTTTTGCCGGCATCGGCTGTGTTCGCGCGTCTCGTCTCTTGAGATTTTGCCGGGGCGCACCATTTTTCTGATCGTGCCGGCGCTTTTGCATCAGGGCGGCGGGCCGCCATCTGCAGGGTCTATCGGAATGCATGTCGGAAATGCGCGCTATCTCGGTCCGCAGGACTTGCCGGAGATTCTTCCGGTGTTTCCGTTGACGGGCGCGCTCCTGCTTCCCGGCGCACAGCTTCCGCTCAATATCTTCGAACCGCGCTACCTTGCGATGTTCGACGATGCGCTCGCCGGCAACCGGCTGATCGGCATCGTCCAGCCCTCCTTTGCCGAGGGGCGCAACGACATCGACGTCTCCGCCGTGCCGGCGCTCTGCCAGGTCGGCTGCATCGGCCGGATCACCTCCTTCGCCGAGACCGGGGACGGCCGTTACATCACCTCGCTCACGGGCGTGTGCCGCTTCCGCCTCTTCGCCGAGGTCGCCGGCGACCGCGGCTATCGGCGCTTCCGCATCGGCCCCTTCGCCAGCGATCTCGACAATCCCGACGACGAGGGCCTCGTCGACCGCCAAGCGCTGCTCGCCGCCTTCCGCGCCTATCTCGACGCCAACAAGCTGGAGGCCGACTGGGAAAGCGTCGAACGGGCGAACAACCGCACGCTCGTCAATTCCATGGCGATGATGTCTCCCTACGGGCCGGCGGAAAAACAGGCGCTGCTGGAGGCCCCGGATCTCAAGACCCGTGCCGAAACGCTGATCGCGATCACCGAGATCGTGCTCGCCCGAAATTTCGGCGACCTCGACAACATCCTGCAGTGAACCGAACCATGGACGTCAACGCCAGCAGGGTCGACCCGAAGCTTCTCGAGCTGCTTGTCTGTCCCTTGACCAAGGGGCGGCTCAGCTACGACGCCGAAGCCAACGAACTGATCTCGGAAAAGGCCCGTCTCGCCTATCCGATCCGCGACGGCGTGCCGATCATGCTGGTGTCGGAGGCGCGGAAGATCGAGGAGTGAAGCGGGTCCGCACCTCTCTGCACCGGATTACTCCTCCCGACGCATTATCCCTCCCAACCACTTCCCACAAGGGCCCACAAGGGGGAGGGGCTTGTCCGCCGCACCGTCGCCGCCTTTCCTCGGCGCGTAACATAACTGGTTGAGCAACCTGGTTTTCTGGCTGGCGTATGAACCCGACGCTGCGGGCATACGTTTCAATGCGGGCAGCCGGTTGCAACGGGCATGATCCCCTCACCTTGTGGGGAGGATTGGGGAGGGGTCTCGCCTACCAGAGTAGATGCAGCAGCGCTCAGATCGGCTCGCCGGCCAGCAACCGCGGATCGCCGCGGCCGGCGACGCCGGCGGCCTGGCGGATGAAGAAATTCTTGAGCGAGGGCAGGCGGTCGACGAGGCCGAGGCCGACGTCGCGGATGACCCTGACCGGGGTGATGTCGTTGGAGAAGAGCCGGTTGAGGACGTCGGTGGTCACCCCCATCCGGAAGGTGTCGAAGCGCCGCCAGGTCTGGTAGCGCTCGAGCACCGCGAGCGAGCCGATGTCGAGGCCGAGGCGATCGGCCTCGACGATGGTTTCGGCGAGTGCCGCCACGTCCTTGAAGCCGAGGTTCAGCCCCTGGCCGGAAATGGGATGGATGCCGTGCGCCGCGTCGCCGGCGAGCGCAAAGCGCGGGGCGACGAAATCGCGGGCAAGCGTCAGGCCGAGCGGAAAGGCCCGGCGGCCGCCGACGACCTTGAGACGGCCGAGCTTGTGGCCGAAACGGCGCTCCAGTTCCTCCTCGAAGAGAAAGTCGTCGCCGCTGACGAGGCGTTCGGCGTCATATGTGTTCTCGGTCCAGACGAGCGACGAGCGGTTGTTCCCGAGCGGCAGGGTCGCGAAGGGGCCGGCCGGGAGGAAATGCTCCTCCGCCGTGCCGCCGTGCGGGCGTTCATGCTCGACGGTCGTGACGATGCCCGATTGGCCGTAGTCGAATTCCACCACCTTTATGCCGGCCGCCTCGCGCAGCCTCGAGCGTACGCCGTCGCAGGCGACGAGGAGGCGCGCCTCCAGCGCCTCACCGCTCGCAAGCGTCACGGCGACCGCGTGCTCGCCGCTCTTGAAGCTTTCGACCATCGTCGATTGCCGGATCGCAACGCCGGCTTCCTCGCAGGCGCGGCGCAGCGCGCCGACGAGCGCCGTGTTCGGCACCATGTGGGCAAAGGGGCGGCCATCGCCGCCGTCGCCCTCGAAGGTGAGGAAGACCGGGCGGACGGGATCGGCCGTCCGCGAATCGGTGATCACCATCTTCAGGATCGGTTCGGCCTCCGGCGCGATCGCGGCCCAGACGCCGAGGACGTCGAGCATCCGCTCGGCCGCCGCGGCCACCGCCGAGGCCCGCTCGTCCCTCTTCCAGGCGCCTTCCGGCGCGCCGTCAGCGACCACGACGTCAAGATGGGGGGCCGCCTTCTTGAGCGACACGGCAAGCGACAGGCCGACATAGCCGCCCCCGGCAATCAACACATCGATCATCCGCCTCGTCTCCCGTCGCTCTTGAGCATCGTCTTCTGCCTATATAGATCAATGCCATCGCCGTTCCTACCATTGGAGATCGCCGAAAAATGTCGCGCCCCACCGAGACCGCCACGCCCATGGACGCGCTTCTCGCGATCCTCGACCTCGAAAAGCTGGAGGAGAACCTTTTCCGGGGCCTGAGCCCGCAGGTGGGCTGGCAGCGGGTCTTCGGCGGCCAGGTGATCGGGCAGGCGCTGGTCGCCGCCCAGCGCACCGTCGACGCGGGCCGCTACGTCCATTCCCTGCATGCCTATTTCATGCGGCCCGGCGATCCGTCGGTGCCGATCGTCTACGACGTGGACCGCATCCGCGACGGCTCGAGCTTCGCGACGCGGCGGGTGGTGGCGATCCAGCACGGCAAGGCGATCTTCGCCATGTCGGCCTCCTTCCAGTATGACGAGGACGGCTTCGAGCATCAGTTCGACATGCCGGCCGTGCCGATGCCGGAAACGCTGCCGGGCGAGCGGGAACTGAGGGAGAAGTTCCTCGTCCACGCGCCGGAGGCGATACGCCGCTACTGGGAACGGCCGCGGCCGATCGAAATCCGGCCGGTATCGGTCGAGCACTATTTCTCGCGCGACAAGCTGCCGCCGACCCAGGACGTCTGGGTGAAAGCCGTCGGGCAGGTGCCGGACGAGCGCCATCTACAGGCGGCCGTCCTTGCCTATCTTTCCGACATGACGCTTCTCGACACCTCGCTCTATGCGCACGGCACCTCGGTGTTCGACCGCAACCTGCAGGTCGCGAGCCTCGACCACGCCATGTGGTTCCACCGCCCGTGCCGGATGGATGACTGGCTGCTCTACAGCCAGGACAGTCCGAGCGCGCACGGCGCCCGCGGCATGACGCGGGGCAGCCTGTTCGATCGCTCGGGCCTGCTGATTGCCTCGGTGGCGCAGGAAGGACTGATTCGTAAAAAGGCAATTGCGTAAAACATGTGCAATTTTTAAAAATTGCTCATTCTTTAATCGTTTGAACTGGCGTTTTTTTAGCATTTTGCCATGCATCCGCGGCAGAATGCGATTTTCCCCTGTCTTTTCCTAGGCTTAGCCTCTCTCCTCGAATCTGGCACGCCCCTTGAATGTAGTTTTCCGGTTGCCCGGCGCTGGAGGCGCTTGAAGCAGCAAGGAGAGACGGCCTCCGATGGAGGCAGACAAGGATGGGAAACCGATGAAAATTGTGATGGCCATTATCAAGCCGTTCAAGCTCGATGAGGTCCGTGAAGCCCTCACTGCCGTAGGCATCCAGGGTTTGACCGTGACCGAAGTGAAGGGCTACGGCCGCCAGAAGGGGCACACCGAAATCTATCGTGGCACCGAATATGCCGTGAGCTTCCTGCCGAAACTGAAGATCGAGGTCGCGGTTCCGACGGAGATCGTCGACAAGGCCGTCGAGGCCATCGCCTCGGCCGCCAAGACCGGCCAGATCGGCGACGGCAAGATCTTCGTCTATTCGATTGACCACGCCGTGCGCATCCGCACCGGCGAAACCGATTCAGAAGCGCTGTAAGCAGCGCCGATCAGGGAGCATTTTTCGATGTCGTCATTCAATCTTTCCCTCTCTCTTCGACGCGTGGGCGCCACCGCTGCCGCCTTGCTCGCGCCGGTCGTCGCCTTCGCCCAGGAAGCGGCGCCCGCCGCTGCCGAGGCCGTTGCGGCAACGCCGGTTCCGGACAAGGGCGACACCACCTGGATGCTGCTGTCTACCATCCTCGTCCTGCTGATGACCCTTCCCGGCCTCGCGCTCTTCTATGGCGGCCTGGTGCGCGCCAAGAACATGCTGTCGGTGCTGATGCAGGTCCTGATGATCACGGCCGTCGTGATGATCATCTGGGTGACCTACGGCTATTCGCTGACCTTCACGGATGGCGGCTCGCTCAACTCCTTCATCGGCGGCTTCTCGAAAATGTTCCTGGCGGGTGTCGACACGACGACCCTGGCGGAAAGCTTCTCGAAGGGCGTCTTCATCCCCGAATACGTCTTCGTCGTCTTCCAGATGACCTTCGCCTGCATCACGCCGGCCCTGATCGTCGGCGCCTTCGCCGAGCGCATCAAGTTCTCGGCCGTCATGCTGTTCGTCATCCTGTGGGTGACCTTCGTCTACTTCCCGATCGCCCACATGGTCTGGTTCTGGGGTGGCCCGAGCGCCTATACGGCACCGACCGGCCTGATCTTCTCCTTCGGCGCGATCGACTTCGCCGGCGGCACCGTCGTCCACATCAATGCCGGCATTGCGGGCCTCGTCGGCGCGATCATGCTCGGCAAGCGCACGGGCTACAAGCGCGAGATCATGGCTCCGCACTCGATGACGCTCACCATGGTCGGCGCCTCGCTGCTGTGGGTCGGCTGGTTCGGCTTCAATGCCGGCTCGAACCTCGAAGCCAATGCCTATGCGGCCCTCGCAATGATCAACACCTTCCTGGCGACCGCCGCCGCGATCGTCTCCTGGGCGGTCGTTGAAACGCTCGTTCGCGGCAAGGCCTCGATGCTCGGCGCCGCCTCGGGTGCCGTTGCCGGTCTGGTTGCGGTCACCCCGGCCGCCGGCTTTGCCGGGCCGATGGGCGCGATCGTGCTCGGCCTCGCCGTCTCGCCGGTCTGCTACTTCTTCGTCGACGTGGTAAAGAACAAGTTCCACTATGACGACAGCCTCGACGTGTTCGGCATCCACGGCGTCGGCGGCATCCTCGGCGCGATCGCAACCGGCATCCTCGTGAACCCGGCGCTCGGCGGCGCAGGCATCGTCGACTATTCGACCGCCGACTTCGCCGCTGGCTACGCCGGCACGGCAACGCAGGTCTTGGCGCAGCTCAAGGGCGTGCTCGTCACCGTCGTCTGGTCCGGCATCGGTTCGGCCATCCTCTTCAAGGTTGTCGATGCGATCGTCGGCCTGCGCGTTTCGGTCGAAGCGGAGCGCGAAGGTCTCGACCTCTCCTCCCATGGCGAGGCTGCCTATCACGCCAGCTAAGCGAATCGCGGCGCCGGCAGACCGGCGCCGCCAAAAGTCCCGTCGCGATCCGCATTTTTCGCGGATCGCCCTTTCGCCCGGATCCTTGCGATCCGGGCTTTTTTTGTGATCTGTAGGCAGCGTCCGGATCCCTATGTCGACCGCCCCTCACATGAGGCTTTCGCCGTCAAGCCCCTGCGTATGAGGAGTTCCTCCTTGTTCGCCGGGTTCGGTCTTGCTCCTCG
>NZ_LNQB01000083.1 GCF_001651875.1 Sinorhizobium saheli
TGAAAATTTGTTTGTTGTCTTGCTCATATCGGCTCCACTTTCTCAGAAGTTGGAGCCTCCGGCAAACCCGGCGCGGTTCAAGTACTGTCCCATCATTTATTTTGGCACCTCCATTCTCCCTCTCCAAGAATGACAGAATTGAAGTGCCCGGCTGATCAAATAGATTTGTTCCAAGGAATTTAACATTCTCAACGTCGTAGAATGCCTCGATCTCTGTGACTCGACCGTTCTCATATGAGACTATTGGCAAATTGGTTGCACGGTATTCGCGCAGATACATTCCCTCAACATCCGATGATTCTGGTAGACCGATTATTGCGGCCACCTCGCTGGGCGGCATTCCGAATTTTATCGGCCCCATTCCACTAAACGGAATTATTTCCCATTCCATGGTCTACTTCCTCTTCTTTCCCGGCAATAAACCGTGCTTCTCCAAACACCGATGATACGGATGCGGCCGTATTTGTCCGGATGGATTTCCTCGCCCGGCGGGCCGGCGACGATCGCCACCTGCGTGCCTTCGATCCGCGGCCGCTTCGTCTGCCGGTGCGGCGTCAGCGGCACCCGCGATGGCACCGCCTCGAAGCTGTTCACATATTCCGGGTCGTTGGAATTGGTCTCGTAGGAGCGGTCGACCACCGTCTGGCGCATCGAGACGATGACGTGCTCCTCGTAGGCGTGCTCGGGATGGGCGACCTCGTAAGGGGTGAAGCGGCGGCCGACCTCGATGACGCGGGAGGTGGAGCGGCCGAAGACGCGGTCGTGGTCGGCCTCGCTTGCCTGTGCGCGCAGCTTCTGCGCCCTCTCGGCCTCGGCCACCGTCGAAATGCGGGCGGGGTATTCGTAGAGCTCACGCCTCATCGCGTCCGGCATCTGTACCAGCGAGGGGGTGGCGTTTCCCGGCACCATGCGCGGCGTCTCGAAGTTCCAGTCGGCACCGGCCCGCTGGCCCGGCACATAGGAGAAGCGCCGCCCCCAGTCGTTGATGTGGTTGCGGTCCGAGGACAGCTTATTCGAAAGTCAGCCAGGAGACTCCTTGGACAAGTCTTCCACCGTGTTCGCAGGGATCACCTACCCTAGCCACTTTCTTCCCATTGATCTTTGAAATGGACGAGCCGCCGGAAATTGCGGCCGTCGTCGGGACGCCCGTGCAGAGGCATCGGTCGCCCATCGTCGCGACCGGCACCCCGTTCACCGTGACGAAGCTTTGACCGGTTGATTGCACGGGCCCGCCCACGTGCGGTTTCGGCCCAGGATCGCACATCGGACAAATATGCATATGGCCTTTCAGCGATACTGGAGATGCCATACTAAACCCCTATGCTCCGTTCAGGGTGTAAGCCATGAGAAGACGCGAAATCCGTCTTCGTCCAAGGTGATTCTCCCAAACATGCCGATTGAACGATCGGTAAATCGTTCGTCACTCGAATCGAGCAATTTGGGAGCGGACTGACGACCGGTTAGACAAAATCCCTCGGAATATGAGACCGAGATTGAGAAATGCAGCCGTCGTCCCGTGATAAAGACCGGGGATTTTGCTAAGGCTTTCTGCCGTAGCGACGTCCTTTGCCGGCAGCAGGAACACGCCTTTTCCGGCGAGATTCGCCAAACTATGATCAGGTGACAAAGTAATTTCCACTAGTCGATCTTGCTCATAGCGAAGTACAAGACCGTGATCACCGCGAACCTCCGTTACGCTCGAGGCATCTGGGCCGCTCTCGGCATAGAGTGCAAGAAGCGCTTGTTTCTCTTCATCACTTAGATCGCTTCCGAACTGGGCCAGCGTATCCTGTAGGGTGGAATCGGGAATGCGGTCCGACGCCTGCCGAGTGACTGCGCCATAGATGCCTTCACGCGTATCCGCCGCCGCCTTGAGCTCACCAAATCTGAGTTGCCCCAGTCCTGAGCGAGGTGATATCCGCAAATACTCCGTTCTGCCCAAACTAGTAGGCCTCCCATAGGCGATTCGCCGCAGCCATCGTTAAAAGACCGAGTGGACAACAAAGCTTCCAGCTTCCTCAGGGGAAATGTAGGCCTCCTTCCGGACTTCAATCGTTCGTTCACGGAAACGCTCGTCAGACGCTGTTAGCGCCTGCACCTTTCCGGATTCTACCAGACTGAAAGCGTCCAGTGAAACGCCGATATGATCGAAAGCGGCCTGGGTGGAGCGGTAGCGGCCTGGCGCCCCGTTCGCTTTTTCGAAGAGCCTAAGCACGTCCACGGCCGCCGTATCGAAAACCGATATATCTTTGAAATTTGTCCGGCTTTCCCGTGAAGAAGCCATAATTGACACCACACGGTCCGCTTCATAGATCACAAATACGCGCCCGTTATTGAAGATTTCCTGTCGACCTCTTTGAGCCGCCTTGTCTTCGATCGCGCCTCTCACAGCGGCAATATCTTCCTGCGATGCGAATTGACTGAAGAATGCAAGAGTATCGTCAAGTCCGAGTGCTTGGTCGGCATCTTCGGTTACTGTCTCAAGAGGGCCGTAGACTGAACTGAACGCCGCAACCTGATTGGTATCCATTCCAAAGGAGATAAGCCCGAATCCGACTTTGGGTTTGATCGTCCACTCGTTGTCCATCAGGCTAACCTCACTTGATAATGCCATTTTGCCTCAGGCAATTTGCGTAGGCGAACATTTGCGCAATTGCCTCATCATACTTGGTAGGGTTTCCGCTGCGGGCGGCAATGACCCTCACCTCTGCTGCATCCATCATCAGCGCCTGCATTGTCTGTCCGCGAGCGAGCATGGCTCTTTGAGCTGCGTAAGGGGGCCCATGGACCTTACTGCCGTAGGACGAACTTGCATAGTGGTCCTGGGCCTCCATCTGGATTGCTGGCCCTACCGCGCGAGGAAGTGGGGAGTAATGATCGGCCGGCACGTGATGACTGTGGATAGTCCCGGAGGGACCAAGTTTGTTATCCGCCAGACCAACACAACCATGCGCGCCACCCCGATATTTACTGCCGGGAGCACCGCACGCAAGTTCCGCACACGGGTTCTGAGCACAGGTCGCACAGGTGATCGCGGTTGTCTTCGTAGACTCTTCAGGCTTCACCTCTTCTTCGGCCTGCGACATCTCGTTCATTGCGTAGTTGACGCCGAAAGCAGCGGCGGCGGCCGACCCAACGAAGAGCGCTGCCTTGCCTAGCGCGGCAAGGGCGGGCGGAATGAGGGGAACGGCAATAGCAGCCATCTCAGTCCACCTCCCTAGAAGCTTGCTTTTTCACAGCGAGAAACGAGTGCCGCATTAAGAGAGCGACTCGCGTGTCAGCACTGTAGCCCGGCGCATCGGCACGCATTGCTTCCTGCACGCTAGGATTTTGCCCAAGCTGTCCGGACGTCACGAGCGACATGTAGGCCCAGCGACAATGGCCGGCGTCCGTCTCCACTCCGAAGCGGCGGGATTCCCGAAGGGAATATTGGGCGAATTTTTGTAACTTTCCCTCCTCCAAGGCAGACACTCGGTCTGGAGCCACTCTTTCCAGGTAACCGGCGACCTTCCTGGTCAATGCCGCGTCTCTTCGTACGCTTATGGCCCGTATGTTTTCCTGCTCAAGCTTCAGCATTCCTGCCTGCCGTTCAGGCAGATTGGGCGCGCGTCTTGCGCCCATGACACCCCCCGCTTCATTCCATTGCGGGTCGGCGGCGAAGCATAAAGCCTCCGCTGGCCCGAGCAGCCTCGAAACCTGGGCGGGATTGAGGGTCGGCAGCACTTGCGCCATGACATTGGCATCGGCATGACGGAACAATACAAGAACATGATTGGAGGGTGCGGACATTCCTTCCATGGCACCTTCGGTCTGCAAGGGAGAGATCTCGTAGGGTTTGCCGTAGTCGGTTTCGGTATCCTCAGGAACGAGGATCATGTTGGTCGTTCGCAAGTGACGAAATAGCGCATGTCCGCCCGCACTGCATTGCCAGAAGACAGCCGCAGGCGCGAGACCAAGAAGTTCCAGCAGGCGCTCGACAACGTCTGGGTCAGGTGGATTGCGCGTCTCCGTATTTACGGGAGAACCTCTATCTCTGCCCCGGTCGAGCCATACAAGTTGCGGTGCTGTCAGAACGCGGTCCCGGTTGCCATCTCCGCGGTCCAGATATAACGGCGTATGCACGAAATCACCACCAAACAACTTCCTGGGAAGATCCTCGAACTGCGCGCCATCGATTACTGCAAATACAGGTTGCTTCGTCTCCAAAAGAAAAGACTTCAAGCTTGAATTGCTCGCCATTGCACTCACCCTTTGACAAACGGCGTTGAGGACTTCGCCATCTGCCTCAAGCAAGATGCTCCCTCGCCCGGGCCACCGCGACTGAAATTGATCTGATTGCCTTCTATATCGACCTTGAGGCCACGGATTCGAATGCCGCTCTTGTTGATCTCGATATAACCGCCCGGCGCCGATAATAGGATCGTGTCGTCGGCGTAGACTTCCCACAGCTTAGATTCGCCGCGATATCTCTCCTGTGAAACGAGGTTATATAGCTCGCCAACGTGAATACTTATTTTCTTACCAACTGTAGTATGCTGTTCCTTTCCGACATTGACCATCTGCGTCTGCCCGACATTCGTCACCTTGCTGACGCCGATCTGCTCGGCGCGCGCCACGCCGATCGTGTCCGATTTGAACGAGCCGACGATCGTGTTCATGATCCCCGGCAACGGGAACAGCCCGGAGGCCGCGTCGCCGACGCCGGTGCCGGAGCCGGCGAGTGCCGTGCCGGCGTCTGCCCGGGGGCTGGCGCCGGCCACGACGCCCTCGCGGCTGCCGAGGCCGCCGGCGTCGAGGAAGCCGAGGGCGGAGGAGGCGAGCGTGCCGGCGAAGGCGGCGAGCGCCGGGCCGCCGGCGCCGGCGATCTGGCCGGCCTGGGAGAGGAGCCCGGCGGTGTGGCCGGAAAGGCCCTGGACGGCGCCCATCAGCGCCATCGCCATCGGGCCGGTGCCGCCGACCACCGTGTTCATCGAGCCGCCGATCTCGTGCTTCTGGTTGCCGCCGACCTCGACGGCGCGGTTGGCGCCGATCGAGGCGACCTCGTGGCGGTCGATGCGCTTGGTGCGGTCGTTGAGGACCCGCGTCGTCTGGTCCTTCTGGGCGTGGAAGAACTGGTTCTCGCGGCCCGNGCCCTTGTGGGTGTTCGAACGCAGCACCATGCGCGTCTTGTTGGCCGGCAGGTCGTAGGGCACCGGATTGGCCGGGTTCGGCACGACGCCGACGACCAGCGGCCGGTCCGGGTCGCCGTCGATAAAGGCGACCATCACCTCCATGCCGATGCGCGGGATCACCTGCGCGCCCCAGGTGCCGCCGCCCCAGCTTTGCGCCACCCGCACCCAGCAGGTGTCGGAGCCGTCCTTCCTGGCCTTGCGGTCCCAGGGGAACCACAGCTTGATGCGGCCGTATTTGTCCGGGTGGATTTCCTCGCCCGGCGGACCGGCGACGATCGCCACCTGCGTGCCTTCGATCCGCGGCCGCTTCGTCTGCCGGTGCGGCGTCAGCGGCACCCGCGATGGCACCGCCTCGAAGCTGTTCACATATTCCGGGTCGTTCGAGTTCGTCTCGTAGGAGCGGTCGACCACCGTCTGGCGCATTGAGACGACCACGTGCTCCTCATAGGCGTGCTCGGGATGGGCGACCTCGTAAGGGGTGAAGCGGCGGCCGACCTCGATGACGCGCGAGGTGGAGCGGCCGAAGACGCGGTCGTGGTCGGCCTCGCTTGCCTGTGCGCGCAGCTTCTGCGCCCGCTCGGCCTCGGCGACGGTCGAAATGCGGGCGGGATATTCGTAGAGCTCGCGCTTCATCGCGTCCGGCATCTGCACCAGCGAGGGCGTGGCGTTTCCCGGCACCATGCGCGGCGTCTCGAAGTTCCAGTCGGCGCCCGCCCGCTGGCCCGGCACATAGGAGAAGCGCCGCCCCCAGTCGTTGATGTGGTTGCGGTCGGACGATCCCTGCGCCAGACGCACCCGCCCCTCCCCTTGCGCGGAAGCCGACGGCTTCGCCCAGGAGATGGCGCTGTCTGCGACGTGGAGGCGATGGCTGCCCTTGTCGTGGCTGAACCAGAAGTAGAGCCCGTCCTCCTCGAAGCGGCGCATGAGATAGTCGAGGTCGGTCTCGTTCCATTGCACCGAATAATGCTGCGGCGGCGGGCGCGAGACGATGCCGGAGACGTCCGGGGCGGGAATGCCGTGTTCGGAAAACAGCGTCTCGACGATGTCGATCGCCGTCTTGTCCATCCAGATGCGGCAGTCGGAGCGGCGCGAAAGCAGCCACATCTGGGGCTTAAGCACCAGCGAATAGGAACGCAGGCCGCGGCTGACCGGCGGGCCCTCGTTGAGTTCCGTGACGAGACCGTTGAACGGACGGCGCACGCCGCCGTCGTCTTCCTCCCCCTGCTGTACCTCGATGGAGACGTCGACGAGCCGGCCGATCAGCTCCTCGGGCTTCACCGCCTCGCGCTTGGCACGCACCGCGAGGCGGATCTCGAAGAGTTTCGACACCGCCTCTTCGATCTCGACACGCTCGGGCAGCAACTGGTCCCCACCGAGCGGCGAGGAGACCGTGAGGATACGGCTCGCCTGGATGAAGTCAGATGCAAAGGATTGAAGATCGTCCATAACATCAAGTCCCGTCGTGGAAGCGGTGCATCACTGTTGTTGCGGCCGAGGGTGGGTTTTGAGGTGATCCGCCAGGGCGGAGAAATAGTCCTGCAGCATTTTGGTGTTGGCCTGGTTGGCGAGCTGCGTATAACTGTCTACGAGCGCCTGGCGTTTGGCTTTCCCGCCGGCACTCTGATAGAAGTCCGACAGCACCGACAGGTCTTCCGAAGGTAAAGCCGCCAGAATGAGGCTCAGCCGCGCCTGCTCGTCCAGGCGCGCTACCTGTTTCGGAACCGGCTTTTCGTTTTCGTTGCTGGAACGCAACGAGGCGATCGCTTCCTGCGTATCGGCCTTCCGTTTCACTTCAGGAGCGGAAGCCAGAGCCGCCGTGCCGGCGCCGGAGAACGCCTCGACGGCGCGATACATGAGTTGCGCGGTGAACGCGGTCTCGACGGCGAGGTCCGGCGCGGCCATCCGTTCCGTGAGCTCTCTGATGCGCTGTCCGTACTCGGCGTCGGCAAGATGCGCCTCGATGTCTTTCGCTGCCGTCCGGTCCTGCGTCTCGTAGATATGCGCAACTTTCGCCCGGGCGTCTTCGAATGCATCTGCCGCCCTGGCGAAAGCCTCCGCATCGACGGTCTCGCCACCGACGCGTTCGAGCGCCTCCAGGATCTCGGCGCTCGCTACGTCCGCGTCGAATGAAGACCGGACCGCTTTTTCAAGCATGGCTTCTGCGTCCGCGGTGTTCGACGCTCCGTCCGCGGTAGCAGCCTTGACGACATCCTTGACGGACGCAGGGATGCCGGAGAAGCGCGCGCTCACTTGCTCGATC
Source organism: Sinorhizobium saheli (assembly GCF_001651875.1). Classification (GTDB taxonomy): domain Bacteria; phylum Pseudomonadota; class Alphaproteobacteria; order Rhizobiales; family Rhizobiaceae; genus Sinorhizobium; species Sinorhizobium saheli. The sequence goes on from NZ_LNQB01000083.1 coordinate 7,432, forward strand.
CGCACGAGGGCTTGATCGATTGCGCTGGCGGCATCCGCCGCGGGGCCGCATCCGGCCGCGGCCAGAGCCAGGACGGCCAAGGCCAGGAGCGGGAGCATACGGCGCCGCAATGCGCGTGGCTTCGAGAAAGGGTCCGTCACCGCCATAAGCATCGCCTAGATCATCCGGATGTCGGTGAGCTGCTTGGGGCGCGCATCGGCAGCAAGTCGGTTGATGATCTGCTCGGCCTTCACCAGCTGCGCGCTGCCCGTCGGGTCGACCAGCAGCTTCTCGGCAAAATTCTGCTCGGGATAGAACGAAGAACCGGCCAGCATACGGCTGAGCGTATCGGTGCGCTCTCTTACGGCAGATCCGATGTTCGCGTATTCGACGCGCTTGCCGGGCTCGAAGGGCTGGAACATCTTGCCGGTGAAGCGGGGCACGACTTCCTTGGGGTAATCAGCCGCCGAGGGCATTTGCGGAATGGCTTCCTTGCCATAGACCAGTTCCCTTGCGGTTCCCGGAGCGCTGCCGCCTGCGGGCGGCGAGTAGGTCACGAGCCGGTCGGAGTCCAGCACCGCGCTCATGTAGAAGAGCAGCTCCATTTTCTGGGCCAGCCTGTTCTCATCCACGCGCCTGGTCGCCGGCGGGTTGCAGAAGGGGGTCTTTCCGACCAGATCGGCAAGCTTCAGCTTGTCGGCCTCGGAGATCGACCCGTCGTCCCGCACGCCCGCCGTGAAATCATGAACGCAGATGTGATTGACGCTGACGAAGTCTTCGATCCGCGTCATGAAGTTGATGGCGGTCGGCGAAGAGGCGATGGGCGCACTGCTCGTGAGTTTTTCCGCAGCACTCATGACCTGCTTGCCGGCAATCTTCTTGGCCTCGTCCAGGATACCGCCCAGGGCAAACATGACTGTCTTGCTGCTGGCAGCCGCATGCATCAGGTCGAAAGTGCGGTTGAGATTGTTGTTGCAGATGACGCGAAGGGCTGCGCGGCCGGCCAGCACGCGCAGCGAGGCCGTTGCGAAGGCAGCCATCATGACGCTGCCTGTCAAAACGGACGCGGCGAACACGAAAAGCTCCGCCGTCATCCGATCGCGCGCTTCCTGAGCCTTCAGCGTCCGCTGGAAATTCTCGACCGCAAGGTCATAGGCCCGCACATAGGGGTTGGCCACGTTCAACTGCCATTGCGATTTGTATTTGGGCAGTTCGACGAGAATGTTGTTCAAACGATCGGTTGCGGACGACACGGGTCATCTCCATTGTCCAAGGAAACTTGTCGCCGCCGCGCGCCGACAGGGCCTTCAGGATGCGATCTGCCTGGATAAGGTGCGCAGAAACGGGACGCCGTCGGCGCGATGTCGCGCCGACGGCGATGCCGCAATCAGGCAGCCTTGGTGGTTGCGAGATCGTAGGAGGCGATCATCGGCGACTGCGGCGAGTGGTTGTCGTCATAAGGCGTGTACTTCACTTCGAGCTTGGTGAAGTTGAGCTTGATCGTCTCGACCGGACGATCACCGTTCGAATCGATCGAGTAGCTGGCAATCAGCGTGTTCGTGAGCGCGTATTCGATATAGGTGTCGCCCGGATTGCCGGTCGTCACCAGGTGGATGGTGGCGCGCTTGCCGGTGCGTCCGGAGCAAGCCTCCTGGAAAAGCTTGGTCGAGGAGGAATCGCTGACCTTGGTCAGGATCACTTCCGAAACGGTCGGCTCGGAGGCCTCGCGGTTCGCGGCAGAACCGGCGGTCGTGTTCATGTTGCGCGAAACGTTCCAGTGGATCGCTTCGATATCCATCCACTTGCGGTGCTGCTCATGGGTGGCATCGCCCTGGATACCGTCGATCTGCAGATAAATCGGCATGTCTTACTCTCCTGTTGGTTCGTTTGCCCTGCCGCCTCAGGGCGTGGTTGCCTTTCGGGTTGTCGCCGCGCTCGGGCGATCAACTTGCGGGACTGCTGCATCCGCTCGTCCTTGCCCGGACGAGGCGAATTCCGTCTGATCCGTCGCGCCCGCATGCGGGGCGTCGACGGTGAAGATCCGGCCGTCAAAGCCGATCTCGATATGGGCGACCTTGCGCTTGTCGGCGACCAGATCGAGGAAGAAGGTCGAAAGCACAGGCAACAGGTCGCGCGCGATCATCACTTCGATGGCACGCGCGCCCATTTCGGAAGACTTCGCACGGGCGATGAGCGCCTCGCGCGCCTCGGCCGTCAGCGCGGCCGTGGTGCCGTAGGCGGCCGAAAGCCGATCGCGAATGCGGCCGATCTGGATGTCGACGATGCCGGACAGGGTCTCGTGCCCGAGCGGCATGAAGGGAAGAATGATGGCGCGGCCGAGGAAGGCCGGCTTGAACTGCTTCTTGAGTTCCGGGAGGAGCAGCTCTTCGAGCGCCTCGCCTTCCGGCATCGTATCCGGATCGGCCGAAAGCGCAGCCAGGAGTTCCGCGCCGGTATTGGCGGTCATGAAGATCGTCGTGTTCTTGAAGTCGATGTCGCGGCCTTCGCCGTCGCGCAGCGTCCCCTTGTCGAACACCTGGTAGAAGATCTCCTGGACGCCGGGATGCGCCTTGTCGATCTCGTCGAGAAGCAGGACGCCGTAGGGCCGCCGCCGGACAGCCTCCGTCAGCACCCCGCCCTCGCCGTAGCCGACATAGCCGGGCGGCGAGCCGAGCAGCATCGAAACCTTGTGCTCCTCCTTGAACTCCGACATGTTCAAGGTCGTCAGGTGCTGGCTGCCGCCATAAAGCATATCGGCCAGCGCCAGCGCCGTTTCGGTCTTGCCGGTGCCCGACATGCCGACGAGCAGAAACACCGCCGGCGGCTTGCGCGGGTCCGACAGCCCGGCGCGTGCCGCGCGCATGGTCGAGGCGATGCGCTCCAGCGCAAGGTCCTGCCCGATCACCCGTTCCTTCAGGCGCGATTCCAGGGTCTTGACGGTCTCGACCGCGTCCGAGAGCAGCTTGCCGACCGGAATCCCCGTCCAGCGGGAAACAACGCTGGCGACGACGTCGCGGTCGACGACACGCGGCACGAGCGGCTTCTCGCCGGTCAACGCCACGAGCCGCGCTTCGGCCGCCGCGAAGGCCTTGCGGGCAGTCTCGGCGGAATGCTCCGTCAGCGGCAGTTGTGCCACATTGGCGCCGGCCGCTTTCGCTTCCGCGGCAGTCGCAGTAGATAGCGCCTCGCCGGAAAAGGCTGCCTCGCTCCGGTCGACCTCGCCGAGCAGCCGCAACTCCTCGGAAAGCCTGTCGTCGAGCGCCCGTATTTCTTCGCCCAGCCGCTGCCGCTCCGCCTCGATGCGAAGCAACCGTTCGGCAATCTCGGCCGTCTGCGGCTCGGCCTCGAGCCAGAGCGCCTCGCATTCCAGGAGTTCCAGCTCGTTCCTCAGCGTCGTCAGAGCCTCTGGCGTCGTCTGGCGGGCAAGCGATACGGCGGCGGCCGCCGTGTCGATGAGGCTGATCGCCTTGTCGGGCAACTGCCGCGACGGAAGATAGCGGGCCGAAAGCCGCACAGCCGCGGCGATCGCCTCGTCGCGAATGCGGACCTTGTGGTGGGTGGAAAAGGCCTTCGCGACACCGCGCAACATGCGGATGGCCGTTTCCTCGTCCGGCTCGCGCACCTGAACGACCTGGAAGCGCCGGGTGAGCGCCGTGTCCTTCTCGATATGGCGCTTGTATTCGCTCCAGGTGGTCGCGGCGATGGTGCGCAGTTCGCCGCGCGCGAGCGCCGGCTTGAGAATGTTTGCGGCATCCCCCTGCCCCGCCGGTCCGCCGGCGCCGATCAGCCCGTGAGCCTCGTCGATGAACAGGATGATCGGCTGCTGCGATTTCCTGACCGCGTCGATGACGCCATGCAGGCGCCGCTCGAACTCGCCTTTGACGCCGGCGCCCGCCTGCAACAGGCTGAGGTCGAGCAGCAGCAGGCGAATGTCGCGCAGTCTCTCCGGCACGCTGCCGGCGGCGATGGCGAGCGCCAGCGCTTCGGCAACCGCGGTCTTGCCGACCCCCGCCTCGCCGACGAGAATCGGGTTGTTCTGGCGCCGGCGCATGAGAATGTCGATCACCTGCCGCAATTCGCCGTCGCGGCCGATGACGGGATCGATCCGACCGCCGCGCGCGTCCGCGGTCAGGTCCTGCGTGTAGAGCCGCAGGAATTCGCTGTCGCCTTCCGCGCCGTTCGCGACCCGCATGGCCGCCGCTTCGCCGGAGGGGGTGTCAGCCGCTTTCAGCCGCGCCTCGAGTGCCTTGAGGTCGATGTCGCGGATCGACGGCGCGATCGCGCGCACCACGATCCGCAAGGACTGTTCGCTCGTCAGCGCCGACAGAAGATCGGCGAGGCCGACGGTCTGCCGGCCATATTGCAGCGAAGCGACGATCCATGCTTCCCGGGCAAGCGTCAGCAGGTTCTGCGAGAGCGAGAGCGCCGCGGCGCCATCGGCCCTGATGTCCTCGATCGCCGCGTCCAGTTCCTGCCGCAGGGCGGCAGTCGGCAGGCCGACGTCGTCAAACAATACGACGGCTTCCTCGAGGTCGAGCAACGACCTCAGCCAGTGAGATATATCCACAGTTGTATGTCGATGGCGGGCCGCCAGGGAGGCGGCAGCCTCAAGGCCGATACGCAAGCTGGGCACCAGCGTTCTTATCAGCCGGTTGAGATCGATATGCGACATCCAGAAGTCCTGTTTCTGCGACAATTGCCAGGGCAACCATGAGATGCGGGGAGACAACTACGGCGATTGATGGGGGTTGTCCAGACGGAAGGTAAAAAAAATAGCGATACCCCAAAAATCTAAGGGTATTTCACAAATTTGTCATACTGCCATCGTGGTTGACAACATGCATCTGCATAACCAATGTATAAACCCCATACTTGATGGGGCATGCCCGGGGAGACTGACGTCGGTGACGCACCGAGATATTATCACATCGCTAGATGAATATACGCCATGCGGAGAAAATCTTCGCATTGATGCCGCGCATAAGGAACTATACTTTAGAATTAAAGACGCCAGGAACGTGGCTCGCGCGGCTGAGCGAGGCATTGCGCCGGGAGAAAGACTTGCGATTTCGCCAGCATGGGTTGATGTGAGCAACCTCGGGATGCACATCCTTGCTTCCTTGAGCAAGGACATCGAAGTATTGGCGTGGGTGGCGGAGGCGCAATTACGCTTGCACGGTTTCCGTGCACTCGGCGAGATCTACGCCGCAACGGCGACGCTCCTTCGCAACCACTGGGAGCATGTGCATTCGATCGGAGACGAGGCGGAGGAACGCTTCGCACCGCTCGCAGGCCTGAACGGCGTCGGCAGCGAGGGCACGATCATCCAGGCGATCCGACTCGCACCGCTCGTTCCCGGCGCCAAATTCGGCCAGTTTTCGCTTTGGGATTTCCAGCTCAGCCAGCGCAGCGGCGAGGCCGAGCGGCGCGGCGAGCTGCAGGAGGCGGTCGACGGCGCCGGGCGTGCGGCCATGACAGCCCACCTCGCCGATCTCAACCAGTGCATCGCCGATTTCGACGCACTCATGGCACTCATCGACGAGCGCTGCGGGGACGCGGCGCCGCCGAGCTCCAACACCAGAAACGTGCTGCTGGAGGCGGCCGCTGCGATTCGCGCGCTCGCCGGCATCGACGCGACGGCCGACACCGGGTCCGAGGCGGAGGCCGGGGTCCCGGAAGCGGCCGGCCGGCAACCGGTGGTCGTCAGGCCGGCGACCCAGGGCCACGGCATCGCTTCGCGGGAGGAGGCTTTCGAACTGCTGCTGACGGTCGCTCGCTATTTCCGCAAGAGCGAACCGCATTCGCCGATTTCACTGTCGATCGAAACGCTCGTGCGGCGCGGCCGGATGGACTTCTCCGAACTGCTCGCGGAGCTGCTCCCCGAGCAGAACACCAGGAACGCCGTGCTGACTGCCGCCGGCATACAGCCGAGAGCCGAGGGCCGCTGACGGTCCCGCCCGATGAACAGTCCGAATCACACAACGAGTTTTCGCATCAAGGAGAATTCCGATGGCAAGCGTGCATGAGAAACTGGAGCGGGTCCGCAAGCCGCGCGTCCACATCAAATACGAGGTGGAGACCGAGGGGGCGATGGTGGTCAAGGAACTGCCTTTCGTCGTCGGCGTGCTCGGCGACTTCTCCGGGGATCCGACCGAGCCGCTCAAGCCTTTCGGCGAGCGCAAGTTCGTCCAGATCGATCGCGACAATTTCGACGAGGTCATGCGCCGCATGACGCCCGGCCTCGAAATCACCGTCGACAACACGCTTGCCGATGACGGCTCGCAACTGCCCGTCTCGCTCAAGTTCGAAAGCATGAAGGATTTCGAACCCGGCTCCATCGTCAACCAGGTGCCGGCGTTGAAAGCGCTGCTCGACGCCCGCAACGAACTGCGCGACCTGATGAGCAAGGCCGACCGATCCGAGGAGCTCGAGCGTCTGCTCGAAGGCATCCTGCAGAACCGCAACGATCTTTCGAAACTGGTCTCCGAGCTCTCCGGCGCCGACAGGGCCGGCAAGGATTCTGAGAACTGACGATCGACGGCATAGCCGGCCCATCATCTCCCGAGCACCAGAGCAGAGATCGCCACGGCTGATCCTGCTGCTCTTTCCGAAAGGATCGACACATGAATGCCGAAACGCAACTCAAGGCCAAGGACGACGCGGTCTACGCCGAGGACAACCTCTTGTCCAAGGTTGTTGCCGCGACGCGCCAGACCGAACCGGACCGGGCGCAGGACCTGCTGCGTACCCTGACCGACCAGGCCCTCAAGGGCACCGTCAAATACGACCGCAATCTCACGGTCACGCTCAACAACGCCATAGCCGAGCTCGACAGGGCAGTTTCGCGCCAGTTGGCCGTGATCATGCAGTCACCGGAATTCACCAAGCTGGAGGGCACCTGGCGAGGCCTGCACTACCTGGTCAAGAACAGCGAGACGAGCGCCAACCTGAAGATCCGCGTGCTCAATGCCTCGAAGCGGGATCTTGCCAAAGACCTCTCCAAATCCGTGGAGTTCGACCAGTCGCGGCTGTTCAAGTCGATCTACGAGGACGAGTTCGGCACCCCCGGCGGCGAGCCGATGGGCACGATCATCGGCGACTACGAATTCGACAACTCGTTCGAGGACGTCGAATTGCTCCAGGGCATCTCCTCGATCGCCGCCGCCGCCTTCGCCCCCTTCATCTCGGCTGCGAGCCCGCGCATGTTCGGCTTCGAGGATTATCGCGAGCTGTCGCGTCCGCGCGACCTGGAAAAAATCTTCGAGACCGTCGAATACGCCAAATGGCGCAGCCTGCGGGAGAGCGACGATTCCCGTTTCGTCACGCTCGCCCTGCCGCGGGTTCTGTCGCGCATGCCCTATGGCCCGAAGACGAACACCATCGACGAATTCAACTTCGACGAGACGCGCGGTTCGAAGACCGGCGAACTGCCGCATGACGCCTATTGCTGGATGAATGCGGCTTACGTCATGGGCACACGGCTGACCGAAGCCTTTGCAAAGAGCGGCTGGTGCACCTCGATCCGCGGTGCGGAGAATGGCGGCAAGGTGGAGAACCTGCCGATGCACATCTTCTCCAGCGATGACGGCGATCTCGACCTGAAATGCCCGACCGAGGTCGGCATAACCGACCGCCGCGATGCGGAGCTCGGCAAGCTCGGCTTCCTGCCCCTGTGCCATTACAAGAATACCGACTATGCGGTGTTCTTCGGCGCCCAGACGACCCACAAGCCGAAGATCTACGACAAGCCCGAGGCGACCGCCAATGCCGCGGTTTCGGCCCGCCTGCCTTACATGATGGCAACCTCGCGTTTTGCCCACTACCTGAAGGTGATGGGCCGCGACAAGATCGGTTCCTTCATGGAGGCGAAGGACTGCGAAACGTGGCTGAACCGGTGGATATCCAACTACGTCAACGCCAATGACGAGGCGGGCGAGGAGTCCCGCGCCAAGTATCCGCTGCGCGATGCCAAGGTCACCGTGCAGGAAATCCCCGGCAAGCCCGGCTCCTACAATGCCGTCGCCTGGATGCGCCCCTGGCTGCAGATGGAGGAACTGACCACCTCGCTGCGCATGGTCGCCCGCATTCCATCGAAGAACTGATCGGCGTGCCCGCGCCGACACCCGCGCGGGCCGCCCGTCACTCCGTGGCATCGATGACCGAGACATCAAACATCGTTTGGCGGCGGCGCGTCGATCAGCTCATCACGCTGATCGACGATGCGCTCACCCGCCAGGTGAACGCGATCCTGCACAATCCCGATTTCAAGGCGATGGAGGCGAGATGGCGCGGCCTCGCCATGCTCGTCGGCGAGGCGGGCCGGGCCTCCGACGTCAAGGTCAAGCTTCTGAGCGTCGACTGGCAGACGCTTGCGCGCAGCATGGAAAGGGCGGCGGACTTCGACCAGAGCCACCTTTTCGAACTCGTCTACAGCCGCGAATTCGGCATGCCCGGCGGAGAGCCCTTCGGCCTCCTCGTCGGCGACTATCATTTCTCGCCAGTCGATCCCGCCGGCGACGCGATCGGGACGCTCGGCCAGATCGGCATGGTCGCCGCGGCGGCATTCTGCCCCTTCGTCGCCGGCGCCTCGCCGCGCGCCGTCGGGCTCGAGCATTTCGGCGAACTCGACCGGGTCCATGATTTCTCGTGGCTCGAGCACGACCCTGAGCGGCTGCGCTGGAACAGCCTTCGCCGGCGCGACGATTCCCGCTTCATCGGCCTCGTCGCCCCTCGCATCCTGATGCGAACGCCGCTTCGGCCGATGGTGCGCGGGCGCGCTGACGGCTTTCCGTTCCGCGAGCACGTCGCGGCAGACGGTTCGACGCTGCTTTGGGGAAACGGCGCCTTCGCCTTCGCGATGATCGTCATCCGCAACTTCATCGAGTCGGGCTGGTTCGCGGACATACGCGGCGTCAGCCAGGACGCCGTCGACGGCGGCATGCTGGCGGCCGACCAATTGCCGCCCTATGACTTCGCCACCGAAAGCGAGGGGCTATCGGCGCAGCCACCCGTCGAAGTGCGCCTGACCAGCGGCCAGGAACAGCAGTTCTGCGACCTGGGGCTGATCCCGCTTTCGACGACCTATCTGTCCGCGGCGGCGATCTTCAATTCCAACCAGTCGCTTCATGCGCCGCAGACCCTTGGCAACGAGCATGCCCGGCAGAACGCGCGGATAGCGGCGATGCTGCAATATGTGCTCTGCGCCTCGCGCTTCTCGCACTATCTCAAGGTCATCATGCGCGACGAAATCGGCCAGCTGGCCGATGCCATCTCGATCCAGCGCCGGCTCGAAGACTGGCTTTCCGGCTATACGCTCGGCAACGACGACGCCGATCTCAGTCTTCGCGTTCGCCGGCCGCTGCGCTCGGCCGGCGTGACCGTCGCGGAAGTCCCGGGCAAGCCGGGAACCTATTACTGCACCGTCCGGCTTCAGCCGCATTTCCAGCTCGACGACGTCTCGACGAGCTTTCATCTCATCGCCGAAACCGCGCAGGCCGGCCGGTCCGCGCCGCCGCCTTCGGCCTCCGTTCAAAGGATGTCCGCATGAGTTTTGCCGCCCGGGTCGCTGAATTCCTCGCTAACGATGCACTGCTCGACGCCATGGACGCGGCGAAATCGCATGTGAAGTCGGCGCCGACGGACAAGGCGGCGCGCCACCTCTATATCGACCTTCTGGTCCTCCTCGGCGAATACGAACGCGCGGACGCGCAATGCAGTCTGGCGGCGGGTTTTGCGCCGGAGGAGACGATGGGATTTGCGCTGCTTCGCAATCAGCTTCGCGCCATGGCGGCGCGTGACGCCTGGTTTGGCGACGCAGCCGTGCCCGCCTTCCCGCAGGGCCCGAGCGACCTCGACAAGGCCGCCGTCAAGCTCGGCATCGCCCATCGTGCAGGGGCTGCGAGCGAGGCGGTCGTCGCGCTCGACGAACTGGAGCGCCTGCGCGGCGAGCGGGCGATGCTGTGGAACGGCAAGCCGGTGACGGACCTCCGCGATCTCGACGATCGCACCCCGCACGCGCTCGAGGTGATCATGACGGGGGGTGCCTATCTCTGGGTCGACTTCACGAAGATCGCCTCGGTCCGGGTCGAGCCGATCGCCCGGCCGCGCGATCTCGCCTTCCGCCGCGCCGAGTTGACGCTGAACGACGGGGCGGTGGCTTCCGTGCTGCTGCCGGCCATCTATCATGGAACGACGGCGGACGAGCGGCTGCTGCTCGGGCGCGAAACCGTCTGGATCAGCGAAGGATCGGGCATCACCACCGGCCGTGGCCAGCGTTGCCTGCTCGCCGGCTGCGAACTCGTGTCTTTCCATGACGCCGTCACCCTCGCGGCCGCTGGAGGCGAAACCGCCGATGCGAGGATTGCCCATGGCTGATCCGCTCGAGCGCTACCGGCCGCGCGATCGCGTCCTTGCACGGTCGATTCTCGACAGGCTCATCGACGACAGTCCGGATCTCGCCGCCGATCCGCCGGCGAGTCTTGCCGAGCAGGTGCGCGAGATGCGCGAAGCGATCCGCCGCGACATCGAGGCCCTGCTCAACACCCGGCGTTGCCCGAGGACGCCGCCGACGGTGCTGACCGAACTCGGCGACGCGCTCGTCAACTACGGCGTCGACGGCATGGTTTCGGCCAATCTCGTCACCGACGAGTCCAAGGCAAGGCTCGCCCGGATCATCGAGCGGCGGATCGCCCTCTTCGAGACCCGCCTGACGCAGGTCCGGGTCACCATCCTGAAGAGCCGCTCGCTCGCCGAGCGGGCGCTGCGACTGCGCATCGAGGCGAGCTTCCGGCTGATCGACGGCATGCCGCCGATCAGCTTCGAATCGGTCATCGATCCCTCCACGCAGCGTTTCATGGTGGAGGGCGCGGCGAATGGCTGAAGGCTTCCTGCAGCGCTACAGCGATGAACTGGCGGCGCTCCGCCGGCGCGCGGCGCGCTTTGCCGATGCCTTCCCCAAGATCGCCGGCCGCCTGCGCATGACCGGCGACGTCGCCGACGATCCCCATGTCGAGCGGCTGATCCAGAGTTTCGCCTATTCCGCGGCCCGTGTGCGCCAGAAGCTCGACGACGAGTTTCCCGAACTGACCGACGGGCTGCTCGAAACGCTCTATCCGCACTATCTGGCCCCGTTGCCGTCGATGAGCATCGTCCGTTTCGAGCCGAGCGAGGCCCTCGCGTCAGTGCAGGTGGTCCCGCGCCACACCGAGATCATCGCCGAACCGGTGCGCGGCGAAGCCTGCCGGTTCCGTACCACCCAGGATGTCGGGATGGTGCCTGTCGAGATCGCGGCCGCCTCGCTCACCGGCCAGCCGATCGCTGCACCCGCCTCGCCCTTTGCCGGTGCGGCCGGCTGCCTCCGGCTGTCAGTCCGGCCACGCGACCCGCGTATGGCGCTCGGCGACACCGGCCTCAAGTCCTTGCGCCTCCATGTCACCTCGCCCTGGCAGCAGGCCGTCCCGCTCCACGAACTCATGGCCAATCACACAATCGGCATCGCGCTCGCCCGGCATGCGGACGATACCGCCCCGGTGTTCCTGCCCGCGACGAGATTGAAACCGCTCGGGTTCGATGCCGACCAATCGATGCTGCCCTACCCGGCCCCGAGCTTCAGCGGCTATCGCCTGCTCACCGAATTCTTTGCAATGCCGCGCAAATTCCTGTTTCTGGACATTGACGGCCTCGACGCCTGGCGGAGCGCCGCGCCCCTCGACATCTTCATCTATCTCGACGCAAGCGACGCCAAACTGGAACGGTCGGTTTCGGCCCGCGATTTCGCGCTGAATGCGACGCCGGTCGTAAACCTCTTCAGGCAGACCTGCGAACCGGTGCCGCTAGACGGCACCCGCACCGAATATCGGCTGCTGCCGGACGCGCGGCGGCAGACGACGCGCGAGATCTACATGATCGAAAAGGTGCTGCTCACCGGGCCTGAGGGCAAAGAGGAGAGCTGCCAGCCATTCTTCGGGCGCAGCCAGCGGAGCGGTTCGGCCTCGGTCCACTGGCAGGCCTGCCGACGTTTCGACGAAGAAGACGGCACATCCGACATGGACATCGCCTTCGTCGATCGGGCGCGCCGATCCGCCGGCCCCCTCGACGCGGTCGCGAGCGTCGATGCCATCTGCCTCAACCGCGACCTCCCCGAGCAACTGCCCTTCGGCGGCGGCCATCCCTATCTGCAGCTTGTCACCGGCAACGAGGCCGTTTCCACGGTTCATGCCCTGCTGCCGCCGACCGCGTCGGTCCGGATGAACGAGGAACCGGGGCGCAACTGGCGGCTGATGTCGCACCTCATGCTGAACCACCTCTCGATCTTCGACAACGAAGGCGCGGCACTGAAGGACATCCTCTCGCTCTATGCCTTTCGCGACAGTGCGGAAACGCGCCAGCTCATCGACGCCATCCTGCGCATCGAGGCGAAAGGCTCGGTCGCGCGGCTCGCCGGCGGCGCCATGGTGCCCGGCACCGAGATCGAGCTCACATTCGACCCGGCGGCGATCGACCGCGGCTCCGCCTATCTTTTCGGCGCGGTGCTGGACCGGTTCTTCTCGCTTTACGCCTCGATCAACAGCTTCACCCGCCTCACCGTGTTGCTGAAGGGCCAGTCGGCGCCGCTTGCGCGCTGGCCGGCGCGCGCGGCCGAGCGGCCATTGCTCTAGGGGTGACGGCATGAGCGATCCTGCTGCAGAAGAGACGGAGATGCTGGCCGCGCTGCTCGAGCGGGACCCCGGTCGCTTTGAGCCGACCACCGCCTTCCGCGTCGCTCAGTCGGCGGCCGAACTGGCCTTCGAGGGCGTGAATCTGGACGTCAGGTCGCATTCGGGCGTCTCGCCGGCGGCATTGCCGGTCGGCGCCTTTCGCCGTCGCAAGGGCAAGGCGTCGCTGACGAGCACGCTCGCCGCCCTCACCGGACCGCTCGGCTCCCTGCCTCCGTTCTACAACGACCTGGTCATGCGCGAGGAGCGCAACCGGTCTCGGGCACTCGGCGCCTTCTTCGACCTGTTCAGCGCCCGCATGAGCGAACTCTTCGTGGCCGCCGGCGAAAAATATCGCCTCGCCCGCCGCCTGCGCTGGAGTCGCGACCGCAGCGACAACGCCTTCATCACCAGCCTCTTCGCCCTCACCGGTTTCGGTACGGCTCGGCTCAAGGAGAGGAGCGGTGTCGACGAGGACCTGATCCTGCGCTTCAGCGGCTTTTTCGCCGCGCGCACCCGCAACGCCGCCAACCTTCGCGCGATGCTCCGGGAGTTCACCGGCCTTCCCATCGAAATAGAGCAGTTCCGCGGCCGCTGGCTGGCGATCCCGGTCGAGGAGCGAAGCCAGCTCGGGCAGCCAGGCGGCATCCAACTGGGCGTAAATGCATCTGCCGGGGCCTTCGTGCAGAATTTCAGCGGCAGTTTCCGCCTCGTCGTCGGTCCGCTCGACTACCCCGATTACCAGGCGCTCGCACCCGGCGGACGCCGCGTTTCGGAGATATTCGCGCTGACGCGACTCTATGTCGGCGCTGGCCTCGATTTCGACGTCCAGGTGATCCTGAAGAAGGAACAGATCCCTGAGTGCAGGCTCGGCGATCAAAGCGAACCGGCAAGGCTCGGCTGGAACAGCTGGGCGCGCGTCGCCCCGGCGGCACAGGACAGCGGCGACGCAATCATCCCCGAGCCGGTCCGCCTCGAGGCCGGCAGCCAGAGCGAGGTCGATAATGCGGCTTGAACTCAGGCAGATCGCCGGCGAGGCCGTTCGCGCCGGTCAGGAGGGCTGGGCTTTCGAGCGCGGCCGCCGGACGATCGGGCGCGGCGCCGATTGCGATTGGCAGACGCCGGACCCGCGCCGTCTCGTCTCCAAGCACCATTGCACCATAGAGCGCGACCGGGAGGGCTTCATCCTTCGCGACCAGAGCGCCAACGGCTCGCTTGTCGACGGGGTTCAATTGCGCGAAGGCGACTCCGCCCGGTTGAGCGACGGGTCGCGGATCGCATTCGGCGGGCTCGCCTTCTCGGTCCGCATCAGCGGCGAACCCGACCGCGATCTCGATGATCCCGATACCAGGCTCACGCTCAGCGATGAACCGCTGACCATATCCTCGATCCTCGCCGACGTGGCGCCGGGCGGGTACACGGGCGACGGCATTCTCGGCCGGCGCGGCGCCGACTTGACGGATTTGCCGCCCGCCGCGCCGTCGAAAAAAGCCGGCGTCAAGTCCTCGCGCGATGTCGAGATCGGCTGGGAGGGAGCGCCGCCGATCGACGGCCTGGCGCGGCCGATCCTGCCGGACGACTGGAATGCGGACTTCGACAACAGCAACCGCTACGAACACCAGCCGGCGCCGCATGTCGCCATTCCCGAGCCCAAGCGGCGGCAAAAATCCGTGCCGGCACCCGACGAGGAAGCGGCGGACGCGACGGTCATCGCGCCAGTCGCCGGCAAATCCGCCGGCGCTGCCATGTCACCGAGTGCTGCGCTGCACGACGCCTCGCCGCTGCTGAAGCGTCTCGAAAACCTGCTCGACCAGATGGATGAGGCGCTTGCCGGCGCCTATTCCACCTTCGAGCTCGCTCCTCCGGCCGCGACCGGCGACGACGATTTCCTTGCGGATGATCGGGAGCAGGCGCTTCTCGACCGCCTTCAAGGGCTGATCGCGCTTCAGATCGGCCTCAACGAGCGGCTGGGGCGGCTCGTCAATGAGGCGAGCCACATGCTGGAGCCGCGCATCATCGAGGCCCGGGTCGATGCCGAACCGCGCAGGCTGCCGTGGCTCAACGACCGCAGCTATTGGCAGGCCTATCGCGCCCAGTTCGAAAAGGATGAGCGGCAACTCTCCCTGCGCGAGCTGTTGCGAGCGGCCATGCTCGGAACCGGCGAGGGAGAGGACCACCGTGATACCGCAGGAAGGACACGTCCGGATAAATGAGACACGAAAACAGAGTGGCCTGGAGCGAGGGCATGTTCCTTCGCGTACAGCATTTCCAGCAGTCCGATCGCTGGACGGAACGGCTCGTCCGCAGCGCGACCCGTCCCCTCAGCCCCTATCCCTGGGGCATCGCGGAGATCGGCATCGATCGCAGTGCGCTAGCGATCGGCCAGTTCGCGTTATCGACCCTGCGCGGTATCATGCCGGACGGGACCCCCTTCGAGGCGCCGGTCGATGCCGACCTGCCGCCGCCGCTCCCGCTCGACGAGGCGACGAAGAACGCCATCGTCTACCTCGCGCTCCCCGCGCGCCAGCCCGGCAAGGCGGATATCGCGCTCAATGGTGGCGGCAAGCTCAATCAGGTCCGCATCGTCGCCAGCCACTACGAAGCGCCGGATGCCAATGTGGATACGGATTTCATGGCGCCGATCGACGTCGGCCGGCTCGGTCTGAGGTACCTCAAGTCCGGCGACGAGCTTTCCGGCTATGACCTGATCGGGCTTGCCCGCGTCATCGAAGTGCGTTCCGACAGGGCGGTCGTGCTCGACCCGGACTATATCGCGCCGAGCCTCAGCTGCGCGGCCGAGCCGCGGCTCAACGAGTTGATCACCGAACTGCTCGGCATCGTCCGCCATCGCGCCGCGGCGATTGCCGAGCGCATCGGTGACCCGACGATCCGCGGCACCGCCGAAGTCGGCGACTATTTCCTGCTGCAGATCCTCAATCGCGCCGATCCGATGCTCAAGCACATCGCCTCGAACGCGACACGGCTGCACCCGATCGTCTTCTACGAGCAATGCATCCAGCTCGCGGGAGAGCTGGCGACGTTCACCACCGACAGCAAGCGAGCAAGCGACTTTCCGCCCTACCGCCACGACGACCTCAAGGGGACATTCGCCGCGGTCTTCGACGACCTGCGCGCCTCGCTGTCGTCGGTGCTGGAGCAGGCCGCCGTTTCGATCGAGCTCATCGAACGCCGCCATGGCGTTCGCGTCGGCATGGTCAACGACCGCTCGCTCTTGAAGGACGCCGGCTTCGTGCTGGCCGTCAGGGCCGAGATGGAGGCGGAAGAGGTCAGGCGCAAGCTGCCGGCGCAGATCAAGGTCGGACCGGTCGAGCGCATCGCCGATCTCGTCAATGTGGCGCTCGCCGGCATACCGGTGCGGCCGCTGCCGGTGCTGCCGCGGCAGCTGCCCTACCGCTCCGGCACCGTCTATTTCGAACTCGACACCAAGAACCCGCTTTGGAAGCAGCTCGACACCTCGGGCGCGATCGCGCTCCATCTCGCCGGCGAGTTTCCCGGGCTTGAAATGGAACTGTGGGCGCTAAGAGAATGACAAACGAACGCTCAACTTCCTGGCAGGACCTGCCGACCGTCGTCGAGATCACCGAGGAAGGCGCCCGCAAGGCGAAGACCGCCCGCAAGATGGCGGAAATGCTGGACGACATCGTCGAGTTCAAGGGCGCCGCGGATGCGGGCGGCCAGTCGTCGCCGCGTGGCTGGTCCGTCCAGTCACTGGTCAAGGACTTCGATTTCGGCGGCGAGGGTATTCCGACTCTCGTCAAGTCGGGCGCGCCGCTTCTCAACCTTGCCCATGCACTGCGCCATGCCGAAACCGAGCCGGACATTCAGGATCTGCGCCGCACGGCGGTCGGGGCGATCACCCGCTATGAGCGCGACCTGGCGTCGGCCCGCATCAGCCCGGAACGGGCGCGCGCCGCCCATTACATCGTCTGCGCCACGGTGGACGACGTCGTTCTCAGCAAGCCTTGGGGCGTTCGCGCCGGCTGGGCGCGCTCCGGCCTCGTCTCGACCTTCCACATGGACGTGACCGGCGGTGACCGCGTCTTCGACCTGCTCGATCACTTCCACCAGAGCCCGGGCGCCAACAAGGACCTGCTGCTCCTCATCTATCTCAGCCTGTCGCTCGCCTTCGAGGGACGTACCCGCATCTCGGATCGCGGCACGCTGGAGCTCGGCCGCATCCGCGACGGACTCTACAAGACCCTGCTCGGCCAATATGGCGTCTTCGAGCGGGAGCTTTCACCGCATTGGCAGGGGGGTTCGGCCCGTCACGAGCCGTTGCGCACCGCCGCGGCGCTCTGGACGCTCCTGTCGGCGCTCGTCCTGCTTCTGGCGATCGGCTACGTCGTCGTGACCTATTCGCTGAACGACAGTTCCGACGGCACCTTCCGCCGGCTGGCCAATCTGCCGCCGCGCGAAGCGCCGAGCCTCTTGGTCGAAGCGCCGCCGCCGGCCGAGCCGCCGCCGGTCGTCGCGGCACGGCCGGCACCGCCCCCGCAACCGCCGCAGCCGGAACCGCCTCCGGCCCCGAGCCGGCTTGAAAACCTGCTCGCCTTCCTGCAGCCGGAAGTCGACCGCAAGCTCGTGACGCTGTCGAACGCCGAGGGCCGCCTGCTCGTCCGCATCAACAATTCGGGGCTGTTCGATGTCGGAAGCGCCGAGGTCCGCGAGACCTTCCGCGGCCTCATCGAGCGGATCGGCGGTGCGCTCGCCGCCGAGAAGTTCCGTGCGATCGTCATCGGCTATACGGACAACGTCCCCATCCGGACGGTCGAATTCCCCTCCAACTGGCATCTGTCGGAAGCGAGGGCAAAGGCGGTCGGCCGGATTCTCGCGGCCTATACCGGAACCGATGCGATTCTGACCGACGGGCGCGCCGACAGCGATCCGATCGCAAGCAACGACACGCCGGAAGGCCGAGAGATGAACCGGCGCACGGAAATCCTGGTGCTGACCGATCCCGAAGAACGGCTCGACGACGCCGGGATTGGGTCGGCGCCGGTCCGCACCGCGCCCCCCACCGGCACGCCCGACGCAGGAAACGCTGCACCATGAATCCATTAAGCTATTTCTACACGCTCCGGTCCTATGTCGAGTCCTATGCGGGGCTGCTCGGACGCCGCTTCCTGTCGGTCATCTGGGTGGCGGCGATCTGTGTCGTCATCTGGTTCTACGGCTATCTTCTCGGCTTCGGCGAATTCAAGCCGCTTGCGAGCGTCACCGCCCGGCTCGTGGCGATCGCCGTGGTTCTAGTCGGCTGGGCCGCCTATCTCGCCTATTCGTTCTATCAGGCGCGCAGGCGCGACACGGAACTCGTCGAGGGTCTGGCCGGAGGTGCCGAGGCAGATGCGGCCGCGAGCCAGCAGGCGGAGGTCGCGGAGATCCATGGCCGGCTGAAGGAAGCCCTGGCGCTGCTTCGGCGGGTTACGCGCAAGCGGTTCGGCTATGTCTACGAGCTGCCCTGGTACGTGATTTTCGGTGCCGCCGGCTCCGGCAAGACGACGGCGCTTACAAATGCGGGACTGAAGTTCCCGCTCGGCGATGCGCTCGGCAGCAACGCTGTCCAGGGCGTCGGCGGCACGCGGAACTGCAATTGGTGGTTCACCGACGAGGCGATCATCGTCGATACGGCCGGACGCTACACCACCCAGGACGACCTCAACGGCGCCGCCAAGGCGGGGTGGGAGGGTTTCCTGAACCTCCTGCGCAGATATCGCCGTGCACAACCGGTCAATGGCGTGCTGGTAACGATCTCGATCGCCGACCTCAAGTGCCGCGACCACGAGGCGCAACTGGAGGAGATCCGGGCGATCCGCCAGCGCCTCGCCGAGCTCGACGAATTCCTCGGGGCCCGCGTGCCGGTCTATATCGTGCTGACCAAGGCCGACCTCCTGGCCGGTTTCGTCGAATTCTTCGACGGCTTCAGCAAGACCGACCGCGACCAGGTCTGGGGCATGACCTTCGGCCTCGATGAAAGCCACAAGGCGACCGGCCTACCCGAGCGCTTTCTCGAGGAATTCGCCCTCCTGCAGGAGCGTGTCGACAAGATGCTGATCGAGCGGCTGCAGCAGGAGCCGGATGCCGAACTGCGCGGACGGATCTTCCGCTTTCCGGCCGAGCTCGCCGCGCTCAGGGACCGCCTGCACGCGGTGATGAGCGAACTCTGCACCGGCTCGAAGCTCGTTGATCCTCCCCTCTTGCGCGGCGTCTATCTTGCGTCGGGAACGCAGTCGGAAACCAGGGGGGCCACACCGCGCCTGAAGCGAAGCTATTTCCTGTCGCGCCTTTTCAAGGAGGTCATCTTCGGCGAAGCCTCGCTCGTCGCGAGGGACCGCCGGCTTTCGCGCCGGCAGTTGCTCCTGCGGCGCGGCGCCTACGGAGCGGCGACCGCCATTCTCGTCGTCGTTCTGGCGAGCTGGGTTTCGAGCTATGTCCAGAATGCCGGCGCGCTCGCGGATGCCGAAAGGCGCCTCGATGCCTATGAACAACTGGCGCGCGGCATCTCGGTCCGCGACGTCTCCGATGCTGATTTCCTGCGCGTCCTACCGGCGCTCGATGAACTGAGGGCGGTGCCGTCGGGCTTCGCGCAGGCGAGCTTCTGGCCCTTCAGCTTCGGCCTCAGCCAGGAAAGCAAGATCGCCGGGCGCCACCGCGACGCCTATCAGCGTGCGCTGAACGCCCTTCTCCTGCCCCGCATGCTGGTCCAGTTGCAGAAGGAGATGAAGGCGGGTGGCGACACGGCGCGGACCTTCGACGCGCTGAAATTCTACGGCATGCTCGGCGGGCTCGGCCCCATCGACGACGAGTTCGCGGCACTCGAAGCGGAGGACATGTTTGCGGCCCTCTATCCCGGCGAGGGACGCGCCGCGGCGCGGCACGCGCTCCTCGATCACGTAACGGCGATGGCGGCGGGCGCGCTGCCGCCGGTCGACCTCGACCCGCGGCTGATCGCCGAGACCCGCGAGAAGATCCGCGTGCAGGGTCTTGCGGCCCGGGCCTTCGACATTGTCGCCAATTACCGCGAGGCGCGGGCGCTGCCCGCCTGGAACGCGGCCGACGCACTCGGCCCGCTCGGTGAAAAGGTCTTCGTCCGGGCCTCGAAGGCGCCACTGCGGCAAGGCATTCCGGGTCTGTTCACCGCTCCCGGCTACCGCACCGTCGTCCTGCCGCGCATCACCGATGCGGCGCGCGAGGCGGTGGAAGAGCATTGGGTGCGAGGCGGCAAGGACGAGTTTGCGGGGATGACCGTCGACGCCGTGGCGCAGGCGGCGCTGCAGCTCTATTTCGATGCCTTTCGCCAGCATTGGACCGGATCGCTTGCGGATATCCGCGTCCGTTCGTCCGAAACGCCGGCCGAGGCTACGGAAACGGCGCGGATCCTCGCGAGCGATCCGAGCCCGGTGGAGGCGGCGGCGAGATCGATCATCGCTGCCACGGATCTTCGCACCTTCACGGGCGGCGAAGTGGCGTCGACCGCCGCCGAGACGACCAGCGCAGCGACGACCGCACTTGCCAGCGCAGCAAATGCACCGGACCTCTATGCCGGACTGCGCGAGGCGCTCGAGGTGCCGCAGGGGACCGGCGACGCCGCAGGCGAGGAGAAGCCCCGCTCGCAGGTCCAGGCGCTGCGGCCGCTGCTGCAGAATGTCTACAACCAGCTCTCGCGCGCCTCCACGGCCTCGGCCGAGATTGCCAAGGTCTTCGACGTCGACGGTCAGTTGACGAGCGCCAATCAGGACCTGCTGCAGGAGGCGCGCCGCCTGCCGGCGCCGCTTGATGCCTGGATGGCGGGCGTTGCCGTCGACATCGGTTCGCTTGCGGTGAAGACCGCCAGGACACGTGTCGCCGACTTGTGGGCGAGCGAGGGCGCAGGTCTTTGCTCCAGCATCATCTCCGGCCGCTATCCCTTCGACCGCGCCTCGCCGCGCGACGTGCCGATGGGGGATTTCGTGCGCCTTTTCGGGCCGGAGGGCCTGTTCCACACCTTCTTCAAGGAGCGGCTGGAAGCCTTCGTCGATACCACGTCGAGCCCCTGGGGATGGCGCGGCACCTTTGGTGCCGAAGGCATCCCGAGCGCCGGAATTGCCGCTTTCGAAAAGGCTGACGCGATCCGCCGCGCCTTCTTCCCGACGTCCGACGCCGGCCCCACCGTCGCGATCAAGATCAAGCCATTGTCGCTCACGCAATCGGCCAACGCCGTGCTGCTCGAGATCGAGGGCGAGAGGGTGGTCTACTACCATGGCCCGATCCAGGCGAAATCGATCGCCTGGCCTGCGAACGAGGGCAGCAAGGTTTCGCGCATCGCGTTTCAGCCCGGCGGCTGGCAGCAGGCACTGACGGAGAACGGCGACTGGTCGCCGTTCCGGCTGTTCGACCGGGCCAAGCTGACGGAGGAAGGGCGGGATCTGTTCCGCGCCCGCTTTGAAAACAACGGCCAGGCGGCGGAATTCGAGGTGCAATTCGGCACCGTGCTCAACCCCTTCCGCTTGCCGGCGCTCGCTGATTTCTCCTGCCCCGTCCAGTTCTGAAGGGACATGATGCGATGAGCCAGTACCGGACGAGCGAAATCAAGGCGGCGGAAGTCGACCGGATCGGCTTCTTCGGAAAGCTCCCGACCCATGGCGATTTCGTCGCGACCGGCATCGGACAGGTTCTCCAGCGCGAGCTCGACGATTGGCTCCAATCCGGCTTGAGAGCCGGCGAGGAACGCCTTGGCAGCGGCTGGCGTGCCGTCTTCCATGCCATGCCGCCCTGGCGCTTCATCGTCGAAAAAGGACTTTGGGGGCCGGCGACGGTCGCCGGCATCCTGTTGCCGAGCACGGATCGGGTCGGTCGCAGCTTCCCCCTCGTCATCGCGGCGCAGCTCCATTCCTTCGACGATCATCCGCGGCAGCTTTATCTCGATGCCGCCTGGTTCACCGCGGCGGAAGCGCTGGCGGAAACCTCATTTGCCCGCGACTTCGACATCGCCACGTTCATCGCCAGCCTGAAGCGGCTCCGCCTGCCGCACGCCGAAAAATCTCCGATCGCCGGCTGGTTTTCCGCGCAGCGGCGGGAGGGCAGCACGCTTTGGTGGAAGGCGGAGGCGATAGACCGTGACGTCAAGGCGTTCCGCACTGCTTCGGCGCCGACGACCATGGACTTCCTGCGGCTGATCGACGGCGTGCGGGCCTCCAAAGCGGCGGAGGCCCAATCCCGCGACGACGCCGAGCCGGCGGCGGCATTGGCGTCCCCGCGGGCGACGGGGACGGAGGCTCCTGCCGCCGTACCGCCGGTATGGGGAACGGAGCCGGCAAGGCCGCTTTCCGACATCGCCCATAGCCATGCCACCCATCCCGGTACACGGCTTTCGCTTAACGCGGACGCACTCGTTCTATCCGACGCCGCAGGCCTGTTCGCCCTTGCCGACGGCATAGGCGACGATGTGGCCGCGGTCGAAGCGGCACGCCTCACGGCAGCGACGCTTGCCGAAGCGAACCGACATGACGCCATCGAAGACAACGCGCAGGAGATCAAGGGAAAGCTCGGTCGCGCCCACGGGCTGCTGCAGTCCATCGGACACTCCGGACAGCGCCAGACGCCGGCCGCGAGCGTCGTGGTGCTTTCCGTCAGGAACGACGCTTTCGCCGTGGTCTGGGCCGGCGACGCGCGGTGCTATCTACTGCGCGACGGCCTGATGCGCTGCCTCACCCGCGACCACGTGGAGATCGGCATGAAGCGAAGGCTGACGCGCCATCTCGGCGCCGAGCGCCAGCTCGTTCCGGAAACGCATGTCGGCCGGCTCGCCTCTGGCGACCGCTTTCTCCTGTGCAGCGGGAGCCTGCCGCGCGTGCTGAGCGAACGGGCAATCGCCGAGGTGCTCCTCGACATCGAGTTGGGGCGAGCGGCAAGCGTCCTCGTGCAGGACGGGCTGATCGCCAATTCGCGCGACAATCTCAGCGCAATCGTCGTCGAAGCGAGCCTGGCATGAGCGATGCGGCAGACGATCTCGCCATCGTCTCGGCGCGGTTCTCGGCGCTCTGGGATGCGATCATCGACGCCGGTGCGGCTTCGCCGGAGAACCGGCTGTTGTTGGTCGACCGCGTCCGCGACGCACTCGACCGAGGCCATTCGAGGCTCTCTCCGCTCGCGCCCGAACTCATCGCCAACAGCTTCGCCGTCGAAGACATCGTCCATGCCGGCGATCGCACCCTCGTGCTCAGGCTCCGCCACCGGGACCTCGGCACCGTTCACGCCTTGAAGACCCTGCCGCCGGAACGGCGCGACGATGCGGTCCTTCGGGGATGGTTGCTGCACGAGGGTCGACTCGCGGGCGCTCTCGACCATCCGAACATCGTCACACCTCGCGCCGTGCTGCGGCTTTCCGATGGCCGGCCGGCACTTCTCTCGGACTGGATGCCGGCGACTTTGTCGTCGCGGCTGACGGGAGGCCGCTTCAGCGCGTCAGAGATCGCCGATCTCCTGCACCCGCTGCTGACGGGTCTCGGCTATCTTCACGGCAAGGGCATCGTTCACGGCGATATCTCCCCGGCGAACCTGTTCTTCGCCGACGCGGCCTCTGCCCAGGTCATGATCGGTGATTTCGGTCTGGCACTTCGAGAGGGCGAGCGGCCGGGAGACCTCGCCGTGGCGCGAGGCGCCCATCCGCATTTCGCCGCCCCGGAACAACTGGCCGGCGCGCGCCCCGACCCGAGGTCCGACCTCTACTCATGCGGCCGCATTCTCGATCTGCTGATGACACGATGCGGCACGGCCGCGGCAGCAATCCCGGAGCTCACCTCACTTGCGTCCCGGCTCACGCAGCCGGATCCCGCTCATCGACCGGCCGACGCGGCTGCGGCACTGGCTTGGCTCGGCAGCTCATTGCAGCAGGCCCGGCGTTAGTTCGACCCCGGAAGCGGCGCCGCCGCGGTGGGCGCGCTCTTCTGGAACACCGTGATCAGCTTGGCGGCGTCGACGAGGCCGGCATTGCTGGCGTAGAGCATGTCGCCGTCCTGCATCTTGAACTGCTGCATCAGCCCGAAATTGGCGACGTCATGCAGGTTGACCCGGTAGATCACCGGCTTCGAGGTCACGACCGGGACGGCGGCGGATTTCAGGTCGCCGCTCGTCGGCTGGATGAAGACCTGCTGGTTGCGGAAGACATAGAAGTTGCGTGCATCGGCGCGGTCGTCGAGCAAGCCGCCGGCCCGGGCGAGCGCCTGCGCCAGGGTGAGTTTGCCCTGCTCGAAGTCGAATTCGCCGACGCTCTTGAACGCGCCGATCGCGGTGAAGGTCGGCGCGTCGTTCTCGACGAACACCTGGTCGTCCGGCAGCAGGTAGACGTTCTGGCTGCTGTCCTCCAGCAGGCGGGCGAGCGGCACGCTGGCGCGCTGCTTTCCGCGGATGAGCGTGACCGTCGTCGAACCCGGGGCCGAGGAGGCGCCGCCGGCAAGCGCGATCGCGTCGAGCACCCGTTCCTTGCGTGCCGTCAGCGGAAAGCGTCCGGCTGCCCTTACATCGCCGTTGACGACAATACCCGTGGTCGGCTTTTCGACCACGTTCACGATCGCCTGCGGGTTGACGGCAGTGCCTCGCAGACCGCTGACGATCTGGGCCTGCAGACCTTCCGGGGTCGACTCGAGCACGCGCTGGCGACCGACGAAGGGAAGAGTCACGAAGCCGCTCGAATCGACGGTGAAACGACCAAGGTTGAGGGTCTTGCTGTTGGCGGAGGAAAACAGGGCCTCCTCGCCCGAATCGATGATCGTCACCTCGATCACGTCGCCCTTGCGCAGCCGCTGGTCGAGGTAGCCTGCGGAGCGCATCACGCTCAGGCCTTTGTCGCTCGGAAAATAGGACAGCGTCGCCGCGGACGTGACACCGACGGGAGCCTTCGACAGGTCCACGACCTGGATGCGTTCGCCCGTGCCGGCAACCTTCGCGTTGTAGATATCGCTTGCGTTCGGCCCGTCGGAGGGACGCGCGCAGGCGCTCAACACGAGGCAAATGGCGACCGGCAGCAACTCCCGCATGGCATATCCTCTTGGTAGATTCGCGCGACGCAGAAATACCAGCCATGCGTGTTCTGACAATATGCTCAATCGGCAATTATGAAGTGTGACAACTTTAAGGCAAGCCAATGTGGCACAAACGCAACCACCCATCCTGCGGCCCCTCCGAGCCGGCAAGATGAGGTCTTCGCCGTTCGACACTTTAGCGCGCTGCAACCCGTATCATCGGGATCGATTCGCAGGGGATGCGCGGCTTACTCGTCCCGCCTTGTCGGCCGGCAAGGGAGCATCGGCCCCACCGTCTTCGCCGTGGTGCGGCTCCCAACCGAAAACGCTGCGCCCGCCGAAACGGGCCGAGTCCCGGAATTCGCCCGCCACGATCTCCTTGAGGTCCGGACCCGTGACGTAGCGCTCCAATCGACGCGACTGGTCATCGAGCCGCTTCAAGGCTGCGAGCTCTTCCTCCCGCCCGAGCCTGCCGTTCCTGACGGCCGACTTCATGACGTTGATCGTCTCGTCATAGACCTTCAAGGGGACAGGAAACGGATGCCGGTCCTTGCCGCCATGGGCAAGCGAGAAGCGGGCGGGATCGGAGAAGCGGCACGGCGCACCGTGCACGACCTCGGCGACCATCGCCAGCGCCTTGACGGTGCGCGCACCGACGCCGGGCACCATGAGCAGCGCCTGGAAATCCTTCGGCCCGCGATCGGCGGCGGCCGCGAAATTGCCGTGCAGGCGCCTGAGATTGACGTCGCTTTCACGCACGTCGTGATGCGCCGGCATGATCAGATGCGGCAGGAGCGGCTGCGCCGGCGCGGCCGGTTCGACGCCGCGCTGCTCGATCGAGGCGAATTCCCGCACCAGGCCGTCCGGCCCCAGCGAGTGGAGGAGGTCGAGCTGCAGCGCCCGCGAGGCGGCCGCGCGGCGATCGGCGAGGTTGACGATCTCGCCCTGCCCTCTGCCTTCGATCGCGGCATGCGGCGAATCGACGAAACTCGTGAAGCCCTCCGACAGCCAGTGATAGCGCCTCGCCTGCCGCCGCTCGCCGTTCATGCCTTGCTGGACGACGACCCACTTGCCGTCGTCGGTGACGATGAAGCCGTGCAGATAGAGATCGAAGCCGTCCTGAACGGCGGCACTGTCGACCTTGGCGACAAGGCGGCTCGCATCGGCGAGCGCGCTGCCGTCGAAACCGACCCGCTCGCCGATCGAGACGAGTTCGCCCGGTGTCTTGCGGGAGTGCTGGCCGCGGCCGCCGCACACATGGATTCCGAGTTCACCGGCACGCGGCCCGAGTCCGCGCTTCAGCGCCCCGACGACGCTGGTGGTGATACCGGAGGAATGCCAATCCATGCCCATGACGGCACCGAAGGATTGAAACCAGAAGGGATGTGCAAGGCGCCGCAGAAACTCGTCACGCCCGTAATGCTGCACGATCGCCTCGGCAATCAGCGCGCCGAGCCGCGTCATGCGATCGCCGAGCCATTTCGGGACCTGCCCGCCATGCAGCGGAAGATCCGCATTGCCTGTTCTCTGTGCCATGATTTTCCCGTTCGCTTCGCCGCCACGCTACCATGGCCGCAAGCGGCACCGGAAGCACGCGCTGCGTGCGGGCGCCAGTTCCGTCAGCGCGCCCATCGTGGGCTGCAGCCCTGTGAATTGCCGCCTGGCTTCCCTAAATCGGTTCTTATCCTACATGGAGGCAACGACCCTGCTCAATCAAGTGACGTGGGATACCAGTTTCTTCGAACGCCGCGCCACCGAGGTGGCGGCGGACCTCATCGGCGCCGAATTCGCGGTGTCGGGCATCGGCGGCATCATTGTCGAGACGGAGGCCTATCTCCCCGATGATGCCGCGTCCCACAGTTTTTCCGGCGCGACCGACCGCAACCGGGCGATGTTCGGTCCGCCGGCGCATGCCTATGTCTATCTCTCCTACGGCCTGCATTGGTGCCTGAACTTCGTCTGCCTTCCCGGCAGCGCCGTGCTGATCCGCGCCATCGAACCGAGGTGGGGCATCGAGACGATGCAGGCGAGGCGGGGTGTCCGCGAAGAAAGGCTCCTATGCTCCGGCCCGGGACGCCTCGGCCAGGCGCTGGCGATCAGCAGGACACAGGACGGCCTGCCGCTCTCGAAAGAACCGTTCCGCCTCCACCTGCCCGCTCGTCGTCCGCCGATCTCAACCGGCATCCGCGTCGGGATCACCAGGGCCGTCGAGCACCCCTGGCGTTTCGGGCTTGCGAACTCGCGCTTCGTCAGCCGAAAATTCTAGCAACGAGAAACGCTTGCACGGGGTCCCCCGCGCAGGCTCGACTTATCGGAGTCGATCGCGTTCAATGATTCCGTGACGACCCCGAACACCGGACAGCCAATCACAGGAGGGAGACCAATGACGAAAGCGAATGTGGGCTTCATCGGACTCGGGCTGATGGGTCAGGGCATGGCGGCGAACATCCTGAGGAAGGGCTGGCCGCTCTGCGTGATGGCGCATCGCAACCGCGCGCCGGTCGACGCGCTCATCGCCGAGGGCGCGACGGAGGCAAGGACAGCGCGTGAGCTGGCGGAGCATTGCGACATCATCGTCCTTTGCGTCACCGGCTCGCCGGAAGTCCTCTCGGTCGTTGAAGGCCCGGACGGCATCGCGGCCGCCGGCAAGCCGGTCACCATCGTCGACTGCTCGACCTCCGATCCCTCCGTCACCACGAAACTTGCCGCTGACCTCGCCGGCCGGTCAATGACCCTCATCGACGCGCCGCTCAGCCGCACGCCGGCGGACGCCGCTGCCGGCACGCTCGACGTCATGGTCGGCGGCGGAGACGAGGACGTGCGCCGCGTCCGGCCCGTGCTCGAATGCTTCGCCGGGCGCATCGTCCATACGGGTCCGACCGGCACCGGCCACACGATGAAGCTGCTCAACAACTTCCTCGCGATGGGCTATGCGGCGCTCTATTCCGAGGCGCTGATGCTCGGACGCAAGGCCGGGCTCACCCCGGAAGTCTTCGACAGCGTCATCCGCGGCGGCCGCATGGATTGCCCCTTCTACCAGACCTTCTTCCGCTGGGTGCTGGAGCGCGACCGGAACGCGCACAAGTTCGCGATCCGCAACGGTTTCAAGGACATGAGCTATCTCGCCGCCTTTGCCAATGCGAGCGGCGCCGCCAACCCGATCGGGGCCGCGGTCCGAAACGCCTTCGCCCAGGCGGTGGGCGCCGGCCGGGGTGAGGACTACGTGCCGATGCTGTCGGACTTTATCGCCGAGGCGAACGGGATCCGTTGACCAGCCAAAGACCGATGTCCTCATCGCGCGGAAACAGTGTTTCGCCGGCCGCGCAGCGCCAACATCATGCCTTGAGAAGCGCCTCCGACGGGCTCCCCTGATTGTCGTTCGCTCCGTCTTGTCGGTCGATAAGGTAACGTGTGGCGAATGCTATATGGCGGGGGATCGGCTTGGTACCTCGGTAATCGGCAACCAAGCGGCGCGAGATATCCAGAGCCGCGGCCATGCCTTCCAAGCTCATGCCCAACTCGTCCATGGCTCTCACAAAGTCTTGGTTACTAAAGATCGCCGGTGGCAATTTACTCAGCCAGACTGCAGAAAAGTCCAGGCCATTACTCCATTCGATCGAGTCACCAAACTCGCTCACACGAAGGGTCTGAAACAAGGCGTCATCGGTTCGAAGCGGTATGTAAATTCGCCGGCTTTCAAGTGCCGGCGCTAAATCGACTATTCTTTCCTGGCCGGACTGCCAACGAACGTGCACGAGACGAGCCTCGCGCGCTTCAGCTTTCAGTATCCGTGGAAGCGGCGAGCCTACAGAAATGACGTCATTGTTCGTTGAGTCGATGCCACTCATCTTCCAACTCCTTCCGGTGCTCACGGGCCCAATCTACAGCAGCGCGCAAACTTGCCGAGTCGATGCTGCCCTGAATGACAATCAAGTCCGAGATCGTAATCATCGCCTGATGGTCAGGCGTCACGACGTGGAAATGGGGGGATTATGGTCGTTCGAGAAAATTCTGATGTGAATATTCCCGATGCGCTTAACAGTCGGCATTCTCTCATCTCCACCGCGAAGCAGCTTAATGCACGACATGCACCATTTCAAGACTCAGTGCATAGCGTGCACTATTTATTCCGCGGATCGTTGTTCGGGCGGAGGACATTCGCTAGGCGTGAGAGAATTCCATCATTGTCGGATTACTATCTTGCAGGAATGCGATGACCTTGGTCCCCTGAAGCTTTGACTGACACCTGCTAACTGGCGAATGTGCCATGAGCCCGAAATGGAACAAACGTTCCGAGTTGCCGCGGCAATCATTCCAAGCATTCCTGGAGGACTTCTCAAATGACCGCCCTTGCCTTCGCCCTCAACCATATGGCCGCGCCCGGCCTGCCACTCGACGCATTCTTCGCGCTGGCGAAGTCGCTCGGCATTTCGGCGGTAGAGATCCGCAACGACCTCTCCGGCAACGCCATCCTCGACGGTACGACGCCCGCGGCGGTGAAGGCGCTTGCTGAAAAGCACGGCGTGACGATCATCTCGATCAATGCGCTGCAGGGCTTCAACGAATGGAACGAAGCGCGGGAAGCGGAGGCGCGCGACCTCATTGCCTATGCGCGCGACTGCGGCGCCAGGGCACTGGTGCTCGTGCCGGTCAACGACGGCAGCGGCCAGAAGGACGGCGAGCGCCAGGAGAATCTTCGCATTGCCTTGAGGGCGCTGAAGCCGATGCTCGAGGCGGCCGGCATCCTCGGCCTCGTGGAACCGCTCGGTTTCGATATCTGCTCGCTTCGTTCCAAGGCCGAAGCGGCAGAGGCAATCCGTGAGATCGGCGGCGCGACCTTCCGTCTGGTGCACGACACGTTCCACCATCACCTCGCGGGCGAGGACGCATTCTTCCCGGAGCTGACCGGTCTCGTGCACATTTCCGGCGTCGCCGACAGGCACGTCGCGGTCGGCGACATGCGCGACCCGCACCGCGTCCTCGTCGATGCGGAAGACCGGTTGGACAATGCAGGGCAGATTCACCGTCTTCGGGCGGAAGGCTATCAGGGCCCCTTCTCTTTCGAGCCGTTCGCTCCGCCGGTGCATGCACTCGGCGAGCCTGCGGTCGCCCTCCGCGAAAGCATGGAATACCTCCGGTCCCGCGCCTGATCATGGCCGCCCGGGAAAGAGGATAAATTCACCGGGGCGCCGCATGATGCACTTGACGGCGCCCGGATAAAATGGAATACATATTCCGTAATAGTGAACCACTGGTTTGTTTGTTCCGTTTTCATCGGATGCGCAGCGGGAGTGCCGCATCCGGTTGGCAATGAGCTCGATCAGAGAAAATCGAGTTTCCGGCGTGAGAGAGGGTGTTGCCGGCACCAGGTGTGGAGGAGAAATAATATGAAGAAATTCATTCTGGGCACCGCGATGGCCGTCATGATGTCGACGGCTGCGCATGCGGAGACGATCGGCGTCTCGATGGCGCTCTTCGACGACAACTTCCTGACGGTTCTGCGCAACGGCATGCAGGACTACGCCAAGACGCTGAACGGCGTCGAGCTGCAGATCGAAGACGCGCAGAACGACGTCGCCAAGCAGCAGAGCCAGATCCAGAACTTCATCGCCGCCGGCGTCGACGCGATCATCGTCAACCCGGTCGATACCGACGCCACCGCAGCCATGTCGAAGATCGCCGCGGATGCCGGCGTCCCGCTGGTCTATGTCAACCGCGAACCGGTGAACATCGACTCGCTTCCGGACAATCAGGCCTTCGTCGCCTCGAACGAAGCCGAGTCCGGCACGCTGGAGACGCAGGAGATCTGCAAGATGCTCGGCGGCAAGGGCAAGGCCGTCGTGATGATGGGCGAGCTCTCCAACCAGGCGGCCCGCATGCGTACCAAGGACGTCCATGACGTGCTTGCTACCGATCAGTGCAAGGGCATCGAAATCGTCGAGGAGCAGACCGCCAACTGGTCCCGCACCCAGGGCGCCGACCTCATGACCAACTGGCTTTCCGCCGGCCTCGAGTTCGACGCAGTCATTGCCAACAACGACGAAATGGCGATCGGTGCCATCCAGGCGCTGAAGGCTGCCGGCCGGTCGATGGACTCAGTCGTCATCGGCGGCGTCGATGCCACCCAGGATGCGCTCGCCGCCATGGCCGCCGGCGATCTCGACGTGACCGTGTTCCAGAACGCTGCCGGCCAGGGCCAGGGCTCGGTCGACGCCGCGCTGAAGCTCGCCAAGGGCGAGAAGGTCGAGAAGAAGGTCTACATCCCCTTCGAACTCGTCACGAAGGAAAACCTGGACAAGTACCAGACCAAGAACTGATCGTTCTCTATGGGGGTGCGGTCAGGCCCGCGCCCCCTTTCTAAAACGAGTCCCGCCGAGGCCCCGATGGGTCTAAAGAAGGCACACTCCGCCCGCCGCGTGGACGTTCCGGCCAATGCCCGGAAAATGGGGAGGCAAGAGAATGACGCTCAGCCCGAAAACGATGGCAGCCGTGCGCGCCAGCGGTGCCGTACCCAATGCCGAATATCTGCTGACCGCAGAAGGCGTGCGCAAGGAATTTCCCGGCGTCGTCGCGCTCGACGACGTCGAGTTCAAGCTGAAGCGCGGCTCCGTGCATGCGCTGATGGGCGAAAACGGCGCCGGCAAGTCGACGCTGATGAAGATCCTCGCCGGCATCTATCACCCCGACCGCGGCTCGGTGAAGCTCAAGGGGGTCGGCATCCAGCTGAAGTCGCCGCTCGACGCGCTCGAGAACGGCATCGCCATGATCCATCAGGAGCTGAACCTGATGCCGTTCATGACGGTCGCCGAGAACATCTGGATCCGCCGCGAGCCGAAGAACCGCTTCGGCTTCGTCGACCATGGCGAGATGCGCCGTATGACGGCGAAGCTCTTCGAGCGGCTGAAGATCGCCATCGACCCCGAGATCGAGGTGCGCCACCTCTCGGTCGCCAGCCGGCAGATGGTCGAGATCGCCAAGGCGGTCTCCTACGAATCCGACGTCCTGATCATGGACGAGCCGACCTCGGCGCTGACCGAGCGCGAGGTGGCGCATCTCTTCGAGATCATCCGCGACCTGCGCTCGCAGGGCATCGGCATCGTCTACATCACCCACAAGATGAACGAGCTGTTCGAGATCGCCGACGAATTCTCGGTGTTCCGCGACGGCAAATATATCGGCACGCATGCCTCCACCGACGTCACCCGCGACGACATCATCCGCATGATGGTCGGCCGCGAGATCACCCAGATGTTCCCGAAGGAGGAAGTGCCGATCGGCGACGTCGTGCTGTCGGTGAAGAACCTGACGCTCGACGGCGTCTTCCACGACGTCTCCTTCGACGTGCGCGCCGGCGAGATCCTCGGTGTCGCCGGCCTCGTCGGCTCGGGCCGCTCCAACGTCGCCGAAACGCTGTTCGGCGTCACCCCGGCAAGTTCGGGCACGATTTCGATCAACGGCAAGGAAGTCGTCATCGACAGCCCCAACACGGCGATCCGCAACCGCATGGCGTTCCTGACCGAGGACCGCAAGGACACCGGCTGCCTGTTGATCCTCGACATCCTCGAGAACATGCAGATCGCCGTGCTGCAGGACAGGTTCGTCAAGGGCGGCTTCGTCACCGAGAAGGAGGTCACCGCCGCCTGCGAGGAGATGAGCCGCAAGCTGCGCGTCAAGACGCCGAACCTCAATGAGCGCATCGAGAACCTGTCGGGCGGCAACCAGCAGAAGGTGCTGATCGGCCGCTGGCTGCTCACCAATCCGCGCATTCTCATTCTCGACGAGCCGACGCGCGGCATCGATGTCGGCGCCAAGGCCGAAATCCACCGCCTGGTGACAGAACTCGCCCGCAACGGCGTCGCCGTCATCATGATCTCGTCGGAAATGCCCGAGGTGCTCGGCATGAGCGACCGCATCATGGTCATGCATGAGGGCCGCGTCACCGGCTTCCTCGACAGGGCAGAAGCCACCCAAATCAAGGTCATGGAACTTGCCGCGCGCTGACCGCGTGCAATGCCGACCGCAGGGAGGAACGAAAATGGATACCAATATCGCTGCACAGGGCACGACTTCGACCCTCGGCGGGTCGAGGCGGCGCATGCCCCCCGAACTCAACATCTTCCTGGTGCTGATCGGGATCGCGCTCGTTTATGAAGTTCTCGGCTGGCTTCTCGTCGGCCAGAGCTTCCTGATGAACCCGCAACGCCTGACGATCATGATCCTGCAGGTGTCGGTGATCGGCATCATCGCGGTCGGCGTCACCCAGGTCATCATCACCGGCGGCATCGATCTTTCGTCGGGCTCGGTGGTCGGCATGACGGCGATGATCTCGGCCAGCGTCGCGCAGGCCTCCACCTGGCCGCGCGCCCTTTATCCGTCGCTCACCGACCTGCCGGCGATCGTGCCGATCGGGCTTGGCGTCGGCATCGGTCTCATCGCCGGCATCATCAACGGCCAACTGATCGCCAGGACCAGGATTCCGCCCTTCATCGCGACGCTCGGCATGATGGTATCGGCCCGCGGCATCTCCAAGTGGTACACCAAGGGCCAGCCGGTCTCGGGCCTCACCGAACAGTTCAACTTCATCGGCACGGGCATCTGGCCGGTCATCGTCTTCCTCGTCGTCGCGCTGATCTTCCACGTCGCTCTGCGCTATACCCGCTACGGCAAGTTCACCTATGCGATCGGCGCCAACGTCCAGGCGGCACGCGTCTCGGGCATCAATGTCGAAGCGCACCTGGTCAAGGTCTATGCGATTGCCGGCATGCTGGCGGGCCTCGCCGGCGTCGTCACCGCGGCGCGCGCCCAGACCGCACAGGCCGGCATGGGCGTCATGTACGAACTCGATGCGATCGCCGCGACAGTCATCGGCGGCACCTCGCTCACCGGCGGCGTCGGCCGCATTACCGGCACGGTGATCGGCACGATAATCCTCGGTGTGATGACCTCCGGCTTCACCTTCCTCAGGGTCGACGCCTATTACCAGGAGATCGTCAAGGGCGTTATCATCGTTGCCGCCGTCGTCGTCGACGTCTACCGCCAGAAAGGCCGGAAAAAGAGCTAAAAAAGACTACTCCTCCCAGTGCAGTGACTGGCCGGGATGACGATGGGCATCCCGGCTTTTTCTTGTCTGCCCGTCGGGCAGCGAGATCGTCCCTCCTTTGCGGGGAGGATCGGCTGGGCGATCGGCGGCATGAAGCCCCGCGCTTAATTGCGCAGTAATAATTGTCATATAATTATGCTCGCTATACGAGAACGCCACCAAGTTTCGCCTTTAGCGGAAGGCTTGGTCTGCATGACGCTGGACGTTCGGCGCCGGGGTTAGCCCGGATATTTTCATCACTTGCTACTGATTTGCCGATCCCTCGGGGCATCGCGTCAGCGGTGGCGCCTCGAGCGCCCGGGTATTTTTGGAGAGATTGATGAAGGTGACCATTGCACGCGGCCTGGCGATCTTCGGGATCATCGTTACCGCCGGCCTGATGATTTCGATCGGAATAAAGACCTATGCCTTCGACAAGCTTCGGGTGAACGGCAGCGTCTACACCCAGGTCGTTTACGGGAAGGACCTGATCGCCGACATCCTGCCGCCGCCTCTCTACACCGTCGAATCCTACATGCTGGCGATGGAAGCGGTATCCAATCCGGAGCTTGCCGGAGGCAATCTCGAAAAGATCGCGACCCTGAAGCGCGCATTCGACGAGCGGCGTGCCTATTGGAAAACATCGACGGCCCCCGAGGCGCTGAAGGCGAAGCTCGCGAACGACGTCATCGGCAGGGCCGACGTCTATTGGGCGACGATGGATGAAAACTTCCTCGCGCCGTTTCGCAACGGCGATCCGGCGTCCGCCGCGCAGGCGCTCGGAGAACTGAAGACGACGTTCCATCACCACGAGACCGCCGTCAACGAGCTGGTGGCGATGGCGGACAGCTTCCTCAAGGGGCAGGAAGCGGGCGCGGCGTCCGACACGGCCACGCTATCGCTCGCCGCAAACGTCAGTTCGGTGGTTTCCGTGCTTCTGCTCTTGACCGGCCTTTGGTTTTTCCGCCAGCGCGCGGTGAAGCCTCTGGCCGCCATGTCCGGCTACATGGAGATCTTGGCGGCCGGCGACTACAGCCGCGATGTCCCCTATGCGGAGCGTTCGGACGAGATCGGCGCTGTCGCGCGCTCCGTTGCCGTTTTCCGGACGGCGGCGATCGAGCGTCGCAATGTGCGCGAGCGGACCGAGGAGGAACGGCGCCTTCGCGACGAGCAGGAGGCCGCGCAGAGGCAAAGGAAGGCGATCGAGGAACAGGAGCGGTCGCAGGTCATAACGCATCTCACCCATGGCCTCGGGCGTCTCTCCGCCGGCGATCTTTCGGTTCGCATCGAGGAAAGCTTCGCACGGGAGTACGAGGAACTCAGGGGCGAATTCAACGCGAGCGTCGAACGGCTGGCAGAGACCATCTCCACCGTCCTCAACGCGACCGCAAGGCTGCGCACGAGCTCCTCGGAAATTGCAGGCGCCACCGACGATCTCGCCAGGCGGACCGAACAGCAGGCGGCTTCGCTAGAACAGACCGCCGCTGCCTTCGACGAGATCACCGCGACGGTGCGCAATTCCTCGGAGCGCGCGCAGGAGGCAAGCGTCGTCATGGGGGCGGCGAAGGAGCGCGCCGAGAAATCCGCCATGGTCGTGAAGAGCGCGGTGGCGGCGATGGAGCGCATCGCCGGATCCTCCGCACAGATCCAGCAGATCATCAATGTCATCGACCAGATCGCTTTCCAGACCAATCTCCTGGCGCTCAACGCCGGCGTCGAAGCCGCGCGCGCCGGCGACGCCGGCAAGGGCTTTGCGGTCGTCGCCCAGGAGGTGCGGGAACTCGCCGGCCGCTCGGCCAATGCCGCCAAGGAGATCAAGGCGCTGATCGAGACATCGTCGCAGGAGGTCGCCGGCGGCGTCGAGCTCGTCAACCGCACGGGCGAGGCACTGACCGGGATCGAGGAACACGTCCAGCAGGTGACGCATCTGATCGCGGCCATCGTAACCGCCGCGGGCGAACAGTCGAGCGCCCTGTCCGACATCAACGCCGCCCTCCATCGGATGGATGAGGTAACCCAGCAGAATGCGGCCATGGTCGAAGAGACCAATGCCGCCTGCCGCGAGCTCAGCGATGAGGTCCAGGACCTCGACCGCATCGCCGGCCGCTTCGAGGTGCAGGACCATGGCGACAGGAGAGGGCGCGCGGCTTGATACATGTCGCCCGGCGGGGCACACCGGCCCCGCCATCGCGGCCTATCTTGCCAGCCACCGCGCTGAAGGCACCGACACCGAATTGCGGACAACCAGGTCCGGCCGGAGCAGGATTTCCGTTTCCGCCGGCTGCCTGCTGGAAAGCAGGTCGAGCAGAAGCGCCATGGCGTGTTTCCCGATCGACGTGCGCGGCTGACGGATCGTGGTCAGTGCCGGGGTCATGAACGTCGCCTGCGGCACGTCGTCGAAGCCCGTCACCGAGAAGTCGCCGGGTATGTCGTAGCCGCGCGCTTTCAGCCCGATCATCACGCCGAGTGCCGTCTGGTCGTTGACGCACATGAAAGCGGTCGGCAGCGTGTCGCGCACGAACAGCCGCTCGACGGCGGCCCGCCCGCTCTCGAGCGTGCCGTCGCCCTCCTGGACCAGGCGAAGCTCCGCCGGCACGCCGGCTGCATCGAGCCCTGCGTCGTAGCCGGCACGCCGCCGCTTGTAGGCGAGCCGGGTGCGGGAATCGCCGATAAAGGCGATCTTGCGGTGGCCTTCGGCAATCAGCAGGTCGACCACCTTGCGGGCCCCCTCCATGTCGTCGACGCCGACATAGGGTATGCCGCCGTTGAAGACGGGCTCGAAGATGCCGACGCTCGGCGGCAGCCGCGCCGTCATGGTATCGTGGCCGAAGGGCAGGATGCCGGTGAAGAGGATCAGGCCCGCCGCCTGGTTGGAGTTCAGGAATTTCAGATATTCGAGCGCGCGCTGGGCGTCGTTCTGCGTATGGCCGATCAGCACGCCATAGCCGTGCGACCGCGCCTCGTTTTCGAGACCGACGAGGATGCTGGAAAAATTCGGGTCGCCGATGTCGGGGGCGACAACCAGGATCATGTTCGACCGGCCGAGCCGAAGACTGCGGGCCATGGCATTGGTCGTGTAGCCGGTGATCGCGATGGCCTGATTGACCTTCAAGCGCGTGGACTTTGCCACTTTCTCGGGATTGTGGATGGCCCGCGACACCGTCGCGATCGACACTTCGGCGATCCTGGCGACGTCTTCGATGGTTGCGGGCGTGGAATCCGACACTCTCGCTCTGCCTTAGGTCTCGTCTACTGCATGCATCCCGGAACCGAGGATAAAAATACGCAGCGATTCAAAGTGCTACAGCGGCTCCTCACGCATCTCGAAGATGCAGAAACGCTGTAGCCGCGGGACACTACACACAGTTTTCCCAACGTCAAAGGCCATGGGAAAATTTCCCGCGTTGCACATGATGTAAACCTTTACATCGAGAGTGTAAAGGTTTACATAACAAAGGAAGCGGATGGGAGCCGCAAGGGGGAATCGATGAGTCCGGAGACTGCCGAGGCAGCGGGCGTCGTCTTGGAGGCGCGCCGCATCAGCAAATCCTTCAGCGGTGTGCAGGTGCTCTTCAGCGTCAATTTC
Organism: Sinorhizobium saheli; assembly: GCF_001651875.1. Lineage (GTDB taxonomy): Bacteria > Pseudomonadota > Alphaproteobacteria > Rhizobiales > Rhizobiaceae > Sinorhizobium > Sinorhizobium saheli. The sequence continues at coordinate 44,785 of NZ_LNQB01000083.1, forward strand.
GAGCTGCGCGCCGGCGAAATCCACGCCCTCATGGGCGAGAACGGCGCCGGCAAGTCCACGCTCGTCAAGATCCTATCGGGCTTCGAACAGCCCACCTCGGGCGAAATCCTCCTCGACGGCAAGCTGGTAACGCTTCCGCCGAACGGTGCCGCCGAGGCGCTCGGCATCGTCATCATTCACCAGGAATTCAATCTTGCCGAACACCTGACCGTCGCCGAGAGCCTTTTCCTCGGCCGCGAGGTGACGCGCTTCGGCGTTCTCGACCGCAAATTCATGCGCGCCGAGGCGCGCCGGGTCCTCGACCTTCTCGGCTGTCGCGTCGACGCCAATGCGCTGATCGGCAGCCTGTCGATCGCCGAAAAGCAGATGGTGGAGATTGCCAAGGCGATCAGCCGCGACGCGCGGATCATCTTCATGGACGAGCCGACGGCCGTTCTCTCCCGCGAGGAGACGAACTTCCTCTTCCGCCAGGTGCGCAAGCTGCGCGACCAGGGCACGAGCTTCGTCTTCGTGTCGCACAAGCTCGACGAGGTCATCGAACTCAGCGATCGGGTGACAGTCTTGCGCGACGGGCAATGGGTGAAGACCGCCCCGACCGCGATGCTCGACGGGGAATCGATCGCCCAGCTCATGGTCGGCCGCGAGATGTCGAGCCTCTACCCGGCCAAGACCGAGCCGGATGTGGACGAAGAAATCGTGCTCCGCGTCGACGCCGTTTCGACCGACTATGTGAGCGACGCCAGCTTTGAGGTGCGCAAGGGCGAGATCCTCGGCTTCTCGGGCATGATCGGCTCGGGAAGAACCGAGCTGATGGAGGCGATCGCCGGGCTCAGGCCGCGGCTTGCGGGAGAGGTGGTGATCCGCGGAGAAGCCGTGCCCTCGGGCGACGTCCACGCCGCCAATCGGCGCGGCCTCGCCTATATGACCAAGGATCGCAAGGCAAAGGGCCTGCTCCTGAATTCGGGCATGGCGGCGAACCTCACCTTGCAGTCGCTCGACCAGCATACGCGCCTCGGCTACCTCAACCCCACGAGCGAGGCCGCCGCGCTCGAGAAGGCCCGGCGCCGCTTCGACATTCGCGTGCGCGACGGCAACGTGGTCGCAAGGCGCATGTCCGGCGGCAACCAGCAAAAGCTGCTGCTCGCCAAGGTGATGGAAACGGAGCCCGATATCATCATCATCGACGAGCCGACGCGCGGCATCGATGTCGGCACCAAGCAGCAGATCTACCATTTCATCTCGGCGCTGGCGCGCGACGGACGCTCGATCATCGTCGTCTCCTCCGAAATGCCGGAAGTCATCGGGCTTTGCACACGCGTTGCCGTCATGCGCGAGGGACGCATCGTCGGCATGCTCGAGGGCGACGAGATCTCCGAGCAGGAGATCATGCGCTACGCCGCGGGACTGAAGCGGATGGCTGCGGCCTGACGCAATGGACGGCCGCAGGCCGTCCAGGAATGAAATTCCCGGGCTCCGGGGCGGGAGGTCAAGTGTGGATATGAGCGTGAACGAGGAAAGCCTTCAAGCAACAAGTCACCGCCGTACCTGGCGGGACATCGATCTGAGGGCCGTGGCGCCCTTTGCCGCGCTCGCCTTGCTGTTGATCGTCGGCGCGATCGTCAACCCCAACTTCATTGGCCTCAACAATCTCGCCAATGTCGCGACCCGCTGCGCCTTCATCGCCATCATCGCGGTCGGTGCGACCTTCGTCATCTCGGCGGGGGATCTCGATCTTTCGGTCGGATCGATGGTCGCCTTCGTGGCGAGCCTGATGATCCTGTTCATGAATTTCGGCGTCATCGCCGACCCGGCGCTGATGCTGACGGCGGCAATCGTCTTTGCCGTCGCGGCCGGCGCGGCCTGCGGGCTTGCCAACGGGCTGATCACCACCGTCGGCAGGATCGAGCCCTTCATCGCCACGCTCGGCACCATGGGCATCTATCGCGGGCTGACCACCTGGCTTTCGCAAGGCGGCGCGATCACGCTGCGCGAGCCGGCGATACAGGAACTCTATCGCCCGGCCTATTTCGGCAGCATTCTCGGGGTCCCTGTGCCGATCGCGATCATCCTCGCGGTCACCGCCGTCGCCGCCTTCATCCTCTATCGCACCCGCTACGGCAGGCACGTGGTGGCGGTCGGCTCCAACAGCGACGTCGCCCGCTATTCCGGCATCGCCGTCAACCGTGTGCGCACCATCGCCTTCGTCATCCAGGGCCTCTGCGTCGCGATCGCGGTGCTGCTCTACGTGCCGCGCCTCGGCTCGACCTCGGCGACCACCGGCATCCTCTGGGAACTGCAGGCGATCACCGCCGTCGTCGTCGGCGGCACGGCGCTCAAGGGCGGCGCGGGCCGCGTCTGGGGCACGATCTGCGGCGCCTTCATCCTCGAATTGGTCGGCAACATCATGCTCCTGTCGAACTTCATCAGCGAATACCTGATCGGCGCGATGCAGGGTGCGATCATCATCATCGCGATGCTCGTCCAGCGCTCGCTGGTGCGAAAGTCGTGACCCCGCCGGGGTGACCCGGCCATATCAAAGACCTGACACATTGGGAGGAAGAAATCATGCGAAAGGGATTAATGGGCATCGCTGCCATCGCGATGATGGCACTGACGGGCGTCGCCCACGCGCAGGAAAAGAAGGTAACGATCGGCGTGTCGATTCCGGCGGCCGACCACGGCTGGACCGCCGGCGTCGTCTTCCATGCCGAGCGCGTCGCCAAGCAGCTCATGGAGCAGCATCCGGGCCTCAACGTCATCGTCAAGACCTCGCCGGATCCGGCAAGCCAGGCCAATGCCGTGCAAGACCTCGAAACCCAGGGCATCGACGCGCTGGTGATCCTGCCGACCGATCCCGATCCGCTGGTCAACGCCATCAAGGAGGTCAAAGGCAAGGGCACGTTCGTGGCGCTCGTCGACCGTGCACCCTCGGTCAACGACAACAGCGTGCGTGACCTCTATGTCGCCGGCAACAACCCCGCCCTCGGCCAGGTCGCCGGCGAATACATCAAGGCAACCACGCCCGAAGCCAAGGTAGTCGTCATCCGCGGCCTGCCGATCCCGATCGACCAGCAGCGCCAGGACGGCTTCGACGCGGGCATCGCCGGCTCGAAGGTCGAAATCCTCGACCGCCAATACGGCAACTGGAACCGTGACGACGCCTTCAAGGTGATGCAGGACTACTTGACCAAGTATCCGCAGATCGACGTCGTCTGGTGCCAGGACGACGACATGGCCGTCGGCGTGCTGCAGGCGATCGAACAGGCCAAGCGCACCGACATCCAGTACGTGGTCGCCGGCGCCGGTTCGAAGGAGATGATCAAGAAGGTCATGGACGGCGACAAGATGATCCCGGTCGACGTGCTCTACCCGCCGGCAATGGTGGGCACCGCGCTCGAAATGACGGCCGCCAACTTCTACGGCCAGGTTCCGGTGCGCGGCACCTATACGATCGACGCGACGCTCATCACCAAGGACAATGCGAAGGACTTCTATTTCCCGGATTCGCCGTTCTGATCGAGGGCACTGGGGATCACTCAAGCTCGGCCTGCCCGCGGATTTCCGGGGCGGGCCGTTTGCTCGAGGGCGGACTTTGATTTGACGGAGGCGATCGGATTGCCGCCTCAGAGCGGGTGCAGCGCCCGATGACCCGAAAACGCATCGCCTGCCGCTCCGTCATGCCCTCACCCCGCCGGAAAGGCGATCGCCACCCTGAGGCCCCGGCCGCCCTCGCCTTCCTCCAGGCGCATCGTCCCGCCGTAGAGTGTCGCGATCTCCTCGACGATCGGCAGGCCGAGACCGGTGCCGGGGGCCTCGTCGCCGCCGCGGCGGAAGCGCTGGAGTGCCGCCTCGCGCAGCTCCGGCCGGATCCCGGGGCCGTTGTCCTCCACTTCCAGAACGACAGTCTCCTCGCGCCCTTCGACGCGGACCGTGACCTCGGCGCCGCGCCCGGCATAGAGGAGCGCATTGCCGATCAGGTTCTTCAGGAGTTCGCCGACGAGCAGCGGCTCGGCGCGCACCCAATGCTCGCCCTCCCCCGCAAATCCGAGGTCGATGCCGGCATCGCCCGCCGCCGGAACATGGTCGGCGGTGATGGCGCGGGCGAGGCCGGCGAGCTCGATGCGCTCCGAGCCTCGCGCCTCGTCCCTCCCCGCCGCGTCGATCTTCGCCATCAGGAGGAGTTGCGCGAGAATGCGCTCGGCATTGGAGACGGCTTCATCGGCCTTTGCCGCCGCCGCCCGCGTTTCCTCGATCGTCGTCGCCCGCTGTGCCAGCGCGAGCTGCGTGCGGATGATCGCGAGCGGCGTTCTCAGCTGATGGCTGGCATTGCCGGTGAAGTGGCGAAGGGCGTCGAGCGCCGATTGCAGGCGCACCATGAAGGAGTTGACCGTGTCGACGAGCCCCTGGACCTCGTTCGGCACGCGCTCGCGGATCGGGTGCAGGTCGTCGGGACTGCGCTCGGCGATCGCATCGCCCAGGCGGTAGAGCGGACGCAGCGAGAAGGTGACGGCGACCCAGACGATCATCGCCGCGCCGGCGATCATCATCCCGAGGCGCAGGGCCGAGCGCAGAAGAATGGTCTCGGCCAGTTGGCGCCGCGCGATAGTCGTCTCGGCGACGGTCACGACGAAGGGAACGGAGTTGACACCTGTCGACGCGGAACGCCTGAGCGCTGCCACGCGGATCGGCTCGCCGCGGAAGACCGCATCGGCGAAGCTCGTCGGCTGACCGGAACTCTCGGGTAGCGAGGGGAGCGTCTGGTAGCCGGTGATGAATTCGCCCGGCGGCCCGTCCACCCGATAGAAAACCCGGTCCTGCGCGGCCGAGGTCAGCATTTCGAGCGCCACATAGGGGATGTCGACCTGCAGCGAGCCGTCTTCGGCGACGACCACGCGCTCGGCGATCGCGAGCGCCGATCCGGCGAGCACCCGGTCCGAGACGGCATTCGCCGTCTTCACCGCCTCCCGGTAGGTGTCGACCAGCGCAACGACGCCGATGACCGCGGTCGATATCAGCAGCCAGGCAAGCAGCCTTCGCCGCAGCGAATAAACGGCGCTCTTCATTCGGATGCGGCCGTCTTGTCGAGATAGTAGCCGATGCCGCGCGCGGTGCGGACGGTAAGACCATAGGGCGCAAGACGCTTGCGCAGCCGGCTCACATATTGCTCGATGGCGTTGGGGCTCAGATCGTCGTCGAGGCCGGTCAGCGACTGTACGATCGCATCCTTGGCGACCACTTTGCCGGCGCGCATGAACAAGAGCTCGAGCAGGCCGAGTTCGCGGGCGGGAATCTCGATCGGTACGCCGGCTGCCGAAAAGCTTCGGGCGGTGAGGTCCAGCGAGACGTCGCCGTAGCTGACGACGGAGGCACGCAATCCCGCCTGGCGGCGCAAGAGCACGCGCACCCGCGCCTCGAATTCGCCGATGTCGAACGGCTTGATCAGGTAGTCGTCGGCGCCGAGGTCGAGGCCCTTGATGCGCTCCTCCGGCGTCCCACGCGCCGTCAGGATCAGCACGGCGGCGCGATTCTGGCGCGCCCGCATGGCGCGCAGCACGTCGAGGCCGTCCATTTCCGGCAGGTTCAGGTCCAGGATCACCAGATCGAAGCTCTCGGCCGCGGCGACCGCATGCGCGGAGGCGCCGTCGCTGACGACGTCGACGGCATAGCCGCTACCGCGCAACAGCGTCGAGAGACCCTCCGCCAGGGCCCGGTTGTCTTCAACAAGCAAGATTCGCAAATGCCACTCTCCCGGCCACACTCTATCGGGCGCGAGCTTGCTTGTGAACGGCGGCGGCGTGAGGCATTGTGAATTTATGCGGTTCTTGATTTCCCTTGCTTTTCTGGTGCTCTTTTCCACGTCGGCGCACGCGGCGATCGCGTTCTTTCCGGCCCCTTCCGGCAATTCCGCCGCCCCCGTTCTCACCGTCTATTCTTCGCTCGACGAACCCCTGGCACGGCCGATGATCATCGGCTTCCAGAAGGCCAATCCGGACGTGGCCGTGCGCTACGAGGACATGCTGACCGGCGAGATCTACGACCGGATCGTCAAGGAGACGGACGCCGGCCAGAAGACGGCCGATTTCGCCTTCTCGTCCGCCATGGACCTGCAGGTCAAGCTCAGCAATGACGGCTATGCGCAGCGCAGCGAGCTGCCGATGAGCGGCCGCTGGCCGGCCTGGGCCAACTGGCGCAACACGGCCTATGCGCTGACCTTCGAGCCGGCGGTCTTCGTCTATCACAAGCCGAGCTTCCGGAACGAGCGTCCGCCGGCGACGCGCGCCGAATTCGTCGACTACCTCAAGCGGCAGGGAAGCGCCGTATTCGGCCGCATCGGCACCTACGACATCGAGCGCTCCGGGGTCGGTTTCCTGTTCATGTCGCGCGACCAGGAGCAGTTCGGCGACATCTGGACGGTCATCCAGGCCATGGGGGCCGCGGGCGTGAAGCTCTATTCGACGAGCCAGGCGATCCTGGAAAGGGTCTCGGACGGGCGATTCGTGCTCGGCTACAATATCCTCGGCTCCTATGCCGCCGACTGGGCCTCGCGGCATCCGGACGTCGGCATCGTGCTTCCCAAGGACTATACCGTGGTGATGTCGCGCATCGGCCTCGTGCCGGAGGCCGCCGCCTCGCCCGAACTCGGCCGGCGCTATCTCGAATTCTTCATGTCGAAGGAGGGCCAGACGATCATGGCGCGCGAGCTGCAGATCCCGGCGGTGAGCCCCGACGTCGCCGGCGAGAACACCGCCAACACGATGCAGGAAATGCTCGGCGGACAGCTCAAGCCGGTGCCGGTCAGCCCCGGTCTGATGGTCTATCTGGACCAGGTCAAGCGCGCGCGGCTGATTGCCCGCTGGAACGAGGTGCTGCGGCTGCAGTGAATATTTCGGCAAGTAAACAAGTGATTTACGCGAAGCCGAGTTGATGTCAGGTTAATGTCAGCTTTCTGTGATGGCTTAAAGCCGCTGGCGACCGTGGAGGCGGAATCGCCGGCAGCGTTCGGGAGGAAATCACCAATCCGGTCGGAGGTCGCGCTTACGCGGTCGCCATCGCCTTTCTCCCGTTCGCGACGATAATCAACGTGCGCGTGGCGAAACGCGCCTCACGGAGGACCGACCTTGAAACATTTCTTCATCGCATCCATTCTCGCCGGCGCGCTGGCGCTTCCGGCCTACGCCGCCGACTACACGATCATCGCGCCGGCGAACCCCGGCGGCGGCTGGGACCAGACCGCCCGTTCGCTGCAGACCGTCATGCAGCAAGAAGGCATTTCCGGCAACGTCCAGGTGCAGAACGTGCCCGGTGCCGGCGGCACGATCGGCCTTGCCCAGTTCGCGAGCCAGCAGAAGGGCAACCCGAATGCGCTGCTCGTCGGCGGCTACGTCATGGTCGGCGCCATTCTCACCAACAATTCGCCGGTGACGCTCAAGGACGTCGAGCCGATCGCGCGCCTGACCGGCGAATATGAGGCGATCGTCGTTCCGGCTGCTTCCGAGATCAAGTCGATGGCCGACCTCGTCGAGGCGCTGAAGAAGGATCCGGGCACCGTCTCCTGGGCCGGCGGCTCGGCTGGCGGTGTCGACCACATCGCCGTCGGCCTCATCGCCAAGGCCGCGGGCGTCGATCCGACGAAGATCAACTACATCGCCTATTCCGGCGGCGGCGAAGCGCTCGCCGCGATCCTCGGCAGCCAGGTGACCGCCGGCATCTCCGGCTACGGCGAGTTCGAATCGCAGGTCAAGGCCGGCACGCTCCGGTTGCTCGCGGTCACCAGCGCCGAACGCATCGCCGGCGTCGACGCTCCGACGCTGAAAGAATCGGGCCTTGACGTCGTCGTCGAAAACTGGCGCATGGTTGCCGCCGCCCCCGGCCTGACCGAAGAGCAGAAGGCTGCCGTTACGGCCGACATCGAGAAGCTCGCCAAGTCCGCCGGCTGGCAGGAAGTGCTGAAGACCAAGGGCTGGCAGGATACCTATCTCGCCGGCGACGCCTTCAAGGAACAGCTCTCCAAGGATGTTTCCGCCACCGAAGCCGTCCTTAAGGGCATCGGACTGGTCAAATGAACAAGGGAAACACCCCTTCCGTCGAAACGCGCCGCCCTGACAGGGCGGCGCTGATCATCGCCGCCGTGCTGGCGGTCATCGCCGGCGTGATCTTCTGGGACGTTTCCCGCCTGACCGGCCTTGCCGGCTACTCGCAGGTGGGTCCGACCACGGTGCCCTACGTCATCGCCTGCTGTCTCATCGGCCTCGCAATCTGGACGGCCGCCGAGGGCATCAGAGGCGACTTCGCCGAGCGGGAACCGCAGCAGTTCGGCCCGGTCATCTGGATCGTCGCGGGGCTCGCGGCGCAGATGCTGCTGCTCAACATTCTCGGCTTCTCGATCGCCACCGGCATCCTCTTCGCCCTGACGGCGGGCGGGTTCGGAAAACGCAGGCTTTGGCTCACGATTCCCATCGGTATCGCCTTCAGCTTCTTCGTCTGGGTGATTTTCGCCAAGCTCCTGCAATTGTCGCTGCCGGCAGGACCGTTTGAACGCCTGTTCTTCTAAGAGGGCCGACGACCATGGCTACTTTTGAATTCCTTCTGCAGGGGCTGCTGGTCGCTGCCCAGCCGATGAACCTGCTCTACGCCCTCATCGGCGTGACGCTCGGCACCGCCGTCGGCGTGCTGCCCGGCATCGGGCCGGCATTGACGGTCGCGCTGCTGCTCCCCGTCACCTACCAGCTCGACCCGGGCGGCTCGCTCATCATGTTCGCCGGCATCTATTACGGCGGCATGTACGGCGGTTCGACGACGTCGATCCTGCTCAACACGCCCGGCGAAAGCGCCTCGATCGTCACCGCGCTCGAGGGCAACAAGATGGCGCGCGCCGGTCGCGGCGGCCCCGCGCTCGCGACGGCGGCGATCGGCTCCTTCGTCGCCGGGCTCATCGCGACGCTCGCGCTCGCCTTCATCGCTCCCTTCATCGTCAAGCTCGCGCTCGTCTTCGGCCCGCGCGAATACTTCGCGCTGATGGTGCTCGCCTTCGTCACCGTCTCCTCCGCCTTCGGCGACTCGACGCTGCGTGGCCTCACCTCGCTTTTCGTCGGCCTGACGCTCGCCTGCATCGGCATCGACCAGTTGACCGGCCAGGCGCGGCTTTCCTTCGGCGTTCCGGACCTGCTCGACGGTATCGAGGTGACGACGCTTGCCGTTGCGATGTTCGCCATCGGCGAAACGCTCTATATCGCCGCGCAGGGCGACAAGGGCCCCGAAACGGTTGAAGCGGTCCGAGGCTCCGTCTGGATGAGCGCGATGGACTGGGCACGCTCCTGGAAGCCGTGGCTGCGCGGCACCTTCATCGGCTTCCCGATCGGCGCCATGCCGGCCGGCGGCGCCGAGATCGGCACCTTCCTCTCCTACGCCGCTGAGAAGCGCCTGACCAAGCATCCCGAGGAATTCGGCAATGGCGCGATCGAAGGCGTGGCCGGTCCCGAAGCGGCGAACAACGCTTCGGCTGCCGGCACGCTGGTGCCGCTCCTGACGCTTGGCCTGCCGACAACGGCAACCGCGGCGATCATGCTCGCCGGCTTCCAGCAATACGGCCTGCAGCCGGGGCCGCTGCTCTTCGCGACCAACCCGCAGCTCGTCTGGGGCCTGATCGCGAGCCTGTTGATCGCCAACTTCATGCTGCTCGTCCTGAATCTGCCGCTGATCGGGCTTTGGGTGAAGCTGCTGACGATCCCGAAGCCGTGGCTCTATGCAGGCATCCTGCTCTTCGCCACGCTCGGCACGATCGGCGCCAATCCGTCGGTGTTCGAGCTCGGCATGCTACTTGCCTTCGGCCTGCTCGGCTACGTGATGCGGGTTTTCGGGTACCCGATCGCCCCGGTCGTCGTCGGCCTGATCCTCGGACCGCTCGCGGAACAGCAGTTGCGCCGCGCACTTTCGATCAGCCAGGGCGACGTCACCGTGCTCTTCACCTCGCCGATCGCGGCGGTGCTTCTGGTGATCGCGGCGCTGGCCTTCATCGTGCCGCTCATCCTCAGGGCCCGCGGGCGCGGCGAAGTGCTCGCACAGCTCGCCGCCAGCGAAGACTGACGCTTTCGCCTCCCAAGGCGCTTTGAAGAGCGGGACGTGGAGGGGCAGCCCGTCCCGCTCGATTGCAGGCCCGGTCGGCTGACAGCCGACCGGGCCTGCTTCCATTGCATGGCTGGACTGAGGTTTTGTGCATTGCAAAAGGACCGCCGCAGGCCCATCTTCTGCTCATCGAATTGAAACGGAAAAGTGAGCAAAGACAATGACTAGCAATCACCGCATGGGCTTCATTGGCCGCGCCTTCGCCGTTCTCGGCGCAGCGACCGCCGCAGCCGCGGCAGTCGAAGGTCACCGCCGCCCGAACGCCCGCGACCTCCACACCCTCGGCATCAATCCGGCCAACTTCCCGGACACCCGCCGCGGCTGACGCGGAGCCCTGCCGCGGGCGGGGCGACTGTAGAACATACGGCGGCTGTTCGGCCGCCGCCGGGCTGAGGTTCTTCGATTGCGCCTGACGGCGCGGCCCTCGCCCGCCCGGTACAGCAGACGATGGCAACCGAGCCTCGCCCCTTGACCGGCTCCAGCCACATGTCATCCTCAGCACATGATCAGCGCTGTGCTGTTGGATCTTGCCGGCGTCATCTATGATGGCGCGGAAGCCTTGCCCGGAGCGGCGGAAGCCGTTGCGCGCCTGCGCGGGGCCGGGCTGCCGATACGCTTCGTCAGCAACACGACCCGATCGAGCAAGCCGTCGATCCTTGCCAAACTCGAAAGACTGGGGCTTGCGGTGACGGGCGATGAGCTCTTCACGCCGGCTGCGGCAGCCTGCAACTGGCTTCGCGAGCGTGGCCGATCGGCACATCTTCTCGTCCACTCCGATCTTCTCTCCGAATTTCAGCATCTGCCTGCCGGCAGCCGCGGCACGGCGGTCGTCGTCGGCGATGCCGGCGACGCCTTCGACTACCGGTCGCTCAACGATGCCTTCCGGCAACTGGTCGATGGCGCCGAATTGCTGGCGCTTGCACCGAAGCGCTCCTTCAGGGACGCCGACGGCCGGTTGAGCCTCGACGCGGGAGCCTTTGTCGCCGCACTGGAATTCGCCAGCCAGAAAAAGGCGATCGTCCTCGGCAAACCGGCTCCGGGCTTTTTCCGCTCGGCCCTTGCCACCATACCTTGCCCGGCCGCGGCGGCCGTCATGGTCGGGGACGATGCGGAAACGGATGTTGCCGGTGCGCTGAGCGCCGGTCTCGGCCATGCGCTGCTGGTGCGGACGGGAAAATACAGGGCGGGAGATGAAGCGCGCTTTTCGCCGCAGCCGACGGCAACGGCCGGCGACATCGTGGCGGCCGTCGAGTGGATTCTCGCCGAGCGGAGCGGCGCCACCTGAAAAAAGCATGGCGCCGACCATGAGGTCGACGCCATGTAGAGGCTTGGGAGTTACGCTACCTTCGAAACTTCCGTCGGGACGGAATCGATCGTCTTCAGCACGCGCGAAGCGATCTGGTAGGGGTCGCCCTGGGAGTTCGGACGACGATCTTCCAGATAGCCGCGGTAGCCGTTGTTGACGAAGCTGTGCGGAACGCGGATCGACGCGCCACGGTCGGCAACGCCGTAGCTGAACTTGTTCCACGGAGCCGTTTCATGCTTGCCGGTCAGGCGCAGGTGGTTGTCCGGGCCGTAGACCGCGATGTGCTCCTGCAGGTTCTTTTCGAATGCTGCCATCAGCGCCTCGAAATAGTCCTTGCCGCCGACTTCGCGCATGTAGGCGGTCGAGAAGTTGCAGTGCATACCGGAGCCGTTCCAGTCGGTGTCGCCGAGCGGCTTGCAGTGCCATTCGATGTCGATGCCGTATTTTTCCGTCAGGCGCTGCAGCAGGTAGCGCGCCATCCAGACTTCGTCGGCGGCCTTCTTGGAGCCCTTGCCGAAGACCTGGAATTCCCACTGGCCCTTGGCGACTTCCGCGTTGATGCCTTCATGGTTGATGCCGGCAGCCAGGCAGATGTCGAGATGCTCTTCGACGATCTGGCGGGCGATGTTGCCGACGTTCTTGTAGCCGACGCCGGTGTAGTAGGGGCCCTGCGGTGCCGGATAGCCCTGCTCCGGGAAGCCGAGCGGACGGCCGTCCTTGTAGAAGAAGTATTCCTGCTCGAAACCGAACCAGGCGCCTTCGTCGTCGAGGATCGTGGCGCGGCTGTTCGACGGATGCGGCGTCTTGCCGTCCGGCATCATGACTTCGCACATCACCAGCACGCCGTTGGTGCGGACCGGATCCGGGTAGACGGCAACCGGCTTCAGCACGCAATCGGAGCTGCGGCCTTCGGCCTGGTTCGTCGAGCTGCCGTCGAAGCCCCAGAGCGGAAGCTGGTCGAGCGTCGGAAACGCATCGAATTCCTTGATCTGCGTCTTGCCGCGGAGATTGGGTACCGGCGTGTAGCCATCGAGCCAGATGTACTCGAGCTTATACTTTGTCATCAGCGAATCTCTCTAACGTGGTGCTGCGAGGTTTGAGCCAATCCTGAAGCGGCCTCGACACGCGAAACGATGCTCGACCGCCAGGGATCCACTCCCCCCAAGCATCAAGTGTGCCAGTTCGCCGGCGGACCCGACTCTTTTTTGCGGCGGCCAACGGATTTGAACCGGACCGCCTGGCTGCGATTGCGTGGGCAAAGCCGGCAAAGCCAGGACGCGCCGCCCGGCATTGCATTGATTTTGCTGCGACTCCCAAGCTTTGCCAGCCGCCGGCCTTTGGAAGAGCACGCCGCTCACATTAGATTCGCGCCGCAAAAGGCATCAGGCGGGTGCTGCTGCCTAAAAAATCACACCGCGCGCGATGCTCCGCACGGAAAAGGCGAGGAGTGCTTGCGATTCCGGCAGGCAATTGAATATTTTTTCGGCATTTCGCGTAAATGATGTGCAAATCCCGCCGGCCCGTATTATCTTTCTCAAGCAGAACTCACGGGAGACCAGAACATGGCCACGAGTTTTCACGGCAAGTCCGCGAAGATCCTGCAGTTCCCGACGCGAGTTCCGCGGCGGGGTGAGGAACGCCGATCCGACGCGCAGTGGAAGACGGATCCCGCCGCGTCGGAGGTATGTGCCGCCATCGATGGCTGCTGGTATCACGAGGAAGCGGTTCGAGACGAATCGAGCACGAAGCACTGAGCGGGCGGTCTTCGCCGGTCCTCGCACCGTTTATAGCCCCCGAGACGTCAGGTGTTTCCACCTGACTGCAAAAACGCCCTAACGTTTCAGAAAATGAAGGTTGCCGACCAGATCGGAAACGACGAGTTGGCGCTCGTCCCACACGAGGACGGATACCGGCCGCGTCAGGCCGGCAAGGACGGTCTCCCGGCGGCGCGTCTTGCCATCGAACTTCAGCAGACGACCGGTGCCCTCCCCGAAACCGCGGCTTTGATCATAAGTCCCGTGCTCCAGGACGAGCATCGTCCCATCGTCGGCGAAGGTGATCGCCACCGGCGCATTCAGGCCCTGCGCCTCGACCCGCGGCGCTGATCTATCGCCGGTCTCCGGGACCGAGACGACCTTACCCGCGCCCGCCGCGAAAGGAAAACCGCTGAAAAGGGTGATATAAAGCCGGCCGTCGCGCCGCGCGATGCCGGCCGGTACCGCGTCGGTCTCGTACTCCTCGTCTTCCGAAAACTCCGTCGGCGACAGGCGCTGCAGCGTTCGCGCCGCCTGCTTCATGCGCTTGAAGCTGACGACGGTATTTCGCTCCCCATTTGCGCGCAGGTGCTCGACGCTGTTGCGCGCGGCGTCGACCACGTAAAAGCCATCGGCGGCCGCGACGAAATCGAAGGGGTTCCAGAAATCGTTGCCGACGACGCGGGTTCCGCCGGCCTCGTCAAGCGCGACGAGCGCGTGGTCGAGCCGCCCCGGCTCCGCATTGGCCGGCGTCCAGCCCTGGGCGACGACGAACACGTCACCCACCCGGGCGACACGGTACGGCCCGGTCGGATCGCCGATCACGTCCTTGCCGTGCGGGAAGATCGGGCCAAATGCGGCGAGGCGGCGCTCCGCGTCGCGGCGGTAAAGCCGCCCGCCCGCGAGATCGGTTACAAGCAGCGCATCGCCGTCGCGAGCGAGGCCTCCAAAGGCAGCAGCCGGCACATGAACGGTCTCGAGCCTGTAGTTCGGCGAACCCGACGGTCCGGCACCCGCATGGGGTGCCAGGAAGACAAGCACGGCGGCAGCGATCAGGGCGCGGAGCGTAGGCATCGGAAGCCGCCATTGGCAGAGAAACGGAAATCCGGATCGTAGGCGAGCCGGTAGGTCGCCGTCAGGTGACGTGGATCGCTGTTCCAGGCGCCGCCGCGAAGCACGCGGAACACAGCCCCGCCCTGCTGCGGGGCTTCTCCGGCCGGCTCGTCAGGGGCGTAGACATCGCTTGTCCACTCCCAGACATTGCCGACGAGATGGAGCACGCCCTCGCTGCTCGCGCCGCCCGGGAAAGAGTCTGCCGGCGCCGTCATCGCATAGCCGTCGCGCGCGTCTCCAGCGCAGCAGACCTCGGCACCGGCGTTGACCCGGGTCGCGTCCGGTGGCGCCGCCCCCCACGGAAACGGTTGGCCGGCAGTACCCCGCGCGGCCCGCTCGTATTGCTCTTCCGACGGCAGCGAGAGACCATAGTGGCGGCAGAAGGCGTCGGCATCGGCCCAACTGACGCCAACGACGGGACGCTCGTCGAGCCCAAGCACCGGGTGATCGGCATAGAAGGCGGGCCGATGACCGGTTTCGGCAACGAAGTGGGCATATTGCCGGTTGGTGATCTCCGTGCGGTTGATCGCGAAGGGCCGCCCCTCTACCACGAGGCGCGGGCGCTCGTTGTCGGGCCCGTCGTCGCGGCCGAAGACGAAAGGCCCGGCCGGGATATCGACAAGCGGGTTGCCGGTGATCGGCCCGCTCTCGCCGGCGAGCGCACCGGAGGCAATGAAGAGAGCGACTGCGGCTGCCCCTGCCCCTCTCCTAGGGACTATCGCGACAACCGCCGCGCCTTGTCCACCCGCATCCGGCATCTCAACCCTCCGGCTTGAAATCGACACGCCGCTCTGTGTCGGCATCGAACAGGAACATGCGATCCCTGGCGATCTTGACGCCGGCGGGCTGGTCGATCTGCCCGGCGAAATTCTTGTCGGCGCGCAAGGTCATGAGCCGGCCGCCCAGTTGCAGGCTGACGAGCGTATTCTCGCCGGTGAGCTCGACCGAATAGATCGGCGCGACCAGGTTGGCCTGGGCGTCGTCTGCAGCGGTGACGAGAGCGTCTTCGGGACGTACGCCGAGAACCGCGCGCGGGATGGTGACGCGGCCGGCACCGCCCACCCTCAAGCCCGCGCTCTCGAAGACGCCGTCCTTCACCTCGCCCGGGATCAGGTTCATCGACGGCGAACCGATGAAGCCGGCGACGAACAGGGTGCGCGGATCATTGTAGATTTCCCGCGGCGTCCCGAGCTGCTCGATCACGCCCTTGTTCATGACCGCCACACGGTTGGCAAGCGTCATCGCCTCGATCTGGTCGTGGGTGACATAGATCGTCGTCACCTGCAATTCGTGCTGCAGGTGCTTCAGTTCCGCGCGCATCTGCGTCCTGAGCTTGGCATCGAGGTTCGACAGCGGCTCGTCCATCAGGAAGACGCGCGGCGTGCGCACGATGGCGCGCGCGAGCGCCACGCGCTGGCGCTGGCCGCCGGAAAGCTCCTTCGGCAGGCGCTTGAGCATGGTATCGAGCTCGACCCGCCGCGCCACCTCGCTCACCCGGCGCTTGTATTCCTCCGGCGGCACTTTGCGGATCTTCAGCGGGTAGCCGATATTGTCCTCGACCGTCAGGTGCGGGTAGAGCGCGTAGGACTGGAAAACCATGGCCACGTCGCGGTATTTCGGCAGGACGTCGTTGATACGGTCGGCATCGATATAGATGTCGCCGGAGGTCGCCTCCTCGAGGCCCGCGACCATGCGCATGGTCGTCGTCTTGCCGCAGCCCGATGGCCCGAGCAGCACGAGGAACTCCTTGTCGCGGATCTCGAGGTCGAAGTCGTGGACGGCGACGAACTCGCCGAACTTCTTTGTGACTCTCTCGAACCTGACGGACGCCATAGGCCTCGACCCCTCTCCCTTCACCCCTTGACGGCACCGAGGGAAAGCCCCCGGACGAGATGCTTCTGGACGATGAAGGCGAAGATGACGATCGGCACGCAGGCCATGAAGCCGGCGGCGCTGATTTCGCCCCAATAGGTGTTGTACTGCGTCACCCGCCCTGCAATGCCGATCGGGAGCGTCTGTGACTGCTCGGTCAGCGTAATTACCAGCGACAGCAGGAATTCGTTCCAGGAGATGATCAGGGAGAAGATGGCCGTTGCCGCAAGTCCCGGCCGCGCGAGCGGCAGCGCCACATGCAGGAACGCGCCCCAGCGCGTATCGCCGTCGACGATCGCCGCTTCTTCGAGCTCGATCGGCAGGTCCTGGAAATAGCTCTTCATCATCCAGGTCGCAAACGGCAGGTTGAAGGCGGTGTAGGCGATGATCAATGCCGACTTCGTGTTGAGCATGTCGAAATAGTTGAAGAACAGGTAGAGCGGAATGATGCTTACGATCGGCGGCATCATCCGGGTCGACAGGATCCAGAAGGAGATCTGCCTTCGCCACTGCCAAGGATAGCTGAACCGCGCGAGTGCATAGCCGGCCATGGTGCCGAAAGTCACGGAGACCACGGTCGTGCCGACCGCGACGAGGAAGCTGTTCAGCGCATAGCGCAGGAACGGACGCTCGATGAAGGCTTCGTCGTAATGTTTCAGCGTTGGGTTCCGCGGCACCCATTCTGGCGGCACCGCGAAGATGTCGATGTCGAATTTGAAGGAGTTCGCCGCGATCCAATAGACGGGGAAGAGCGTCAGAACGAGGGCGACGAGGATCGTAAGATAGGCAGCGATGCGCAGCGCCCTCTCCCAGGCGCGGCTGCGGGTTCTGATCGCGGTCGCCATCGCCACTCACTCCGCCAGCCGCATGCGTTTCATGAACCAGGTGCTGAGGATGATCGTCACGAACAGCACGAAGAGCGATATCGCCGCCGCATAGCCGGGATCGGCGAAGCGGTAGGCAACCTGGTAGATATAGAGGCTCAGGACCTTGGTCCGGTCCGCCGGCCCGCCTCCCGTCAGAATGAAGACAAGATCAAAGAGACGCAGCGCGTCCATCACGCGAAGCAGAAGCGCGATGGCGATGACGGGCTTCAGGAAGGGGAGCGTCAGGTCCCAGAACTGCCGCCAGGATGAGGCGCCGTCGAGCGCCGCCGCCTCGTAGGGCTCGACCGGCAGGCTCGCGAGCCCCGCCAGCATCAATAGAAAGATGAACGGCGTCCATTGCCAGACATCCGCGACGATAATGGAGAACATCGCCAGGTTCACATCGCCCGCCCAGGCCTGGGTCGGAAGCCCGAGACGGAACATGATCTCGTTCAGGACGCCGAACTGCGGCTCATAGATAAGCTTCCAGGTGATCGCAACGGCGATCGGCGGCAGCATCATCGGAACCATCAGCACTGTCTTCAGAAACGTGAGCCGGCGGATGAACCTGTCGAGGAGCAGCGCCAGGCCAAGGCCGAGGAGGAACTCGATCGATACCGCGATGATGGTGAAGACGGCGGTGTTGCGAAGCGCCACCTGAAACTGCGCGTCGACAAGAAGCCTGCCGAAATTGTCGAATCCCACGAACTGCCAGGGCAGGTCCGGATTGGGGCTGACACGGTGCACCGCCGCATAGAACATGTAGATGCTGGGGAAGATCGTCAGCGCCAGCAGGATGAGCACCGTCGGAGCGAGCATCAGGTAGCGCAGATGACGCTCCGCCCAGCACTCCAGACCGCCTCCCGCCTTCACCATCGGACCCTCCCGTGAGCCGTGCGGGGGGCGGAAAAGCCCCGCCCCCCGGGCACGTTGGTCGCCTATTTGAGCCCGGTGATCTGCTCGATCGCGGCCTGCGAGTTCTTCAGCGCCTCTTCCGGCGTGATCGTGCCGGCGACCGCCTTGGAAAGCTCGATGCCGAAGGCATTCTCGATCTCAGGCCATTTCGGGTGGCGCGGACGCGGCGTCGAGGCCTGGATCGCCTCCATCAGCACCGGATAGTGCCGGAACTTCTCCTGCTTCGTCAGTTCCGGATCGGTGAAGACCGAGGCGCGGACGGGCGGATTGCCGCGCTCGGCGGAAACCTTGATCTGTTCGGCCGAGGTTGCCCAGAGCATGAAATCGAAGGCCTCCTGTTTGTTCTTCGAGGCTGCCATGATTCCCATGGTCCAGTGGCCGATTTCCGAGCTCCCCGGCTTGGTGCCGGCCGGGATCGGGCTGTAGGAAATCTTGCCGACCATCTTCGACTGGGTCGGATCCTCGAAGGTGGCGACCCAATTCGGCCAGTTGATCGACGAGGCGGCGGTACCGGCGGCAAGCGCGGTTCCCACCTCGTTGGCGTTATAACTTTCAACTCCCTTGGGCGAGACGTCGCGTAGCGCCATGAATGTCTTCATGGCCGCAGCGCCCTCGGGCGTGTCGATCGTCACCTTCGTCCGGTCCGCGTTGAACATGTCGGCCCCGTAGGACCAGAAGATCGGCATGAAATCGGCAACGACCGGGTTGCCCTGGCCGCCGCGGAAGACGTAGCCGAAATAGCGGCCGCCGCCCTGCTCCGTCAGCGTCTTCGCAGCCTTCAATACATCGTCCCAGGTCTTCGGCGCGTCGACGCCAGCCTCCTTGAATTTCGCGGCGTCATAGAAGAACATCTGGGCGTTGCCCACATAGGGCAGGCATACATACGGCCCCGTGTTGTAGGGATTGCGGCAGATCGCCAGCGACTTCGACAGGAAGTCGTCATCCGGGCCTTCCAGGCCGGCCTTCTTGAAGTATTCGGTCAAGTCCTCGAGGTGCCCGTTCTCGGCGAAGAACGGAATCCACGGATCATCCATGAGAATGATGTCAAAGACGCCGGACTTCGTCGCGCCTGCATTGGCGCCCTGTTCGAAGACATTGGCATAGGGCGCCTGGACCGCCTCCACCTTCGTGCCCTTCATCTTGGCGTAGTCGGCGGCGGCGGCTCTCAAGCCGTCGCCTTCGCTGCCCGAGGGCACGAGGATCGTAATATCGGCCCAGGCTAGCCCGCTGATCGCGAGCGCCGATGCCCCTACCGCCAAGGCGAGACACAGTTTGCGCACCATCATACACCTCCCAATCCGAGCTCCCTTGCGGACCGCCCCATGGAGGCCCGCCCGATCCGGCCGGCGGAGATGCTGGTGCAACGTTGACGGCGGACCGACCCGAAACCGGGCAGGCCACCATCGGGCTTCTCCACAAGCCGGCGTTGCTCCCGTCCCAAATCTACCACAACGCGCCTTGTTTATCGCGCTTTGTTTAGAGTGCTCTCATGCAACGAGCCCTTGCCTTCTTGGCTAAAGCGCGTAGCAATTGAATTCATGCGATGCGCTTAGGTTTTTGTTCTCATGCATGGCGTCGTCCCAAAACCGCTGCGCACTTTTGGGCGACATGCATTAGAGCGGGATGCGCTCACATGCGTTCGCGCCCGCCGCCCTATCTGTGTTTTGACGCATTGGTGCGACGTCAGGTGATTCCACCTGACTGCAAAATGCTCTAGAACCCAAACCCTCCAGGCGCGCCTTGGGAAACACTCGGGAGCCACAGGCCCTCGGCCCCACGCCAGCCGACAATCGGAATGTCGCACTTGCGATCGAACTTGCCGATCGGCGCCCGGCGCACGCAATTCTCCGCAGTTCGGAATTTGTGGCCCGGGATCTGGATCGTCCTGTCTGCCGCATGGGAGTTGGCCCACAATAGAAGGGCCAGCGCGCAAAGCGTGATCGTGCGCATGCCGCGTTCCTCCGCTGTTTGAGCGAAAGCTGATATTACATCAGACGCGGGAGGTTGGCCCTTAGTCCTTCCGACGTAGCGCGGCGAACATCCGGGGGAGCCGTGGGACTACCCGAGGTTTGGTGAAGGTCACCCGGCAGGAGCGGGATGCACTCACATGCGTTCGCGCCACCGCTCTACCTGTTTGCTTTTTTCCGCATTTGAGCGACGTCGGGTGATTCCACCTGACTGCAAAATGCTTCAGCCCACGACGTGGCGGATGGTCCTGGAAAGCCTCGCGAGAACGGCGGGCCTCGAGGAAGCGACGAGCTTCCATGACAGGACCGCCTTCGCCATGCGCTGCGGCAGCAGCCCGACGGACAGGAACCATGCGGCGAGCATCGCGCGGCGGCGCAGCGAGACATTCATGTCCATGCTGGCGACGGCGCCGGCGGTCGCCAGCGCCAGGCGGGAATCCTCCGCCACCGGATGGCGCCGGCTGTCCACGCAAAGGGAAGCCAGGCGCTCCTCCAGATGCACCGGATCGCGCAGATTCGCGTCGGGGCGAACCTCGAGCCCGACGTCGCCAGCCTGGTCCGCGAGCGCCTGCAGCCGGTGAAAGTCGTGCTCCACCCGCCAGCGCGCCCGCTGGCCGAGCTTCTCCGCGAAAACCGAATGATTGTTTCCGTGCATCCGATAGGCGCCGAGGCAGACGTCGAGCGACGTCACTTTCCCGTATAGTGGCGCGAGCGTGACCAGATAGCCGTCGGCCCCCTGCCGGAACTCGCTTTCCGGGACGGGAATGATGACATCGAGGGCCGAACGGGCGAAGGCGAGCCCGCTCGTGACGGTCGTCTGATAGCGCGCCCGGCGCAGCAATTGCGGCGTGACGTCGCCGGAATCGAAAGGCACTTGCGGCGGCGGGAAGATGTCCTTGATCCGCTGGCGCTCGTCGACGAGGTGCAGCCTGAATTGCATCTGCGCCGTGTCGTCTTCCCAGTTGGCGACGATCTCGGATACGGCCTCCGGGTACAGATAGTCGTCGGCGTCGAGGAAGAGAACGATCCCGCCCCGGCTTGCCGCGAATCCCGTGTTGAAAGCGGCGCCGTGGCCGCCATTCGCCTTTCGCCTGCACGCTTTGATCCGGTTTCCATAGGAGGCGATCACCTCGGCGGAGTTATCGGTCGATGCGTCATCGGCAACGATGACCTCGACATCGCCGTAATGCTGGGAAAGCGCACTGTCGATCGCGCGCGGCAGAAAGTGGGCGTAGTTGTAGTTGGCTATGATGATGGAGACGGAAGGGCGATCTTGGATGGAATGCATCGCGGTGAACCTCGCATATGGGCTTTGGTCGCGGCGAACCTTCTCATTCAGGTCCTTGGGGATGGTGCCCGTTCCGGCAAACGCAACGATCTCGGATTGCGACAGGAACGACCGGCGACGATGCGCCGAAGTGGAACGGGCGACGAAGATCGTACTCGATCCCGTGTGAGCCTCGTCAGTTTTGTGGCTTTTGATTGACGGAGGCGCGCTTTCGCCCTGCCGCGCCAACCCTACCGTGTCGACGCTTGCCCGGCTCCCGGATAGGCAGCAAGGCTCTTCGGTTGACGCGGGTTTACGGGCTCGTATATCAGTGAAGCCGACATCGGTCACGAGGGGATCAGAGCGCACCGGCCATGATGCCGCCGCGCTTGTCCAGGTGAGCGCATCCCGTCGTAGACAGTTCAAAGCGAGGCGGACCCATTGACCAGACTTTCCAGACAGGCACTCGACCGCCTTCCAAATGCCGTCAAAGGACCGAACTACGACCCCGCACGGGTGACGGTCGGCATCGTCCATCTCGGCATCGGTGCCTTTCACCGGGCGCATCAGGCAGCCTTCACCGACGCGGTGCTCGCCGATGACCCCTCCTGGGGCATTTGCGGCGTTTCGCTCAGAAGCCCGGACACGCGAGACGCGCTTCAACCGCAGGACGGTCTCTACACGCTTGCGGTCGTTGACGGAGAAGGCTCGCAACTGCAGGTGATCGGCAGTGTCGTCGAGCTCCTCTGCGCGCCGGAAGACCCGGAGGCCGTGCTGAGCCGCATGGCCGATCCCGCGACGCGCATCGTCTCGCTGACGATCACCGAGAAAGGCTATTGCCACAATCCCGCGACCGGCGCGCTCGACGAGAACCATCCCGACATCGTCCACGACCTTGCCAATCCGCGGCAAGCGCGTTCGGCGATCGGCTTCATTGTAGAGGCGCTCGCGCGCCGGGCAGCCTCCGGCGTCGAACCGTTCACCTTGCTCACCTGCGACAATCTCCCCTCCAACGGCCATGTGCTGAAACGCGTCGTCACGCGCTTCGCCGAGCTTCGCGATCCTGCGCTCGCCGCCCTCGCCGGCACCGTCGCCTCGCCGTCCACCATGGTCGACCGGATCGTCCCGGCAACGACCGATGCCGACCGCAGCAGGATCGCCGTGGCGCTCGGGCTTGAGGACGCCTGGCCGGTGATGACCGAGCCGTTCCGGCAATGGGTGATCGAGGACAATTTCCCGCTCGGCCGCCCGGCCTGGGAGAAGGCCGGGGCGCTTTTTGCCGACGACGTCTCCGTCTTCGAGATGATGAAGCTGCGGCTGCTCAACGGCAGCCACTCGACGCTCGCCTATCTCGGCTATCTCGCCGGTGCCGAGACGGTGGCCGAGGCGATGGCCCTGCCGGGCATGGAAGCGCTAATCGAGGGGCTGATGCGCGAAGAGGTGACCCCGACCTTGCCGCCCCTGCCGGGCATCGACCTCGCGGCCTACAGGGCCGAACTGCTCGACCGCTTCCGCAATCCGGCGCTCCGTCACCGCACCTGGCAGATCGCCATGGACGGTTCGCAGAAACTGCCGCAGCGCCTCCTCGGCACGATCCGCGACCGGATGAAGGCGGGAGCCGGCTACGATCGGCTGGCGCTCGGCGTCGCCGCCTGGATGCGCTATGCGCGCGGCCTGGACGAGGCCGGCCGCGCGATCGATGTCCGCGATCCGCACGCGGCGCGCATCACCGGGCTCGCGCAGGGGATCGGCGAACCGGATGGGATCGTCGCGGCTCTCCTGACGATGACGGACGTCTTCGGCCCGGACCTCTCGACCAGTGAGCCGTTCCGGCTGGCGCTCGTCAAAGCCTTGACGAGACTTCTCGAGGATGGGGCGGCAGCGACCGTTCGCTCCTACGCTCCGTGAAGTAATCCGCACCTCATCCGCCTGCCGGTACCTTTCTCCCCGCAAGCGGTTCGCAAGCGGGGCGAAGGGGCGATGCCGCGCCGTCTCAGTCCCCTCTCCCGTCCTTGCGTTCAAGCGGCGCTTACGGCCGGCGCGGGCTGGCTTCGTCTGCGGTCAGCGCCGTTTCGCGCGTGCCCGAGACGATGATCTCCAGCACCTCGTGTTCGTCGGTGTTCCTGACGTAGCGATCGCCGACATATTCGCCGCGTTTCAGCACCATCACGCGGTCGCCGACGGCGAAGATGTCGACGAGGCGGTGCGAGATGATGATCTGCGCCACGCCCTGGCGCTTGAGTTCGAGCATCGTCTCCAGCAGCCGTTCGGTCGCCATGGCGGAGAGGTTGGCGGTCGGCTCGTCGAGGATCACGACGGGCGGCTCGAAGGAGATCGCCCGCGCGATCGCCACGGATTGCTGGCGTCCGCCGGAGAGGCTTTCGACCTTCTGATAGACGGAGTTGACGTCGACCTTTAGCCGCTTCAGCACGCGGTCGGCTTCCTGATACATCCGCCGCCGGTCGACGAAGGGACCTCTGAGCGGCCAACGGCCGAGGAAGATGTTCTGGCCGACATCCATGTTCCCGCAGAGCGCAAAATCCTGGTAGATCATCTCGATTCCGGCCGCGCGGCTCTCGTGCGGGCTCCTGAAGTGCACCGGCCGGCCGGCGACGAGGATTTCGCCTGCGTCGCGCTGATAGGCGCCGGTGAGTATTTTCATGAGCGTCGACTTTCCCGCCGAATTGTCACCGACGAGGCCGAGGATCTCGCCGGGGTAAAGCACCAGGTCGACGTCGCGCAGCGCCTGCACGGCGCCGAAGGCCTTCTCGATGCCGCGCATCTCCACGATCGGCTCGATGGATGCCGCGTCAGCCATGCGTACCTCCTGGCGCCGAAGCGCGCTTTGCGATCCGAGCCCGCAGTTCTCCGAGAATGTTGGCCTGGCGCACCCAGATGTCGATCAGGACGGCGAGGATGAGGATGACGCCGATGAAGACGTTGATCCAGTGTTGCGGCATGCTGAAGCCCTGGACGTTCAATTGCAGCAGCGCCCGGATGAGGGTGATGACGGCCGCGCCTGCGAGCGAGCCGATCATGCTGCCATGGCCGCCGAAGATCGAACCGCCGCCGATGATCACCGAGGCGATGGCGTCGAGTTCGCGGAACTGGCCTGCGACCGGGTTGAAGCTGCGGAAATAGGCGATGTTGATGATGCCGGCCATGGTGGCGCAGAGCGCCGCCAGCAGGAGCGCGAGGAAGCGCACGCGGTTGGTGTTGATGCCGGCGTAAGCCGCGGCGCGCAGATTGCCGCCGGTGGCGTAGACCTTCATCCCGAAGGGGGTATAGGCAAGCACGATCGCGGCGATGACGGCGACGAGGAACATCCAGATCGTCTGGACGCTGATGACTTCGGCGACCGTGCGGACGATACCGGGCGGCAGCGAGAGGCCGAGATAGGTGAAAACGTCGTTCACCTTGCGACCGATAAGGTTGTAGCCCTCGCTCCAGCCGGTCAGCTGCCGGCCCGCCACCAGCCAGGCGGCAAGCCCCCGGGCGATGTAGAACATGCCGAGGGTGGCAATGAAGGAGGGCAACTTGAAGCCGACGGTGACGACCGCGTTGACGAGGCCCGCGAGCATTCCCGCAACGAGGCCCATCGCCACCGCGGTCATGGGATCGGCGCCGAGCACCTTGAGGAAATAGGCCGCCGTACTGCCGGCCAGCGCCAGCACGGCGCCGACGGAGAGATCGATGTCGCCGGCCGCGATCACGTAGGTGAGCCCGATCGTGATCAGCGCCAGTTCGGTATAGTTGAGCAGGATGGCGAAGGTGTTGGAGAGCGTCCACCAGTAGTCCGGCCGGAGCGCAAGCCCCGCCAGCCAGAGGACGGCGGCGAGCATGATGGCGAGCGCATCGCGCCGGGCGAGGAATTTGCCGAGCCCGGTCGCCGAAAACTCCATGTCGGCGGCCATCGCCCCCTTGGTCTGGACGCCTTCGAGCGCCACGCCGCCCATCTCGAGGGCCGGCGGCGGCGGCCGGCCCCTGAGCCAGGCCCAGAGCCGCGCGGCCAGTTGCCGACGCATGAGGTACGGCTCGATGAGCACGGCGAGCACGAGAAGGAGCCCGAGGAACACGAGCACCGCGCCCGCCGGCAGCGTATATCTGGCGCTGACCTCGATCGTCTCGCCCTCGATGACGACGCTGCGCGTGATCGGCCAGCCTTCGCGCAGCACCTTGTCGACCAGGACCACGAGGGCAGCCCCGAGGCACGAGCCGATCACGCGGCCGCGGCCGCCAAGGATCGATGCACCGCCGATCACGACGGAGGCGATGATCGTGAGCTCCCAGCTCACGCCGTAGAGCGGCGTCGCGCCCTTGTCCTGCGCCGCCGCGAGCAGCGCCGCCAGCGTCGCCGAGAGCGACGAGATCAGGTAGGCGCGCACGCGCACCCAATTGGTCGGGATGCCGGCATAGACGGCCGCCTGCTCGTTGCCTCCGGTTGCAAGGGTCTCATAGCCCCAGCGGGTCTTGGCGAGCACATAGGCGCCGATGACGGCGACGATGGCGAAGACGGCGATCTGATTGTTGAAGCCGAAAAGGTTCGGCTCGCCGAGATGAAAGAACAGCGGATACTCCCGGGCCTTGCCGGAATAGTAGATCGCCTGGCCGTGCGTCAGCGCGAGCACGAAGCCGCGGCCGATGAAGAGCATGGTCAGCGTCGCGATGAAGGCCGGCACCCTCAGGACCGTGACGAGCAGGCCGTTGACGAGGCCGATCGTCCCCCCCAAAGCCAGGCACAGGAGGAGGGTCGCGACGATGCCGAGGTCGAGGAAGCTCGAAGCGAAGAGCCGTGCGAAGACGACCGCGACCAGGCCGTAGGTCGAGCCGACCGAAAGATCGAGGTCCTTGTTGACGATGACGAAGGTCATGCCGACGGCAATGATGCCGACGCGGGAGGTGTCGCGCAGAAGCGCGTGAAGGGCCTCCGTGGAGCCGAAGAAGATCGGATTGACGATCGCGCCGCCGAGGTAAAGCAACACGAGGAAGGCAAGCAGGCCGAGCTCCCAGCCGCCGGCGAGCTGCGGCGGCGGGCGTTTGAGCGAAGTCGTCTTGGTCGGCGTCATGGCGTCTTCCGGGAGTGACGTGGAGCCGATACCCCCTCGCCGGGGAGCAGTCATACCGACGCGGCCACCGTTCAGTTCTCGAACCGCTTGCCGACCTTGCCGACCGTCTCCTTGGTCACGAGCTGCGCCCGCGTATCGAGGTTGGCGGCGGAGATGCCGCGGTCGATCTGCAGGTAGAGCTGCATCACCGGCCAGAAGCCTTGCAGGAAGGGCTGCTGCCCGAGCGAGCCGGTGAGGTTGCCGGCGGCGATGCCCTCCTGCTGCGCCGGGCCGAGGTCGAAACCGAAGGCGCAGAACTTGTTCGTCCATCCCATCTGCTCGACCGCCTTGACGAGCGGCGGGGTGAAGACGTTGTTGGCCGTGAAGGCGCCGACCACGTCGCCGCGCGACTCGAAGAGCGAGACGAGGGCGTTCACCGGATCGTTGGGATTGGTGTCGATGCCGACATTTTCCGGACCCGCATCGACCTTGAACGCTTCGAGCTTGCCGGCGTCCTTCAGGGTCTTGACGATGGCATTGAAGGCGGCGGTGACGCGGTTGTTGACCTCGATATTGCCCATCGCGGTCGACGAGGGCAGCACGATCGTGCCGCTCGTCTTGCCGCTGTCGAGCACGCATTTGGCCAGCGCCTCGCCGCCGATCGCGGCGGCCGAGGCATCCTGGCCGGTGTGGCTGATGCCGCTGCGGTTGAGGAGCGTCCCGTCAAAGGAGTTCGTGGTGGCAACCGGAATGCCGGCCGCCTCCGCCGCCTTGACGATGTCGTTATAGGCGCCGACCTGCGGCGTCGTCATGATGATGCCGTCTATCGTCGGGTCGCGGACGATCTGGTTCAGGATTTCGATCTCGCGGGCCGGATCGTCGACCGGCGATTCGGAACCCAGCAGCAGGATCGTGGCGCCGATCATGTTTCCGGCCACCTTCGCCCCGACATAGACCGGATCGAAGAAGCCGTTGCCGGCCGTGTGCGTGACGATGGCGAAGGTCAGGTGACCGTCGGCCGAATGGAAGTCCTTGGTTTCCGGAGCCTCCTTGGCCGCCTCATCGAAACTATAGCCGCCGACGGCCTTCTCGACGCTGCCCGACTGTGCGAACGCAGGTGTCACGCCAATTGATAACGCCGCGGCCGAAACCGCGGAGAGCAAAATTCGCCTCATGGCTTTCCTCCCTCGGATCACCGTGGCGCCGGCAGGAAAGACCGGAACCCGCGTGATCGCCTCCCATCGGCTAGAGTGGGATACGGGTGAAAAACCGCCGACACTTTGCCCCTCCCGCTCTGTCGTTTAGCGGGCGAAAGCCGTCCGAGCGCATGCCGAGAGGGCGCCGAACGCCTCCTCCCATGTGCTATTGTCTGCGCAAGTCGGCCGCAAGTAAATGGCGAAAAGTGCTACGAATGCGGGAGCTGTTATCTCCTCGAGACACCTCTTCCCGCAGGCTCTGTCCATTTCGCGCAGGTCCTTTTCGAATCCGTCGATTTGACAGTTGATGGACAGGTATCGAAACACAACATCCCGCCCGCGCGGGCGCATCCGCTCGTGCGCATTCGAAAGGACTGAGAATGGAAAGACGTAATTTCCTCCGGGGCCTGGCTCTGCTCGCCGCCTGCCCGCTCTGTGTCAAGACGACCTTCGCTGCCGAGGGCGTGCACTGGAGCTATGAAGGCGAAGAGGGCCCTGAGCATTGGGGTTCCCTGAGCAAGGAGAACGGCGCGTGTTCGGCCGGCTCGCAGCAATCGCCGATCGACATTCGAAGCGCGATCAAGGCCGATATTCCGGACCTCGCGACCGACTGGAAGAGCGGCGGCACGATCCTCAACAACGGCCACACGATCCAGGTAAAGGCCGCCCCGGGCGGCACGCTCAAGCGCGGCGACAAGACCTACGACCTGGTGCAGTACCATTTCCACGCGCCGAGCGAACATCTGGTCGACGGCAACAGCTTCCCGATGGAAGTGCACTTCGTCCATAAGCACGCCGAAACCGGCGCGCTCGGCGTGCTCGGCGTCTTCCTCGTGCCCGGCGCCGCCAACGCGACCTTCGCGAGCCTTGCGGCGAAATTCCCGCAGAATGCCGGCGAGGAAGTCGCGCTCGACGCCGTCGATCCGCGCGGGCTGCTGCCGTCTTCGCTCAAGTATTGGGCCTATGAAGGATCGCTCACCACCCCGCCCTGCAGCGAAATCGTCGACTGGATGGTGGCGATGGAGCCGGTCGAGGTCGATCCTGCCGACATCAAGAAGTTCACCGCGCTTTATTCGATGAACGCGCGTCCGGCGCTTTCGTCCAACCGGCGTTATGTGTTGAGCTCCAGCTGATCATTGCAGCAACCAGGGCCCCGGCGGCGCATCGTTTGCCGGGGTGTCCCTTTGCGCGCTTGCGAACGGCGCATTTGGCTGCAAATGTCCCCGTGCGGGAAATCGGCTCCATCCCGCGGTTCGATGATTGAAGGCAGCGAGGGCAAGCGATGTTCGACCTCAAGGGCAAGACCGCGTTGGTGACCGGCGGCGGGCGCGGACTGGGCCTCGAAATGGCGAGGGCGCTGGCAAGGGCCGGCGCCTCAACGGTGATCAACGGCCGCAACCGCGAGAGCCTCGAAGCCGCGCAGAAGCGCCTCGCCGGCGAAGGCGTTGCGGTCGGCATTGCGGCAGGCGATATCACGCGGGACGTCGACAGCATCATTGCCGGCGCCACCGAGAAGACCGGCCGGCTCGACATCCTCGTCCACGCGGTGGGCGAACGCGATCGCCGCGGCACGGAAGCGATGGAGCCGCACGCCTTCGCCGCACTGTTGAATACCGATCTCATCGCCGCCTATGCCGTCGCAAAAGCCGCGCTCCCCCATCTGCGGCGCTCGACGGCCGGGCGCCTGATCTTCGTCACCTCGATCGCCGCCTTCGCGGCACGGGCGGGCGACCCCGCCTATACGGCGGCCAAGGGCGGGCTTTCGGCGCTGACGCGCTCGCTCGCGGTCGAGCTCGGCGCCGACAATCTGACCGTCAACGCGATCGCGCCCGGCTGGTTCGCCACCGAGACCAACGCGCATCTCGCCGCCGATCCGGCCCTCCAGGCCTTTGTCGAGATGCGTATTCCGCTGAAGCGCTGGGGGCGGCCGGAAGAGATAGCGCCTGCCGCCGTCTTCCTCGCCTCGCCGGCGGCGAGCTTCGTCAACGGCATCACGCTTACCGTAGACGGCGGCATGACCGTGCAGATGTGAGGCCTGCGCGCGGCCGTAGAGCGAGAGCGGCTAGAGCGGGATGCACTCACATGCGTCGCGTCACCGCTCTATCTTTTTGTTTTTGCCGCGTTTGTGCGACGTCAGGTGATTCCACCCGACTGCAAGATGCTCTAAGCCTTCACCGGCTTTTGCCGTTCGGGCGATGTTGCTTTTTCCGGTAACGCTTGGTTCAGCGTCGCCGTCGTAATCTCAGCGGCGGCAAGTGCCGCGATCACTGCGGGGCGCTTGTCCTTCACCGCCGTGCCGCCGATCGGGCAGACGAGTCTTACGGAAAGCTCAGGGCGTCCGATTTCGCGCGAGAGCCAGTTGCGGAAGGTGGCGCGCTTGGTCTTCGATCCAATCATGCCGACATAGTGCGCGTCCTGCCGGGCAAGCGCTTCCGCCGCAATGAGGAAGTCGAGCGCATGGTCATGGGTGAGGATGACGAAGGCGCTGCCGGGCGGCGCATCGCGGACGACCGCTTCCGGCATGGCGGTGAGGCAGGTCTCGATCCCCGGGACGTCGGCTGACGAAAGCTCGTGCTCGCGCGTATCGACGAGAACGGTTCTGACCGGCAGCAGCGACAGCGCTTTAGCCAGCGCCTCCCCCACATGACCGGCGCCGAAAATATAGACATGCGGCCGTCGCGCGATCTCGCCGTCGCGACGCGCGACGAGCGCGGCCCGTATCGGCTTGTCGACGGTCTTGAACGAGAGCGTGACGCGGCCGCCGCAACATTGGCCGATCTCCGGACCGAGAGGAATGCTCAGCCGGTCCTCAGCGCCCGCGCCCTGAAGCTGTTTCCGGGCATGATCGATCGCCATGTATTCCAACTGGCCGCCGCCGATCGTGGCAAAGGTGCGGTCCTTCGAGACGAGCATCCAGGCATCCGTGTCGCGCGGCGTCGAGCCGGCCACGCCCGTCACCTCGACGAGGACGCAGCCCGCCTCGCGGTTCAGGAAATCCCGGATGTCCTCTTTCGGCGCCATGTGCCTCATCGATGTGCCTCATCCATCCGCCTTGCCGCACCATTCGGCGCGCAGGCGCTCGATCGCCATCAGCACCCGTTCCGGCGTCGCCGGCGCATCGAGGCGCGGCGGGATACGATACTCCGCAACGCTCGCCGCTGCCATCGATATGGCCTCCAGAACGGAAATGCCCAGCATGAAGGGTGGTTCCCCGACCGCCTTGGAGCGGCGGATCGTCTCTTCACGGTTGACCGACCATTCCGCCAGACGCACGTTGAAGATGCGCGGCCGGTCCGAGGCAAGCGGGATCTTGTAGGTCGACGGCGCGTGGGTGCGCAGCCGCCCCTTGGCATCCCACCAGAGCTCTTCCGTCGTCAGCCAGCCCATGCCCTGGACGAAGGCGCCCTCGACCTGGCCCAGGTCGAGCGCCGGGTTCAGCGACTTGCCGACGTCGTGGATGATGTCGGTGCGCTCCACCTGGTATTCCCCGGTCAGCGTGTCGACGCTCACCTCGGAGCAGGCGGCGCCATAGGCATAGTAATAGAAGGGGCGCCCCCTGCCCTCGGCGCGATCCCAGTGAATCTTCGGCGTCTTGTAGAAGCCGGCGGCCGAGAGCTGCACGCGCGCCGCATAGGCCGACCTGATGAGGTCGGTGAAGGCGATGCGTTCGGCGCCGATCCTCACCACGTTCGGCTCGAAGGCGATCTCAGCCTCGCTGACGCCGTAGCGCTCCGCCGCAAAGCGCACGAGCCGTGCCTTGATCTGCTGGGCGGCGTTTGCCGCCGCCATGCCGTTGAGGTCGGAGCCGGAAGAAGCGGCCGTCGCCGAGGTGTTCGGCACCTTGCCGGTCGAGGTCGCCGTCACCTTGATCCGGTCGAGATCGACCTGGAACTCGTCCGCGACGACCTGCGCGACCTTGGTGTAGAGCCCCTGCCCCATCTCGGTGCCGCCGTGGTTGAGCTGGATCGAGCCGTCGGTATAGACATGGACAAGCGCGCCGGCCTGGTTGTACTCGGTCTTGGTGAAGGAGATGCCGAACTTGACCGGTGTCAGCGCGATTCCGCGCCGGACCACGCGGCTCTCGCGGTTGAAGGCGATGACCGCCTGCCGCCGGGCGGCATAGTCGGCCGAGGCTTCGAGGTCCTCGATGATGCGGCCGATGATGTTGTCTTCCACGGTCTGGTGATAGGGCGTCAGATTGCGCCCGGCACCGCCGTAGAAATTGAGCTTGCGAATTTCGAGGGGATCCTTGCCGAGCGTATAGGCGATGTCCTCGATCATGCGCTCGCCGCCGACCATTCCCTGCGGCCCGCCGAAGCCGCGGAAGGCGGTGTTCGACACGGTGTTGGTCTTGAGCGGACGCGAGCGCAGCCGGACATTCGGGTAGAAGTAGCAATTGTCGGCGTGGAAGAGCGCGCGGTCGGTCACCGGGCCGGAAAGGTCGGCCGAGAAGCCGCAGCGGGCGGAAAAGACCGCATCCACCGCCTTGATGCGCCCGTCGCCGTCGAAGCCGATCTTGTAGTCGACATGGAAGTCATGGCGCTTGCCGGTTGCGACCATGTCGTCGTCGCGGTCGGGGCGGACCTTGACGGCGCGGCGGTATTTTTTAGCGGCCAGCGCCGCCACCGCCGCGAAGAGATTTGCCTGCGTCTCCTTGCCGCCGAAGGCGCCGCCCATCCGGCGGACGTTGACGGTGATGGCATTTGACGGCACGCCCAGCACCTGGGCGACCATGTGCTGCGTCTCGCTCGGATGCTGGGTCGAGGCGAAGACGGTCACTTCGTCGTCCTCACCGGGGATCGCGAAGGAGATATGGCCTTCGAGATAGAAGTGATCCTGGCCGCCGATCCGCATCTCGCCCTCGACGACGTGCTTCGCCTTGG
The DNA here is from genome assembly GCF_001651875.1 of Sinorhizobium saheli. Classification (GTDB taxonomy): domain Bacteria; phylum Pseudomonadota; class Alphaproteobacteria; order Rhizobiales; family Rhizobiaceae; genus Sinorhizobium; species Sinorhizobium saheli. The sequence continues at coordinate 77,091 of NZ_LNQB01000083.1, forward strand.
CGAAACCCGCGTCGATGTCGCCGCGCTCGAGCTTCAAGGGGTCGATGACCAGCGGATAGTTCGCGGCCGCCGCCTCGACGACATCGGTCACATGCGGCAGATCGCGATAGTCGACCTTGACCTTCGCTGCCGCGCGTCGGGCGGCGTCGCGCGAGGTGGCGATGACGGCGAAGATCGGCTGGCCGTGAAACTCGACCTTGCCGGTCGCGAAGACCGGATCGTCATGCTTGTGCGCCGGGCTGATGTCGTTCTCGCCGGGTATGTCGTCCGCCGTCAGGATGCCGATGACGCCGGGGCTGCTCGTCACCGCCTCGAAATCGATCGACAGGATTTCCGCATGGGCACGCCCGGAGAGGCCAAGATAGCCGTGCAGCGTACCGGCGGGTTCGGGAATATCGTCGATATATTCGGCCGTGCCCGACACATGCTTGTGGCCGGACTCGTGCCGTTCCTTCTCGTGGACGCCGCCGCGGATGCGGTCGACAGGCTGCATCACATTCATCGCTTTCCTCCCTTAGACGGCCACCGCGGCGGTGCGGTCGATGCGGACGTCATGCGTGTCCTGCGTTTCGAGATAAAAGCGCCGCAGGAGGTTCTTGGCGACCAGCATTCGGTATTGAGCGGAAGCGCGCCAGTCGCTGAGTGGGGTGAAATCCTGCGTGAAGGCCGCGGCGGCGGTTTCGATCGTAGCCTCGTTCCAAACCGCGCCCTTCAGCGCCGCCTCGACGTTCGTTGCACGTTTCGGCGTGGCGGCCATGCCGCCAAAGGCGATCACCGCATCCGCGACCCGGCCGTCGCCGAAGAGCCTGACCCGGAACGCACCGCAGAGGGCAGAGATGTCCTCGTCGAAACGCTTGGAGATCTTGTAGACGGCGATGCGGTCGGCCTCGCAAGGAAAAGGGATCCTGACGCTTTCCAGGAATTCGCCCGGCTCGCGGTTCTGCTTGCCGTAGTCGATGAAGAAGGCTTCGAGCGGCAGCGTCCGGCGCCTCGCCCCCTTGCGCAGGGTTATCGAAGCACCAAGCGCGATCAGCGCCGGCGGCGTGTCGCCGATCGGCGAGCCGTTGGCGATGTTGCCGCCGACGGTTCCCATGTTGCGCACCTGCTCGCCGCCGATCCGGTCCCAGAGCTCGCGCAGTTGCGGGAAGTGGCGGACGATTGCCGGATAGGCCTCCGTGTAGCTGACGCCGGCGGCAAGCGTGACACCGTCCGCGTCCACCGAAATCCGGCGGAGCTCCTCGAGGTGCGAGAGGTGGACGACTGGCGCGATGTCGCGCATGAACTTCGTCACCCAAAGACCGACGTCGGTGGAGCCGGCGACGATCGTCGCCTTGGGTTTGCTTGCGAGAACCTCGGCGAAATCGTCGAGCGACGCCGGAAGCACGACGCGCTTGTCTTCGTCACCGATCTCGACGCGGCGGCCGTCGCGGAGGGCGGCCAGTTGTTGCGTGACCTTCTCGCGCTCGGCGACCAGCGGATCCTTGCCGAGCTCGCCGATCGAGGAAATCGTCTCTGCCGCACGAATGATCGCGGCGTAGCCCGTGCAGCGACAGAGATTGCCCTGCAGCGCCTTCTCGATCTCCGGGATGCCCGGCTTGGGGTTCGCCATCCAGAGACCATAGAGCGACATCACGAAGCCCGGCGTGCAGAAGCCGCATTGCGAGGCATGCGTGTCGACCATCGCCTGCTGCACCGGATGGAGCGGACCGTCCGGCCGGGCGAGCGCCTCGACGGTAACGACGTGGCAGCCGTCTAGCGAGGCGACGAAACGGATGCAGGCGTTGACGGATTCGTATTTGAGTTGCCCGTCGAGGAGCCGGCCGACGAGCACGGTGCAGGCGCCGCAGTCCCCCTCCGCACAGCCCTCCTTGGTGCCGCGGAGATTGCGATCGATGCGCAGGAAGTCGAGCAGAGTTTCGACCGGCGAGACATCGGCAAGCTCGACGAGCCGGTCGTTCAGCAGGAAACGGATCGTGTTTCGGATTTCGATCGTCATGGCCGGTCAGCTCCCGCGATAAGTGGAGTAGCCATAGGGCGAAAGCAACAGCGGCACGTGGTAATGCGCGTCGTTGTCGCCGATGCCGAAGCGGATGGGGATGACGTCCAGGAACGGGTTGGCGCCGTCGGTCCGAAGGTATTCGCCGGCATGGAAGCGCAGTTCGTAGACGCCGCACTGCATCGACGCTCCGCTGAGCAAGGGCTCGTCGCACCGGCCGTCGCCGTTCGTGCGGGCGGAAACGAGACGCTCCCGCCATTCGCCGTCGAGGCGATAAAGCTCGACGCGCAGGTTCGCGGCCGGCTTGCCGCTTGCGGTGTCGAGCACGTGGGTCGTGAGCCGCCCCGCGGTTCCACCTTGAGATTGCATGCCTCTCGCTCCTCCGATGGTCAATTCTGCCGCCGAGTATCCAGGGCTCGCGCGCCCATGTGTAGCAGGCTCAAACTTCGAGACTTTCAAATTTTTCGAGGGGAATAGGCGGGTGGATTTCTCGCTACCAATCGGCCCGGAAAGAATTTGCAAGACAATCTTCAAGAGGAGCTGTTGCGATGAGATATTCCCGCGATCTTTGGGGCCATGGTCCGAGCCCCCGTACCTCCTGGCCGGACCAGGCGCGGATCGCCGTGCAATTCGTCGTCAATTACGAGGAAGGCGGCGAGAACTGCGTGCTCCATGGCGACGCGGCGTCGGAAGCCTTTCTGTCGGAAATCGTCGGCGCTCAAGGATGGCCTGGCAAGCGCCATTGGAACATGGAGTCGATCTACGAATACGGCGCGCGCGCCGGCTTCTGGCGGCTGCACCGCCTCTTCACCGGGAAGAACGTGCCGGTCACCGTCTATGGCGTCGCCACGGCCCTCAAGCGATCGCCCGGCCAGGTCGCGGCGATGCAGGAGGCCGGCTGGGAGATCGCCTCGCACGGGCTCAAATGGATCGAGCACCGGGATTTCGACATCGAGCGGGAACGCGCCGAGATCGCCGATGCGATCCGGCTTCACACGGTCGTCACCGGCGAGCGGCCGCGCGGCTGGTACACCGGCCGCTGCTCGGAAAACACCCTCGATCTCGTCACCGAGGCCGGCGGTTTCGACTATGTGTCCGATTCCTACGCCGACGACCTGCCCTATTGGCACGAACATGCCGGCCGGCATCAGCTCGTCATCCCTTACACGCTCGACGCCAACGACATGCGTTTCGCGACGGCGCAGGGCTTCAACAGCGGCGACCAGTTCTTCACCTATTTGAAGGACAGTTTCGACATCCTCTATGCCGAGGGTCTGGCCGGCTCGCCGAAGATGATGAGCATCGGCCTCCACTGCCGCATCGTCGGCCGCCCGGGCCGCGTCGCCGCGCTGGAGCGCTTCCTCGACTATGTGAAGGGCCATGAGAGGGTCTGGCTCGCCCGGCGTGTCGACATCGCGCGCTACTGGACGGAAAGCTATCCGTTCCAGCCGAACGCCGATCGTCCGTCGCGACTTTCCGAGGAGGCCTTCGTCGCCCGTTTCGGCGGCGTCTTCGAGCATTCGGACTGGATCGCCAGGCGGGCCTTCGAGCGTGAGCTCGGCCCCGCCAACGACACGGCGATCGGCCTGCATGCGGCACTGGCCGCGGTCTTCCGCGAGGCGAGCGAGGCGGAACGGCTCGCCGTCCTGAAAGCCCACCCGGATCTCGCCGGCAAGCTCGCCGCGGCGAAACGGCTGACCGAGAGCTCGACCGAGGAACAGGCCTCTGCCGGCCTCGACGCACTGACCGATAGCGAACGCGAGCGCTTCGCGGCGCTGAACGGCGCCTATGTCGAGAAGTTCGGCTTTCCCTTTATCATGGCGGTCAAGGGTCGCAGCAAGGATGAGATCCTGGCGGCCTTTGAGTCTCGCATCGCCAACGATCGCCAGAGCGAGTTCGAGACGGCGTGCCGTCAGGTGGAGCGGATCGCGCTTCTGCGACTGCGCGGGCATGCTGAGGGAGTGACGAGACAATAATCTCGACGCCTTCGGATCCCGCTCCCAATGAAAATGGCCGGCCCGCGACGTGACGGGCCGGCCATTTTTCTCGTCTTGCAAAAGGGGCGCTCACACGCCCCTCCCGCAAAATCCGTCAGCCGCCGAAGAAGGCGAAGCGGACGACGAAGAGCGCGGCGACGATCTGGGTCGCCGGGTGAATGACGTTCCACTTGCCGGTGCAGACCTTCAGGATCACGTAGCTCACGAAGCCGAAGGCGAGGCCGTTGGCGATCGAATAGGTGAAGGGCATGGCTATCGCCGTCAGCGCCGCCGGTGCCGCCTCGGTCAGGTCGTCCCACTCGATATCGGTGAGCTCGCGCATCATCAGCCCCGCCACGTAAAGCAGTGCCGGCGCGGTCGCGTAGGGGGGCACGGCAGCGGCAAGCGGCGAGATGAAGAGCGCAGCGAGGAACAGCACCGAGATGGTGAGCGCCGTCAGGCCCGTCCGACCGCCGGCCTGGACGCCGGAGGCGCTTTCGACATAGGCGGTGGTGCTGCTGGTGCCCATCAGCGAGCCGGCGACGATGGCCGAGCTGTCGGCGAGCAGCGCGCGGCCGAGACGGCTCGGCTTGCCCTCTTCCACCAGTTGCGCGCGCTTCGCGACGCCGATCAGCGTACCGGTCGCGTCAAAGACCTCGACGAGGACGAAGACGAGGATGACGTGGACGAGGCCGCCATGCAGCGCGCCCATGATGTTGAGCTGCAGAAAGGTGGGAGTGATGCTCGGCGGCGCCGAGACGATGCCCTTGAACTCGGTCACGCCGAAGAGCATCGAGAGGACCGTCACTACCAGAATGCCGATGAGGATCGACCCACGCACCTTGAGCGAATCCAGCACGGCAATAACGAAGAAGCCGAGGATCGCGAGCAGCGGCCCGGTCTGCTTCAGATCGCCGAGGCCGACCAGTGTCGCCGGATTGTCGACGACGATGCCGGCATTCTTGAGGGCGATGATGCCGAGGAAGAGGCCGATACCGGCCGCGATGGCGCTGCGCAGCGAGTGCGGTATGCCGGCGATCAGCCAGCTGCGGACGCCGGTGACCGTCAGCAGCAGGAAGATGATGCCCGAAATGAACACCGCCCCGAGCGCCTGCTGCCAGGTGAAGCCGAGGGCGGCGACCACGGTGAAGGCAAAGAAGGCGTTGAGCCCCATGCCCGGCGCCATGCCGATCGGCCAATTGGCGACGAGCGCCATCACGGCGGAGCCGAGTGCTGCGGCAAGACAGGTGGCGACGAAGATGGCGTTGCGATCCATGCCCGTGGTCGACAGGATGTCCGGGTTGACGAAGACGATGTAGGACATCGTCAGGAACGTCGTGACGCCGGCGATCACTTCCGTGCGCACGGTCGTGTCGTGCTCTTTCAGCTTGAAGAGTCGTTCAAACATTTTTCCTCCCTTGGATCACGGCGACCCGGGGCGCGCCCGGGATCAGGACCGTGATCGACTCTCATCAGTTGGAGCGGGACACGGGCGCAAAACCGCTCCCACCTTTTCACCCCCGTTGCGGCCGCCGTCATCCGACGCTGCCGAACGGACAGGCCGGCGTTGCTCCTCCAACTGCCGGCCATTCGATTGCAATCACGCCGAACTTCTTCCGCGGTGATCCGGGCCCTTGACCCCACACCGGACCGAGCGCAGCCGCTCCTTGTCCGGCGCGATGATTGTGCGTCTTCACGGCCATCACCGCTAGCCGCCCATTTCGACGCCGGGAGCGAAAGAGTTTCAAATTTTCCGGGATATTCGGGAGCACTGCCGGCCGTCGCGGCCGGTCCAAATCTAGCGCCAAAGGGGGTTCGTGCGGTCAGACGATCGCCCGGTCCCAGCCGCCATAATGCTCTTCACTGCGCGCCCCGCGCGGCAGGCTGAGGGCGATCAGCGCCAGCCCGATCGCAACCCCCGCGAATGCGCCTGCCGTATTGCCGCCGGCCAGCAGGAATGGCGATGCCGCCACCCATGCGCCGAGCGCCGCGTTCAGGAAGCGCAGCGGACGCACAACCTCCGCCATCGCCGTCACCGCGACCAGGATGACGAGGCAGCCTGCGATGTGATCGCTGTAATAGAGAGGCGGATCGCTGCCGAAGACGAGCGGTGTTGCCATCAGCATCGCGCCGAGCGGAATGCTCGCCGCAAGGGTCCAGGGGAAATTCACGCCGCCCGTGATGAATTCCTTCAGCACTTGAGCGGCCGGACGGTCGAGGTCCGGTTCAGGCTTCTGGTCTTCCGAAAGCGCAGGGCCGCCCGTCCAGAAGGTCCGCCAGAACGGCTCGCCGGCCCTTTTTGCCCGCCACAGATACTGGATCGTCGCCAGCACCTCGTCGACCGAATAGGGGATCATCACGACCGTGACGGCCGCCTGGATGATGCAGAGCGTGCAAAGCGCGCCGATCAGCGGCGGTTGGATGATGATGAAGGAGACGCTGACCACGCCGAGCGGGATGATCAGCAGTCCGAACAGCAGCACCATCCAGGGCATGGTGCGCCATCGGCGGCGGTCACCGATCGCACCGGCGAGGATGTCGAGCGCGTAGGCCAAGGCGCCGAGCCCGGCATCGGCGATCGGGAAGCCCTTGGACACCGACGACGTGACGACCGCCTCGCTGCCATTGCGGACCGGAGCACCGCCCGGGCCGAAGAACGGCTCCCACAGGCCGTCGATATGGCCCATCTGGTAGGCTGCGAGATAGCGCGAGACGAACAGGCCGACGAAGGCGAGCGCCACGATCGGGATGCGCTGGGTGAAGGCGGACGGCGAATAGCTCCAGCCGAGCGGGCGGTCATCATCCGCCGCGAGCGACCGCACGCTGATGCCCGGCGTCGGCGGGATCATCACGGCGAATGCGATGATCAGCATGCCGGCGAGCATGTCCGTCGCATAGGCGGCGGCACTTGCCGTCCAGAAGACAAGCGGCGCGAGCATGACCCATACGCCGAGAGCAGCGGTGATCCATTGCGCCCATGACCAGCGGCGGTACATGCCGAGAAGCGCGAAGGCGGCGACAAGCAGCCCGGAGACGATTTCGCTCACGCCGAGCCGCGCGCTGCGCACATCGGCTGCGGCAATCTCGTGCCCGAGCGCCGGCGGCAGGGGCGCGTCGATGGGATCGAACAGGCCGAGCGTCACCGGCGAGGCGACGAGCCAAAGGCCGAGCGCGACGTTCGACAGCGGCGCCCAGAGCGTCCGCAGCCGGTGTCGTTCAACGGCGGTCTCGACCTCCTCGTCGCTGCGCTCCAGCGGTCGGTCGAGCCTTTTGGCGGCTTCTTCGATCTCCGGCCCGGAGGCGGCCACGAGCGAGGGTTCCAGCTTGTTCTTCGCGTACCACTCGGTCGGGTCTTCCTTCAACCGCCGGATCATTTCCGGCAGTGTTTCGCCCAGACCGTGACGCGGCGTCCAGCCGAGAAGCGAACGGGCGCGGGAAATGTCGATCTCGTAGTGGTCGTCCGAGCTCTCGATCATCCATGGCCTGATATCGGTGTCCTGGTCGAGCACCTCCGTCTGAAGCCATGCCCCGGATTTGGCGAGACCCTGGGGCAGCACGAGCGTGCGCCAGTCTTCGCCGTGAACCAGGCGCCCGATGCGCTTTTGCAGATCGCCGTAGGAAAGGGTCTCCTCCTCGCCGATCAGCAGCGCGCATCCGTCCGGAAGTTCGGCGCGACGCTCGACGGTGCGCCGGAAGGACTCGACCAGGTCGTCCTTGTGCAGGTACGGCTGCCCTGCACCAAGATCACCGCTGAAGAGGTAGGCGGTGGGGCGCCGCTCGAAGATGCGGGCGATCTGTTGCGCGATGAACGCGGCGCGGCAGTCCTCGTCATAGACGCCGGCGAGCCGCAGGATCACCGTCCTGATCTTGCCATGCTCTTTTGCGACGACTTCCTCGGTTTCGGCCTTCGACTTCGGGTAGGCCCAGGACGGCTCGAGCGGAGCGTTTTCGTCGATGCGCACGCCCTTCTCCGGACTTGGCGCGTGCACCAGCAAGGTGCTCGCAAAGATGAACTGCTCTGTCTCCAGCGCTTGCAGCGCGGCGAGCAGCCGGCGCGTCCCCTCGACGTTGACGGCATCATATTTGGGATTCTGCTTGCCGGTCGTATCGTAATAGGCGGCGAGATGGATGACCGAGGCCAGGCGGCCGCCGCAGCGCTTGCCAAGGGCTTTCACCGCCGCCCCCACGCTGTCATCGGACGTGAGGTCGATCTCGATCGTCTCGAGACTGTCGGGAGCCTTCGGAGCGACCACGTCGAATCCGATCACCCGGTAGGAATCGCTTAAGGCGTCAGCGATTGCCCGGCCGAGAAAGCCACTCGAGCCGGTGATGAGAATGGTCGGCTGATCTGTTTCTTTCGGCATGTCGACGTCTTTACGGGAAGGCTCTTCGCAAACGTCCGCTGCGGCGGGAATGTTCCGAGCCTCACACGCTTTCGATGCGTCGTTTCACCCTCGATCCTTGGAAGGCCGCCCCAAAAGCGGCTCCAGCCTGTTCGGTTGAACGCCAAACGCATCGTCGGCCGACCTGTCGAAGTCACTCGGGCAAGCCGGCCAGTCTCAGGCCATCCACAAACCGCGCGAGATCTTCCGGGCGATGGATGGGCAGCCAGTCCTTGAGGTTGGAAATGCGTAAGGACGGATCGAGCGTGCGTATTCGCCGCACCGCCTGCCGCGCTTCGCCGACGCGCCCGGCAAGCGCATGGCTCGCGGCCAGCAGGGCGACGCCGACGAGCAGGCTCGGCAGGTTCCCAAGGGCCTTTTCCGCCCAGGCCGCGGCGGTATCGAAGCGTCCGGCGAAGAAATGCGCCAGAGCCATCCCGACCTGCATCCGGAACATTTCCGGATCGAGCGGGCTCAGGCGGACGGCATGCGCCAGGTGCTCGATCGCTGCATCCGTTTCGCCGCGGAGAGCGCGCAGAGCCCCGCCGAGGAACCAGGCGATGGCGAGATTGGGGTTGAGCAGCACGGCCCTGTCGAGCAAGGCGATGCCGCCGTCGAGGTCGCCGGCGAGATGGGCGAATGCATGCCCGCCTCTGGTGAGGGCGACCGCATCGTCGCGGCCGAGTTCCACCGCCAGCCGCGCCAGCCGCACGCCCTCGGCGATTTCTTCGGCCCGCTCGGTCATCCAGCCGTTCAACTTGCGCCAGAAATGGCACCAGGCAGCCGCCGCGTAGGCCGATGCAAATTCGGGGTCGAGCTCGATCGCCTTGTAGAACGAGGGCAGCGCCGCCTCGATTGCCTCACGCGTTCCGTTGTGCAGCTTCGCCATGCCGCGCAAATAGTAGTCGTAGGCGTCGAGGCTCTCGGTCGGCTTGCGCTTCGCCCGCTCGATCTCCGCCCTTTCGAGCTGCGGCGCGATCGCGCCGACAACGCTTTCGGCTATCCCGTCCTGCAGCTCGAATATGTCATCGAGCGTGCCCTCGAAGCGTTCCGCCCAGAGATGCGTCCCGGTCGTCGCGTCGATCAGCTGTCCGGTGATGCGCACCCTGTTGCCGGCCTTGCGCAGGCTGCCTTCGAGCACGTAGCGCACCCCCAGTTCGCGGCCCACTTCCTTCACATCCACGGCGCGGCCCTTGTAGGTGAAGCTCGAATTGCGCGCGATGACGAACAGCCAGCGGATGCGTGACAGGGCAGCGATGATGTCCTCCACCACGCCGTCGGCGAAGTAGTCGTGCTCGGGATCGCCGCTCAGGTTCTGGAAAGGCAGGACGGTGATGGAGGGCTTGTCCGGAAGGATGAGCGCGGAGGGCGGCTCCCCCGATCCGGGATGTGCAAAGAGGTTTGAAGTGCCGTGCTGTCGCGCGTCCTCGATCTCGCCCAGCGTGATCTCGCCGACGAAGCGGAAACCCTTTCGCGCGACCGTCCGGACGAGGCGCTGTTCCTCGCCGCTGTCGCCGATGGCCTTGCGAACCGCGTTGATGTGGCTGGTGATGGTCGACTCGGAGACGATACGGCCGCTCCACACCGCCTGCAGCAGGTCATCCTTGCTGACGACGCGGTCGCGGTTGGTGACGAGATGCAGCAACAGATCGAAGACCTGCGGCCCGACAGCCACGACTTCCCCGCGCAGGGTGAGCTCCCGGCGTTCCTGATCGAGCACGTAGTCTCCAAACATGAATGGCAAGGCCGGCATCCCCTGTCCCGAGTGCCTTCGGCTCGCTCCGAGGCAACTGGCGAATACAGCGTTCCTTTGGACGGAAAAGCAAGCGTCCTTCAAGAACAATTCAAGCCCGCCACAGGGACTTCCCTTACGCCCGCGGGCATTCTCCATCCACATCGACGGCAATGGTTGCGGTCGGCAAATGTGGAGAGAAGCCCATGAAGATCGTCGTCATCGGAGGCACCGGCCTCATCGGATCGAAACTCGTGAAGAACCTCCGCGAGCGCGGGCATGACGTGCTCGCGGCCGCCCCGAACACGGGCGTGAACACCATCACCCGCGAAGGCTTGGCCGAGGCAATGGACGGCGCCGAGATCGTCGTCGACGTGGCGAACGCGCCGGTTTGGGAGGACAAGGCCGTCCTCGAATTTTTCGAGACCTCCGGCCGCAACCTGCTGGCCGCGGAAGCTGCCGCCGGCGTCCGCCACCACGTTGCCCTGTCGATCGTCGGCAGCGAACGGCTGCCCGACAACGGCTATTTCCGGGCGAAGGTCGCGCAGGAAAACCTCATCAAGGCCTCCGGCATTCCTTACACCATCCTGCGCGCCACGCAGTTCTTCGAGTTCGTCGGCGGCATTGCGCAGGCCGGGGCGGTCGGCGAGGAGATACGCGTGTCGCCGGCGCTGTTCCAGCCGATCGCGTCGGACGACGTGGCGGCGGCGCTCGCCGATGTCGCGCTCGCATCGCCGCTCAACGGCACGGTCGAGGTCGCCGGCCCCGAGGCGATCCCGCTCGATGAAGTGGTCAGGCGCTACCTGCGCGCGACTGACGACGCGCGCAAGGTCGTGCCGGACGTTCACGCACGCTACTTCGGCTCCGTTCTCGACGATCAATCGCTGACGCCCGGCGGCAACGCGCGCATCGGCGCGATCCGCTTCGAGGAATGGCTCGGTCGGCAAGCCGCGCGGTAAGGCCCCACGAATACGGACGTCGGCCCGGCGCGGGCCGGCCTTCACGTCAAAAGCCTCGAAGGAGAATTCCAATGCTCAAGCGATTTCTTTCGGCCGCCGCCTTCGCGGCGCTCACGATCACCGCAGCTTCGGCCGGCGACCGGCCGGCGGGCAAGGTGACGGTCGTCTTCGACCACCCGCTTCCGAACGTCCCCGGCAAGAGCATGCGGGGCGTGCTCGTCGAATACGGGCCGGGCGGAGGATCGCCTGCCCACACGCACCCGAAATCCGCCTTCATCTATGCGACGGTCATCGAGGGCGCGATCCGCAGCGGCGTCAACGGCTCGCCGGAAAAGGTCTACCAGGCGGGCGAAAACTTCTACGAAGAGCCCGGCTCGCATCATGAGGTCAGCGCCAATGCCAGCGACACCGAGCCGGCGCGGCTGCTGGCGGTGTTTGTCGTCGACACCGACGAAAAGGAACTGGTTACGCCCGACGGGCAATGACCGAACCGGTCGATGCTGGCAGCCCTGGGATGCCAGGGCTGCCTTTCCGATCGACATTCAGGAGGGATCGAGAAAATGGATTCGCTCGCCGACAAGGTCGCCATCGTCACGCGCGAAAAGCCCGGCACCGGGGTCGTGGCGCAACCCAGGAAGAAAAAGGTCGTCGGCCTGCTGCTGTGCGTCAGCGCCGTCGCCCTCATCGCCGGCGGATGGGCCTGGGCTCGTTCGGGCGGCGAGGCTGCAACCGACAATGCCTATGTCCGCGGCGACGTGACCTCGCTCGCCCCCAAGGTGGCGGGCTACGTCACCGCCGTCGAGGTCGAGGACAACCAAACCGTCCGAGTGGGCGACGTCCTGTTCCGCATCGACGATCGGGATTATCGTGCACGGCTTGCGCAGGCGGTCGCCAATGTCGAAGCGGCCAAGGCTCGGCTCATCAATGTCGATGCGGAAACGGAACTTCAGCATGCCCTGATCCGGCAGGCCGAAGCCCAGAGACGTTCGGCCGTGGCCGAGTTGAACCTGGCGATCAAGGCCTATGACCGGCGCCGTGAGCTCATTCGCAGCAACACCATCAGCCAGGCTCATGTCGATGAAAGCGACGCCGCGCGGTCGAGAGCCGAGGCGAGCGTGTCGGCCGCCTCCGCATCGCTGGAGGCTCAGCAGCAGCGCCTCGCCGTAATTGCCGCTGAGCGCGAGGCAGCCGTCGCCGCCGTTGCGCAGGCAGAAGCCGCGCGCGATCTCGCCCGGATCGATCTCGACAGCACGGTGGTCCGGGCGCCTGTCGGCGGCGTCATCGGCAACCGCCAGGTCCGCCTCGGCCGGCTCGTCGCGCCGGGTGCCTCCCTGCTCGATATCGTTCCGGTCAACGATGTATGGATCGTCGCAAATTTCAAGGAAACCCAGCTCGAACATATCCGGCCCGGCCAGCGCGCCCGCATCACCGTCGACGGCTACCCGAGCGGCGCTCTCGACGGCGTGGTCGACAGCTTTGCGCCCGGCAGCGGGTCGGCCTTCAGCCTGCTTCCCTCAGACAATGCCACCGGCAACTTCGTTCGCGTCGTCCAGCGCGTTCCGGTGAAGATCCGCCTTGCCGAAAATCCATTGCCCGGCCGCCTCGTGCCCGGCCTCTCCGCGCGTGTCGAGGTCGATCTCGGGAGCGGGTCATGACCACCGCCGTCGCCATTACGCCGAACCGCGCCGGATCGACGCCCGGTGCGCTCCTTGTCGCCGGCATAGTGCTTGCCACGCTGACGGAGGCAATCGCCAGCACCGTGCTCTCGCTCGGGCGAGCCGACATCATCGGTGACACCTATGCAACGCCCGACGAGTTCGCCTGGCTGGAGGTCGGCTACACCGCATTCAAGCTCATCGGTTTCATGGCAGCCTCCTCGCTGATGAACCGTATCAACCCGCTGAGCCTCGTCGTCGGCTCAACGCTTGCAATGGGCGTGGCGTGCGGCCTTGCTGCGGTAACGACCCGGTTGGACCTGCTGGTCGCGCTTCGGATCATTCAGGGCTTCTCCGGTGGTACCCTCATCGTCGGGGGCCAGGCGATCATTTTTCTCGCCTATCCGCGATCTCGGCAGCCGATTCTCCAGGCTCTCTTCGCCATGGGCTCCGTTGTCGCCCCCGCGACGCTTGCACCCGCCCTTCAGGGATGGCTGCTCGATAGCCGGTCCTGGGCATGGATATTCTTCAGCGTCGTGCCGGTGGCGCTCTCCGCTACGGGACTTCTGCTGATCGCGGACGGACCGGTGCCGGCCAGAACCCCGCACCGTCCGTTTGACAGGATCGGCTTCTCGCTCATCTCCGTCACGCTTTGCTGCTTTACCTACGTCTTGAGCCAAGGCAGCCGGTGGGACTGGTTCGAGGAACCTCGCATCCTGTGGCTGACGGTGATCGGTGCGACCACTCTCGCGGCATTCCTCGGCCGGCAAGTGTCGGCCAAAGGCCGGGGACTGCTCGACTTCACCCTGTTCAAGTCGGAGGATTTTTCCTTTGCCTTCATCGTCAGCTTCGTCGCCGGCGCCGCATTGTTCGGGAGCGCCTATCTCATCCCGTCCTTTGCCGTGTCCGTCCTCGCCTTGACGCCGATCGATGCCGGCCTGCTCCTGTTGCCGAGTGGCGCGCTTTTCATCGGCGCGCTCCTCCTTGCCGCCTTTCTCGTGCAGGTTCGCCGCCTCCCTCCTTTCGCCACAGTGCCTTTTGGCATCCTGATGATCATGATTGCGATGTGGATGCTGTCCGGATCGACCAGCGAGAGCGGGGCCGACGACATGATGGCCGCGATCCTGTTGCGCGGCCTCGGCCTTGGCTTCCTGTTCCTGTCGATCACCCTGATCGCCTTCATGAGCCTCAACAGCCGGAACCTCGCCTCCGGCATCGGCCTCTTCAACACGGGTCGCCAGCTTGGCGGGCTGATCGGGGTAGCCGCGCTCCAGACACTGATCGAGCACAACGTCGTCGCCAATGTCGCCGTGCTCGGCGCCAACGTCACCGCAGGGCGGCCCGCCGTTTTCGAACGGCTGGCGACGACAACAGCCATGCTGGCGGCGAAAGGGATGGAGCCGGCTGCCGCCAGCCGGGCAGCGACCAGCCTTCTGGACCGGCTCGTGACTGGTCAGTCCACCGTAATTGCCTTCGACACGGCGTTCAACGCAGTCGCCCTGCTCTTTGTAATCGCCGCCCCCGTGCTGGTCGGCATCAAAATCGCGCTCGCCCGGCACGCGAAGCGTGCCAGGCACACTCACCGCCTGAAGATGTGGATCGCGCCGCCGGCGTCGTCGGAGACGAGGACGGAACCGTCGGGCGCTTCCTTGACGTCCACTGGACGGCCGACATTCCGCAGGAAAGTCTCCGCGGATACCGGGCGGTTGCCCCGGAAGCGCACCCGCACCACCTGGTAGCCGACCGGAACCGATCTGTCCCAGCTGCCGTGCTCGGCGACCAGCGCGTCGCCGCCGAGACTGCGGAAGAAATGGATCCCGAGCGCTGCGACATGCGCCTGGAACTCGAAGACCGGCGGAATTTGCCGCTCGGGCGGCGTTGCGTCCTCAAAGCCTGTGAGCCGGGTTCGGCCTCCGAAATAGGGAAAGCCGTAAAAGCCGCCCGGTCGAAGCGCGTTCAACTCGTCGGGTGGAATGTCGTCACCCATCCGGTCGGCGCCGTTGTCGGTAAAGAACATGGTGCCGCCGCGCCAGTCGAAGCCGACCGAATTGCGCAGGCCCCAGGCGACGCGCCGAAGGTCGGATCCGTTCTGGTTCATGCTGACGATCGTGCCTTGCAGGCCGCGCGGCAGGCAAATGTTGCACGGCGATCCCAGCGAGACATAGAGCCGGGAATCGGGGCCGACGCCGATATAGCGATAGCTGTGGCCGCCGGAATCCGGCAAGCCCCGACGAATGTCGCGCCTGCCGCTGAGCGTGCCTCCCGGCCCGATGTCGAAGGCGGTGATGCGGCTCCTCGAAGCGACGAACAGACGCCCGCCGGCGCAGGCGACCCCGTTCGCAGCAGAGAACCCCGAGGCGGCGCGCCGGGCGCGGCCGCCGGTCAGCGGCACGGAATAGACCGAGGAACCCTTGGTTCCGACGAACAACATGTCGCCGCAGACCGCCATTTCGCGCGCGGCCGGAACACGGGCGAGCAACTCGGCCCGCGCCGGGCCGAGGCCCAAGGCGCAGGCGATCGTTGCGATAGGGGCGAGAGCGAGAAACCTCGATCCGGTGGAGAGAAATCCGGCCCTGAGGGACAAGAGGTCCATCGCACCCTCCGACTGCTGGCGGAATTTTCGAAGGAGATGGAGCGGCCCGCTCCCCTTTCAAGCCGGAGCCCCGGTCTCACGGCGAAGTGATCTGCCGGAGGGAGGAGCGGCGCCCCCAGGGCCTCGACGCGCGAAGAACGAATGCGGGCGCGGGGAAATTTGGGGGCGAACGGAGCGGCGCTGCGGCGGTTCCGCTCTGAGGTGAAGCATGATCGGTGCTCCGAGCCCGTCCCCGGATCAGGTCGACGGATCGGCGGCCAATTCCATTGTTCCCAGTTCGACGGGGAACGCGTCGTTGAGCTTGTAAGCCACCTCGGTCCTGTTCGTGGCCTTCAGCTTTTTCATGATATTCCGGATGTGAACCTTTACGGTGCTCTCACGCAGATTGAGCTCATAGGCGATGATCTTGTTCGACTTGCCGCGCCTGAGCGCCTGGATGACTTGTTCCTGGCGTTGCGTGAACATGCCGGCCATGGGCCGCGGCGCGTTCCCGGCAGCGACGGTGGCCTTTCGCATGGTGAGAACACTGCTGGCGGGCACGAAGATTCCACCGGCCCGCGCCAGGCTGACGGCTTGCACGCAGACGTCAAAACCGATTGAGGACGGAATATACCCCCTGGCCCCGCACTCCAGTGCCTTCAGGACTTGTGCCAGTTCGTCGGAATCGGAAAGGATCACCACCGGAATCGGGTGAAATTCCCTTACGCGCGCCGATATCTCAGCCGCGTTGCTCGAGTCGGCGATTTTCTGGGCACCGATGTTCAGGAGGACTGCGGCGATGGGCGGATGGAGATCCTTGTCCTTCCGCCATTCATCGATCGATCCGAAGGCCAGGACCTGCATCCCCGCCCCATGCGACACGAGACATTGGGCCAGGCATTCCCTGTCGAGTGTTCGATTGTCCAGTACGAGCAGAGCGGAGTTTGATTCCGTGTGGTCACGAGCGTCATTGCCAGGACGGGATGTGCTCAGGGCATCGATTTCAGGCGCACGTTCATCATGAAATCGAGCTATTGAATGCATGCTACCCCCCAACCGGTAAATCAGCGCAAATCAAACCGGAAGACGCGCCTCAACGACCTGTTCACGTCACCATGCGCTGATGCCGTTTTAAACGCCGCCGGCAAGCATCGATCCTTGCTGTATATGGTATGAATCTTATAGAACGACCCTGCCTAGAAAATATGCACGCCTAGCCACCTAAGTTATCACTTTAAAAATATACCACCAAACCGAACCCATTGAAACAACTAAACTAGTCTAATCGCCCAATCATACTTTCGTGATTGCTTCCTATACTGCAATCCTTTTGAGCTAAAATATTGTAACCCTTTTGAGCTAATATTTGAGCTCGCACGGCGCTTCACGCATGCACAGGTCTGCAGGGCAAGGCGAGGTGCTATTGGAGCGTGTCCGTGCGTCGCCCCCGGTGCAGGAACGCTCCGCGGCGCACCATGGACCGAGGCGCCTCGAGTCCGGGGATCTATTGCGCATCCGCTGCTTTCAGTTTACCTTTTGCATTCTTGCTTGAACGACTTTTGTTGGTACTGCAGGCAGAAAGCTCAGTGACAGTGCGGAATTTCACCCGCCGTGCGGTAGCTTGTCGTTCGCGAACCGAATTGGCCTTTCATCCCCTTCCCTTTTTGCCGGCCTGCCAACATTCGCGCGAGTGGGCGGCGACAGTCATTACCTCACGGACCGGAAGCTGAGCCGCTGAACCAGCGGCATGTACCCTCGGATCACCATTGCTGCAGGTCTCCCTTCTGTTGCTCGTCGGGTCGATCTGGTTCCCTGGCGCCACGCGGATTGCCGGGACCGATGGCTCGCTTTCCTTCCTGATGGCGCTGTTCTGCGCGGTCATCAGCGTCGCGTCCTATGGTGAGGTTGCCAAGCGCGTCCATCGGTCCGAAGCGACGCTCGCGGTGGCTCTGCTGACGACCGCCGGATTGATCATCATTCTCTCGCTGCTGTCGATGCTTTACACGGGCAGCCCGATGAGGACCATGCGCGCAATTTTCGCGCAGATCTTCGGTTTCGCCACGATTCCGGCGTTTGCAGCCTTGTCGGCGCGGCCCAACGGCGCCGAAACGCTGGACAGGATCGTATCGGCGATGATCCTCATGAGCCTCGCAACGGCCGGTCTCGTCATCCTTGGGCTGGGCGGCGCCAAGTTCGCCGATCGGGCAGCCGGGTTTTTCAAGCATGCAAACCAGCTCGGAATCGCCATGTCGGCGGCCCTTCCGCTCGTCGCCGCCAGACTTGTCACGTCGCGCAAACACCGGCTTCTTCTCGCGGCCTGCCTTGTCGCCGTGCTTCTCGGACTGGTGAAATCCGGATCGAAGACAAACTTCGTCGTTGGCGTCATAGGGCTTGGCATTTTCTTTGTCCTGTACGCCATTTACCTCATTCTCAGGAGACAAAGGCCGTTGGCGATCATCGCCGGCGCGATCACGGCTCCGTTGCTGCTACACGCGGCGTTGTTGGCACTGCAGGCGCTCAACCCGCGAGCCTACCGGATATTGACCACGCAACTGTCGGGCGGCGAGGCGGATTCCATGGTGGCGCGCGAGCGGCTGTGGTCGATCTCGATCGATCTCGGCCTCGCACACCCGTTTACCGGGGTGGGCGCCGGACAACCGATCGGCGACATCGCCCCGCACAGCCACAACCTGTTCGTCGAATATTTCCGAACGCTCGGCGTCCCGGGTGTTGCGTTGATAACGGTCATGGTCCTGCTGGTCCTGATCTGCCTCATCAACGCGGTCATGGCAGGGTTGATCGCGAAAGGCAGAACCACCGACGCCACCGACACGAACGTGATGGTGCTCGGGACATCGGTCTGCGTGTTGAACTATCTCGTCGCGAACCAGATGAGCGACTCTTTCGGTCCGTCGACCGCACCGTTCTTCTGGATCCCGCTGGCATTGCTGATCGCCTACCGCAACGTGCAACGATCACTTGTAGACAAAAGCATCGGGCGGGTGCCGGATCCCGTGATACCCGGCGCCTTTCACACATTGAGAACCTGAGGAAAGCGCGAGGCTCCCCCTCGCCCTTTCCCGCGCCCGAACCTACCCCAGGATTGGATTAGATGAACCCGCACGAGCCGCACGAGAGGGACACGCGCGATAGGCCAGGCGCGGCAGGTTCCCTGTTTCCCGAGCGCATCCGCTTCGTCGAGTTCTTCGGCCTTCCCGGCATCGGGAAGACCACCGCTTCCCGTCTGTTCGCCAACAGGTTGCGCCAGTTGGGGATGCCCGTGGACGAGGCAAGACAGGAAAGAAAAGGTTTGATCGTTCGACAGATGGACAGGATCGTCCTCGTTCTTCCCAAACTGCTCAACAGAGAGTTTCGTTCGCTGGCCGCGAGAATTGCGCGGTTCGTTGCGCAGGGCGGGCAGGAAACGCCGATCGATGTGCTGCGCGTAACGTGGAACCTGTGCACGGTTGCCGCTTATATCGAGGAGCAAAGATCAAGGGGCGGGCCCCTGATGGTCCTTGACCAGGGATTGCTGCAGGGCTTCTTTTCGGTCCTTTTGCAGCACAGGGATAGGGCCACATCGGAGCCGTGGCTCGATATCCTTTCTGCCTTCGGCGTCGAGGATTTCGTCTTCGTGGATCTGCGGGGCGGGATCGACGTCGCACACGGCCGGCTCCGGGCCAGAGGCGATCGCGTCTCGCGGCTTCAACGAGCGGCCCCCGATCGCGATGTCGGTCTGCGGATCATGGCGGAGCGCGCTTACCAGAGGATCACCGCGGAAATTGCGCAGAGATCGGATGCGTCCGGTAACGCGCCACTCATCGTCTCGGTCGACATCGACTCCTCCATATCGCCGGAACAGGTCGCCGACCGCGCGCTTCAAGCCGTGTTCCACGCCTGCCGCGGCTGGCATTGGGCGCAGAATTCGTGAACGCGATGGGCGTGAAGATGGACAGACGGACATTCCTGCGCATCGCCGGCGCATGTCCTGCCCTTGCCTTGGCGCCGATCTCCGCTGAAAACCACAGGGAGCGGATGTTTGCCGTCGGCCAACTTTCGGAAGGCCCCGAGATCGTCCTGAGTGGCGAATACGGCTACGCACAGAAAAACATTCGCAACCTTCCGGTCAGGGCGATGATCGATGCGAGAAATGCGTCCTTCACGGTGGCGAACAGCAGGAATTCCGCTCCGAACGCGCTTATCGGCTGCGACATGGGTTGGCAGCCGATCAATCGATACCCTCTCGTCATTCGCAACTGCCCGGGTGTGCATTTCATCGGCGGAAGGTTCGATGGCCGGGTGCCGCTCACGACCGACTGGCGACACACCTATTGCAACAGTGCCGCCATGCTCGTCAGAGATGGAACGAGCCATGCGACGATAGAGGGTGTGCGCGCGCGGCGCTGCTGGGACGGCGTACGGTTCATCGACCATGTGAACGACTTTCGCCTGAAGGGCTCCTGGCTCAGTGAAATCAGGGACGATGCGGTTGAAAACGACTATCTCGCGAGCGGCGTCGTGGAGGATTGCCTGTTCGACGGGTGCTTCTCCGGGATCAGCCTGGACCCCGGTTCTCGCGAAGGGGACGGCCGACAGGAAACCGTGACGATTGATCGATCGCTCATTCGCATGGGCGCCTATCTCGCCAAAGGCGAGGTCACCCATCAGGCTCCCGTCAAGGCCGCCGACGTGTCCCCCAGGCTGAAGATAACGGAAACCATTTTCGCTCTGACGGCTGCAAACATGCGGGGCTTTCGACGGCTCGAGCGGACCTGGGCACGGATGATCGAGAGCCGCGACAATGCTCTCTTGTGGCTGCCCGACGAACCGATCCCGGCCGAGTTGCCGCTACCGCGCGCAGGCTTCGCGTTGCACACCGGCGCCGACGCCCGCGAGTGTTGGGACAAGGCGCGCCGGCAGTGGATCACCTCTCATCCGGATGTGCCGCGATTCCCGGACGACGAGCCGTAATCGTCCATCGAGACCCGAGCGCAAACCCTGACAACCCTGTCCGCTTTGGGCGGGGCCACGTCGGCCCGCTCATCAAGAACAACAAGTCGAAGCGATGCAAAGGTAGGAGCCATGAAGGTCAAAGAAGTCGAGCTCTTGTGCACACTGGGCCCAGCGTCCCTCAACGACCGTGTGATCCATTGGCTGGAACGGGCCGGCACCTCGATACTGCGCCTCAATCTGTCGCACACGAAGGTGGAGGATCTGGAGCGGATCATCCATTTCATCCAGAAGCGCACGTCCCTGCCCCTTTGTCTCGACACGGAAGGTGCCCAGGTCCGCACGGGACCGCTGGCCGACGGCAGGGTGAGCGTTCGGGAAAACCGGTTCCTGACCGCTCATGCGCGGCCGGTGGCGGGCGACCAGTTCTCGATCAGCCTCTACCCCGCCTATATCGTCAACCAGCTGGAAGTCGGAGATTTCGTCAGCATCGATTTCAACTCGGTGCTGTCGCAGGTCGTGGAGAAGCGCAATGACGAAGTCGTCCTCAGGATCCTGAACGGCGGCGAGATCGGCCCGAACAAGGCGGTGACGGTCCAGCGGCCCATCGAGATGCCGCCGCTTACCGACAAGGACCGCGCGGCGATCGCCATCGGACGCCGGATGGGGATCCGCCACTTCGCGCTCTCCTTCGCCCACCGGGCATCGGATGTCGATGCGATCCGTTCGCTTGCCGGTGGCGAGGCGATGATCATCTCGAAGATCGAATGCCTGACCGGCCTGCGCAACCTCGCAGCCATCGCCGAGAAATCGGACGCAATCCTGATCGACCGCGGCGACCTGTCCCGGGAGGTGCCGATCGAACAAATCCCCGCCATCCAGAAGATGATCATTCGCGGCGCAAAGGCCCACGGCGCCAAGGTCTATGTGGCGACGAACCTGCTCGAGTCGATGACGACCGCGCCGACGCCGACCCGGGCGGAGGTCAACGACATCTACAACACGCTGGCGGATGGCGCCGACGGGCTCGTCCTCGCCGCGGAGACGGCGATCGGCCAGTATCCGGTGAACTGCGCCAGGATGGTCATGAAGGTCGCCCAGCAATACCAGCGGAACCTGAATGCCGCCCCGCGCAGCATCCGCGTGCGCCCCTCCTCGCTGATGGCGGGCGTCGAGCCGCATGGCGGTCGTCTGGTCTGCCGCACGGCGGGTCATGCCGAGCATCTGGAAATCGCGGGCTTGCCGACGATCACGATCGGCGACGAGGAATTGACGGATGTCGAGCAGATCGCACGCGGCACGTTCTCGCCGCTCCGCGGCTTCATGGACAAGGCGTGTCTCGAGAGCGTCCTCGAGGACAACCAACTGCCCACCGGACTGGTCTGGACGATGCCTGTCGTACTGGCCGTGCCACTGGAGGCGGCATGCCGCTACTCGAAAGGCGATCGCGTCGTGCTCGCCACCGGATGCGGGTCGCCGCATTCCCTCCTCGAAATATCCGAAACCTACTATCTCGATCCCGAGCTGCTCGCCCGCAAATGGTTCGGTACCGACTCCAGCGACCATCCGGGCGTTGCGCGCGTCATCGCGCGCGGCGGGCACTTTCTCGCCGGCGAGGTCACGCTCATTCAGCCGCTCCCCTTGCCGTACCGGCGCTACGATCTGACCCCGGCGCAGCTCAGAACCGTTTTCGCCCATAAGGGCTGGACCCGGGTCGTCGCCTTCCACAGCCGCAATCTCGTCCACCGCGGTCATGAGCGTATCCAGATCGAGGCCCTGGAGCGCACCTTCGCCGATGGCCTGCTGATCAATCCCATCGTAGGACACGGCAGGCGCGGAGATTTCCTCCCGCACCTGATCCTCGACGGCTATCAGGCCATGCTGGACTACGGGGTCTACCCGGCGGGCAAGGTCGTGCTCGCAAGCTTCATCACGTACCCGCGCTTTGCCGGGCCGCGCGAGGCGGTCTTCACGGCCCTCTGCCGCAAGAACATGGGCTGCAGCCATTTCATCGTTGGACGCGACCACTCCGGCGTCGCCAGCTTCTACGGGCCCGACGGTGCCAAGGCGCTGTTCGAGGAGCTTGGGGATCTGGGCATCGAGCCTATCTTCTTTGATGCCGTCGGCTACGACACCCAGTCCGAACGCTATGTCGATCTAAATGCCTGCGAGACCGCCAAGCCGATCAGCGGCACCGAAATCCGCCGCGCCCTGATGGCGGGAGAGGCGCTGCCGAACTGGATGATGCGCTCCGAAGTGCAGGACGTCGTGCGCGCCGAACTGATGATGAAGCATGCGCTGTTTCAGGAATAGCGCCCAGCTCAGAGGAACCGAGGGATAACGGCATGGAGTTGAAGCGCGAAATTCGGCGAGAGCCCGCCCGTCCGCAAGCCGGAACGGTGCTGTGGCTGCTCGGCCCCACTTCGGCCGGCAAGACGACGCTGGCGACGCGCGTCGTGGCGGATCTGCGAAAGAAAGCGATCCCCGCCATTCTCTTCGACGGCGACGAGGTCCGCGATTTCTTCGGCGACGGGCTGGGGTTCGGCGCGGAAAGCCGACTGCGCGTCGTCTCGGTCCTAGTGCATCTGGCCAACAAGGCCGCCGAGGCCGGCCTCAATGTCGTCGTCGCCGCGCTGACGGCCGGGCAGGATGCCCGTGCCCATGTCCGCGCAAACGTGAAGAACCTGACGATCGGCTACGTTTCCTGCTCCATCCAGGGCTGCGCGCAAAGAGATCCGAAGGGCCTCTACCAAAAGGCGATGCGCGGCGAGATCGACACTCTCATCGGATTTAACAGCGCCTATCAGCCGCCGGACGATCCGGACCTTGTCCTCGATACCGAAGCGCATTCGCTGGACGCGCTCGCCGCGCGCATCGTGGCTTCCTATGCGCAAGACTGAGGCGAAAACGCGCGGCGAGACGGCGCGCCGGCGCCGCGCCGGACGCGCCCACCTTTGAGACCATCATGACCGATACCGAACTCACGCGGTTCTTCCTCTCGCTGGTCCTGCTGCTCGTAGCGGCGCTCGGCGGCGGCCTCGTGTTCGAGAAACTGAAGATGCCGCGTGTGATCGGGGAGATCGCGGGCGGGATAGTGCTTGGTCCATCCGTGCTGGGGCTGATCGCGCCCGGGGCCCATCAATGGCTGTTTGCAGGGTTTCCGGCGCAGGGTGCCCTGCTTTCCGGCTTCTATTGGTTCGGCCTGGTGCTGTTGATGTTCACGGCCGGGTTCAAGATGCAGGCGGAAGGCGCGGGCGGATCGGCGCGTATCGTCCCGGCTTTGGTGGTCGGGGCGCTGATGATCCCCTTCGCGCTCGGCTATGCGAGCGCCCCGTTGTTTGAGGATACGCAGCGCGGCGATCCTTTCGCGTTCAAGCTGGTGATGGGCATTGCCATGGCGGTCACGTCCATCCCGGTCATCTCCCGGATCTTCCTCGATCTCGGGCTGATGGCGACGCCATTCGCACGCCACGTCATCGGCGCGGCCACGATTCAGGATCTCATCCTATGGACGATCCTGGCCGTTGCCACCGCAGTCCAGCATGGCGATGCGGCCGACGCCGCCGGCATCGCACGGGTGGTCGCCATCACCCTCGGCTTCGTCCTCGCCTCGCTGTACTTCGCGCCCGCCGGCATGCGTCTCATGCGCCGATGGCTCTTCGGGAAGTTCAGCGAAGCGTCCCTGACCGGCTACAGCATGCTGCTCTGCCTTGTCTTCGTCGCCGCGGCAAGCCTCCTGAGCGTGAACATCGTCTTCGCCGCGCTCGTCGCGGGCCTGGTGATGGCGCGCCTGACCTCACGCCAGCTTGTCGCCGTCAAGCAACATATCGCCGACATGGCCATATGGTTCTTCGTGCCGATCTATTTCGCTGTCGTGGGACAGAAGCTCGATCTCGCGCAGCAGTTTGACGGCGGCCTGACGCTGCTCTTCATCGGCGCAAGCACGGCGATCAAACTCGCAAGCTGCACGCTTTCCGCCTGGAGCGCCAATGCTGGCTGGGCGAGAGCCTTCGACTACGGCGTCGCCATGAACACGCGTGGGGGACCCGGGATCGTGCTCGCGAGCGTCGCGCACGCGGCCGGTATCATCGACGCGCGCATGTTCACGGCGCTCGTCCTCGCCTCCATCCTCACCTCGTTCGCCACGGGACTGTGGCTTCGCTGGCGGCTCGTGCGCAATCCGGCAGTCTTCGCCAATCTGGCGCGACTGCCTGCCGAGTGACGAGACGCCCGGGACGGCGGCGCGACAGAAGGATGTATCCTCGAATGAGACATCAAGGCCCACACGCAGTCGGGAGCAGACCCGTGACACCGAGCGAGCAAACCATGGCTCTGCAACGCGCCGACGGCAGCCGGGCTACCTTCGTTGCCCAGGCGCGGCTGGTGCGTGTCGGCGATCAGAACATCCTGTTCAGTCCATCCCGGCGCGCCATGTTCGCCCTCAACGATTCGGCCGCCGAGATCTGGCGGGCACTGCAGGAGGGCGCGGCAGGAAAAACGATCCAGCGCAGGCTCATGGAGGCGAGCGTCGAGACCGCCCTTGACGATTGGGAACGCCTAGGGCTCATCCGGCCGCTGGCGCCCTCGCCGCCCGTGTTCTCGCGCGACTATGTGAACCAGGTGCTCGCGATTGCCGGACGCCGGATCCGCATCGTCTATCCGGCGGGCATTGCCCACCCCACGGCCAGCGTTTTCGCGCATCTGCAGGTTCCAGGCGAAGCCGCCGATGTCCTGTTCCAGGCCGTTCAGCACCGCGAGCGGATTCACCTCTTTCGAAATGGCGCTTGGGTTCTCTCCTGCCCGCCCGCGGGGCTCGCTACCGCACTCAAGGGCGAGTTGCTGGCGGACGCGCTCGGGCGCGACGATTACGAACTTGCGCTCCACGCCGCCGCCCTCTTCAACGGCGAACGCCTCATGCTTCTCTGCGGCCAACCCGGTGCCGGCAAGACGACACTGACATTGGCGCTCGCCCATGCGGGGTTCGGCTTCGCTTCGGACGACGTGACGCTGCTCAACGCCAACGGGCTTGGCGTCGGGCTTCCCTTTGCCGCCGCGGCCAAGTCGGGCGCATGGCCGCTTCTCGGCGAATTCTGTCCCGACCTCGATGCCGCTCCCGTCTTCCGACGCCCGGACAACAAGCGGGTGCGTTACGTCCTGCCGCAGCAATTCTCGCCATCATCCATGTCACCCCGGGCCGTCGGCTGGGTGATCCTGCTCCGGCGCGACCGCACCTCGACTCCGCGTCTGGATCCGGTCGATCCGGTCGCTGCGCTGCGCGGCCTGCTCACCGGCGCCTTTGCACCGGCCCAGGAGCTCGGCAGCACCGCTTTCGACGCGCTCGCACACGTCATCGGATCGGCGCAGGCCTATTGCCTGACCTATTCCAGCCTGGCGGACGGGGTGGAACTGATCCGGGGAGCCTGCCGGTGATGCGGGCCGGCAGTGCGCTTGACGCGTTGGTCGCCGGACTTCGCGGCAGCCTGGCCGCGGAGGTCGACTGGCAAGCCGTGATTGCGCTTGCCAACCATACCCTGGTGACGCCGGCCTTGTTTTCATCGCTCGCTCATGCGGGCGAGTTGCACCGGCTGCCGCCTGACGTGCGCGAATATCTCGCGTTCATTCACGACCGCAACCGGGAGCGGAACCTGCGCCTCAAGGCGCAGTTGGGCGAAGCCGTTGCCGCCCTCAACCGGCGGGGCATCGTTCCGGTTCTGCTCAAGGGGGCCGTTCCGCTGTTTCTGTCGCCGCCCGACCGGCTCCCCGACAGGATCACGAGCGATCTCGACCTGGCGGTGGAGGCATGTGAGCTGGCGACCGCCGAAGCCTGTCTGGCAGAACTTGGCTATCGTCCGGTGCCGAACGACCGCGGCATGGCGCGCCCGCAGGACGTTGGCGTCCTGGAACTGCGTCCATGTCGGGCGGGCGCCATCGAAGATGTCCGATCCACCCGGCAAGGTGACCTTGAGGTGAATGTCCCCTCGGCTCAATCGCGTGCCTTGCACTGGATCCTGCACGACCTCCTCAAGGAAGGCGACTATTGGCGCGGAAGGATCGATTTGAGGCACATGCACGATCTGGCGCAATTGGCCGACGGCGAGGAGATTGATTGGACGGCGCTGCGGGCGATGGTGTCGGACAGGACGGCGCGAAATGCGCTCGACACGCAGCTGCTGACGTTGCACCACTTCTTCGGCACGAGGATCCCGCCCACCTGCGCGAAGCGCCCGATGGCGCGCCTTCAGCACTGGAGACGCGTCTTCACGGCCAGACACCCCGTATTTGGCGCCCCGCTGCGCTTCGCCGGCAACCTGGTGTGGGGGACCCAGCGGCTTTCGCGCGCGCGTGAACTGGCGCAACGCGACCCGGTCGATCTCCTGCGCCGTGCTTTTCTCATCCTGATCAACAAAGGTCTTCGTTCCAAGATCTAAATTGCTAAATATGATTGTTGATAACCATCCTGCGTGATAAAATTAGAGCATGTATACTACTCAGGAAGTAGACAAGGTGGACGCCATGCCGGAAGATAATACTAATGGATTAGAGAAGGCGCCCGATAACCTGGCGTCTGAGGATCATGCACGCCGCGACTTCCTGGCCAAGGCGGGACGTTTCGCTCTTGTGACACCTCCTGCCATAACGCTATTGCTTGGAACAAGCTTGAGCTCGCGCGCCATTGCAAAGTCGAACGGCTCTTCGCGCCCTGGTTATGGTTGGGGTGATAAGAATCATTATCACTCTGGCCCTCCCGGTCTCAACAAGCCATAGCGACGGCTGCCCGATTCCTTGAATGCTACAGCGCGGCGCGTCTTGATGGACGCGCCGCGTGCGGGTTTGCGCAGCATAAAGCCTATTTCTGAGTATTTCACGCACTAAAATCTGGTTGCAAATAGTAACTTTAAGTCGTATATTAGATTTTGATAATTTAATTGCCAGTAGAAAGAGGTTTCTCCGTGTCGGCAGATCACGAAAATGGATTAGAAAAGACCCCCGAAAGCCTGGCATCAGAAGCCCAGGCACGCCGCGATTTCCTGGCAAAGGCCGGGCGTTTCGCGATAGTGACCCCCCCTTCCGTAACGCTGCTGCTGGGAACAAGCCTGAGTTCCCGCGCGATCGCCAAGTCGAGCGGCTCGAGCTCCGACGGCTACCGCCCCCATGGTGGGCAGGATCGGAACCGCGACCGCGTCGAGAAATAGCCGCTGCAGCAGCCGCGCGTCTTCATTCGGACGCGCGGCGCTGTAGCACCTTGCGTTGAGGGCTGAAGGCACTCTTCGCGCCCTGAAGCATTTTGCAGTCAGGTGGAATCACCTGCCGTCGCAGAAAATGCAGCAAAAACAAGCAGATATGGCGATGGCGCGAACGCATGTGAGCGCATCCCGCTCTGGACGCGCGGCGAACTACCTTGCTGACGTGGACAGCACCGTATTCTCTTCCGGGAGGGATGGCTTCACGCAAGGAGCAGGTCGGTCCGAAAGTCGCTGTCCTGGAACTGGGCCACCTGAACCCCGACCAGCGTGATCCGATCGCCATTCCCGAGCTCTAACACGACATCAGAACCCTGGTTCGTTGCAAACTGTCGGAATTCGGCCGCACTGTCGATGCCGAAGGCCCTGAGATCGAGAACGTCGTCGGTGTTCGTGCCAGGCACGAAATCGGCAATGATGTCCGCGCCATCGCCGAGGCGGAAGATGTAGAGGTCGTTGCCGGCGCCGCCGATCAGCATGTCGTTGCCCCGCCCGCCGGTCAGCGAATCGGTGCCGCCAAGCCCCCACAAATAGTCGGCAGCGGCCGTGCCGTTCATGACGTCGTTGCCGTTGACGAACAGCGGATTGCCCCCGACCGGTGCCTGCATGAAGTAGGAATCCCGGCGGACGCCGTCGACCGTGTAGAACTCGATCAGCATGCCGGCATCGGTGACCGTCACCAGGCTCGCACCGACATTCGGCGGGCTATTGCCGGCGCCGCCAAGCCCCGTCGTGGTGTAGGGGAGCGGGACCCCGTCGCCGTTGTCGTCGCGCATGACGCGGAAATATTCGTGATCATGGCCGGCGAAGACAGCGTCCACCCCCCAATTCTCGAAGGGCCATCGCATGTCGCTTTCGCCGCCTCCCGGCGTGTACGGCGTGTGATGGAAGTAGGCCACGTTGAACAACGCCTCGGAAGTTGCGAGTGCGGATTGCAGCCATTGGCCCTGGACCGAGCTGGCGCTGTCGCCGTCCGGTTCCTCGCTGTTGCTGTTGAGCGCGAAGAAACGAACCGATCCTACCTGGAAATCGTAATAGCGCTCGTTGTCCGGCAGGGTAAAATAGTTCAGATAGCCGGGCACGTTCCCGTCGTCGTATTCATGATTGCCGATGGTTGGAAAGAAGCGGTTGACCGCGCTGCCGCTACCATACGCGCCCTTATAGTTGCCGATATAGTCGTGGTAGAACTGGCCGATCGCGTTGTCGATCGTTTGCGGCGCATAGACATTGTCCCCGACGGTGAGGATGAAATCCACGTTCCAACCGTGGACGAGCTGGGCGACGGCCTGCTCGCCGGAGAGTGACGTGTCGCCGTAATCGCCGAAGACGGCGAAGCGGAACAGAACCTGCGGGGCTTCCGGAGCGACATTGACGGTGAAGTTCTGGGTCGCGCTGGTCGTATCGGAGGACGTTGCAGTCACGGTGAGGGTGATCGTCGGCTCGGACTGGGCATTGAGCGTGCCCGATCCGGAGCGGGTGATGACGCCGGCCCCGTCGATCACGAAACGCGGGTCGTTGATGCCGTAGGTCACCGTCGAGCCCGCATCGGGATCCCTGGCCGAGGCCGTGATGCCAATCCTCGTGCCGGCAGCAGCGTTCTCGACGATCCGATTGGTGGACGCGTCGGCATCTGCCGGCGTGTTGAAGGCGACCGGTTCCGGGCTGTCGAGAATGCCGAGAGTGAAGGTCTTCGTCGCGGTGCTGCGATCGGACGAGGTCGCCGTCACCGTGAGGGTGATCGAACTCGAGGTCTCGAAATCGATCGTGCCGGTGCCGGAGCGCGTGATGACGCCGGTGTTGGCGTCGATCGCGAAGCGAGAATCGTTGATGCTGTAGGTTACCGTCGAGCCGGCATCGGGATCGCTGGCCGAGGCGGTGATGCCGACCTTCGTGCCGGCGATCGCCAGTTCGGCGATCTGGCTGACGGCGGGATCGGCGTCCGCCGGGGTATTGAAGACGACGGGCGCGCTGCTTGGGCCGGGGAGGATGTATTCGACATGCAGGAGCGGCGCGGCCTCCGGCCGGCTGTCATAGGCCCGGGCGATGCGCGTGCCGCTGCCGGTGACCAGGAACACCATGTCATTGAGCGCTGTCCAGCCGAGGCGGTCGACGATCTCCTGCACGATTGCCGTGAGGTCCGGCGTGCGCTGGGCAAGACCAGCCTCGCCGCGCGTCGTCCAGCTCGGCGGCTGCCAGGCGACCGATGCACCGGTGGTAGGGCGCGAAGAGGCATTGAACTGGGCGGTCGTGAAGGCGGCCGCGTTGTCCGCATCCTGTCCGCGGATCAGGAGCGACACCGCCCCGCTGCTGACGGAGTCGACCGTGAACTGGATATAGGCGTTGGTGATGATCGCGCCCTGGGGAATGTCGAGGCCGGTGAAGCGCATCCCGACCGTCTGAACCTTGGTGCCGTCGACGGCAAGCTCGAGATCGCTGCTGGCGATGGACATCGAGCCGGAGGCAGCCTCCTCCACGTCGTCGGTGCTCGATGCGACCCTTCTTTCGAGTATCGTCGGGGTGCTGCCGCTGACCACGGAAACATTGAAGCTTTCGGTGTCGCTGCTGCCGTCGGACGAGGTCGCCGTGACGATAAGGGTGATGGTCGGCTCGGATTGGGCGTTGAGCGTCCCGCTGCCCGAGCGGGTGATGACGCCGGTATTGGGGTTAATGACGAAGCGCGGGTCGTTCAGGCTGTAGGTGACCGTCGAGCCGGCGTCGGGGTCCCTGGCCGAGGCGGTGATCCCGACCTCCGTGCCGGCCGCCGCGTTCTGGGCGACGCGATTGACGTCCGGATCGGTGTCGGCCGGGGTGTTGAAGGCGACCGGCTCCGGGCTGTTGAGAATGTTGAGGGTATAGGTCTGAGTTGCGGTGCTTCGGTCGGACGAGGTCGCCGTCACCGTGAGCGTGATCGACGTCGCGGTTTCGAAATCGAGCGTACCGGTATTGGAGCGGGTGATCACGCCGTTGGCGTCGATGGCGAAGCGCGAATCGTCGATGCTGTAGCTGACCGTGTCGCCGGCATCGGCATCGCTCGCCGAAGCGGTGATGCCGACCGCCGTGCCCGCGATCGCCAGTTCGGCGATCTGGTTGACGGCACCATCCGCATCGGCCGGATTATTGAAGACCACCGGATCGCCGGCGAGCGGCACATAGTATTCGATGTGCAAAAGCGGCGCCGAAGCGGGCCGGCTGTCATAGGCGCGTGCGGTGCGCGTGCCGGTGCCGGTGATCAGGAACGCCATGTCGTTGAGCGCCGCCCAGCCGAGGCGGTCGACGATCTCCTGCACGATCGCCGACAGGTCCGGCGTGCGCTGGGCGAGGCCGGCCTCGCCCCGAATCGTCCAGTCCGGCGGCAGCCAGGCGACCGATGCACCGGTGGTCGGGCGCGAGGAGGCGTTGAACGGGGCGGTGGTGAAGACCCCCGCGTCGTCCGCATCCTCGCCGCGGATCAGGAGTGACACCGCACCGCTCGCCACCGTGTCCACCGTGAACTGGATATAGGCGTTGGTGATGATCGCGCCTGGCGGAATGTCGATGCCGGTGAAGCGGATCCCGACCGTCTGGACCTTGGTACCATCGGTCGTCAACTCGAGGTCGCCGCTGTTGAGCGACATCGTACCCTTCGCCACTTGTTCGACGTCATCGGCGCTGGATGCGACCCTCCTCTCGAAGATCGTCGGGGTGACGCTGCTCGTGACGGCCAGCTGTTGTCCTGTCGTCGCGGCGAGGACGACCGCATTGCCGGCACCAGATGTTGAAGGGGCCGGTTTTTGGAATGACGCCCCCTGCTCTTCTTCGCCGGTGGCCGTGGCGGCCCCGGTCGTAACGGGGGCGGCAGCATCCGCAGTCACCGTGGCGAGCAACGTATCGTCACGAAAGATATCGATGCCCCGTTCCCGCTCGGCGCCGGATATGCGGTGCAAGCCGCTTTCGTCGGGCATGATCGGCGTGATCCCGGGTGCGGCGGTGTCGTCGATTGACGTCACCAGCGGGTCCGAAGCCTGCCGATCCCTGCCGCTGCCGGTTTCGGCGACGAGACCATGGGTATCGTCAGGCACCTCAGGGGTCACGTAACGCCAGTTGCCGCTCTCGTCGGAGATTGTCGTCCCCAGAAGGACGCCATCGGCATACAAGCGCACGGTGACATTCGGAGCGGCGAGGCCGGCAAGCGTGACCGACGCGTCATCGGCCAGCCGATCGCCTTTGACGCCGGTATCGACGCTGAATGCCGTGATGACAGGTTTTATGCCAGGAAATCGATCCAATCTCGTCATATCGAATCTCCTTTGCGCGCGCGTTTCCCCGTCTTGAGGACGCGACAGCGCTCAAGTGTTTGCAATTCGCGGCTGCCGACCTTGCCGCGGGCACGGGCGAGGCCATTCCGGAGGCCGCAGGATGATCCGGCGCGGTGGCGCCGATCTTCAGATGGGCATTTGCCCCCGCAACTCAGGAGAGCAGCCAGTTGTCGATGTGGAACTCGTACACCTTGCCGTCGTTCTCATTCGGATTTGAGTCGTTGTCGACGCCGCGATCGACGATGTAGAGGCTCATCTCGTTCGGATTGCCGCTGCTGGGGGCCAGCGCCAGTCCCGCCGGATTGCGGGCGCCTGCCGCCGAGATATCGAGCATGCCCAGCAATTGCCCTGTGGTCGTCAACATCGCCACCTTGCTACGCGAGGCAATAACGTAGAGGAGGTCGTGGGCGGGATCGTACTCGACCCCTTCGGGATCATTGATGCCCAGGGAACCCACGGAAAAACTCGTGACAATGTCGTCGCCGCCGACGGACGGCACGCCGTCGAACTTGCCGTTGGCGCCGGGCTTGACCGTGTAGATGGTGTCGCTTACGCCATCGGCGATATACAGCACCCCACGCTTCGTGTCATATGCTATCCCTTCCGGATCCGTGCTGCCGAAGGCCGATGTCTTGAACGAGGTCACGATGTCGTCGGAGGTATGGTAGAGACCGTCGGCTCCCGGGTTCAGTTCGTATACGCTCTTCGTGCCGGTATCGTCCGTGTAGAAGAGGTGCCGGTTGGCAGGGTTGTAGGCGACCCCCGTCGGCTCATCGGAAAAACCGGTTGTCGATCGCGACCCGACGAGCTGGCCGCTGGGGCTCATTTCAAAGACATTCTTGCCTTTGAAGATCGACATCTCGTCGACTTCCCCGTCGGAAACCAAAAACGTGCCCAGATGCGGGATATAGGCGATTCCCGAGGGGTCGGGGCTCGCTGGCGACCATTGTGAAGTGAGGATTGTCCTGACCAGGGTTACCGATGACGGGGGCTGATTGCTCGTGCCGCTCGTGACGCCCAGGTTGAAGCTTTCCGTGTCGGTGCTGCCGTCGGACGAGGTCGCCGTGACGGTAAGCGTGATGTTGGCCTCGGACTGGGCATTGAGCGTGCCGGTCCCCGAGCGCGTGATGACGCCGGTCGTGGGGTCAATGACAAAGCGCGCGTCGTTGAGGCTGTAGGTGACCGTCGAGCCCGCGTCCGGATCCCTGGCCGAGGCCGTGATCCCGACCTCCGTACCCGCGGCCGCGTTCTGAGCGATGCGATTGGGGTCCGAGTCGGTGTCGGCCGGGGCGTTGAACGCGACCGGCTCCGGGCTGTTAAGGATATTAATGGTATAGGTCTTCGTTGCGGTGCTCAGGTCGGACGAAGTCGCCGTTACCGTGAGCGTGATCGAGGTCGCGGTTTCGAAGTCGAGCGTACCGGTGTTGGAGCGTGTGATCACGCCGTTGGCGTCGATGGCGAAGCGTGTGTCATCGATGCTGTAGCTGACCGTATCGCCGGCATCGGGGTCGCTGGCCGAGGCGGTGATGCCGACCTTGGTGCCGGCGATCGCCAGTTCGGCGATCTGGTTGGTGGCACCATCCGCATCGGCCGGATTGTTGAAGACCACCGGATTGCTGGTGGTCGGCAGGTAGTATTCGATATGCAGCAGCGGTGCGGTCGCGGCATTGCCCTCGAAGGACGTTGCCGTGCGCGTGCCGGTGCCGCTGATCAGGAACGCGATATCGTTGAGCGCCGCCCAGCCGGACCGGTTGATGATCTCCTGTATGATCGCCGAGAGGTCCGGCGTGCGCTGGGCGAGACCCGCCTCACCCTCCGTCGTCCACGGGGCCACGTCCCACGCAACCGACGCGCCCGTCCTCGCGCGCGAGGAGACATTGAATTTTATGTTTGCAAAGGCGGCCGCATCGTCCGCGTCTTCTCCCTCGATCCGCAGCGATGCGGCACCGGTCTCCACCTCGTCGGCCGCGAACTGGATGTAGGCGCTGGTGATGATCGCGCCCTGAGGAATGTCGATGCCGGTGTAGCGCAACCCCAAGATCTGAGCACTCGTGCCATCAAAACCCATGTCGAGATCAGAAACGTTGCTGGAAATCCCGCCGGAGACCCGTTGTTCGATGTCATCGCCGGCGGCGGCCACTCTTGCCTCGAAGATGGTCGGCGTGCTGCTGCTCGCGGCAAAGGTGGTCATCATCGGGGCGGTCGCGGCCGTACTGACGAGGGCCTGCGACAGCAGACTGGTCTCGACGCTCGTATCGACGGTGGTGTCAGCTGAGGTCGCGAGCCGCATCTCCCCCGAATACGGGTCGGCGTCATTGCCCGTCGGGGGCGCCGGCTCCGCGCTGTCGGCATCGGCCTTGCCAGGGTCGACGTTGGCCTTGCCGACGTCGACGCGCGGCCTGCCCACATCGGCGACATCGTGGTCCTTGGCCGAGTGGTCCCTGATCACAGTGTCGGGCTCCCTCGGCTCGTCAGGTACCGCACTCACGCGATGGCCGTCGGCCCGCGTCGCCGGGGCGGTACCCGGTCCGTCTTCGTCCGCTATGACCGGGGTCAGGTCGGGCGTGAAGTCGTTATCGGGCGCGGAGGGTGCGTCCTGCCGGTCCTTGCCTTCGTCGGTGTCCGAGGTGGAGCGCTGGGGATCGTCGGCGAACGCCGGTGGAGTGACGCGCCAGCCGTCAGTGAGCGGAGGCAAGGTCGCCAGCAACGCGCCTTCGGTAAAGAAACGCGACGCGTTGTTCCGATCGGCGGCCCCGAGCGGCGGAACTACCCCGTCGATCGCCAGCCGGTCGCCTTTGAGGCCAAAATCGATGCTGAACTCTGTTACAACGGGTTTAGACAGTTTAGACATCTCCAGTCTCCTTTCCGTTGCATGGCCGGCCCGTCATAGCGGCTGCCGGCCCATGGTGCGACGCGCAGTTGCCGCCGCAGCGATGATGGTGGAATCGTCGGAACGTTTTGCCTGTGAACGCCTTGGTAATTCCCCGTCCCCTGAAACGCGCCTGCGAGCCATTGCCGGCACCCGGCAGTGGCTCGCAGTCGAAGACGGTAATGTGATGGATCGCCCCGGGTCGGGCGTGCCCTGCACTATCCCGGGCGACTGCGCTGCAGAAAGGCCGGTGTCATTGCCGCCAGCATCCGCAGCACCGACCGGCCTTCCCGTCCGAGAAACAGCGACGGCAGGAGCCAGCAAAGCACCAGCCCGGCGGTCGCTCCTACCAATGCCACCTCGATGAGCAGGGTGAAGGGACCCACCTCCGCCCGGCGCAGCTGCTCCGTCATCGCCCAGACCGGGGTCGCGACCGCGACCGCGAGGGCGAGCCCCGGCAGGTGCGCCACGGCGAACTCGGTCCAGGACATTCCGGTGACACGCAGGCTGAGCTGCGCCATCAGGAAGAAGTTGAGCGCGACGGCGGCGACGACGCCGAGCGACATCCCCGCCACCCCCCAACGCTGCCCGGTTGTGGCCCCGACCGCGACGGCGACGGCGAAGATCGCCTGTCGCCAGGCGCGGGCATAGACGGCGCCGGTTGCCCGCACCAGGGAGTCGCTGAGCTTGTAGCTCGTGCGAAACAACATGCCCGAGGCGAGGATCTGCAGCGGGATGACGACGCCTTCCCATGCCGGGCCGAGCATCACGCGCACGAGCTCCGGCGCCACGATGACCACGATCGCGCTCGTCGGCAGGGCGAACAGCGCGCAAGCCGCAATCGCGCTGCGGTAGGCGCGGGCGAGCCGGGCGGGCTCCTGCTGGATGAGCGCCATGGTCGGAAACAGCACGCGGTCGAGAATCTGGCCGACGAGCATCGCCGGTGCCGTCATGAGCTGCGAGGCAAGCGAGTACGCGCCGAGCGTATCGGCGCCCAGCCAGCGGCCCGCGACAAGCCTGTCGATTTGCGTGGCGAGATAGTTGAATATCCTCGCAAGCGTGAACCCGCCGCCGAAATAGAGCAATTCGCCGATCGCGGGGCGTTCGAGCATCGGCCGCTTCGCATGCGGCTGGCCGAGCACCAATACGACCATACGCACGAGGTTCTGGATAACCAGAGCGCCGATAAGCGCCCAGATGCCGAAGCCGAGCCAAGCCAGCACGGGAGCGGCGACGACATAGCCGATGGCAAAGGCGGCCGCATCGACGGCCGCGAGCCAGCGGAACCGCAACGCGCGCTGGGCGCTAGCCTGCGCGACCATCGCCACCCCTTGGCAAAGGAACACGACGCAGGAGGCCCGCACCACAGGCGTAAGACCGGGAAGGCGCAGCAAATCCGCAATTACCGGCGCCACCGTCCAGACGAGCGCGGCGACGGTGAGGCTGAGGACGAGCGACAGGGTGAACCCGACCCGGAGATGGCGCTCCTCGAGTTCGTGCCGCTGCACGATCGCCGGGGCGACGCCGAGGCCCTCGAAGATTGAGGAGAATTTGATGACGACGAGCGCGGCGGCGTAAAGGCCGAATTCATTGGGCGACAGGAGCCGCGCCAGGACGAGCAGCGCGACGAGCTCCGCCACGGCAAGGGCACCCATGGACAAGCCTGTCCAGAATATGCCCACGACACTCCGCTTCGCCAGTCCTTGCCGGATGTTGCTCACGCGTTGCTCCCCTCACGCGGCCGACTGCATGTCCCCTTGGATCGCCCTCTATGCAAGGACAAGGACACGCAGCGATTCAAAGTGCTACAGCGATCTTTGCGCATCCGACGGAATGCGCGGCGCCGCCGAAACTCCGGCTAATCGAAGGGGCTCCGGGATTTCGTAGCCGTAAAACCCCATCTCCTCCTCGATCTCCGGCAGGATCGCCCGCAGTTCCTCCCGGTCGAGGCGCAGCCATTTCTCCTGCCGGGTCGGATCGACCATCTCCTTCGCCGCGCGGACGATGTCGTCGCTGCAGGCCAGTCCGCAGTGCTCATAGATGCGCCGCAGGGTGGCCTCGGTGTCCTGCATCAGATCCTCGTAGCGGAACCACAACACCCGCCCGTTCCCGAGCCTGGCGAGGTCTTCCCGGGCCTTGCGATTGCCTCGCGCCCACTGCCGCGCGATCACCTTCATGTTGTTGCGCTCGTTCAGGTCGTGATCGATCCCCCGATATCGCGGCCCATAGCTCGGGGTGTATTTTCGCCTCAGCAACTTCTTCACGATCATTTGCTTCACGAAGCCGCCGACGTAGTAATGCAATTGCGTGATCGGTGTGACGGCGAGCGTTCTGCGCAAACCCTTTATCGTTTTTGTTCTCTGCCACTTCAATTCCATCGAACTGATGCACGAGAACGGATTCCGAGTTATGTAAAGATATGTCGCTTCCGGGAAGATCTTATGGACGTAGGGCACGCGCAAGACGTTTGACGGCGTGTTTTCCATGATCTGCCGGTTGCCGGACCGCACCTGGAATTCGAGGAATCGACCGCGGATGTAGCGGATCACCTTTTCCGTGGCATCGCTCTCGGAAAACTCATCGTGACGCCGCCCCGGATCCGCATAGAGCCAGAGCGTCCTCGGCTCGTACCAGGTCACGACGTCCGGGTGCAGCCCGATCAGATTCTGCGCGATCGTCGTGCCGGAGCGATAGTTGCCAATCAGGAAAATCGGAGGCCTCAAATTCGTTGCCAGCATGGGCAAAATCCCCCTTCGATGAAATACCAACTTCTGCGTCTATTGGTCCCGGAAGGCGCGCATCATCTGGTCCGTCAGGGGCTTCGTCAGATAGGAGATCACCTTGCGCTCGCCGGCCTTGATGAAAACCTCGACCGGCATGCCCGGAACGAGCGCCATGGAGCCGAGGCTCTCCACCTTGCTGGGATCGGGCATGACGCGCACGACGTAGTAGTGCTCATTCGTCCGCTGATCGCGCGTGACGTCGGCCGCGATAAGCGAGACCACCCCTGGAATCTCCGGCGTGCTGCGCTGGTTGAAGGCGGTGAAACGCAAGAGGGCGCTTTGGCCGACGAGAAGCTGGTCGATATCTTGCGGGGCAATCCTCGCTTCGACCGTGAGGGTGTCGGCGTCGGGCACGATCAACATGATCGGCTCCCCGGCGCTGATCACGCCGCCGACGGTATGGACGGTCGACTGGTGCACGATGCCGCTCGCGGGAGCGCGGATGTCGATGCGCGTCAGCTGGTCCTGCGCCATCACCCTGCGCTCCTCGAATTCGGCGATCTTGGCGTCGACCTCGCGCAGCTCGCTTGCCGTCTCGCTGGAGAATTCCTTGTCTAACTGCAGGATCTGGAGCTCCACCTCGGCGATCGCCCCTCGCGCCTGCGCGATGCTCGAGAGCGTTTGCGCGCGCTCGCCTTCGATGCGCGTCGCCTCGCGTTCATAGGACGTCAGCTTCGATAACGACACGAGCTTGCGCTCGACGAGGCTGCGGATGCCCTTGAGCTCGCTCTTTATCAGTTCGATTTCCTTGCCCTTGGATATTTCCTGCGCCGTATAGCCCTCGATCTGGTTCAGCAGCTGGTCCCTGCGTTCGCGAAGCCGCGCCTTGTTGCCCGTCCTGGCGATGCGGCGTAGCTCGAAGAGCCGTTTCTCGCTGGCAATCAGTTTCGCGACGTCTCCTTCCTGCATGCGCATGGCAAGCTCGGGAGCAACGGTCATCTGCTCGAGCCCATCGCGCTCGGCCCCGAGACGGGCTTTGCGCGCGTAGAGCTCGTCCAGGCTCTTCGCGACGAAAGCAAGGTTTGCTCTCGGAACGACGTCGCTGAGCTGGACCAGGAGATCACCGGCTTTGACGTGGCCGCCATCGCGCACGAAGATCTTGCCGACAATGCCCCCCGTCGGGTGCTGGACCTTCTTCTCGTTGTCGTCCACGACCACCGTCCCATAGGCGATG
This sequence comes from Sinorhizobium saheli, assembly GCF_001651875.1. Lineage (GTDB taxonomy): Bacteria > Pseudomonadota > Alphaproteobacteria > Rhizobiales > Rhizobiaceae > Sinorhizobium > Sinorhizobium saheli. The sequence goes on from NZ_LNQB01000083.1 coordinate 115,675, forward strand.
ACGGCTTCCGAAATGTCGGTGGTCGCCGCCCAGCCGCCGACGACGCCGACGAGCAATGCAACAACCGTCGCTCCACCCAGCAGGTTGTGGCGGATGGATCGCCGCGTAGAATGGTGTGCTTTCACCCGGATCTCTGGCATCGTGCCGCTCGCTCTCTCACCGTCTTCAATTCGGCCGCTGTGGCGACATCAAAGCGGGCTTCAGACTGTCGTTGTTGGCGGCCTCCATGGGAAAGAGTTTCGCCAGCACCCGCTCTCGCGGTCCGAACATGTGCATCTGTCCATCCTTTATCGCCAGCAGGAGGTCCAGGGCGGCAAGGATGTTCGGCCGATGAGCGACGACCACGACGATACCATGACGCGCCTTTATTCCCCGGATCGCTTCGGCAAGTGCGGTTTCGCCCTCGACATCGAGATTGGAATTCGGCTCGTCGAGAACGACCAGGAAAGGATTTCCGTAAAGCGCGCGTGCAAGGGCGATGCGCTGGCGCTGCCCGGCTGAAAGCGCGGCACCGCCCTCGCCGATCTGGGTCTCGTAGCCGTTCGGCAGGCTGACGATCAGGTCATGAACGCCGGCCGCGCGCGCGGCCGCAACGACAGCCGTCGCGGTTGCTTCCGGGTCGAAGCGGGCGATGTTCTCGGCCACCGTTCCGGAGAAGAGTTCGACGTCCTGCGGCAGGTAGCCGATATGCCGCCCCAGTTGGTCTGGAGACCACTGGTCGAGCGCCGCGCCATCGAGCTTCACTCGCCCCGCCAAGGGTCGCCACGCACCGACAAGTGCGCGCGCCAGGCTCGATTTACCGGAGCCGCTCGGTCCGATGATGCCGAGGCCCGTACCCGCACCCAGACTGAACTCGATACCCTGAACCAGGATCCGCTGCGTGCCCGGTGCGCCGATTGCCACCCGGTCGACCGCCAGGCTGGAGCGAGGCGCCGGCAGGGCCATCGGCTGCGCCTCCTGCGGCAAGTGCGCCAGCAACTGGCTCAGTCGACGCCAGCTCTGGCGTGCGGCCACGAAGTTGCGCCAATGGGCAATGGCGAGATCGACGGGCGCAAGCGCCCGCCCGGCCAGGATCGAACCGGCGATGATGATTCCGGCTGTCGCCTCCCCGTGGATCACGAGCCATGCACCGACGCCCAGCATCGCCGACTGCAGCATCAGGCGGAGGGCTCGGGAAGCACTGCCGAGCCCGCCGGCGACATCGCTGACGCGCTGCTGCTGGGCGAGGCACTCCCGGCTCGCATTCCACCACCGGTCATGCAAGGGCCCTGCCATCGCCATCGCTGCAAGCACCTCGGCATTGCGGCGGCTGGCCTCGGCCAGGCTGTTGCGCCGAATGCCGGTCGATACCGCGGCACTCGAGGGCCTGCGGGTCAGAGCCTCGGTTGCAGCCGTCAGGATCACCAGCACGATTGCGCCGCAGATCGCGGTTATTCCGAGGATCGCGTGGAAGCTCCAGATGATCGCCAGGTAGAATGGCAGCCACGGCAGTTCGAAAAGCGCGTTGAGCCCCGGTCCGGAGAGAAATGTGCGGATGCCGTCGAGATCCCGCTGCGGCTGCAGCCCCTCCCCCTGCTGGCCGGTCATCAAGGGCAGCCGTGTCATTGCGGCGAACACCCGCCCTCCCACGGCCTCGTCCAGTTCTGTTCCGATGCGGGTCATGACGCGGCCACGCACGAGATCGATCGTGGCCTGCCCGACGAAGAGAATGGCAGCGAGTATCGCGAGACCCGTCAGCGTCGGCACGCTTCTGCTCGGCAGCACGCGGTCATAGACCTGGAGCATGAAGATCGCGCCGTTCAGCATGAGGATGTTGCTGACGCCGCTGAAGATCGCGACGCCGGCGAGCGCCTGCTTGCAGGACCCGAGAGCGCTCGCCAACTCTTTGCCAGGCGCCGGCCGGAAGCCGCCCGCGACGGATTGCGGACGCAGGGTCATGCGCCGTGCGGAATCCGCCGGCCTCCGCCTTGCCGGCGCGGCCACGAGCAGCAGCCCGAGAGCTCCTGCCGCCAGCCAAAGCGGGAGGCCATCCAGGGCGCTGAGCAGGTCTTTGTAAGGCGCCAGATCGGGCCATTGGCCCGTCAGCGCAACGAGAGCGCCAATGCCCTGCCTGACCAGCCGGGCGGGCAGAAGCTGTCCCCAGGAATCGGCCATCCCCCGCAGTCTGCCGATGTCGAACACCCGCGGCAGCAGCTCGAATGCGGCCCGCGCGAGGGTGAGGGCGATCAGTACGAAACCGGCGACCTGCCATTTCGTGACGGCGCGGCCTCGACGATGCCTGCGGCGCGGCGCCCGGCGGCGACCCCCGCCACGCAGAAGCGCCATCGGTTCCGGCTGCGCGACATCGGGCATCGAGCGCGCGCGGCGTGCGACGAGGATCAGGGCGGCTCCAGCGAGCATGACGCCGGCCGCGAGGACGAGATCGGCATCGGCAAAGCCGGCGACTCCTGCTGCCGTAAAATAGGACGTCAGGCGTGTCAGCATTGCCCCGGAAAAGTCGAAAAGCAGGCGCGGCTGAACCAGCGCAGCAAGCCCGGCCACAAATAGGATCAAGCCCGCGCTCGTGCCGAGCGCGGCGAAAGAAACCCGGCGCACGCGCTGCGCTCCTTTGGCTTTTATCGACATCCGCGACCGGTGGCGCCCTGCAAGGTGGCCGCCTGGCTGGCCCTGCAATTCGCATGCGTCGGCGCTCCCACGACTTGAGCGCCGTGATTGACGGCCGATATGGAGTTTCCACAGACCGCAGTACGCTGTTGCAAAATGTTCATTCTTTCTGATTATAATATTATCATAATGCGTTACTTGCGGATGGGCTTGCAGGCCGGTCGCGGTCGTAAGGAGCAGTCGGTGTTAGAACTCGCGGTCCTGTTGACGATCGGCTATCTGGGGGGACGTTTCCAGAGCGTTGCCTGGATCTTTCTTTCATCCGCCCTGGTGCTCGTCACAGCGCCCTTTTATCTGGTCGAGCGGATGGGGATCGCCAGTCCGCTTGCCTTGGTTTGCCTCACGCTCATCGCCATAGCGGCGATCCAGTCGGGCTCGTTGACGGGCCTGCTCAAGACGCACCATCAACCCGACTGATCGCAACGTCTTCATCGCCATTTCCCGAAACCGCTGTACGGGCTTGCGTCAGGTGATGCCCACCCTCGCGGCAAATGTCAGAGGCCGTTGACGCCCGCCTCATGCCCGGACCGATCGGCCTTGCCGGAACCGGCATCGGTTCCGGAGGCTCCCGGAGCGTAAAAGCCCTTGTTTGCGACGACCGAGACCTCGATCACGTCGCCGGCCTTCACTTCGGTGTTTTCGTCCGCCAGGATGTCCTGGCCCGTCTTCTGGCCGCGTCTGAAGATTGCGATCTTGACTGAGCCCTGCAGGTCCTCGAGCGTCCTGTGCTCGCCATATTCGAAGACGAACAGCAGCTTGTCGGTGATGTACCTCAACTGACTCGCAAGTTTTGCGAGCGCCACCTGGGTATCCTGGATATTGGCGATCAGTTCGGACTCGTGGGTCTGCCGTTTTCTCCGCAGCTCGCTCTCCAGATTGAGCATTTCCTGCTCGACGCGCGTCTGCTGCAGCTCGGCCTGGGCGAGGTCCACCCGGTAGTTGTTATGCGCCCGTTCCAGCGCCAGGACGTTGGAATTGGTCATGAGACCTTTTTGACGGAGAGTGCGGATGGAATTCAGCTCCTCAAGCTGGTTCTTGACAGCCTTTTCCCGCTCCTCCCTCGCCTCGGCGACCATGTCCGCTTCCTTCTTCAATCGAGACAGCGAGGCCTCGATGAATGAAACCTCGTCCTGGAAGGCGGAGAGCCGCGCCCTCAGTTGCGCCTGTTCCGAGGCGACGATGTCCGCGATCACCAACTCGCCGAGTTCGACCGGCGGATCCGCCGGGACGGAGAAGGACTTCTCCTGCCGGCTCTCGGCTCGAAGCCGGGCCAGCCGAACCTTCAGACGGTACTCTTCAATGGTGAGGTTTGCGCGTTCACTGCGCAGATCGGCGATTTTGAAGGCGGGTACGGATTCGCCGGCTGTCGTCGGACGGAAGCCGCCTGCCAGGGCAAGGGCATGGCGAACGGTGATGCCCGGCTGAAACGGGTAGGACCCGGGATGCGCGACCGCCCCGGCTATGAAGAATGGCCGGTACTGGCCGATCTCAACCTTGACAAAGGGCTCGAGGATCAGCTTCCGCTCCTTGAAAGCGCGCTGAATGTCCTTGGAAAGCGCGACTGGGGTGAGCCCGCGCGCGGGAACGTCTCCGAGCAGCGGAAGCGATATCGCTCCCCTGTCATCGATGACGACCTCCAGAGGATAGGCCGCTTCGCCGAAGACGGTCACGCGAACCATGTCGCCCGTGTCGAGCACGTACCCGTCTGCGCGAGAGGCGTCCGCACCAAGCAGCGCGACGATGAAGACGAGTCCCCGAAGCACCGCATGCAGGCGATTGACTGCGCTCCAGATGCCGCGCAGTCGCGCCACCGCTCTACCTGTTTGTTGTTGCCGCAGTTCTGCGACGTCGGGCGATTCCGCCCGACTGCAAAATGCTTTAGCGAACCAGTTCATAGCGGTCTTCCTCTGGGTTTCAGAGCTGCTCTGACGGCGGGGGCCTTCACGGGCGCCGGTGTCGACCGAACGGGGCACGTCAGAACGCATTGTCGTGCAGGAGGACCCGCAAGGTCCTGAAGATGATCGTCACGTCCAGCCACAACGACCATGTCCGGATGTATTCCAGATCGGCCGCGACCCGGTTCTCGATCTCGCTTCTCTTCTCGGTCGGGCCGCGATAGCCGCGGATCTGGGCGAGCCCCGTCAGGCCTGGCTTCATCGAGTGCCGTTGCCAGTATGCCGGAACGACCTCCCAATACAGCGCGCCTTCGGCCGATGCGCCGAGCGCGTGCGGGCGTGGTCCAACGAGACTCATTTCGTCGCGCACCACGTTCCAAAGCTGCGGCAATTCGTCGAGGCTGGTGTGGCGCAGGAAGTGTCCGAGCCGCGTGATGCGCGGGTCGTCCCGTTCGGTGAGGCGCGTGCCGGCCGCATCCGCGAGATCGGCCCGCATCGTCCTGAATTTGATGCAGTCGAAATATCTGTTGTTCGCCCCGATGCGCCTCTGCACGAAGAAGACGGGCCCGGGTGAATCGAGGCGAATGAGGATGGCCAGGATGCCGACAAGCGGCAGGACCACGGGCGCCGACACAAGCACCAGCATCAGATCGAACGCACGCTTGAGGGCGCGCTTGCGCAAGGTGAGCGGTTCGGCGGAGACCACCAATGTCGGCGTTGAGTCGAGATAGCGCAGCGACCGCGGATGCAGATCGGCGAGGCCGGGCTCGAGCAATTCGATCTCGAACCCGATCTCGATCAGGAGCCGCGCCCATTGCCGGCGTTCCTCGACATCCAGGAACGACAGGACGATTCGATCCGAACCGGCCACGGCCTCGGAGAGTTCGTTCAGGAAATTCGGATCGCTCTCGACCGGCTGCCAATTGCACGCCCGCACGTTGAAATCTGCGGCGACCCGCCGATCGCGATTCAAGCGGACACTCTCGTCGCCCAACAACACGATTCTCGGCTTCGTCTTCCCGTCCTTGCGCAACATCCCTGCTGCAACGCCCCAGCGCAGCAGTACGAGTCCGGCCGCGGCGAGGGCCGAGAAGAACAGCGTATCCTCGCGCCATACGCTGGCTGTCACGTTGAAGGCGAATGCGGCAAAGAGCGCGAGGCCGACGGCCGCGGCAAGGGACATGAGTGCAGTGCGAAGCGACAGCGAGACGGACCGCAAGGCCCCCAATCGGTAAGCCCCGAGCCGCCAGGCAGCAAGGAGATAGGCCGGCAAGACGACATGGGGCAGATTGGCGTCATCGATGTCGATCGCCCCTGCATGATAAAGTTCCGTGACGGTGGCCGCGGCAAGGATCATGCACAGGTCGCCCACCATAACCGATCCACGGAAGAGGCACCTGATGACATTGCGATTTGCGGCACGCCCGATGCCGAGCAGGCTCGCGTTCCGCGCAGCCCGCGCAGCTCCAATCGGCAATTGCGTATCACTCATGATACACCTCAGAGCCAGTCGATAAATGCCTCGGTGAACTCATCGCGCAAAGGGCATGAAGGCCGATGGAAGCGGCCGGCCAATTCGCGAGCACGCGTCGTTCATGCGTGTCTCGCGCTCACGGCCGTCACGCGAGGCTCGCGAGCGGATCGAAGGACGGAGTGGTAGACCGTCTCGACACTGTCGCACATGGCGTCGAGCCCCCAGGACGTGAGGTCGGTTCGTCTCGCACCTTCGGCCAGTCGGGCGCGATAGGCTCCGTTTTCAAGAAGATCGGCGACCGCTATGGCGGCGCCGCCCACGTCGCCTGCGGGCGTGACGATGCCGTTGACGCCGTGCCTGAGGACTTCCTCCAGCCCCGGCAATTGCGTGGCGATGCAGGGGCGACCGCCGGCAAGATACTGCATGATCACGCGAGGCAATCCTTCCCGCATCGACGTCAGGACGCATACGTCCGCCAGACTGATCAACCGCTCGGGTTCGCTGTGATAGCCGATCAGGTGAATATTGGCTTGAACCGGGGAACGCGCGATCGCCGCCTCCACGGCGGGTCGGGCCGGCCCTTCTCCGGCCAGGAGCAGTTGCACGTCGGGGATGCGCTCGACCACCGGCGCGAACGCCTCGATGAATTCGACATGGCGCTTCCTTGGCTCCAGTGCCGCCAGCATCAGCACCACAGGCGGCTTGGGCTGGTCGGGAGCGGTGCCGAGCAGCCTGTGCGCCTCGCTCGGCCAACGCGCCTCAGCGAAGCGCTTGAGCTCGAAGCCTGAGTGAACGACATGGTGCTGGTCGGGACTGCCGATATGATTGGCGACGCAAATGTCGCGCATCGACTGACTGACATCGATGAAGGCGCGCGTGAACCTCGCGACCACGCGCTCCGCCGCCAGAAACGCCACCTTCCGCACATTGCCGACGTGCAGGAAAGGCAGGATGTGAACGCCGTGAATGATCCCCGGCACGTTGGCCTTTCTTGCAGCGAGGCGGCCGATGATGCCGGCCTTGCTTTGATGCGTGTGCACGATGTCCGGCTGCCACTTGAGCAGCAGCCGCTTCAAATCCCTCAGGGCCAGAGCGTCCTTGGAAGGCGATAGCGGATGAACGAGTGCTTCGAGAGTCGTCACCGGCAGGCTTTCGGCAACCGAGGCCCGCAATGCCGCATCATATTCATTGCCATGAACCAACAGCACCTCGTGTCCGTGTCTCACCTGGGAGAGACAGCACGCAAGCGTATTCTCTTCGGACCCTGCCCGAAGAAGTCGGGTTAGCACGTGAACGATCCTCATTTTTTGATCTCCGCGAGCCTGCGAACGTGCGTGACCGCCCACGCGAAAGGCCGCGTTCGGGCGTCTGGTGTGGCGTCTTGGTGAAAGGGGATGGAGGGGTCGCCGTCCGCTACAGGGACAGCCAGATCTGCCTGAAGAGTTCCCGGTTTACCGCTTCCGCGCTGGCGCTCGCGTCAACGGCCCTGATGTCCTTGTCCCGGTTCCTGAGCTCGGTCATGAGCGCCATCCGCGCCTCAAAACCCTCTTTCCGGATTGCTCCCGGCTTGCGCTTCTCGGAGACGGAAAAATCGGAGACGAGGTGGAGGATCAGATGCGGTCTGCACGCCTCCATGTTGCGGTAAAGCCTTTGCTCGAGCCGGATCAAGGTCGCCAGACCGGGGAACGACGGGAGGTTCGACGGTATCATCGGCCCGTCCAGATATCCCTGGCGAACCATTTGCGGCCACCGGTCTGAGATGACGATCAGGCCGCGCGTTGCCCAGCGGCAGGCCCGTTTCACGACGACGTATCGCTCGACCGCAATGAGGACGCCCCACAATGCGAGCCCGAGCGCCAGCACTTTCCGCTTGGCCCCGCCTCGGGGAGTGGATTCCTCGCCGCCGCGCGCGATGACTGCCTTGAACTCGCGCCTGCGGGGAAAGACCAGTTGCTGCAGGCCTTTGCGGAACCACCATCCGCTCCCCTCACCGGTTCCGACATAGGCCCGCGCACAGCCGAACTTCCATCGAAATCTCCGTGTCAGGAGATCGACCTGGGTGCTCTTTCCCAGTCCATCCGGGGCGACGAGCGCCACGACGAGCCCGCCCGATGAAGGCCGTCTCTTTGGCGGGACGGCGCCGGGCATCAGGCGACCAAGCACCCTCAGCGCCAGGTAGGAAGTCTTGCGGACCAGATGAACCGCGGCGTCCGCCATGCCGCTGACGGTCGAGAAGCCGGCCCGCCGACGGATCGCGCGCCGGAGCCCGGCGAGATCTCCACCATGCACGAGCAGGCCGCGACCGCTCGGCCGCACTCTGCAACTGACGGCATCGCGCCCAAGTTTGAATTCGACGCGGTGGGGAGCGTTCCCGCCTGATGCCGACTCAAGGCGGGACAGTTGCTCTTTCCAGTTGCCGCCGATGGTCACCCATTGTTGCCAGGGCAATCTCCAAAGGCGAAACGCGAAGCGGGCAAGGGAAAGGCGGATCTCATCCTCCACGGAGACGAGGGGGACGGACACCCCGTCGGACGAAGTTCTCTCCCATCGCGCTATTGCCGGATAATCCAGGGCCAGATAGCGCTTGCGAAACTCCCAGCCGACACGAATGCCGACGTGCAGGTCGAGGTGGAGATAGGCGCCTCGCGAAAAATCGGGGACGAACCAGTCCTCTCTGCCGGCGCAGACATTGTCGTAGCAGGAAAGGCTCACGCCCCGCACGCCGTTCAGCTCAGCCATTATCGAACAGAACAGCTGGTAGTCCTGCTTATCGACGAGCAGGTCGATGTCGTCGCGGCCGGCAAGCGCTGCAGGCAGGCTCGCGAGATCCTGGATGATCCCGTAGCGCACGCCGGCGACATCCAGGGCGCCGAAGAGGACGGCTGCAACCGGCAGAGCGGCTGCCCGCTCTCCCATGCTTAAAGGGGCGCCTGTATCCATCCGAGAAGGCGCGGTGTCGTCGAGGGTGGCCGACTTCAAGTGCATCGTCGCCTCACCGAGTACCGTCATTTCTCGCCTGCAAGCTCATATCCCGGACCATTTTTTTGCAAGCTACCGCACCGAGGGTGAGTCGTATCACTCATCACCTGCGCCTTAACCATAAATATCTGCAAAAACGCAACAAAGAAATATAACTCTAGAACAATCTTAAGTTACTATCAAGAATTTATCGCGATCGATGTAGATCGGAACTGCACGGTTCATAATATCAATCAGAATCCTGACAGCACCTGATCGGCCAACGTAATCGAGTGTTCCCAGCTGATCTGTAAACGGGCCGTTAGTAACGCGAATCTTTTGACCAGGCTCCAGTAATTCTTTTGGATGAAGGAACCCCTCATCGTCCGTGGCCGCCAATAGGGACTCGACGACCCCATGGGGGACAGGCAGCGGCGCGTGCTCACTCATGACGAGCCGCCGCACGCCGACCGTCGAATTGATCGGCGACCATCTTTGCTGCCGGATATCCAGGGAAACAAAGAGATAGCAGTCGAAATAGGCGCTGCAGACCGTCCTGATGCTGTGCGCGTGCCGAATGGTACGGCGCCGTCGCGGCAGATAGGTTCGGAAGTTCTGCGACGACAGATGCATTGCAGCCAGGTTCTCGCAGCGCTGGTGCGTCTGAACCACGTACCAACGAGCATCGCCCGCGGCTTGGACGCCGTCCGGCCGCTCGAACACGGCCCCTTGCTGTAAGTCTTCCCTCCGCATCATTACCCCCAAATTTACGTGGGGTCGCATCGCGTATATCTTCTAGTTCTTTCGCAGACACGACCAATAATTACAGGAATAAAATGAATATGTATTTACATGTTTACTTTTGTTACAAAGACACTAAACAACTAAAACTTTGACACTCAGTTTCTGTAGTATCCGCTCGATGCATTCCCTTCGATGGATACGTAGCGGCCATATCTCGGCAGCTTTGGCTCGTCCACCATCGTGAGGGCGATGCCCGCAATTCTGGTCCGGCCGCCCAGGTGCCGAATTCCCTCGAACACCGCCTCGCGTGAGGTTTCACGCCACTTCACGACGAAAACCACCTTGTCGACATATCGCTCCAGGATCGATGCGTCGGCCGCCGGCCCGACGGGCGGGGCGTCGATGATCACCGTGTCGAAATTGCCCCGCAGCTCCTCGAGGACGGCGTGCATGCGCGTTGACGCGATGAGGGCAGGCGGATTGAGCGTCTTTGCGCCGGCGGGAAGAACGTGGATACCGGACCGCTCGTCGAGGTGAATCGCGTCCACCGGCTTCATCGGCAGAGACAGGAGATCGACCAGACCGACATTCTCTCCCATGCCGAAGAAGGCGGTCGCGGCTGACATTCGGAGGTCCGCATCGACGACAAGCACGCGTTCGCCATCCGCGACAGCGGAATAGGCAAGACTCAACGCGAGCGTCGTCTTCCCCTCGCCTTGCATTGCCGATGTGACGAGGATGAGCTGCGGCTGGGGTTCGGTCTCGGGGACTCCATCAATTCCAAGGCGGAGCCGTCGCACGGCTTCGCTGTATCTCGACAAGGGTTTACGCTCGAGATAGGCGACGGGCTGGGCCCTCGTCTTGCTGGCGCCGGACCACTCGGTCATTCGTGGCAGGGAGGCCAGAACCGGTACGGCCAGCGCCTCCTCCACCTGGCGCTTTGCCATGAAGCCGGGTGCGAACAGTTCGCGAAGAAGCGCGCCGGCACCTCCGATGGCGAAACCGAAGACCAGGCCCAACGCAGCAAAAAGCGGTCGGTTCGGGAAGCTTGGGCCGGCCGGGACTTCGGCGCGCGTGATCACGCGTACGCCACTGTTGAGCAGAGTCGATTTCTCCTCGGCGATCTTGGCGCGTGAAAGAAAGGTCTCGAAGAGTTCCTTGTTTGCAGCCGCAATCCTCTCCAGATCGCGCAGTTGCACGGCGACCTGGTCTTCGGCCTCGGACTGGTTGGAAACCGATGCAAGAGCGCGGCTGAGCGCGACTTCGCGCGCTTCCGCCGCTTCGACTTCGTTTTTCAGGTTTCCGATGAGCCGCTGAATTTCCGCGGAGATCTGCTCCTCGATATCGCGGCGCTCCGCCTGGGCAGCCGTCACCTCCGGATGCAGTTCGCCGTATTTCAGCGAAAGATCGGTTTCCTTGCGGGCCACCACCGCTTGCTGGGCGCGAAGCGCGGTGACGACGACCGATTGCAGCACGTCGGGTATTGTCTGCGTATCGCCCCCCGTCCGAAGGAGTTTCTCTGCCTGTTCATACTTGGCGCGTTTCGCCGCCAGCTCGGCGCGCGCGTTGATGAGGGCAATGTTCAACTCCGACAGCTGTTGCCCGGTCAGGCTTCCATGCGTCGTCGCCAGGAGGTTGTGCTCCATGCGGAATTTCTGCACCGCCTCCTCGGAGCGGCTGAGTTCCTCCCGCAGGACGGCCGCCCTTTCGCTGAGCCAGGTGGAGGCTTTCTTGGCGCCCTCATAGCGAGACTCGATGCGATCGAGCACATAGACATCGGCAACGGCGTTCGCGAGAGCCGTCGCCTGCTCCGGATCGTGCGAGGTCACCGACAGTTCGATCACGTCTGCAAGACCGACGCGCGAAACCTCGAGAGCGCCCTTCAGCCACTCGAGCGCGCTTCCGTCGATATTCTCGTCCTCCGTCAGTTTTTGACCATCGACGACCTTCTGGAGCAGCGATGCGGATCGGAGGACCGAAATCTGGCTCTCCACAAAGGTCGTATTGTCGCGAAATTCCGGGGCGAGCTCTTGAGCGGAGATGTAATCTTTGGGCGCGTCGAGCAGGATTTCAGCAACCGCCGTGTACGATGGCGTCACGACATAGGACGCTCCGACAAACGCACCCAGGGTGATCGCCGCAATACAGCTGATCAGTTTCCATCGCCGGAAAAGGAAGTCGATAATCTCTCGCAGATCGAGCAGCGCTGGTTCCGGGGGAACGGGAGTGGCAACCATGCGATCCGTCGAACTCTGCATGTCTTGGATCCCAAAAAAATGTCAACAACAATATATTTCAACGCTTCCGCGGCGGCCGAAGGGCCTGCAGCACACGATCGTTTTGAGAGCGAACCGCTAGCCACCGTCAGGCGCGTGGGCCTTTAAACATTTTGCGCATATTCAATTTCGATCGAGCCACTGCCCGGCTGAAAAACATAGCAGGTTCGCGGATAATCGTTCCATCAGCACTAGGACGTAGCGCGCTGAAGCAACACCGAGCCGACCGGCACCTTTTGCCGATCGACCCCCATGAAAAGGTACAATGGGGATACCACCACAGGGGGATCTGGGTGGAATAGTTACGCCGTTCGGGCCAGGCAGGCCCACGGGTGAACGATGCCGGCACCTAAAGCACGGGCGTGATCATGTGTATCCACGCGACGCGCTTTATGCATGTCGTTTTTCCCAAAACCGCCGCGCGCTTTTGGGAGGCATGCCTTGTCCGATGCCCACCCCCGCGGGTCACCTCCGGGGATCGGCTCGCATGACCATAAAGAGCGGCAGTGAAACTTTCATGACGGTTCGCAGATGGTGTCCCATGGAACTCCGGGGGCAAATGTGTAAAACTCCCGCCATTCATCGATCGGTAGTCGACATGGACACTCTCATCGAATTCACTTTGGAGAGCGCGGACTGGATCGCGAGCAAGGCCGGAGTCATCCTGGTGCTGCTGGCGACCTTGCCATGGGTGCCTTTCCTGAAGGGTGGCCGACTGCCGAGATATGGTGCCATCGCGGTGTTCGCTGGCGCGGCGACGGCGATCCTGCTTGGCATCGAAAGCCTCGCGGCAGCCGTCACCATCGTCATCGCCAATTCGCTCCTGCTTTCAATTGTCGTGCTGTCGACCTCGAGACGGCTGGCACGGGTGGAGGCGCATCTCAAGGAGGTCGCGGCGGCCGTGCAGAGCCTGGAAACCGCGGAACAGAGACGGCAGACCTTCGCCGTCAGGAACCCGCTCAAGGTCGCCTCTCGTCCTCATGCGAATGGTGGCGGCGAGCATCGCGGAAAATTCTGATCCGGGGCTCTTTAGATCGAGTTCGATCAAGGACAGGCAGCAATTCGAGCGCCGACAGGGTCTTTGCGCAAATCGACCCACGACGCTGCAGCAAATCTTATGAAGTCAGGAGTGATTATCGCCCGAAAAAAGGTCGTTCAACTTGCAGGCCACTTCGGTCCGGTTCGTAGCCTTCAGTTTCTTCATGATGTTGCGGATATGAACCTTGACCGTGCTTTCGCGAAGATTGAGTTCATGGGCGATTATTTTGTTTGCCTTGCCCCTTCGCAAGGCCTCGACCACTTCCGCTTGACGGAGGGTGAACATTCCCGCGAGCGGCGAAGCCTGCCGCTTCTCGGTCTCGATCAGGTGGCGCACCGCGAGAACGCTGCTTGCCGGCACGAAGACACCGCCCGCCATCGCCAAGCCGATCGCTTCAATGCACACGTCGACACCGACGGACGCCGGGATATACCCGTGCGCGCCGCTTTCGAGGATCTGCAGGATCTGTGCGATGTCGTCACTGTCGGAGAGGACGACGACGGGAGCGGGGTGAAGCTCGGATGCGAGCGCGGCAATGTCTGCCTTGACGTCCTGCGGGTTGCGGCCGCCTATATTGAGGAGGACGGCACCGACCGGAGGGCAGTCCTCCTTGTTCTCACGCCATTCGTCGATCGAACCGAAGGCGGCGACACTCATGCCGAGACCATGATCGATCAGCGTCCTCGCCAGGCATTCGCGGCCCAACGCCCTGTTATCGAAAATAAGCAGGCACGGTTTCGCTACATTCTCTACGGGCTGCCGTTCCGCTTCCCTTGCCGCTTGTCTGACGCCGTTCGCGCGGTGCGGCTTCTGCGCGGCTGCCGGCACTTTCGCGAAAGAAGCCATTGCCGAAACCCCATTGATCATCGCACACTGACAAACTCGTCCAGGAAGGCTAAGGACAATTTCTGCCGAAGCTGTCTGGAATACTTCTTTTACTGAATACCGTTCGATCTTTGCCCTTTGGGCGAGATCTCGTTAACTCAATTAATAGTTGTACTATCCAAAACAACTGCTCTTCGGAAAGAGAGCGGTCTCTCAAATATGCACCGCGAGGATCAACTACTTTATCCTCATCCTTCAGATTAAGTGATGCGGCGAACCGTTTTGCAATGGGCGAAATGAGAGGATGGCTATCACCTTGGAGGTAGACCATAACCCTTCGCTTCTCCTTTCGGGGGACGGCATCATCCTCCGCCCTGTCAGATCAGCTAGCTGATGCAGGTCTGCGCGAGGCTTTAAGCGATGGGCCCGGCCGAGCGCATCAGGCGCCAGACACCTGCAGCGGAATGGGCAATGGCGTGTGCGCCTGATCGAGGATCTCGAAGCGGTATCTCCCCTCCGGGTCGACGCTGACCGAGTAGCTCAGCCGGTCGCGTATATTGTTTTTCTCGTCGAATGTGAGCACCTTCGGCTTCAGCGAGGTGATCCGGCTTTCTTCGAGATAGACCGAGTTGCAGATGATGATCTGGTCGCCGGGTTGACAGGTGCGCGCCGCGGCACCATTGAGGATGCAGCATTTCGAGCCGCGTTCGCCAAGGATGACATAGGTGGAGATCCGCGCACCGGAATTCTTGTTCCAGATCTCCACGAACTCCATCGGCAGAATCCCGGCTTCCTCGCAGTGATCGGGATCCAGCGTTATCGATCCGTGATAGTTGAGGTTTGCCTCGGTCACATGGATGCCGTGCAACTTGCCTGCGACCAGCTTTCTCATATTCTCTCCCCGTCACTCTCGTCGCGCTTTATTAGAAAAAAGTCAGCCGGACGGGAAGAGCCCAACGTGCCACGGCATGGATCGGCGTGAAACCGGGCCGCTGGTGGCGGCGCCCTTGATTTCGCCTTGACCTTCCAACGGTTGGAAGCTCCATCCTCCTCTCATACCACTTCCGGGCGACATGCATTATATCTCCGGCATGTCCTGCCGCGATCGAAAGGTGATGTCATGAATATCGGCGATGTCGCACGCGCCTCCGGCGTCTCGGCCAAGATGATCCGTTACTACGAGACGATCGGCCTCATTCCGCCGGCCGAGCGCAGCGAATCCGGTTATCGCAATTACGACGACAATGACGTGCACCGGCTGCGCTTCATCCGCCGCGCCCGCGATCTCGGCTTCACCGTCGAGCAGATGGCAGACCTTCTGGCGCTGTGGCGCGACCGCTCGCGCGCCAGCAGCGAGGTCAAGAAGATCGCCCTTCAGCAAGTGGCCGTACTGGAGCGCAAGGCTGAGGAGCTCAAAGCCATGAGCCGGACGCTCAAGCACCTCGCCGCCCATTGCCACGGCGACGAAAGGCCGGACTGCCCGATCCTCGACGATCTTGCCGACGCTGCCGCCGATCCCGGAAAGGCGCCGGAACCGGCGCGGTTCGGTCCCGGCGGCATCGATCCAGTGCGCGTGAGATCATAACGACTGCAGATGCGCCTGCTTAGATGGGATACTACAGCGACCTTTACGCGTCTGACAGGACGCGCGGCGCTGTAGCTACAAAAAGCAGGTCGAAGCCCTTGAGTTCGCGCTTGGCGACGGATTTGCGAATTGCCGACCAGATCGCCGAAGGATTTTCCAGTCGAAATCCGCGGAAGCTCCGGATGAGCCGGAAGGTGGCAAGCGCGGTTCTGAGCAGCCGCAGGATGGCGGGCCCGGTGAGCGACGCGGCGAGGATCTGCGGGTGCACGGCCAGAAGCACGCCGGCGGTTTTCTTCCGATCGATCGCGCGGAACTGGTCTAGCACCTTGTATTCGTAGCCTTCGATATCGACCTTGAAACAGAGGCGCCCGGTCCGCGCCATCGCCTGAAGCGCGTGGATGCTGACCGTCTTCGCAGTGATCGACAGACCGGTGTCATCGGCGATGAGCGCCGAGGTCTCGGAACTGCCGAAGCCGCCGCCGACAGAGTTGAGGACGAGACTGGCATCCTCGGACAGCGCCGCGTTGATGAGCTGCACCTCACCCGCATTTTGACCCTTCATCTCGGAGAGGATGCCGAAGCACACCGGGTCGGGCTCGACGACGATGACGTCGTGCGCGATCTGCGCAGTCCAGTAGGGTGTCACGCCGATCCAGCCGCCGATATCGATGTAGGTCGTATTCTCGTCTACGAGGCGTGCAATGTTGCGAAAGGTGTCGGGCTCCCATTGTCCTGCCTGCAGCCGGGAGAAGAACCGCGCCTTTTCCGGCTTGTCGGGGAAGCAAACGGTCTTCTGGAAATAGGTTATGGCGCGCATCGCGCTTCTCTACCGCATAAGCGCCTGAATCGGAATCGACCTTGAGGAAAAAATTATAGGGCACGCAGAGCTTGGTGGTGCACAACGCCGCGAGGCACATCGTCCAGCCTCGCTGCGCGCGTTCTAAGCGGCGGCGAAAGTCGAATGACGAAGCGTGAGGGCCTCAGGCTTCCGCGCGTTGCGCTCGGCTGCGGGCTTCGGTGAGTTCGGAGGTTGTCTGGCTGAGGCGGTCGGCGAGGACCCGCATGATCTCGACGGCCATCTCCGGAAAGTCGGCGAGCAGTTTCAAAAAATCGTCTTTGCGGATGCGCAGGGCTTCCAGCGCAGTCGCCGTCCGGACGGTTGCCGTTCGCGGCGTATTGCAGAGAATGGCGATCTCGCCGACGATCGAATTCTCCTCCACCTCGGCGACCTTCAACTGGCCGTTCGGCGTCGCCACCAGCACATCGGCCCTGCCCGCAAGAATGACGTAGGCTGCGTCGCCGATATCGCCCTGGTGAAACAGGTTTTCTCCCGCGCTGTACATCACCCGATCGGAGGTGAAAGCCAGAAGTTTGAGCTTAGCAGGCGGCAGTCCGGAAAACAGCGTTATCCGGCGCAGCATTTCCACTTCGTCTTTTAGGAGCATAACAGTCCGTTTCTCCGAATTTCTCGCGGCCGCAACCACGTCCGATCCAAGGAAGCTGGCGATGTGCCATCCTCCTCACGTTATATTACATCAAGATGCCAGCTCCTTATAGTCGCTGTCTTTTGAAGGGATTTTTGGCTCCTGCTGCACCAGCCGCCCATTCTCGAAATGCGCGACGCGGTCGAAGTGTTCCGCAAGAGCCTGATTGGCGAGAACCCAGAGGATCGCCGGCTTGCGCTCGCGCGCCCTGAGAAAGTCGAGCACGTTGCGCATGATCTGGTCCTGCGTGCGCTGGTCGAGTGCCAGCAGCGGCTGATTGAAGATGTAGAAATCCGAGGTGCGGATCACGGCGCGCGCCAGATTGAGCTTTTGCCGCTGGCCGGCCGTCAGCCGCTTGCCACCGGCACCGACGTCGTAGTCGAGCCCAAATGCCAATACCTTGTTGTAGAGCCCGAGCGACTCGAAGAGATCGCGCACGATGGCCCTGATCCGCTCGGAACCGTCCGTATGCTTGTGACCGATACGGCCGAAGAGCACGTTGTCGATGATGCTCGCCGACGCCATGTAGCGGTTCGGCTCGTAGTGTTCGATGATGCCGACGAGGTCGGCCGGCAGTCCGTCGCTGAACTCGCGCCGCGCCACGACGATCTTTTCCATCAGGCCGTCGGTCAGGAGGCCGAAGCGGTGCCGGGGCTCGATATAGCCGAAGCACAGGCGGATGATCTTGATCGTGTCGTCTTCTGAAACCTCCTCGAGCGGTCGCCCCCTCACCTTCTGGAGAAGCGCCTCGTAGACGGGAATTTCCTCGGCGGTCATAAAGGTGAGTTGCTGGAAGAAGGGATGATCGGGCGGCAGGTCGCGGAACAGCTCGACGACGTTCTCGGCAATCTCCAATCCCATCTCGTAGAAGATCTCGTGCAGCCCCGCCCGCTTCAGGACGGTCTTGAAGAAGGGATGACTCTCCAGCGCCTGCTGCCAGCGCTCGGTGTTCGTGACTGTTCCGAAGAGCAGGTTTTCGCCGACCGTCGCCTCGATATTGTACGAGCCCGGCTCGAAGAACACGACGAGATCGCTGAGCTTCTCGGCCTCCAGACGCCGGCGAAGCGCCCCGCGCATCGCCACGATCTCGCCGGCGAAAGCCTCGTGCTCGGCGGGATTGATGGTCGCGCGGACGGCCAGGGCCATGATGTCGTTGGTGAGGAGCGTGACGTCGAGCACGGCCCTGACCTTTGCGAAGAGATCTTCAGGGCCGGTGGCGCCCGCCGCCTGATAATCGATCCAGTCGCTGTTGAGATCGAAACAGGGATTGCCGGCGAGCTTCGCCTCCATGAGCTCCCATCGACGGTGGGCGGCCTTGTCGCCGTCATAGACCACCTCGGTCAGCGGCGCATGCTTGAGCCCGTAAAGCAGGTTGTCGCCGAGGCTGCCCTGGAAGGTGTAGACCTCCGAGGAAGCGTAGGAAATCCGTCGTCCGGTGACGGATTCGGGCAGCGCGTGGAGATCGTCGTCACCGACGACGATCCTGCCGCTTGCGGGCCAGGTCAGCCGGCCGAAAGCCTCCGCCAGCGCCTCGCCACCGCCCGCGGTGCCGCCCGTGACGGCGACGGTCTCGCCGGGCTGGATCTGGATCGAGACGTGTTCGACCAGCCTCGACCCGCCGTCGTCGGCGACCGACAGATTGACGGCGGCAAGCGCGCCGGTGAGCGGTGCCGCCGGGGCCATGGAGATCTCCTGCACCTTGACGTCAATCAGCGGCTCGACGCTGAACTGCTCGACGACCTGGGCATATTTGACCTGCACGTCCTGGCGCGCCTGGTCCCAATCGATCAGTTCCTTCAGCGGACCCGGCAGGTCCTTGTAGGCGCCGATGACCGCGACGAGCTGACCGATGTCGAGTTGCCCCTGCAGCGCGAAATAGCCGCCGATCGAATAGAACAGGAAGGGCGTGACCTGCGCCAGGAAGTTGTTCAGGAACTTGACCAGGAACTTCCATTGATAGAGGTCGTAGCGGATCTTGAAGATCCGGCCGAGCCGCGCGGCGATGTCGGCCCTTTCGTAGTTGGACGTATCGTGACCGCGGATCGTGCCGATGCCGTCGACGATCTCGCTCACCCGCCCGGAGAGCTGGCGTGCCGTCAACTGCCGCTCGCGGCCAAGCACCAGGAGCCGCCGGCGCATGCGCGGAATGATGATCGCCTGCACGGCAACGATAACTGCGGCGACGAGCCCAAGCCAGAAGCTCTGGATGAGAATGAAGATCAGCGCCGTAAGCGCCTGGCCGCCAAGTAGAGCGGGCTGCACGAAGGCATCGCCCGTGAAGCCGCCCATGGGCTCGACTTCATCCTTGATCATCGTCGAGATCTCGGCAGGCTTCACGCGCTTCAAATGGCTGGGCGGGAAGCGCAGGACCAGGTCGACCAGTTCGAAGCGGATGCGCCGCAAGAGGCGTTCGCCGAGCCGGCCCTTGTAGGTGTTGATGTAGAACTTGAAGAGCCCGTTTATGATGACGAGCAGCAGAAACACGAGGCTCAAGCCGAGGAGCATCCCCTCGCGCCCGAGTTCGATGCCCGAGAACAGGTTGACCTCGCCGAAGAACGGCAGGTCGAAGGAGATCGGCAGGAAGGCCTGAGTCGCCTCGGGGCTGTCGAAACCCTCGCCCTGAATCGGTCCGTTGACGATCTGCTTCGGCAGGTCGAAGGACAGAAAATAGGGGACCATCGACAGGGCCACCACCAGCAGGATCCAGAGCTGCTGCTTGCGGGTGTGGCTCCAAATATAGCGGGAAAGACGTGGTTCCATGTGCCGGTAAAGGACCTAACTTGAAATTCGGGACCGTACGGCCGTGGGCTGGCCTCTGTCGCAGATGGTACCCGCACACCTCATCTTCAATGGCCCCGCGCCTAGTCCGCCAAATCGTCACTCACGAAATGAGCGCAGAGCCGTGCGCCATGTCAAGCACCTGACAAATATAAGCAAACGCTCAATTCTGGAAGCGATCGGCCTGTTTCGTGCGCCGCTTGCGCTCGCTCAGGCGCCAGCTTACAACAGCCGCATGATGCATGCCAGCCGCTCGCCGCATTCTGCCGAAGATTGGCGCGAAAACGCCTATGACCTTGCCCGGGGGCTCGCCGCCTATTCCGGCAGCAGGCTGGCGGAAGGCATAGCGCGGGTCATTGCGAGGCACCCGGATGCAAAGATCGCCAACGCCTTCAACCACAAGCAGGTCGGCTGCAAGATCTGGGCCCGCGACAAGCTCTTCGACAGTGTCGGCGCCTCCTGTCGCCGAGTCGTCGTGCTCGGCGGCTGGTACGGCATCTTGCCGGCGATGTTGCTCGAGGACCCGCGTTTCGACATCGAAGCGGCCGACAGCTACGACATCGATCCCGCGGTCGCACCGGTGGCCAGCACGCTCAATGCAGCCTTCGGCGACAGGTTTCATGCGGTGACGGCCGACATGCACGCGCTCGACTATCGCAGCCTGAATGCCGATCTAGTCATCAACACGAGCTGCGAACACATCGCCGACCTCGGAAACTGGCTGGGCCTCATCCCGACCGGCACCCGCGTCCTGTTACAGTCGAACAACTATTTCAGCGAGCCCACCCATATAAGCTGCGTCCCATCGCTTGATGAGTTCCGCGCGCGGGCAGGCCTCGCCAGGGTCGACTTCGCCGGGGCGCTGCCGATGAATAATTACACCCGCTTCATGCTGATCGGGACGGTCTGACGCGCTCGGTCGACAGCAGCCGCTCCTCGAGCACTCTCGCCGTTCCCGCCGCGCCCTCGAGATCGAGCGGCGGCATCGCCGGCTTCGGCCGCGCGAGCATAGCTTCGATCTTCCCGGCGAGAAGCGCGGGCGTGATCCCCTCCTCCGGCAGGACGCCGGCGAGGCCGAGTTTCTCGAGCCGTGCCGCGCGCGTCTCCTGTTCCGTCTCGCCGCCGGCGGTGAAAGGAACGAGGAGGCTCGCGCACCCGGCGCGCAGGATATCACAGACGGTGTTGTAGCCGGCCTGGGAGACGGAAAGACGTGCGCCGGCAAGGAGGCTCGCGAAATCCTTCCGGAACCGGAAGAGGCCGACGCCGTCTCCCGCGGCCGCCGCGAAGGCGTCGAAATCAGCCTCGGGCAGATTGGGGCCGGTCACCAGGCACCAGCGGAGCGTCGCCGGCACGAGCCTTGCGGCTTCGAGCGCCGCGCCGATCAGTTCCTTGCCGACCGCACCGCCACCGGCGGAAACGACGATGTCGTATCTTTCGGCCGGTTCGGCCGGCGGCGGTGGCGCGACGAGGCCCGTGTAGACGACCCGGTCTTCCACCTCGCCGGCAAGCAGAAAGGTCTCTTCAAGCCGTGCGAAGGCCGGGTCGCCATGGACGAGCACGAGATCGAAATGGGACTTGACGAGCTCCACCGTTTCCTCCGCCCGCCCGGGCTTGGTGCGCTCCTGCAGAATGTCGCGCAGCGACGTCGCCACCAGCGGGCGCCGCTCCATCGCCGCAATGGCATCGAGCAAGGGCAGCAGCTCGAAGCGCATCTGCCGGCGCCCGAACGGAAAGGCCTCGATGATGACGATGTCCGGGTCGGTCGCCCGAAGCGCCTCGATCAACAGGCCCTTGCGGCGCTCCTCGAAGGCACGGGTGACCGGATTGCCCTCGCCGTCGACGAGGCCGGAAAAGCCCTTGTCACCGGAAGTCACCGCCGGCAGGGCAATTGTCTTCACGCCTTCGCCGGGAAATCCCGGCACGGCCGTGCCGCCCATGACCATCGTGACCTCGAGACCGCGCTCCACAAGCGCCTTCGCGATGCGGCTCGCCCGGGCGAGATGGCCGATGCCGAGGAGATGCTGCACATAGAAGAAGACACGGCGTCCCATCAAAGGCACCTTTTCCATTCGCTTTCGAAGAGTTCGCCCAACTGGCGGACGCTCGAATGATGGTCGAACTCGGCGCGGACGCGCTGTTCCGCCGCGACGCCGAGCCGCTGGCGCAGCTCCGGATCGCGGATCAGCCGCTCGAGCGCCGCCGCGAAAGCGCGAGGATCCTCCGGCGGCACGACGAGGCCGTTCCGACCGTCTTCGAGCAGTTCCGGAACGCCGGAAACCGCCGTGGAGACGCAAGCGAGCCGCTGGCTCGATGCCTCGACCAGGACGTTCGGCAGGCCGTCGCGATCGCCATCGGCCGCTACCCGGCAGGCCAGGCCGAAGACGTCGGCCTCGCGGTAGCGCGCCAGCACGTCTTTCTGGTCGAGCGCGCCGTTCCAGCGAACGCGGTCGCCGAAGCCCCATCGGTCCGCAAGTTTCTCGAGTTCGCCGGCAAGCCCGCCTGCGCCGATATGCTCGAAGCGCCAGTTGAGATCGGCGGGCAGCAGCGAAAGCGCCTTGAGGAGGATGTCGTATCCTTTCTTGGGGACAGCGCGTCCGACGCTGACGATGCGAACCGGATCGCCCGGATCGGACCCGTCGCGGCGCGAATGATCGCCCGCAAAGGGCGGAAATCGGTCGAGATCGAGGCCGTGGTAGCTCAGATGCACCCTCGACTTCTCGCTGGCGAGGCTCTTCAGATGCTCATGGCCGTTTCGTGTGCAGGTCACGGTCCAGCGGGCGCGCCCCAGCTTTTCCGAAAGCTCCCAGTCGGGAGACGTCCAGATGTCCTTTGCATGGGCGGAACAGGTCCAGGGGACGCCGGTGATGAGGCTCGCATAGGCGGTCACCGAGGCCGGCGTGTGGATGAAGTGTGCATGCAGCCATTCGGCGCCTTCCGGCCATTCGGCGGCGAGCACCAGCGCCTGGCCGAACCGGCGGAAGCGGTTGCGCGTCCTGTCCCGCAGGAGATCCTTGGCGAACGGACCCAGCGCCCGCCAGAAGCCGGCCTTCGGTGCCGTCTTTACGAGCGCCCGCAGGACGCGCCAGGGCTCCTCGTGCAGATATTCCGGTAGGTAGTAGACGGCCGCGCGGACCTCGTCATGAACGGGATGGCGCTTGCGGTCGGTCGGCCGCCGCAAGGCAACGAGGACGAGCTCGTGCCCCCGTTTCTCGAGGCCGAGCAGTTCCTGTGCGATGAACGTCTCGGAAAGACGGGGGTAGCCTTTCAGGACAACGGCGATCTTCTTCTGCGGTGACACGGTTCAGTTTGTCTTTACGATGCTTAGGTGCTCTTTCGACCGGTGATCGAGCCAGTCGCCGACGATGTCGGATATATGGACGAGGCCTTCGAGCCTCAATCCGTTGGCATAGCGCGACGGCGGCGCGCGCCCGGGCAGCGCCTTCAAAGACGCGGCAAGCCGCAGCGGATCTTCCGCTTCCTGCGGTAGCAGCATCTCGACGAGGCCGAGAGCCGAGGCGCGCTGGGCGCGGATCAGTTGCTCCTCTCGCGGCTGGAGGCGCGGCACGATCAGCGCCGGCTTGTCGAAAGAGAGTATCTCGCAATAGGTGTTGTAACCGCCCATTGACACGACCCCCTTGGCGCCGGCGACCAGTTCCTCCATGCGATTGTCGAACTCGATCATCCGGATGAAGGGGATCTTGGCTCCCTTCCTGATCAGCTTGTTGCGCTGCTTGGCCGGCATGTAGGGGCCGAGCACCACCAGCGCGTTGTGCGTGAGCCCGGGGTCCTGCTGATAGGCATGGATCACGTCATGGATGAGATCGGCGCCGTCGCCGCCGCCGCCGGTCGTGACGAGGAGGTAGTCGCCCTCCGGCCTGTGGCTCGGAGCGCCGTCATGCGGGATGCCGCGTTGCAGGAAGCCGACGAAATTCATCCGGTCCCGCACGGCCGCCGGTACTTCCAGCCCCACCAGAGGATCATAGAAGTCGGGCGGCCCATAGACCCAGATCGAGTCATAGAACTGCTCGATCTTGCGCATCGTGTCGCGGCGCTTCCACTCGACCTCGAGCAGATGCGGCGCATCCATGATATCCCGCAGGCCCAGCACCAGCCTGGTGCCGTGCGTCTTCAGATAGGTCAGCGTGTCCTCGACCTCGCCGCGCAGCCCCATCGGTTCTTTGTCGACGATGAAGATGTCCGGCTTGAAGGTTTCCGCGGTCGAGCGGATGATCGACTGCCGCATCTTCAGCGTCTCATGCAGGTCGATATGGCGATCGAGCGAGGTGTATTCGCCGTTCCTGAGCTTGATGACGCTCGGTATCTTCACGAAGTCGACGCGGGCGCGATAATCGAAGGCGCCGGCGATGGTCGCGCCGGAAATGATGAGAATCTGCAGTCCGCTGTAGTCTTCCACCAGCGCATGGGCGATCGCCCGGCAGCGTCTCAAATGACCGAGGCCGAAGGTATCGTGACTGTACATGAGGATCCGGGCATCCTCGAAACGCCGTGTCATGCGAAGGACCTTTCGCTCATGAATGGAAGTATCCGGCCGATTGCAGCGGCTGCTTGCGGACCGCGGTATCGAGGCTATTTGTAGGGATCGGCGGCGTCGCGCAACCCATCTCCCAGGAAGTTGAACGCCAATATCACAAGAATGACCGGTATCGTGGGGAAAAGCAGCCACGGATAAAAGGCGATGACGCTGACGCTCCTGGCTTCGGTGAGCAGAATGCCCCAGCTCGTTATCGGCGGACGAAGCCCGAGACCGAGGAAGCTCAGCGCCGTTTCGCCGAGGATCATCCCGGGAATGGAGATCGTCGCCGTCGCGATCAGGTGCGACATGAAGCCGGGAACGAGATGCCGGCCGATGATGCGGCTGCTCCTGGCGCCCATCAGCTGCGCGGCGAGCACATAATCTTCCTCCCTGAGGGCGAGCAGCTTCGAGCGGACCGCGCGCGCGAGGCCGGTCCAGTCGAGGAGCCCGAGGATGACGGTGATGCCGAGATAGATGAGGATCGGGCTCCAGGTCGCCGGCATGATCGCCGCGAGCGAAAGCCAGAGCGGAATGCTCGGGATCGACTGGAGGACCTCGATCAATCGCTGCACGATGAGGTCGAACACCCCGCCGTGATAGCCGGCGAGCCCGCCGATGACGATGCCGAGCACGAAGCTGACGGTGATCCCGAGCAGGCCGATCGTCAGCGATATCCGCGCGCCATAGATGATGCGCGACAGCACGTCGCGACCGAGCCTGTCGGTGCCGAGGAGGAAGAGCTGGCCGCCTTGCGCGGGACAGACGAGATGCAGATTGTTCTCGAAGAGACCCCAGAAGCGATAGCTGTCGCCGCGACAGAAGAACCGGACCGGCTCGATGTCCGCGGGATTGTCCTGGTAGTTCCGCTTCAGCGTGTCCAGGTCGAGCGTCATTGTCCGGCCATAGACGAAGGGACCGACGAAGGATCCCTCATGGAAGAAGTGGACACGCTGCGGCGGCGTGTAGATGAAATCCATGTTGCGCGTGTGCAGGTTGTAAGGCGCCAGGAATTCGCAGATGAGGATCATGGCGTAGAGCACCGCCAGGAAAATGCCCGAAGCGAGCGCCACCTTGTGCCGCTTGAACTTCCACCACATCAGGCGAAGCTGCGACGCCTGGTTCACCCGCACCTGCTCCTCCGTCATCACCTCGACCGAATAGGGATCGAAGGGGGCGGTCGAAACGTAATGCGGCAGCGGCTCGCCGGGCGCAGGAATCGGTGACGTCACTTGGTGCTCCTGCCTTGCAGGCGAATTCTGGGGTCGAGGACGGCGAGCGCCAAGTCGGAAATCAGCACGCCGATGACGGTAAGGAACGCCAGGAACATCAGGAACGACCCGGCCAGGTACATGTCCTGGCTCTGCAGCGCCTTGATCAGCATCGGGCCGGTGGTTTCGAGCGAAAGCACGATCGCCGTGATTTCCGCGCCGGAGATGATCGCCGGCAGGATCGAGCCGATGTCGGAGATGAAGAAGTTGAGCGCCATGCGCAGCGGATACTTGAGCAGGGTGCGCGTGGGCGAGAGGCCCTTGGCCCTCGCCGTCACCACATATTGCTTCTGCAGCTCGTCGAGCAGGTTGGCCCTCAGCCGCCGGATCATGCCGGCCGTGCCGGCGGCGCCGACGATGATGACCGGAATCCAGATATGTTCGAGGATCGACTTCGCCTTCTCCCAGCTCATCGGCTCAGACAGGTATTTCTGATCCATTAGATGGCCGATCGAGGTTCCGAACCAGATATTGGCGAAATACATGAGGATCAGCGCCAGCATGAAGTTCGGGATTGCAATCCCGATCAGACCGACGAGCGACAGGCCGTAGTCGCCCCAGCTGTACTGGTGGGTGGCGGCATAGATGCCGATCGGAAAGGCGATGATCCAGGTGAAGATGATGGTGAAGAAGGAAACGAGGATCGTCAGCCACAGCCGGTCGCCCACCACCTCGCTCACTGGCAGCTCGTATTCGAAGGAATAGCCGAAGTCGCCCTGCAGCATACCGCCGACCCAGTAGACATAGCGCAGAAGCGCCGGCTGGTCGAAGCCGTACTGCTTGCGCAGCGCCTCGATCTGCTCGTTGTCGACGCCCTCGCCCTGGGCCCGCAGCTCGGCGACGTAGCTTTCGAAGTAATCGCCCGGCGGCAGTTCGATGATGGTGAAGACGAGCGCGGAAATGATGAGCAGCGTCGGAACCATGACCGCGATACGCCAGAGAATGTACCGGAGCATGTCAGGCGCCCTCTTCCAGCCAGAAGGTATCGGTCTTGTAGACGCCGAAGTAGCTCGTCGGGTCAAAGCCGTAGAGCCCCTTTTCGGGGAAATTGCGCAGCTTCGTCGTGTAGAGGATCGGCTGCAGCGACGAGTTGACGAGGCCGATCGAGAAGACCTGGTCCGTATAGATCGACAACATCTGCCTCCAGACGTCGGCGCGCTCGGCATCGTCGCTGGAAAGCCTCCAGCGCTTCAAGAGGGCGAGGAGCTCGATCGCCGGCGGCAGATCCGGTGCCTCTCCCATTTCGCCATGCGAGATATAGTTGAGCCCCCAGACCGGCCATTGCAGTTGATCGTCCGCCGTCGGGGCAAGCTGTCCCGGGTTCATGTCGGGCGTCGGCACGCCGTTGTCGATGCCGAACCACATGGACATGATGATCTCTCCGCCGACCGCGCGGCTGCGGAACGTGTCGCGTTGCGAGGTGCGGATGAAGAGCGATATGCCGACCTTCTGCCAATAGTCGGTGATGAGCTGAAGGACATCCGTATCGAGGTTGCTTTCGCCGGGCGTCTCCACGACGATCTGCGCCCGGCGGCCATCCGGCAGGATGCGGATGCCGTCGCTGTCGCGCCTGGCAAGGCCGGCCTCGTCGAGGAGCGCATTGGCCTTGTCCGGATCGTGGGCGATCCAGGCATTGGCAAATTCGGGACGGAACAGCGGGCTCTCCGGAAGCACCGTATCGGCGCTCTCCTTCGTCAGACCGTAGAAGACGGCCATGTTGATCTCGCGGCGGTCGATCGCCAGCGACAGCGCACGACGGACGCGCACGTCCCTCAGCAACGGACGCCAGACCGGGTCGGCGCAGTTGAGATTGGGGAGCAGCGCCAGGCGCGAACCCGAGGTCTTCTTCCAGAGCGTGACCTTCACCGGATAGCGCTTCTCGGCATCCTTGAGGAAGGTGTAGTCGACGAAATCGATGCCGTTCGCCTGGAAGTCGCTCTCGCCGGTACCGGCCTTCGCCGGAATGAGCGCGGACGAGCTGACGCTGAGCACGAAGCGGTCGATATAGGGCAGTTGCAAGCCGTTCTCGTCGACGCGGTGGAAATAGGGATTGCGTTCGAAAACGAACTGCTCGGCCGGCAGCGGCGTGGTGTTGCGCCATGGATCGAGCGTCGGCAGGTCCGGGTTTTCCGGCCGGTAGGAGCGCGCCATGCGCATGTGCAGCTGGGCCCATCTCTTGAGGCGCTCCTCCTTCAGGAGGGCCTTGAGCTTTCCCTCTTCCTGGTACTTCTCGTGGAACTGCTTGAGATAGGCGGACGGCATGGCAATCACCAGCGGCTGCGGTGCCGCCAGCTTCTGCAGGAAGTCCGGGTTGGGTTTCGACCAGGAGTAACGCAAAGTGCGCTCGTCGAGGACTTCGAATTTCGGCGCCTCGCCGTCGATGACCATCGCGGTCGGCACGCCGGCCGGCGACAGATCCTCGTTCTGGAGCACGTCCTCCCAGCAATAGCGGAAGTCCTCGGCCGTCAGCGGCGTACCGTCCGACCACTTGTGGCCCTCACGCAGATGGAAGGTGAAGACGCGATCCTCCTCCGTCTCGTAGCTTTCGAGAACGTCCGCGTGCAGGTTGAGGTCCTCGTCGTAACCGACCAGCCGGGCATAGCCGTAGATCGTCATGAGGCGGATGTCCTTCGCGCTGCCGATCAGGCTGCGGATCGTGCCGCCGTGCCGGCCGGGCTTGCGTCCCATAGCGGCGACGTTGATGACCCGCGGCGTCTTCGGCAGCCGCTCGCCGAGCGGCGGAAGCTTGCCCTCCTGGACGAGGGAGGCGAGCGCGTCGAGCTCGCCCGCGGCCGCAAGCATGGCCTTGGGGAATGCGGTCGACGCAAGCATGGCAAGCGCGATTCTTCGGGTAATCATGGGCGTAACTCCCTCGCGTCCGCCGACTTGCGGGCGAGGACGAGATGACCGCCGCCCAGATCGGCGGGAACCAGCGCATTTTCCTCGCCCCCGTCCGAGAACTGCGCGCCCCAGCGCTGCTGGTCCGACCCTCCGCTCGCCTGAAGCGACTCGAAATCGAGCTTGCGATCGAGATCGGGATAGGGCACCGCCGCCAGGAGCGACTTCGTATAGGGATGCACCGGATTGCGCATCAGCACCTCGCGCGGCGCCAGCTCGACGATCCGGCCGGCGCACATCACGGCGATCCGATCCGCCATGTAATCGACCACCGCGAGGTTGTGGGAAATGAACAGCATCGTTAGGCCGAGTTCCTTCTGCAGATCCTTGAGCAGATTGAGGATCTGGGCCTGCACCGAGACGTCGAGGGCGGAGACCGGCTCGTCGCAGATCAGAAGTTGCGGCACGAGCGCCAGCGCCCGCGCAATGCCGATCCGCTGCCGCTGGCCGCCGGAAAAACTGTGCGGATAGCGGTTGATGAAACGCTGGTCGAGGCCGACCGCCTGCAACAGCGAACGGACCGTTTCGACACGCGACCGCGGCGTTCCCCGCCCGTGGATTTCGAGCGGTTCGCTGAGGATGTTCTTGATCGTCATCCGCGGCGACAGCGACGAGACCGGGTCCTGGAACACCATCTGGATCTTCGCCCGCAGCGCCTTCAGTTCCGCCCCTTCGAGCTTCAGGACGTCCACCGCCCCCTCGCCGTCGTCGAAGGTGACTGTGCCCGTGTCCGGCGTCACCGCGCGCATGAGGATCTTGCTCACGGTCGTCTTGCCGCAGCCGCTCTCGCCGACGAGCCCCAGGCATTCGCCACGGCGAATGTCGAAGCTGACATTGTCGACTGCGCGATGCCTGAAGGTGGTGTCGGCGCCGAACCAGCCGGAACTGCGCGTCGAAAACGTCTTCGACAGGTGGCGGACGGAAACGAGGACCTCCGGCCCGGAAGCCTTTGCGGCGCGCCGGTCGCCGACAAGCGCGCCGGGCTTGACCGATACTTCCCGCAGCGCCTTCAGCCGCTCGCCCGGCTTCATGTCGAAATGCGGCACTGCGGCCATCAGCCCCTTGAGGTAGGGATGCTGCGGATTGCGGAAGATCGCGTCGACCGGCCCCGCCTCGACGATCTCGCCGTGATAGATCACGACGACCTCGTCGGCCATGTTGGCGACGACGCCGAGATCATGCGTGATCAACAGCATCGCCATGTTGAGCTTGCTCTGAAGCTCCCGCAGAAGCTGCAGGATCTGCGCCTGCACGGTCACGTCCAGCGCGGTCGTCGGCTCATCGGCGACCAGCAGCGCCGGGCGGCAGATCAACGCCATCGCGATCATCGCGCGCTGCCGCATGCCGCCGGAAAGCTCGAAGGGATACATGTCATAGGCCCGCTTCGGCTTGGCAAAGCCGACATAGCCCAGAAGCTGTTCCGTTCTCGCCCGCCGCTCGGCCTTGTCCGCGTCCGTGTGGATCTTCAGGACTTCGGAGATCTGATTGCCGATCGTATGGAGCGGCGACAGCGATGTCATCGGCTCCTGGAAGATCTTGCTGATGCGCGCGCCGCGGATCGCCTGGATCTCTTGTCCGTCGGTTTCCAGCCCCAGGAGATCGACCGGCTTCGTCCCGGCTGCCACGTCGTTGAACAGCACCCGGCCGCTGACCTGCGCGACGCTTGGCAGAATGCCCATGATCGCCTGGCTGATCGCCGACTTGCCGGATCCGGACTCGCCAACGAGCGCAGTCACCTTGCCCGGCAAGATCCGGAAATTCGCTCCCCTGACGGCTTCCACCTCGCCGCCGAGCACCGAGAATGTGATCCGCAGACCCTCAACCCGCAGCAGGTCCGCTCCTGACGTCATTGCAGCACGCTTCCCTCATTACCCCTCCTGCACAACCCAGACCCGAGGGGCGCCCGGATAAAAATCATGCAGCAATTCCCAAGCACTACAGCGGCGTTCTCGCTTCCTCACGGGAATGCATGATGCGCCTGCAGCGTCCGCCACGCAAAAACACTAGCGTAGGTTAAACGGGCTGTCCAGCATACCGCCGGAGGGGGTTGACGGGCGCCACCGGGGCGCCGGCGCCCTTTACGAAAAGGGGCAAACGCTCCCCGTCAGGACGTCGGCGCAACGCGGCGAGCGCCGAAAATCGTCGTAGTAGAGCGTCCAGTCGGTCGTGTCGGCGGCACGATAGGGGCCGAACTTGAAATACTGGTTCGCGCCGAGGCCCTTGTCCGCGTGGCCGATGCGCCCCTTGACGGTGACGATCGGCTGGCCGTTGGCAAAAATCTCGATATGGCCCGAACCGTCCGGCCCGGGTTTGGTAAAGACGGCGAAGTCGATCCAGCCGGATTTCGGATCGGGCAGCGGATTGCCGTGGCTGGTGACGGTGATGGCGTTGGTGCACGAATTGAAGAGGGCGCCGTCTTCGGCCTTCCAGGTTCCGTCGGTCGCCACCAGCATGCGCATCTGGTTGACTTCGGGGCGAACCCACACCGGCACTTCGCCCGCGGCGCAGCGCGCCGCCGCGTTCTCGGGGCCGGTTGAAACGGGCGGCAGATAGTTGGTCTCGACAGTCACGAAGAGCTTGCCGAAATTCATCCGGAAGGCCAGGAAGGGACTGAAGTCGCCATCGGCGCCGGCATCGATCTCACGCTTCCATTGGGCGATGAGGTAGCGGTGGTCGCCGCTCGGAATCGGGTCGGCGAACTTGATAGCAAAGCCGTACCACACGCCCTTGTCATAGGGCACGCGCAGTTCCGTCTTCTCCCAGATTTCCGCACGTTCGCTGCAGCCGTCATCCGTTGCGGGACAGTGGGGGACGATGCTCAGCTTCAAGCCGCCCTTGCCCGTGCGCTTGACAGCGTCCTGGAACTCATAGGTGCCGGCGCTCTGCTCGAAATTCTCGCGGTAGTAGAGCCCGCCCTCGGGGGCGAAGTCCCGCCCCTCGAAACCGTCGACCAACTTCCGTTCCACGGGCGGCTGTTCCGCCGATTGCGCGTGCGCCACACCCGGCGCCGCAAGCGCCGCAGCCAACAGTGCGATACGAAACATCGGGCTCCTCATTGAAGCATCTTGTCGATGAGACCACGCGGTGCCGGCGGTCGCTTGTTGTCGCGGTAGAGGAGCATGACATGCTCCGCCTCCGAAAGTCCATCCTCCGTCGCGTCATAGGCGCGTTCCTCGGCTATGGCCGCTAGGGCCGCGTCCTGCGGAAAGAGGACGGTGAATTTCTGGCGAACGCCGCGCAGCTTCTCCTGTCCGAGCGTCTGCCAATCGCCGCCGCAATAATTGACGAAGGATTCGCTCGCGACGACGCTGTGGGCATATTTCTTGGTGAGGTTCTGCAGCCGCTGCACCTCGTTCACCGCCGAACCGAAGACCGAGAAGGTCAGCCTGTCGCGAAGACCGACATTCCCGAACATCACGTTGCCGACATGGAGGCCGATACCGTAACCGATCGCATCGCGGCCCTGCCTCTTGCGCTCGGCGTTGAGCATCGCCATCCGCGCAGTCGCCGCGCCGACCGCAGCAAAGGCTTCGCGGCTCGCCATCTCCGAGGGCTCCCTGTGCCGGCCGCAGGGATAGACGGCGATGAACCCGTCCCCGACGAAACTCAGGATCTGTCCGCCGTTCCGGTTGAAGGGCGTGGCGATCGCGTCGAAGAAGCCGTTCAGCGATTCGATATAGGCCTGGCGCCCCTCCTTCTCGGCGAGCACCGTCGATTCGCGCATGTCGGCCATCACGAGGACCGCGCGCACAGTCTCGCCGTCGCCGCGCCGCACCTGGCCGCTCATTACCCGCCGCCCCGCATTAGCACCGAGATAGGTGGTCAGCATGTTGTCGGCGAGCTTGCCGAGGACCGCCACCTTGGCGGCGATCGCAAGGTGGTTCTGCAGCCGCAACAGCGCCGCGATGACATCATCGCTGAAGCCGCCGTGGCGGTCGGTGGTCCAGGAGCCCACCATGCCGTGTTCGGACTCCGCCCCGAGCGGCTGCATGAAGGCGATGTAGTCGGTCGCGCCTTGTTCCTTCAGTTCGTCGAAAATCGGAAACTCCGACGGCACCGCCGGATCGATGCGCCGTCTAACATGGTCGAGATTGTTGCTGAGCAGGTAATAGTAGGGGCTGCGCAGAAACCGTTCGGGATTGAGCGCCAGTTCCTCGTGACGCAGGCCGCTCACCTCTATGCCCTTGCCGCGCCACCAGGTGAAGCCGAGGGCGTCATAAAGCGGGTGAAGCATCGAGAAGGACAGATGGACGCGCATCAGCGGCAGGCCGGCCGCGGCCAGCCGCTCGCAGAAACCGCGAACGATGGTCTCCAGCGACTCGTCGCTGAGCGAGGTGCGCATAAGCCAGTCGGCGACCTTGTCCAGCAGGATTTCGGAAACATTGTCGTTGATCTGGCTCATGCCGTGTCCTCTTCGTGGCGGTGACGGGCGCCGCAACACGCCCTCCCGCGAAACCTGGCGATCAAGATCGCCGGCCTCGCGGGCCACTGGTGTGCGCACCCCTCGGTAAAACGGCCCTGCCGGCGGCCCTCTCTCGCAGCGAAGGCGTCGCCACGCTGCCGCCTGCAGATATTCACCGCCGAGCGGGTTTTCCAGAGACGCAACGCGATTTTTCATCGTCGCCCGATGGTACACACAACCGGCTTGTGCATTGCACCCTCAAATTGTCGGGGACGGGCGCCCCCGCGCTGTTTTGTCCCAGAAGCAGCCCTGAACAGCGCGCGAAAGGAGGCAGGCCGCGTTTGATCTGGGGCACGCTTGACTTGGCCGCGCTTTCTCGCCAACAAAACGGGATACATCCGGCGGCCGATGCGGTGAGAACCGCCGCCCGCCCTGAACCTGGAAACGCATCTTGACCTCCCCTCATCACGACAGGCTTCACGAATCGATTTTGGCGCGCAGCGCCCGCGTCGGCGTCATCGGCCTCGGCTATGTCGGCCTGCCGCTCGCGGTGGCCGTCGCGCGCTCCGGCTTCCCGGTGACCGGCTTCGACATAGACCCTGCCAAGATCGTCGCGCTCGACGCCAGCCGCTCCTATATCGAGGCGGTTTCGGACGAGGCCCTCGGCCGCGAGGTCGCCGCCGGCCGGTTCCGCTCGACGACCGATTTCGCCGAGCTGCGGCTTTGCGACGTCATCGTCATCTGCGTGCCCACGCCGCTCACCAGGCACCGCGACCCGGATCTCTCCTTTGTCGAGAACACGGCGCGGGCGATCGCCGCCTGCTTGCGGCCGGGCCAGCTCGTCGTTCTCGAATCGACCACCTATCCCGGCACCACCGACGGCGTCGTTCGCTCGATCCTGGAGGAAACGGGCCTCAAGTCCGGGACGGATTTCTTCGTCGGCTTCTCGCCGGAGCGCGAAGACCCGGGCAACCGCACGTTCGAGACCGCCAGCATACCGAAGGTGGTGGCCGGCGACGGTCCGCTTGCGGCGGCACTGATGGAGCGGTTCTATGCCGCCGTGGTCAAGACGGTCGTGCCGGTCTCCTCGAACGCCACCGCCGAGGCGGTCAAGCTCACCGAGAATATCTTCCGCGCCGTCAACATCGCGCTAGTCAACGAGCTCAAGGTCGTCTACGAGGCGATGGGCATCGACATCTGGGAGGTCATCGAGGCGGCCAGGACGAAGCCGTTCGGCTATATGCCCTTCTATCCGGGGCCCGGGCTCGGCGGCCATTGCATCCCCATCGATCCCTTCTATCTCACCTGGAAATCGCGCGAATACGAGCTGCCGACCCGCTTCATCGAACTTGCCGGCGAAATCAATTCGGCGATGCCGCGCCATGTGGTCTCGCGTCTTGCCGAGGCGCTCGACCGGCGGCAAGGCAAGGCGCTCAGCCGCTCAAACATCCTCATCGTCGGCCTCGCCTACAAGAAGAACGTGCCCGACATTCGCGAAAGCCCCTCCTTGAGGCTGATCGAACTCATCGAGGAGCGCGGCGGCAAGGCTGCCTTCTACGACCCGCACGTGGCGGAGGTCCCCGCGACCCGGGAGCATATGGCGCTCAAGGGCCGCCGCTCGATCGCCTTCGAGGAGGCGACGGTCCGCCGCTTCGATGCGGTGCTCGTCGCCACCGACCACGACGCGGTCGACTATGCGGCGCTCGCCGCCTGGGCGCCGCTGATCGTCGATACGCGCAACGTCTTTGCGCGCCGCGGCCTTGCGGCCGAGCACATCGTCAAGGCTTGACCGCCGTGGCAGCGTCCGCGCCTTGCTCGCGGGCCGCATCGAAAAGCGCAGCCTTGAGGTTTCGCGCCGCCATGGCATAGCCTCCGGCCGCACCATCGATGAAATGCATGTGGTCGCGGCTCATCGGCGAGGGAACGATGCAGGTCATCAGCGCCGAGTCCTGCCGGTGCAGCCCGTAGCGGCAGATGCCGGCGGCCGCCGCCTGGACGAGGCGCTCCTCGATGCGACGCAACCGGTCGGCGCCGATGTCGATCGTCATCTTCAGCCCGTCGTCGAACTTGCGGAAGTCGGAATTGCTGGCGAGGTCACGCGCGTATCGCTTGACGTCGAAGGGTCCGAGATTGATCCCGAGCCGGAAGCAGAGGAACAGGACCAGGCTCTGCACGGCGATGAAGGGCCAGGTGAGCAAGCGCCGGCCCCTCGGCGCGACGGCGCGCGCTTCGATGCTCACGCCTCGCATCGAGAGATGCGGTTCCGGGCCGTCCTCGGGCACCGGATGCCCGCCCCGCTCCTCCCCTTCGGCGAGCGCCACGATATCGCCGATCAGCGCCTGGAAGTCGGGGCCGTTGCCGCGCTCGCCGGGCACCGCGATGATCGACACGATCGCCCCGTGGCGGGCGACGATCGGGTTCCAGCGGCACGACAGGCCGGAGAGGTCCGGCCGCGTGCCCTGAGGGGCCGCCGTGATCTGGTAGCGCCCCGCCTTCATCTGCGCCTCCGCCCAACTGGCGCCGCCGCCGGAAAACATTGCGTAGGACACGCCCTCGCTCGCCCTGAAGCGAGCGACGCGCATGTCGTGGCCATTGGCGCGGACATCGGAAACAGGAACGAGCGCGGCGCGCAGTTCGAGGCCGAGTTCTTCCGCCACCCAGGTCTTGGCGGCGGCAAGCGCCTCGCGCGCCTTTGCCGCCAGTGCCGCCGGCA
The DNA here is from genome assembly GCF_001651875.1 of Sinorhizobium saheli. GTDB lineage: Bacteria > Pseudomonadota > Alphaproteobacteria > Rhizobiales > Rhizobiaceae > Sinorhizobium > Sinorhizobium saheli. The sequence goes on from NZ_LNQB01000083.1 coordinate 151,212, forward strand.
CCGCGGCGAGCGCCCCGTCGCCACCGAACACGAAAGGCAGGTTGCGCTCGTCGAGACCGTTCATCAGCGCCGAGATGACGCTGGCGCCTGCCATGTTGACGCTCTTGTAGCGTCCTTCCGCGATCGCCCCCGTCGAGTTGACGATGTCCGCAACGGCAAGCCACCAGCCCTCCGGCAGGGGCCGGTAATTGGCCTCGTCGGCAACGCCTTCGAATGCCTCGAAAAGAGGAAGGCTCTCGTAGAACCGCATGTCCGGTGCCTGCGCCATGAATGCGAAACCTCTCGCCATGATCAATTTTTGAACTGCGGCGGAGCGACTTGCCGCGCCGGTGGTTGGATCACGTTAAACCTGAAGACAGCGTTTGACATGGGCTTTCTGCCTCGAAACAGGCAATCGACAACAAGGAGATGTTAATTGCATTTGCAGGACCCTCATGATCTGTGCTTGTCTAGGCATAACCCGCAGGCAAGGTGCCGGCGCGGGTAGGACGAAGCCGAAACGGGAATGCAGGAAAACACCTTTCGAGTGCGGTTCTGGGGAGTACGGGGCAGTTTGCCGGTTTCCGGCGAGCAATTCCTGCGCTATGGCGGCAACACACCATGCATCGAGGTCCGCTGCGGCAGCGAGGTCCTGATCTTCGATGCCGGATCCGGATTGCGCGAGGCCGGCCTCACGCTCAAGTCCGAGGGCATCGCCGAATTCGACGTCTTCTTCACCCACAGCCACTACGACCACATTATCGGGCTACCCTACTTCAAGCCGATCTATTCCTGTAGCAGCGCGGTCCGCTTCTGGTCCGGCCACCTTTACGGCACGATGTCCACCCGGGAAATGATCGGCGAGTTCATGCGGCCGCCCTGGTTCCCGGTCGGCCCGGGCATTTGCGAGGCGAGCCTTGACTGCCTCGACTTCCGACCGGGCGACGTGCTGACACCCCGCACGGGGGTTTCCGTCCGCACCATGAGCCTCGTGCACCCCGGCGGCTGCGTCGGTTACCGGATCGATTGGGGCGGGCGGGCGGTCGCGCTGATCTACGACACCGAGCACGAGCCCGGCATTCTCGACCCCGCCCTCCTCGACTTCATCGCCGGGGCAGACCTCATGGTCTATGATTGCACCTATCTCGAAAGCGAGATGCCCGCCTATCGCGGCTATGGACATTCGACCGGCATCCACGGGTCGAAGCTCGCCAAGGCCGCGGGGATTCCGCGGCTCGCCATGTTCCACCACGACCCTTCGCGCACCGATGCGGCACTCGCCGCCATGGAGCAGGAGGTCCAGACCTTCTTCCCGGGCGCCTTCGCCGCCCGCGATCGGCAGGTCATCGATCTATAAGGTCCACGACCTTGCGCCAACGGCAGGCCGGGTGCGCGGCGGTGAACTCGAAGAGCGTCGACAGGAACGCCCACACGCTCTCGTCATGCACGAGATGATGGGTCAGGATGCCGACGGTGCCGCCTTCGCCCAGCTGATCGATGCGCCGGACCGTATCCGCAACGATCGCCGCATGATCGCGGCAACCGCGCGTTCCGCGCCAGTCCATCACGTCCACATGCGTGTTGATGACCTTGATCTCCGCCCGGCGGAAGAGGGCTGCGTTCTTGCCGCTCGCTTCAGGGCCGAACACGGAAAGCGCCCGGAAGCCGATCGTCGGCAGTTCGCCGATGAAGTTCGGCTCGATCCGGTTCCACGGCGGAACAAGCAACGGCACGAAATGGGCGGGGTAAAGCCCGGCAAGGCGGACGAAGCCGGATCGGAGCTCTTCGACGACCGCTTCCCGCGGCCGGTGGGCGCCGAGCTCCTGGTTCTTTTCGCCCGCCGGCGCATGGCTTTGATGCGACCAGCCATGGACGGCGACCTCGATGTCGCCGCGGGCGCGAAGGCGATCGGAAAGGCGCTCGTCCGTATGCGCGGGGATGACGGCGAGCGTCGCCGGAACGGAGAAGCGCTCCGTCAGCTCCAGCAATCGGTTAAGCGCTCCCGTCGGCTCGATCGCATCGTCGTCGCGCAGCCAGAAATCGACCACCTCGCCTGCGGTCCGCCGCCGGTCCAGCGCGTCGACGAGCGGCTGCCAGATCGATGCCGCCGTCATTTTTCCACCCCTGCCAATTCACCGAGGATCTCGCCGAGACGCGCGGCCGCCGCGGAAATCGAACGCCGCTCGAACACGAAGCGCCGTGCACGCTCGCTAAATTGCGCCCTGAGCGCCGCGTCGCCGACAAAGCGCCTGAGCGCCGCGGCGAAAGACTCGATGTCTCCTTCCGCCGTCAGCAGTCCCGTTTCTCCGTCCTGGACGACCTCCGGCACGCCCGCCGTCCGTTGCGCGACGACCGGCAGGCCTGCCGCCTGCGCCTCCAGGTAGGAAAGTCCATAGGCCTCACCGCAGCCCGGCCAGACATAGACATCGCCGCCAGCGAGAATGGCCGGGATCGCCCTCGGCTCTACTTCGCCGCGCCAGTCCAGCCGTTCCGCGGGCAGCGCAGCGAAGGCTTCCACCACGTCCGCCCGGGCGGGACCGTCGCCGACGATCGTCAGCCGCCACGGCAGGCCGACAACGAGAGCGAGCGCGCGCGCGAGCATGCGGTAGCTGTCCGTCTTGTCGCCCGGACGCATCATCGCAACGGCCATGAGCCGGCACGCGTCGGCTGCTGTCCCGGGCGGCTTGCTGAACGGCGACACGTCGATGAAGGGAGGGAGCATCGCGCAGCGCACATTCGCGATCGCCTCTTCGAGACCCTCGCGGTCGCGGTGCGTGAAGCAGATGTTGACTACCGCCTGCCGTGCGCCGGCAGCGACTTCGTCCTGCGCAAGCTTCCAGCCGCCCTTGTTGCGCCGGTCGGAGTAGGAGCTTTCTGCGGTGAGGTAGGGGATCGAGAACTCCGCCGAGAGGCGGGGGCCGATGAGGTCCGGCGCCTTGTAATAGGGATGATAGCAAAACCAGGCGTCGGGTGGCCCGTCCTTCTGCCAAAGTCGCCGAAGGCGGGCAATCTCCTGCTCGGCTTCGTCGCGGCGCGCCGAGAACGCCGTCTCCGAAGCGTCGCGGGAAAACGTGCGCAAGGGCGAGGCGACCTCGGCGTCGTGACCCGCGAGCCGCAGCGCTTCGATCAGCATGCGCGCCATCTGCCTGTCGCCGGAGGGGACAGGATGGTCGGGCGATTTCAACGGCGCATGAAAGGCGATCTTCATTCGGGGGCGAGCTATCCCGCCTTCCTCTCTCCATGTCAACATGGGCCCGCAAGCGAAGCTATTCGGCGGCCGCCTCCCCGCCCTGCGCCGCGGCCGCGTTCTTTCTGGCGATCGCATCGCGGGTCGCGGCGGCGGCCGCCGTCGCCGATTGCGCCTCGTCGCCGGCGACCTGCACGGTTGGCGAGGCGAACTGGATGTTGTTCTCCTTGAAGGCTTCCTTGATCATCGCCTGGGCGCGGCGGCGGACCTGCGTCTGGTTTCCGGGTTTCGTCTTCATCGCGAAGCTCAGGGTCACGCCGTAGTCGCCGAACTGCTCGACGCCCTTCATCTTCACCGTTTCCAGGATCAGCGGCGCGAGTTCGGGATCCTCCAGCAAGGCCGCACCGACGCCCTTCACCACCTTCTTCACCCTGGCGACGTCGGTGTCGTAGGAGACGTTGATCCTGAACTTGTCGATGACCCAGTCGCGGCTCATGTTCTGCACGGCGCCGAGCGAGCCGAACGGCACGGTGAACACCGGACCGCGGTGGTGGCGCAGCTTGACGGAGCGGATGCTGAAGGATTCGACCGTCCCCATATAGCTGCCGCTCTGGATGTATTCGCCGACCCGGAAGGCGTCGTCCATCATGTAGAAGATGCCGCTGATGATGTCCTTGACGAGCGTCTGCGAGCCGAAGCCGATCGCAACGCCGAAGACGCCGGCGCCGGCGATCAGCGGGCCGATCTCGACGCCGAGACCGGAGAGCACCATCATGACGGCGACCACCGCGATGAAGGCCGCGAGGAAATTGCGCAGGATCGGCAGCAGCGTGCGCAGGCGCATGTCGCGGGCAAGCTGCGCCGGATCCGCGGCCTCCGCGGCCGCCTGTCTCATGCGCAGATCGATGAATTCCTTCGCCAGTTGCCAGACGAGATCGGCGGCGAGCAGGATGACGACGCCGGCGAGCACGCCGCGGAAGATGCGGTTGGCGACGTCATCCTGCATCATCGCCGTTCCGTTGAAGCGGAGCACAACGGCGAGCCACGCGGCCGCGAGCGCGATGATTGCGAGCCTTGCGCCGCGGTCGACCAGAACATTGCGCACCACGCGCACATAGTCGGCGGCTTCGGCGTCCCGCATCGACCTCGCCATTGTGCTCGTGAAGCGCAGCAGCGGCGGCAGGCCGAGAATGTAGACGCCGATCCAGAACAGCACTTCCATGCCCGCGACCCAGAGGAGCCAAAGGAGCGCCAGGAAGGCGACGGTCAAAGCGTTGCTGAGGAGCCGACGCGCCGGCGTCATCTCGGCACGCGGCCGTCGCAGCGCCGTATCGATCGCCAGCGCGAGGATGGCGATCCCGAGGACGGCCACCACCAGGTCGCGCACGTCCTCGGAGAATGCGAACGCCCGCATCACGTCGCTGACGGCGAAGACGAAGGCGAGCGCGCAGATGAACAGGACGGATCGCCTGAACCAGAAGCGTGCGGCGTCGGGGGCAAGGGACGACTGCGGCGGCGCGTCGGTCGGCGTGGCTCCCTCGATCGCGGGTTTCAGCGCTGCCGAGGCGATCGCAATCAGCAGGCGCGCCACGATCCAGGCGATCAGCATCGGCGCCACCGCAGCCTCCAACTGGCGCGGCCAATCGGCAAGCACGAAGGCAGCGACGGCGGCGACCGCGAAGACGACGAGCGGCGCGACCCGGACGAGGGCCGCCAGGCCGGCCCCCGCCTGAACCGCATTGCGCGCCGCGCTTCGCCTGAGAAGGTAGCCCAGCAGCAATTCGGCGCCATAGCCGACCAGCAGAACCACGGCAAAGCCCTTGAGGACCGGCATGTTTCCGTAACTCTGCATGTCGCCGGTCACCCGGTCCTTCGCCGCCTGCCATTCGGGCAGCACGCGTGGGACGGCGTCGCGAAGCCCGGTGAAGTGCCTTCTGATCTCCGCGATCCATCGCGAGGCAAATCCGCGCGGCTCACCGAGGACGGCCGGTGCCGGAGCCGCCTGCTTTGCCGCGAGCCATTGGCGCACTTCCGGGTCATCCAGCAACTGGATGAGCTGCTGGACCTTGGCCGGCGGCGCGCCCGCAACGGCGTCCTGCGCTGCCAGTGGTGTGGCGAGACCGAAAAGCGTCAGGAAAAAAAGGAGGGCCGATACGAGAACAGCGCTCCTCCCGGAACGTGTCGAACCTGTATTCATGCATACGGCCCCTGTCGCGCGCCGACTGTCGAAGCGCCATCGACACGTTTTACACGAATTTCATACGACCCGACAGCAGCAGGCTCCGGACGCGTTGTCCGAGATCGGCTCGGCACGACCGGCCCGCTCCAGCGCGGGCGCCTCGTCGGGGCGCACGAAGATCGCCGCCGCGCATCGCCGCATTCACGACTTTCGCCAGGCACGCAGGCGCGCGGCTTTCACCCCTCCGAGCTTTCGATTGAGGGTCGACTTCAGCGATCGAAGCAAGTTCGACACGCCGCGGCGCCAACCTTCACGCCGGACGGCGGAGAAGTTGACGAGAATGCCGGCGACGGGCGCCCGGTTGATGCCAAGGCGTTCGACCGCCTCCTTCAGATCCTGTTCCTGCGTCCGTTCCGCCGCGACGACGACCAGCACGGCGTCGACATGGGTGCACAGCCATACGGCATCGTCGTCACGATCGAAGCTCGGCGCGTCGACGATGATGAGATCAAACCGGCGGCGAAGCTCGTCGAACAGTCGGCCGTGATCATGAAGCCCCATTCGGGAACTGATGACGCGCAGGAAGGGGTACTCGGGCGCCACCGCGATCACCGCGTCGAGGTCTACCGTGCCCTCGGCAACCATTCCGAGCGACAGGCTCCTGTTGGCGATCCCGAGGACGCCCGCCGCCCCGTCCGGTTTCGGATCGATGTCCAATATCACGGAGCGCAGGCCGCTGGTCGTCGCCATCGCGGCCATGCCCAGTGCGCAAGTGGTCTTTCCTTCGCCGGCCGACGCGGAGGTGAGCATGAGGACCTTTGGTTCGGCGCCGGGCTCGAGCGCCCGCCAGGCAAGGCAGAGCGAGCGCATGGCCCGCGCGAAGGCGGCATGAGGATTGGCGAGCATGTGATAGTAGGGGCTCTCGCCCGGCATCAGCACCGATTGCACGTTCGGAACCGACACGAGGTTCGGGCGCTTGACGATCGCCTCGGCGGCACTGGCGGTCCTGACGCTCTTGTCGAGCGCATCCGAGGCGATGGCGACCATGACGGCGACCAGGAGCGATGCGATGGCGCCGACCGGGATGATCAATTCGGGTTGGGGGAAGGACGGCTCCGAAGGTACTTCGGCGAAGGAAGCCATGCGAGCGGTCGCCTTCACCTCTTCCTGCTCGGGGTCGAACGAGCCGAGCCGCAGCACCACCTCGTCATAGCGCTTCTGCTCTGCCAGCAGGTCGCGCTCTAATTCCCTTCGGCGGATCTCGTTCAAGTTGCGATCCTGCATCTCCTTCTGCAACCGGCCGACTTCCTGCTGGAACTTCTTGACCCGCACGCTCGCGACCTTGGCATCGTTCTCGAACTCCTGGACGATGCGCCTGACTTCCTCGTCGATCAGACGGCGGTTGGAGGCGATCTCCGCGTCCGCGTCCATCACCAGCGGGTGGTTCCTGCCGAACTTCGCCGTCAACTGCGCCCTCGTGCGCAGCAGCCGTCCTTCCTCCGTCCGTAAGGTGCTCAACAGATCCGAGGTCAATACGCGCCCGACCGAATCGACGCTGGTCGCGAGCAATTGCTGCGCCTCGTTGAACTTGGCCCATGCACCGGCCTCATCGACCCGCGCGAGCGTGAACTGCTCGTTCAGCTGCTCCATTCGCGCCCGCACCACGTCATCCCTCGGATCGAAGGTCAGATCGCTGCGCGTCGTGAATTCGGCCATCTCGCGCTCTTTTTTCGCGATCGAATCCGCGAGCGTCACCGCCTGAACCCGCAGGTAGCTCAACGTGTTCTTCGCCGCCCGCTCCTTCAGCCTCGACGTCCAGACGACGTAGTCGGATGCGACGCCGTTGGCGATCTCTGCGGCGCGCGCAGGAAGAGCGTGTTGAACGGAGATGGTCATTGCGAGGCTGTCGCCCCTGCGGGCGGCGGAAACGGAGCCGATCAGTCGCGTGATGGCGCGATCACGCTGCGCACCGCTCGCTGCAATTCGCTCGCGCAGGTCCTGGCGGCCCCTCGCGCTCTCGTCCGCGTCCCCGAATGACAGCCATGCCGGCAGCCATGACGACACGCCCTCGGATTGGGCGGCGGGGCGCGGGTTGAAGTAGGGATCCTCGAGGAGCCGCAGGTCGTCGACAACGAACCCCAGGAATTCGCGCGACTCGACCATGTCCATTTCGGTATCCATCGCCGATTTGTCGCGCTCGAGATTCTGCAGTTCCAGCACCGATTCATAAGGGCGCGTATCGTTGCGGTCGAACACCAGCGTGGAGGAGGCGGTATAGGTCTTCGTCAAGGAATACGTGGCGACGACCGACAGGAGCGTGCCGCAGACGGCGATCCCGATGATGAGCTTGGCGTAACGCAGGAATATCTCGAGGAGGTCGGCGAGCGTGTAAGCCGAAGGTTCGCGTGCCGCCACCGCCACGCTCGTCTCAACACCTTGGCGCAGCTGTTCGCGAGCTTCAAATTCCCGATCGAATACCAGCATAACGCTCACCCCCCGCCGGGCATCGACAAGGCCCGGCTCAAAGCTCTGAAAGTTTAGACCACCGTTACCCGCACTGGTTCACTCGGCGAAAGAAGGAACGCCAAGCAACTGAATTTCCTCAAGCTTCGTTACGGTCATCGCCGATAGTACAGCAATAATATTTCCCGTTGATACCGCCGCATTGCGCGGACGCCAACAACCCGCCGCACCGCGCATGCCGGTGCAAGAGCCTCTCCGTCCTGTCGGACGCCGATCCATGTGTTGATGGCAGAACGATCGAAAATGGCCGTATTCGCCTGGCGCACTGCGCACCGCGACCGATGCCGGCCAGCAGGGAGCCCGTCCAACCGAGGGGACAACCGGAGCATGACGAACGGTCCACGACGACTCGGTCATGACAAATCCACTCAAAAATCAATTGCCGACGGCGTTATCGAAATATCAAAACATAAAAAAATCGGAATGCCTTCTTTACCATGCGCGCCCGCCGGGAACAACAGAAACCGTCACCACCATACTGCCTGTCCGGGCACAATATCCGCAAGACTGTGAAATACTGCGCAATTTCTACATTCGAAGTTTAACCGGACGGGTCGCGCCAATTATTGCGGCGAGAACGAGCCTCATCAATGACGGCCGCTGCGGGCGGCAGCCTGCCGCGCTCGGGCGAATTCGAGCAGCAGCGGATACATCACCAGCAGCAGGGCCGTATACCGGTAGCGCTGATAGATATGCGCGTTGGCACTCGCCATCGCGACGAAGACGAGATAGTAGACAAAGACCGCCGTCCTGCTTTGCGCAGCAATGCCTGCGCGCCAGGCGAGCATCCAGAGGATCATCCCGATCGACGAAAGCAGGATCCAGCCGGCAAGGGACAATATGCCCCCTTCCGACCAGACAAGCAGGTAGCTGTTGTGAACCGGCGCTTCCTGCACGCTGTAGAGCCGGAACTGATCGGCCCCGATGCCAAGCCAGGTCACGCCCCTTTGGCCGATCAGATGCAGGGCCTCCACCATCAGCGCGCTACGGTCATTGAACGTGCCGGCCTCCGACAGGTCCCCGGAGACGACCGCTGGCATGACGCGCTTCTGGAAAGTCGCGGGAAGATAGTCGACGCCGCCGAATTGAAGAAACAGGGCCGCGACGATCGCGAGCGGCAGGAGCTTGACCAGGAGACCGACCCGGAACGTCAGCGTCATATAAACCAGGATACCGACCGTGGTCGCGATAAGGCCGGTATTCGAGCTCGTCAGCACCAGAGCCACGACCATGACGGCGAAGAAGCCGACGAAGGGCAGTACGGGCAGCCGCTTGATCGAGCGCAGCCAAAGCGACGCCACGATCGCCATGGCGTTCAAGCAGCCCGCCGCATTGGCATCCCCGACCAGCGTCGCGAGCCGCTTGCCTCCCGTCACCGTCACCGCACCGGGCACATAACCGACGGTATAGAACGTGATGATACCGTGAAGATCCAGGGCGAAGACGCCCAGAAGGAATACCAGAATGCGCCGATATGCCTCGTCCTCGTCGCCAACCATCAGAATATAGGGCAACACCAGGAAGCAGAAGGAATACTGAAGGAGCAACACCAGCCCGCGCACGGGATCGCCGACGAAGAGACTGCTCAAGAGAAGGCCGCCCACGGTCAGGACGAAGGCTGCGATCCAGAACGGCGCCGCCACGCCGAGCGGATCGCGCGGCAGGCGCCCCTTCAAGAGAAGGATTCCGAAGGCCAGGCAGTAAAGTGCGTCGCTGACGGTGAAGTACACGACTTCGGTCTTGAGGTTGAGGAACGGCGCCAGAAACACCGCGAGGTAGACGATGTAACGCTCGACGACGGACTCGGACGACGAGCGCGGCGGCGAGGCGGGAATTGCGGCGCTTGCGAAGCGACCGTTGGCGCGTCCGACAAACCCCTGTGCCATATCTGTCGCTCCCGTCCGACCTGTCACCCCGGTCCCGCGGCCTGTCGCTCAAGGGCCGACGCCGCCACGGCATCCCATTGCGAAAGGATCCGCTCCGGCGCGTATTTTTTCGCGCTCGCCGCGGCGCTGGCGGCAAGGCGCTTGCGCAACGGGGCGTTGCCGAGCACGCTGGAAAGCGCCTCGGCGAGTGCCTCGACGTCGTTGCCTGGGACCAGAATGCCATCCTCGCCGTTTTCCACCATGTCGGACGGCCCCCATTCGCAGGCGAAGGAAACGACAGGGAGGCCGGCGGCCATGGCCTCCAGCAGCACGATGCCCCAGCCTTCATAGCGAGACGACAGGACGAAAACGTCCGCGGTCTCCACCCACATTCCCGGCCGCTCGGTCACCCCGGGCATCTCGACCTTGCCCTCGAGGCCAAATGCATTCCTGAGCGCCTCCAGCGACTTCCTGGCCTCGCCTTCGCCCCAGATGACGAGCTTCCACTCGGGATGCCTGGCGGAAATCCGGGCGAAAGCCTCGATCAGCAGGTCGAAGCCTTTCTGATGGGTCAGGCGTCCGACGGCCGCCAGGATCTTCTTGCCGCGTCTCTTGCGCCATCCGGCCGGCAGATCGACGGCGTTGGCAATCACCCAGCCCCTGGAGCGCATCCTCTCGGGAAAGTAATCGAGTGCTCCCCGTGTCATCGTCACCAGCCCGAATGCGCGCGGATACAAGAGGCGCTGCAGCCATTTCCAAAAAGGGCCGAAGGGTTGCAATGCCGGATTGTTGCGCTCGGAAACGATGACGGGGAATGCCAATCCCATCGTGGCGATGAGCGTCAGTACATTCGTCCGCGTCAGGAAACTCATGACGAAATCCGGCCGGGAGCGCTCGATGGCGGCGCGCAGCCGGCGAATTCGCTGGAGAACGAGCAAGCCGGACCGCAGCTTCGACACTCTTTGCGGCGGCACGCCGAGCCGCTCGATGACGATCCCGGGATCGAAATTATAATACGGCCGGGCACCGGGCGGCTCCAGCGTGATGATCGTTACCGCGCAGCCGATGCTGGTCCAATGATTTGTGACCAGGTTGACGACATGCTCGGTGCCGCCCGCGCCAAGTGCCGGAACGACGATGGTCATCCGCGCGCCGGCGATGCTGGGCACGCCAACCGACCAGGAACTCGCACTCTCATTCATGTTCATGTCGAAATCGCCCTCCCCCGGCCGCCCGATGGCGGCCCGATCGCGTGCCTCGTCGGCGCAGACTCCGTCTGCGCGTCAGCGCATGCGCAGGCTCTTCCCCGCGACGCGCGCTTCAGTCGGTCTCAGGTTCGATGGCAAGTGCGTTATTGACAGGATGCGTGTTTTTCATTTCATATTCAACTTGCTAAAATGTTTTCAAGAAATCGACTTCAAAAGAGACACATTGCAGGCGACAGTTTACTGGAAGAATCCGGAGAATCAATATTAGTTTTCATTAGCATTTCCTGCTAAGACGGGCATTCGCTCGAGAATGGCGAAACCGCGCTGAACAATTGGCGCGACAGAATATTTTTGGCATGACGTCCGCTTGCGCACCGCAGTAGCAATCAAAGCTATTTTCGCCGCAACAATTCAATGGCGTTGCGGCTATATATGTATTTATATTTGGCCTGAGACAGGCGAGGGCAGAACAATGGCAAGCATTTTCGGTCGCGCGTGGCGTCGGATGGAGAAGCGGGTGCGGCTGACCGCGTACGCGGCTCGCGCCGACAGTTTCCTGATCTCCTATCCGAAATCGGGTCGCACCTGGTTCCGCTACGTTCTTTCGCACTATTTCGCCTCGGTTGCCGGCGTCTCCGGGCCGATCGACCTGCACAACATGTTCTCGGTCGTGCCGAATTTCGATCTCGACCCGACGCGCGGAATTCCCGCCTATCGCTTCCGCGACAAGAATGGCGTGATACCGACGGTCCTGGTAAGCCATCTCGGCTATCGCGCGAGCCTGTTTCTCAGGCGCCCGGTCGTGATGATGGTCCGCGATCCGCGCGATGTGATCGTGTCGGCCTATTTCCATGCAACCCGGCACAAACACCGTTTCGAGGGCAGCCTTTCGGATTTCATCAAAGATCGCGACCAGGGCATGCCTGCGATGATCGGCTATCTCAACCGCTGGGCAGAGGGCCTCTCGAACCGCGACCATTTCGTCCTGAGCTATGAGCGCCTCTCGGCCGATACGGAAGGGCAAACGGAAGCCGTTCTCGGGTTTCTTGGCTGCCGCATCGATCGCACGGCGCTTCGGGATGCAGTCGAGGCCGGACGCTTCGAGGCGATGCAGGACCGGGAGCGCGCAGAAGGAATCCCGGCCCACGACTATGATCGCAATGACGTGGAAAGCTTGCGCATGCGGCGCGGCAAGGCGGGGGGGTTTCACGACTATCTCGACGAGGCGCAGATCGCCGAGGTCGAGCGATTGTGCGCCACGCAACTGACGAGCGCCGCCAAGGGCCTTGTCGCGCGCACGGGATTGCATGTCTGACTGCGGAGAAACGGCCTCTCACGGTTTTGACGGAGAAGCCATTGCTTCGGTCTCAATTCTGCTCTACGAAGATTTCACAATATTTCTCACTTTATACAATCCTGTTTAAGATACCTTGGCCTCCTCTACGAGAGAGGCTTGCGTAAAGCTGAGCAAAATCAAGAATTTCCGATCGCGGCTCACCGTTAATCCATCAGGATGTGGCCCCAATGGTTATCGTCAATCGGGCGGGACAAGAGACTGCATTTGAATTCGACATCTGTATCATCGGGGCCGGGGCCAGCGGCCTTACAATTGCTTCTGCGCTCGCCGGCACGCATGTAACCGTCTGCGTGCTCGAAAGCGGCGGCGATGCCAATTTTACGGGCACGTCCGACCTCGCGACCGGCGAGTCCTCCGGGTTGCCTTATGCGCCGCTCGACACCAGCCGCCTGCGCGGCTTCGGCGGCAGTACGCGCGCGGGCGGATGGGGCGGCCTGTGCAAGCCGCTGGATGAGCAGGATTTCGAATATCGCCCTTGGGTGAACGACAGCGGCTGGCCGTTCGGCTACGATCATCTCCACCCATATTATGAGAGAGCCAAGGAGACGCTTGGCGTTCCGGATGTCGACGAGCTGCGTCCGCGTGATACCGTCTTTGCCGGCCGTTCGGCGAAGCTCGCGAGCGACAGGCTGGCGCTCTGCCGCAATTTCCGGCTCGGCGACAGCCTGCGGGCGACGATCGAACGCTCGCCGTCGACGACCATTTTTCTCCATTCGACCGCCCTCTACCTAGAATTCGACAGCGCCCGGCACGCGGTCGCCTCGGTTCTGTTCAACCAGGGTGACGACCGAACCCTGCGGGTCACCGCACATGCCTATGTGCTGGCCGCCGGCGGGCTCGAAAACGCGCGCCTGCTGCTCCTCAGCCAAGGACTCGAAGGTCCGCCGAAGCAACTCGTCGGTCGGTATTTCATGGACCATCCGCGCTTTTCCGTGGGCACGATCTACCCTCTGAAAAAAGATGCCTTCGCCGAACTCTTGAGTTTCGATCGCGTCCGCATCGCCCGCCGCCACACGGTGGAACGGTTGATCTGGCCGGGCTCGCGCCGTCACTTCAGGGTCAAAGGCCTGACGCTGTCCTTCGATGCCCAGAAAGAAGAGCAATTGCTCAACCACCGGGCCTGGGTGGAGCCCGTGTTCTCCGGTCAGGTAGACGAGACAATCGAGGCGCTCAAGTCGAAGATCCTCTCGCTGCGGGACTTGAGCCTGCAAGGACAGCGGCGCCCGCGCGTCTCGCACTCCATTCGCAACTTGCGGACCGTCAACTGGACGACGATCATGCATCTGGCGCGACCGGCGAGGCTCGCGCGCTGCTTCCGCCTACAGCACATCCTCGAGCCTGAGCCGTGCGCCGAGAGCGCCGTCAAGCTCTCGCGGCACCGGGACCGCTTCGGTCTGCGCAAGATCGACCTGCATTGGCGGCTCTCCGAGTCGACTTTGACGTCGCTGCGCCGAACTTTCCAGATCCTCCAGGCAGAGTTTCTGAGAACAGGCATCGCCCGGCTCGAAGCGACACCGGAGGAATGGGAACGGCTCGAGCGGCCGATGTGGACCTGGCATCACATCGGCACCACACGCATGCACGACGACCCCCGCCGCGGCGTCGTCGACGCCCAATGCAGGGTCCATGGTGTCAGCAACCTGTTCATTGCCGGCAGCTCCGTTTTTCCAACTGCCGGCAACGACACGCCGACATTCACCGCCGTGGCGCTTGCGCACCGCCTCGCCGACCATCTGATGGATATTGCTGCGGGATCATGTCCATGACGGCACGCGCTGCACCACCCTGCTCGTGAAACCATTCCCGCGGGATGGCGCGCGGGGGGGCAAAAAGAGAGGGCCTTTCGCCGAGAAAGGCCCTCCGACAACCTAAGGAACTAACAGCGTGCCCAAAATTGCATTTTGCGGAGTGTGCCGGATGTCATGCTACCTTGACGCGTGGCCGTCATCCGTGGTTTCCTCCTCCATGCTTTTCGGTGCCGCTCGCCGAGCGAGCCAGATATCGCCTGAACGGCTAGCGGTGCAGCACATTTGAATTCAACCCATCGCTCGCTTGTATTATACGTGGGCTGTTTTTATTTCGAATTCATATTTTAAATGGTGCTCAAAGGGATACTCAAATGGAGTACCGAAAGGATATTGACGGATTGCGGGCGATCGCGGTCCTGCCGGTCGTTTTCTATCATGCGGGCATTGCCGGGTTTTCGGGCGGGTTTGTCGGTGTCGATATATTCTTCGTCATCTCGGGCTTTCTGATCACGGGCATCCTCCAACGGGAGCTTGCATCCGGACGCTTTTCGCTCGTCAAATTCTACGAGCGTCGCGCGCGGCGGATTCTGCCGGCGCTGTTCACCGTCGTTGCGATCTGCCTCGCGGCCGGTGCGTTTCTCCTTCTGCCGGACATGTTCACCAATCTCGCGCGCTCGGCGTTAGCGACGATGGTGTTCGCGTCGAACATATGGTTCTGGTACTCGACCGCCGATTATTTCGCCCCGAGTGCGGACCTGGAACCTTTGCTTCACACCTGGTCGCTGGCGGTCGAGGAGCAGTTCTACATAGTCTTCCCGCTGCTCTTATGGTGGCTTTTCAGGAAACCTCGGAAGACTGCGGTCGGCGCGCTTGTCGGCTTGTGCATGCTGTCCTTCCTGCTGTCGGTGTGGGCGACGGGCGCCCATCCTCAGGAGAGTTTCTATTCCGCCCCTACAAGGGCCTGGGAGCTTGGTCTCGGCGTCCTTCTCGCGCTCGGCGTATTTCCAGCCAGTCGAAACGCGCGCCTCGTCGAGGCGATCGCCCTGGCGGGGCTCGCCGCCATCCTGGTGGCGGTCGTGTTCTATGGCGATGAGACGTCCTTCCCGGGTCTCGCTGCCGCGCTGCCCTGTCTTGGGGCGCTGGCGTTGCTGTGGTCGGGCGAGCAGCGAACGACGGTGGTCGGCCGCATGCTCTCGAGCCCGATCCCGGTCGCGATCGGGCTCGTCTCCTACTCGCTTTATCTTTGGCATTGGCCCCTCGTCGTCTATTTCAGGCTGACGCTCGGCACGCTGGATCTTCCCCTGGCGCAGGCCCTGCTTGCCGTTGGACTGTCCTTTGCCTGCGCCTTTGCAAGCTGGCGCTTCGTCGAAAGGCCATTTCGCCGACGCCCGCCGGTCGGGTTTTCGCCGCGCTTCATTCTCGTCTCTGCCCTTGCCGGTGTGGCGGGGCTGTCTGCGGTGTCGGCGGTGATAAACGCACGCGAGGGGTTTCCGGGGCGGCTTCCGAAGGATGTTTGGCTTGCCTATTCGGAAAGCCGCGACATCGACACGCGGCGCGGCCGATGCGACGGCAAATTCCCGAAAGACGGGCTCTGCCGCATCGGGGCCGAGGCCAGTGCGGGCGGGAAGCCGACGAACGACGTGCTTCTTTGGGGCGACTCCCATGCGGGAGCGATCATGGTTGGCCTCGATCGGCTGCTGGGCGGAAAGAACCGGGGTGGGGCGGTTGCCTTCAAGGGCGCATGCCCGCCGATCCTCGGCATACAGCGGCTGGACCAGAAAGAGAGCCACAATTGCGCCGCCTTCAACGCGGCCATCATGGCAATGCTGGAGCATGGCAACGATTTTCCGATTGTCATCCTCAGCGGCCGCTGGCCGCTGGTGGCGAGCGGCAAGCGCTATCCCGGGGAGACTGGGCGCGCCGCTATCCTCGACCGCGTCGATTTCGAGGAGACGAGCCACGGTACGGCGCAAAACTACGGAATCTTCAAGAGCGAGTTCTTGAAGACGGTGCGGGCCATTCGCAATACCGGCCGGCGCGTCGTCATCGTCGACGGGATTCCGGAGATCGGCTGGTCGGTCCCCCACGCGCTCGGCCTCAGCCGTTTCATCGACGCCGACCTGCCGCCCGCGCCAACGAAGGAGATGGTCAAGGAGCGGAGTGCCAAGGCGAATGCGGTGCTCGCGATTGCCGATGAGGATCCGGGCGTACAGCGTGTCAGCGCCGTGCCGCTTCTCTGCCGGCCCGTCTGCGCCGTGGAGAAAAACGGCATCCCGCTCTACTCCGACGACGATCATCTCAGCGTTTACGGTGCCATGACCCTGGTACCGATCATGATGAAAGACCTGATGCCGACAGCGGCCGATCGCGGTTTCCAGCCAGGCTGAAGCAGCGCACCGCATCCGTCGACCTTGAGCGCCGAGCGGTGATGTGCGTTCTCTGCAAGCGGCCCGCGGGTCAGCGGGCCTCCGAGGGAGCACTCGCCACAAGAGCGCGGTCGGCGGTTCACGCGGGCTGGTGCGCCACCTGCCCGGCACTTGCTTTTGCAAACACCGCCCTCAGGACATGAGCCGCCTTCTCCATCGCGGCCGTGTCGAGGGCGGGATCGACCAGGAACGTCAGGCTCGTCTCGCCCAGTTCCCGTGCATTCGGCAATCTTTGCGCGGGCGCCATGCCGATGTCGGCAAATGCCTTCTCCAGGTAAATTTCCGAGCAGCTACCGCTGAAGCACGAGACCCCGGCCCCGTTGATCTCCGCAATGATCCTGTCCCTGCTCCAGCCGGGCCTCAAAAACTCCGGACGAACGAAGGTATAGAACCGGTACCATGCGTGCCTTATGCCGCCTGACGGCAGCGGTGTGCGCAGCGCCTCTATCTCCGCGGCCGCCTTGGCGAGGATCCCCGCATTGTGCCCCCGGATGGTGTGCCATTGCGCCAGACGCTGCAATTGCCGCGAACCCAGCACGGCCTGTATCGAGGTCATCCGCCAGTTCGTCCCGATGGACCCGTGCAGCCAGCGGAAGCCCGGCGGGTGCTCTCTGTTGAAAACCGCGTCGTAGGATTTGCCGTGATCCTTCCGGCTCCAGGCCTTTTTCCAGAGCTCGTCGTCGTTCATCGCCACGAGGCCGCCCTCGCCGCCCGTGGTGATGATCTTGTCCTGGCAGAATGAGAAGGCGGCGATATCGCCGAAACTGCCGACCGGCCGGCCGTCGATTTCCCCTCCATGCGCCTGGGCGCAGTCCTCGATGACCCACAGCCCATGCTCGCGGGCAAGCGCCATGATCGCCGGCATGTCACAGGGCCAGCCGGCAAGATGCACGGCGATGATGCCCTTGGTCCTCGGCGTGAGCTTCGCCCTGATGGTCTCTGCCGTGATGTTCTGGCTGTCGCGATCGACGTCAGCGAAGACCGCCACCCCGCCCGCCATCGGCACGGTGGACGCCGAAGCGATGAAACTGCGCGGGGTCACGATCACCTCGTCGCCCGGTTCGAGCGCGAGCGCGAAGAGTGCGAGATCGAGCGCCACCGTTCCGTTCGCCACGGCGACGGCATGCCTGACGCCCAGAAATCGTTCATAGGCGGCCTCGAAGTTGCGCACGTGCGGCCCCGTCCAGGCGTTCACCTCGCCCGATCTCAACACGGACACGACGTCCTCGATCTGCTCCTCATCGTAAACCGGCCAGCGTCCCATCTCTCCCTCCAGGTCCTTGCCTCATTCTTCGCGCCGGGCGCCGTTATGACGCCGCAACAGGCGCAAGCCGCAGGAAAGCATCCCATGCCGGAAGGCGTCCGCCGGCCGGCCTCATCGAAACTCAAACGACGTGACGAACCAGAACGAAGGCCTCGGCCGCGCGCCGCAACACCGTGGCGCCGCGGAGCGTGGCGAGCGCGCTCAGCGTCTCGATCGAGCGCTCGTGCGGGGCCTCGCGCAGTTGCGAAGCGAACATCTGCATCGCCTTCAGCTTTGCTTCGCGATAATCGCTGATGTCGACAAAGACATTCGGCGCGAAGGCCGGAGACAGATAGGGTGCGTTCCAATTCGTCTCCGACAGGGTTTCGTAAGCGAGAATGAGCTTCGGGAATTCCGCCTGGTGCGGCCGGCAGGCGACCAGCGCCGAGGCGAAGGTCAATTGATGATCCATGTGCATGTCGCCGACGAAGGGCAACAGCACGGTTTGCGGCGCCAGGCGGCGAACGAGTTCGAGCAGCGCGGCGTTGACGGTCACGTGCGCCATTTCCGCAAGCTGCGCCGCCGGCAGCCGCAGCCAGAAGGTCTCCTTCACGCCGAGCGCGCGATGCGCCTCCTTTGCCTCCGCCTGCGTCCTCGCAACCTCGGCCGGATCGAAGGCCGGCGGCTTGCCCTCCGTCACGACCGCGACGAAGACCTCCTCGCCCTCCGACGCCAGCCTTGCGATGGTCCCGCCCGCGCCGAGCACTTCGTCATCGGGATGCGGCGCGAAGACCAGAGTGCGTCCGAAAGAAAGGCTCGAACCCGGCATGAAACCTCCTTGAATATCCTTGGTGCCTCACATGCGCTCCGTCGCCTATTGCGATCGGGAGCGCCGCTTGGCGAAATAAATTCAAAAAATACTGCCCGCCGCCGCAGGCTCCGCCCCCGCAGCGGCGCGACGCGCGAGGAACTCCTCGGCCATCTTCAGACGTCCCGCATGGACGCGCTCGCCGGTCACCAGCGTCTTCAGCGTCAACAGCAGGATCCATGCGTCGAGCCTGAGATTGGCATGCGCGACATACCAGAGATCAAGCGCGATCTTCTCCTCGTCCGAAAGCCGCGTGTTGCCGTTCACCTGGGCCCAGCCGGTCATGCCAGGGGCAACGAGGCAGCGCATGCGGCCCAATTCGCCGAAGGCCGCAATCGTCGCCACCGGAAGCGGCCGAGGCCCGACCATCGACATGTCGCCGGTCAGCACGGAAAGCAGTTGCGGCAGTTCGTCGAAGCGCAGCCGCCGCAACAGCCTGGTCGCAGCGGTCTGCCGCAATTCATCCGGCAAGAGCGTGCCGTCGGGGAAACGCGCATCCGTCATCGTGCGAAACTTGGCCACGGTGAAGACACGCATCCCCACGCCCGCGCGCGCCTGGGTAAAGAACAGCGGACGCCCGAGGCTCGCCCGGACCACCACCCCCGTCACAGCCATCAGCGGCAGGCAGAGCACGAAGACGAGCCCGGCGAACAGGCATTCGAGCACTCGCCTGAGGCGGTAGGACCCCAAGGCGGGCGGCAGACCAAGAACGGTGACGGCTTGCTCTCGATTGGGCTTCAACTCGATGTCCCTGGCGCGTCGAACGTGTTTTTCGATAGTGCTTCGAGTGGTCCTTACATCCCGGCAATGCCCACGACGACCACGTCGCCCGGCAGCAGTTCCGTCAGCTGGGAAGCCTGCATGCTGGTCGGCTTGCCGCCGACCGGGTTCCGACGAACCTCGTAGGTATAGGATATCTCGCTCTTCTCACTTTCTTCGGCTGCCACGGCGGCCATGAGGAGAATCTGCTCTTCGGCAGCGTGTTTCTGCGTAATCAGCTTCTTGATTTCGATTTCCCGCAACTGGAGCTGGGTCAGGATATCCTTCTCGCGGTCGGCGGCGAGCTTCGCCAATTGCAGCTTCAGTTCGCTCATCTCCTGGCGCGACCGTGCAAGCGTCGCGAAGATTTCAAGAAGCTGCGCCTTCTCCGCCGATGCGGTGTTCTTGGCACGGGAAAGCTCGCTCTCGGTGTTCAGCTCGCGCTTGCGCAGAGCACCGATGCGCTCCAGATCCTGTTCGCTGTTCTTGATGACTTCCTTCTGCTGCTTGACGAGCTCGTTCAGGATCTCGATCCCGCCCTCGGCCTGGACTATGCCTTCCGAAAGGATCTGTGCCTGGGATTTGTTGGCAGCCAGATCGGCCTTCAGAATCTTCTCCTCGATCTCGATGACGCTATCGAGCGGCACGCCCTTCACATATTCGCTTGCGATCTCCGGAACGTCGTTGAGGTCGATCTTGTCGCTGGACTTCAACTGCGCCGCGAGCCGTGCCGCGTAAACGGCCTCATGGATGATCTGCGCACTGGCGGACTCGATCTCGCCTCGAAGGCGCGCTCGGGCGACGATCCGGTCCGAAGCGTTCGCAGCAACGACCTGCATGCCGCCCGCCAGACCTATGGCCTGCTCGACCGTCAGGCCGTTATAGTAGGGGAACGAGCCGGGGTTCTTGACCTCGCCCAGGACAAAGATCGGCCGGAAGGTGGAGATGTTGAGAGAAATCTTCGGGTCGACCAGAATCTCGCGGCGACGATATTCGCTGCGGAGTTTCTCGAGCGCCTCGGGTATCGTGAGCCCTACGACGCTGACCGCGCCGATCAGTGGAAACTGCCCCTCACCGTCCCCCGAAATCGTGGCAGTCACCGGAAGCTCGGCATCATCCAGGAAATCGAACGTCACGACGTCGCCCGTCGTCAACCGGTATTCGCCGGCATAAGCGCGGGGCGCCAGCGCCACCGAGCATGCGATCGTGAACAGGGTGATCAGCAGCAGGCACATTGCCCAAAGGGTTGAGCTCGTCCTGAGCGTGGCCGGTGATATACCCATCCCGCAGCCTCCGGAAAACCAATAAAAGAAAACGCTACCAAAATATATGCGCCGACTATATTCTTCGACGCGCTACTACGTCAAAGGATTTTACTACTCCCGATGCCAGCAAATGGCGACGGGACGAAATTATGCAGTAATTCAACGCGTTGCAGCTCTTTGCGCAGATTGGGCGTATAGCGCTGAGGGGTTATTGAATCAATTTGTTCGGCAGGCGGACCTTTCGAGGCCTGCTGCAAAGGCCTTGGATGCCGCGGGGATGCAACGGCCGAAGCCCGTTTCAGGCGGACGCGCCGGAGAAGTAACCGACGCCGGCGTTCGAATGCATTTTCATGTGACGATGTCATTGGCGTTCGTGGGAAGGGTCCCATGGGATTTCAAAAGAAGCTTTTCAAGAAAATCAATGGATTGCAGAAAATCCTCAGCCGAGAGGCGAGCCTGCGGGAGCGCCTGCAGCATATTGCGCATCTGCTGACGGGGAACGTGCTGAGCTCGGTCATCGGTCTGGCCGGCTTTGCGCTGACGGCGCGGGCGCTCGGCCCCGAGGGCTATGGCGTCCTCGCCTTGTGCTTTTCCTATACGCGCGCGATCGAAAGGCTCGTCAGCTTCCAGTCCTGGCAACCGCTCATCAAATATGGCGCGGATGCGCAGGCGCGGGGGGCTGAAGGGACCGCCGAATTGCAGTCATTGCTCAAATTCGGCCTGCTGCTCGATGTTTCCGCGGCGGTGGCCGGATGGCTGATCGCCGTCCTGCTGGTGCTCATTGCCGCGCCCTGGCTCGGCATATCGAAGGAGATGTCCGGCCTCGTCATCCTCTATACGACCATCCTGCCGTTCCACATCTCCGGCATGGCCACGGCAGTGCTGCGCCTTTACGGACGCTTCATGGCGATCGCCTATGGCCAGGTCGTATCGAGCGTCGTGCGGGTTGTCCTCTGTGCGGTCGGCGTCGTCGTCGGTGCGGACCTCTTCGGCTTCGCACTGATCTGGATGTCGGCGCAGCTGATCGGCGCGCTCGCCCTCCTCTTCCTGTCGCTCTTCGAACTGCGTCGGCAAGGCCTGCTCGCGGGACTGCCGCGCGCTTCCCTCAGCGGCATCACGTTGCAATTTCCAGGTCTCTGGAAATTCGCGATCTCGGCCAATATCTCGCTCACCATTCGTTCGAGCGCCAACGAGGTCGACACGCTGCTGGTCGGCTATCTCGCCGATCCGACATCGGCCGGCCTTTATCACATTGCCAAGCGCATCGGCCGCATCGCCCAGCAGGCGGGCGTCCAGGTCCAGGCGGTCCTCTATCCGGAACTCGCGCGGGCATGGGCAGCCCGGGCGCTCGGCGCCTTCCACCAGGCGGTCAACCAGATGCAGGGACTGCTTCTCGCCTTCGGCCTGGCCTTGGTCGGCGGCCTCTATCTCCTGATCGGTCCGCTGCTCAACCTGGCCGTCGGCCCCGACTTCGCGGCCGCCGGCCCCCTGGTCATCGTCCAGTCGATCGCCGTCACCATGACGCTCTGCGGCGCGGTCATCCGGTCCGCACTACTGGCGATGGGGCGTGAAAACGAGATTCTCTGGAGCGTGCTGATCTCCACGGTCGCCTTTCACGCAACCGCGCTGACACTCATTCCGGCCATAGGCGCCATGGGCGCGAATATCGCCCACATCGTCATGGCCTCGATCTGGCTGTCGACCATGATGGTGAGCTATCGGCGGAAACCCAGCCTCGTGACCTGAGCACCTCTTGAGGCGCGTCGCATTCAAACCACTTCATGCGACACGCCTATCGCGCATCGGTGTTCCAAGGCCGTCATTGGGGATAGCGTCCGGCGACCCGCTCCTCGGAAAGCCATTGCATGAACTCGTCGAAATTGGTCCAGCCGTCCTCGTCGGAGTCCTCCCAGGCATCGTTCGCGCCGGGCTTGGCGCCGAATTGGCTCTCCACGCCGTCGGCCATCCCGTCCCCATCCGCGTCCACATAGGGCTCACCCTGAGCGATCTCCGGCAGTTCGCCCGGTTCGCGGACCATCTTTCCCCTTCCCTTGGTCCCGATGGGGGCCAGCCCCTCGATTAGCCGCTCGTCCACGCCATCGCGGGGGAAGGCCCCGGCGCGGCGGCTGACCTCCTCGTAGGCCTCTTCCGCGGAAGTGACTTTCGAGATGGCAAGCGGACAGGGCGGCTTGTCGACGAGGTGCTGCTCCGTGTCCGGAGCGATCAGCACGACGGATTTGCCTTTCGGGCTCCAGGTGACGTTCCCGGTCTGGTAGATCTGCGGCGCCGCGGCACTGTTCGTATCGTTCCAGTTGATCGCATAGGTCACGTCATTCGTGCTCGGTCCGGCCTTGAAGTAGTTGCCGACAAAGGCAATCGGCGTGCCGCCGGGGCGTTGCGAGAAGACCTCCCCCCACTCCGATGCCGCATTGAAGAAGACGTTGTTGACGATCTCGATGCAGGACTTGCCGTAGTGATTGTCGTCCGGGTTGCGGTCGCGATTGGAGATGCAGGCGTTGCTCCAGAAGCTGATGTTCTGCGGCATCCGGGGATCGGAACCGAGCAATGCGCATTTGCTGTGCTTGTTGAGGCCCTCGCCGAAAACGGAGTAGGCGACCGTCAGGTCGGACGTGTTCGAATAGGCGTTGAAATTCTCGTCGGTCGCCCAGGATGTGGAGACATGGTCGACATAGACACGCCGGCTGTCTTCGACCGTGAGGCCGTCGACATTGCGCACGGCATTGGAAAAGCGCGGCCGGACACGAATATGGCGGATGATGACGTCGTCGGCTCTCTTGACGAGCAGCGGCGTATGCTGCTTTGCGCTGTTAACCCGATCGATGGTCACGAGGACGCCGCCGCCGGGCGCCGTCTGTCCGAGGATCGAGAGCCGGCCATTGCCTTTGACGGCCAGCGTCTTGATCAGATGGATGACCCCGCTGACGCGAAAGACGCAATTGCGCGGCCCCGGCATTTCGACGCATTCCCGCAGGCTTCCGGGGCCGGAGTCATTGAGGTTGGTGACCGGCACGATCGCGCCGCCCCGGCCGCCGAGAGCCATCTTGCCGTAGCCCTCCGCGCCGGGAAAGGCGATCTGGGACTGCCCTGCTGCGTGGGCGGAGCCGCCAAGCGGGGAGAGGAACGCCACCAGCAGCCAGGCGCAGAGAGCGCGCCGCGAACCGGCGAGCCTCTCCGCATGCTTGCGCAGGCGTTTCTGATGGAGACATATTGAAACGCCAAAATTAGCGGAGTATGTTGCTTCCCGCGTGTTTTTCATGTGAAATCTCCCAAAAGAAATTTTTCATCTCAATTGTTGCTTAGGCTTAACACTTAAACTGAGGTCATTTTCCCTGAATTCTTAGCGCAGTTTCCGCCGCTCCGCCACTTAACAGTGCCAACCGACGCGTTCGCCTGGGCCGAACGGGAATAGCAGCGCTGCATTCGATTAGTAATTGTATTCGCTCGAAAGCAGGTTTGGGCTCGTATTCACCCTCAATCGAATTTCCGATAGGCGCCCAAGCGGACTTGAACTGGTTTCCGAGCGCAGCCTTTAGAAGGAACAGTTGCGTGAGTCTCAGGAAGATCGTCATCGCTTTTCCTTTCGTTGGAGACGACCTCGGCGGGAGCCACATTTCGGCGACGAGTTTGATCGCCGGTCTCGACAGGGCGAAATTCGAGCCCATCGTCGTTCTGCACAAAGGCGGGATGGTGCTGGAAGAGCACTTCAAGGCACATGGCCTCCCGGTCACCTTCGCACCGGACGTGACGGTACTCTCGCGCAGCGACGGCGGCAATACGCCGGCTCGTCTGGCTGCGGCACTGCGGTTCCCGCGGACAACCGCGAGGCTTGCCCGCTTCCTCAGCGATCACAAGGTCGATGTCGTGCACACCAACGACGGCCAAATGCATGCGACCTGGGCGCTGGCCGCGCGGCTGTCCGGCGCCAAGCTGGTGTGGCACCATCGGGGCGCCCCGAAGGCCTGGGGCGTCAACGTGATGGCGCCTCTGCTTGCCAATCACATCGTCACCGTGTCGAACTTCGTCGAGCCAGCCAATCCGATCACGCCGGTCAGGCACAAGATCACCGTGCTGCACAGCCCGTTCGAGCATCCGTCGGTGCTGCCGGATCGCGAGGCCTGCCGACGGCGATTCATCGAAGAGCTGCAGCTCCGCCCCGATACGCGCTTCGTCGGCTATGTCGGGACCCTGGTCGAG
The DNA here is from genome assembly GCF_001651875.1 of Sinorhizobium saheli. Taxonomy (GTDB): domain Bacteria; phylum Pseudomonadota; class Alphaproteobacteria; order Rhizobiales; family Rhizobiaceae; genus Sinorhizobium; species Sinorhizobium saheli. The sequence goes on from NZ_LNQB01000083.1 coordinate 176,034, forward strand.
CGCAAAAGGCCGCTGCGGTTCGTCGAGGCGGTACATGCGTTCCTGGAGCGCCATCCCGATTTTCCGCTCGCCGGCCTCGTCTTCGGCGCATCCGTAATCAACCTGCCGCCGCTCGAAGGCGCCATCAGGAAGCGGGCGGAAGAGCTCGGCATCTCCGACAGAATCCACCTCATGGGCTTTCGCTCGCCCGTGGCGCCCTGCATCGGCGCGTTGGATGCCCTCCTCGTCACCGCGATCAACGAGCCCTTCGGCCGGACGCTGATCGAGGCGATGCTCCTTGCGACACCGGTGATCGCCACCGATCATGGCGGCAATCCGGAGGCGATCGAGGACGGAGCCACAGGCTATCTCGTGGAGGCGGAACGACCGGAAGCTTTCGTGGCGCCGCTCGAGAAGCTCTTGTTCGATCGTCGGGAATGGACGCGGATCAGCGGTTCGGCGCGGCAGCATGCGCTCGTGAAGTACGGCAGCCGGGCGCATATCGATGGGATCAGCGCGCCTTACGAGACACTCCTTGCGGGAAAGGCGGTGCATGACCATCGCCTTCAGCAAGTCGCTCTGCCCGACAATCCGGCAAAAGGGGCCTGAAGATGGAAATGCGCGACATCGACTTCCTGATCATCGGCGCAACGAAAAGCGCGACGACATGGCTGCAGCAATCGCTGCAGCAGGATCCGGACATATTCATGCCGGATCCCGAAGTGCATTATTTCAGCCGATACTACGACCGCGGCGACGAATGGTACCTTTCCAATTTCGCCGGCCAGGAGCACAGGCGGCTTCGCGGCGAGAAATCAAACTCCTACATGGACGTCCCGGAAGCCGCTGCGCGGATAAAGGAAAAGCTGCCGCACGCCCTGCTCATCGCCCAGCTTCGCAACCCCGTGGACCGGGCATATTCGGACTATTGCATGCTTTATCGCCGTGCGGAGGTCGGGCGCGACATCGCGCAGTACCTCGACCCGCGCAAGGGCGCAGGCGGACGCTTTTTGAACGGCGGCCTCTATTTCCAGCAATTGCAGGCCTATCTCGACCGCTTCCCCGCGGATCGGCTGCTCGTGCTGCTCTACGAGGACCTGAAGGCCGATGCCCGCACCCATCTCGGCCGGGTCCGAAGCTTTCTGAAACTCGAGGACAACCTGCCGCCGCAACCGCTCGCAAAGAAGGTGAAGGACAAGTCCGAACCGGTCGTCAACCCGGCGCTACGCCGTGTCCTGCGCCCGTTGAAGCCGGTCGTTGCACCTTTCAGGCAGAACGCCGGTTTCCGGAAATTGCGCTCGCTGATCGCCGGCGAGCTTCGATACGCACCGCTCAGCCGCGACCTGCGCGAGCGCATGGCTGATTATTACGCGCCCGAAACGGAAAAACTCGGCGCCCTTGTCGGAAGGGACTTGACCGGATGGCTGAGGAACCAAGGCCTTGAGAAATGACCTCATTCAAAGGGCGCGGCGTGCCAGACGACAATCAGGTCAAGCCGCGACGGTGCGCCATTGCCATCCGGAGCAATCACGCCGTTTTCGCGCCCGCCGCCCATTGCCCGAAACGGCGAAACTATCGTGCCCCGACGGACGTTTTCGCGTCTTGCGCCTTGAGGAGTTGAAGCATTGACGTCCTCGACCGTAGTGGATTTTCGCTCTCGAGAGGTCGAGAGCCAGTCGATCGGTAAAGGCGACGACCGGGTTGTCGTATGCTTTCCGTTCATAGGGGATTACGTTGGCGGCAGCCACCTGTCTGCGCTCGGACTGATACGAAACCTCCCGAGATCCCGCTTTCTGCCCCTGGTTGTGCTGCACGACACCGACGGGCCGGTCGCGGATCTGTTTCGCCGCGAGGGCATCGAGTTTGAAGCCGCTCCGGTTTCAAACCGCCTGGAGCGGGCTGGCGCACGCAACGGCGCCGCCGCCGTCAATGTCGTGCGGACCCTGCCCGCACTCGTGCGTTTCCTGCGGGCCAGGAATACCGCAATCGTGCACACGAATGACGGTCGCACACATCTCGTCTGGGGGCTTGCGGCGCGGTTCGCAGGCTTGAAGCATCTCTGGCACCACCGTGGCGATCCGTCTTCCTTCGGGCTCCGGCGCATCGCGCCCTGGCTTCCGAGCCGGGTCGTGGCCGTGTCCCGTTTCGCATCGCCGCGCCCCGGGCTTTTCTCGGCCGCGGACAAATGCAGCGTCGTCCACAGTCCATTCGACATCACGAAACTGCTCGGCGTGGAACGCGAAGACGCTCGCAGCAAGGTCATCGCCGAGGTCGGATGTCCCCCGGACACAAGGCTTATCGGATACGTCGGAACCCTGGTCGATCGCAAGCGGCCGCTCCTGTTTGTCGAAGCCCTTGCCGCCCTTCGACGGCGGGAACCGGAGATCCGGTTCGCGGGTCTGTTCCTGGGGAACGCGCTCAACGGACTTGACGCCGCCGCACGGGCGCGCGCCGAAGCGCTCGGCGTCGGCGAATGCATTCACTTCATGGGTTTCCGCCACCCGGGCGAGCCGTGGATCGCCGCGCTCGATGCCCTTCTCGTGACCGCCGTGAAGGAACCTCTGGGGAGAACCCTCATCGAAGCCATGCTGCTCGGTACACCCGTCATCGCCGCCGACTCGGGCGGCAATCCGGAAGTGGTCGTCGACGGCGAGACCGGCATGCTCGTTCGCCCGGACGACCCGGATGAATTCGCCAGGGCCTGTTCAGACTTATTCAACAATGCCGCCTATCGCGATCACATAGTGGAAACAGCTCGCGCCGAGGCACGCTCCCGCTTCAGTATCGAGCGCCACGTGCTGGCAATTACGGCGGTCTACGACGAACTCGTGGGGATGGGCGCAAGCCCAAGTCCCGCGGGCCTCGGGGCGGCATGAGGCGATCGTGTGGGAACCCGAGGCAATGCTAGCTCGACTTCATATTGAAGGCAGACTCGAACATCACGGAAGGCTTTAAGGATGCCCTCGCAATCGGTTCGCATTGCTTACGTCGCGGGTTACGGACGCAGCGGCACGACCATACTCGACATTGCGCTGGGACAGCATGCCGCCGTGATGGGAGCGGGGGAGATAACGGCGCTCACGCGACACGTCTGGCAGAACAACGAATATTGCGCATGCGGCCGGCCGGTTCGCGACTGTGACTTCTGGAGCGCAGTCGTCCAGGAGTGGTCCGAGGGATGGGATTCGAGACTGATGGCGGATTATTGTGCGCTTCAGGAAAAGTTCGAAGGGCTTCCCGTGTTCATGAAAGCTCTTGGCGGAGCGGAGCCCGGAGAACAACTCACGTCCTATGGACTTCATACGAAGCGGCTGTTCAGCACGGTGCTCTCGCGTTCCGGCAAGCAGATGATCGTCGATTCCTCGAAGTTGCCGGGAAGAGCGATGTCGCTCGCGAAGATCCCGGGCATCGACCTGCGCGTCATCCATGTGGTGCGCGACGGTCGCGGCGTCGCCTGGTCGATGATGAAAAGCTATGACCGCGACGTGAAATCAGGTTTGCAGAAGGAGCTCAGGCCCAAACCCGTGTTCAGGACGGCCTTGCGATGGAGCATCGTCAATCTGGCGGTCGAGTATCTCTCGCGGCAGTTGGGCCCAGATAGGGTCATGCGGGTAAGATACGAGGATTTCGCGTCCAACCCGGCTTTGGTCATGCAGCAGATCGGGGCGTTTCTCGAGCTTGACCTGAGCCAGATCGGTTCGTCGCTGGAAAACGGCGAGCCCATATGTCCGGGGCACCAGGTCGCGGGGAGCCGGTTGCGCATGAATGCATCGATCGCCCTCAGCAAGGACGAGTCCTGGCGAACGCGCATGCCGGCCCGCCAGCAGGTGTCCTTCCAGCGGCTGGGCAGTTGGATGCTGAGACGCTACGGCTATCTGTGAGCCGTCGCCGTTATATCAACAGGATATCGGGTCAACAGGATGTCGGGCAGCATGCGTATCGTTTTCGTTGGTGCCGTCGAAAGCTCGAGGATCGCTCTGGAGGCGCTCATCGAGGCGAAGCGCGCCCCGGCCCTGGTGATAACGCTCCCCCCGGAAGCGGCGGCACGCCATTCCGATTTCGTGGATATTGCCGCCCTGGCGCGGAGCGCCGGGATCGCGGTCTGCCACGTGACCGACATCAATGCTCCGGCGACGCTCGAAGCCATGACAGCGGTCGGTCCGGATCTCACGCTCGTCGTCGGCTGGTCACAAGTCTGTCGGCAGCCGTTCCGGGAGATCGCGCGAAAGGGGACCGTCGGTTTCCATCCGGCGGCGCTGCCGCGTTTCCGTGGTCGGGGCGTTATTCCCTGGACGATCCTTGAAGGCGAGGAGAAGACGGGGTCGACCCTCTTCTGGCTGGATGACGGGATCGACTCCGGGCCTATTCTTCTCCAGCGGCTGTTTGCCGTGGCGGCGGACGAAACGGCACGCAGCCTCTACGCCAAGCACACGGCAAATCTGGCCGAGATGGTCGTCGAAGCAACCGCTCTCGTCGAGGCGGACAGAGCCGGACGGACGGTACAGAACCACGCCGAGGCGAGCTATTGCGCCAAACGCACGCCGGAGGACGGGCTGATCGACTGGCGGCAACCGGCGGCGGCCCTGTTGCGCCTGATCCGCGCCGTCGGCGATCCCTATCCGGGCGCCTTCACGTTCAGGCGGGGTGACCGAATCCGCATCGATGCAGCGGCACAGGTTAAGAATTCCAGGCGGTTCATCGGGCTTGCCGGGCAGGTTCAGGCGCACACGGAGCAAGGCTTCATCGTGCTGTGCGGCGACCGGGAATGCATCGAGGTGCTGGCCTGGGATTCGCCATCCGGCAAACGACCGCCGGTCCATAGCAGGCTTGGCCCTCCGGGCTGATCGGGTTAGCGGGCCGGCCCAAATGCGTACCTATGACTGCATTATCGCAGACGCGCAATCGCCCCTCGAATGCCGCAAACTGCCTATGAAATTCACCTTGTTAGTAGAAAACTATAATTGGGGTGAAGCAGGAAAACTAGTTTACAACTGGTTAATTACGTGCTTTTTTATTATCGAAAACGAATATGCCAGTAAATTTTGCGTCCCGATCTAATCCATCGGGGTCGATTATGTTTTTTTGAATTCAATTTACCAGCCTTTCGAGTCAGTCGACGAGACAAACCAACCAGACGCACCATTCTCGGGCCACCATGGGACTTTGGGAAGGTGCGGTTTCGTTCGGCAGGACGGCAGGCTTAGGGATATTAGGAAGGGGCCGTCATGCAGCGTATTTACGCCGCCGCGAAGGCAGTTCGTGATCAGTTCCTAATGGCGCCGTCGATATTGCGGCGAGAAGGAGCCCGAACATCAGCCAAAGCACTCGGGGCATTATGCGGCGCGGCCATCGATATCTCCCGTCGGCGCATCCGTGCGGCCGTTCGTGGCGTTCAGAAATACGCGGCTCTCTATCTTGCCGATCTCACCTCCGCGGCCATAGCCCTCGCCTTGCCGTTGCTGCTGCGCTATGGCATCGACGGGCTCAAGGCGAGGCCGGACACGATCTCCGTGCTCGTCTGGTCCGGCACCCAATATCTCGCGATCTGCGCGCTCGTTTTCCCCCTGTCCGGCCTCTACAGCCGGAACTGGAAATACGGTTCCATTTCCGACCTCTTCATCATCCTGCGTGCGGTCCTGCTGACATCGCTCCTCCTGATCACACTCCTGTTCTTCTCGACCAGGCTCACCGACATGCCGCGCACGGTCCTGCCGCTGCAGTCGCTCCTGTTGCTTGCATGCCTCGCGGCCGCACGGCTGAGTTTTCGCGCTGAGGAACTTCCGCTGGGGCGGCCCGTCTTCAAGAACAGGCAGGAGGACCATCGCGTACCGGTGCTGCTGGTCGGCGCGGGCGATGCCGCCGAGCTCTATCTCAGGGCGCTCGCCAGGGATCCCAACTCCACACATCTGCCGGTTGCCTGCCTCGACAGGAACAGGGACCAGCTCGGCATGAGCCTTCGCGGCGTGCCGATCGCCGGAAGCGTCGAGGATTTCGAGCAGGTGGTGACCGAGTTGCAGCGGGCCAACAGGCAGCCGCGCCATGTCGTCTTCACGGAAGCGCCGGCGAATTTCGGCGAAAGCGCATCGGATGAGCTGCTGCGGTGCGCCGAGCGGCTCGGAATCGCCGTCTCGCGGCTGTCGCAGATGACCGAGCTCAAGCGCGCCAAGGGCGAGAACCCCTACGAGTTGCGCTCGATCGAACTGACCGACCTTCTGGAGCGGCCGCAGGCGGCCCTCGACCGCGAAGCGATTGCCCGGCTCGTGCGCGGCCGGCGCGTGCTGATCACCGGCGCGGGCGGCTCGATCGGCAGCGAACTGACGACGCAGGTCGCCGCCTGCGAGCCGGCGGAGATCGTCCTGATCGACAACACGGAATACAATCTTTACGCGATCGACATGATGCTTACCGAGGGCTTCCCGGACGTGCCGCGCTGGAGCTATCTCTGCAGCGTCCGCCGCAGCCAGCGGGTCGAGGAGATTTTCGAGCGGCATCGGCCCGAGCTGGTCTTCCATGCCGCGGCTCTGAAGCATGTGCCCATGGTTCAGATGAATCCGTGCGAGGGCATCCTCACCAATGTCATCGGCACCATGAACGTCGCCAATGCGGCGAAAAAATACGGCACGCTCGCCATGGTCCAGGTGTCGACCGACAAGGTGGTGAACTCGACGAGCGTCATGGGCGCGACGAAGCGCCTGGCCGAACTTTATTGCCAGGCCCTCGACCTCGACGGCCTCGAAACGGGCAAGGGCCCGCGCTTCATGACCGTTCGGTTCGGCAATGTGCTCGGTTCGAGCGGCTCGCTGATCCCGCTGTTCAAACGCCAGCTCGCAAGAGGCGGCCCGCTGACGGTCACCGACCCGTCCATGACGCGCTTCTTCATGACGATCCGCGAAGCCGTGGAGCTGACGCTGCAGGCTTCCGCCTACGGCTTCGAGATGCAGCTCGGGCAAGGCGAAATCTTCGTCCTCGACATGGGCGAGCCGGTCAAGATCATCGACATCGCCCGTCGGATGATCCGGCTCGCCGGCTTCACGCCGGACCAGGACATCGAGATCAAGATCATCGGCTGCCGGCCGGGCGAAAAGCTCTTCGAGGAGCTCTTCGATGAAACCGACAAGCGGATCACGTCCCCCGTGCCGGGGGTGCTCGGGGCGGTCCCGGAGCCGATCGCGTTGCCGACGCTGAGGGACGCGTTCGCGCGCCTGCAGCGCCACGCGGAGCGCGGCAACGAGCCGGCGGTCGTCGCGGTCATGCGCGAATTGCTGCCGCGCTACGAGCACGAAGGGAACCACAAGCCCCTTGCGGCAAAACGCCTGCCGCCCCGGGCGAAAAAAGAACAGAGAAGCCGCCTCAAGGCGCGTACGACCCCCGCGGCCTTTCCAAAGGGCAAGCGCAACCATCTCGGACTACCGGGCGCCTGATCGGCCGTCGCCCCCTCAACCGGGATGGTCTGGCCGGGCGGATACGGGCGCGAATGTGAACATTCTGCCCTCCGCCCAGGCAGCGTGCCGCGCCCCGGCAATGACTTTCGAATTGCCGCGGAGGGCGAGCGGAAGCCAGCAGGCTGCGGCTTGAAGAGGTAGGTTCGCCTTGAACGACATCCGCGTTCTCAATTGCATCACGGGACTGAATGTCGGCGGCGCGGAATACATGCTCGCCCGCTTCGTCAAGGGCCTGTCCGACAGCGCCTATCGACCTTCGGTGCTCTCGCTGATGCCGCCCGGGCGAGTGGCGGAATGCCGTGAACTTGCCGGCATTGACATCCAGTCGATCGGCATGCCGCAGGCGCATCCACGCTTCAATTCCCTGTGGCGGTTGTCGAAGGCAGTCCGGCGCGCCGACCCGGCGCTCTTTCACGGCTGGATGTACCACGGCAACATCGCCGCCTCGGTCGGCGCGCTCATGCACCGGCGGACACCGGTGATCTGGAGTATCCACCATTCCGTCGTCGACATCAAAGCGGAAAGGCGCATGACGCAGCGCCTGATTGCGCTCGCCGCGCGACTGTCGCGCTGGACCGCGGCGATTTCCTATTGCTCGCGCGTGTCGGCCGAACAGCATGAGGCGCTCGGCTTCGAGCCGTCGAAGCGGCATATCATCCCCAATGGGATCGACTGCGGCGAGTTCCGCCCGGCCGGGGAGGCCAGGAGCATGCTGCACCAGCTCTTCGACATTCCATCCGGGCGGCTGGTCATAGGGAATGTCGCCCGGGCGCATCCGATGAAGGATCATGCAAGCTTCGTGAAAACCTTGGCGATCCTGCTCGACCAGGGCCATGACGTGCACGGCCTGATCATCGGCGAAGGGCATGAGACTGGCGATGGGCGCCGGACCGCCCGGGCCCTTGGCATCGAAGACCGGCTCACGACTTCGCCCGCCCGATCCGATATCAGCCGGCTGCTGCCGGGCCTCGACGTCTTCATGCTCTCGTCGTCCTGGGGCGAGGCGTTCCCGCTCTCCGTCGCCGAGGCGATGGCCTGCGGCGTGCCGGCCGTGGCGACCGACGTCGGCGACTGCGCCTGGCTGGTCGGCGACGAGGACCTGATCTCGAAACCCAGCAGGCCCGAAGCGCAGGCGGCCATCGTCGGCAAATTGCTCTCCCTCGCCGAGAGTGACCGGCGACAACTGGGCATGGCGGGACGCAGACGCGTCCTCGAGAACTTTTCGATCGAGAACTATGTCGCGCGACATTTGGCGCTTTACGAACAGGCGCTTTACCGACGCACATGACGAAGGAGGGCTCCTTGGAACCGGCAAGCCAGACTTTGAGGTCCACAGCGGAAGTCGCCACCAGGGCTCTCCCCCATGCGGACAAGCCAACCATCTCGCACCCCTCCCACCGAAACAGGCGGGTGATTGCGGTGATCGCCAGTTTCACGCCGTCGTTGACGATCTTTCGGCTGGAGCTTTTGAGAAGGCTGGTCGCCGCCGGGCATCGGGTCGTGGCATTCGCCCCCGAGCAGGATGCAAGGGTCGAACATCAACTCGCCGGGATCGGCGTCGAATTCATTCGCATACCCATGGCACGCACCGGTCTCAATCCGCTTGAAGACGTTGCGACGCTCTGGTCGCTCGTCAAGCACTTCAGGCGGCTGCGGCCGGACATGATCCTGCCCTATACGATGAAGCCGATCATCTATGGCGGCATCGCCGCGCGGGCCCTGGGGATCAAGGACCGTTGCTTTCTCGTCACCGGTCTCGGCCACGTCTTCTCGGAGCAGGCGGACGGTTCGGCGAAGGCGCGGCTGGTGCGGCGTCTGTGCGTCTCGCTCTACCGGGTCGCTTTCGCCGGCGCAAAAGTGGTGTTCGTCTACAATGACGCGGATGATGCGGATATCCGCAACCACCGCATGTTGCGGGACAATGCACTCATCACGATGGTGCCGGGTTCCGGCGTCGATCTCGATCACTTCGCCTTTTCGCGGCCGCCACAGGGCGCACCGGTCTTCCTGATGGTGGCCCGGCTCCTGCGGGACAAGGGCGTCGTCGAATATGTCCAGGCGGCACGGATCGTCCGGCAATCGTTCCCCGAGGCGAGATTCCAGCTCCTCGGCCATTTCGACAGCAACCCGACCGCCATCTCCCGGGAGGAGATCGATGGCTGGGTCCGTGAGGGGGTCCTTGAATATCTCGGCAGCACCGACGACGTCCGGCCGTATCTCGCCGCCTGCTCGGTCTTCGTGTTGCCCTCCTACTATCGCGAGGGCATTCCGCGCAGCATCCTGGAAGCGCTGGCGACGGGCCGGCCGGTCATCACCACGGACCTCCCCGGCTGTCGCGACACCGTGGAGCCCGGCGCCAACGGCTTCGCCGTCAAGGCGCGCGACGCGGCCGATCTGGCGAAGGCGATGATCGCCCTCGCTGAAGATCCGGAACTGGTTGAACGGATGGGCGAGAAGTCACGCGAGATAGCGACGAGCAAGTTCGACGTCCATGCCGTCAACCGGCTGCTGTTCGAGCGCATGCAACTGGAATAGGAAGAACCGCTCACCGCCTGCGGGGAGAAGGTGGCCGACAGGCCGGATGAGCGACCCGACGCATTGCATTAGAAGGGGGATGCGTTCACATACATTAACGCGCAACTATAACTATTTGTTTTTCCCTGCATTTGCGCGACGCCAAGTGATTGCACCCGGCCGCAATATGCGTTAGCCGAAGTCCCCAAGCCCCGTCTCTGCCTTCCACGCTTCGATGCCCTCACGGAGCGAGCGGGGGCTGTATCCTAACTGCTCGACGGCCTTGGCGACATTCAGGGCCGCGAAGCCGATCATCGTCTTTCCCTCCCGCTCGCCTTCGATATTGACGAGGGTCGGCTCCGCGCCGAGGGCCGCGGCGACAATCCGAGCCGCATCCGACGAGTTGCAGGCCTCGCCACTGCCGGCGTTGAACACGCCGGCCTTTTCCTTCTCGACCGCCGCCAGCGCCAGCGAAACGACGTCGTCGACGTGGACGAGGTCGACGCGGTATCGCCCTCCGTCCCGTATGACCACGGAACGGCCGCTCGCAAGCGCGCGAATGAAAGTCGGCAGCATCCCCGTGGCATGCATGCCGGGACCATAGACGGAGGCGAGGCGGAGCACCGTCACAGGCATGGCGTTGGCCGCGCCGAAGGCGAGCAGGCAAATCTCTGCCGAGAGCTTGCTCGCGAGATAATAGCTCGCCCGCTCGACGGGAAAGGTAGGGCTCGTCTCCAGGGCCGGTTCCGCGGCGGGCGTATAAACCTGTCCCGATCCGAAGAAGACAAATCTCTTCACGCCGTGGGCCGCGGCACTCATCGCGACCTGCAGGGCCCCGTTGGTGTTGACCTCGAAGCACCTGGCGGCCTGGTGCGCGTCGCCGAAATCGGCAGGAATATAGGCGGCGAGATGGAAGATGGCATCCGCCCCCGCGACCGCCGGCAAGGGGTCGCCGATCGACCATTTCTCGACGACGAAACGAGAATCTTGTCGCGGCGCGACCCCGTCCGGGTCACGGGCCAGTGCCGTAACCTGGTGACCTCTTGAAAGCGCCTCGGCGATCAGCCTCGAGGCGATGAACCCTGTCGCTCCGGTGACAACGAGTTGCACGTCGAGCCCCGCCTTCCCTACCGTATGCAAAGTGCTGCAGAGACGCTGGCGCGTCTGATCGGACACGCGGCGCCGCAGCAAGCCGCCTACACTTCTTCCTGCAACCGCTCCTTGGCCGTTATCAATTCACCGGGTCTCACGACGGTTTCCGACCAGTGCCGCAAGATCGTCACCGGCACGATCTCCGGCTGCTCGACCGGCTCGCCGAAGAGGATGTGACGGATGCACATCTCGACCTCGTTGAACCCCGCATGGATCCGGACGGCCGTGGTCCCGGAGAACCGTGCATTGATCTCGAAAATACGGGGAACGCCGTCGTCGAGGCGGAACTGGAAGTTCGCAGGGCCATAGGCGCCGAGCGCATCGGCGGCCTGTGCCATCGCCGTATTCAGGGCGGGAAAGGCTTCGGCGAATGCCCTGTAGGTGTTGCCGTCCCGGAGATCCCGGCGCATGACGATCGTCGCGCGGCATTTGCCGTCGAAGGTGAGCGTACCCGCCGTGTATTCGGTCGTTTCGGAACCGACATATTTCTGTATGACAATACCGGGCTGCTCGGCGATCGCGCGCCTCAGTTGCTCCCGGTCGCGCACGATGCCGAAGCCGATCGATCGCGCGCCGACCCTCGGCTTGACCACGAGCGGAAAGCCGCACGCTTCGATCAAGTCCTCCTCGTCGCCCGGCAAACACGAAGGAACGAAACCGAGGCCCCGCTCCCGCAGGAACTCGGACGTGAGCCATTTGTCGTTCGCAATCGAGACCACAGATGGCGAACTGATGATCACCTTGGTCCCATAGGCCCTCTCTATCATCTCGCGATTGGCCGAGAGGATCGGAAGCTCGACATCGGTTCCGGGGATGAGGATATCCGGCCGTTCCGCCACCAGCAAGTCGCCCAGCCGGTCCAGATAGGCCGGGTCCTTCGCCATCGGCACGAGGTGGGCCGCATCCCCCCAGTAGAGCCCGGCCGAGAGCGGACTCGGATCGCCGACGATGATCGTCGCTTTCAGGCTCGAACGCCGCAAGGCGCGGATGATCCCTTGCCCGAGGAGGGCGCCCGCCCCCGTAATGAAGACCTTCATGATCGCCCTATCCCCAATTCAAGCAGTTGATCCCTGCAACGACCGAGTTCGCTCAACCTGTGTGCATCGGAACCGATCGAGACATAGGGATTGATCTCTTCGCAGAGCGCCAGGAATGCAGGCATGTCGACGAGATAGGACGAGTTGATCTCGATCGCGATCCGCCGTTCGAGCGTCGACGTCATCAGCGCGCGAAAATATTCTTCCGGGAAACGGCCATGCCGCCTCAGGCTCATCCCGCCTGGATGGCCCAGGACGTCGATGGGCGCCTTCGCAATCATGCCCAGCGACAGCCGGAACTCAATCTCGGCGGTCTCCTCGAAGGAAAGCTGCTTGAAATCGAGATAGCCGCCCTTGCCGTCCGGCAAACGATGGACGACGCCGAGAACGATATCGCATGCGTCGAGCACCGACTGCGACACATCCAGCCTGCCCTGGTCGTCCATGGCCTTGGTTTCACAGCCGACACAGACCCGTATGTCGTCGAACGCGCCCGCGGCCGAAAGAACCTCGGTCTTGAAATCGGGAAACCAGGCCGTGTCCTCGCGGACATGCTCGGTGAACGCCAGGGCGCCGAGGCCGCGTTCGCGGGCAGTCTGCAGGATTTCGAGGACCGTCGCCTGTCCGTCGGTCCAGGTGGTGTGAAGCTGAAGTTCGACATTCACTTGCTCCCGGCCGAGATCCCGGAACCGAGAGAACACATGCTTGCAGGTGTGCGTCTTGCCTTGCCCGTCCATGCTCAATAGGTCCTTCGATAAGCGCCGCGGCGAATTCCGCGAAGACCGCCGCTCTGCCGAGGCGTGAGCCGCGGAGGCTGCGGCATCAGGCCACCGGAACCGAAGCCATGTCCGCCCAGGCGATGAAATGCGGGTTGGCAAAGTCGCTGTCGCCGTCCTGCCGCGTCTTGCCATAGAGCAGGCGGGCGCCGTCCAAGCGCACCACCGATCCGCCGGCGGCCCTGAGCACGGCATCGCCGGCCGCCGTGTCCCATTCCATCGTCCGGCCGAAGCGCGGATAGACGTCCGCCTTGCCCTCGGCAAGCAGGCAGAATTTGAGCGACGAGCCGACGGATGTGCAGTCCGTGACGCCGTGGCCGACGAGGAAAGCCTCGGTCTCGCTGCTTCCGTGCGAGCGGCTGGCGACCGCCGTCAGCCTCTCGCCGCGTGTCCGCACGCGGATCATCTGCCGCTCCTCGACCGCGAAGGCTTGGCCGAGGACGAGCTTCTGCGCCCGGCCGCTATCGGCGACATAGGCGCAGCGCTGCGCCGGCGCGTAGACGATGCCGGCAATCGGCACATTGCCCTCGATGAGGGCGATGTTGACGGTGAAGTCGTCGCGACGGTTGATGAATTCCTTCGTCCCGTCCAGCGGATCGACCAGAAAGAACCGGCCGCCGTTGATATCGGGAACGCGGCCCGCAGCCACCGCCTCCTCGGCAACGACCGGGATCCCGGGAAAGGCGGCGGCAAGGCGCTCGAGGATGATGGCTTCGGCGCGCTCGTCGGCTTCCGTGACCGGCGACTGGTCGTGCTTGTAGCAAACGCTGGGCCCGGCCTCATAGACGTCGAGGATCGCCGCGCCGGCGTCGAGCGCGATGTGTTCGAAGAGTTCGCAAAGGGGCGTCATTTTTCGTCCATTCTCCCGTCGAGGAATTGCTCGATCCGGAGTGCGAGCTCGATCGGCTCATAGCCGACCGTCTCGAGGTGAAGTTCCGGTTTTTCGGGAGCCTCATAGGGCGAGGAGACGCCGGTGAAATTCGCGATCTTGCCGGCGAGCGCCTTTTCGTAGAGCCCCTTGGGGTCGCGGCGCGCGCACTCGTCAAGCGGCGTATCGACGAAGATCTCGATGAATTCGCCCTCCTCCATCAATTCGCGCGCCATGCGCCGCTCGTCGCGGAACGGCGAGATGAAGGATACGAGAACGATCAGGCCGGCATCGGCCATCAGCTTGGCGACCTCTGCGACGCGGCGGATGTTCTCGACACGGTCCTCCTCGGTGAAGCCGAGGTCGCGGTTGAGGCCGTGGCGGACGTTGTCGCCGTCGAGCAGGTAGGTGTGCTTGCCCCGCGCATGCAGGATCCGGTCGAGCGCATTTGCGATCGTCGACTTGCCGGAGCCGGAAAGCCCGGTGAACCAGAGCACGGCAGGGCGCTGGTGCTTCATCGCGCTGCGGGCGCCCTTATTCACCTCGAGCGCGTGCCAATGCACGTTGTCGGCGCGACGCAGCGGAAAATCGATCATGCCGGCGCCGACGGTGGCGTTCGTCACCCGGTCGACGATGATGAAATTGCCCGTCGCCCGGTTGTCCTTGTAGGCGTCGAAGGCGATCGGCGTCTGCGTCGAGAAGTTGCAGACGCCGACCTCGTTCATCTGCAGCGATTTTGCCGCCTCGCGCAGGAAGCTGTTGATGTTCACCTGATGCTTGAGCGCCGTCACCGTGGCGCTGACGCTGTCCGTCTCGGTCCTGAGAATATAGCTGCGCCCGGGAAGCATAGGGCTCGCGTCGAACCAGATCACATGAGCCTGGAACTGGTCGGCCACGAAGGGCCGCGCGGCGGGGGTGACGAGCATGTTGCCGCGGGAGGCATCGACCTCGTCCGCAAGCACGATCGTCACCGCCTCGCCCTCCGCCGCCGTTTCAAGATTGCCGTCATAGGTGACGATCGCCTTGACCGACGAGCGCTGCCCGGATTTCGCGACGACGACCGGATCGCCGACCGAAACGCTGCCGGAAGCGACCTGGCCGGCATAGCCGCGAAAATCCGCGTTCGGCCGCATCACCAGTTGAACCGGGAAACGGAAAGGCTTCTCCCCGTCGGTCGGATCGAGCTCGACCGTCTCCAGGTATTCGAGCAGCGCCGGCCCCTTGTACCAGGGCGTGTTCGCCGATGCCGAGATGACGTTATCGCCGTAGCGGGCCGAGATCGGGATCGGCTGGACGCTGGCGAAGCCCAGCTCCTTCGCAAAGACCGCGTAATCGGCGACGATCTCGTCGAAGACCTGCTCGCGGAAGTCGACAAGGTCGATCTTGTTGACCGCGAGCACCACGTGGCGGATGCCGAGCAGCGAGGCGATGTAGGAGTGGCGCCGCGTCTGCTGCAGGATGCCCTGGCGGCTGTCGATGAGGATGATGGCGAGATCGGCCGTCGAGGCGCCGGTCACCATGTTGCGCGTATATTCCTCGTGGCCGGGCGTGTCGGCGACGATGAACTTGCGCTTCGAGGTGGCGAAATAGCGGTAGGCGACGTCGATCGTGATGCCCTGTTCGCGCTCGGCCTCGAGCCCGTCGAGAAGCAAAGCGAGATCGATCTCCTTGCCGTTGGCGGCGCCGGGGGCGCCGACGCGCCCGAGATTTGCCAGTTGGTCCTCGAAGATCAGCTTGGCATCGTAGAGCAGCCGTCCGATCAGCGTCGACTTGCCGTCGTCGACCGAGCCGCAGGTCATGAACCTCAGGATCGACTTGTTGTCGTGCTCGGCCAGATGCGTCTCGATGTCATGGGGCGGTATGGATTGGACATAAGACATCAGAAGTACCCCTCACGCTTCTTCTTCTCCATCGCGCCCGCCTCGTCCTTGTCGATGAGGCGGCTCTGCCGCTCGGACGTGCGCACCGTCAACATCTCCCGCAATATGTCCGGAACCGTGGCGGCCTCGGACTCGATCGCGCCCGTCAGCGGATAGCAGCCGAGCGTGCGGAACCGCACCAGGCTTTCGACGACCTCCTCGCCGGGCCCGATCGGCATGCGCTCGTCATCGACCATAATCAGCATGCCGTCGCGGCGCACGATCGGGCGCCGTGCGGCGAAATAAAGCGGTACGATGGGAATGTCTTCACGCAGGATGTATTGCCAGATGTCGAACTCCGTCCAATTCGAGAGCGGAAACACCCGCATCGTCTCGCCCTTGCCGACCCGCGTGTTGAAGGTCTTCCACATCTCCGGGCGCTGACGCTTCGGATCCCAGCCGTGCTGGGCGTTGCGGATCGAGAAGATGCGCTCCTTGGCGCGAGACTTCTCCTCGTCGCGCCGCGCCCCCGCCAGTGCCGCATCGAAGCCGTATCGCTCCAGCGCCTGCCTTAGCGCCATCGTCTTCATGATGTGGGTGTGGACGTTGGAGCCGTGCGAAAAAGGGCCGACGCCCTGATCTATCCCGTCCTGGTTGACGTGCACGAGGAGGTTGAATCCGAGCTCCCGCGCCATCCGGTCACGGAACTCGATCATCTCCCGGAACTTCCATTTGGTGTCCACATGCAGGAAGGGGAAAGGCGGTTTGGCCGGGTAGAACGCCTTCATTGCCAGATGCAAGAGCACGGACGAGTCTTTTCCAATGGAATAGAGCGCGACCGGATTTGAAAACGTTGCAACGACTTCCCGAATGACATGGATCGCTTCAGCTTCAAGCCGCCGAAGGTGAGGAAGAGACATGTGACAATCCCTCTGATTTTAAATAATGAAATGACTTGCTATGCGATGAAAAACATTATCGCCAGCGAAATGCTTGCCGGCGCAATCAAGTAAGCGGCGGGAGCGGCCAAAATTCGCCGCCCGCTGGTATAGGCCGGCATTAAACCGCCTTATCACTAATATTTCAAGTAACAACAGTAACACGCGTTTCCGAACCCGATGCGGCCGCACCGAGGTCCGCCGCTCATCCGTCCATCTGGCGCCCTGCCCCTCGCCGTGGCGATCCCTTATGCTCGCCTTCGCCGACACACTGAGTCGAGAATGCCGGTGCGCCGGCCAGGTCCACACCCGGAGCGAATTGAAATGCGCCCACTTGCAGCCATCGGTAACGTCAATGTCGATCTCATCCTCGGCCCGGCCGAGCCCTGGCCGAAGGCCGGCACGGAGATCATCGTCGATCACGACGAGCTGCGCGTCGGCGGCTGCGCCGGCAACAACGCGCTTGCCTGGGACTCGCTCGGCGTCGATTACGCCATCGCCGCCAATGTGGGAAACGATCAGTTCGGCGCCTGGCTGAAGGAGGCATTCGGCGAACGCTCGCGCGACTGGCCGGTGGAAGCCGTCGCCACGACGCTGTCGGTCGGCATCACGCACCCGGACGGCGAGCGGACCTTTTTCACGACCCGCGGCCACCTGCCGCTCTTCAGCTTTCCGGAAGTGCTGTCGATGCTCGACGGCGACCGGCTCGGCGGCGGCTACGCGCTCGTCTCCGGCTCGTTCCTTACGGACGCGCTGACGCTCGCCTATGACGAGCTCTTCGCCTGGGCGGACGCGCACGAGATCGCCGTGGCGCTCGATACGGGCTGGCCGCTCGACGGCTGGACGGAGACGAACCGGCTGAGGACGCGCGCCTGGCTCAAGCGCTGCCATTGTGCCCTCTTCAACGAGGTGGAGACGACCACGCTGACCGCTGAGGCCGATGTGACCGTGGCCGCGCGCAAGCTGAAGGATGCGATGCCTGCGGACGCCATCGTCGTCGTCAAGCGCGGGCCGCGCGGCGCCTTCGCCCTCGACCGAAACGGGCAGGCGTTCTCCGTTGCGGCCCCACCCGTCGACGTCATCGACACGATCGGCGCCGACGACGTCTTCAATGCCGGATTCATGGCGGCACTTGCCGCCGATATGCCGCTCAAAGCCTGCCTGGAGACCGGCGTCGCCATCGCGTCCGAAGCGATTTCGACGCTGCCGCGCAGCTACGGCAAGCCCCTTACGGCTTTCCTCGAGGGAACCGGCCGATGAGCGCCGTGAACACCGCGGGGGGTTGGCGAAGCCGGAGATAACCGCCCGTATTCCGCCGTTGGGGTCAGCGGCCTGCGGCGGTCCTCGCCGATGGCGCGCGATCCTCGCCGTAGCCGAGCTTCTCCGAAAGCTCGCTTGCCCCATCGATGAGCACGCGAAGATAGGCGTCCCGATTGCGCAGGCCGTCCTCCTTCGGCGCAACGAGGCACAGTGTGGCGACGCAAATCCCATCGGCGTCATAGACCGGTACCGCAAAGCAATGGGTGAAGCTGTCGACGATGCTGTTGAAGGTGAAATAGCCATCCTTCTTGGCTTTGCGGACCTCGGCGATGAACGCGGGGGGATCGAGGCGCTCGCCGCTCGGCAGTACGAAATCCTCTTCAGGGATGAACGCTGATATCTCCTCGTCGCTCATATGGTCGACAAGGAGGCGGCCGGAGGCGGTCCACGGGATGGGGACCGGCTCGCCGATATTGGTGGAGATGCGGAAGGGACGGTTGCCCTCGTTCATGAGAACGACGGCATATTTCTTGCCATCGAGCTGGCACATCTGCGCCGTTTCACGCGTCTCTTCGGCAATCCTCGCCAAGAGATGCTCGCATTCGCGGATGAGATCGAACTGCTCGGCATAGGCGGCGCCGAGGAAGTAGAGCCTGCGGCCGAGAAACACGCGGCCGTCGTCACCACGGTACTCGATCACGCCCCGCCGCAGGAGCAGATTGACGAGCTCATAGACCGACGAGCGCGGCGCGCCGATTCCTTGAGCGATCTCGTTCGGGCGAAGCGGTTGACGCTGCAGGCGCAGGAAGTCGAGGATCTCGAACGCCCGATCGAGACCGCGTGCCCTGCGATTGATGCTGTCGTCCGCGCCCGCCATCGCGCCCTCCTTGCCGCCGAAACCGGCCCTTGCGAATTCTCCTCATTTAGCCTTGTAGGCAACGCAGTCAACTTCGACCTTGCAGTCGACCATCATGCGCGATTGGACACAGGCGCGGGCAGGCGGATGCTTGCCGAAATATTCCGCATAAACGCCGTTGAAGGTCCAGAAGTCGCGCGGATCATCGAGCCAGACACCGACCCGCACCACGTCCTCCACGCCGTAGCCCGCCTCGTGCAAGATGGCGATCATGTTCTCGATCGCCTTGCGGCTTTCAGCGATGATGCCGCCGACGACGATCTCGCCCGCCTCCATCGCGACCTGCCCGGAAACATAGAGCCAGCCATTCGCCTCGACGGCGCGCGCAAAGGGCAAGGCTTGTCTTCCGGCACCGGTTTCACCCGTTCCATAACGCTTGATCGTCACACTTCACTCCATTTCTGTAACTTGGTTGGTCAGTTGAACGTCGATGTCTTCAGGAATTCCGCCAGGCGCTCGGTCTTGGGTTTAAGGAACATTTCGCGTGGATTGCCCTCCTCGCCGATGCGTCCCTGATTCATGAAGATCACCCGGGAAGACACCTCGTAGGCAAAGCGCATCTCGTGGGTGACGATGAGCATGCTCATGCCGTCCTCGGCGAGCCCCTTGATCACCTGCAGCACCTCGTTCACGAGTTCCGGATCGAGCGCCGAGGTTACCTCGTCGAAAAGCATCAGCTTCGGATTCATGGCGATCGCACGCGCGATCGCGACGCGTTGCTGCTGGCCGCCGGAAAGCTGGCCGGGATAGTGATCCTTGCGCGAGAGCAGACCGACGCGGTCGAGCCATTTCTCCGCCAGTCCCCTTGCCTCGTCGCGGCTCATCTTCTTCACCTTGACGAGCCCCAGCATGACATTGCCTGCTGCGGTCATGTGCGGGAAAAGGTTGAACTGCTGGAAGGCCATGCCGGTGAGCGCGCGCTGGCGGGCGATCTCCCGCTCCGGCTTGCGGCGGCGCACGCCGCCCACCGTCTCGTAGCCGATTTCCTGGCCGTCGATCGAGATCGTGCCGCCCTGGAACTCTTCCAGCATGTTGATACAGCGAAGCATCGTCGTCTTGCCGGAGCCGCTGGAGCCGATGATGCTGATTACGTCGCCTTGGCGCATGGAGCAGTCGACGCCCTTCAGCACCTCGACTGTACCGTAGCGCTTGTGAAGGTCGCGGATTTCAAGAAGGTTGGTCATCGGATTGCGAAGCCTCACGACGGAACGGCGGTCTTGCGCTCGACATAACGGCCGAAGCGCTCGATGCCGTAATTGACGACGAAATAGAGAAAGCCTGCGAAGAAATAGAATTCGAGGCTCATGAAGGTGCGCGAGATCACTTCCTGCGTGCGCAGCAGCAACTCGCCGACGCCGATGATCGAAAGCAGGGTCGAGGCCTTGACCATCTCGGCGGCGGTGTTGACCCAGGCGGGCAGCGCCTGGCGCAGTGCCTGTGGGCCGAGCACATAGGCGAAGGTCTGCGGAAAGGTGAGCCCGATCGCCTTGGCGGCCTCGGTCTGGCCCTTGGGGATCGACTGCAGCGCGCCGCGCACCAACTCGCCGACATGCGAACTGCAGAAGACGGCAAGCGCCAGCACGCCTGCCTGGAACGGGCCGAGATCGATACCGACGGTGCTCAGCACATAGTAGCTCGCAAGCACCAGCACGAGCACCGGCGTGCCGCGGATGAAGTCCGTATAACCCCGCACCAGCCACTGAACCGGCCTATAGGCATAGATGAGTGCCAGTCCGACGAAGATGCCGAGGACCGTGCCGGCCACAATCGAGAGAAGCGAGATCGAGATCGATACGCCGAGGCCCTTGAGGAGTGGAATGCGGGCGACCCAGAGTTGATCGAGAAAACCGAAATCCATGGCGATCACCTCGGCACGGCGAGACGCCGCTCGACGGCGCGCATCAGCGCGGCCAGCAGCGAACAGGTTGCGACGTAGAGGCAGCTTGCGACGATCCAGGTCTCGATGACGCGGAAGGTCTCGACATTGATCTTGCGCGCCTCGAAGGTGAGCTCCGGCACGGCGATCGCCGCAGCGAGCGAGGTATCCTTGAACAGCGATATCATCGTGCTGCCGAGCGACGGCAGGACGTTGCGCAACATTAGCGGAATGATGATCGAGGTACGGATCTGCATTTCGGTGAGGCCGATCGCGAGCCCGGCCTCGCGCTGGCCCGGCGGTATGGCGATGAGGCCGCCGCGGAACACTTCCGCAAGATAGGCGCCGGAATAGATCGCCAGCGTCAGCACAAAGCTCTCGATCTTGCCCAGGCGAACGCCGAGTTCGGGAAGCGCGAAGTAACTGAAGAGGACAAGGACGAGGATCGGCGTGTTGCGGATGATCGTGACGTAGAGGCCGGCGGGTTTGCGGAAGAAGCCGCTTTTGGAAACAAGCCCAAAGGCCGTGATCAATCCGATGACGCAGCCGGCGAGGATCGCCACGACGGCGAGTCCCAAGCTAAGCGCCAACCCCTGTAGGAGGAGGTCGAACGAGCGCCAGACGGCCGCGAAGTTCAGTGAATAGGTCATGGGCGAAGCCATTCCAAGCGAAGCGGTCGGCAGCCCCAGCGGTCAAGCGTAGCTGCTGCCGACGGCAAAGGCTTAATTGTACTCGAGCGGAAAACCGATCTGCGGCGGGGCCAGGTCCTTACCGAACCAGGTCTTGAAGGACTTGGCGTAAAAGTCGAATTCGACCCCGGTCATCGCCTCGTGCAGCGCGGTGTTGACGAAGTTCAGCCAGTCCTGATCGCCTCGCTTGACGCCGCAGGCATAGGTCTGCGGGTTCCAGCCGTAACCCGCATCCTTGTAGCGGCCGGGGTTCTGGGTCATGTACCAGGCAAGCGACGACTGGTCGGTTGCGGCCGCATCGGCGCGGCCGGATTCGAGCGCCTGATAGATCAGGTCGACGGATTCATATTGATCGACGGTCGCCTCCGGCAAAGCGGCGTGCACCATGTCTTCTGCATAGACATTCTGCAGCACCGAGACGGTGACCGAGGAGCCCGCGACTTTCAACGCCTCATAGTCTGCATATTTGCCGTCGGCCTTGAGCATCAGGCCCACGCCCTCGCGGTAATAGGGGACGGTGAAAGCGATCTGCTGCGCACGTTCGCCCGTGACCGTCATGAATTGGCAGGTGATGTCGACCTTGCCGGTGGTGATGTTGGGAATGCGCGCATCCGACGACTGGTTGACGAACTCGATCTTCTCGGGATCGCCGAACAGCGCCTTGGCAATGATCCGCCCCATATCCACGTCGAACCCCTGCAGCTTGTCCTCGGCGCTCTTGAAGTGCCACGGCGCATTGGTGCTGCCGGTGCCGACGATCAGATGACCGCGCGCCAGGACTTCGTCGAGTTTGCTTGAAGGCTGCTGCGCCGTGGCCGGCACGGCCGCCAGGGCCGCGACGACAAGGCTCGCGGCAATGGTGAATGTCTTGACCATCGAAGATCTCCCCTGTTTTGTTCCCGTAAATCGTAGTCCACTATACTGGACATGCGTCCTGAATACTGGATTGACCTATCAAAGGCCTCGGTTCATAACTTGTCAAGCGGGATCGGCAAGAATCGCCATCTTCGCTTTCCGAGGAGGATGGAAGCCCCCATGACCCTACCGATCGAAACCCCCGCCGTGCTCGTCGACATCGATGTCGCGCGCCGCAATATCCGGCTATTCCAGGACTATGCCGACCGGCACGGCATCCGCGTGCGTCCGCACATAAAGACGCACAAGCTGCCGCAGATGGCCGAGCTGCAGCTCGATGCCGGGGCGATCGGCATCACCTGCCAGAAGGTGACGGAGGCGGAGGCGATGGTCGACGGCAGCGGGCGCATCACGGACGTGCTGATCACCTACAACATCCTCGGCGAGGCGAAGCTCGCGCGGCTCGCCCGCCTCAATGAACGCGTGAGCTTGAGCGTCGTCGCGGACAATGCAGCCGTGATCGACGGACTCGCTGCGCATTTCGCGCGCGCGCCGAGGCCGCTCACCGTGCTCGCCGAATGCAATACCGGGGCGGACCGCTGCGGCGTCGCGACACCCGTCGAGGCGGCCGCCCTCGCCCGCCGCATTGCCGGGGCCGCCGGCCTGCGCTTCGGTGGGTTGATGACCTATCCGCCGGCCGGCGGCACGGACCGGGTGCAGGCTTTCATGAGCGAGGCGAAGCGGTTGATCGAGGCGGACGGCATCGAGGTCCCGACCATCACTTCCGGCGGCACACCAGACATGATGCAGGCCGCAGAAGCGCCCGTGGCAACCGAGCACCGGCCGGGCACCTATATCTACAACGATCGCTCGCTCGTCGCCCGCGGTGTCGCGACCTGGGACGAATGCGCGCTGACCGTCCTTGCGACCGTCGTCTCCGTGCCTTCGGAAAACCGGGCGATCATCGACGCCGGCAGCAAGGTCCTGACCTCCGATCTTCTCGGTCTCTCCGGCTACGGCCACGTGCTCGGCCGCGACGACATCCGCATCGACCAGCTCTCGGAGGAGCATGGCCGGCTCGTCTCCGACGGCCCGATCGGACTTGCAGTCGGCGAGCAGCTGCGCATCGTGCCGAACCACGCCTGCGTCGTCACCAACATGGTGGACGCGGTTCACATCATCGAGGGTGGCAAGCCGAAAGGACAGTGGCCCATCGTCGCCCGCGGCCGCGTCCTTTGAAGTGCCGCCTCAAAGCATATTGCAGTCAGGCGGCGTCGCACAAATGCGGCAGAACAAGCAGATTGAGCGTTGGCGCGCGTGAAGGTGAGCGCATCCCGCTCTAACGATCGGTATATTTTACTGCACGCTATACCGTGCTATTTTCGCTCCGCGGGAGCCTCGAGGGACAGGATGGGCAAGATTATTCCCGCAAACAGCTGAAGAACGATAGGACATTTCACGAAGCCCGCCCTTGGCGTAATAAGTTTGCGTTGTGGTAGTCGACTAAATTGATAGTTTTATCTGGCAAAGGATGGAGGGTCGAGATGAGCTCGAATAGACTTGCCGGAATAGTGAAACTAGCATTCGTGGTCGGAAGCCTGCAGCTTGGCTCTATCGGCCTCGCTCAAGCGGATACGACGATCCTGAACGTGTCCTATGATCCGACACGGGAACTCTACAAGGAATTCAACGCGGCCTTTGCCGAAAAATGGCAGGCCGATACCGGTGAAACCGTGACGATCCAGACATCGCATGGCGGCTCCGGCAAGCAGGCGCGCTCGGTGATCGACGGCCTCGAAGCGGACGTGGTCACGCTGGCGCTCGAAGCCGACATCGATGCGATCGCCCACGCGACGGGCAAGATCCCGGCCGACTGGAAGGCCCGCCATGAAAACGATAGCGCCCCCTATACCTCGACGATCGTCTTCCTGGTGCGCAAGGGCAACCCGAAAGGCATCAAGGACTGGAGCGATCTCGTCCGCGATGACGTGCAGGTGATCACGCCCAACCCGAAGACCTCCGGCGGCGCCCGCTGGAACTTCCTCGCTGCCTGGGCCTGGGCGCGCGCCGCCAACAATGGCGACGATGCGAAAGCGCAGGAATATGTCGCGCAGCTCTTCAAGCATGTTCCGGTTCTCGACACCGGCGCCCGCGGCGCGACCACCACCTTCGTCCAGCGCGGGCTGGGCGACGTGTTGCTCGCCTGGGAAAACGAAGCCTACCTGTCGCTCGAAGAACTCGGCCCCGATAATTTCGACATCGTCACGCCGTCGATTTCGATCAAGGCCGAACCGCCCGTGGCGCTCGTCGACGGCAATGTCGACGCAAAGGGCACGCGCAAGGTGGCGGAAGCCTATCTGAACTATCTCTACAGCGACGTCGGCCAGAAGATCGCCGCCAAGCATTACTACCGGCCGTTCAAGCCCGAACTGGCGGACCCGGCGGACATCAAGCGCTTTGCCGATGTCAAACTGGTCACTATTGACGAATTCGGCGGTTGGAAGGAAGCTCAGCCGAAATTCTTCGCCGATGGCGGAATTTTCGACCAGATCTACAAGCCGGGACAATAATATTCCATGGCCTTTCGCAGCAGCAGTCGCAGGCGATGGCAGTTTCGGCAGCCGAGCGTCATTCCGGGTTTCGGATTGGCGCTCGGCGTGACGCTGACATGGCTAATCCTCATCGTTCTCATCCCCATTTCCGGACTGATCTGGCGCTCGAGCGGGCTCGGCTGGTCGCAATTCATTCAACTGACGCTCGACCCGCGCACCGTCAACGCACTGACGATCAGCTTCGGCACGGCGTTCATCGCGGCCGTCGTCAATCTCGTCTTCGGCGTCGTTCTCGCCTGGGTGCTGGTGCGCTATCGCTTCCCCGGCAAGCGGGTGATCGACGCCATGGTCGATCTGCCCTTCGCGCTCCCGACCGCTGTCGCCGGCATCGCGCTGACGACGCTCTATGCGCCAAATGGCTGGATCGGCTCGCTTCTCGAACCGCTCGGCATCAAGGTCGCCTTTACGCCCGCGGGCATCGTCGTGGCGCTCGTCTTCGTCGGCCTGCCCTTCGTGGTCAGGACGGTGCAGCCGATCATGGAAGAAATCGACAAGGAGGTCGAGGAGGCCGCGGCGACCCTCGGCGCCAACCGCTTCCAGACGATCAGCCGCGTCCTTCTGCCGGGCCTGTTGCCGGCCGGGCTGACCGGCTTCGCGCTCGCCTTCGCCCGCGGCGTCGGCGAATACGGCTCGGTGATCTTCATTGCCGGCAACCTGCCTTATGTCTCGGAGATTGCGCCGCTCCTGATCATCATCCGCCTCGAGGAGTTCAACTATGCGGCAGCGACGGCGATCGCATCGGTGATGCTGCTGCTGTCCTTCATCATGCTCCTGGTCATCAACATGATCCAGGCGTGGAGCAGAGGGAGGTATGGCAATGTCGCTTGATACCGGCTCCGCGTCGGCGGCGCTCGTCAGGGCGGCAACGTCGGAGACCCGACTTGCCCGCTCGATCCTGATCGTCGTTGCGCTCGGTTTCGTCGTCCTCTTCCTGCTCCTGCCGCTTGCCACGGTCTTCATCGAGGCGTTGCGCAAGGGGCCCGCCGAGTTCGTCGCGGCTCTCGGCGATCCGGAAACCCTTTCCGCGATCCTCCTGACGCTGACGGTTGCGGGGATTGCCGTCCCCTTGAACCTCGTCTTCGGCGTGGCGGCCGCCTGGGCCATCGCCAAGTTCGAATTCAAGGGCAAGGCGTTCCTGACCACCCTGATCGACCTCCCGTTCTCGGTGTCGCCGGTGATCTCCGGTCTCGTCTTCGTGCTGCTCTTTGGAGCAAACAGCGCGCTCGGCCCCATCCTGCAGAGCTACGGCATCAAGATTCTCTTCGCCGTTCCGGGCCTCGTGCTCGCGACCGTCTTCGTGACCTTCCCCTTCGTCGCCCGCGAACTGATCCCCTTAATGCAGGAACAGGGGACGAGCGACGAGGAGGCGGCGCTGTCGCTCGGTGCCACCGGCTGGCAGACCTTCTGGCATGTGACGCTCCCCAACATCAAATGGGGGCTGCTTTACGGGGTCCTGCTCTGCAACGCCCGCGCCATGGGTGAGTTCGGCGCCGTCTCCGTCGTCTCCGGCCATATCCGCGGCCAGACGAACACGATGCCGTTGCAGGTGGAGATCCTCTATAATGAGTATAACTTCGTCGCCGCCTTCGCGGTGGCGGCGCTCCTTGCGCTTCTGGCGCTGTTAACGCTCGTCTTGAAGACGGCTCTTGAACTTCGCTACAGCGACGAGATCGCTGCCAGCCGCAGGCACTGAAAGGTCCAGACCTCATGGAAGTCCGCGTCCAGAACATACGCAAGGAATTCAGCCGCTTCCCGGCGCTCGAAGACGTTTCGCTCAATATCGGCTCGGGCGAACTGATCGCGCTGCTCGGCCCCTCCGGCTCAGGCAAGACGACGCTGCTGCGGCTCGTCGCCGGGCTTGAAAGCCCGACCGAGGGGACGATCTTCTTCGGCGACCAGGACGCGTCGAAGAAGAGCGTGCAGGAGCGAAACATCGGCTTCGTCTTCCAGCACTATGCGCTTTTCCGCCACATGACCGTGCTCGACAACGTCTCCTTCGGGCTGAAGGTGCGTCCCGCCAGCCGCCGGCCGCCCGCCGCCGAGATCCGCCGCCGGGCGCTCGACCTCCTCGATCTCGTGCAGCTCTCGGGCCTCGAAAAGCGCTATCCGGCCCAGCTTTCCGGCGGCCAGCGCCAGCGCGTGGCGCTCGCCCGCGCCATGGCGGTCGAGCCCAACGTGCTGCTCCTTGACGAGCCCTTCGGTGCGCTCGACGCTCAGGTGCGCAAGGAACTGCGCAAATGGCTGCGGGAGATCCACGACCGCACCGGCCACACCACCATCTTCGTGACCCA
Organism: Sinorhizobium saheli; assembly: GCF_001651875.1. Lineage (GTDB taxonomy): Bacteria > Pseudomonadota > Alphaproteobacteria > Rhizobiales > Rhizobiaceae > Sinorhizobium > Sinorhizobium saheli. Next base: position 203,098 of record NZ_LNQB01000083.1, read on the forward strand.
CGACCAGGAGGAGGCGCTGGAGCTTGCCGATCGCGTCGTCGTGATGAGCAAGGGCGCGATCGAGCAGGTCGGCACGCCCGACGAGATCTACGATCACCCCGTCTCGCCCTTCGTCTACGGCTTCATCGGCCAGTCCAACTGTCTCAACGTCACCCTCGCCAGCGGCGAGATCTGGTTCGAGGACCGGCCGATCGGCCTGCGCGCCGCGAACGAGCCGGACGGCGCGGCGACCCTCTACTTCCGCCCGCATGACGTCGAACTCATCGACGGCTGCGGCGGCTGCCTCGCCGGCCTCGTCACCGCGAGCCGGCGGGTCGCCGGCACCCGGCATCTCGAACTCGATCTCGGACGAGGCCACCCCGCCATCGAGATCGAGCTGCCGCCGGAACGCGCGGCCTCCGCCGACCACACCCGCATCGCCTTCCGGCCGACGAGATGGAAACTCTTCCGCAAGGCGGAAAGGCCGCAGGCGCCGTCGCAAAGCGTCGACACGCAAGCACACGAACTCGTGCGTGTCGGGGCCTGATAGGGCGCGCGTTTATGGAGTTGCCGCTCTCCTCGGGTTAGACCCAGGGTTAAACCCGAGGACCAACCCTCTCCCCGTTCTGACGGTGGTCAATAGGGTGGTCAGCGGACGTTCCGGTATATCCAGTACGTGACTGCCGTAAGTGCCAGAACCCACAATGCGGCAATCGCGACGGCTGCCGTAAGGCTTCGGGGGCGGCTTTCACGGAGAGCGGCTTCCCTCCTATATTCGGCCATGAGGTCATGCGGAACAAGGCGGACTGCGAGAGCTATTCCCAATGGAACAATCACGAGGTCGTCCAAATAACCGAGTACCGGGACAAAGTCCGGAATTAGGTCGATTGGACTGAGGGCGTAAGCTGCCACGGCTCCCGCCACAGCCTTCGCATACCAAGGGGTTCGCGGATCACGAGCAGCAAGCCAGAGAGCCAGGACGTCCCGCTTCAGAGCGCGAGCCCATTGTTTCGTTCTTTCCAGTCTGGTCTGCATAGTCAAGATATCCCACGCCGCTTGAACCGCCGCAACGGGCCGGAACAGGTAATTCGCACCGGTTCCAGGCGTCAGATTTTCACCGCCTGGTTCTGACGGGGAGAGGACTGAGGCTGCGCCGCGAGTCCCCTTCGCCCCGCCTGCGGGAGAAGGTGGCCGGCAGGCCGGATGAGCGATTATCTGATCAGGGAAAGTTTTTAGAGCCAGGAAGCGGCCGATTTCGGCAGCCGGGCCTCGGGATCGACGACGGCGAGCCGCGGGTCGCCGGCGCCGTTCCAATGCCAGAGGGCGACGCAGGTGCCGCCGGGCGACATGAAGGATGGGTAGACCGCGCCGTGAAAGCCGCGCGCCCGAAGCTGCGCCTGCAGCGCATGCGTGGGCGGCACGAGGCCCTTATCGAGCCAGTCGCGCCACTCGCACCGATGGATGGTCTCGTCGACGCCGACTTCGGCGAGGACGTTCGCATCCGTCAGATCCGCGAGGGCCGCACCACTGAGTTCCAGCCGCACGATCAGCGCCGGATGCTGGACAAAACCCTGATTGTACTCCGCCCAGGCCGTCGACAGTTCGCGCGCCGCGTAAATCGTCGGCTGGCCGACCGGATTCCACCGGCCGCCGAAACGGGCAGCGCCGTCGCCGGAAAGCGGCATATGCGCCCAGCGTGACACGAAGGCGCGCCACAACGCCACCGGTTCTGGGGCCATCAGGCATAGACGCCGGCGCGGACGGACTCGAGATAGGCGAGAACCTTGTCCGCCTTGCCTTCGCCGACGAGATCGAAGGCCGTCTTGCCGGCCCAGCCGGGGATCGGCTGGTGCTTGAACCAGATGACGGCGCGGGCCTCGTCGCCGGCCATTTCGGTTGCCATGGCAAGGATGCGGACGACCTTGCTCAAGGCACTGTCAACCTTCCGGGCGCCCGACTTCGCCGTCAGCGTGTTGCGGGCGACGCCGATCAGCCTGGCCAGTTCGGCAAGCGTCACGCCCAGCCGATCGGCGACCAGGCGCGCCGACAGGAAGGGTGAGTGGTCCTCCCCGAACTGCGCGGCGGGAATCTGAAAGTCAACGGCCATCATGACGAACCCTGAGCTTGATTTGATCGTCAGATCACAAAGATAGGCTCAATCCTCGATCAATTCATGCGCAGCCGCCGATTCACCGTTGCCACGACGGATCGCGGCGTTCGAAGAAGGCCGAGACGCCTTCCCGGGCCTCTTCGGTCTCCCAGGTATCGGCGAGCTGTTCGATCGTCCGAGCGATCACGTCGTCGGTGATCGCGTTCCCGAGCGATCGTGCCAGCCGCTTGGCGCGGCCGGCGGCGCCGGGAGCCGCGACGAGATAGCTCGCCACTTCGGCCTCGACCGCCGCGTCGAGGCCATCGCCGTCCACGACCGTCGTCACGAGACCGGAAGTGCGCGCCTCTTCGGCATCGAATATCCGTGCCGTCATGAACAGCGGCCGCGCCTTCCCCTCCCCGATCCGGGCGATGACATAGGGGCTGATCGTCGCCGGGATCAGGCCGAGGCGCGTTTCGGTAAGGCCGAATTTTACAGGCGACGCGGCAATGACGGCGTCGCAAACGCTGATCAGCCCGACGCCGCCGCCGAAGGCGTTGCCGTGGACGCGCGCGATCACCGGTTTCGGCACTTCGTTCAGCGCCTTGAACATCATGGCGAGCCGCGTCGCCTCGGCGACCCGCGTCTGCCGGTCGGCCGAGAACTGCTCGCGCATCCAGTCGAGATCGCCGCCTGCGCAGAAACTCTTTCCCTCCGCGTCGAGGATGACGACCCGGACCGTTGCGTCGACGGCGAGCCGGCCGGCCACGTCGGTGAGCTCGCCGATCATGGCGGCGGAGAGCGCGTTGTGCTTGTCCGGGCGGGCGAGCGTCAGCCTAGCAACGCCCCGTTCGTCGACGGCAAGACGGATCGTCCGGGACGTCATGGCTCGCTCCTCAAAGACCGCGCGAAGAGCGCCGCCTGCTCGAGCTTTTCCGCATCGAGCCCGGTTGAAAATCCCCGCGCCCGAAGAAAGTCATCGACCGCCACCGTGTCGACATTTCCCGCCGCACCCGGCGCGTAGGGGCAGCCGCCGAGACCGCCGGCGGAGGCGTCGAAGACCCTGACCCCGCGCTCGAGTGCGGCGGCGATGTTCTCCAGCGCACGACCGGAGGTGTCGTGGAAATGCCCGGCAAGCCCGGTCGCGACGATCTCGCCAAGCACGGCCGCCAGCATGGCGTCCACGGCCTCCGGCGTCCCGCGTCCGATGGTGTCGCCGAGGCTGACCTCGTAGCAGCCAAGGTCGGCAAGCAGCCGCGCGACCCGCGCCGCCGCAGCGGGTGCGATCGCGCCCTCATACGGGCATTCGACGACGCAGCTCACATACCCGCGCATGGGTATGCCTTGGCTGCGGGCGACCTCGGCGACCGGGCGAAAGCGTTCAATGCTCTCGGCGATCGAACAGTTGATGTTCTTCTGCGAGAAGCTCTCGGAAGCGGATGCAAAGATCGCCACCTCATCGGCGCGCGCCGCAAGCGCCGCCGTGAAGCCACGCATGTTCGGCGTCAGCACGGCATAGCGCGTGCCGGGGTGCCGGGCAATTCCGGCCATGACGGCCGGCGCGTCGGCCATTTGCGGCACCCAGCGCGGGCTCACGAAGCTCGTCACCTCGATGCGCTCGAAGCCGCAATCGGACAGGCGGTCGACGAGCCTGATCTTGTCGTCCGTGTCGACGAGCCGGGACTCGTTCTGGAGACCGTCGCGCGGCGCTACTTCGACGATCGTCACGTGCTCGCTTGCCGGCGCGGTCATTCAGCTGCCTCCTCGGTGAGCGTCACGAGCACCGTCCCCTCGCTCACCTGCGTGCCCTCGGCCACATGCACGCCGGCCACCGTCCCCTCACGCGACGCCGACAGCGTCAGTTCCATCTTCATCGCCTCCATGACGACGAGCGGCTGTCCCTTGGTGACGGCCTCGCCGGCGCCGACGCGCACCAGCTTGACGAGCCCGGGCATCGGCGCGACCAGCTCGTCGTCGGCGATCTCGCTCACGTGCCCGCCGCCGAGCGCATCCGGCAGGTGGAAAACGAGGCTCCCTCCATCGTGGAACAGCGTCAACGCCTCGCCCTCCTGCGCGAAGCGGACCGCGCGCTTCTGCCCGGCCACTTCCAGCCGCGCGCCGTTCTCGAAGCGCTCCAGCACCAGGATCGGCAGCGTGCTCGCGCCGGCGCGCACCGCGAACTGGTCGCGCCCGCGCGAGGCGAGCGTCACCGCCACGCGGCTGCCTGCATGGTCGATCGTGACCGTGCGATGGGCGTCGCCCCAGATCTGCCACGAACCGAGCGACGACCACGGATCGGTCGAGTTCATGGGCGCGAGCGCACCGGTCGCGATGACCGCCGCCAGCGCCAGCGCCTCGTCGTCGGGGGCGATCGGCGCCGTCAGCCGGTCGATCGCCCGGTCGATCAGTCCCGTGTCCGGCAGGCCGGAGCGGAAATCATGGTCTTCGGTCAGCCGGATGAGGAAATCGAGATTGGTTGTGGTTCCGGCGATGCGGCACTCCTTGAGGGCCGCCTGCAAGCGGCTGAGCGCCGCCGATCGGCTTGGCGCGTGAACGATGAGCTTGGCGATCAGCGGATCGTAATAGGGGGTTATTCCGTCCCCCTCACGGACGCCGGAATCGATGCGCACCTGGGCGTCGGGAAAGCTCAAATATGCGAGCCTGCCCGTTGCCGGCAGGAAGCCGCGCGCCGGGTCCTCGGCATAGAGCCGCGCCTCGAAGGACCAGCCGTTGATGCCGATGTCGCCCTGCTTCTTCGGCAAGGGTTCGCCGGCCGCGACGCGCAGCTGCCATTCGACGAGGTCGAGACCCGTGATCGCCTCCGTCACCGGATGCTCCACCTGCAGCCGCGTATTCATCTCCATGAAATAGAAATGGTCCGGCCAGAGGCCGTTCGTGACATCGGCGATGAATTCCACCGTGCCGGCGCCGACATAGCCGATGGCCTGCGCCGCCCGGACAGCCGCATCGCCCATGGCGCGGCGCACTTCCGCGGTCATGCCGGGCGCCGGCGCCTCCTCGATCACCTTCTGGTGGCGGCGCTGCAGCGAGCAGTCGCGCTCGAAAAGATGGATGATGTTGCCGTGCCGGTCGCCGAAAATCTGCACTTCGATGTGGCGGGGCTTCGACAGGTATTTCTCGATCAGCACCGCGCCGTCGCCAAAGGCGGCCTCCGCCTCCCGACGTGCCGTTTCCAGCGCCGCGCCGAAATCCTCCCGCCGCTCGACGCGCCTCATGCCCTTGCCGCCGCCGCCCGCCCGCGCCTTGATCAGCACGGGATAGCCGATTTCCCCCGCCTGCTGCTCCAGGAAGGCCGCATCCTGCCTGTCGCCGTGGTAGCCGGGGACGACCGGCACGCCCGAGCGCTCCATCAGCGCCTTGGCGGCATCCTTCAGGCCCATCGCCCGGATCGCAGACGGCGGCGGCCCGACGAACACCAGCCCCGCATCTTCCACGGCCTCGGCGAAATCGGCATTTTCGGAAAGAAAGCCGTAGCCCGGGTGGATGGCATCCGCGCCGACGCTCCTTGCCGCCTCGACGATGCGCGCGATTGAAAGATAGCTCTCGGCGGCGGGCGCCGGCCCGATCCGGATGGCCTCGTCGGCGAGGCTCACATGCAGCGCGTCACCATCCGCGTCGGAGTAGACAGCGACGGTGCGGATGGCGAGCCGCTGCGCGGTTCGGATGATGCGGCATGCGATCTCACCGCGATTGGCAATCAGGAGCTTTGCAAACATGCCTCTTTCCATCTATTGCGCCGCCACCACTTCGACTTCGAGGAGCCAGGCGGAATCGAAGATGCCGGTGATCACGACCGTCATCGCCGGCGCCAGGGAGCCGAGGTAATCGGTGCGGATCTCGCGGTTCGCGGCGACATGACGCCTGTCGGCGAGGTAGGTCGTCACCTTGACGATATCCGCCTTCGTCATGCCGGCGGCCTTGAGCTGGGCGTCGACATTCAGCCAGACCTGGCGCGCCTGCGCCTCGAAGCCCTCGGGCAGGACGTCATCCGACGTCATCGGTATCTGGCCGCTGACGAACAGCAGGCGCCGGAAGTTCTCGATGCTGACGGCTTGCGAATAGCCGCCGCGCGGCTGTGGTGCGTGTATGGCGTTGATGTTGTCGCGCTTCATATCAACCCCTCTCGCTACATCCTGAACAGTCCGAAGCGCGTCTCCTCTATCGGCGCGTTCAGAGCGGCCGAGAGCGACAGCGCAAGCACGTCCCGGCTCTTGCGCGGATCGATGACGCCATCATCCCAAAGGCGCGCCGACGCATAGAGCGGATGGCTCTGCCGCTCGAAAAGATCGAGCACCGGCTGGCGGAAGCGAGCCTCCTCCTCTTCGTTCCAAGGTGTTCCCGCCCGCCTCAAGGCTTCGCCGCGCACCGTCGAAAGCACGCCCGCCGCCTGTTCGCCGCCCATCACCGAGATGCGGCTGTTCGGCCAGGTCCAGAGGAAGCGCGGCGAGAAGGCGCGCCCGCACATGCCGTAGTTGCCGGCGCCGAAGGAGCCGCCGACGAGCATGGTGATCTTCGGCACCTTCACGGTCGCGACCGCGGTTACCAGCTTGGCGCCGTGCCTGGCGATTCCCTCGGTCTCGTATTTGCGGCCCACCATGAAGCCGGTGATGTTCTGCAGGAACACGAGCGGGATCTTGCGCTGGGCGCAGAGCTCGACGAAATGGGCGCCTTTTACGGCCGACTCCGAGAACAGGACGCCGTTGTTGGCGATGATGCCGACGGGCATGCCATGCACATGGGCGAAGCCGCAGACGAGCGTGGTGCCGAAACGCGCCTTGAACTCGTCGAAACGGGAACCGTCGACGATCCGGGCGATCACCTCGCGGATTTCATAGGGCGTGCGGAGGTCGGCCGGCACGATGCCCGTGATCTCCTCCGGGTCGTAACGCGGCGGCTCCGGCTTCACCCGTTCGATCGGCCACGGCTTTTCGCGGTTCAGGGCGGAAACGGCGCGCCGCGCCAGCGCCAGCGCGTGGGCGTCGTCGCGCGCAAGGTGATCGGCGACCCCCGAAAGCCGGGTGTGGACGTCGGCGCCGCCGAGGTCTTCGGCCGACACCACCTCGCCGGTCGCCGCCCTCACCAGCGGCGGGCCCGCGAGGAAGATCGTGCCCTGCTTTTCGACGATGATCGTCTCGTCGGACATAGCCGGCACATAGGCGCCGCCGGCGGTGCACGAGCCCATCACCACCGCGATCTGCGGGATGCCGGCGGCCGACATGTTCGCCTGGTTGTAGAAGATGCGGCCGAAATGATCGCGGTCCGGAAAGACCTCGTCCTGGTTCGGCAGGTTGGCGCCGCCGGAATCGACGAGATAGACGCAGGCGAGCCGGTTCTCGGCAGCGATCTCCTGCGCCCGCAAATGCTTCTTGACGGTGATCGGATAGTAGGTGCCGCCTTTGACCGTCGGATCGTTGCAGACGATCATGCATTCGCGCCCGGAAATGCGGCCAATGCCGGTGATGAGCCCCGCGCCGGGCGCCTCGCCGTTGTACATGCCGTGCGCGGCGGTGGCGCCGACCTCGAGGAAAGGCGTCCCCTGGTCAACGAGCGAGGCGATCCGATCGCGAGGCAGGAGCTTGCCGCGGCTGACATGGCGCTCGCGCGCCGTCTCGCCGCCGCCAGCGGCCGCGAGCCGCACCGCCTCCTCGATCGTCGAGATCGCTTCCCCCATGGCGGCGCGGTTCGCCTTGAACATCTCCGAGGATGGCGAGATATGCGATCGCAATATTGTCATGGTCCCCCCAGGATGCACTTCCGTCGGCCGGCGGCGCGGCTACTTGGTCTCGGCAAAGAGTTCCCGGCCGATCAGCATGCGGCGGATCTCGCTCGTGCCGGCGCCGATCTCATAGAGCTTGGCGTCGCGCAGCAGCCGGCCGGCGGGATAGTCGTTGGTGTAGCCGTTGCCGCCGAGCGCCTGGATCGCCTCGAGCGCCATGGCGGTCGCCTTCTCGGCCGCATAGAGAATGCAGCCGGCGGCATCCTTGCGCGCCGTCTCGCCGCGGTCGCAAGCCGCCGCGACGGCGTAGACAAAGGCGCGCGCGGCATTCATCGTCACATACATGTCGGCCAGTTTCCCCTGCATCAACTGGAATTCGCCGATCGGCTGTCCGAACTGCCTGCGCTCATGGAGATAGGGGACGACGACGTCGAGGCAAGCGGCCATGATGCCGAGCGGCCCGGCCGAAAGCACCACCCGCTCGTAGTCGAGGCCGGACATCAGCACCCTGACGCCCTCGCCGACCTTGCCGAGCACGTTCTCCTCCGGCACCTCGCAATCCGCGAAGATCAGTTCCGAGGTGTGCGAGGCGCGCATGCCGAGCTTGTCGAGCTTCTGGCCGGCCGAGAAACCGGCAAAGGTCTTTTCCACGAGGAAGGCGGTGATGCCGCGCGGGCCGGCGGCGGAATCGGTCTTGGCGTAGACCACCAGCACGTCGGCGTCGGGGCCGTTGGTGATCCACATCTTGCTGCCGTTGAGGAGATAACGGTCGCCGCGCTTGTCGGCACGCAGTTTCATCGAGACCACATCCGAGCCGGCGCCCGGCTCCGACATGGCGAGCGCCCCGACATGCTCGCCGGAAATGAGCTTCGGGAGGTACTTGGCCTTCTGGTCCGCATTGCCGTTGCGGTTGATCTGATTGACGCAGAGGTTTGAATGGGCGCCGTAGCTCAGGCCCACCGACGCGGATGCGCGGCTGATTTCCTCCATCGCGACGCAATGGGCGAGATAGCCCAGTCCCGCGCCGCCATGGGCCTCGTCGGCGGTGATGCCGAGCAGGCCGAGTTCGCCCATCTCCGGCCAAAGCTGCATCGGAAAGGCATTGTTGCGATCTGCTTCGTCGGCGAGCGGCGCGATGCGCTCGGAGGCGAACCGGCGCACGGTTTCGCGCAACGCATCGACCTCCTCGCCAAGAGCGAAGTTCAATCCACCTTGAAACATTCCATTCTCCTCCCGACACGCTGCCCGCGATCTCCTCATCGACAAGGCAGGGACGAACGGCGCGCCACCAGGACATGTTAGCGCTCAGCCGCCGTCGTCGCGAACGATAACATCGCCGCCGGCTAATTTCCTTCCAAAGAGCCGGGCCGCCAAGCACGATCTGCAAAGGCGGGCGCGGGCATGCCGCAACGCTTCCGCACGGGCAGCCGCTGCCCGTCGCGGCTCATGCTCGTGGGTCCGAGCCTTCAGAACTTCCGCGGCCAGATCTCCTGCGCCGCGTTGACGTCCGCCACGCCGCGCAGCGCGTCGCTGTTGCCCGTGGCCGCGACGGCCTCGAAGATGCGCTTCGCTTCGGCGAAACGCTTGAGGTTCATGTAGGCATAGCCACGCAGGACCATGAGGTCGGTTCGTTCCGAGGCGATCCGGCTCCGCTGATCGAGGTAGAGGAGCGCCTCCCTGTAGCGGCCGGCATCGAAGGCTGCGATCGCCCGGTCCGCGAGAATGGCCGTCTGCAGTTCCACGGCGCGGGCGCGGCTTTGCGGCGACTTCGTCGCCGCGACGGCCGCCTTGTTGGTGAGGCCCGCGCGCAGATAGGCCAGGCTCTGCCCGTAGGCGGCGTCCTGCCGCAATCGCGATGCCGGCGCCCGAAGCGCCACCGCAAACGCATCCGCCGCCTCTATCGGACGGTTCAGGTCCATCAGGCACCATCCTCGGGCGAGCGCCGTCTCGGGCGAAAGGCCGCTGGGGTCGAGCGTCGTCCGGCAGCCGGCCACGCCGCGTACGATCCTGCGCGGTGCCGTGCTCGCGGGCGCCGGGCGAACGGCCTCTCGCCTGATCGCCTCTCGGCTGATCGCCTCTCGCCTGGCCGCCTCGATCGAAACCGCCGGCCGCGGCTCGGCGGTCTTCGGCCGTTCCTTCGCCGGCTCCGGCATCGGCAAAGTCTCGTTCTCGGCCGTCTCCTCGGTCTCGCCCAGCCGCGCGATCCGCTCCGACCGCCCGGCCCAAAGGCGCTGGATTTCGGCAACGCCGGCGGCGTCTCCGACCTGATGGCGGGTGATCGCCAGGCCATAGGCCGATGGCTCGTCGTCGGGCTTCCAGCGCAGCGCCGTCGCGAACCATTGCAGCGCCGTTTGCGGCTGGCCGAGCGCGCGCGCATACCAGCCGAACTGCTGCGCGGTCGCCGGATCGCGCACCTTCACCGTTTCGGCCGCAATGCGCCGGAGCACGTCGCCGGACAATGGAACCGGCGGTTCGATCGCCAGCAGGTTGGCGGTCGCTGCCATATAGGTCGCATGGGCTTCCGCCGACGCATCGCGCCACGGATAAAGCACCCTTTCGGCCTCTTCGGGCGCCTTGCGATCGATCAGGGCCAGCGCAAGGCCTTGCGCGGCGGAGGCGGATTCCTGCTTCTCATAGGCGCTTCGGAACCATTGCTCCGCCGCCGCCATGTTCTTGCGGCGCAATTGGTACCAGCCGAGCAGCAGGGCGTCCGAGGCCGCTTTCTCCGTCTCGACCAGCCTCTCGAGGCGCCGCAGATATTTCGGATCGACCTCGATCGTCGCGTCGCGCTCGCCTTCGGCGACGAAACGTCGGGCGAGATCGTCGCGGATGCTTTCGAATTCGAGCGCGCCGGCCGCGTTGCTCTTCTCATAGGAAAGCAATTCCTGAACGGTCGCATAGGGTAGAAGCGCGGCCGCCTTCTGCACGGTCGCGAGACGCTCCGGCCCGTCGTCGCAATTCTTCAGTATATAGAGATAGGCGTCGCGCGCCCGCCCCGACCGGTTCGTCTCCGCAAAGGCCTCGGCGACGCGCCAGAGAATGTCGATCTCGCTGCAGGTGAGGAGGCTCGGCGTCCCTGCCCCCACCTCAATGACGGTTTCGTACTGCTTGAGATCGGATGCGTTGACGAGCCGCGCCCTTGCTTCGGCGACCTCGAGGCGTTCGATGAGGTCGGCAGGCGGCTGCCAGCCCGCGTCGCCCGCCTGCCGCTCGGCGATTGCCCGGCGGACCTCGGCATAGCGCCCCTCGGCGTAGAGCCGCCACATGGCCTCGAGCCCGTCATCCTTGTTGCGCGGAACGGCGAGCGGGTCCTTGGGCGGCGTCCAGTCGGGATAGAGCGCCCGCAGGCGCGAAATCTCCGCCTGCAGCCGCGCCGTGTCGCCCTTGCTCGCGAAATAGCGCAAAGCGGATTCATCGACGGCCGGCGGCTGCTCGGCCGGCGCCGGTTTCGTCTCCGCTGGCTCAGCCTGCGCGAACTCGGTTCCGGCGCCGCCGCTGCCCCTTGCTCCTTCGCCGCGGAAGGTGGCTGAGAGCTCCGGAGCCGTGCGGTCGATCATGTTTCCGAGACGCTCGCGCAGCTGGTCGCCGTCGGCGAACCCGGCAATGCCGACTGCCGCGACCGTCACACCCGCAAAAGCGATGAGCGGAAACTTCATAAGCACTCCGGATGCTTTTCCTCCACGAAAGACAGTCCCAGCAGATGCAGCGTCGAGGGGTAATATTGCGTCGGTCGAAACGTTGCCGCGCCGTCTGGCAGCTTCGTCCCATCAAGCACACAGGCCAGAATATGGTTAATAAACCGATAACCGGGGTCGGAGAGCGTGTCGTTCGCAGCCCCGGTCTCAAGGTCGCTGATGACGAGCGATCCGTCCGGCGCGAACATGCCGCGCTGCAACTGCAGGAGCAGGTCGCGATCCGCGCGGCCGGCTCTCATGAGATAAAGCGGGATGCGCAAGGCGTTGTAGCCGAAGGTGCGCGGGAAGCCCGCCGCCGGCTTGAGCGCGGTCCGGGCGCTCACCCAGTCCGCCGGCAATTGCCGCGGCCCGAACTTCAGCCGGGCGATCATCGCCTCGCCGTCGGCGGCGAGCGCCTGCCACTTCGGGGACGGGACCAGACGATCGAGGACCGGAAGCGCTTCGAAGATCCAGTAGGACGGGTTGATGACGGGCCCGTCGGCCCGATCGCTGGCGGAGAAACCCTCGACGCCCGGCATCAGCAACGTCCGCCCGCCGTGTTCGATCACCGTCTTGTCCAGGATTGCCCTCGCGACCGTCGCGGCGGCGCTCGAATAGTCGCTGCGTTCCCAGCGGTCGGCCGCCAGCGCGAGGGCATAGGCGATGAGGATATCGCCATCGGTCGCGTTGTTGACGTCGACGACATGCGGTGTGTCGGCGGGGCTCCACTTCCAGGCGGCAAGCCCGTCGTCGCGCAGGAGGAGCTCGCGGCGGGTGAACGACCATATCTGCTCGAAATCGGCGGGCTTATCGGCAAGGAATGCCAGCAGCAGGCCATAGCCCTGTCCTTCGCTGTGGCTGATGCCGCCATTGCCGTCGTCGACCACCCGGCCGGTCGGATCGAGGAAACTCGCCTTGTACGCCGCCCAGGCGCTGTCTTTCACGGCTGCCCGTCCTTCCTCGGCCCGGAGCGGACCGCTCGGGATCATCAACAGGGCGATCAGGCAAAGGAGGTATCTCATGAACGGCGCCCCAGCTTGCCGAGCAGGATCGCCGTCGCCAGCCCGAGCAGGGTGGCGAGGCTCACGAGCAGCACGGCGTAATAAAGAATGTTGGTCGACAGCCAGTTGGCGGCGATCAGGCGATAGTTCCAGAAAGAGGGCGGCGTCGTCGGCACGAAGTCGAGACGCTTCGCCGCGATTGCCGTCACCTTGTCGTTTGCCGGCTCATAGATCGAGATATGCCCGGCGAGCTGCCCCCATTTCGACACGTCGGCGATGGCAGAGACGCCCTCCCGCAACAGCTCCGGCGACGGCGCCGTCACGACCGTCCACGCAGCATTCGCCGTCGGATCGGCCGCTTGCGCCACGAGCAGGGTCGCCGTATCGGGCGGTGCGAATGGAGCTTCCTCGCTCGGTATGAGCTGCAATGAACTCAGTGAAATATCGAACCTGTCCTTGATCCATTGCTCGACTGAAAGGAGGACGCCTCCCCCTCCCTTGAGCCGCGTCTGCCATTCGTTGAAGGCCATCTGGGTCCTGCGGCCCGGGACGCCGGCCGCCGCGTTCCCCCAGGAAAGCTGGCTGTCCGTGTCGATGCCGGCCTGGGTCAGGAGCGCCTTCGGAAGCTGCGGGATCGCGCCGACGAACAATGTGTTCCTGTTGGCCGCCGCGAGCGGCGATGTAAGCGTCTCGATCGGGATAGGGCGACCGCCCGAAACGGCGAGGCGTGCGACGAAGGTTGCGGCCGCCGAAAGCGTGTCCGCGTCCGTCCGGTCGAGGTAGAGCGCGATCGGCCTGCCGCCGCCATATGGATAGGCGGATCCCGCGGTCGCCGCGAGGTCCGGGCGGCGGGCGATCCGGGCGAAGTCCGGCATCTCGAATTCCGAGCTGTCGAAGAGTGCGAAGCGCGGCTCCGGCGAGGCGGCGCTCCCCGGCGCGCAGGCACGGTCGGACTCGGTGAGAAGCACCGCTTCGAGCTCAATGAGATTGGGTCCGGGCCGGAAATGACGGAGCGTCACGTTGATCGGAAGGTGACGCATGATGCCGCCGCGGGCGGAATCGAAAGGCACGGTGGTGGCGATGCTGCCGTTGACATAGATGTCGATCCGGCTACCCGGACGGACCACGTCGGTATAGGCGGCGTCGAGGAGGACCCTGGCCTCGCCATAGGCGTCGGCATAGAAGTCGGAAGGAATGGCCACGGCGAATGCCGTGCGGAAGCGGCGGCCGGAGAACTCGCTGGTTTCGACGCCGAGTTCGGAGAAGGACAAGCGCTTGCCGGACAACACCTGCGGCGTCTCCGGCAGGCGCCAACGCTCCGTATTGATGACGTCGCGCGCGACACCGACCGGACGATCGGTCGCCTTGGCGATCATCTCGATGGCCTGCTCGACGCCCGGCCAGTCCGGCCCGCTCACCACGAGAAGCGGTGCGCGATCCGCGCCCTCGCGGACGAAGGCGGCAACCGGCGTCGTCGACGCCTCCGGGGGCAGTGAACGCAGGACGGGCGCGAGTTCGGAGGCGGTGCCGGCAAGAACCATGAGTTCGCCCGGTTCGCCGGCCGCCGGCAGGTCCTGCCGGAAAAGCACCGTTTGCGTGGGCATATGGCCGAAGAGGGCCAATCCCTCTGCCAGCCGCATCAGCGCCGCGGTGCGGCTCGGCTGCTCGAGCGCAGGCGCCACGATATTGAAGCGCGTGCGCCCGGCCCCGTCCTGGCCTACCGCCTGGATGTCCTCGAGCGCGGTGAGCGCCCGGGCTGCGCCGTTCCCGAAACTGATGAAGGCCGAATCCGAGGCGATTTCGGTCCACAGCTCATAGGTCGACTCGATCGTGCAGTCGGTGCGGTGGCGCTGGCGGACCTGGAACCGGATCTCGTTGGAGCCGGTGCGCAGAAGCCCCGCAGGAAGCGCGTAGCTGCGCATCTGCGGCGCGTCGGCCGCCTGCACGGGACCTTCGCCGATGAGTGTGCCATTGACGAAGACCGAAAGGAGCGACGTTTCCGGCGCGACGACGATCGCGTTCTGATAGGAAAAGGTAAGTGCCCTTGCGCCCGCCGCCTGCCCCGGCGTGAGATAGACGGACCATGTCCGCCTGTCGGTCTCGCCGGTGAGCGAGAGCGACCGAAATGGGATGATGTAGCGCCGGAATGCCTCGTCCGAGCGGTCGGGCTCTGGCGCCGTGGCGGCCGGGCGACCGGCGTTCCCGGCGTCCGGCTCGGCCGCTTCCGGGCGTTGCGGCGGAGCCGGCTCTTCGGCCGGTCGCTCGCCGGACATGTCGAAAGGCGCCGGCTGCGCGGCAAGCGACCCGCAGACGAGAAGCGCGATCAGGAATGCCAGCGCCCTCGTCATCGCGTCGCCCTCGCCTCGCGATCCGCCGCCATGCTGCGGAAAAAATAGGTGAGGCCACGGCTCGTCTGGTAGAACGCCAGCCAGAGGAACCAGAGCGTGCCGCGCAGCAGGCCGGGATTGTACCGGCGCATGTGCTGAAACTCGCTCCACTGCTCAGAGTTCGCGAAGATGAGGTCGGCAACCAGGCTGTGGTGGCGGGCAGCTTCCGGCGTGTAGCGGCAGCCGATGATCGTCAGGTCGCCGGAGACTTCGACATTCCTGATCGTAAGCGGCAGCGTCTCGGGCGTGCCGTCGCCGCTATAGGGCTCGAAGCGGATCCGCGCTCTCGTATCGATGGCAAGGCCATCGCCGGGCAGGCCGTAGACCTGGACGCGGGCGCCGTGCGCCGAGACGTCCTCGACCGTCGCGGGATACCATTCCTCGCCGACCGCGAACTCGCAGCGCCGGCTCACCTTGACGCGTCGCGAGGCTGCCCGCTCGCCGCGCTCGGAGACGACGCCGAGCGCGCAGCCGGCGAGAATGAGGTTGAGAAGGTTCCAGCCGCCGACCACGAGCGTCACATCCGCCTTGTCGGGCTCGCTGTAGACCCGGTAGACGGTGATCAGCACGGCGGCGAAGAGCACGGCGAAGATGACGAAGAACGGCCGGCTGATCTCCGACAGGCGGCTTTCGCGCACCGACTCGTCCTTTGCCGTCACCTTGAACGTGGGCTTGCGCGGGTTCGCCAGCACCGACACGACCGCCGGCAACAGGTGAACGGTCTGGGCATATTCATAAAGCTCGGAAATCCACGGCCACCGGAACGATCCGTAGAGATAATTCTGCATCGTCAGGTTCACGAGCATGTAGACGAGCGTATAGGCCAGGAATTCGCCGCCGGATGCGGTGAAGATCTGCAGGTCGAAGAACAGGTAGAAGAGCGGCGCGAACAGGAAGATCGTGCGCGAGAACGGGAACAGCCAGAACAGCGTCGACGACATGTAGCAAAGGCGCTGCGGGATCGACAGGCCGCCCTTGAACAGGGGCATGCGGAACATCAGGATCTGCATCATTCCCTGCGCCCAGCGGCTGCGCTGGCCGATGAAGCTCGCAAACGTCGCCGGCTGCAGCCCGGCGATCAGCGGGCGATCCACATAGACGCTCTTCCAGCCGCGGCTGTGCAGCGCCAGCGCCGTCTCGCAATCCTCGGTGATGCTGAGCCCGCTGAAGCCGCCCGTGTCCTCGAGCGCCTTGCGCCGCAAGACGGCGGCCGAACCGCAGAAGAAGGCGGCGTTCCACTTGTCGAGACCGCGCTGGATGATGCCGTAGAACATCTCGTTCTCGCTCGGCATCTTCTCGAAGGTCCTGAGATTGCGCTCGAGCGGATCCGGGTTGAGGAAGAAATGCGGGGTCTGCACCAGGAAAAGGCGCGGATCGTCCTCGAAATAGCCGACGGTTTCCAAGAGGAAGTCGCGGGCCGGCGCATGGTCGGCATCGAAAACCGCGATCAGGTCACCGTTGGAATGCTGCATGCCGTTGTTGAGATTGCCGGCCTTGGCATGCTCGTTGCGCTCGCGCGTCAGATAGCGAACGTTGAGGTCGGAGCAGAGCTTCTGCAGGTCGCGATGCCTCTGCGCGGCGCGCTGGGCCTCGATGAGATTGGTGGAATTGCGCTTCTGCAGCGTGCCGCCGTCGTCGAGCAGCCACACGGTCAGCTTTTCGGCCGGGTAATCCATGCCCTTCGCCGCCGCCAGGGTATTGGCCAGCAGGCCGATATCCTCGTTGTAGGACGGCACGAAGACATCGACCTTGGGATATTTGCCCGGCGTGGCTGCGCGCGAGGGCCGCGACGGCAGCGGCATGGCGACGACGAACAGGCTCAGCGCCAGCATCATCACGTTGTACAATTCGGCGAGGTAGAGCAGGAAGCCCGGAATGAAGTTTTCCGGCTGGTTGAACGGCGGCAGCGTCTCGGTCGTGCGCCAGTAGATATAGCGCAGCACCATCGCGCTGCCGAAGGCCAGAGCGATCAGCCGCCATTTGCCGCCCGCCTTCATGAGCTTGATCAGGGCCATGAACGTCACCACGAGGACGCTCGCGATCAATTGCGTCTGCAGATTGACGGGCAGCGTGATCAGCGCGACCAGGCAAAGGGCAATCAGAGCCCAGGCGGCAAGAGTAACGATCTTACTCATACATTCGCTTTCCAGCGGCGGCCTCATACCGCCGGCGTCGATTCAAGAGTTCTGCGTCCCTTGCGGACGCGGCCGCCTTACCAGAGGCTGGTTAGCGGCGGATTAAGGGCAGGCATCGCCTCCCTGCGGCACACAGGTCGGCATCGGAACGATCACGGCGCCGGCTCCACCGGCCGCAGTCGCGGGCGTGGGGAGCCCGCCCTGCCCCGCCGATACGGGCGGCGCTTCCCTCGGCTGCGCCGGCTGCTTGGCCTGAACGGCGGTCGGGCGCACGGCTTGCGCGCTCACCCGCGGCGCCGGCCGCCCGGCGGCGGGCCGCAAGTTGGGTTCGGCGAGAAGAGGTTCGCGGTAAATCGGATTGCCCGGGCGGCCGATACCGGCATCCACGGGCGGTGGCTCGCCGTAGGGGTTCCAGTCGGGATCGGCGAAGGTGCCGCTGATCGTGTAGCCGTAGACCGGCGCCAGAAGCTCGCTTTCCGTGGCGCCCGCCGCACAATGGCGCAGCCGCACCTGGATCGTGCCGTAATCGCGCAGCGGTCCCCGCTGGCTCGCGGGCGGACGTATCTGCTGCCAGCCATAGAGGCATGCATCGCCGCCGCGGCCATGACCGAAGGCGTAGCCGAACGGGCCGTAATTGTTCTGCAGGAAGTAGGGCGATTGCGTCAGCGCGACGCCCGGAAGGGCGCGCTGCGCCTCCCGCATCATGTCCGATGCGCGAACCGGAAGGTAGGCGCTCTTCTTTTGATCGATCCCCGCGCTCACCGGCCCGAACATCTGCACGCGGAGGAAATTCTGCCCGGGCGTCGACGCCGAGGTGTAGAGATAGACGTCCTGCTCGACCGCATTGGCGGAGCGGCGCTCGATGACGTTCAAGACTGCGGGCCCGCCGGGAGGCGGCAGGATCAGCGCGTTCTCCGCCGGAACCGTCGTCGCGGCGCTCGGTATGCGGACGCCTTCGCGAGCCGCGCAACCGGCGGCCGATACCGACAACAGAACAATCAAGCCAGCGGCCCTGCGCGTGCACAGCAATCCGGCGACCTCCAAACTTCGCCCCCGGCGGGATGAGAACATGGCAAGCAGCAATTCAAAGCGCGGCAACGCCACTCCCCAACTGCCTCATCGGTCGACGACCGAATCAGCAGTTCCGCCCTGCTCTCCGACTGCATAGTGCATCAGGGGTATTTCTCAAGTCCGGGCATCGCATGGCGGCGCCCGGATCAACCCGTTCCGACCGAAAGCTGTTGCGGCCGGGCGGGCCGCGCGCAGGGCATCGACCAGCGCATTCCCCTCTAACGCCGCCGTCTTGCGCCCGCCAGGCTCCCGCCCCTCGACAACCGATATGGGTACAATACGAAAATTTCCTCTGTACAGATACACTGTTTCAGCGTATTTTTCTGTTATGAACGACACTGACAGAAAAATCATCGAAATCCTCATAAGGGACGCGCGCACCTCCTTGACCGACATCGGCGCCATGGTGGAGCTCTCGCCCTCGGCGGTCAACGAACGCATCCGTCGGCTGGTGGCAAGCGGCGTCATCCGCCGCTTCACCCTCGACGTGGATCACCGGGCGCTCGGCCTCGACGTGCTTGCCTTCGTCTGGATCGCCCTTACCACCGAGGCCGACGAGGCCGAGTTCCGCACGTTCATGGCTCGCCATCCGGATGTCGCGGAATGCCACCACGTGACCGGGGGATGGTCTTATTGCGTCAAGGTCCGCATGTCGACACTCGGCGACATCGAGCAGTTCCTGGCAGAGTTGAAGGCGCGGCGCTATCTGGCGCGAAGCGAGACGGTCATCGCGCTTTCTACGGTCGCCGAGAATTCCGTCACCTTGCCCGGTGCAAAAGAGATGGAGCGCGAGACGCGATGACCACGTGGATTTTTGTCAAAGGCCTGCTCCTCGGCCTCGCCGTCGCCGCACCGCTCGGCCCGATCGGCACGCTTTGCATCAGCCGCACGCTGGAGCGCGGCTTCTGGGCCGGGGTCGCGGGCGGCCTCGGGACAGCGCTTGCCGATGCCACCTACGCGATGCTGGCGGCCGCCGGCTTCGCCGCCTTCGCCGCGCTCCTTTCGAGGCTCTCGCTTCCCCTCGGGCTGTTCGGCGGCCTCTTCATGCTCTGGCTCGGCTGGCGCGCCTTGCGCCCGAGACCGGTCGCGGCGGCAGCCGAGATCGGCGCGGGCGATCTCATCCGCACGACGATGGCGACCTTTCTCCTGACGATGGCGAACCCCGCCACGATCCTCACCTTCGCCGCCATCTTCGCGGGCTTTGGCCTCGCCGCCGTCGGCGATGGAGCGAAGGCCGCGGTCGTCGTCGCGGGCGTGTTTCTCGGCTCGCTCGCCTGGTGGTTCCTCTTGAGCGGCGGGGTCGCGCTCGCGAAGACACGGCTTCCGGACCGCTTCGCCGCCTGGACATCGCGCATTTCAGGCCTCGTCCTGATCGCCTTCGGCATCACCGCGGTGGTCTCCGCGGCCACCCGCCTGGGCGAACTCTGACCGCGCGCACGATCATTAAATCTGCACCCCCGGCGGCAGAAAATGGCGCGTCCTGATTGCATCCCGATGCCTATTCGAGCAGACTTATATGCGTGAGGTTGAATCGAGCGCGAGGAGAGTGCAGATGAACAAGAAGGATCCAAACCCGATCGATGCCTTCGTCGGGTCGCGTGTCCGCATGCGCAGGCTGATGGTGGGCCTCAGCCAGGAGAAACTCGCCGACGGTCTGGGCATCACTTTCCAGCAGGTCCAGAAATACGAGAAAGGCACCAATCGCATCGGCGCGAGCCGGCTGCAGGCGATTGCCGACATACTCGGCGTGCATCCGAGCTTCTTCTTCCAGCAGGAGGAAGGCCAGCCGCGCGAGACGGCGGCCGATATCCACGAGTCGCAGGAAATCTCGTCCTTCGTCGCCTCGAAGGAGGGCATTGCGCTCAACAGGGCCTTCCTGAAGATTGCCGACCCGGTCCTGCGCAAGAAGCTCATCTCCCTCGTCGCGGCCATGGCGAACACGCCGGAAGCGGAGCATACGCCGATGTCATCGGAAAGGCGCCGCGCCGAATCGCTCCATAACTGACGTCCCGCCGCGGGCCCGCCGCGCGCGTCGCATGGCGAGCCGCATGCCCTATCCGCGCCACGCCGCAGCCTACCGCGCTTGAGGAAGCGGCCGCGGTCTCCGCGGCCGGAGCGCAGGCGCCCTTTGCGGCTGCCCGCCTCGAATCGAGCCTGTCACCCCTCCGATCGGAACCGGGTCAGGCAAATTATCCGCACCGCGAAAGTGCTATAATAGCCCCTGCGCCCTTTACGGGCGTGTGCTGTGGCTGGCAGCACGCTGCACAAATTCACAGCGCAATGCCTATTAGATGAGCATATTATCGTCTCGCAAAATAATTAGGCATATGCGTATTGCGAAAATTGCTGCGCTGCAGGATGATGCGGCAATGACCCACCGCGACCTGACCATTCTTGTGATTGACGAGAACGCCATCCGCGCCTCGATCATCGAGGAAGGCTTGCGCGAGGCCGGCCATCGCAAGGTTACGGTCATCCATGAGGTCCAAGGTGTCGCGCGCATCATCGAGACACTCAAGCCCGACGTGATCGTCATCGATATCGAAAACCCCAACCGGGACATGATGGAGCATCTGTTCCAGCTCACCCGCACGGTCGGCCGGCCGATCGCCATGTTCGTCGACCGGTCCGACACCGCCTCCATCGAGGCGGCCGTCGAGGCCGGCGTATCCGCCTATGTGGTCGACGGCCTGAAGAAAGAGCGCGTCAAGCCGATCCTGGACATGGCGGTCAGCCGTTTCAACGCTTTCAGCCGCCTGCAGCGGGAACTGGCGGACGCCAAGTCCGCACTTGAAGAGCGCAAGCTCGTCGAGCGCGCCAAGGGCATACTCATGAAGATGCGCGGCCTTTCCGAAGAGGAGGCCTTCGCGCTGCTGCGCCAGACGGCGATGAACGAGAAGAAGAAGATTTCGGAAATCGCGCAGAGCATCGTGACCGCCGCCGGCTTGCTGATCCGATGAGCGGACGGGCGCCGCGCCGGCGACATGTCGGGAGACACCGGAAATGAAGATAGTGACGGACGCCGATAATTTCGCAGGCGCGAAACTCGCCCCGGGCGACGCCTTGCCGGCCCCGGTGAGCATCGGCCGCGAGGGAGCGCGCACGCTGCGCGCGGGCTTCATCCCGCTCGTCGATGCGGCCGTGCTGATCGTCGCCGCCGAATTCGGCTTTGCGCAGCGCGAGGGGATCACGCTCGATCTCGTCAAGGATGTCTCCTGGGCGAATGTGCGCGACAGGCTCGCCTTCCGCCAGTTCGACATCGCCCACATGCTCTCGCCCATGCCGGTCGCCGCGATCCTCGGCCTGGGCTCCAATCCCTCGCCGACGATCGCACCCTTTTCGCTCGGCCGCGGCGGCAACGCGATTACGCTGTCGAACCGCATATACGGCCTCATGCAGCGCGAAGGCGAACTTGCCGGCGACGAGGACGCGCTGGCGCATGCCAGGGCGCTGGCCACCGTCGTCCGGAACTTCAGGGCGAGCGGCAAACCGCCGCTGACCCTGGGCGTCACCTATCCCTTCTCCTCGCATAACTACGAATTGCGCTACTGGCTCGCCGCCGGCGGCATCGACCCGGACCGTGACGTCAAGCTGGTGGTCGTGCCGCCGCCGATGACCTCCGATGCGCTTGCTGCCGGTGCCATCGACGGCTTCTGCGTCGGCGCCCCCTGGAACATGGTCGCCTCCGAACGCGGCGTTGGCCGCATCGTCGCAACCAAGCAGGATATCTGGCCGTCGTCGCCGGAAAAGGTGGTCGGCATGCGGCCCGAATGGGCCGAGACGAACCCCGAAACCGTGTCGCGCCTTATCGTCGCGCTCGACCGCGCCGCCCGCTGGGCCGACGCGCCCGAGAACCGCACCGCGCTTGCCGACATGCTCGCCGATCGGCGCTATGTGGGGGCGCCGGTCGACATCATCCGCCGCGTGCTCGCCGGCGAGTTCACCATCGACCGCGAAGGCAATCGGCGCGTCGTCAAGGACTATTTCAGCTTTCACTCCGGTTTCGCCAATGTCCCGCGTCCGAACCAGGCGCTCTGGATCTACAGCCAGATGGCGCGCTGGGGACAGGCGCCGCTCTCGACGGCCGGAATCGAGGCGACCCTGTCCGCCTATCGGCCGGATCTTTATCGCGAAGCCCTCGGGAAGGAGGCGCCGCCGATCGGCTCCGATGCCGCGATCGAAGGAATTGCCCCGGGCGACCGCTTCATGGATGGCGCCGTCTTCGATCCAAAGGGAATGAAGGACTATGTCGCCTCCTTCGCGATCAGGGCGACGGGCCATTCGCAGCTGCCGTCCGAAGACATCTGAACCGAAGATGCTGCTTCTTTGAGCAGCACGACATGGCCGCCGACCATTGCGCCGCACAACAATTCATCACCGGCCAGCGGCAGCCAATTTTTTGGGCGCCTGCTGCACCGTGCATTTTCCTTCGAGACTTCAATGACATAGGTGAGAATAGCCGAGACTGGCACGCGGCTTGCTTTTATAGAATTGCTTCGATCAACGGCGATTGAAGCGGAATCAGGCGCCACAGCGCGCTTGCCGAAGACACCGACGTCGCAAGGACTTTGCCTCAGGCGGGACACCAATCCCGGAGCGCGATTTCCGAGCGGCGTTTATTTTTGCCCGTTTGGACCGGTCACAACCGAGGGAACCTAGGCATGACCCACACGTCGACCGGCGGCCTCGCCCGCCGCAGCCAGTTTAGGACGCAATGTCCCTCCGAGGCATCGCGATGATGACCAACGCGCCGTTTCCACGGATCGACGCGATCCTCGACATGCCTCTCGCCCGCCCGCACCGGCGGGTGAGGCTCGCCGCCGACCGAACCTACCTGAAATGCCGCGAACGCTGCTCCCGTCGCTCGACGAGCGCCCCGTCTCGCGAAGCTGCGGAGTGATTACCCAATGGCCGAACAAACCCCCGAAAAACTCGTCATCATCGGCAACGGCATGGCGCCGGGTCGCATGCTGGAAGAGCTCTTCGAGAAAGCGC
Organism: Sinorhizobium saheli; assembly: GCF_001651875.1. Lineage (GTDB taxonomy): Bacteria > Pseudomonadota > Alphaproteobacteria > Rhizobiales > Rhizobiaceae > Sinorhizobium > Sinorhizobium saheli. Next base: position 226,166 of record NZ_LNQB01000083.1, read on the forward strand.
CCGGGCGCTATCAGGTGACGATCTTCAACGCCGAGCCGCGCGTCAACTACGACCGCATAATGCTGTCGCCGGTGCTTTCCGGCGAAAAGGACTACGAAGAGATCATCATCCATGGTGACGGCTGGTACATCAAGCACGGCATCACGCTTTACAAGGGCCACAAGATCATCGGGATCGACCGGAACGCCAAGACGGTCACCTCCGACCACGGCGTCACCGAAAGCTACGACAAGCTGGTGATCGCCACCGGTTCGGTGCCCTTCATCATTCCGGTGCCCGGCAAGGAACTGCAGGGCGTCATCACCTATCGCGACCTTGACGACGTGCAGGCCATGCTGCTTGCGGCGCAGTCGCGCGAAAAGGCCGTGGTCATCGGCGGCGGCCTGCTCGGCCTGGAAGCCGCCGCCGGCCTCAAGGCGCGCGGCATGGACGTGACGGTGCTGCACGTGATGCCGACGCTGATGGAGCGCCAGCTCGACCCCGCCGCCGGCTATCTGCTCCAGAAGGCGGTCGAGGAGCGCGGCATCAAGGTCCTTACGAAAGCGAACACGAAGCGGATACTTGGCGAGACCAGGGTCGAGGGCATCGAACTCGAGGACGGCCGGATCATACCGGCGACGCTCGTCGTGATGGCGGTCGGCATCCGGCCGAATGCCGGCCTTGCCAAGGATGCCGGGCTTGCCGTCAACCGCGGCATCGTCGTCGACGCCGGCATGAAGACCTCCGACGGGGACATCATGGCGCTTGGCGAATGCGCCGAGGTCGACGGCATGGTCTACGGCCTCGTGGCGCCGCTCTACGAGATGGCGCGCGTTGCCGCATCCCACCTTGCCGGCGACCGCAAGGCCGCCTTCGTCCACTCGGATACTCCGACCAAGCTGAAAGTGACCGGCATCAACCTCTATTCCGTCGGCGACTTCGCCGATGGCGACGGGCGCGAGGAGATCGTGCTGCGCGATGCCACCGCAGGCATCTACAAGCGACTGGTGCTCAAGGAAAACCGCATCATCGGCTCCGTGCTCTACGGCGACACCGCCGACGGCGCCTGGTTCAACGACCTGTTGAAGCGCGGCACCGACATCTCGGAAATGCGCGATACGCTAATTTTCGGCCAGGCCTACCAGGGGGGTGCGCCCCTGGACCCTACGGCGGCCGTTGCAGCCTTGCAGGATGATGCGGAAATCTGCGGCTGCAACGGCGTCTGCAAGGGCAAGATCGTCTCGACGATCACGTCCAAGGGCCTGACCTCGCTCGACGAGGTGCGTGCCCACACCAAGGCATCCGCCTCCTGCGGCTCGTGCACCGGTCTCGTCGAACAGCTGATGTCGCTCACCCTCGGCGACAGCTACAATCCGACCGCGGTGCAGCCGGTCTGCGGCTGCACCGACCTCGGCCATGACGAAGTGCGCCGCCTGATCAAGGCGAAGGGGCTGAAGACCATTCCTGCCGTCATGCAGGAACTCGAGTGGAAGACCTCCTGCGGCTGCGCCAAATGTCGCCCTGCCCTCAACTACTACCTCGTCTGCGACTGGCCGGACGAATATGCCGACGATTACCAGTCGCGCTTCATCAACGAGCGCGTCCACGCCAACATCCAGAAGGACGGCACCTACTCCGTCGTTCCGCGCATGTGGGGCGGGGTCACGAATTCGCAGGAACTGCGCGCCATCGCCGACGTCGTCGACAAGTTCAACGTGCCGATGGTGAAGGTGACCGGCGGCCAGCGCATCGACCTGCTCGGCATCGAGAAGGAGGACCTGCCGGCCGTCTGGGCCGATCTCGGCAAGGCGGGCTTCGTCTCCGGCCAGGCCTATGCCAAGGGGCTCAGGACCGTGAAGACCTGCGTCGGCTCCGAGTGGTGCCGCTTCGGCACGCAGGATTCGACCGGGCTCGGCATCCGCATCGAGAAGTTCATGTGGGGCTCGTGGACACCGGCCAAGGTGAAGATGGCCGTTTCCGGCTGCCCGCGCAACTGCGCCGAGGCGACCTGCAAGGACGTCGGCGTCGTCTGCGTCGACTCCGGCTACGAGATCCACTTCGCCGGCGCCGCCGGCCTCGACATCAAGGGCACCGAGGTCCTGGGGCTGGTCAGGACCGAGGACGAGGCGCTCGAGCATATCGTCGCGCTGACGCAGATGTACCGCGAGCAGGCCCGCTATCTCGAACGCATTTACAAATGGGCGAAACGCGTCGGCCTCGACGAGATCCGCCGGCAGATCATGGACGATGCGGAAAAGCGCAAGGCCTATTACGACCGCTTCGTCTTCAGCCAGAAATTCGCCCAGGTCGACCCCTGGTCGGAGCGCGTCTCCGGCAAGGACAAGCATGAATTCAAGCCGATGGCGACGGTCGGCTTCAATCAGGCAGCGGAGTGAGATGATGACGATGAACTGGATTGCTATTGGCGACATCAGCGAAATCCCGCTGCGCGGCGCCCGCTGCGTCAAGACGCCGGTCGGCAAGGTTGCCGTCTTCCGCACCGCCGAAAACGAGGTCTTCGCGATCGAAGACCACTGCCCGCACAAGGGCGGCCCGCTTTCCCAGGGCATCGTACACGGCAATGCCGTCACCTGCCCGCTGCACAACTGGGTCATCTCGCTCGAAACCGGCAAGGCGCTCGGCGCCGACGAGGGCGCCGTGCGCACGATCCCGGTGAAGAACGACAATGGGGCGCTGTTCATCGCGCTTGAAAGCCTGGCACTGGCAGCGGCGGAATAACGATGGCGTGCGAGATCAAGACCACCTGCCCCTATTGCGGCGTCGGCTGCGGCGTCATCGCCCGTGTCGGCGATGACGGTGCCGTCAGCATCAAGGGCGATCCCGAGCATCCGGCCAATTTCGGCCGGCTCTGCTCCAAGGGCTCGGCTCTCGCCGAAACCCTCGACCTCGACGGCCGGCTCCTCCATCCGGAAATCGGCGGCCGCCGGGCAGGCTGGGACGAAGCGCTCGACCTCGTCGCCGAGCGCTTCTCGCAGGCGATCGCCGAACACGGACCGGATGCGGTCGCCTTCTACGTCTCCGGGCAATTGCTGACGGAAGACTATTACATCGCCAACAAGCTGATGAAGGGCTTCATCGGCTCGGCCAATATCGACACCAATTCCCGCCTCTGCATGTCCTCCTCGGTCGCCGGCCACCGCCGCGCCTTCGGTTCCGACACTGTGCCGGGAACCTATGACGACCTGGAGCTTGCCGATCTCGTCGTCCTGACCGGCTCCAATCTCGCCTGGTGCCATCCGGTCCTCTATCAGCGCCTCTCGGCGGCCAAGGCCAGCCGGCCGGAAATGAAGGTCGTCGTGATCGACCCCCGCCGTACGATGACCGCCGATATCGCCGACATGCATCTGGCGATCAAACCCGACGGCGACACGGCGCTCTTCAACGGCCTCTTCGCCCATCTCGTGACGAGCGGCGCGGTCGACCAGAACTATATCTCGGCCCACACCAGCGGTTTTGCCGAGGCCTTCGCAGCCGCCTCCGCGCTCGATCTCGCGGGCCTGTCCGCGGCATCCGGCCTCACGCAGAGCGAATTGCGCGATTTCTACCGCCTGTTCGAAACGACCGAAAAGGTGGTGACCTGCTACAGCCAGGGCGTGAACCAGTCGGCCGCCGGCACCGACAAGGTCAACGCCATCCTCAACTGTCATCTCGCGACGGCGCGCATCGGCCGGCCGGGCATGGGCCCCTTCTCGCTGACCGGCCAGCCCAACGCCATGGGCGGGCGCGAGGTCGGCGGCCTTGCCAATATGCTTGCTGCCCACATGGACATCGAGAAGGCGACGCACCGCGACCAGGTTCGCCGCTTCTGGGGCGCCCCGATGGTCGCGAGCAAGCCGGGCCTCAAGGCCGTCGACATGTTCCGCGCCGTGGCCGACGGGCGGATCAAGGCGCTCTGGATCATGGCAACCAACCCGGTCGTGTCGCTGCCCGATGCCGATGCCGTCGAAGCGGCGGTCAAGTTCTGCCCCTTCGTCGTCGTTTCCGACGTGCTGCGTGAAACCGATACCGCGCGCCATGCTCACGTGCTCCTGCCCTCGCTCGGCTGGGGCGAAAAGAACGGTACGGTGACGAATTCCGAGCGGCGCATCTCGCGCCAGCGCCCCTTCCTCGATGCGCCCGGAGAGGCGCGCGCCGACTGGTGGCAGCTCGCTCAGGTCGCGCGGCGCATGGGCTATGCCGAAGCCTTCGACCACGCATCCCCGGCCGCGATCTTCGCCGAGCACGCCGCGCTGTCGGACTTCGAGAACGAAGGGCGCCGCGACTTCGACATCGGCGCCCATGCGACGATCGACCAGCCGGGCTATGACGCTCTCCTGCCGTTTCAATGGCCGCAGCCGAAAGGGAGTGCGCCACAGGTACGGCGGTTCTTCGCAGATGGCGGGTTCTTCCATCCGGACGGCCGCGGCCGTTTCGTCGCCGTCGACGCGCCGAAGGTAAGGCCCATCAACGACGCCTTCCCGCTCACCCTCAATACCGGCCGGGTGCGCGACCACTGGCACACCATGACCCGTACCGGCAAGAGCGCCCGGCTCTCCGGCCATCTCGCCGAACCCTTCGTCGAGATTCATCCGTGCGACGCGCAGACGATCGGGGTCGCGGACGCCGATCTCGTCACGATCGAGAGCCCCTTCGGCGCGGCGATCGTGCGGGCGCTCGTCACCGAACGGCAGGCGCCGGGCAATCTCTTCGTGCCGATGCACTGGAACGACCAGTTCGCCTCGAAGGCGCGCATCGACGCGCTCGTCGCACCCGTCACCGATCCGGTCTCCGGCCAGCCGGCCTCGAAGAACGTGGCGGTCCGGGCCGCCCGCTTCGCTGCGAGCGCGTACGGATTCGCGGTCGCCGCGCAGAAGCCCCGGGCGCTCGACGCCGCCTATTGGGCGATCGCCAGGGCCGAGGGCGGGTGGCGGATGGAACTTGCCTTCACTGACACCGATGGCGACTGGATCGACTGGTGCCGGCGGGCCTTTTCCCTCCCGGCCGATGTCGAGCCGATCGGCTATAAGGATCGGACCTCCGGAGAGCTTCGCCTCGCCTTCTTCGAGGGCGACCGGCTGCTCGCCGCGCTCTTCCTTTCACCCCGGCCGGTCGCCGTCGCGCGCAATTGGGCGGTCTCGCAGCTCGGCGCCACGCATCAGAACCTCGGCCGGCGCTTTGCCGTGACCGCCGGTCGTCCGGGCGCCAACACGCCCGACCCGGGCGCGACCGTCTGTTCCTGCTTCAGCGTCGGCGTCAACCAGATCACCGCCGCCATTCGCGACGGCTGCCACAGCGTCGAGGCCGTCGGCCAGCGGCTGAGCGCCGGCACCAATTGCGGCTCCTGCCGCGCCGAGATCAGGGGGATCATCAATGCCTGCCTTGCCGCCGCTGCCGAATGATCAGGCCCCGAAGCCCCAGCGCGTGAGCGCGCTGGCGACGCTGCCGCTGTTCTGGACGCTCAAGGGCCGGCGCGTCGTCATCGCCGGCGGCAGCGATGCGGCCGCCTGGAAGGCCGAACTCATGGCGGCCTCAGGCGCGGAGGTCCATCTCTACGCGCCGTGTGCCGAACTTGGCGATGCCTTTCTCGACCTTTTCGCCCGTGGCGCCGCCCATGAAGAGGGCCGCTTCGTCCACCACGACGAGGTCTGGCACGCGAACATTTTTGCAGGCGCCGCCATCGCCATCGCCGATTGCGAGGACGATGCCGATGCCCGGGCTTTCTTCGAGGCGGCTCGCAGAGCGGGCGTCCCCGTCAATGTTATCGACAAGCCCGCCTTCTGCGCGTTCCAGTTCGGATCGATCGTCAACCGCTCGCCGGTCGTCGTGGCGATCTCCACCGACGGGGCGGCACCGATCCTCGCGCAGGCGATCCGCCGGCGGATCGAAACTTTGCTGCCGCCGGCGCTGAAGCGCTGGGCGACGGTCGCCCAGGCGATCCGCGAGCAGGTGAATATGCGGCTGAACCCGGGTGCGCCTCGGCGCGCCTTCTGGGAGCGTTTCGCCGACCGGGCTTTCCAGGACACACCGGAGGAGGGTGTCGAGGCGCGGCTGGTGGCGGAGATGGATCGTCTCGCGGCGCACCGTCCGGCCACCGGCCGCGTCACCATCGTCGGCGCAGGGCCGGGCGATGCGGAACTTTTGACCCTGAAGGCCGTTCGCGCCCTCCAGGCCGCCGATGTCATCCTCTACGACGAATGGATTTCGAACGACGTGCTGGAACTCGCCAGACGTGAAGCGAAGCGGATGCTGGTCGGCCCGCCTGCGGACGGCAGCCGGGATCAGAACCGCGACCTGCTGATCGCCCTGGCGAGGCAAGGCAAGCGCGTCGTGCGCCTTCATTTCGGGAACCCGACGGACGTGGAGGTCACCAAGCTCGAGGGCTTCGGCATCGCGGTCGAGATCGTCCCGGGCGTCGGCGCGGAGCCTCGACGGCTCGAGCCGCACGACGTCCCGATCGGCATGACCGAGCCTGGACAATGGAGCCGGTGCGCCGCCAGCCATTAGAGCGGATAAACAATGGCCGTAGAGTGCCGATCCCGATGCCGGCAACCTTTTTTGATCGCCATCAATGCCCTATCTAAAAACTCGCTAAGTATTGCCCTTGCGAGAGCGGGCTACCGTTACCTCGAGAGTGCCTGCTCCCCGCAAGACGAACTGTCTAACAAGGGAGTTCAACCATGGCTCAAGCTGCTCACAAGCAACCTGTCAAACTGGAAAAATCGGTTCCGGCCGAGCCGGCTCCGTTTTCCCTCTTCGAGAACCTCCGCCGCGAGATCGACCAGATCTTCGAAGACTTCAATCCACTAGGCTGGCGGTCCTTCCCGGCACACATGCGCGAGTTCGGCGTGCCGTCCTTCGAAAAGGCCTGGCATCTGTCTCCGGTCGTCGACGTGATCGAGTCGGACAAGGAATACAAGATCTCCGCCGAGATGCCGGGGATGGATGCCAACGAGGTCGAAGTGAAGGTCGCAAACGGCCTACTTTCGATCAGCGGTGAAAAGAAAGAGGAACGGGAAGAACGCGAAAAGGACCGCTTCGTCTCGGAACGCCGTTACGGCGCCTTCCAGCGGACCTTCCAGTTGCCACCCGGCGTCGACGCCGACAAGATCGACGCGACCTTCGCAAAAGGCGTCTTGACGGTGCACCTGCCGAAGAGCGCTGAAGCGGTGAGCAACGAGAAGAAGATCGCGCTCAAGGCAGCTTGAAGCTGCCTCGGCTGCCGAGCCGCTCGGCGCTCTTCGAGCTCAAGACACTCAGCGCGCGCGGCGGCTGCCGCCGCGCGCCTCGAGACGGTCGAGAAACGGCCGCTGCGATGGATTGATCTTCCCGCGCGCCTCCTCCAGCGTGAACCATCCGGCGCGGTCGACCTCCGGGAAGAACTGCATCTTGCCGCTGTGCGGCGGCCATTCCATCTCGAACATGTTGCTGCGCAGGCCGGAGATGTCGAAGTCGCTCTCGCAGGCATAGGCCGTCAAGAGCTTGCCGCTCTTCAGGCGCTCTTCGCCGAGAGACTCCAAAGGCCCGGGCGCCGCAATTCCGGTTTCCTCCAGGAATTCTCGCCGCGCCGCCGCTTCCGGCTCCTCGTCGGGCTCGTACTCGCCCTTGGGGATCGACCAGGCGCCAGTATCCTTGTTGCTCCAGAAGGGGCCGCCTGGATGAACGAGCAGGACTTGGAGCCTGTCGCCCTCATATCGATGGAGCAGGATACCCGCGCTTTTCTTCGGCATGTGCGATCCTCGGATCCCGCGCTGTCGCGATGAGACTACCATTGAAACCCAATAGCGCCGAATGCCCGCCCGCCAGCGTGCATGATATTTCGGCCGTCTCACTCTATTATGTTCGTCGACGACCGGGTGCGGCTTTTGCGAGGCGGATCGACAATGATGCGAGCGATGGTTCTCGAGGAGATCGGAAGCCCGCTGGTGCCGGTCGAGCGACTGCTGCCCGAGCCGCACGCCGGCGAGATACGGCTGAGGGTCGAGGCCTGCGCCGTCTGTCGCACCGACCTGCACGTGATCGACGGCGAGTTGCCCCGCCCGAAGCTGCCGCTCGTTCCCGGCCACGAGATCGTCGGCATCGTCGAGGCGGTCGGCGCCGGCGTGGACGAGGCGCGGATCGGTCGGCGCGTCGGCGTGCCCTGGCTCGGGCATACATGCGGGACGTGCTTCTACTGCCGCTCGAATGCGGAAAATCTCTGCGACGAGCCGCAGTTCACCGGCTATAGCCGGGACGGCGGCTTTGCCACGCATGTGGTTGCCGATGAGGATTACGCCTTCGAGCTCGATCCCGGCGCCGATCCCGTCTCGCTCGCCCCGCTGCTTTGCGCAGGCCTCATCAGCTGGCGCTCGCTGAAGCGGGCCGGCGACGGGCGCAAGATCGGCCTCTACGGATTCGGAGCCGCGGCGCACATCATCACCCAGGTCTGCGCCCGGCAGGGACGGCAGGTCTACGCCTTCACTCGCGCGGGAGACAGGAGCGGACAGCGTTTCGCCCGCGATCTCGGCGCGGTCTGGGCCGGCGGCTCGGACGAGGCGCCGCCGGTGCTTCTGGACGCCGCAATCATCTTCGCGCCGGTCGGCGCCCTGGTGCCCCGCGCGCTCAAGGCGGTGCGCAAGGGCGGGCGCGTCGTCTGCGGCGGTATCCATATGAGCGACATTCCCGCCATGCCCTATGCGCTCCTGTGGGGGGAGCGCGAACTTCTTTCCGTAGCGAACCTCACGCGTGAAGATGCCCGCGAATTCCTTGCCATAGCCGGGCAAGCGGGTGTGCGCACCCATACGACGGCCTACCGGCTTTCGGACGCGAACCGCGCGATTGCCGACCTTCGCACCGGCAAACTCAACGGCGCCGCCGTCCTGGTACCGTGAGCGCGCGAGGAGAAAAAGGAGTGTCCGCCGGATGGAACCAACCTCCTCTTCGCGCGTTCCGGTAGGCCGGTACGGTCTTTGATCGGGATCAACACCATCGCGCGGGATTCCCCTTAGGATTGAGCCACAACGCGACGGAAAAGGAATTTTCCCATGGCATACAGGACCATTCTCAGCGTGATTGGCATCGACCGTTTCGAGGACGATCTGCAGGCGGCCGCCGATATCTGCGGGGCGAGCAACGCTCACTTGTCGGCACTGGTCGTCAAGCTCGCCGCTCCGCCGCCGCTCGGCGACTATGCCGCGACGATGTCGCTTGCCTGGTTCGAGGAGCGGGAAAGGGACATCGCCGAACTTCGGGAAGGGGTGGAAAAGGCCAGGCGCCTGCTCTCGAACACCGGCATCTCATTCCAGGTCGACAGCAACTATACGGAATTCGCCTCGGCCGACTATGCGATAGGCGAGCGCGCCCGCTATGCGGACCTGACATTGGTCGGCGCCGGCCTCTCGGCCAGTCCCGACTTGCGCTCGCATGCCGTCAACGGCGCCCTCTTCAACTCGGCGCGGCCGGTGCTGCTCGTGCCGAAGAACGCGCGCGCCAATCTGGCGCCGAAGTCCGTGCTGCTTGCCTGGAACTCCCACATCGAGGCGGCGCGCGCCGCCCGGGAGGCCCTCGACCTGATGGCCGGCGCCGACATGGTGCACGTGACACTGGTCGATCCGGACGGCCTGCCCGGACGGAACGGCGAGGAGCCCGGCGCCGACATCGCCACCTATCTCGTCCGCCACGGCATCAATGCCACGGTCGATCGCCTGCCGAGCGCCGGCCGCCGTGTGGAGGAAGTCCTCAACCAGCACGCCCTCGACGTGGCGGCCGATCTTCTGGTCATGGGCGCCTACGGCCATTCGCGCATGCGCGAGCGGATTTTCGGCGGCGTCACCAAATCGATGATCGACGCGGCGGTCGTGCCCGTGCTGATGATGCATTGAGGCCAGCCGACCGCTGTAGCCCGATCGGATGCAGGGCGGTCGCGCGCCTCCCAATTCCTGTAGCACCGGCACCAATCCTCGCTTCAAGGGGACACCGGAATCGATTTGCTCGGGGTAAAGCTGCGGAAGGAGGAGTTGCTTTCATGTCCAAGGAGATAGCGGGGAGCCCCTTGGCGCCGTGCCTGCCACGGTGGCCGATGGGTGTCTATGCGCGAACGATGTTCCTGTCGATGGCGCGTATCCAGGCGGCGACGCTGCAATCGATGCTGCGCTGCCAGATCGAAACGCTGACCTTCGTGGAAGGCCGCAGCAAGCAGCACCTGAAGTTCTGGGAGGAGCTGCTCGCAGCCGACTATGCGCGCGACGGCTTCGACCTCTATTGCAGCTTCTGGCGTAACACGTTGCGCGATTATTCGGACGAGGCGGACCGCATGGCTGAAATCGGCAACGAATTGGCCGCCGAGATGGTAAAGCGCACGCGCGTGGAACAGGAAGTCCTCACCAACGAGGTCGCGACGCAGATGGTCATGTGAGCGACGATCCGGCCGCCGCCGGCAAGCCCCCGCACACTATTCGGACGAACCGCCCTTCCTGGCGAGGATCTCGGCGATCTCCATCGGGAAGGGGAAGATGATCGTCGAGTTCTTTTCGCCGGCAATGACGTTCAAGGTGCTCAAATAGCGCAATTGCATGGCCTGCGGCCGCTTGGCGAGAATCTCGGCCGCCTCGAGCAGTTTCGCCGCCGCCTGCTGCTCGCCCTCGGCATTGATGACCTTGGCACGGCGTTCGCGCTCGGCCTCCGCCTGGCGGGCGATCGCGCGGATCATCGACTCGTTGATGTCGACATGCTTGATCTCGACGGTCGCGACCTTGATGCCCCAGGCGTCGGTCTGCACGTCGAGGATTTTCTGGATATCGTCGTTGAGCCTGTCGCGCTCGGCGAGCATCTCGTCGAGATCGTGCTTGCCAAGCACGGAGCGCAGCGTCGTCTGGGCGAGCTGGCTCGTCGCCATCATGAAGTCCTCGACCTGGATGGTCGACTTCTCCGCGTCGATGACCCGGAAATAGATCACCGCGCTGACGCGGACGGAAACGTTGTCGTGCGAGATGACGTCCTGGCTCGGCACGTCGAGCACGCGGGTCCGCAGGTCGACGCGCACCATCTGCTGCACATAGGGAACGAGCAGGATCAGCCCGGGCCCCTTGACGCCGGTGAAGCGGCCGAGCGTGAAGATGACGCCGCGCTCATATTCCCTGAGGATCCTGATCGCATAGGGCAGGATGACCAGCAGGACCAGAAGTGCCGCGGCAAGCGGAGCGAGGCTTCCAAACCAGCCCATGATGTTCTCCTCGTTCAAGACCCCGTTTCACTGCCCCGGCGCGCGACTTTGAGCGTCAAGCCGTCGCGACCGACGACCATCACGTCCTCTCCGGTCGAAAGCGGCTCGGTGCTCACGGCCTTCCAGCGCTCTCCATGGGCGATGACATAGCCGGCAGCCCCGGCCCAGCTCTCGACCGTGCCGGCTATGCCGAGCATTTGCTCCGCGCCGGTCACGACCTTGTGCCGGCGCGAGATGAGAGCGAGCCGGGCGACCAGCACGCTGAAGACGAGACTGGCGATCGCGACGCCGCCGAGCATCGGCCAGGACACTTCGAGACCGGGTACGTCGGTATCGAACAGGATGGCCGCGCCGAGCACGATGGCGACGCCGCCGCCGACCCCGAGCACCCCGAAGGACGGCGCATGCGCTTCGGCCACGAGCAGCGCCACGCCAAGGAGGATCAGGCCGAGCCCGGCATAGCTCACCGGCAGCACCGCAAGCGCGTAGAGCCCGAGCAGGAGGCTGATGCCGCCGATCGTTCCGGGCAGCACCGTCCCCGGCGTCAGGAACTCGAAGATGAGCCCGTAGATGCCGACGATCATCAGCAGCAGGGCAACATTCGGATCGGTGATCACCGAGAGCAGGCGCGTGCGCCAGTCCGGCGGCACGTCCTCGACGGCAAGCCCGGCCGTGTCGAGGCGAATGTCGGCCTGGCCGACCCGAACGGTTCGACCATGGGCCTGCTTCAGCAGGTCTTCGATGGTGCCGGCGGTGAAATCGATGACCTTTTCGCGCACGGCCGCGGATGACGAGAGGCTCGCCGCCTCCCGCACAGCCCGCTCCGCCCAGTCGGCATTGCGGTTCCTGAGCTCGGCCAGTCCGCGAATATAGGCGACCGCATCGTTGATCAGCTTGGCCTCGCCGGCATTGGCGGGCCGCTGCCCGGCTTCCGGCTTTGCAGCCTCGTCGGGCGTGTCCTTGTCGCTCTCCTCGTCGCCGCCGAAAAGCCCGCCGCCGATGGCGATCGGTGTCGCCGCCCCCAGATTGGTGCCCGGCGCCATCGCCGCGACATGGCTCGCATAGAGAATATAGGTGCCGGCACTTGCCGCTCTGGCGCCGCTCGGCGCCACGAAGCTCGCGACCGGAACGGAGGAATCGAGGATGGCGCGGATGATGTCGCGCATGGAGGTATCGAGGCCGCCGGGCGTGTCCATCTCGAGGACGATCAATGCGACCCCGCGCTCATTGGCGCGCTTGAGCCCGCGCGTCACATATTCGGCCGTCGCCGGGCTGATGGCGCCGTTCACATGCAGCACCAACGCCACGCGCTCGGCCGCGGACGCAAGCGGCAGAGGAAACGCGAACGCCGACAGGAGCGTAAAGACCAGGATGAGGATCCGCGACATTCGCCGTCAACACCTCATGGTTCCATTCGCGACCGCTGGCGGGTGGACGGCGCATCGCCGCCCTCGCCCACACTACCTTTCGTCGCAAATAATTGCCCGCTAATCATATGCCAGAACTGCGAAAAGCGTAAGAGATCGATGGCGGGCGCTGCCGTGGAAGTTGAATCGTTGTTCCCCGCGCTTCCCCCTCATCCGCCTGCCGGCACCTTTTCCCCGCAGGCGGGGCGAAGGGATGACGCCGAGGGGCCAACCCGAGCCAAAGTTGTTCGGCCGCGCAGCGGTCCCGAGAGCCACCATTGACTCTGAAATTGTCCCAAGGTAAAAGTGAGTAATCGTTAACCCAAGGAAATTCCCTTGACCATCTCCCTGTCCGACATAGCCGCGCGCGCGGGCGTCTCCGTGAAGACGGTTTCCGGCGCGCTGCATGGCGGCTCGGCGCGCATGTCGGACGAGACGCGGCAGCGCATCAAGGAGATCGCCGAAGAACTCGGCTATGTCACCAACCTCGCCGCGCGCAGCATGCGCCAGGGCTGGATGCCGCTGATCGGCGTCGTCGCCGACGAGTTGATCACCTCGCCTTTCGCGACCGAGATCATCCGCGGCCTCGACGGCGCCGCACGGGCCTCGGACATGGCGGTCTTCGCCATGACGATGAGCGGCCGGCGCGACGTCGGCTCCGTGCTGGAGGAAGTCCGCCGTTTTCGCCCGCGGGCAATCGCTTATGCCGCCATGTACCACAAGGTCGTCTCGCTGCCCGAAGAATTCGCCGGCGCCGTCGGCGTGATGATCAACTGCCGCGAGGCCAACGACCGGGTCACGTCGCTGGTGCCGGACGAGGTCGGCGCCGCCCACGAGATCACCAGCTACCTGATCGAGGCCGGGCGGCGAAACATCGCCTTCATCAACCTGCCGGGCCTGCTCGCCGGCGAGTTGCGCGAAGCGGGGTTTCGCCAGGCGATGACCGAGGCGGGGCTCGACGGCACCGGCGCCCGAGTGCTGCCGGCGGTACGCAACGCGATCTACAGCGACCGCGCGCACAGCCTCGTTCCCTCCCACGTCACCGCGTTGATGAGCGGACCGGTTCGCCCAGATGCGATCCTCTGCGGCAACGATCGTGTCGCCATGGAGGTCTATGCGGCCCTGCGGCGGGTCGGCGCCGAAATCCCGGACGATGTCGCCGTTGCCAGTTTCGACAACCAGGTCGATATCGCCTCCCGCCTCGATCCGCCCTTGACGACCATGGCGCTCCCGCACCGTGCCATGGGCCGGCTGGCGGCCGATATTCTGCTCGCCGAAAAGGCCGTGCCGGGAGAGGTGCGCAAGCTGCCGTTCCAGTTGGTGGAGCGTTCATCCGTGTGAAATTCAGTGACAGCGTGAAAACCCGTTGTGGAGGAGTGATGATAATGGGTAATCGTTTACTTTCGATGCTGATGGCATCCGCCGTGCTCGGCGGCATCGCCGAAGCGAAGACAGTCATCCACGTGATGCATCAGGGCGACCCGGGCTGGGTCTCCACCTATGGCGAAGTCGCCAAGCGCTTCGAGGCCGCCAATCCGGATGTCGACATTGAGCTGATCTACGCACCGCACGACGCCTATAACGAGAAGTTCAGCGCTGCCGTCATGTCCAAGCAGCTGCCGGACGTGATGGAGCTCGACGCACCCTTCCTCGCCAACTACGTCTGGTCGGGCTACCTGCAGCCGATCAAGCCCTTGATCGACCAGGACATCGTCGGCGACATGACGGCGTCCAACATCGCCCAGGGCACCTATCCGGTCGACAAAGAGCTCTATGCCGTCGGCCTCACCGACTCATCAGTCGTGCTCTACGGCAACAGGAAATATCTGGAAGCGATCGGCGCCCGCATCCCGAAGGGAGTGGATGACGCCTGGACGCGGGAGGAGTTCGAGGGCTACCTCCAGAAGCTCTCGAAGCTCGAAGGTGTCAAATGGCCGATCGACACCTTCCGCGGCTACGGCATCAAGACCGAATGGATCACCTATGCCTATGGCCCGATCCTGCAATCAGCGGGCTGCGACCTAATCGACCGCAAGACCTGGAAATCCACGGGCACGCTCGACAGCGACGCTTGCGTCGACGCGCTGACGATGATGCAGAAGTGGGTTAAGAACGGCTGGGTCGTGCCGCAATCCTCCGGCACCAACCAGTTTTTCGCCGAAGGGCACCCAGCCGCGCTTGCGCTCGGCGGCCACTGGTTCTATGCGGAAGCCGCCGCCTCCATGAAGGACGACATCGTCGTCATGCCGCTGCCGAAGTTCGGGCCGAAGGGCGCGAGCCCGAACGGCACCTGGATCTGGGGCATCACCACCGCCTCCGAGCATCCCGACATCGCCGGCAAGTTCGTGAGCTTCATGCTCAAGGACAAGCAGCTCCGCGAGCATGCGAAGGAGACGTCGGGCTATCCCGGCTTGAAGAGCTTCGCCGCCGATTCACCGCTCTACGCCGCCGGCGGCCCGATGGCAGTGGCCTTCGAACAGGCCTCCACGACGGCGGTGGCGCGGCCGCCGCATCCGGCCTATCCGACGATCACCTCGGCCTTCATGGGAGCCGTCGACGAGATCTTCAACGGCGGCGACGTCAAGGCGGCGCTGACGGCCGCGGCCGAGAAGATCGACGAGGACATCGAGGAAAACGACGGCTACCCGCCCTTCGACGAGCAACAGTGATGAGCGAAGGCGGCTCCGCGGCGACTTTTCCCGCGGGGCCGCAGCGATAGCGTCATCGGACGACCATCGCCAGAGGACGCCAGCCCAAGTGGAGGAGATAATGACCTTGCAGCAACCGGCGCTGACCGCGACGGCAGCCCTGGCCCGCCCTGCCCGACGGAAAGGCAAGGGACGCAGGGACAGGGGCCGCCTGTTCCAGGAAATCGGAATGCTCGCGCCGGCGGTGGCGCTTTTGACCGTCTTCCTCATCGTGCCGTTCCTCCTGTCCTTCTGGACGGCGATGACCAACCAGCCGCTGGTGCCGCGCCCGACGCCGGTGCGCTTCATCGGCCTCATCAACTTCCTGCGCATCTTCCGCGACGACCTGTTCTGGACGTCGCTCTGGAACGTCTCGCGCTTCACCTTCTGGATCCTGCCGGTGCAATGCGGCCTCGCCTTTGCAACCGCGCTGCTGCTCCACCAGAAGCTGCCGTTGCGCAACTTCTTCCGCGGTCTGTTCTTCCTGCCCGCCATCACCTCGATGGTCGTCGTCTGCGTGATCTGGGGGACGCTGTTCCAATACCCGACGGGGCCGCTCAACCAGGTGATCGGCTTCCTTTCCGGCGGCCTCATCCAGCCCATCGACTGGCTCGGCGACCCGAACTGGGCGATGTTCTCGATCGTGCTGTTGTCCGCCTGGCAGGCCTACGGCTTCCAGATGATCGTCTATCTCGCCGGCCTGCAGGGCATCCCCGATGAGCTTTATGACGCCGCCAAGATCGACGGCGCCAATGCATTCCAGCGCTTCTGGCACGTCACCATGCCGGGGCTCAGGCCCACGCATGTCTTCGTGCTCGTCATCACCACGATCCAGGCCTTCAAGCTCTATACCCAGGTCGCGATCCTGACCCAGGGCGGGCCGAAGAGCAGCACCGAAACGGTGGTCCACTACATGGTGCGCGCCGGCTTCGAGGAACAGAAGCTCGGACTTGCCTCGGCCGTCTCGGTCATTCTCTTCCTGATCGTTCTCGTCATCGCGCTGTTGCAGCGCCAGCTCCTGAGGCGTTTCGATGTCTGATCTCGCTATTTCCACCTTGCCGGCGGAGGTGACGCGCAAGCGCTCCGCGATCGGCTCGCTGCGCCTCATCCAGACGGCCTCCATCCTCGTCATCGCCCTTGTGATCGTATCGCCGCTCCTGATGCTCATCGTCGCGAGCCTGAAGGACGATCGCTTCCAGATCCTCGCCGACATGGGCAGCTTCCGGGCCTTCTGGGTCCCGAACCCCACACTCGCGAACTTCGCCGAAGTCGGCAATCTCTCGGGCGAACTCGCCTTTGGCCGCTATCTCCTCAATTCGCTCTTCATCCTGGCCGCAACCGTCGGCGCCGGCCTGATCGTCAATTCGATGGCGGGCTTCGTGCTCGCCTGGGGGTCGCTGCGCGGCCGCGCCTTGATCCTGTCGCTCGTCATCGCGCTCTACGTGATCCCGCAGGAGAGCATCATCATGCCGCTGGTCATCATGGTGTCGCGCGCCGGCATGACCGACACTTTCGCCGTGCAGATCGTGCCCTGGATCGCGAGCCCGCTCTACATCTTCCTGTTCTACCAGTTCTTCGCCCAGCTTCCGAAGGAGCTTTTCGAAGCGGCGGAGATGGACGGCGCGTCGGTCTTCCGCATCTACCGCTCGATCTTCCTGCCCTTGAGCCTGCCGGCGCTTGCGACCGTCTCGATCCTGATGGGGATCGAGACCTGGAACCAGTATCTCTGGCCGATCCTGGTGACGCAGACCGCCTATGCCCGGCCAATCGCGGTCGCCATCGCCACCTTCTTCGGCCAGGACAGCATCTACTGGGATCGCGCCATGGCGGCGTCCGTCCTGATGATGCTCCCGATCCTCGCCCTCTACCTAGCCTTCCAGCGCTGGTTCGTCAGTTCCTTCGTTGGCAGTGCCGTGAAAGGTTGATCAATGACGAGCCATGCCAATCCCTCTTCGCTTTTGAACGGCAGCCGCAAGACGCTGAGTGCCGTCATGCCCGCCGGCGCCACACTGCACGCCTGGCTGAAGGCCGCCGGTGCGGAAAGGACCGCCGAGTTGAGAGCGGTCCAGGACGGACGGGAAATCGGCCTGCTGACCGCGCACAATCACGAGGAGTTTCAGTTCCGATCGCTGGTGGTCGAGACGGGCGGCGAGACGTCGTTCACCTTTGACGCGACGAACACGATCGTGTCGGTCGCCTACGTCTTTTCGGAAGAGGACGTCCTGGAGAAGGGCATCACCGTGCTCCACGTCGACGATGCCAATGCGGCGCCGGCCGTTCCGGAGGGCTACCATTTCCGCGCGCCCTTCGGCTGGATGAACGACCCGAACGGGTTCGGCCGGTTCGGCGAGGAGGTGCACCTTTTCTACCAGCACTATCCGCATAGCCTGCGCTGGAACACCATGCATTGGGGTCATGCGGTTTCCGACGACTACCTCCGCTGGCGGCACCTGCCGGTCTTTCTCTTTCCCTCGCCGGAGCTTTCGGTGCGCGCCGACGGCCGCGGCGGCGCCTTCTCCGGGTCCGCGACCCCGCTTCCCGGAGAAAAGCCCGGCATCCGCGTGTTCTTCACCGAACAGGTGAAAGACCGCGAGCCCGAGGAACAGATCCAGCTGACGGCCGTCAGCCACGACCGGATCGCGGCGGGTGCTGCCGAGATCATCCTTCCCGAGCGCCCGGCGGGGCTCGACCTGACGCTGGATTTTCGCGACCCCTATGTCATCAAGGGCCCGGACGGCCGCTGGAAGATGCTCGTCGGCAGCCGTGACCGGGCGGGCGGCGTCATTCTCCTCTACGAGACCGCCGATCCCGACGCTGCGGGGGGCTGGAGCTTCATCGGCATCCTGCATCGCGACAACCGCTTCGGCATGACGGCGGCCGAATGCCCCTGCCTCGTGCCGCTCGACGGCCCTGCCGACGATCCGCGGACCCGCTGGGCACTGATCTTCGGGCTCCTGACGAGCCGCGACCCGGCAACCGGGCGGCGCAACATCACGCTCGCGACCGTCGGCCGTTTCGACGGCCGAACCTTCACGAAGGAATTCGAGCAGGAGCTTGATTTCGGCACCGACGCCTATGCTTTCCAGGCCTTCGTGGACAATGCCGGGCCGGTCGGCATCGCCTGGCTGGCGAACTGGACGGAAATCTCCAGGAAGGTCGATTTTCCGACGGTCATGACGCTTCCCCGCCGTGTTCTCCTCAAGGACGGTGCGCTTCTGACGCCGCCGGTCGAGGCGGTCGAGGACCTGCGCCAGCGGCTTGTCGACGAGATGAGGCTCCTGACCGGCGAGACGGTCGATCTCGGCAACGGTGCGGTCGAGATCGTCATCGATCTCGCAGCCCCCGGCGCCGCCTTCGACCTCGAATTCGACCATCCGGAAGTCGAGCTCGGCGTCAGGCTCGACGACGAGGGCCTGAGCATCGTCTACGACATTCCGGAGGGCAAATCGTTGCCCCGCTATATCGCCGCCGGCGCGCGCCCCACGACGCTACGCATCTTTCTCGATGCCGGCTCGATCGAGATCTTCGCCGACAACGGCCGCTGGACGGGGACGAAGCGCCTGCCCGGCTTCGAGGGCGCGCGCTCGGCTCGCCTCGCGGCACCCGAAGGCAATGTCGCCGCCGCCGCCATCTGGCAGCTCAAGCTCTGACAGGACGAGACAGGGAGGAACCCATGGCATCCGTCACCATTGAACAGGTTCGCAAAGAGTACGGCGCCGTACCGGTCATTCACGGCGTCTCGATGGAGATCGAGGACGGCGAGTTCGTCACCCTCGTCGGCCCTTCCGGCTGCGGCAAGTCGACACTTCTGCGCATGCTTGCCGGGCTCGAGGACATCAGCGGCGGCGAGATCCTGATCGGCGGCCGCGTCGTCAACGACGTGGCGCCGAAGGAGCGCGACATCGCCATGGTCTTCCAGAGCTACGCCCTTTACCCGCATATGACCGTCGCCGAGAACATGGGTTTCGCGCTCAAGCTGAAGGGCGAGGGCAAGGCGGCGATCGACAGGCGCGTGCGGGAAGCCGCCGATATTCTGGCGCTTGGCCCCCTGCTCGACCGCCTGCCGAAGCAGCTCTCCGGCGGTCAGCGCCAGCGCGTCGCCATGGGCCGGGCGATCGTGCGCCATCCGCAGGTCTTCCTGTTCGACGAACCGCTCTCCAATCTCGACGCCAAGCTGCGCGTCACCATGCGGGCCGAGATCAAGGACCTGCATCAGCGGCTGAAAACGACGACCGTCTACGTCACGCACGACCAGATCGAGGCAATGACCATGGCGGACCGGATCGTCGTCATGCGCGGCGGCAGGGTCGAGCAGATCGGCAGGCCGCTCGAGCTATACGACCGGCCGGCCAACACCTTCGTCGCGACCTTCATCGGCTCGCCGGCGATGAACCTCTTCGAGGGCGCCATCGCCGACGGGCGCTTCGTCACCGCCAGCGGCGTCGCGCTGCCACTGCCTCCGGGCTACCGCGGCGAAGCACCGAAGGTCTACGGCATTCGCCCCGAACACCTGACCATTGCGGAGCGCGGCGTTCCCGCGACCGTCGTCGTGGTGGAGCCGACCGGCTCGGAAACGCATGTGCTCGTCAAGCTCGGATCGACCGACGCCAACCTCGTGCTCCGCGACCGGGTCGAGCTGGAGCCAGGCCAGCCGATCGCGGTCACCCCGGACCTTGCGAAAGTGCATCTCTTTTCGGAGCAGGGCATGCGCGTCAATTGAGAGGCAGTGGCTTCGGGGGCCGGCCGCGGAGGAGCGCACTCCTTTGACATTTTCGTTCGGAGCGTTGGCTCACAGCCCCGGGGAGGCTGGCAGGCCGCCTGACCTGCCGCTGTCTCTGCGGCAAGGCCGGCCTGCCGCTGCGTTTCAGTACTGCTTCGACACGTTCAGAAGCACACCATGGTCGGTGTCGCCTTCGCTGCCGAGCATGCCGCGATATTCGACGCGGATCGCGAAGTCCTGGTCGGTCCGAATATTGGCGCCCACGCCGATGATGAAGCGGTCGCGGTCGAGACCATCGATGAAGCCGCGGTAGGTGGGACCGCTGAAGATATCGGCGTAGTTCATCGTGACCGCGCTGTCTCCCTCGAAGTCATGCTGGTATTCGAGACGCAGTTCCGGCGAGACGATGCCGAAGCTGGTCGGCTGGTCGTAACGTATCGTCACGCCCAGGCTGCCCGTCGTGGTGGTGATGTCCTGTTCGCCATAATGGAGGGCCGTCGAAGGATCTCCCCTTTCGGTAAAGGCGTCGAGCGTGGCGCGTGCGATGTCGAGGCGGGCGTAGGGCGAAAGGTGCAGATCGTAGAAGTCGAAAAGCCCGCCGGCCGAAACCGAGACGAACCATTGCTCGCCATCCCGCTCTCCAAATGCGAAGTCCCCGGTCGATGTCACGTATCGCTTGGAGTCGAACGAAAGCCACTGATAGCCAAGCAAGCCATCGATGAAGAAGTTCTCCGCAGGCAGGTAGCTGCCGTAGATCGCCGCGGTGTAGCTGTCGCCCTTGCTGCGGCTCCCGTTGCTGCCGACGTCGCTGTCGTCGTGGCCATAGCCGAGGCCGACGCCGATCGCCAGATCGCGGGAGAGCCGGTAATCGACGCCGCCGCTCAAACCGGTCGTCTCGAACTCGAAGCCATCCGCGCCGTCGCGGTCGCCGACATTGATCGAACCGCCGGTCCAGATCGTCACCTTCGTCGCTTTCGGCTGGGCAGATTGACCGGCGGTCTCACCGGCAAGCGCCGTCTGGAATGGGGCGCTTCCCGGCGTCAACTGTCCTGCGCCGCATTCTCCGTCCCTGAACGCCAGTTCCCGCCCACGGCAGGCATCCGCGAAGGAAAGGGCAATCTCCGGGATGAAGCTGACGCCGTCCGCAGGCTCTTCCGCCCGCCCGCCGGCTTCATGCAGGGCTTCCAGCCGCTGATGGAAATTTTCGATCTGCGTCGTTGCAAAGCGTCGCGTCGCCTCCGTTTGCGCGTTCAATAGGCCCATCACTTCCGGATCGAGCCTCGGATCGGGCCTAGCGGACACATCGAGATAGATTGCCGTCGGCTCGGACGTCGCGAAGGCATTGCTGAGCGTGAATGTCGCCGTTGCCGTGCCCTCGAAATCCCGCTCGGCTGTGAAGGTCAACTGCTGACCGGATAGCGACGCGCTCCCGGCATCCGGCGGTGACAGGGAAATCAACGAGGCGCCGGTGAACGGCCCTCCGCTCGCACCCGCCGCAAGATCGATGGTGACCGTACCGCCCATCACGACATCGATCCGCCGCGATACCGGGATCGGACGCGGATTGACCTCGATCGTGACGGTCGCGGCCGACGAACTGCCCGCGGGCCCAAGCGCCCGGTAGGTGAGCGTATCCGTCCCGTCGAACGACGCCTCCGGGGTATAGGCGATCGCATTGCCGCTCAGGGCGGCGCTGCCATTCGCCGGGTCCTGGACGATCTCGATGGACGAGATCGCCCCCACGTCATTGGCGGTTACATCGATCGTCACCGATTGACCTGCGACGGCCGTCGCCGAGTCCGGATTGGCAACCGGGACCGCATCGGCGACGGTCACGCTGTAGGTGACCGAGCCCGTGAAATTCTGCGCATCTGTCGCAACGACGGTGAAGCCGTAGGTACCCGCCGCGGTCGGCGTTCCGGATATCTCCCCGCCGGCGGCCAGAGACAGTCCCGCGGGCAAGGTTCCGGCGCCGACACTGAAGGAATAGGGCGCGGTGCCGCCGCTCGCCGCAAGCGACTGGCTATAGGATTGTCCGACGACGCCGTTCGCGAGCGTCGCGGGTGTGACGGTAATGGTCGGGCTGGAGACCGCGAGCGTATAGGATACCGTTGCCGTCGACGGCGTGCCGCCGGTCGCGTCTGTAACGGTTACGTCGAAGTTGAAGGACCCTGCCGAAGCAGGCGTTCCGGAAAGCAGGCCCGAGGCGCTAAGGCTCACGCCCGCCGGCAGGGCGCCGCCGGTGACGCTGAAGCTATAGGGGGCGACCCCGCCGCTCGCCGTCAGCGCCTGGCTGTAGGCGACACCTGCAGTGGCCGCGGGCAGCGTCGTCGGCGAAATGCTGAGCCCGCCGGTGCCGACCGTCAGGCTGTAGGCTCTCGCCCCGGTTTGCCCATTCGCGTCGGTCGCCGTCACGGTAAGGCCGAATGTCCCCGACTCGGTCGGTGCGCCTGAGAGCACGCCCGCCGAAGAGAGGGTCAGCCCGGCCGGCAATGTGCCTGCCGTCAGCGCGAAACCATAGGGTCCAACGCCGCCGGATGCCGACAAAGCCGCGCTGTAAGCGGTGCCGGCAGTCGCGTTCGGCAGCGTTGCCGGATCGATGGCGATCGTCGGCGCTCCTACCTGCAGCACGTAGTTCGTGGTTCCGGAGAAGGGCGCCCCGGTTCCGGAAGAGCTGTCTTCCGCCGTCACCGAAATGGCAAAGGTACCTGCCTGAACCGGCGTTCCGCTGAGTGTCGCCGTAGCGGCGTCGAAGGACAGGCCCGTGGGCAGGGTGCCCGTCAGCGAGAAGCTGTAGGGCGCGGTACCGCCGCTCGCGCTGAATGACTGGTTGAACGCCGCCGCATAGGTCAGGTTCAGCGTGCCCGAGGATGGCGAGATGGCGATCGTCGGGGCGGAAACTGTGAGGGTAAACGGCTGCGCCGCGCTGAACGGACCGGTTCCCGTGCTGCTGTCGGTGGCGGTCACCGTCAGGCCGAAGCTGCCGCTCTCGCTCGGCGTGCCGGAGACCGTGACGCTCGTGGTGGAGGTGCCCGTCACCGCCAGGCCGGCCGGCAGGCCGGTGACGCCGATGCTGTAGGGGGCCGCCCCGCCGGAAGCGCTGAATGTCTGGCTGTAAGCGGTGCCGATCTGGGCCGTCAACGAACCGCCGGCGGCGATTGAAAGAGTCGGGTCGGAAACCGTGATGCTGACCGTCGCCGGCGCCGAGGTTCCGGTGCCGTTGGTGGCCGTATAGGTAAAGCTGTCCGCTCCGGCGTAGCCCGCATCAGGCTGATAGGTGATGGTGGTCCCGGAGGCGATCGCCGTGCCGTGCAGGGGTGCGGTGGCGACGGACACGGATGCCGCCGTGCCTCCGGTGATGTTGAGGGTGATCGGGTTGGCGCCGCTGCCATAGGCGACGGTCGCCGAGACCGGGTTTGCAACGGGGATCGCCTCGGCGATGGTAATCGCATAGGAGTTGGACGCCGTGTACGGTCCCGTGCCGGTGCTGCTGTCCGTCGCCGTGACGGTGAAGTTGAACGTTCCCGACGCGGTCGGCGTGCCGGTGATTTGTCCGTCGGTGGCGCCGAGCGCCAATCCGCTCGGCAGCGCTCCGCTCGTCAGCGCATAGGTATAGGGCGCGGTCCCGCCGGTGGCAGCATTGAGCGATCCCGAATAGGCGGTCCCTACGGTTCCGTCCGCAAGCGTCGTCGAAGGCAATGTCATCGCTGGCGCAGCGACCGAAAGCGTGTAGGCCCGTGCTCCGGATACCGACCCGGCATCCGTCGCGGTCACGGTGAAGTTGAAGGTTCCACCCGCCGTCGGCGTGCCGGATAAAGTGCCGGCCGAGGACAGGCTCAGCCCGGAGGGAAGCGCTCCGGCGGTAACCGCGAACGTATAGGGCGCCGTACCGCCGCTGGCAGAAATCGTCTCGCTGTAGGGACTGGCCACCGTCGCCGCCGGGAGCGTCGACGGGCTGATGGTGATCGTCGCGGCCGCGCCGATCGTGACGTTGACCTGAACGTCGTTTCCGAGGCCATCGTCGAAGACGAAGCTGTCGCTCGTCGCCGTGTCGCTGCCGCCGAAATGCGTGTAGGTCACCGACTGCGTTACGATCGTATCGATCGACACCGTGCCGTGGGCAGGCGCGGTCTTGAGCGTACCGATGCCGAAATCGTCCGGCCCGTCGCACATGCTGGCATCGATGGTGATGGAACCGCCATGGGCAACGCTGACATTGAAGGGACCGCAATTGGGCGACGGCGCTGCCGCGGCCGGTCCCTGTGACAGAAGGACAAACAATCCCAAGGTCAGAATTGCCGTCCAGACGGCGACGATCATTCGGCGTCCGGTGGCCCGGTGCGTCAGACCGGTGTGATGCATCGTTTCCCCCGCCAACTATCTTAGCGTGCTCTTAAATAAGTATTCACAACCGAAGCATGTATTTGTCACCTATAGAGACGTGCATCGATTTGCGCAATAACACCCCTGGGTGAATCCGGAAGTGATACGCCGATTAAGAGATTTTTACCCAAGGCCGGGGAGCACGGCTTGAAAGGCCGCATCCATTAGGAGAAGATGCCCGCCATCGGACAACCTGGAATACGTGACGGTTCGGAGGCAAGACCATGGCCGAAGTTTTTCTGGGGCAGATCATGATGGCAGGATTCGTGTTTGCACCGCGCGGCTTTGCTCTGGCCAACGGCGGCGTCCTCCCCATCAACCAGAACAGCGCCCTCTACTCGCTGTTCGGGACCGCCTATGGCGGCGATGGGACAACCAATTTCGCGTTGCCGGACCTGCAGGGGCGCACCCCGGTCGGCTTCGGCACCTCCGTCGATCCGGGCTGGAACCCGACGCCCTTTATCCTGGGCGAAACCGGCGGGTTCGAGAGCGTGACGCTCACGCTCGATCAATTGCCGATCCATGCGCATCAGGCAAACGGCACATCCGCCGCCGGCACCGGACGCAATCCGACGGACGATCTCTTCGCCACGAATTCCGCCGATATTTACGGCCCGGCAAGCGGACCGCAAGTGGCACTTTCCGGCGATACGGTGGCTCCGACGGGCGGTGGGCAGCCCCATGGCAACATGCAGCCATATGGCGTCATCAACTTCTGCGTAGCGATCGCCGGCATCTTTCCGTCGCAAGGCTAGAGCTTTTGCAGTCAGGTGGAATCACCTGACGCGGCACAAATGCGGGCAAAACGAACGGTAATTCAAAGCGCTACAGCGACCTGTGCGCTGTAGGTAACAGGGAGAAGCGGTGATGAGTGCACCCTTCATCGGAGAAATCCGTCTCTTCGGCTTCCCAAGGGTTCCAGATGGCTGGCTGCCTTGCGATGGGTCCAAGCAGTCGATCGCGGTCTACGAGCAGCTGTATGCGCTGCTCGGAACCACTTACGGCGGCGACGGCTTGACAACCTTCGCCGTCCCCAATCTTGCCGGACGCGTGCCCTTGCACTACGGGACCGGGAAGGGCCTGACCACGCGTACTATCGGCGAGACCGGCGGCACGGAAAACATCACGCTGCTCTCAAACCAGATTCCTTCGCATGGGCACGCAATAAATGCGACGACGTCGCCTGCAGCCGCATCCTCGATCTCGACCTCGGTCGAGTTTGGCGCGCTTACGGGCGACACGCTCTACGTCACCGACACCAGCGGATCGTCTCCGTTCGTCACCTCGCCCGCCTCCACGGGCGCAGCCGGCTACACCATGCCGCATGACAACACGATGCCGACGCTTGCCGCGCAATTCTGTATCGCGTGGGCCGGAATTTTCCCAATCCGCAGTTGACCGGACGATGGTCCGCCGCACCCTGCCCTGCTCCTTGCGAGGACACGACAATGACCACACCCTTCATCGGCGAAATCCAGCTTTTCGGCTTCAATTTCGCGCCGCGCGGCTGGGCCTTCTGCAATGGCGCGCTGTTGCTGCTTCGGCAGAACACGGCACTGTTCAGCTTACTGGGGACGGAATACGGCGGCGACGGCGTCACGAATTTCCGATTGCCGAACTTCGCCGCACGCGCCCCCTGCAACCAGGGTAGCGGCACCGGGCTGACCCCGCGCGTCGCCGGTGACGCCTTCGGCGAGGCCGCCGTCACGCTGACCCTCGAGCAGATGCCCTCCCACACGCATGCCTTTACTGTCTATAATCAGAATGACCCAACCAAGCGGGCCAGTTCACCGAGCGCGGGCAATTCGCTCGCTTCGCCGACATCGAGCTCACCATTTGCGAGCGGCGCGGAACCGGACGCGCAATTCGCGCCCGGCATGATCGGACCGGCGGGCGGCAACCAGGCCCATGAGAACCACCAGCCCTACCTCGCCGTCAACTTCAGCATCGCGCTTGCGGGCGAGTACCCTTCGTTCGGCTGATGACGATGGGCAGGGGCTCCGCTCTCCCGGATTTTCCGGCCAGCGAATGGGGGAAAGAAGCCTTGGCGCAAATGGCGGTGCGCCCCGCCTCTTCTGACGACATCCCTTTCCTGAAAGAGCTTTATCGTGCGCTCAGGTTCGATGAAGTAGCGGCCATTTCCTGGTCTCCCGAGGAACGGCAGGACTTCCTGGACAGCCAGTTCGATCTCCAGCACCGCCACTATGTCGCCGCCTTCCCCAGGGCTGATTTTCTCCTGATCCAGAAAGGCGCGGCGCCGGCCGGCCGCCTCTATGTCGATCGAAGCATCGACGCTTGGCACATTCTCGACATCGGCCTGCTGCCATCCTTCAGAAACCGGGGCATTGCCACAGCGCTTCTGACGAGGCTGCAGTCGCAAGCAAGCGAGACGCGCGCATCCGGCATCTCCCTCCATGTCGCTCGCGACAATTCCGGGGCGCTGCGCCTTTATCGGCGCCTGGGTTTCGTTGAGGACGGGGAAAGCGAGACGCACTTTCGCATGCGCTGGGGCGTCCGCTGCGTGTCACCTTGAACCAATCTCAAAGCGCTTCAGCCATCTCCGCGTCCGATAGGACGCGCGCCGGTGTAGGGTTCAGGCCGGCGTGCGGATCAATTGTAGATCGCCTGATAGAGGATGCCGCTCCTGTCGCGAGCGACCGGCACGAGAAACACCTCGATCGATCCGAGCCTGGCATGTTTCAGCCGGTATATCCGCTGGGGCAGCACGATGGGCGAACCGCTGCGGAACAACAGGGAAAAGGGGCTGCGCCTTGCCCTTGAGAGGTTGTGCGCCGGCAAGGGGCTCGCCTCGGCCAAGGTCAGCGCCAGCGACCCCGTACCCATGTCGAGGTCAAATCCCTCTCCCACACACGGCGCAAAGCGATCCAAGCTCACCACATCCATGCGCAACCTCCACAGCCACTTTGGACAGATGCCCTGCCGATGACAGGTCATCAGTTTTCCGCACTCGCGTAAAGTGTGCTTCCAAAAAACTTTCACCGGGACGGTTGCAACATCGTTAACCGCGGAAAAAGCGGAGTGCGCCAGAAGGCAGGGCTTTTGCGCGCCCCGTGCCCGCCAGACAAATACCCCAATCCGAACCAGATCGGCGATTGCGCGTTAATGGAGCGCCGAACTGCGGAGAACTTACAGTGAACCACTTTCTTTTTCGAATGGCCGATTTTCTTTCGCGCCCCCCGGGCTTCTACTTCGTGATCATGGCGATGGTGGGCTGTACCGCCCTGGTGCCGTTCGGGCTGACAAATGTGATCACCTACGCTCTCTCGGTCGCGGCGATCGTGATCACCAGCGTCGTTCTGATCCAAGGCTATCGCGACACGGCGGCGATCCACGCCAAGCTCGACGAAATCATCGTGTCGATGCGTGAAACCCGAAACGAGGTGGTCGGCCTGGAGCACGAGCAGCCGGAGCACATCGCGGCCGCCGTCAAGCAGCTCGAACAGGAAGCCGAAAATCAAGATGCGTGCGATCGCGAGAACACGATCCTGAGGCCTCGCGCGGGCACAAAACCGATTTGATGGGTCGCTTCGATCCCTGGAATTGATAATTCAGGCCTGTATTTCCGCAGAAACTGTGCGGAACCAAATCGCGCCGGATGGGTTACTAGGCGGGGGTCAATCCCGGTCCCCGCAAGAGGTAACCATATGAAAAATCTGACAATTGCCGCAGCAGCGCTGATCAGCGCTGTGGCTACGGCATCGTTTGCGCAAACGACGCCCTCCGCGGAGGGAGACACTCCTGCGGTAGCAACGCCGGACTCGCAGAATCCCGCGGCCCCCGTTGCCGGGGCAAACAGCTTTACCGAAGCCCAAGCCAAGGAACGGATCGAGGAAGCCGGATACACAGACGTCAAAGGGCTGAAGCTCGATGACAAGGGCGTATGGCAGGCAACCGCAATGAAGGACGGCAAGTCCGTTTCCGTCGCACTCGACTACCAGGGCAATGTGACAGCGCAATAAGTCTGCGCCCTCCAAACCAAAGGGAGAATGAATATGAGAACCGTGACAGGTCTCTTCGATGACTATGAGGCCGCCCGAGATGCTGTGAGCGATCTCGAAGCGGCGGGAGTGCCTTCCGAGGACATCAGCATCGTCGCGAACAATTCGGGTAATCGGTACTCGAACGACGGCTCCGACGCAGCCGAAGGTGCCGGTACGGGCGCTGGCCTCGGGGCCGCCGGAGGTGGCGTAATCGGGCTTCTTACGGGACTGGGCCTCATGGCCATTCCCGGAGTGGGACCCGTCGTCGCCGCAGGCTGGCTCGCTTCCACCGCCGCCGGCGCGGCGGCTGGTGCAGTCGCCGGCGGCGCAGCGGGAGGGATCATCGGCGCGCTGACGGACTCGGGTGTCGATGAAGAAGACGCCCATGTCTATGCCGAGGGCATCCGCCGCGGAGGCACCCTGGTGACGGCAAGGGTGGACGACAGCCTTGCGCTCAAGGCCGAAGCGATCCTGCAACAACGAAACCGAGTCGATCTTTCCGGCCGCAAGAGCATCTATGCCCAGGAAGGCTGGTCGCGATTTGACGAAAATGCGGATCCGTACACGCTGGATCAGGTCCAACGCGAGCGCGAGCGTTACCGCGCCATGATGCCGTAGCGGTCGAAATCGGTTTCCGCATCCCGCCGACAGGCGCGACGAAGGCGGCTTCCCGACGTCGGGGAGCCGCTTCCTCACGTGCTATCGTTCACAGAGCGAGCGGACAGCTCAAACCCCGCAGAAGTGCACGCGCCGCAACCGGATTCGCGGCTTTGGCGAAGGACATTTGAAGATAGGCGCGAGCGCCCTTCCCGCGCACGTCAACCAGAAAGCGGCGGCCGCCCTCGCGTGGCCGCAAGCGTGCCCCGTCCAGGAACCGCAGAAAGCCCCATGGGCCGGGTGCGCTCTTCTTCTCGATCGCCGTGCCGTTGTCGAAGGAAATCTCGAAGCCTCGCGCGGGTGCGGGCCCCGGCCAGTTCAACCTCACGGCGTCGCCGGACGTGACGACCGGAGCATGAGCACCGCCGATCGAAATGGTAGCCGCTCCTCTTTGAGCGAGCGCCTCCAGCGTGACCGCTACGTCGGGCTTCGCCCCCTTTTCAAAGAAGGCCTCGCCCACGGCAAGCGCCCTTTGGAAAAAGACCGCGCTTTCCGGTGTGTAGCCGGAAAGGCGCGCTTCCGGCTTCCAGCGCCACGGGGTTGTCGACGTGTCCATCAACGGCGTCAGTTGCGCACGATAATAGCTCGCCACAGGGCCGTCCGGCGCGAAGATCCGTGCCACCGCGTGCATATCCGCGTCGGGGCCATCGAAGAAAGGGTACCGGCCGCTCACGGCCGCCTGGCAGGCGGTCGCGATCTCGGAACCCCATGGCGTCTTCTGCTTCCCCTGTGGCCTTTCTTGCGCTTTCTCCTGGTCCCTCTCCTGGGCCCTCTCCTGCGGCGCAGGCTCCGCCGTAGCCTCAGGCTCCCTTGGCGCGGCCGTCTGGGCAATCACATCCTCGACTATCTGCACCACCAGAAGGGGGGCTTGCTGCAATGCCACGATCGAATTGGCGCGCTCCTGGGCATCCATCAGCGATTTCTTTCCAAGTTCGGCATCTGCATCGAGAACGGAAAGCGCCACGTTCAACGACACGAAGAGCTGAGAGATGTCCGACATCCGCCCCTGTTCGACAAACTGTATGGCCGGTCCCAATGCGGCCGCGACGCGGAGCTGGTTGGCGTGGCTTCGGCTGCGGTCGGTGCCCCCCGACTGGCGCCAGGCCTCCCGGATCAGCGCCGAAAGCGGTGAATTTCTGGCGCTTAGCGCACCGCTGATGACCACGGCGGTGGGTTGGTCGGAGAACGGCCGGACGCGAAGGTCACCGAGATACTGCGACCATTCCGCCAAAGTGCGTTTTTGAAGGAGATCCATGACGGCCTCGGTCGTCGTCGTGTCCTTGGCCGCGAGAAGCGCTGCAGCCTCCGTGCTCGCCCGCTGGATCGCCTGCCTTGCGCCGCCGGAACGCGCATAATTCCATCCAGCCTCCGTATACAGGCCCGATATCGCACGTTCTATCGCCAGGCCCGAACTGTGGATCAGAATCGAGTCAAGGCCAGGGATCGCCTTGTCGAGGGACCATCCCGGGAGCTCCGCCGTATCCTCGGCTCGGGCGAGCTCCAGCAAGGCGCGCTCGCTCGCCGGGCCTTCGGAAGCGAACTGCCGTGCCTGGGCGATCGTCTCGGGATCCGGAGATGGAATGGCGGGCAGCGCCCTGGACATAGCCGCGACGTGCGGGGCGAGATAAGCGAGTTCCGGAAAGGTCTGCGCCCGGTCGGCGACCCAGCCGGCCAGGAAACGCGGCTGCCAATCCGATGTGCCCTTCAGTATCGACCATGCCCGCAGGGAATCGTAAAGCGCGTTCGCCTCGCCTTCCGTGGCAAGCGCCACCGCGAGTGCCTCGGCGAGAGGTGCTGCAACAAGTGCATTCGCCGCCTCGCTGTAGCGGCGGCGCGCGGTCCGGCCGGGATCGACGCTCTCGACATGACGAATAATGCCGAGCGGTGAGTTCGACGCACCCTGCTCCACAAGCCGTACCGCCGCGGCAAAGGCGTCGAGCTGGTCCGCGCGCGCGGCCGGGGTTGCAGCCATGCCCGCTTCGACAACCCGTTCCACGTCTGGCAGTTGCGCCAACAACTGCTCGCGGAACCGCCATTCGGCCCATGCCGCCCAGCCCGCCAATATCGCGAAGAAGCACGCGACGCCTAGAAACACCAGGCCGCGATCCGCTCGCATCCTATGCTGCTCACCCGCCGAATGAGCGACTTGAACCGCTTCGTTGCAGTGACCGAGGAAGCGGGCGAGATCGCGCCGTGACGGACCGCCGCGGGCCGCCTCCGCCGCCCGTTCCGCGAGACGTC
Source organism: Sinorhizobium saheli (assembly GCF_001651875.1). GTDB lineage: Bacteria > Pseudomonadota > Alphaproteobacteria > Rhizobiales > Rhizobiaceae > Sinorhizobium > Sinorhizobium saheli. The sequence continues at coordinate 257,437 of NZ_LNQB01000083.1, forward strand.
TCGACCCAAGCTCCCGGCTGATCGGCAGCGCGGCCGCAAAAGCACGCTCCCATTGTCGCACGGGCAGCGCCGGATTGTTGCGCGCACGGGCATCGAGCAAAATGACGAGCGCGTCGCGTGCGTCGAGAAGCCAGTCCGTCGGAACGTTCTCGCGGCGCGCTTCGATCTCGAAGGCTGCGACGAGCGTGCGCGCGGTCGCGGCCAACTCATTCGCGTCCGGCCGCTTCTCGCTTTCGGCGCGCTTTGCGAGCGCAAGCAGCGGCTGCGCCAATGCAGGGAGCACGTCCGCCCGCATTCCATCCTGACCGGGCGATCGGGCGTGGTCCTTCACAGCTTGCCCTCTGCGGCCCATTTGCGAAGCAGCGCTTCGCCGACTTCGAAATGCATGGAATCTTCGCGGCTGTACCCTGCGCCCCAGTACCAGCCGGCGTCATTGAAGAACTCTGCAAGCACGACGAGGCCGAACTGCGTGCTGCCATCTCCCATCCTGTCGAGGTTCCTCTTGAGGGTCAGGTCGACGGCCGCCCCCCAGGCGTGCGAGGAGACGGATTTGGCAGAACCGCGCACATAACGTGCGCAAAGCGCCCCGGCCGTTCCGATCGCGGCATAGATGTCCGGCTCCTCCTTTTTCAGGCGCGCCAATACCTGGCCCAAGGAGTCGAGTGCGGGCCGGATCATCGTCAGTCGGAAGTTGCCAAAATTGCGCGTCGCCAGCGTTTTGACCAGTTTCGGATTGGTCACCGGCTGGCAGGCCGTGGAATAAGCGGTTCGCGGCTCGCCCAGGATTTCGCGCAGCACCCCAGGCTTCGGACGGATAATGCCGTCATTGAAGCGCTTCTTTGCCAGTTGCATGGGTTCCGTCAGGCCTTCAGTTTCCTGTGGCGGCGCCATGCCGCCGAACTGATCCAGAGAGAACGACTGCTCGCTCGGCGGCTCTTCCGGTGGCGGCACCGGCGGCGATGGCGGAGCGGGTTCAGGGCGAGGGGCGGCCGCCAGTTCCGAAAGCTCTCTCTTGAGTGCGCTCAGTTCGGCGCGCAGCGCCTGAATTTCTCCGTCCTGCCGGGCAAGCCGTTCAGTCAGGCGGTCGATCTTTGCCGCGTTCGGGTCCGGCTCCGTGTTGCGGAGAAGATCAGCGACGAAAGCAAAGGTCGCCGCCGCAAGGACGATGCTCATGCCGATGACGACGGCTGCAATCGGGTTCAGTGGCCTCAAGGCGCTGCAGCTCCGTCAATGCGAACCACGACAACGGAGACGTTGTCCGGAGCACCGTGATCGAGCGCGGCGGCGATCAGCCGACGGCAGGCGGCCTCAGGCGTTGACGCCGCTTTCACGCATGAGGTGATCTCCCCCTCCGCAACGCAGTCGGTCAAACCGTCGGAACAAAGGATCAAGACGTCCCCGGGCTCCAGCGCGACCTCGGTCGTTTCCACATCCAGGCGGTCGCCCGCTCCGATTGCCCGCGTTACAACGTGAGCTTGCGGGTGCTGCCATACTGCGGCTGCCGTGAGGCGTCCGGCATCGATGAGTTCCTGCACCACCGAATGATCGCGTGTAAGGCGTGAGAGCTCCCCTCCCCGCAAGCGATAGGCGCGGCTGTCTCCCACCCACGCGATTGTCGCTGCCTGGCCGTCGACGAGTGCCGCCACCGCTGTTGCGCCCATCTGCTCGACATTGGCTGACGCCGCCCATCGCCGTATCGCGGAATTCGCTGCCTGGAGTGCTCCAACGAGATGAGCGGACGAGATCGGCGCGTGCGGGAGCAATGTCAGCTGCTCGATGACCATGTCGGCAGCGACATCGCCATGGCCGTATCCGCCCATCCCGTCGGCTACCGCCCAAAGCGCGCCCGAGGGATCGGTGAGAATTGCGTCCTCATTGCTGTCGCGCACCTGACCCGTGTGGCTCAGCCCCGCCCCTTCCGGCCTGCCCTGCCGGTTTGGCACACGCGTCGATGAACCGTCGCGCGAATCCTGGGTCATGAGCAGATGAACCCTCTCGTTCGCTCCATCGCGAAGCCGCTACCTCAAGAGTTGCCCCCCAAGTTATCCTATAGTAATTTTGTAGAAGGCGAAACCTCCTCGCCAAAGGGAGCCTTAAGATGATGCGCCCGCCGGCAGCGAATCTAACGGTGTTTCTTGCTCTATTCTTCGTCTCACAAAGTGACTTGGCGGCTCAGGAACTCACCGATTCTACGTTGAAAGAACGCTTTCAGCGCCAAATCCAGTTGTTCAAGGCGGCAGGGAATTCAAAACTCGGCGCCACGCGCGGCCTGGTTCTTACCAATCCCGGACCCAATGCCGTCACGCCGCTGGCAATCGATGCGCATGGGGAAGCAACAGCCGCTCCGCCGTCCCCTCCTGCCACGGCGACCCAAAACATCCAGTCCGCTCCCGATGAGAGCGAAGTGGCTCAGCCTCCGGCAACGGCAGCAAAGGAGGAGTCGCCTTCATCGGCAGCTTCGGCCGAGACGACCGCCGATCCGCAGACCTATTGGAAACTGCCGCCTTCCGACCAGATCAATGTGCGCGTGACCTTTGCCTTCGATTCCGCCGCCATCGCCATGGACCAGAAGCCGGCGCTGCGCCAGCTCTGCAGGATCATGAAGGAGATGGACATCAAGCTCGTTCGCGTCATAGGGCACACCGATGCCGTCGGAGGTGCGGCCTACAATCAGCAGCTGTCTATGCTGCGCGCGAAGGAAGTTGCGCGGTTTTTCACGGACGAATGCCAGGTCCCCCTCGAACGCCTGGAGGCAGTCGGCGTGGGCGAACAGTTTCTTCTCAACGCCAAAAACCCGAAGGCTGACGAAAACAGGCGCGTCGAGTTCCAGGCCGTTAGCTAAGGGTGCCGGCTCAATAATAATAGCCATCGCTATTCGAAGGCGTAGGTGAAGCCTTCCGCAGATGCGCCGACAGTGACCTTGGTCAGGCGCTTGCCTTCGAGCGCGGAATTCAGAATGCCTTTGCTCAAGGCCGGCAGAAGCGTGTTGGTCAGGATCGCGTCGATCATGCGACCTCCCGATTCAACCTCGGTGCAACGCGCCTTGACCAATTGCAGGACGCCGTCTTCGATGACGAGCTCGGCGTCGTGGCTGTCGCGCAGCCGGCGTGCGATCTTGCCGAGGTGATGTCGCGTGATTGCTTCGATCATCGCGTCTGAAAGCGGATAATAGGGCACGACGATAACCCGGCCGAGGAATGCCGGCGGGAACACCTTCAAGAGTTGCGGTCTCAGTACGGCGTCGAGCTCTTCAGGCGGCGGCCGCATCCGGCCGCCGTCGGTGAGCTTCATGATGGCCTCCGAGCCGACGTTCGACGTCAGCAGGATGAGGGTGTTGCGGAAGTCGATCCGCCGACCCTCGCTGTCGTCCATCATGCCCTTGTCGAAAACCTGGAAAAAAATCTCGTGCACGTCCGGATGCGCCTTCTCGACCTCATCGAGAAGAATGACCGAATAGGGTCGCCGCCTGACGGCTTCCGTCAGAACGCCCCCCTTGCCATAGCCGACATAGCCGGGAGGCGCGCCTTTGAGCGTTGAGACCGTGTGCGCCTCCTGAAACTCCGACATGTTGATGGTGATCAGATTCTGTTCGCCGCCGTAGAGCGCCTCGGCGAGGGCCAGGGCCGTTTCCGTCTTGCCGACGCCGGAAGGGCCGCAGAGCAGAAAAACGCCGACGGGCTTTTCGGGAGAGCTCAGTCCGGCCCGGCTTGTCTGCACGCGCCGGGCGATCGCCTCCATTGCCAGATCCTGCCCGACGACACGCGCTGCCAGGACGCCCGCGAGCTGCAGCGCCTTTTCAGTCTGGCTGGTCAGCATCCGGCCGACCGGTATGCCCGTCCAGTCCTGCACCACCGAGGCCACGGCATTCCTGTCGACGGAAAGCAGGATCAGCGGCGTTTCACCCTGCAACTCCGCAAGTTCCGCCATCAGCGTCTTGAGCCGCACGAGATCCGCGTCCCGGTCCGCAACCCCTTCATCGCTGCTTGCCCGCGACGGCTGATCCACGGGGACGTTTTCCGCGACGTTTTCGCCTGCCGCGTCGTCGGCCAATGCATGGTCGAGCTCGACGCCCTTCCCGCGCAGCCGCGCCCTGAGGTCGAGGATTTCCGAGACCATCGACTGTTCTTTTTCCCAGCGAGCCTCTGCTGCGAGCAGGGCGGTTTCGGTTTCGGCGAGAGCGGCCGCAACCTTGGCCTGGCGGTCCTGAGTGTCGATGCCGATCGCGCGCTCGCGCGCGATGATCCCCTCTTCGATCTCAAGAGACTGCTTGCGCCGCAGAAGGTCTTCCACCTCCGCCGGTGTGGCGTGCTGCGATACAGCCACGCGAGCGCAGGCGGTATCGAGGAGACTGACCGCCTTGTCGGGCAACTGGCGGGCGGGGATATAGCGATGTGAAAGGCTGACGGCCGTCTCGATCGCCTCGTCGAGAATCTGAACCTGATGATGCTTCTCCAGCACACCAGCGACGCCGCGCAGCATCAAGACGGCGCCCCCTTCATCCGGCTCTTCGACTTTGACCACCTGGAAACGTCGCGTCAACGCGGGGTCTTTTTCAATGTATTGCTTGTACTCGGCCCAGGTTGTTGCGGCGACCGTGCGAAGCTCGCCGCGCGCCAATGCGGGCTTCAAGAGGTTTGCGGCGTCACCCGTGCCCGCCGCACCGCCAGCCCCGATCAGCGTGTGCGCTTCGTCGATGAAGAGGATGATGGGCGTTTCCGATGCCTGGACCTCATCGATAACGGTCTTCAGCCGCCGTTCGAACTCGCCCTTGACGCTCGCCCCCGCCTGCATCAGGCCGATGTCGAGCATTTGCAGCGACACGCCCTTCAGCGGCGGCGGCACATCGTCCGCTGCAAGGCGCAGAGCGAAGCCTTCGACCACCGCGGTTTTGCCCACGCCGGCTTCGCCGGTCAGGATCGGATTGCTCTGTCGCCGGCGCATGAGGATGTCGACGATCTGGCGTATTTCCGGATCACGGCCCAGGACCGGGTCGATTTTTCCGTCGCGTGCACGTCGCGTGAGATCCACGGCATATTTCGCCAACGCAGAGTCGGCGCCTGCCGGGCGTCTTTTCCTGGATGGCTCCGGCGTCTCCTCCTTGCGGGCGCTTTCAAGCGAGCCAGCGAGCACGTCGTCGAGCCGAGCGACGACAGAATCCGCATCGATCCGATCGAATTCAGCGCTGATCTTCGAAAGGAGCCCGTCGAGCACTGGCACCTTCCTGCAGGCTATGAGCACATAGGCGCCACGCACCTCTTCGGATCCGAATTGCAGGCTCGCCAGGCTCCAGGCCTCCTGGATCGCGTGGAAGATGTGATCGGAAAATTCCTCGATGGAGGTCGCGCCATAGGGCAGCTTGTCTATCGCTCTCGCCATGTCGGCCGCAAGACGGCCGAGGTCGACGCCGGCGTCCCGGAGGATCGACTGAAAGTCGGCACGGTCGACAAGCGTCAGTTGTTCGATCCAGTGGACGAGTTCGACATAAGGATTGCCGCGTAGCTTGGCCGCGTCCGCGGCCGCCTTGAAGGCGCGTAGGCATATCGGGTTGAGCTTGCCGACAAGTTCCTTGCGCTTGAAGCTTGGAGAAGACATGTTCTGCTGCATGTCGGTCGGGCTCCTGCCGGTCTTTTGGAATAGGCGCCTCTGCTGCTCGTCTCCTTCAATCGACCTCAATTTGAGGACAAGGACATGCAGCATTTCAAAGTGCTACGGCGACTTTGCGGGTCTGCTAAGAGGCGCGGCGCTGTAATCTTACATCACTAGTCTCGCTAGTCACAGCGTGCCACATTATAGTATTCTTGACAAATAATCAGGCGGCGCGTTCTTGGTGAATATTGTGGTAGCTGGTTTCCATTGGGTGCGTTTGGAGACGCCATATGCTCGATCCACTGCCCGGGGACATCTTTCGCAAAGGCCAGGTGCTCAACAACACCTACGAGATTGAGGGCGTCCTGGGCCGCGGCGGAACGGGCGAGGTCTATCGGGCAAGCAACCGCATCACCGGCCGCGTGGTGGCGATCAAGGCCCTGAAGCGCGAGCTGTCGGCCAATGCCAGCTATCTCGAGCTGATGAAGCGCGAGGAAGAGGTGCGCAGCATCTCGCATGACGCGGTCGTCCGCTACACCGACTGCAGCCAGACCGGCGACGGCCACGTCTATCTGGTGATGGACTACATAGCAGGCACGCCGCTCAGCGAATGGCTCGAGCGCGGCGGGGCTTCTCCACGTGATCTGCTGGTGGTGGCGCACAGGGTGGCCGAGGGCCTTGTCGCGACGCATGAGCGCAAGATCGTCCATCGCGACCTTTCCCCCGACAACATCATCCTGCGTGACGGCAGACCGGAGGAAGCCGTCATTATCGACTTCGGCATCGCCAAGGACAGCACGGCAGGGGCCCGCACGATCGTCGGCAACGACTTTGCCGGCAAGTACGAATATGCCGCGCCGGAGCAGTTGCACGGCCAGGCGGAGCCGCGCTCCGACCTTTATGCCCTCGGAGCATCGCTGCTCGCGACGTTTCGCGGGAAGATCCCGGACGTCGGCAGGAGCCCGGGCGAGGTCATACGCCACAAGGAACGCCGGCTCGATACTTCCGGTGTTCCGGAACCGCTCAAGGCGTTGATCGACGATCTGACCCAGCCCGAGCCTGCCCACCGGCCGCCGGGTGCGGCCGCCGTCGTCAAGGAAATCGCGCGGTTGCTGCAGCCCGGTGCCGGCGGCGCGGCGCAGAAGGGGCGCTCCGCAAAGGCCGGCTGGAGACCATGGCTTCTGATCCTGCCCCTGGGGGCGCTGGCAGCAATCGCCGGGCTTTGGCTGTTTGGGGCATTCGAGGACTTGTCGACGACACGGCTGCCGATTGCTACGCCTTACAAGCTGGTTGCCGGAGTGGACGGACAAGGGCGCGCCACGCTCACCGGCTTTGCTCCTGATGCCGACCAGCAAGAGGCAATCCTTTCGAAATTCACCCAAGAGGTCGGGCACGCACCACCCGACGGCACCCTCACTCTTGCCGACGGTGCCCCGTCTCAACGATGGGCCGAGGACATGGCCGCCTTTTTCGCGCTCGCCGCTTCGCTCGACGAGTGGAAGCTGGAAGTCGCTGATCGAACGGTTCGCCTGACCGGACTTGCGGGCGATGTCAAAGGACGCGAAGCTGCGGTCGCCCGATTTGCCGAGGCTGCCAAAGCGGCCGGCTATCAGCCCGTCCTACGAATTGCCGCCGGTCCGCGCGATCTGTCGCCGGATCAATTGAATTCGCTGCTGGCGCCGCTCGAGACCTGCGGGCCACTCGTCATTCCGCCTCCGCAGACGGGGTCCTATCCTCTTGGAGCGATGGTCGCGATCCGGGGAAACGTCGCCTCGAGCAAGGACATCGAGGCCGTCCGACAGGCGCTTGCGCCGCATCTCGGGGATCGCGAGCTCCGCTTCGACGCCACGGTGCTCAACAGCCAGCTCTGCGTCGTTCAGGAGCTGCTGCCCGATGCGAGGCAGGGTCCGATGACAATCGTGCTCGGCTACGGGGACAAGTCCGAACCGAATATGTCCGGCATCTATTCGGTCGGCGACAACCCGGTCATCGACGTGCTGGCGCCCGCCGCGCTCGACGAGGGCTACCTGTGGGTCGCGATCGCCGACGTAACCGGCAATCTCTTCAACGTCCTTCCGAACATCAAGAGACCCGACCATGCGCTTGCCGACCTCGGAACGGTGTCCGAGGGAATGCGCACCATCCGGGTCGCCTATCCGACGGCCGAAGGTGCGGTCGACCCGGCGAAGCTCTCCTTCGCCGTCGACAGTACATTCGGCAGAAGCCTGATCATCGTCTTGCAGACGGATAAACCGCTTTTCACCGAGCTTCGGCCTACAACCGAGTCCACCAAGTCTTTCGCCGAAGACTTGCGTGCGGTGATCGCCGCAGGGCGTGTTTCGGTCCTCTCGATCGCTACGAGGCTGATCGATACCAGGAACTAGAAATTCAGTCGCCATCCAGTGACGTTGAAATAGAACAGCTTGAAAAACTGTGGTAAAAGTACAGTCGTGAGGAGAACATTAGTTGGTTACGGGGGGATCTGTTGTTCGACTCCGCTCTCTGGCTAAGTCCGCTGAATGGCAACAACCCCTCTGGCGAAAGCTTGCGGAACGACGGGCGATTCCATGAACTGGAACGCCTCATGCAACCTCAAATCGAGATCAGCCGAGACGAGCGGAACAATCCCGTAGCCAGGGCCGAAGTGCCTGTCGACTGGACAACCGTCCTTCGCAAATCGGAGGAGCTGCGCCAGCACGGGCGGGATCTGCGGCTGCTGGTGATCGTCACGCGCGCCCTTGCGAATGAACAGGGTTTTGCCGGCCTCGCCTCGGGGCTCGGCCTGATCGCCCGGACCTTCGACTTGCATTGGGAGACGATGCATCCGGAACTTCGGCCGGACTCCACGCCCCGGGATGCGGCGCTGCGCCGGACCAACGCGCTTCTCCAGCTTCAAAACGACAAGGACGGGCTGTTGGGCGATCTTCGGAAGATGACCTTTTTCGCGCCCCACGGTGTCGGCCCATTTACCGGCCGGGATCTGGAGCGCGGATCGGTCGACACCCGAACCGCTCTTGCCGAGGCGGCACCCGGACTGAGCGAGGCCGAGAAATCGTCACTCGTCGGCGAGCATGACCGCTTGTTGGATCGCATGAGAATTGGCTGCGCGGCATTTGCGGAGCAATCCTCGGCGGAAGCGGTCGAACTTATCGCCAACGCCCGTGCGGCGGCGGCGGCACTGGGGGACCTCGAAGCATCGCTCAACCGGCAGATGGGCGGCGATGTGCGCTTCACGCTGTCGGATTTGGGCCGGTTCCTCCAACGCGTGATTTCGACGCTCGAGCGGGCGCAACCGGGCTCGCGGCAGGAGGTCGCAAGCGAGGAGCCCATGGTTCGCGACACGACGCCCCCGAAAGCGAACTCCGGCGCGGATGCGACCTACAACGGACCTGCGGCAGCCTTCCCGTCGCGGCTCGCCTCGCGCGAGGAGGTGACGAGATGCATCGACCTTGTGATCGACTTCTACGACCGTACCGAACCGTCGAGCCCTATCCCTCATCTGGCGCGCAGGATCAAACGCATGGTGCCGATGAATTTTCTGGAACTGATGGAGGATCTGGCGCCCTCCGGCCTGAAAGAGTTCCGGCTCTTGGCCGGTGTGCCAGAAAACAAGAAATCCCGGGACGAGAGGTGACCTATGAGCGAAACTAAGGCGAAGGTAATTGAACGAAACCGGGCGCCTCGCGTCCAGATCGCCTATGAGGTGGAAACATACGGCAGCCCGACGACGATCGAACTGCCGTTCGTGATGGGCGTGATGGCCGATCTCGCCGGCGCCTCCGAGACGCCGGAGGCGCGGAAATCGATACGCGACCGTGCTTTCGTCGAGACGGACGCAAACCGGTTCGGCCGTTTCATGGAAGCCCTCAGCCCACGCGTCAAGGCGCGGGTGAAGAACACGCTTCCCCAGCCTCCCGGCGAAGAGCGCGATGAAGAGCTCGCGGTAGACCTGACCTTCACGAGCATGGCCGATTTCGCGCCGGATCGTGTTGCGGAACAAGTCCCCCAGCTTGCCGAACTCCTGAGGATGCGCCGCCAGCTCGAGGAACTGCTCGGCTTCATGGACGGCCGCATCGACGCGGAAAAGCGCATCGCCCAGCTTTTGAACAATGAGCCCCTCCTGGGAAAGATCGCCGACCAGGCGATCGAAGACAGCAGCAAGTCGGAGGTCTGAGCCATGGCCGAACAGGAAAAAGCCGTCGCTGCCGGTGTCGCGGAAGCGGAAGGAGTCGACCTCGGCGAATTCAGCGAGCTTTTGGAAAAGGACTTCAAGGTCAAGAAGGATGACAGCGAGAAGCTTCAGGCCCTCGTTCGAAATCTCGCCCTTGCCGCCCGGTCGCGCTCGGAATCGGCGGTCATCTCGTCGAACGCGATCAAGTCGATCAAGTCCTTGATCTCCGGCATCGACAAGCTTCTGACCGAGCAGGTCAATGAGATCCTCCATGCGCCCGAAGTGCTGCAGATGGAAGGGACGTGGCGCGGATTGTGGTACCTCGTCAACAACACGGAGACGGATCAGAAGCTGAAGATCCGCGTCATGAACATTTCGAAGGAGGAACTGGCCGATACGCTTGAGGATTACGAGGGCCAGATGTGGGATCAAAGCCCCATCTTCAAGAAGGTCTACACCGACGAATACTCGATGCTTGGCGGCAACCCGTATGGATGCCTGATCGGCGCCTACGAGTTCTCAAATCACCCGAAGGATGTCGCTCTCCTTCGCAACATGTCGGGCATCTGCGCGTCGGCGCATACGCCCTTCATAGCAGCCGCCTCCCCGCGCCTGTTCCGGATGGAGAGCTGGCAGGAACTGCCGAACCCGCAGGACCTGCAACAGATCGTGTCGTCCCCGGCCTATGCGTCATGGCAGTCGCTGCGCGAGAGCGAGGACGCGCGCTATATCGGGCTGACGATGCCCCGGGTGCTCGCGAGACTGCCTTATGGAGCAGAAACGGTCCCGGTGAAGGGGTTTGCCTTCGAAGAAGAGGTCCAGGGCGACCATCACCGCTATGTCTGGATGAACGCGGCCTTCCCGATGGGCGTGAACATAAACCGCAGCCACAAGCTCTTCGGCTGGGGCACGCAGATCCGCGGCGTCGAAAACGGCGGCGCCGTCATCAATCTCCCGGTCCACACCTTCCCGACCGACGACGGCACGGTGGCGATGAAGTGCCCGACCGAGGTCGCAATCGACGATCGGCGCGAGGCCGAGCTCGCCAAGCTCGGGCTGATGCCGATCCTGCATCGCAAGAACACCGATATTGCCGCCTTCATCGGTGCCCATTCGCTGCAGGACGATGAGACGCGAGCGGGCCGGCTGGTCGATCCGGACGCCCAGGCCAATGAAAGGTTGAGCGCGAACCTGCCCTATCTGTTCCCGGTTTCCCGCTTCGCCCATTACCTGAAGGCGATCGCCAGGGACAAGATCGGCTCATTCAAGGAACGCGCCGACATGCAGATCTGGCTGACGGAGTGGATCAACCGCTACGTGCTCGCCAATCCTGCCTTTGCCGATGAAAAGGCCCGCGCGAAGCGGCCGCTTGCGGCCGCCGAAGTCCAGGTTGACAGCGTGGAGGGCCGGCCGGGCTGGTACAATGCCCGGTTCTATCTCAGGCCACATTACCAGTTGGAGGGCATCAATGCCTCCCTCCGGCTCGTTTCGGAACTGCCGTCTATGAAGTCGTGAATACACCAGAGAGCCGATGGAGGTTGTTCATGAAAATTGATGGATTTCTCAAGGTCCCCGACATTACCGGGCCGAGCATTCGCGATGGCCACGAAGAAGAGATTGAAGTGCATGGCGTAGAGTTTGAAATGCAGGCCCCCTTCGATCCCAATTCGTTGTCGAGGCGGGGCCGCGTCAGCCTGGGCATGGTGAATTTCATCAAACACTACGACAAGTCTTCGCCGTATCTGAAGAAGGCTCTCTTCGACAACACGCTCCTCGACGAGGTCAAGTTTTCGGCGAGAAGAACGATCGAAGGCGAGACGAGCGACTACCTGGTCATCACCTTAAAAGACGCATCGGTGACCAGCTACATCATGAAGCCGAGTGAGGAAGAGCCGGACCTCATCGAGGAGCGCGTCGGCTTCGCTTACAAGAACATCAATTTCAACTACGACGACAAGGACGAGGTCGAGATGGATGTCTATGTCGGCAAGTGAAGGCTGGCAGAAGAAAGGATTTGGAAGGGAAGCGAGACCGCCCGGGGGGAACCTGCGGGCGACGCGCGAGGCGATCCAGCCATCCTTGTGGGATCGGCTGGTCAACGACCTGCCGGGGCTAAGCTCGGAAATCAAGCAGCTTCGGCAGGCCTTGCAGAACGAAATAGACGTCGAACGCCTCGACGCGCTGATTGCCGGCGGCATTCGCCAGATCGACGCAGCGACGGATCTGAGCGCCGAGCGGAAGAAGAGCCTGCACCGGCTGGTCTCGCTCGACCGGCGCCGGGCGGAACTGGAAAGCCGCGGCGTCGTCGTCTCGGCCGATGTGCTGCGTGAAGCGGTTCGGCGGGACATCGAGGCGCTCTTCAATGCGCAGCGCTTCGAATCCTCGCCGCTGCTGACGGACTTCGAGGTGGACCAGGCCGGGGACAACCCGCCCTCGCTCGAGGATTTTCCGGAGGTCCGCCGCAGCGTGGTCAATTATGGCGTGCCGCCCTTTTCCGGCCGATCGTCTCGCGATTTCGATCGCGACGAATTAGCCAAAGAAATCAGGAACGTGCTCGCGGCTTTTGAACCTAGACTTAAGGAAAGCGCGACGAAGGTGACCGTCAGTCTCGGCGACAGGTCCATTGGACTGAGGATCGACATCGACGCGCTGCTCCTCACCTCGCCAGCGCCCGAACGGCTCCGGCTTCGAACCGTGCTCGATCTCGAGAACGGTTCGGCCCGCACCGAGCTCAAGGACGCCTGAGATGGACCGGGTCTTCCTGGAATATTATGAGGAAGAACTCACACATATCCGCGCCCTCGCCGCCGAGTTTGCGGCCATGCATCCCTCGATCGCCCGCAATCTTTCCCTCGATACGGTGCCCTGCCCCGATCCCTATGTCGAGCGCCTGCTCGACGGTGTGGCCTATCTCGCCGCCCGCACCCGCCAGAAGGTGGACGCGGAGAGCGCCCGTTTCTCAAGAAGCGTGCTCGAGAATTTCTATCCCGATCTCGTCTGCCCCGCGCCGGCGATCGGCATGGCTTTGCTGAAGCCCGGCCAGCAGGTTCAAACGATGGCTGCGGGGCATCTCGTCAACCGTGGGACGCGGCTGGTTTCGAGCGCCCGGCCCGGGATTTCGACACGCTGCATCTATACCACTGCGCAGGACGTGACGCTCTGGCCGCTCACGATCAGCTCGGCCACCTACATCCAGGATCGAAGCGCGCTCGCAGCAGCGGGAATAGGTCCGATCGACGGACAATCCGGCGTGGCCGCGTTGAGCATCGTCTTCAGCCGCACCGGCAAGGGCAGGCTCGGCGATCTGGCGCTCGATCGCCTCGATCTCTATTTCGCCGAGAAGAGCAAGGCGGCCTCGCTCTTCGATACGCTCTTCGGCGGCTGTTGTGCCACGGGCGCTCGCCCGGAAGGCCGCGATCATCCGCTGAGCGCACTCGCCGGGCCGGAGATGGTCGGGATTTCGGACGACGAGGCCTTGCTGCCGCGCACGCGCGAGACTTTCGAGGGCTACAGGCTCTTGCGCGAATACTTCGTCGCGCCGGAGAGGTTCCACTACGTGCGGGTCAGAGGGCTGCAGCCGGTCGTCCGCCGCTGTGAGGCCGGGCTCGAACTGGTGTTTCTCCTGCGGCGTCCCGCCCCCGAGCTCGCCAATATGGCAGCACCCGACGTCGCGCTTTTCGCAACGCCGATCATCAATCTGTTCGAGCGGAGCTGTAACGTCATCGAACTCGACCCGCGGCGCACGCGGCAGGTGCTCCATGCCGATCGGACCCGCCCGAGCGATTTCGAAATCTATCGCCCGATCCGGGTCGAAGATGCTGACGTCGGGGGGCCGGACGCCGAGATACCGGCGCTCTTCAGCCTGGGTCAGGATCGTGGGAACGGCCATGTCTATTTCACCGAACGCCGCCCGCGGCGGCCGAACGAGGACGAACTGCGCCAGGGACAAACCCGGACCTCCTATACTGGCGACGATGTCTTCGTGACGCTTTCGCGTCCCGCCCATTCGAAGGCGGCGCGGCAACCGAAACGAATTGAGGTTACGGCGCTCTGCACAAATCGCGACCTGCCCATATTGGACGACACACCGTCGCTCTCTCTCGAAAGCGGCGATCCGGTCGAGACGATCCGGCTTCTCGGAGCCGTGCGGCCGCCGGTGCCGTCGATACCGGCGACGCTGCCGGCTGGCGCCGTGGATGCGACGCGCGCCGATGAGCTGGCCTGGAGGCTTGTGGCGCAGCTCTCGCTCAACTTTCTCAGCCTGGCAGAGGAAGGCCGAGGGGTGGACCCGCTTCACGCCATTCTCGAGCTTTACGCGCATCGCGGAGATCCGAGCCTCGGCCGGCATGTACGCGCGATTGAAAGGGTCGAGTCGCGGCCGATGATCGAACGCCTCCCCATACCGGGGCCGATGTGCTTCGGACGGGGCACCGAGGTTACCCTCCACATCGACCAGTCTGTGCTTGCCGGGCACAGCGCGTTGTTACTCTCAGGCCTGCTGTCGAAGCTTTTTTCCCGCTATGCGTCGATCAATGCGTTCGTGCGAACCCGCGCCCGCGTGATCCAGAAGCAGGAGGATGTGCCATGGCCAATGACGCCGGGCAATCGCAGCCTGATCTGAGCAAGGACGCCAATCCGCTCCCGACGGAGTTCGACTTTTTCGAGCTTCTGAGGCGCCTGGAAGAGGGCGGAAGGCTGTTCGGCCAGGCCGGTCGACCGGATCGGGAGCCGGCGCGCCTTGGACAGCATGTGCGGCTCGGTTTCGCGGTGCAGGACGTCGCAAGCGTCGAAATGGCGACCGACGAGGCGCCGGCCCGGGTTACCGTCACGAATATCGGGCTCCTCGGACCGGAAGGTCCGATGCCCCTCTACCTGACCCGCTGGGTGCTGGATCGCCTTTCACAACGCTGGTTCGCGACGGCCGACATGCGTGAAATCAGCGATACGACCTTCATCGACTTCGTGAATGTTCTTCAGCATCGAATGATCGCGCTCTTTTACCGCGCCTGGGCGGATGCTCATCCGGCGGTGCAGGTCGGGCGTTCGGGCGGCGGTCGCATCCGCGCATTGCGGGCGGCGTTGGCAGGGCTTGGGCTCAGTGGACAAGGACACAAGACGCCCTCCTTGATCGATGAAACCAAGCTGCGCCATGCGCCGGCGCTCGCCCATCAGATAGAAGGGCCCGAGAGGCTCACGCGATTTCTCGCCGACCTTTTAAAGGTGCCGGTTCGCCTGCGGGAATTTGTCGGCAGCTGGAACCCGATACCGGCAAGACTCCAGTCGCGGCTTGCCGACGCCCATGTTCGACTTGGCCGAAGTGCCACGATCGGCCCGCGCATATTCCAGCGCCAGCAGAGAATAGAGCTCGCCTTGGGGCCGCTGACGATTAGCGACTACATGGCCTTTCTCCCCGGCAGCGAACGGCGCGAAACCTTGAAGAGGGCAATCGGCGACCTGGTGGGATACGGGCTCGATGTCGACGTCAGGCTCGTGCTCAAGCGAGACGAAGTCCCTTCGGCACGGCTGGGAGAAGCGCGCGTCGGGCACACGGCATGGGTCGCTCCAGGGAAAGATCGGAGTGACGCGGACGATCTGTGCATGCGCACGGTCAATGGCTGGCGGCCCGAACTGCTGGAGGCTGCCGAATGCTGATCCTCACTCTCGAGCAGTCCCCGCAAATGCAAGCCGTTCGCCAGATGAGCCTCGTCGAGGGCGCGCTTGTCATCGGCCGCAGCGCCGAGGCCGATTGGCGGCTCGACGATCCCGACATGTATGTCTCGCGGGCTCATTGCACGATCGCCTGCGTCGGCGGTCAGTATCGCGTGACCGACACCTCGAGCGGCGGGCTGTTCATCGACGGCTCGCGAACACCGCTCGGGGCCGGAAATTCCGCCCCGCTGCACGATGGCGCCCGGCTGCAACTCGGCAATTACGTCATCCGCGTCGACTTCCAAACCGTCCCCGCAGAACGGGTTCCCGAACAACGGGCGTCGCCCCCCATCGGCTTCGAGAAGGACGCTTTCTTTTCCGAGCGCAGCGAGCCGCCGCCGTCTCCCCAACGACCGGCCGGGCTGCCGGATCCATTCGAACAACCGGCCGATACACCAGACGAAAGGGATGCGGCGAAACACCCGCCGATGTTTGACGATCCTTTCAGCCTCGACCCGGTACCGACATCGGGCCAGCACGAGCAATCCTGGGATTTTCCCTGGCCCGCTCCTTCACCGCAGCCGCTGGTCCCGGAACCCCGGGCGGCGGCGACGCCCGTCGCGCAAGAGCCGGCGAAGCCGGCACCGACGGTGGCGGGACCTTCCGAAGCCGACCTGCGCGAAGCCTTCCTGCGCGGGCTGGGGTTGAGCGCCGGCGAGTTTCCGGCCGCCGACCCGGTCGCCCAGATGGAGAATTTCGGCCGGGAATATCGGATGATGCTTGAGGGACTGATGCATCTCCTGCGCAAGCGTGCCGAGGAAAAGAATGAGGCGCGGGTCGTCCAGACGGTGGTCGGAGCATCCGACGTCAACCCTCTCAAGTTCCTGCCCACGGTGGACGATGTTATCGCGACCTTCCTGGCCCAACGCAGTGTCGGCTTTCTTCCTCCGCAGGCCGCGATCAGCGGTTCCATCCGCGACCTCGCCCACCACCATGTGAGAACGTGGCGCGGCGTCCAGGCGGCGCTTGCGAGAATGATCGAGCGCTTCGATCCGGCGACCCTCGAAGGCGAACTGAAGTCGCACTCTGCATTGGATGCGCTGCTCGCCGGTGGACGGCGGGCAAAACTCTGGGAGCTCTATGAGAACCGCTATCGAGAAATTGCCAAGAGCGCGACGACGCGCTTCCTCGGCGAGATCGGCAGCGACTTCCGGGACGGTTATGAAGAGAGGGAGAACGACTGATGCTGCATCGACGCGACTTTCTCATGGTGATCGGCGCGACAGGCCTGATATCGGGCTGCATGGGCGGTCCGCCGAAATCCTCGAACGTGACCGTCGCGGCGGTGGGACAGGCGGGCATGAACCTTGCCGCCGACGGCGGGGAGCGTCCGGTGACCCTGTTGATCCTCAGGCTCAAGGATGTCGGGAAGTTCAACGCGGCGGATAGCTTCGCGCTTCAAGACCCGGCGACCGCACTCGGCGCGGACCTCGTGGGGTCCGATCAACTGACGATCGCTCCCGGCAAGACCGCCTCGAAGACAATCGTCTTTCCGCCCGAGGCCACCTACCTCGGCGTCGTCGCTCTGTTTCGCGAACCGGGTGGTCGCACCTGGCGAAGGACCGCCCCGATCAAACCCGAATCGACCGTGACGGCGCAAGTGATCCTCAACCGCGGCGGTATGGCGCTCGCGCTCGCCTGAATGGAGGCGTTCAGCATGACGGACGCGAACAAGGTGGTATGGCTGGAGGGGCTCTTCCTCCGCACGCAGCATTTCCAGCAGCAGGATCGATATACCGAAGCGCTGATGCGCGGGGCGCTGCAGGCCGGCCGGCTCCAGACCTTCGGCTTCAGGTCTCTGACGCTCGATGCCACACAGCTCGAAGCCGGACGGGTTGCCGTGTCATCGGCGCGGGGCATCTTTCCGGACGGCACACCCTTCGCGATCCCTGAAACGATGGACGCCCCGACACCCTTGGCGATAACGCGCGACATGGGCGCCGGCGCGGTGCAGCTCGCTCTGCCGGTGGAACCTCCCGGCGAAGCCAGCTTCGACCCTGCTCACCGGGAACCGACCGGAGCGCGATATCGAGGGCGGATCGAATGGATCCGCGACGCCGTCCATGGCGGCGCCGATCCCGAAGAGATCGAGATCGCCCGGCCGCAAGCGCTGCTTCTGTCGCCGGCCCAGCCGACGGGCGGCTATACGGCAATGCCCGTAACGAGCGTCAATGGACTGCTCGCCGATGGCAGCGTTGCGGTCGCCGAGAACTTCCTGCCGCCGGCGCTGACGACCGGTGCCGTGCCCTTCTACGGCAAGCTCCTGCAGGAGGTCATTACCGGGCTCGACCGCATTGCGGAAGCGCATGGAAAGATGGTGCTCGGCGGCGCCGGCCGCAGCGTGGAAAATCTGCTGGTGCTCGATCTCGCCAATACGGCTCGACCCCGATTGGCACACATGCTGCCACAGGAGGTCTTTCATCCGGCCGAGCTCTTTCTCGAGCTCAGCGGCCTCGCTGGCCGGATGGCGACATACGGCTCAGGCTCCAGGCGACTGACGGAGCTTCCCACTTACGAGCACATGGCGCCCGGGCCGGCCTTTGCCGCGCTGGCGGACACGTTGCGCTCCCTCATCCTGAGCCTGCGTTACGTCGAGCCGAAGTCGAGGGCGCTGCCCGTGGTGAAGCATGCGACCAATGTATGGAAGGTGCGCATCGACAACCCAGAACTCTTGACGTCGAGCCGCATCGTTGTCCGCGTCGGATGCGATGTCTCCGAGGATACGCTCCGCAAGATCTTCGTCGACCAGGTGACCGTCGGCGCCGCGGACGAATTCGAGGCGCTGTGGAAGTCTCGGCTCCCCGGCATTCGCCTCAAGCCCCTTCACTCGCAGCCGCGGGAAATTCCCTATGACGGGGACCGCCTCTGCCTGGAGCTGGACCAGCGCAGCGAGCATTGGGAGTCCCTTCTGCGCTCGCCCGGCTTCGTGATTGGCGTCTCCGGCATTTTGCCCAGCGAGCCGCAGGTAGACTGCTATTCGGTCAGCAGGTAGTGCCATGGCCAGTGAGGACCCATTCGGCCTTTCGGAAGATCAGGGCCGCACGCGCATCCGCCCGCCGCCGGGCGCAATGCGGAGCGTTCCGAACGGCCCATTGACGAGGCGCGCGCGCTACCATCCCAATGCGTTGATCAACGCCTTCGCCATGCTGCTGGAATTTGCGCCGGAACTCGAGAATGCCCTGCCGCCGGGCAACCCCGAAGCGCTCAGGACAAGGCTGATGGAGGAACTGGTCACCGCACGCGATGCCGCCGTCGCCTCCGGGGCGAACCTTGCACGGGCGGACGCGGCCGCGTGGGCCGTCGCCTCGCTTCTCGACGATCTGGCGCTCAACACGCCCTGGGGCGGCTCCAGCGCATGGCCCCGCCAGCCGCTCGTCGTCATGCTTCGCGGCGACGTGGATGCAGGCGCACAGTTCTTCGCCCGGTTGGAGGAACTGGAACGTCATCCCGGCCGCGACCGTGAACTGCTCGAGCTGCACTACTTCTGCCTGGCGCTCGGCTTCCGGGGCAAATATCGCGTGCCGGGGCGTGCCGGTGATCGTTCCCTGAACGCCGTGCGCGCCGCGGCTGCCCGCTTCCTGCGGGACGCGGACGGCGAAAGTTCGAAGCTCTCGCCGCGGTGGGAGGGCGTCATCGCAGCCGACGAACCTTCCCGCTTTGCCGTTCCGATCTGGGTGCTCGCGGTCGTCGCGGTGATGCTCGCGACCGCGATTTACGTGCCGCTGTCGATGCGGCTGGGTTCCAAGGCGGAGGAGCTGGCAACCCTCGTTCGAGCGCTGCCGCCGCCCGAACGGGCCGAAATCTACCGGCCGAACAAGCGCACGCCGGCGCCGGATGCGCCGCCCGTGCAACCGGTCATCTTCGAGCTCTTGCCCGAGTTTCGGACCGCGGCGCCCGCCGCGCTGCGGCCTGCCTTGAAGGGAAACGAAACCGCCTCCTCCGTGACACTCCTGCTGCAATCGAGCAATCCGGAGCTTTTTCAGTCGGCGCGGGCCGAATTGACGAAAAACTTCGAACCGCTCGTCGCCTCGATCGCTGCGGTTCTCAAGGACAATGCCGAACTGATCGGCAGCGTCACCATCGTCGGCCACACCGATAATGTTCCATTGCAGGCTACCAATCCGCTCGCAAACAACCAGCGCCTGTCCGAGGCTCGCGCCGCGACGATTGCCGCCTTGCTGGTGGCCAGCGGCGTGCCGGCCCAAAGCCTGCGCTCGGAAGGACGTGCGGCGACGCAGCCCCTGGCGAAGAACAATACGCGCGAAGGTCGAGCCGCCAATCGCAGGATCGAGCTGCTAATCACAAAGAGGCTCTGAGATGAAGTTCTTCCGGTTCCTCTGGGCTATCCTTACCTCGCGCTGGCTCTGGACTTTCATCGGCCTGGTCCTGCTCTCCCTGATGATCTGGATATTCGGCCCGATCGTCAGTGTCGGGGAGAGCGCGCCGTTGGCATCGGAAACGGTGCGGCTGGTCGTGATCGGCGTTCTGCTCCTTCTGTTTCTCATCTGGTGGATCGCGGCGCAGCGCCGGGCAATCCGCGCCAATCGCATCTTCGTATCGGAGATCGCCGCGCAACCGGAAGCGGCCCCGAGCCCGGCGGAAGAGGGCGTCGCCGCCGTGGGTGCGAGATTTCGGGAGGTGATGGGCGAACTGAAGCGTAGCAAAGTGGGCGGCCGGAAGTTTCTGAGGGAAATGCCCTGGTACGTGATCATCGGCCCGCCGGCGACCGGCAAGACCACGGCGCTGCGGCAGTCGGGACTAAGCTTCCCCATCGACCTCACCGACGATCTGCACGGGGTCGGCGGGACGCGCAACTGCGACTGGTTCTTCTCGGAAGAGGCCGTACTGATCGATACCGCCGGGCGCTACGTTCAACAGGAGAGCCAGCCCGAGGTCGACGCAGCCGAATGGCTGGGGTTCCTCGATCTTTTGAAGAAGCACCGGGGTCGCCGCGCCCTGAACGGCGTCATCGTGGCGCTCTCCATCGAGACGCTTTCGGAAGGCGATGCGGCCATCCGCGCCCATGGTCGCCAGATCCGCAAGCGGCTGACCGAGCTTCAGGAACACCTGAAGATCCGCTTGCCCGTCTATCTGATGCTGACCAAGGCCGATCTGATCAAGGGCTTCGAGACCTTCTTCGGAGGGCTCTCGACCTCCGATCGCGAGCAGGTCTGGGGGGCGACCTTCCCACCCGGGGCACGCATCGACGGCAGTGACGTCTCACGGGAATTCGCGGCGCTGACCGGCGTGCTCGAGCGGCGTCTCATTCCGCTTCTCGAAGACGAGGACAACCTCGCCGCCCGGGCGGAGATCTTCCGTTTCCCTGCCCAGGTCGAGACCCTTTCCGAGCCGGTTCGCGTTCTGGTCGAGACCGTGTTCGGTGAGAGCCGCTATGCGGAAAGCGCCTGGTTGCGCGGTATCTATCTTACCTCCGCAACGCAGGAAGGCACGGCAATCGATCGACTGACGGCCGCCCTCGCATCGTCCTTCGGCCTGCCGGCACAACCGGTCACCCCCATGCCGCGGGTGGAAAAGCGCAGCTTTTTCCTCAAGGGCTTGCTTTCGAAAGTCATCTTCAAGGAAGCCGGCCTCGGGACTTTCGATCCCGCCGCGGAAGAACGGCGCATCTGGATATGGCGCGGCGCCGTTGTGGCCGCAGCCGGATTGGTGCTCGTCGCCGGTCTGGTCTTCACGATCTCCTATCGCAAGAACTACGCGGCGCTGGCTGCCCAGGCAGAACAGCTCGAGGCCTTGCAGCTGCCGCTCACCCCGGTTGCTGCCCGTCAGGCGCCCCTCGAACCACTCGATCTCGACATGGCGCTCGAGGCCGTCACCGAGGTTGCGAATGCCCGCAGCGCGCCGCCGGCCGGAGTTGCGGCGCTGATCGGCCCTTCCGCAGCGACAGAGATCCGGCAGGCTCAGGCTGACGCCTATGACCGCGCCTTACGCAACATACTGGAACCACGCATGGTCGCGCTGCTCGAGGCAACGATGTGGCGCCAGATCCGCGACCCGGAATTCCAGCTCGGCGCGCTCAAGACGTATCGCATGATGACCGGGCTGTCGCCGATGGACCCGGACTTCGCCGGACAATGGTGGACGGAGCAGCTGCCTGAATTCGCGCCGGTGCCGCCATTCCGGACCGAGACGGCTGCCGATCATCAACTCGCGGCGATCGCCAACATGGCTTCGGATCAGAGCCTGATCTCTCCCGACGAGGCGTTGGTCGGCGAGGCATTGCGCAGCATCTGCTCAATTCCGCTGCCGGTTCGCGCCTATAACGCCCTGCTCTCCGATCCGGAAGTCAGGGCGCTGAAGGAATGGATTCCCGCGGACCATGTCGGCCCGAACGGGCCGAAGGTCCTTGCTCGCCGATCGGAGAAGACCTTCCGGGTGGGGATCAGCGGCGCATTCACCTTTGAGGGCTTCCATAACGTGATCCTTGCCAGGCTTGAGGACGTCGCCGCGCAGGCAGCACTCGATCGTTCCGTCTTTGCGGGCGGCTGCTCGGAAAGCGCCAGCCCGTCGGTCGCTTCGCTCGCCCAGGACATTCTCAAGCTCTATTACGACGACTACGTCTCGCAGTGGGACAGCTTCCTGCGCGATGTCCGCCTCGCGCCGCTCAAGGACCTGCAGACGGCAAGCGAGAATCTCAAGGATCTCTCCAGCGCCGATTCTTCCATGAAGCGACTGCTGGACGCCATCGTGCATGAGACGGAACTCACCCGTTCCGAGGCCGACGGCGGCGGCAAGCCTCCGGCCGGAGCATCCAAGCTCCTGTCGAAGCTCGGCAAGATCGGCAAGCTCGCAAAAAAAGGCGTCAAGCTGATGCCCATCGCCGGCTCGAAGTCGGAAGTGGATCTCACGGGCGCAGTGGTCGCCGAGCATTTCAAACCTATCCGGGGCGCGATCGCCGAGGTCGACGGCCAACCGCCGGCACTCAATGATGCAGTCGCGGCGCTGACCGCGCTTTCGAACATGCTGCGGACCGTATCGGCGAGCCCCGATGCTCAGGATGCAATCAAGCGGCAAGGTGGCCTCGCCGAACTGACGGGTGCCGTCGCAAAGCAGGCCTCGACCCTGCCCGACCCGCTCGACGATTGGCTGGCGGGCATCGCCGGGGACACGAGCGGCCTCACGACGGAAGCGGTGACCTCGGAGCTCAACGCCATCTGGCGCGCCGACGTACTGCCCTTCTGCCAGGCTGCGCTCACGAACCGCTATCCGTTCGTTCCGGAGAGCGCAATCGATGTCAACGTCGTCGACTTTGCGCGTATCTTCAGTCCGGGCGGACTGATCGACAGCTTCATAAACAATCACCTGATCGGCTACATCGACGTGACGCGACACCCCTGGAAGTGGCGCTCGGATATCCGGCTCGATTCGTCGGCCCTGGCGGCGCTGGAGCAGAGTCGACTGATCCGCGACAGCCTCTTCCCGGGAGGCGCCGGGCCAATCCTGACCTTTACGCTCGAGGCCAAGGACCTTTCGCCGACCGTCGGCCGCGTCACGCTGAACGTCGACGGCCAAAGTCTCTCCTATTACAACAACCCGACCCGACCCCAGCCGATGACCTGGCCAGGCAAGGATGGCACCGGCGTGATCACCCTTGCCTTCCAGCCGGTCGACGGATCGCCCGAGGTCATGGTCAGCGAGACGGGAAGCTGGGCACTGCTCAGGATGCTGCGTGCCGGGCGCCTAACCAAAACCGAGCTTCCGGAACTCTACCGGCTGCGGCTTGCCGCTCAGGGTCATTACGCGGACTTCGAGCTTCGGGCCGCGAGCGTTGCCAATCCATATGACCTGAAAATGTTCGCGAGGTTCACGTGTCCGACGCGGCTTTGATCCTGCCGGGATTCTTCGGAAAGCTGCCGGCGACCGGAGATTTCGTCACGCGCGGACTGCCTGCCTCGTTTGTCGGCGCGTGGGATCGCTGGATCAGCCGGCATCTGGTTCACCGGTTTTCACCGAGTTCACCCCAGGAGCATCCCGTTCTGCGTTTCATCACCGGGCGCGAGGCCTTCGGGCCCATGACGGGCGTTGTGATGGCCAGTGCCGATCGTGCGGGCCGGCCGTTTCCGCTGACGATTGCTGCCCCGCCTCCGGTTGCAGCGAGCGACATTGCGACTGCGGCCAGGGAGTGGTTCGACGCGTTGGAGACCGCTGGAGCATCGGCGTGCGAGGGTAAACTCGACGGCGACGGCCTCGCCGCGCAGCTGCGCTCGCTACCCTTTCCGGCGGTCGCAGCCAAGGGCAGCCTCGTCCGGCGCATGGTGTTCTGGCTTCGGAGGTCCGAGCCGATCGAGGTTGATCCGGAGGAACCCGAACTGGTGCTCCGCGAGCTCCTTTGCGAAGATCTGAGGTCCGGCTGATGCAGATCTGGAACCAGACTGGCTTCCCGACCGAATTCACCATGGCCATGGACAAGGCCGGGCACGAATACGTCCTCGTCGTCGTCAAGGGGACGTTCGATTTTCCCGAGACGCCGGGCGGTCCTGTGTGCAAATCATCCGAGCAGGTGCCGCTGGTCATGGCCGATACGCATACCGGCAAACCGGGTTTTTCGGCCACGCTCTGGGAGACGGACTTTGCCTTCCGCAAGCCGCGCTGCGACGTGATCGCCAATGGGTGCGCCTATGCACCGGGCGGACGTCCCGCCGAGCGCGTCCGGGTCGGAGTAAAGCTCGGTGACTGGTCGAAGGCCTTCGACGTCGTTGGTCATCGCGAATGGCGCGCCCGCGGGCCGCTCTTTGCCGCAACGGCGCCGCAGCCCTTCCTTCGCCAGCCGTTCTCCTACGATACGGCCTGGGGCGGCACCGACCGCCTCGATCCCGATGATTTTCCGGCGAGCTATCAGCTCAACCCCGTTGGCACGGGATGGGCGCGGCCGAAAAACCAGCATCTGATCCCCGGGCTGAAGTTGCCCAACACGCAAGCCATCGGCGAGGAGATCCGCTCGCCTTTCGGCGACTACCGGCCAATGAGCTTCGGGCCCTATGGGCGCGGCTGGCCTGGCCGCATCGAACATGGCGGAACCTATGACGACAACTGGACCGAACATATCTTTCCCTTCCTGCCGCCGGATTTCGACGAACGCTATTTCCAGATGGCGCCGGCGGATCAGCAAACAGACTCACCGAAAGGTGGGGAAGAGGTGGTGCTCATGAACCTCACCCCGGCGGGCCGCGAGAGCTTTCGCCTCCCGAGCACCAGCCTGCCGATGACGTTGTTCAAGGGATCCGAGGCAGCCTTCGAGGGCGCGATACTGCCGGACACCGTCCTGTTCGATCCGGAGCAGCGGCGCTTCTCGCTCGTGTGGCGGGTCTCCCAGTGCATCCATCGGACGATCCTGGACTTTAGCGAATGCTGGGTCGGGCCGCCGACACAATCCATGCTGCGCGCGCGCGCCACGGGTCGACGCTACATCCGCGCCAATGGGATAGAGGAAATAGAGGACGAAACGGTTTGAGCATCCCGATCGACATCGTCTCTATCGGCATGGTGACCGCCGTCGGCCTCGACGCTCCTTCCGCTTGCGCGGCAATGCGGGCGCGTCTGGACGGCTTTCAGGAGACGCGCTTTCATGGATCTGGCAGCGAGTGGCTGGTCGGTGCGCCGGTGCCCCTGCCGCGCAACTGGATCGGTGAAAAGCGCATTGCCCATCTGGCGGCAGGTGCCATCTGCGAAGCCTTCGAGGCCGTGCCTGAAGCCCGCGGTAGGACCGCGCTCATTCTCTGCCTTGCCGAGGAGGTACGGCCCGGCCGCCCGACCGCCGACGGGACGCGCCTTCTCAACTTGATTGCGGAGATAGCGGAATGTCCACCGCACGGACGCTCGAGGATCGTTGCCCACGGGCGTCCATCGGGACATGTCGCCCTCGAGCAGGCGCGGCGGATGCTCGCGGCCGGCGAGGCTCCTTACGTGATGATCGCCGGCGTCGACAGCTATCTGACGGCAGGGGCAGTTACGCACTACCTCGCCGACAATCGCCTGCTGACCCCGGACAATCCGAACGGCTTTATTCCAGGCGAGGCTGCCGCCGCGGTCCTCTGCGCGCGCCACGGCGCCGGTCCCATCCGCCTCCTCGGCCTTGGCCTTTCCCGTGAAGCCGCCTACCTCTACAACCACGCCGACCTGCCCTTTCGCGGCGATGGCATGACGAGCGCCTACCGTGCCGCCCTCGCCGAGGCAGGCATCGAGATGAACGGCATCGGCTACCGGATATCCGACGTCATCGGCGAAAGCTACTTCTTTAAACAATCTGCACTTGCATCGCTGCGGCTCGTCAGGGGCCATCACGGCTTCCAGGATTTCTGGAGCCCGACCGAGAGCGTCGGCAATGTCGGGGCCGCCGTCGTCCCGTTGATGGCCGGAATGGCGATGACGGCCGCGCGCAAGGGCTATGATGCGGGCGACCCGGTCCTGATCGAAGCCTCGGGCGACGATGGCGCCTGCGGCGCGGCCGTGTTCACCACCGGCAAGGCCAGACGGAGATCGAATAGATGACGGTGTTCGCGAACGGGCTGGAGGTGTCCTGCAAGGCGCAAGCGAACAAGGTGATCGCAGCGTTTCCCTATGTCGCTTTCACGCCGCCGCAGACACCGGCCACCCCCCCCGGCGTGCCCGTGCCCTACCCGACATTCGGCATGGATTCGGACACCGACAAGGGTACGAGCACGGTCAAGATCGGGGGACAAACCGTCAACCAGAAGAACAAGTCCTACTATTCGAGGTGCACTGGAGACGAGGCCGGCTGTGCGCCGAAAAAGAACATCATAACTTCAAAGATAACAGGCAAGGAATACGCGCACGCCTGGTCGAGTGACGTGAAGATGGATGGGGAGCCGGTCAACCGCTTCTCGGACATCGCCTCGAACGACCACACCTCCCCGCAGGGTGGCGGACCACCCATGATCCGCGCAGGAAGGCCGGGCACGAAGGCCAACGCCGGCATAGAATGCATGGTCGGCAGCTACGACGACATCGCCGACAAATGCAACGAGGCCGGCGGCGAGGCCCATCACATCGTGCCCGACAAAGCCTACCGGACGGGCACACGGGACCAGGCCGACGACCCGAAGAAGCGCGTTGCCGGCGCGCCGACACTGGGCGAAGGTGTGTGCATCTGTCTGTCGCCGAAGAACCACGACAAGATCCATGAAGCGGAACGCGAGGGCATGGACGCGATCGGCAAGGCGGGGGCGGTCGACGCCAAGGGCAAGCCGCTCAAGGGCGAAGCGCTGAAGAAGAAAAAGCAGCAACTGAAGAAATCCGGCGAGTGGGGCACCGGCAGCTCGGAGGAGGTCCACGACGTAGCCAAGTCAACGCTCGACGAGCTCGATCTCTCGCCTGAATGCATCCGCAAGGCAAAGCGGGCCGTCACCAAGCAATCCAAGATGCTCGACGGCGACCAGACATTGCGGACGTCTAACGCGCTACCCAGCCGGGCCGCCAAAGGCCGGATGATGAATCGCTAGAGCATTTTGCAGCCAGGTGGATTCACCCTGACGTCGCTCGAATGCGGCAAAAACAAACAGATAGAGCGGTGGCGCGAACGCCTGTGAGTGCGTCCCGCTCCAGAGCATCTTAAAACGAGGAGGCAGCGAAGCTGATGATCAGGATATGGGCGGGGCATGCCGTGTCGCGACAACAGTTCGCGATCTCGATTGGCGAGCTCAGGGACGAAGACCCTCAGAGCATCGTCCTCATGTACAACGAGGGCCACGAGATCTTGTGGGGTTATGCGGAACTGCCGCGTACGATCAAGTCGATCACCTCGATCGTCGACCCCGGCGACGGCAAGCCGGTCTTCGTTCCGATGAGCAACGAGGGAGACGTATATTTCCTGATCGGCGACATCCCGGTCGAAAAGATCGCGGGCGCCGGCGTGCTCAGCGACGACGCCGAAGGCTATGGCGCCATGTCGCGGATCGCAAGCGACAATGGCCGTCTCTATGCCTGCGGTTATGGTTCGCAGCTTTATGAGCGCCGGCACGAGGACGACTGGGTGCGCTTGTGCGCTTCCGACATGCCGGGGGTTGAGGATTGCGCCTTCTTCGGAATGGCAATCCGCCCTGGCAGCGGTCCTCTGGCGCTTTGCGGCCAGAAGCGGGTCCAGTACAACGATCCTACGCCGGAGCAACAGGCACAGATCGACCGCGCGCGCAGGAGCGGCGATGCCGAGGGCGCCGATGCGCTCCAACAACGGTTCCGGACGATCCGCGTGCCGCCGTCAACGGCGCTGTACCTTCGCGATGGTGGCTGGACCGAGGCTCCGACGGACGCACGCGGCGGTCTGAACGACTGTATCGTCATGCCCGGCGGTGACATCGTTGCCGTGGGTGACCACGGGATCATCGTGCGCGCGGGCGGTGTCGCCGCAACGGAGGACCTCTCCTCCATCGGCCTGACCGACGATTTCTACACCATCAGCCCCTGGCAGGGCGAAATCGCCATCCTGGGTGAGGCGGGAATTCATGTCTTCGACACGGCATTCGCCTACAGGCGGTCGATAGAGCTGCCCGCCGATCTTACGACCCCGAACCGGATGGACGTAGTCGGACGCGATATCATCCTCTTCGACTATGGCGGCGTCGCTGTATTCAAGGAGGATCAATGGGAGCGCATCCCGATCCCGGACGACATGTGGCGCCTCGCCAGCGAGTAGCACCCGCTGCCCTCAGCGCGGCAAAGCCCCGTTCACCCTGAGATATTCCCTGACTTTCTCCAGGTCCAGTTGCCTGATCGGAATAGGCTGCGCAGCCTTGAGCATCCGGATCACGAACAACTCGCCAGCCTCCGGGTATTCGGCGTAGCGCTCGCTGGCGATTTCCAGCCCGGCCTCCCCCGCCACGCGCAGACCGTCGAGATGCGCCTCCAATCGCTCGATCAGCCGGTCGAGCCGCTCCTCGTCCATGTCCGGGTTCTCGTCCGGATGCAGCAGATGCCAGTCGTAAACGGTCCATAGGAATGCGGCCATTTCGGCATGCTGCCGGACAATTTCGCGAAGAACGGGTGCAGCGGGCATCAGTTGAGGTTCACCGATCCGCCACGAATGCGGTTTGCGGCGCTGGCGTGGCTGGTCACATAGGTGCCGCGGATGGTGATATGACCATCCTTTTCCATGATGATCGTCGCCTTGCCGCAACGAAGCTCAATGCGCTCCTCGCCGGTGATGCGCACGCGCTCGCCGTCCCGGACGATATTCGGTGTCGAAGCCTTGCGCGCCGGCTCGACGATCCGGCCTACGACGAGCGGCCGTGTCGGGTCGCCGCCTTCGAAGAGCAGCGCGACCTCGGCTCCGATCGTCACCGACGTCAGGTCGGCAAGGCTGCGCGCAGGCATCGCGGTTTCGCGGGGATTGCCGGGAAAGACCACCAGCGCCGCGCCCGCCTCGAAGCCGAGCAAAATCCCGATCACAACGCCCTCAATACGTTCCCGAGTGTCGGACATCTGATTGCCCCTCTAGTTCTGATTGATCTTGCTGCCCTTCCAGGTGACCTCGCCCGAGGCCTTGCCGACAAATTTTCCCTTGGCGTTGACCGAAACATCCTTGCCTTCGATCGTGATCGTGCCGTCCTTCTTCATCACGATCATCGCCGAGCCGGTCTTGATGGTAATTGCTTCGCCTGCTTCGATCACCAGCTTCTTCCCGACGTTCACACCACCATCCTGGCCGATTTCGACCAGGCTGCTCTTGGCAACCTTTACCGATCTCGCACCCCCGATCTCGGTCGCATCGTCATTGCCGATCTTGGCGCTACGGCCCTTGCCGATCTCGCTCGTCTGCCCGCCGCCGATCTGAACACTCTGGTCACTGCCGATTTCCCAGCTGTCGGAGGTTCCGATGTCATGGCTTTGGCTGCTGCCCACACTCACCGACCGCGTCGCGCCGATGGTGTTCATCTGTGCCGCCCCGACCGATCTGGTTTCCGCCGCCCCGACCGTGTCGACGCGGGACGCGCCCACGGTCACGGTCTGGACGATGCCGACGGTCTGGGTGTGGTTGGAGCCGATCGTCTCGGTGGAATTCGAGCCGATGCTGATCGTCTCATCGACTCCCACGGTGAGCGAGCGGTTGAGCCCGACCGTCTCGGTATCGTTGGAGCCGATATCGACCGTGCGGTCGACGCCGACCTTCGTCGTCTTGTCGTTGCCGACATCCTCGTCGAGGTTCACGCCAACGGAATGCTTGGCATTGTTGTCGATGCGGTCCGACTGGTCGTGCTGGACGAGCTTGCTGCGGTCGTTCTTGATCAGGAGGTTGTGGTCCTTCTGGGCCTGGAAGTAGACTTCCTCCGCTCCCGCCTTGTCCTCAAAGCGCAGCTCGTTCCAGCCCCCGCCGCCGGGTGAGGAATTCGTTTTCAGTCCGGATTGCGTGGCGTTTCCCGGCAGCTCGTAGGGAGGCATCTCCTTGCCGTTATAGACCCTGCCGGTGATGATCGGCCGGTCGGGGTCTCCCTCGAGGAAGTCGATGATCACCTCCTGGCCAATGCGTGGGATCTGGATGAAGCCCCAGCCCGCGCCCGCCCAGGTCTGGGAGACGCGCACGAAGCAGGAACTGTTCTGGTCTTTCTTGCCGAGGCGATCCCAGTGGAACTGCACCTTCACCCGAGCATATTTGTCGGTGAAGATTTCCTCACCCTTCGGACCGACGACGGTGGCTGTCTGCGGGCCACGCATGATCGGCCGAGGCGTGATGCGCGGCGGCCGGTAAGTCAGCGACGTCGGCGCGACCTTCAGGCTGGCGCGGAAGGTCTCCTCTTCCGCATAGGCGGCGGGGCGGTAGCCTGGGTCAAAGAGGCGGTAGTCGGCGCGAAGCACGAGATATTCGGCGTTCTGGTCCTTGCGAGGGAAGTCTTCCAGTTTGAACGTGCACCCCGAAGCGAGCCCGCGCACGGTGCCGGCGGCTGCGATCCGCTTGTGCGCAGCCTGAATTTCCTCGCGCCTTACGACGGCGACGGCATCGCCCCGACCGACGGTTAGGTGCGCGCCGGGATGACGGTAGTACTCGCCTTGCGATTCCGAGTGACTGAAGGGCTGCGCCGATTGCGCCATCAGATCGGCGGCGGGCTTTGTGAAATCGTAGTCCGTGTGGGCATAGGTGCCCGGGTGGACGGAGGCTGTTGCCACCCACTCGGTGATATATTCCTGGTCCCGCCGCATCGGCTCGCCTTCCGCGCGGAACTTGACCGTCGCATAGCCGGACGCAGGCTTCAGCTTGTTCATGGCATCGGCAAGGACAAGGGTGTGTTCGCCGTCGCCATATTCGAAGAAATACATGATGCCTTCATGCTCGAGCAGTCGTTGCACGAAGTCCAGGTCGGTTTCGTCATACTGAACGCAGTATTCCCGCGCCTCGTAGGACCCCTGCAGCCGCTTCTCGAACTTGGCAGGCTTGTATTTCGAGAAGATCTCCTCGGCGATTTCCGGAACGCTCATGTTCTGGAAGATTCGACAATCGGTTGTATTCCCCAGCAGCCAAAGCCACGGCCGTACCTCGGCTTCGTAGTAGGCGAAGCCTTCCTGTATCCGGACCAGGCGAAAATCCGTCACCAGCCCACTGAACCACCGCTTCGGATCCCCGGACTCGCCCTCGACCGAAACCGGTTTTCCGAGAAGTTTCAACGGGTCGACGTTCTCATCGGGGCTGACAAATCCAACGGTGAAGGCAAAGCAGCGGCTGATTTCGTCATGGCCGATGAGATGGGTGAAGGTCAGCGCCGCAGGGTCTAGTGGCGTCCGGACGATTGTCTTGCGGTCTTCGGCCATGCGGAGAGTGCCCCCTGTCCTCGTGACGCCGGCAGTCTTCGATGATCAACCTATCATAAACACCAGCCGCCTCGAAAGTCGCATGTCGTTGCATGGCTCTATACTCCCCGGCTGAAGTATCGAGCTCGAATTTCCGCTGCCAGTACTGAGGTCGGGCTACGAATTCATTTACCTTCGACATCCACCCGGAAATGCGGCGGGAGCAACCAGGCACATTGGAAACGCCCCCTCTTTTCCCGGCTGCGAAATTCGAAAATCTGCATTACTATGGCCATGCAAATATTCTCGCTAATCAATCCAACGAAGCAGCAATCAGGCTGACCGGCCAATGGCACAGGATATTTCTTCCTTTCGGCTGAAATGGATTTTCCTGATCCCGCTGGTGGCACTTTTCGTTGCCGCGTTCTCATCGACGGCCTATGCGGAACGGCGAGCAGCGATCGTCGTTGGGAACGGCGAATACGAGTTTGCGCCCCTTCCAAACCCCAAAAACGATTCCAAGCTGATTGCTGCGACGCTGACGGAGCTTGGGTTCGATGTCCTGCTCTTCTACGACATCAGGAAAGCAGCAGTCGACGACCTCCAAAGTGCCATCCGTACGCATCTCATCGGTGCCGACATGGCGATTTTCTACTATGCGGGACACGCCTTGCAGCATGAAGGGCGGAACCTGCTGCTACCCGTCGACGTGAGAACTGGATCGGCCAAGGAGGTTATCGATGACGCCATTGCGCTCAATTCCCTCATCGACATCGTCAAGGACGATCCGGTCGGCGTCAAACTGATCATCCTCGACGCCTGCCGCAACAATCCGCTCACCGCCCAGAAAGGACTGGAGGAAGGCCTGGCGAATATAGAGGCCGGCGCAGGCCAGGTTCTCATCGCCTTCGCTACAGGCGCCGGCGAAGTTGCATATGACGGCACGGGCGTGAACAGCCCCTATTCGTCGGCGCTCGCGAATGCGCTGCAGCAGCCGGGGCTCGACGTCTACGACACATTCAGGACAGTGCGCGGAGACGTCCGCCTCGCCACGAACGGATCTCAGATACCCTGGATCACCGGCTCGATCGAGACCAGGTTCGTCTTTCGCCCGGGAGACGGCAAATCGCCAGCGGGGAGCTCGGGCGAAAATGGGGAGCTGACACTCGATCGGGTGCTCTGGCACTTCATTCAGGACAGTTCCGACCCGAAAGATTTCGAACGCTTCGTCAAGGCGTTTCCCAAGAGCGAGCTTGCGGCGGAAGCACTTGACCGCAGCAAACTCCAGATTGCTGCCCTGCATGAGCGTGGGCTCTTTGTCACCGGCGCTCTCGCTGCCACGCCGATTTCCACCGAGGCG
Source organism: Sinorhizobium saheli (assembly GCF_001651875.1). Taxonomy (GTDB): domain Bacteria; phylum Pseudomonadota; class Alphaproteobacteria; order Rhizobiales; family Rhizobiaceae; genus Sinorhizobium; species Sinorhizobium saheli. The sequence goes on from NZ_LNQB01000083.1 coordinate 290,013, forward strand.
CCGTTGAGCGCGGAGACTGCAGCGGCCGATAAGGAGTTTGTATTTCAGCAAGCGGGCGAGCGCGCCGTAAGCGAGACTTTTCGTATCTGGCCGCGCGAAATGCCGGCGACCCAAAGCGGAATGAAAATGCTGGTGACGGATTGCGACCTCTACGCGGCCGATCCGAACGACCCGCAACGCGTTGTACCCGGTGTCACGAACGGGCTCGTCAATGTCCGCGATGGGCTGCGCGCCTGTGGCTTCGCGCTTGCTGCAGATTCCACAAATCCGCGCCTGCAGTACCAGTTCGGCCGGGTTCTGGAAATTGCCCGGCGCTATGACTGGGCCGAACACTTTTACGAACTCTCCGGCGAGCAAGAATACAGCGCCGCACTTGTCAATCTCGGATATATGGCGCGCGTCGGGATGGGCCGCGAGGTCGATTACAAGCGCGCCTTCGATCTGTACATGAAGGCGGCGTCTCTTGGAAATCTCAGAGCAAGGACGAACATCGGATCAGCCTACATTCGCGGCCAGGGCGTGCCGAAAATCCCCGAGGAAGGGATTCTCTGGTACAAACTTGCAGCATCAAGCGGGTGGTCGAATGCAATCAATGCATTGGGGGACAGCTTCCGCCGCGGCACAGGTGTGAAGCGGGATGATGTCGAAGCGGCAAAGCTTTATGCCGCCGCGGCCGATGCCGGGCAAATCGATGCGATCAATAATCTCGGTCGTGCCTATGTCAGCGGCCAGGGCGTGCCGAAGGACGTCAAACGGGGTCTTGATCTGATGCTCCGCGCAACGGAGATGGGCAACCAGTATGCACCGTTCTACGCTGCTCGCCTGCTCCTGAAGGGCGATGGCAAGGTGTCCCGCGATAGCAGTCGCGCGCTTTCTCTGTTCGAATTGTCCGCGCGCCGCGGCTTTGAAGACGCCTATCTTGAACTTGCGAAAGGCTACGCGCAGGGTTCCTTCGCCCGTGGAAAGCCGGACCTGCGACGGGCCTATTTCAACGCATTGCTGGCGACCCGTTTCAAGGTCGAAAAAGCGGAACAGACAATGACCTCAGTTGGCGAGAAACTTGATGCCGCCGCGCGAACAGCGGTCGAGGGAGAGGTCGAGTTGTTTGTTCAGCAAAACGGCCTCTGAGATTGAGATTAATCAGCAGGTACACCGAGGGGGTGACAGTGCGCGGGATTGTCGACGGAGCGCGATGGTACTTTTCGCTAGTCCGGCCTAAACCAAACACGAGCCTCATCGATGGGACCGCCGAAGAGACGAGCCTGAATTATGTCTTCGACGACGCGACCCTCCAGGCAAAACCAAGAAGCCTGATCTCGGTCCTCGGCACGATGCCCGCCAATCTTGCCGAGGTTCTTGACACGGCGGTGCAGGCTTGTCGGGCCAATGCCGAATTGCCGGTGGTCGTCCTGTCCGAGCTGCGCCTGGATCTGATGGCGGCACGTTCCGCTCCACTGGAATTCATCCCGACGCGCCGGCACCTGCCGTCGCTCCCGGAGGAAAGCTACGGCAGGTATGTTCGCCAGCGCTGGTCGCTGATCATGACAAAATGGGACATATCCCATGAAATCGCGCTGTCGCTGAGGATCGATGAATTTCTTGCAGAACAGGTCGGCGCCGAGATCACGCAGCAGCTTACGTGCGAGCAATCGAGGCATGCAAAGGACGGTCAGCCCGAATACTGAAGACGAGCTGCTCGATCGCCTTCGCGGCATCGACGGCGCCATTGACGAATCCTAACCTCTTTGATCGCCGGCGAACCTCGGCCTGGAAGGGTTCAGACAGCGCCAGGTCGAGGCTCGCCTCCACCCTGTTCAGTTCGGAGTGTCGCAAGCACAGGCCCAAACCCGCCGACTGGGCATAGACAGCGCGAAGGTGCTGGTCGTCCATTTCCGGGGCCTCATTGGGCACGAAAATCGAGGGCACTCCCCCAAAGATGCTTTCGTGGAAGCTGTTATATCCGGCATTGGTCACCAGCAGATCGATCGCCGAGAAACACTCCGCGAGTGGGTAAAGGCTCCTGCTTTGAACCCTCCACCTATCCTCCCTGCGGGGCCTGGCAAGCGGATTGAGGATCTGCACCGTCTGCACGCCCCGCCTTTCCAACCCGGCGAAAATGAGTTCGGGCAGGGCTGCAAAGTCGAAGTTGCGCTGCGAGCCCAATTGTACCGCCACAGTGAAGCGGTTTGGATCGACGCCCAGCTTGGCCGCGGCTTCGCTCCGGGGCAAGCCCGAGCCCGGCTCCAGGAGGAGCAAGGGCGAGACGGCAACCGCGCCGGGCAGTTCGCGTGTCGGCCCGTGGTCCTCGTCATGAGCAAATTCGCCCGGCTCTATCACCATGTCGAATGCGCCTTGGGCGTCCGGATTGAACGCATGATCGACACGCCACAAGGCACGGCGTACCCAAACCCAGGCAATATCAGGCCGGCTTTGGGCAACGGCGATCAGTCCCGGAAACGGCTTGTTCCCATCAAACACCACCGCCGAAACATCGAAAGCCTCCACCGCGCTCAGCAGCTCTTGCGCATACGCCTTGTTCCAGCTTTGGTCGGTAACGCCCAAGGCCAGGCCGCAAGGAATATAGTCCACGGCGTGACCGCGCGCAAAAACCAGGGCGGCTCCTGCTGATCTCGTGAAGAAAATAGGGTCGACGTCTTCGGACATACGCTCGGCGATGGCCATCAGGCGCGTGATGTGTCCCAGTCCTATGCCGTTCGTTGCAACGAAAAGTATCCGTCGCCTTTGGCCCAGACGCCTCGCCGGTGATCGGACCGCCCTGTCGTCGGCGTCGCTCCCATTCGAAAAACCAGTGACTGTCGTCCGGCTGTTTTTGAAGGCCGAAGGCGCGGGCAACTCCAGATCATCATAGAGGCGCCCCATGCGCTCCGGATATCGATCGATCGCAAATTTCCTCCGAACAAGTTCTCTCGCGGCATTCGATTGCTCGACATAAGCGTGAGGCGAGGCCATGAAGCGTTCGATGACGTCCGCCGTTTCAGCAATATCGCAGTAGGCCGCACCCTCTTCGAAGAGATCCTTGAATGAGGGATCGAGCACCGTCACCAGACCGCTGGCCATTGCTTCCGCGGCGCACAGCCCGAACGCCTCCACCCAATGCCTGCTGTGGAAATAGACGTAAAAGTCCAGGCGACTGAGAAAGTCGGGCACGTTGCTTGCCCCAAAGGCACGGATTTCCCAGTTCGAACCGATCCACTGCTGGACTGCGTCGGGAACACCGCCCAAGACTTTGATATTGAAATCCGCCCTCTCGGGATAGGCCGCGCGGAGGTCGCCTGCGCTATCCGGCCATTTCATCGCGTCGGCTCTCGTGTGACGCCCCAGGGTGATTGCGCCTGCTGGCGCCTTTCTCCGGTGTTGCGTCCATTCGGCGAGGTCGACCATGTTCCACAGATCGTGCCGAAGAAGCTTGGGCCCGTGAGGGCCAAGGCCCTCATACTGAGATCTGACCTTTGGACCGACGGGAGCAAACACGACTGGCGCGCCAAAAAGGCGATCCAGAACACGCTCGATCACAGCGGGATCGTATTGCTGAACGTGTTGACCGTTGAACAGAGGATGATGAACCACGCATACGACACGACGGGGTCTCAACCGCACCGGCGACTGCGGCATCCGCTCGAAGACGGCAGGATGGTGCGCCAGAAGAATGTCGCAGGTCGCCTGTTCTGATCCGGCCAGCCAATCGATGTTTGATTGCTCGATTGCCGCTGCCGTACGGCTGTCGAAGGCGCCTACCGGCGATCGTTGAGGTCCAAGAAACGGCAGCAGACCGCAGTTCAACTCCCAACGTCGCGCCGCCTTCAGTTCGGCTCTCAGTGCGCTCGACGTGCCGCCCTGAAATCGTGGATCGGCCGCATGGACAATGTCAAAGTGCATCAGCCAATCCGAAGGATGATTTGAACTCCTGAGGCAACCATGCGCTCCCTGTTGCCGCTCGGCATCGCTCATATTGAAGCAATCCGGTGAAGGGCACCGATCGCCGAATGCTAATAGGCCGTTTGTCCGGACAAAGTCCGCCGATATTGAACCGGCAATTTGCGTACGGCGACAGGTTTCTTTTGGACCGTCGTCTTCAACCGGCTCACGGCCGAAGCTGCGTAGCAACTGCGCGGATACCTGCCGAGGAACGCTCTGTAGGACTCGCGCGTATTCAGCCTTTGGGCACTACGCCAGGCCGCAGATTCGGCGGCAGTGGGAGGCGTGTTTTGACAGTTGGTGCTTTCGGGTAGCGGTGGTGTCGAAGGCCGCCAGGACGGCACGCAGGCCGTCAGAAAGACCGAGAGGAGGACGGAAACACGTTTCAACATACGAGAACGTCTCCTACCGACAATAGTAAAGCACAGGTGCTAAAACTTGAAGTCTAACAGTATAGAAAATGCCTTCGCAAAACAAGCGCCAACCCATAAGTAATGCCGCGACAGACGTCTTTATCCCGGCTGAGCATAGCGCAGTTGAACCCGGATCACCACCGGTGCTGGCAAGGTTATCCCGCTCCGGATGTCAAGCGCCGCAATTCGAATGGCGACCATAAAAAGAATACACCAAAATATACCGGGCGCGCAGCTCGCCGGGATCAGCGGCGACAACGTGCCAAGGGATGACGTTGCAGGCGGCGCGCTCCAACTTTCCCCTCTCTCAGGAAAGCCGCCGGAGCGGCGCCTCGGGCCGCGCCGCCGAATGTCCACGAGCGGAATTGAATCCCGGGGGTTATACGCTTTGAACCGTGCAGGCGTGACTCTCTTTCGCGCCCTTTAGCCGGGTGGCGAGACGCAGGATGTGCGACGCACCAACGCCGCAGCATCCGCCGATGATCGTCGCCCCGCTTTGAGCCCACTCGCAAGCGAAGTGGGAATAACGGTCGGCCGACAGGTCGTCGCGGATCGTGTGCAGGGTCTCATTGGCCGCGCCATCTTCTTCGGCCGCGAAGGCATTGGCATAGACACCGATCTCGATGCGGCGCCCTTCCTTCGCAAAGGCGGCGCTGGCCGCCTCGAGGGCGCGCCGCATCACCTCCGGCCGGCTGCAGTTGAAGAGCAGCGCCGATGCTTCCGATCCGGCGATCCAGCGCGCGGCATCTGCAACGCTTTCGCCGGAACGCAGCGACGCGGGCCGCATCTCCGCATCCGGGGCGTCCTCGAGCGTGAAGGAAATCCAGAACGGTTTGCCGCTTCCAGCCACCGCATTCTGCACCGCCTCGGCCTCGGCCACGAGGCTCAGCGTCTCCCCGACCCATAGATCGACGAAAGGGGCGAGTTCCTCGACCAGGACGCTGAGGTAATCCTGCACCAGATCCGGTTTGAACAGTTGCGGCTCATAGGAGCCGAAGACCGGCGGCAACGATCCGGCGACGAGCACCTTGCGGTCTGTCGCCGCGTCGGCGGCTTCGCGTGCCAGGCGACCGGCAAGGGCGATCAGCCTGCGTCCGTCGGTGCGAAAGCGCTCCTCGCCGATGTGGAACGGCACCAGCGCATAGCTGTTCGTGGTGACGACGTCCGCCCCTGCCGTGATGAATTCTTCATGCACCCGCCTGACGATCTGCGGGCTCTCCATCAGCGCAAGCGCCGACCATTCCGGCTGCCTGAGTTCTGCGCCGAGCCGGACAAGTTCGCGGCTCATGCCGCCGTCGAGGATTCTGATGGGGTTCATGGACTGCCCTTTCGTTTCAGTCAGCGCTATCGCCTGACGCCCTCTATTTGCGCGACAGATTGAGCTTCTTCGTCTCGACGCATTTGCGCCATGTCTTCCGCCCTGCCCGCCGTTCAGCCCGAAAGGGCCTGGTCGAGATCGCCGATCAGGTCGCCCGTCGCTTCCAGGCCGACCGAAAGGCGGAACACGCCGTCGCCGGCAAAGCGGCGGTAGTCCTCGAGCTGGTCGCCGGCGAGCTGATAGGTCGAGGTCATCATCTCCCGGGTGTCGAGCAGCACGACGATCGAACGCTGATGGCCGAGCGAGAAGGCGTAGTGGGCGAGCTCGAGGCGCCTCGCGAGCTGCAGGGCCATCTTGCCCGGTTCCTTCACCTGGAAGGTCAGCATGCCGCCGAACACGTCCATCTGCCGCTTCGCGAGATCATGCTGGGGGTGGGAGGCAAGGCCGGGATAGGTCACGCTCGTCACGCAGGGATGGCTTTGCAGGAAGGTCGCGAGCTGCGCAGCCGATTCCGAGATCGTCCGGATGCGCGGAAAGAGCGTGTCGATGCCGCGCATGATGAGCCAGGCATTCATCGCCGGCATCGATGCGCCGAGATAGACGCCCGCGCGCGAGCGGATTTTCTCCACCAGTTCCTTGCGCCCGCAGACAACCCCGCCCAGCGCATCGCCGTGGCCGTTGATGAATTTCGTGAGTGAATGGATGACGAGGTCCGCACCGAGCGACAGCGGCTGCGTGGCCACGGGCGTGGCCAGCGTCGAATCGACCGACATCAGCGCACCGTGGTTGCGCGCAAGCCCGGCGATCGCCGCAATATCCGTGAGACGCAGGATCGGATTGCACGGACTTTCGCAATGAACAAGCTTCGTGTTCGGCCGGAAGGCGGCCGCCACCTCCTCCGGGCGGGACATGTTCACCGCCGTCACCTCGATGCCGTAGTCCGGGAGGATGCGCCGGGCGAGTTCGTTGGCGCCGGCATAGCAGACATCGCTCAGGATCAGGTGATCGCCCTTCTTGAGGAAGGTGAGGAAGGTGGCGCCGATCGCCGCGACGCCCGTCGCCGTCGCGACCGCGTCGTCCGCGCCTTCGAGTGCGGCAAGCCGCTGCTCGAGCTGCCGCACCGTCGGGTTGGTCCAGCGCGCATAAAGAAAAGGCAGTGCCGTCAGGTCGTCGACACCATCGGCGGAAAAGGCGCCGTCGCCCGGAACCAGCACGTTGTTGACGGACATGGAGACGTTCGGTGCGATCGCCTTCGTCGCGGGGTCGATGACCAATCCGCCACTCAGCGCCAGCGTGTCACGGCTGAACCCGGCGGCAGGCACACTCCTGCGCCGGTCGTAACCGTGATCAGGGAGGTCTGAGAGTTTCGTTGCGGTCATCGGGTCCTCCTGCGATGTCGATCCCGGAATTCTAGGGACATGGCGTCGTTTTCAGCCGCGCAATCTCCCTGTCCGCCGCGGAACCGCGGCGCGGGACAAGCGATTTGCGCTTCAAATGAGCGGATCAGATAGGCGGCCGACCTGATCGGTCTCTGCCTCCACCCGCACGCGGGCGTCAGCGCCGTATCGGCACCTGCATCTCGACGCGGCGGAAGGCGCGCGTGATGATGAGGGTGAGGCAGACATAGAAGAGGGTGACGACGATCAGCGGCTCATAGACGAGCAGCGTGTCCTGCCGGACCTTGTAGGCGACAGCATAAAGATCCATCACCGTGACGGTGAAGGCGAGCGGCGTCGCCTTGAGCTGCAGCACCACTTCGCCGCCGATCGTCGGCAGGGCAATGCGGATCGCCCGTGGCAGCCAGATGCGGCGCAGAAGCGTAGCGGGGCTCATGCCGAAGGCGCGTCCGGCCTCCAGTTCGCCCTTCGGCACGGCGAGCAGCGCGCCGCGCAGCACCTCGGCCTCGTAGGCGGCATAGTTGAGGGTAAAGCTTACCGCCGCGAAGAAGAAACCCTCGCGCAGGACCGGCCACAGGACGCTTGCGCGCAGGCCCGGGATCATCGGGAGGAAGGACCCGACGCCGTAATAGAGCAGCCATAACTGGATGAGCAGCGGCGTGCCGCGCAAAGAGGTGCAGTAGACCTTGGCGCACCACCGCAGCCAGAAAGGGCCGCACACCAGCGCGAGCGCAAGTCCGATTGCCAGGATGAAGCCGAAGCCGACCGAAATGACCAAGAGCAGTACGGTCTGTATCGCGCCTGCGACGATCAGCGGCCAATAGGTGAAGACCCACGAGAAATCCATCGTCCGTCCCCTCAAGCGGCCTTCGGCTGTCCGCGCCGGAAATAGGTTTCGAGGCTGCCGAACACCATGTTCGAGACGAGCGTGATCACCAGGTAGATCACGGCGGCGGCGAAGAAGAACAGGAAGTAATGCTTGGTGTTGCCGGCGGCGAGCCGGGTGGCGAGCGCCAGTTCCTGGTAGCCGACGACGGCGATCAGCGCGCTGTCCTTGGTGACCGACATCCACAGGTTGGCCATGCCGGGCAGCGCGTTCGGCATCAATGCCGGCAGCACGATACGCCGGAAGCGCAGCAAGGGACGCATGCCGAAGGCGCTGGCGGCCTCGATCTGGCCGACGGGAATGGCGAGGATCGCACCGCGCAGCACTTCCGTCGCATAGGCGCCCTGGACGACACCGAGCACCACGACGGCCGCGAGAAAGCCGTTGATCTCGATCGGCGGAAAGCCGAGCGCGGACAACAGTCGGTTGATGCCGTCCGTGCCGGCATAATAGAGGCCGATGATCAGGATCAGTTCCGGAATGGCGCGCACCGCCGTCGTGTAGAAGTCGAGGAGAGCGACGACGGGCCGGCTGCCCTTGAGCTTGCCCGCCGCACCGGCGAGCCCGATCAACATGCCGAGCAGATAGGCGCCGAGCGAGATCAGGATGGTCGAGGCCGCGCCCGAAATGAGCACGCCGCCCCACCCCGGCGGATAGGGCGAGAGCAGTTCCAGGATGGATGGGCTCGTCGGCATGAAGCGGCTCCTCCCCGCATGTCTCCTTGGATCGACCTCGATCCAGGTGCAAAGAGACGGGCGGGCCGCCGTTCCGTCGTCCCGCCCGTCGCGATCATTCGCCGTAAGGGTCGAAGTCGAAGTATTTATTGGAGATTTCGGCGTATTTCCCGCTGGCCCGGACCGCTGCGATGGCGGCGTTCAGCTTGGCCAGAAGCTCGGTGTCCTCCTTGCGCAGGCCGCCGCCGATGCCTTGGCCGAGAACCGCCGGATCGTCCTTGACGTTGCCCTTGTCCTCGCAGCAGCCCTTGCCGAAATCGGACTGGAGGAAGGTCATCAGCGGGATGGAATCGCCGAAGACATAGTCGACGCGCCCGGCGGCGAGATCCTGGAACGCTTCGTCCAGCGTGGCATAGGTCTTTTCAGACGCCGCGCTCGCATAATGCTTCTTGTAATAGTCCGTCTGGATCGTCGAGACCTGGATGGCGATCGTCTTGCCGGCGACGTCGTCGGCGGTGGTGCCGGTCGTGCCATCCTGCGCACCGATCAGCTTGCTCGGCGTGTTGTAGTACTTGTCGGTGAAGGCGATCGTCTTCATGCGCTCGTCGGTGATGGACATGGAGGACCAGATAACGTCGAACTTCTTCGACTGCAGGCCGGGGATGAGGCCATCCCAGGACATGTCGACGATGGAGCAGGTCTCCTTCATCTCGGCGCAGATGGCATCCATCAACTCGATTTCCCAGCCGACCCATTTGCCGGTCGCGTCCTTGGTGAAGAACGGCGGGTAGGCTTCGTTCATGATGCCGAAGCGCACCTCGGCGCCCGCATTGGCGGCAGAGAGCAGGAGCGCGGCTCCGGCGGCAAGATAGATCGCAGTTTTCATGTCAGGTCCCCTTTCCTTTTTCGATTGGCGCGTTCAGTGGCGCGACGAACTGGTGAATTCGCGGCAACGGGCGCTGATGGGCGCGCCGAAGATCTGCTCCGGCCTGCCCTCCTCCTCCACCCGGCCCTGGTGCAGGAACATCACGTGGCTGGAAACGTTGCGGGCGAACTTCATCTCGTGCGTGACGAGCAGCATCGTCCGACCCTCTTCGGCAAGATCGCGGATGACCTTGAGCACTTCGCCGACGAGTTCCGGATCGAGCGCCGACGTCGGCTCGTCGAACAGCATGACGGCGGGATCGACGCAGAGCGCCCGTGCAATCGAGGCGCGCTGCTGCTGGCCGCCGGACATGAAGGCCGGATAGACATTGCGCTTGTCGTAAAGGCCGACCTTCTGCAACAGCGCCTCCGCCTTTTCGGTCGCCTCCTTGCGACTCATGCCGAGGACATGGACCGGCGCTTCGATAACGTTTTCCAGGACGGTCATGTGTGCCCAGAGATTGAAGCTCTGGAAGACCATGCCGAGGCCGGTGCGGATGCGCTCCACCTGCCGCCAACTGGCCGGATGGGCGCGGCCGTCCGCCCCCGTCTTCATCAGCACTTCCTCGCCGTTGACGACGAAGCGGCCCCGATCGGGAATTTCCAGGAAATTGATGCAGCGCAGAAAGGTGCTCTTGCCCGAGCCAGAGGAACCGATCAGCGAAATGACATCGCCCTTTTTCGCGGCGAGGGAGACGCCCTTCAGTACCTCATGGGTACCGTAGCTCTTGTGTACGTCGTCCACGCGCAACGCATGGGAGATATCGTTCGTCATTCCCTTCGTTCCCCACTTTGGCGTGGCTTGTACTGGCGGAGTTTATCGCCCGGCTGCGCCGTTCGGCCGCACAGTTCGCCTCTAATGAAGTTTTTTGCCGCACGGAAGTACGTTCTGCGCCGATTTTCTGCGCCCGAGACCCGAGTAGTGCAGCGGACGGGCGGACGGGTCACGCCTCGCAGGCACAAGCGCACGCCTTCGAGTCCCGAGCTGCGACGATGACTGCATTAGAGCATTTTGCAGTCAGGTGGAATCACCTGACGTCGCACAAATGCGGCAGAAACAAACAGATAGAGCGCTGGCGCGAACGCATGTGAGCGCATCCCGCTCTAGCAGCAGCGCCCCAGGGCAGCAATCGCAGGCTGTGCGGACTGGCGCTCCCGCCACGCAAGTGCGACGAGCGCGCAAAATCCACGTAAGAAATGCCTACGGGCGAGAATAAACGCACAGATCGGCGGATTCTGCAGCTTTGCCGCGCCATATGTGCATAACATGCGCGGAAGCGACCGAGAGGGATTGTACGATGGAGCCGATTGACCAATTCGACCGCAAGATTCTGAACATCATCCAGGTCGACTGCCAGATGAAGGCCGAGGCGATCGGCGACCTTGTCGGTCTTTCGGCCTCCGCCGTGCAGCGGCGCCTCAAGCGGATGCGCGATTCCGGCATCATCACGGCCGAGATCGCGCTCGTCGACCGCAAGGTGGCGGGCAACCCCATGACGTTCATCGCCGGCATGGAGATCGAACGGGAGAATTACGATGCGCTTTCCAAGTTCCGGATCTGGCTGGCCAGGCAGGAGCACATCCAACAGGTTTACTACGTCACCGGGTCGGTCGATCTGATTGCCATCATCACGGCGCGCGACGTCGGGCAGTATGACGAGATCACGGCCAACCTGATGTCCGAGAACCCGCAGATAAAGCGCATTCACACCAATGTCGTGCTGAAGGACGTCAAGCTCGGCATGTTCGTCCCGATTGCTTAGGGCGGGATGCGCTCACATGCGTTCGCGCCGCCCATCCGGGTCGATTGCGGCTGTCAAATAGGCAGCCTCAGTTTTGCACGATCCACGCCGTCACCGAGACCAGTTCCTGTTCGGTTGGCGCCCGCGGCAGGGAACTCCCGGCGTCGAGCATGTCCGCAAGGATTTCCAGCCGGGAACCGTCGATCTCGCGGCCGGAAAGCGATAGCTGGAACATGAGTTGCTTGTCAGGATCGGTCCTGCCGAAGGGGACGGCAGAACCGATGAGATGGCCGGCGGCGGTTCGAAAGCGGATTTCCGCGCCGAGCGGCAACGGGCCGGTGACGATATTGAGCCCCACGGTTTCGTTCGGCCGCGGCGCCCGCGGCAGGGTGATCACAATCTTGCGTCCTTGATCGGCCATCTCCGCTCAAATCCCGCAGCAGGCGCGCTGCCGCTATCCTTTGGAGGCATGCCAGAAACCCTGGGCCCTCTGCCTCGAGCGGCTCAGAACGACCCCACCTCAATGTCGGTCAGCTGTGCCTTGGCCGGCGTGCTGCCTTCGACCCGCTTGCCCGCTTCCGCGACCACAACGGCGAAGTCGATCGGTTCGCCCGCTTTCAGCCTACCATCGTCGATCAGCCTGTCGAGCGCCTGGTCGATCGGTATGGTGAAGCTGACCGTGTCGGTATGATGATGACGGACACCGAAGAACTCGAAACTGCCGGCGAAATCCGGTCCGTCCGGGTTGAGATCAGGCGTCGTTCCCTCGGGGAAAATGAAAACGAGGAAATTCAGTCCGCCAACGTCCATCGGCGGCTTGATGCTCACTTTCGCGAATTGGCGCGATTGTTCCGAAGGCTTGGCGGCGGCATCCACGAGCTCCTGCGAAACGGTGAGCTTGGCAGTCGCCGGTTCGTTTATGGCCACGGCCGCGGAGGTAGGCACGGCGGCTTCCAATGCCGGAATGGGGGCCGAGCGGACGGCGGTTGCAACCGGGATGACCTCTTCGCCGCTGCCAGGCTCGTAATCATAGTCAAAGGCGCCGACTGCGAGGTAATCGGCGGCCCTGGTCTTGTCGGTGACCGGGCTGCCGTCAGCCTTGACATAGAAGAGATAGGGTTCCGGATCGTACTGCGCCTGCTGGTCAGCCGTTGGCCCGATGGGCAGGCCCATCGCCTGCTGCTTGCGGGTCCAGACATCCCACAGCCGGTCGATGTTGCAATGATGCAGAAAGAAGATCGGGTCGATCGGCGACAGGTTCTGTGACATCAGCCCATAGGGAGCGCTCTGGCCGCCGACGCTCATATGCACGCGGTTATGCGGCTGGCCTTCGAGAATAGAGAAGCCGACCGGTGCCACCTGGTGGCTGGACGATACCGGACTGTTGAAAGCGAGACGCGGAGCGCCGCCCACGTCATCGGCGAATGTCGTCGGCGCCAGCGACGCCTTGATGGTGTCGATGTCGACGGCGCGTTGGGTGGCGGGATTGAGTTTCGGATTCTCCGCCGTCAGGAAGCGGGCGTTCGGCCGATCGGCGAAGCTCGCCATCGCGTCGCTCCACAGCGCATCGAAATCCGGGTAGCTGCGCAGCGTCTGCTGCTGCAATTGGGCAGGGCTGAGACTGTCCCAATAGGCCTTGATCGGCTCCTGCATGATCTCCTGGAAGCGGTTGTGGTCCGCAATATAGGCCGGGCTGTTGACGGGATCGAGAATCGTGCCGAACAGCGGCGGCAGCACCTCGGGATTGGCCGTCCAATCCCAATATGGCAGGGCGAAATCCGGATTGCCGCTCAGTTCGCGGCAGGTCTCCTCGAAATAGCCAAGATAGCCGCGGTGCCAGCTCGTGAACCACCAGTCGCCATGGGGGCAATCCATCAGGTGGATGAAGGCATTGCGGTACCAGTTGCGCGGGTCCGAAGGCGGAAGCTTCATCATCGCGGTGACGGCATCCATGTAGGTTTGCAGGTCCTTCTGCCCGCCGGCGCTGGTCATGTTCTTGCGCCTATGCTTGGTCGCCGCCCGCAGAATGCTCGGCGCGAAAAGGGCTGTACCGGCGACAGCCGCTGTGCCTTTGACGAAAGAGCGGCGTGAAACCGTCAGAAATCGCGTGCGTGTCATCGAGATTATCCCCTGAACAGGTGTTGGTCCGAATGTCTCAGCTTTAGGCGGTGTGGAGCATCACTGCCGAACGGCATACCAGGAGGCGACGTAGCCGGCCGTAGCAGTCCCGTGCGAATGGGCGACGTCGCGGACGATGCTGCCGACGATCGCATCTCGCTGGTCGACGCCGTTCGGCCAGTTCGGCACGAGGTAGCCGCGATAACTGTAGGCCCAGGGCTCTCCAGCCACCTCGCCCTTTCCGATGAATTTGAGTTCGACCGGATCGCCCATCCGTGCTGCGCCGGTCAGCTCCAACGACCAGCCGGGCCCGCCGATGGTTCCGCCAATTCTGCCGGGCGCCACCTCGGTCAGCACCAGCGTTCCCTGCCCGAATTCCAGGCTGCTGAAATCGGCCGACAGGTCGGGATTGTTGATCAGGCTGCGATAACTCCAGGTGCCGACGAAGCTCATAATATCCTCCCAAAGCGGTCAGCTTGCCTGCTGCATGTCTCCTTGAATCGACCTCGATTTAAGGCCGAAGACAGGCAGCGATTTCAAAGTGCTACAGCGACCCTCTGCGCGTCTGGCAAGACGCGCGGCGCTGTGGAGCGGATGCGCTCACAGGCGTTCGCGGTTCCGCATTTCTGCGACGGCAGCGATTCCACCTGACTGCGAAATGCGCTAGTGATGGCCGGTAACGGTGCCGCCATGGCCGTCCGGCAGGGTGATCCTGACGTTCTGCATCATTCCCTGGTCCTCATGGTCGAGAATGTGGCAATGCAGAACGAACTCGCCGATGTAGCGCTGGTAGCGTGTCCGCACGGTGATCGTGTAGCGCGTCGAAGGATCGGTGCCGGGATTCTTGATCCACAGCGTGTCCTTCCAGACATTCTTCAGCCCTGGATATTGCGGATCGCCGTCGTCGTCCGCCCCGAGGGCGCTGACATCATTGCCGGCCGCATCGACGATCTTGATGATCTGGAACGGATTGACATGGATATGGAAAGGATGGCTGACGAAATCCGACCTCAGCGTCCACTCGTCCAAGCCGTTCAACGGCAGCGTCCGGTCGATGCGGTTGGCATCATAGGGCTGGCCGTTGATCTCGAAGAAGGTGCCGCCCGGCTGCTTCACATCGATATTGAACACCAGTTGCTGCTGGCCCGTGACCTCGCCCGCTTCGATGTCCGGATGCGGAACAAAGCTTGAAAGCCGCATATCGTTCTTGAGGTCGTCGATGACCTTGCCGGCAACATCCGGCGCCATCGTGCGCTCGGCCGCCGAAATCAGCCAATCCTGCAGATATTTGGCAATCTCGCCATTGACGGCATCGCCGTCCACTGCCGTGACTATGCCGAGAAGTCGGCGGCTCGGAGCCTGCTGGTTGACGCTCGCCGCTGCCGGCGCGGCGGCATCGACGAGGCAGTAGTCACCGGCTGCGGGCAGCACCACCAACGCATCAACCCTGTAGCCCGGCTGCAGCACCGCCTGCTTCCGCATCTGCACCTGCGCCATTGTCAGCCCGTCCTGAGCCACCACGCCGTAGGGAATGACATCCTTGCCGCAATTCTGGTCGATCCATCGATCGGTGTCCGCCGCGGCAAGCGTGCCTAACGCGGCCGTGCCGATCTTCCGCCGGATCTCGAAATTGATGGTGTCGCGAACGCCGGCATGGACCATCCGCCAGCGTTCGACCGATCCCGCCACCGCCGGCGCCAACTGGCCCAGCACCTGGCCGTTGATGCTGGTAAAGCGGCCCGAGGCCGGCCAAGTGCCAGGTCCGAACTGATCGTAGCTTTCGATGCCCCCCACCTGCCCTGGCTGGCAATCATAGGTAATGTTGCCGTTGCTGTCGGTGCAGGCATATTGGATCTGCTGCAGCACCAGGACCCGCTCGGCGATATCGGAGCCGTCCGGCTGCTTCAGCAGGCGGTCGATGTCGCCGGTCTCCGTCGGGGTCGGCATGCGGTCGCCACGGATGATCAGCGCCCCGGACATGCCGCTCGATACCTGCAAAGCGGTCGATCCGTGCAGGTGCGGGTGATACCAGAAGGTGCCCGCCGGATGGTCGGCGGGAATGTTGTATTCATATTGGAAATCGATGCCGGGGCGGATCGAAACGAGCACATTGTCGCCATTGCCCGACGGATTCACCCAGAGACCGTGGGAATGCAGGTTCGTACCGTTGAAGCAATGGGGGGTGTTGGCACTGCCGCCGCCGATGCCGCAGGTCGAATCCTGAGGGAGCTTGTTGTTCAGCGTTACCCGCACCGTCTCGCCCGGGCGCACATCGATGGTCGGCCCAACCAGCGGCGTGTCGGCGCCGGATGGGTCCGTTTGGCGGGCGTCCTGATAGCCGCGGAGCCTCACCCGGTCATAGCGCGCGGTGGCCGGATTGTAGATCTGGCGGTCGAGATATGTGACGTTCATGTCGAGCAGAACCTCGCCCGGAAAAGCCGCCCGGTCCTGCGCGAAGCTTTCCAGTTGCGCCCGCCCCTTGGCGACCGGCTCCAATATGTAGGCCGGCGGGTTGCTCACGGCCCTCGCCTCTTGAGCGGCCGCCGATAGCACATGGGTGGCCGAAAGAATGCTCGCCACGCCGAAGAGCGCGATTTTGTGAGATGCAAACAAACAAACCTCCCCAAGCCTCTGCGTATAATGCGAGAGCGAGACGGGCAGCCTTGACCAAGACATCAGTGATACCGGCAGACCTTCCGCTCGAAGTCCGAATATCACTTGATATCTGCCTGTTTGCAGAAGGTGTTGCCCCACCTATATTCTCGCCGCGGAAAATGTTAGCCGCGAAACCATGGATGGTTACAGGCGCGTTTACTTTTCAGCCTCGCAAACTACATAGCGCAAAGCGGTGTCTGGCGCATCCCTGCAAAACTACTGGTTGCGTCAAAATCCGGCCTGCACATCTTTTAGGATTGGAATTGAGGCAAAGCGAGCTGCGCGGGAGCGGATGCCGGTTCTTCCTGGAACAGCGGTCGATTCAAGCAGACTTGCGGTCGAAGAACGCGCTCAGCGATGGGCCCGAACCTGGCATTTGGAAGGGCGCCGGATTGCCCGTCCGGCGCGTCGCCGGACGGGCGTCGTCGATCAGCCGCTTCGGCCGAATGAAGACCAATGGCGGTAAAGTGCCTCCACGTCACCGCTCGTCAGAATCGGCATCGACGCCTTCAGCTGTTCGTCGGACCAATTCCACCATTTCATCTCCAGGAGCCGGCCGACTGCATGTTCATCGAACCGTTTGCGGATCGTCTTTGCGGGGTTTCCGCCGACGATGGCATAGGGTTCGACATCCCGTGTCACCAAGGCCCGTGTGCCGATCACCGCGCCGTCGCCGATCTTGATGCCCGGCATGATGATCGCTTCCGAACCGATCCAGACGTCGTTTCCAATCACCGTATCCCCGGCCGGTTGGTACCCGTTTTGCGCGCCCGCGAACTCAGGCACTTCGGACATCCAGTAAAATGGAAAGGTGCTGACCCAATCATTCCGGTGGCCCTGGTTGCCTGCCATGATGAACGCCGCCCCTGACCCGATCGAGCAGAAGCTGCCAATGTAAAGCTTATCCGCATCCTCATCGGGGAGCAGATACCGGGCGCAATCGTCGAAGCTGTGTCCGTGGTAATAGCCCGAATAGTAGCTGTAGCGTCCAACGATGATGTTGGGGTTCGTAACCTGCTTGTCGAGCGTCATGCCCCTGAAGGGGCTTTCGAAATAGTTCTCCATCGAGTTTCTTCCTGCATGATCCCGTTGCCGCTCGCATCTGCGCAAGCGGAAGGAAGGCCAGAAGCCTTAAGCTCCTGACCGATGCTCCTCGCGTCAGCGCGGGAGCGAAATGCAGGTGGTACTCGGTGTCGATTTCATACCGTCCCAATAACCGACAATTGGCAAAAAGCCAACGGCCGTCGCGGCATTTTCGGGCTGCGACGCATGCGCCGGTTAGAGATGCGATCGCCGTCGGCTCTCGGTATAGAATGTTACAATGGAAGAAGGGGACGACGTGAAGCGTGGCTGAGCGGTGCCTCACGGGCCGGAGCCGGTTCTTGAAACGGCCCCCACTCGGGACGTCAAGTGCCCGCCACGCCGGGCAATCGCGCATTGAAGGCGCTCTTGACGGTACAATCGCAGCTGGCTATAGCAGCAATATCTTGAGTCTATTACTCAAGATTATATCCGATGCAAAGAGCGAGCGCGAGGCCGGGACCCTTATGGAATATTGCCTTCTCTCACCAGCACGACTAACCCCCACGGAAGAGGTGAGCCTCGACAGGGTCGATGCATTGCAGGCCCAAATCCTGCGAGCGGGCTCATGGACCGCGCCAATAGCGGTCGAGAAACACGCCCTGTTCGTGATGGACGGCCATCACCGGCTGACGGTTGCGCAGCGTCTCAGGCTCGCGATGGTGCCGGTCGTCCTCCTCGACTACGGTTCCGTGCGGGTGGAAGCTTGGCGCCCGGGCGAGAGCGTCTCGCCTGCGGAAATCTTTGCGATGGCCCGCAGCGGCCGCAAGTTTCCCTACAAGACGACCCGGCACATCTTCGCCGACGGCGCGCCGGCCTGCGATGTGCCGCTCGAGCTGTTGACCAGTCCCGCGCCGATGGACGTGGCGCCGCTCCGTTCCGCGGGGGCGCTCTCATGACGCTGCATCCCCACAAGATCGACTCGGGCCTGCCACCGATCCTGCGCGCGGCGACGGCGGACCTTCTCACCCGGCACGCGCCGCGTCTTCTCGACTGGGTCGCCCGCCACGGCTCGCCGCTCAATCTGGTCTGGCCGGACGCGCTCGAGGATAATCTTGCCGCCCTGAAAGACGTGCTGACCGGGCACCGTGTCGAGCACGTGATCTATTACGGGGCGAAGGTCAACAAATCGCCGGGTCTCATGCAGGCAGCGCTCAGAGCGGGCGCCGGCCTCGACGTCTCCAGCCTTTACGAACTCCGGGACGCAAGGAGGCTCGGGGCCGATGGCGCCCGGCTCGTGGCGACGGGGCCCGCGAAGACGAGCGAATTTCATCAGGAGCTGATCGCCTGCAACGCATTGATATCGGTGGACTCGCCGGAAGAGCTTGAGGACCTCATCGAAGGCCTGCCGGCAGACGCCCGCCCGCAGCCGATATTCCTGCGCCTGCGACCGCGGGACCAGAGGAAGAGCCGCTTCGGCATGCCGGCAGATGCGGTCGTTCATTGCCTCACGCGCCTTGCCGGCGAAAACAGGCTGCGCTTCGCCGGGCTGCATTTCCACGTCAGTGGCTATCGCTGGGAGACCCGCGTTGCCGCGCTGAGCGAGGCCGCCGACCTCGTCGCCGAAGCCCGGCGGATGGGATTTTCTCCGCGCATGATCGATATTGGCGGTGGCCTGCCCGTCCAATATGTCGACCAGGCGAGCTACGAAGCGCATCTCGCGGCGCAGGCGCCTGAGGACTACCGCACGGGGAAAAAACCGGACTCCTTCTATCCCTATGGCGGCCCTCTCTCGCCGGCCGATTGGCTGCACCGGCTCCTCGAGGCGGAGCTGCGCCAGGGGCGAAGCGTAGCCGACTATCTGAGGCGCGAAGGCCTCACGCTCGCGATGGAGCCCGGCCGGGCCCTCGCCGACCAGGCGGCGATCACCGTCTTCCGGATCTCGCGGGTGAAGGCGCTCGGCCCGGATTCGCACGTCATCTTTGTCGAAGGCAGCAGCTTCAGCGCCTGCGAAACCTGGTTCGCCTCCGAATTCCTGGTCGATCCGATCCTGGTGCCGGCCACGAGGCCGGCCGCCCAATCGCCGCCGATCCGCGCCTATCTCGCCGGCCACAGCTGCCTGGACGAGGACGTTCTCAGCAACAGATGGCTGCGCTTCCCCGCCGCACCAAACGCCGGTGACCTACTGGTCTATGCCAATACCGGCGGCTACCAGATGGATCTCCTTGAAAACGAATTCCATCGCCACCCCATGCCTGCCCGCCTCTGCGTCATGAAGGACGCGGAAGGTCAACCCATTCTCGTTCGCGACACAATTGGAGAGGTTTAGATGCTGCACACGACCGTAACGCAACTGATCGGCCAGACGCCGGTCATGTCGATCGACGTACCGGGCCGCAACGCCACCCTGGTCTTGAAGATCGAGAAGAACAATCCCGGCGGCTCCATGAAGGACCGCATGGCGCGCAGCATGGTGGTTGCGGCGCTTGAGGACGGGCGCCTCGCACCGGGCGGCACGATCGTTGAATCATCGTCCGGAAATACCGGCACGGGGCTGGCGCTGGCGGCGCTGGAATTCGGCCTGCGCTTCATTGCGGTGGTGGATCACCATGCGGCGCCCGACAAGATCCGAATGATGCGGGCGCTGGGGGCCGAGATCCGCTATGTCGAAGGCGACTTTCGCGAGGATGAGGTCGCCGTCGTCGAGCGCCAGCGCCTGGCCGCGCAGCTCGGGGCGCAGCTTCCGGGCGCGCTGTTCATGAACCAGTCCGACAACCCGGCAAATCCCGAAGGCTATGCCGGCCTCGTGGACGAACTCCTCGCCCAGCTTCCGAACGGCATCGACGCCTTTGTCGGCTGCGTCGGGACCGGCGGCTCGATGACCGGGATTTCCCAGCGCCTCAAGCGCCACAATCCGGCGGTGCGCACCATTGCCGTCGAACCGGCGGGCTCCATCGTCTTCGGCAAACCGGGGCACCCCTATTACCAGTCCGGAACGGGCACGCCAGCCGGCGACGAGGTCGGCAAGGTGCTCGACTATGGCTGCATCGACGAAGGCGTGCAGGTGACCGACACGCAAGCCTTCGAGACGGCACGGTATATCGCCCGGCGCAAGGGGCTGCTCGTCGGCGGCTCGACCGGCGGCGCCATCTACAAGGCACTGGAATTCATTGCTGCGGGCAAGCTCACCGGCACGGTCGTCACCACGGTCGCCGATGGCGGCGAGAAATATCTGGGCACGATCTTCGACGAGGAGTGGATGGCGAAGCGCCGCCTGCTCGATCCGGCAATCGCTGCCCAGCTGGATGGCTGGCTCCTCGCAGAGGCGCGGGCCGCATGAAGGTGACCATTTGCGGCGCGGGCCGCACCGGACATTTGAATGCGGTCCTGTTCAAGCAGGCCCTGGGGATCGAGGTTTCTGTCCTGACCACCTCCACTGCGGTCGCCTCGCGGTGGGCAAGCGGGGACGATCCCTGGCAAGCGGAGACGCGGGACGGCTGCGTCCTGAGTGCCAGGCCGGACTACGTCGGAACCGATCCGAGCGAGGCCCTCGTCAACGCCGACATGGTCCTCATAACGCAACCCGCCCAGGCAAGACCGGCGCTCTTGCAGCGCATGGCACCGTATTTGCCGACGGACAAAAGCGTCTATGTCGGCGCAATTCCCGGCTTTTGCGGCTTCGACTGGCTGGCGGCAAAGGCGCTGTCGGGGCGTGACAACGCGGTGATCTGGGGCATGAAGGACGTGCCCCATATCGCCTATGACCTGGTTGCAGGCCGGCGCGTGCGAATGGGCGGCGCCAAGGCGGAACTCTTCGTTGCCCTGCATCGCCGCGAAAGCGCGGCGAGCGGTGCCGCGCTCGTGGCGATGCTGAACCGCCTCTACGAGGCGCCCGTCACCCTGCTCAGGGACTATCTCGAAATCACGCTGACGCCGGGCAACGCGCTGATGCACCCGGCCGTGCTCTACGCGCTGATCGGCCCCGGCGCGCCTTTTGAAAAGAAACCGTTTGACGAACCCCTGTGCTGGTGGACCGACTGCCCGCAGGCGGGCGCCGAGCTCCTGGAAGCGTGCGACGCGGAAAACCAGGCGATCCGCCGGGCAAGCGAGGCGCGGCTCGGCATTGATCTCAGCTCCGTCAAGCCGCTTCGGCAGGAACTGATCGAGGCCTATGGCGACCAGATCGAGGATGACCGAACCATGTACACGCTTCTGCGCACCAATCGCGCCTATGCGGGCATTCTTGCCCCCCTCGTTCCGAACCCGAATGGCCAGGGGCTCGTCATCGATCGGGAAAGCCGCGCCTTCCATGAGGATATCGCTTTCGGGCAGGCGCTGCTCGTCGCGATGGCGGAGCGGCTCGACGTGGCAGTACCGGCGATCGCAAAGACCTATCGCTGGGCGCGCGACTACCACGGCCAGTTGGCCACGGGCACACCGGACTATGTGCCTGCCCGCTGGCCGGAGGCCGCGTGATGGACGAGAGGACTCCTTCCGTGACGACCCCCGTCGAGGGCGAAGAGCTTGCGCTTTTCAACCGGGCATCACGCAACGCGATCAACCGGTTGGTGCGCTGCCTCTTCGCCGAGCGCCTGCTCGAGCCGGAGGCATTGCTGTGGGCGCGGGACGGCCGCCAGGCCTGGTTCCCGCTCTGGGCCTCGCGGCGTGTGCTGCACTTCACCGATCTCAACCTCGCGCCCGCCGGAACCTTGCGGAACCGCGGGCAGATCGAAGTGTTTGACGGTACCGCAAGGCGGCAAAGGATCGATGGCCCCGCCGCCCTGATGCGCGAGGTCGCCCCCTCGCTTGCGATCATGCCTGCTCCCGATGGTTTGGAGCACCTGTTGCGCGACGTGGATGACAGCATCCGCAACGACATGCTGGCTCGCCGCGAGCGCGAGTGCTGGAGCGCCGCGCTGCGCGACAAGATCGCAGAAGCAGGTGCGTCCGGCTTCCTCGCCTATCTCCAAGTAAGCATGCGGCCGCATCTGGCCGCGATGACCCTCGACCAGTGGGGCGCCCTCGAAGGCCATCCCTTCTACCCGACCTGGAAGGCCAAGCCCGGCTTGCCGCCGCAGGAGGTCGCCGCACTCTCGCCCGAGTTCGGCGCGCGCGTGCGCCTGCGGATCGCGGCGCTGCGCAGTGACTGGGCTTACGTCGAGAAGATGCCGCATGTGCCAAGCTATTCGCACTGGTTCGCCGAGAACTTCCCGGACCTCTGGAGCGATTGGGCGGAGCGCCTGAAGGCGCGGGGCCGGTCGCCCGAGGGCTGGCTGCCGCTGCCCGTGCACGCCTGGCATCTGGAGAACTTCGTGCGGCGCGAATTCGCGGCAGAGATCGCGGCCGGCATCTTCGATCCGGACGGACCGGAGATCGTGACGTTGCCGTCCATGTCGTTCCGGACGATGCTGCCGGAGACCGAAGCGCCGCGCCCCTTCATCAAGCTGCCGGTTGCGATCTGGATGACGAGCGAGCAGCGCACGCTGCAGGCGAAGTCGATCCATATGGGGCCGCGCCTCAGCACGCTGATTTCCGACATTCTCTCGAAGGAGGATGATATTGGAAGCGGGCTGGAGATCTTCACCGAAGAGGTGGGCGCGATCCTGCACCATCCGGAGACGGGCGACGAGCATCCCGGCCGCTTCCTGTCGGTGGTCTATCGCCACACGGATGCTCTCGCCCGCGAGGACGGCCTGCTGCCGGTGACCGTCGCGGCGCTGCTGACGGCGGGCCCGCTCGACGGCCGACCGCTCGTTTGCGAGCTCATCGCCCGAAACGGCGATGAAAGCGAAGCGGCCGTCGCGGCCTTCTTCCGCGCCTATGCGCAGATCGTCGTCCGGCCGGTGATGGCCATGTATCTGCTCTACGGCATTGCCTTCGAGGCGCATCAGCAGAACAGCACGATCCTCTTCGACGATCGCGGCCTGCCGCGCAAGCTGCTGATCCGCGACTTCGGCGACGGCCGCAGTTTCGCGCCGCTCTTCAAGGAGCGCGGCTACGAGCTGAAGCCCTTCAGTCGCAAGGGCATTCTGCCGACCACCTTCGACGACGATATCAGCCTCGTGCGCTCCTTCGTCATCGATGCCTGCTACGTCTGCCACCTTCACGAGGTCGCGCTTTGCCTCACCGAGGAATACACGTTGGCCGGCGACACCCTGTGGGGCATCCTGCGAGAAGAGACGGAAGCGGCCTTCGAGGCGCTGCGGCCGCGCATGCTGTCGGATGCGTTCTGGACCGAGGAGCGCGAGGCCTTCCTCGAACGGCCCTGGCCGACGCGCTCGGTCCTGACCATGCATCTGGAGCGCTATCGCGATTACCGGGTGGAGCATCACCTGCCCAATCCGCTGGCGAGCGCGCAATGACGGGCACAGTCGCCGTCCTGCGCGGCTTCGGACCGGTCTTCGCGCTGCTTTTCGGCCTGCAGTTCATCTCCATGGGCGCGATGGAGATGAGCGGCCCGTTCTGGCCGATCCAGGTCAGGGCCTTGAGCCCCTCCGAAAGCGTCTTCGCCCTCGCCGGCATCGGCGTCTATGTCTGCCCCATGCTCGGCGTGTCGCTGACCAGCGCCTTCTGGGGCCGCATGGGCGACCGCTACGGCAACCGCCTGATGATGGTGCGGGCCCTGGCGGGATTGGCGGTCACGCAACTGCTCGTCGCCCTTGCGCAGGACGTCTGGACCATCCTGGCGTTGCGCTTTCTGCAAGGCGCCTGCGCCGGCTATATCGCCCCGGCCCAGGCCTACGGCGTCGAGGTCACCGCCGGGCGCGATCGGGCCGGCCTCTTCGCCTGGCTCCAGGTGGCGACCAATGTCGGATCTCTCGGCGGCGCCTTCCTCGGCGGCCTCATCCTCGATGCCCTGCCATTCGCGGCCGTCAATCTCACCGCGGGCGTGATCTGCGCCCTCTGCGCCGGCGTCGCCTGGACACGCCTTCCGGTTCCGCCACAAGGAGCAAGCGGCGCCGGACCGAGAAAGGCTGCGGCAGCATCCCGCGCCGCTTCGCCCGGCATATCCGTGCCCGGGATTCTCCTGCTGATGGGATTGCTGCTCATGAGCCGGATGGTGCTGCAGGTGCCGTTCGCCCTCTACATGACCGAGGTCTATGGCGCTCGGCATTGGATCACGGGCCTGAGCTACGGGCTCCTTGCCTTCGGCTTCGTGGTCGGCGCGCCGGTCTGGGCACGGCTGTTTTCGGGACGCGCCCCGGCCTTCGTGCTCGGGTGGAGCGTGCTGATCGCCGCCGCCTGCCTTCTGGTCACGGGCCTCGCCGGCGCGACCCGCGACCTTGGCCTCTTCGCCGCGCTTTATCTTGCCTGGGGCGCGCTTCTGGGGGGAACGACCCCAGTCCTCCTGTCGCTCGTTTCGGCCGCGACGCCGAGCGACCGGCAGGGCTCGATGCTCGGGCTCGCGCAAACCTGCCAGCAAGGCGCTTCCGTGGCGGGGATCATCACCGGCGTCGTCGCGACCCAGCATTTCGGGCTCGAGGTCGCATTCCCGCTCGTTTCAAGCCTCTACGGCCTGTCGGTTCCGGTGGCGCTCGCCCTTTGGCTCAACGCGCGCCGGTCAATAAACAAAGGAGAACAATCGTGAGGAGAATACGCGCGGCGTTTACAGCTGTGATCGCCGTCCTGGTCCTATGGGTCCCCATGGCCCTCGCCGACGAAAGCCAGGCCCCCATCACCGTTACCGACATCGCCGGCCGCGAGGTGACGATAAACGCGCCGGTCAAGCGCATCCTTCTTGGCGAGGGGCGGCAACTCTATCTGATCGCCTCGCTTGACAAGGAAGATCCGTTGTCGCGCGTCGTCGCCTGGCGCAATGACCTGATCGAGGCCGATCCGGCCACCTATACCCAATATCTCCAGGCCTTTCCCAAGCTCGCCAAGCTGCCGGCCTTTCCCGGGCAGGAGAACGGGTTGATCGAAATCGAGTCGACGATCGTCCACAAGCCCGACGTCGTCCTTCTCAATCTCGAGGCCATGCGCGCCAACGAGGATGCCAACTATATCGAGAAGCTGGCGGAGCTGAAGATACCCGTCCTCTACATCGACTTTCGGCATTACCCGCTGAAGAACACGGAACCAACGATCCGCCTGCTCGGCAAGATCATGGGGCGCGAGGCGCGCGCCGAGGAAATCATCGCATTTCGCCACGCGGCGATGGCCCGCGTCACCGACGTCATCGCCCGGGCGAAACCGGAGCGACCCAGGGTTTTCATCGAAAGGATCGGCGGCTATGCCGATGATTGCTGCCTTTCCTTCGGCGCGGAGAACTTCGGCAAATATGTCGAGCTCGCCGGCGGCCACAATATCGGCAGCGACGTCCTTCCCTCGACCTTCGGGCAACTCAACCCGGAGCAGGTGATCGCCGTCAATCCCGAGCATGTCGTCGTCACCAGCGCCGACTGGGAGGCCTATGTGCCCGGCGGCCATTGGATCCCGCTCGGCCCCGGCGCCGACCCGAAGGAGACGCACCGGAAGCTGGAATGGTTCACCACCCGCGACGCCTATACCGACATCGCGGCACAGAAAGCGCGGAATTTCCACGGTATCTGGCACCAGTTCTACAACAGCCCCTACGAGTTCTTCGCCGTCCAGCAACTGGCGAAATGGTTTCACCCGGAGCTTTTTGCCGATCTCAATCCGGACGCAACCTTTGCCGAGTATCACCGCCGCTTCCTGCCGATCCCCTACAGGCCCGGTTACGCCGTCAGCCTTTCCGGCAGCGCCGATTGACGGCATAGGCAAAGCCGAGCCAGCCCTGGTCAAACCCGGTGGGGATCGGGGTTGGGTACAAGCGGACACAACGGTCGCCAACGGGCGAGGTTCTCAATTCCGAGAGCCTCGCCCTTGCTTTGTGCGGCGGCGAGGCAGCGGCACTTTCAGGAAGTCGATGGCCTTCGATTCCCCGTCCATCAAACAGCAGGAAGCGCCGGCCACAGGCCGGCGCTTCCATGGAGATCACCAATAGGGGCCGGTCGCGGCGACCCCCACGATCAGAAATCAGTCGTCATCGATACCTTCACGGTCAGCGGCGCACCTTGCGATATCGTCCCGAAGCTCGCGACGCCGGACCAATAGTCGAGGTCGAAGACATTCTCGACCGACGCGCGGAAGGTGACGGGCTTCTCATGGATCTCGGTCAGGTAACGCGCGCCGAGGTCAAGCCGCGTCCAGGAAGGGATTTCCTGGGTATTCGCGGTGTTCACGAACTGCTCGTCCGTGTGGATGACATTGCCGGTGAGCGTCAGGCCCGGCATGAAGGGCGTATCCCACTCCGCACCCAAATTGACCTGCAGCGCCGGCACGCCGATCGGCGTATTGCCGCGCTCTGTATCGACATTCGTTTTCGTGATCTCGCCATGAATGAGGGTCACGCCGCCGAGTACCCGAACCTCCGGAGTTACTTCGCCGAACAGGTTCAACTCCACCCCGCGGTTGCGCTGTTCGCCGCCTTCGACGAAGACCAGACCGCCGCCGCGCGCCTCGAGCACGCCGAAGGGCTTTTCGATCTGGAAGGCGCTGACGGTCACCGCCACCCGGCCGAGATCGACCTTGGTGCCGATCTCGTACTGCCTGGACCGGTAAGGCGCAAGCGTTTCGCCTGAATTGATCGCCGTCGTCGGTGCGGTATCGCCGACGCTCAAGCCCTCGACGTAGTTGGCGTACAGCGCAACATTGTCCCACGGCTTGACGACAATGCCGGCGAGCGGCGTCAACGCGCTTTCGTCGGAGGAGGAGGAAACGGCGCCGGTGGCCGGGTTGTAGTTTTCGGTGTCGATGTGCTGCCAGCGGCCACCGAGCGTCAGTTGCACCCGCTCGTCGAGCATCGACATCGTGTCGGACAGCGCGAAACCATGGAACATGTTTTCCGATATCCTCGGCACATGCGTCGGCTCCGGCACGTCCTGCTCGGGGCGCGGGAGCGGATCGAAGATATTGGTCAGCTGCGCGGTTCCTGAATTCGAGCCGCGAGCGAGGCGCTGCTGAAGCCCGCTGACCTGGAATGTGACCGAATGGTCTATGGCCGCCGTCTCGAATTCGGCGCGCACGCCCGCCTCCGCCGTCAGTCGGTCGACATCGAAGACGAAATTCTGCGGCGTTACGCTGACGTCGCCGGCGGAGTTAAGAAGGAGTGGCGTGCCGAAAAGCCGTTCGACCCGCGAGTTGCCGCCACCAACGGCGCCGAAAACGGTGACGGAGTCGCTGACGTCGTATTCGACGCGACCCAGCCAGGACAGGTCCTCCGTCCTTGCCCATTCCCAGGATTCCTGGACATTCGAGCGGCCGTCCGGCGCATCGGGGATATCAAAGGTCCCAACGGGAAAGAACGGCCGCAGCGGAGCGTCGATATCCTGCCGCTGGCCGATGACATCCAGGGTCGCCCTGAAGTTCTCGCCCTCGTAGTCGAACGCAAGCGCCCCGACCGCGACGTCGAGCGACTGGTTGTCGATTGCTGTGTCGCCGCCGTGATAGCTGCCGTTGAAGCGGACGCCGAACTGGCGTTCGTCCCCGAAACGGCGGCTGACGTCCACATGGCCGCCGCCGTAAAGATCGGAAGCATAGTCGGTCGTCACGCGGGTCAGGTCGACGTCGGAAGCGCGCTTCGGCACGATATTGATGGTGCCGCCGACGCTGCTGTTCGGGGAGATGCCGTAAAGAAGCGCGGTGGGGCCCTTGAGCACCTCGACCCGTTCGGCATAGTCGGTGAACAGGCGGTAGGTGGGCGCGACACCGAAGACACCGTCGAAGGCGACTTCGCCGAAGTTCCCCTCATTGAGCGGAAAGCCCCTTATATAGAAGGAGTCGAGCATGCCGCCGGATGCGTGCGTGCTCCTGACCGACGGGTCGTTCGCCAAGACGTCGGCTACGGTCTTCGCGTTCTGGTTTTCGATCGTCTCGGCCGTATAGCCGGTGATGTTGAACGGCGTGTCCATGAAGTCGCGGTTGCCGAGCAGGCCCACGCGACCGCCGCGCGCCACCTGCCCCCCGGCATATGCTTCCGGCTCCGTGCCGATCGTCGCATTGGCGTCGCCCGCCCTCACCTCGAGCCGTTCCAGCACCGTCACATCTTGCGCCAATGCGGCGCGACTTACCGTCGCCAGCAAGACAGCCAGCAGTCCAACACGCAATTCCATACGGAGCCCCCTTTGAGAACAATGACCAAAACAGTCGGCTCGCCTGCGGATGCCGAGTGCGTTGGCACAAGGGGGTGTTAGTTAAGTTGATTTTTTGTGTCAAGATTTAGAACGCATTGGCTACAACAAATGCGTGTTGTCGCCGGCGGTCCCTAGGAGGGGTACCCGTCGGGTGCATTTCTCGGCCTTTGCCGGGCGAAACGCTGATCGATTTTTCTCATGCACTCTCTCAGATTGACCGAGAGGACGGTCAGATCATACTTCCATTCCAGGATGAGCAGACGCCACGTCATGCCTTCAGACGCAATGCCCTCGGCGGCGAGCTGCTCGTAAAGCAAATCCATCTTTGCCGTCGGCGAGCAAAAGACGGAGCCGCTGTGGCGACCCCATCCGCCTGCCAAACCGAGGTCTGCTTTCTGCTCAGCGATTTCTCGATGCAATGTGCCCATCTCACATTCTTCCTTTCCGCAGGAGCCAACCGGCCGAGATACAGGTCATCGGTTATATATCGTATTACGATATAAATTCAAGAAGAACAGCGACGCCGACGACGGCGCTTGCCCGTCGCGGCACGCGACCGGCCCGAGAAGCGTCATTCGCTGACGCCGGTCCCTATCTCTGCAAATCGCCGAGGAGTTCGATCAGGCGCGGTGCCATCTCGCGAATCTCGGTGAGGTGAACCGCACTCAACCGCCGCAGCACCTCATCCGCGCGCGCGGTGAGCATGAGCGTTTGCCGGCGCCTGTCGGCAGGGTCGGACTGGCGCCTGACGTAACCGCCGACGACAAGCCGCTCGACGAGCTCGGATGTGCTGTGCGGTGCGATCATCAGGCGTTCCGCCAGCAGGCCGATCGTGATTGGATCGTCGCCGCGATGGCCCTTGATCGCCAGCAAGGCCTGGTGCTGTTGGCTCGGAAGCCCCTCCTTCTGCGCCGCAGACGTCGAGAAGTCCATGAAGCGGCGCAGGATGTAGCGGAGATTGGCGAGTGCCTCGTAATCCGAATCCGTAAGCACGTCTTTTCGATGGGTCATGGCGCGGATCCGGTGTCTTTCGCTGCCATTCTCCATAGCGCTCCGGCCGCGGCCTGCCAACAGCCGCCTTGATTCATATCGTAGACCGATATATTGGCGCTTCCAAAGTTCCACCGGCCCATCGTCACACAGGACCATCGATGTCTCAGAACCTATCGAGCTCACGCCAGCGCGACTTCATGGGCGGCCTCGCCCGCCGCGAAGCGGGCGACTTCACCACCGACAGGCGGGTACTGCTCTTGATCGGCATGGCGCTGGTCGTCGGCACCGGCGGCGCCTTTGCCGCGAGGTTCCTCGTCAGCCTCATCGCACTCGTCACCAACTTCGCCTGGTTCGGACGGGTCAGCATCGAGGAAAGCTCGATCGCGCAGGTCGCCTTTTCTCCCTGGATGGCCTGCATTCCGGTGCTCGGCGGGCTCGTCATCGGCCTGATGGCGCGCTTCGGCTCGGAGAAGATCCGCGGCCACGGCATTCCGGAAGCGATCGAGGCGATCCTCATCGGCGGCAGCCGGATGTCCGCCAAGGTGGCGGTGCTGAAGCCGTTGTCCTCAGCCCTGTCGATCGGCACCGGCGGCCCGTTCGGGGCCGAGGGACCGATCATCATGACCGGCGGCGCGATCGGTTCGCTGTTTGCGCAATTCTTTCATTTGAGCGCTGCGGAACGAAAGACGCTGCTGGTCGCCGGCGCGGCGGCGGGCATGACGGCGATTTTCGGCTCCCCCATTGCGGCCGTCATGCTCGCGGTCGAATTGCTGTTGTTCGAATGGAAGCCGCGCAGCTTCATTCCGGTAGCCGTCTCGGCCTGCGTGTCGATCTCCTGGCGCCCGCTGCTCTTCGGCACGGGCCCGCTTTTCCCGACGCATTTCGAGGTGCAGCTTCCCTGGTGGAATGTGCTGCTGTGCGCGGGCATCGGTATCATGGCCGGCCTGCAGTCCGGCCTGCTCACGACGCTCCTTTACAAGCTCGAGGACATGTTCGAGCGCCTGCCGATCCATTGGATGTGGTGGCCGGCGCTCGGCGGGCTGGTGATTGGCCTTGGCGGGCTCATCGAACCCCGCGCCCTCGGCGTCGGCTATGACGTCATCGAGGGGCTCCTGCACGGCAGCATCCCGGCCCAGGGCGTACTCGGCATTCTCCTGGTCAAGGCCGCCATCTGGCTCGTTGCCCTCTCCTCCGGGACGTCGGGAGGCGTGCTCGCCCCGTTGCTTATCCTCGGCGGTGCGCTCGGATGGCTCGCGGGTCTCATGCTTCCCGGGGACCCCGGCTTCTGGGCGCTGCTCGGCATGGCCGCGATGATGGGCGGAACCATGCGGGCGCCCTTGACCGGGACCTTCTTCGCCATGGAGATCACCGGCGACATCGGCGCACTCATTCCCTTGCTCGCCGCCACCGTCGCGGCCTATGCGGTGACGGTGCTCTTGCTGCGGCGCTCGATCCTGACGGAGAAGATCGCCCGCAGGGGCCAGCACATCACGCGCGAATATGGCGTAGACCCCTTCGAGTTCGCGCGCGCCCGCGACATCATGGTCACCGCCGTCGACACCCTGCCGGCGGCAATGACCGTGACGGAAGCCTGCGCGCATCTGGCGTCAACCGACAAGGCGCATCGGATCTATCCGGTCATCGCAGACGGGGGCGTGCTCATCGGCGTCGTTTCGCGCGCCGATGCGCTCCGTTGGCAGCGTGAGGGCGATAGCGGAGCCGAGACATTGAAGGACAGGGTATCGGACACGTCCATACCGGTGGGCCACCCCGACGACACCGTCGGCCATATCGCCGACATCATGATCGCGGCCGACGCGGCACGGATACCGATCACCGACCTCGCTACCGGCGTTCTGGTGGGCCTCGTCGCCCGGAAAGACCTCCTGCGGCTCAGGCAGTCGCAGAAATCCGCTGAAGTGGAGCGCAGGCCGTATCTGGGGGTAAAGCGAGGAGCCTGATCGAAGCGTCCCTCTTGAAGAGCCGGCCGAAGCGATTTACGCCGCGCCCCTCAGCGAGACGCAAGGCAGGGAATCACATGGTAAAGCTTCTGGGGCTGCGCCAGGCTCAAGGCCAATTTCGGCAACGGTCTGCCATTCGGATGCCAGGCCGGCGACGGACAGCAATGGAAGTGACGGCCAGCGAACGCTGGCCGACTGCGAGCCTCCTTGATCGGCCGCGATTCAAGGAGACATGAGCGGCATGATCTGACCGCCGACCTGATCGGCTGGGCTCTCAGCCGATCTCGGCAAGTCTGCGAAGGCGGGCGAGCGACTCGACCAGCAGCGGCTCGTTCTCGAGCATTGCGCCCAGATGTCTCCGTGCCAGGACTTCCACGACCCTCTCGCCATGTTCGGTCAGGCCGACGAGCACGCTTCGCTTGTCGGAGACGGACGGGATCCGCCGGCAAAGGCCGGCCGCTTCAAGCCGGTCGACCAGTTGCACCGCGCCATTGTGCTGGATCAGCATTTCCCGCGCGAGTTCGCGAAGCATGATCTGGCCCTGCGGGGCGACCTTGATGACCAGCAAGGCCTGGTACTGTTGCGAAGTCACGCCCGCCTCGGAGACTGCCGCCTCGCTGAACGACAGAAACCGGCGCATTGCCAGCCTGACCCCGGCAAGCCCCTCGAAGATGCCCGGCGCGAGGGGCTCGCTGCCGTCAGGCGTTTCGGTGCCGGACTTGGAACTTCCGCCAGAAGGCATTCAATTCATCCTTTATTTATGTCATGGCATGATATACATTGCCGGAAACCCGTGGGGAGGAGGGTCGCGAGCGCGTCGCCATAATAACAAACGGCAAGGCCGTAAAATGTCGCGCTCGCGATTTTCATTGCCGAACGTTTCGCCACCCTCTCAACAGGAGCGGTAAGCTCGTCATTGCCGGAGGTCCAGTGACGGAAATTCACCATCGCGACGACAGCCCGGCGCCTGGCACCGCGCCCGATCCAGCATCATCGAGAAGATGGCCTTGAGACGCAGCCGGCGGCGGGGCCGGACCTCTCCCCTCCCCGACAACCTCCTTACAAAGGCCGATTACATCGCCGGCCAGTTCGGCCTGTCGGCGACCGACTTCGAGCGCTATCGACATCTCGGCCTGATCGTCGTGAGCGTCGAACACGACGGGGATGGCGAGAAAGGCATGAGCCGGGTCACCTGCCGTCTCGGCAATCGCGTATGGACAGCGCTCGTCGACGCCGAGGGGACGGTGCACCATCAGGAAACGACGTTCCTGCGCGGCAAATTGGCAAGGCTGAACAGGGCCGGCGACTGACCATGTAATCACGCATTCAGGCACGCGCTCCGTTGTCGAGGGAAACCGGCTTCAAGGGCGCTCGCCGCGCGGCAGATGTTGCTCGCTTACGAACCGGGCATCGGCCCTGAGCACTTCGGAATAGCCGCTGGCACAGAAGGCGATCTTGCCGCCCTGAGGCGCGTTCAGGCTGATCGTCCACCGCCAGAACTCGAAGGGTCGCGTCAGACGCTCGCGAGTGACCCGGTCGATCGAGAGTTCGGAGAGCGCGGTCCGCCCCTCGCTGTCGCCATGATCGATGGAAAGCTGCAGATCGGCGACGTCGTGGAAAGTCAGCGTGGCCGGCGCAACGCGGAAGCGAACCTCCCCGGCAACTCCACAAAGCCACTCGACGATGAAATCGATGTCGAGCACCAGGTCGCTGCGCCAATCCTGCTTTTCCGGATCGCCGACATCGAACCGTATCCCGTAGATGAGGTTGTCGTGCCACCGCCAGACGAGTTCGTCGTCACGAGTGTCGCCATGCTCGCCGTCAGTCGCCATCACACCGTCCCACACAGACGAGCAACATACATCGGGATGGGCCTACTCCGCCACCGGCGACCCTTCTTTCTGGCGGTCCCTGCTTCTGCGCGCCGGAGCGCGCCGGGCGATCTTCGGTTGGCCGAGCTTCAATGGTCGGGGTGCCTCATCGGAAAGAGCCTCCCGGACAGCATCGGCCATCGAAAACGCGACGAAATCTGCCTGCGTCTCATCGGCGAGTTCGGTCTTCCGCTCCTCTGTCGCCTCGCCGGCGTCCTGCCATAGCACGAGGCCGATCCGCGCCGCGGGCGCCAGGCGCTTCAGCCGGCGCGCCATGAACTTGGCGTGGCGGATCGACTCCAGACCGAGAAAGGTCAGCACGATGGCATGCCGCCCCTCGACCGAAAGGGCCCTGATCTTGGCCGGCTTGAGGGCTTCATGGTCCGCGGATGCAACGTCCGCGCCCTGTATCCACAATACCTGGGAGAGCATGGAGGCGGTCACGTCGTCGAGCGCACCACGCCCGCCGACGCAAAGGACGGACTTGCCGTCTCCGGACGGAAGGTCATATTCGTCGCCCTCGTCGTCGCTTTCGGGCGCGTCGGTGCTCGAATCGTCCTCCTCCCCTTCTTCCTCGGTGGCGATTTCCTCGAGGTTGGCAACGAGCGAACGAGCGCTCGCGACAATCTGCGTCGTCTGCGCTTCCGTCAGTGCGCTGCGCGCTCGATCCCGCTCCGCAAGCAGCAACGCGGGAATCGCCACGACGTCATAGAATTCGACCAGATATTTTTCCTCGAGCATCTCCTCCGCATTGTCCGTCGCCTCATCCGGGTCACCGGCGAGCAGACGCTGGTAGAGGCGCTCCGCCGGATCGAGCACCGGCTCGTTGCCCAGCAATATGTCCAGGAACTCGAACTGCGGCACGTGGCGACCGAGGACGACGAGGCATACGGTGAGTGGTGTCGACAACACCAGCCCGACAGGGCCCCAGAGCCAGGCCCAGAAGATCGCCGCAACGATGATCGCCAGCGGCGACAGCCCGGTGCGCGAGCCGTAGAGCCAGGGCTCGACGACGTTGTTGCTGAGGAGTTCGAGGACGACGAACAGCACCGCCGTCCAAGCCAGAAGGCTCCAGCCGGGTGCCGCCGCGAACGCGAGAAAGAGGGGCAGAGCCGCGGCGAGCACGGGCCCGATATAGGGAACGAAACGCAGCACGATGGCGAGCATCCCCCAGAGGATCGCATTGGGAATGCCCAGCCATGCGAGCCCGATCGCAAGCGGGATGCCGTAGGTGATGTTCACGACCAACTGCATGAGCAGATACCGGCCGACCCGAACGCCGGCATCCTGCAGCGCCTCCGTCGTGCGGTGCAGGTCGCCATAGCCGACCAGCCGGATGAAGCGGTCGCGCAACTCCTCCCTTTCGAACAGCATGAAGATAACGACCACGATGACGAGACCGGCCGTTGCCAAAGGGCCAAGCAATGGCGTGACGATATTAATCAGCGTCTCGATCGGCCGCTGCGGCGAGAAGATCTCGACGAGCAGCGGTTCCGGCTCGGGCCGCGGTTCGGGCGAGACGCGTGTTTCGGTTTCTGGCCGGCTGATCTCGGTACTGATCCTTTCCATCACGCGGCCGAGGCGCTCGAGGATCTGGCTTTCCGATCCGGCCTCCTTCAGGGTCCGGACCTTCTCGACGATGTTGTACTGGTAGGTCGGCAGGTTCTGCGCCACCTCGCTGACCTGCATCGCGACGACGACACTGAACGCGAACAGGAACAGGAAGGCCATCGTCACCGTGCCAATCACCGCGACAGAACGGGGGCAACCGGCCCTGCGCAGCCTCGAAACCAGCGGCGCGAGAGCGAAGGTGAGCAGGATGGCGATGGCGAGCGGCAGGAAGACGTCGCGAGCGAAATAAAGCACCGCTACGGTCGCGGCGCTTGCCGCCAGTGTCGGCAGCCTCGAGGGCGCCGCCTGCGCCGCCGCGCTGCGCGCCCAGGCTGCTGCGGTCGAGGGGCCGGCGGCATTGGCCGGATCGTGCTCAACTCTTCGCGAAAACTTCAGCATCGCACCTCCTGCGATCCTGCTGGCAGCAGGAGCCCCGGGTGCAGCGGTCTTGGGCCAACGACATGCATAAAAACAGGAACCTAAAGCGCGTCGCATTGAATATATTAGACTACATTTAACCGCGACCTGCTTTAAGAGGTAGAGCAGCGCTCACCGTTGAACAGCGGCGCCGCGTTTTTGACCATGCGGCTTGCCCCTCGCGCCCTCGCCGCAGTCGTATCTTCCGTCGCGAGGACCTTGACGATCGGGCAGTTGCTCTCGCTTTCGGTTCGTTGCCTCACCGCGAGGGCGTGCGCGCCGCGCCGAGTTCGGCGTCGCTCCGGAAGTAGCGTGACGCCGCTTCCGTCCGGTTGCGCACATTCATCTTCTTGTAGATGTTGCGCACATGCACCTTCACCGTGTTCTCGGAAAGCCCCAGACGAACGGCGATGATCTTGTTCTGCGTGCCCATGCAGACGAGATCGAGAATCTGGATCTCGCGCATCGTCAGGAGACCGTGACCAAAATCGGACCTGCGTTCCGGATCGGTGTCTTCCGAAAACGACTGTTTCTGGACGACGCCCCCGGAAAGCGCATTCGGCGCCAGGCGCCGGAGCAGCGCCGCGGGAAAATGCTCGCCCCCCTTCATCAACAGGTCGATGGCGGTGAGGCATACGTCGAGATTGATGTTCAAGGGCAGCACGCCGTGAACCAGCCCTTGATCGACAAATCCCGCAATCGACGGATCGAACTCGTCCGCGTTCTGCACCATCAGGCCGATCGCAGCCCTCGGATAACACTCGTGAATCGTCGTCATCACCGACGGAAAGGTTGCCACCGGCAGGCGGTAGAGCATGAACAGGCTGACGTCGCCAAGATTGCCGTCCAGAAGATCGTCGGCATCGGAAAGGCTTACGATGTCCTGATCCTGAAAACGCGCGCTGATCGCCTGCGTCAGACATTCGGCGAACAGGTCGGTCCTGGCGAGCATTACAATCTTGCTTTTCTTCGGCAATACCTTGTTGTTGTCTTCAAAATTGCTCAGGGTCGAGCTCGTGCGGTACATCTGGCCCTCCTAGGCAGTCACTATGTTTGTTGACTCCGTATCGCCGACTGGAATTGTCAAATTTACACTAAGAAAGTTCGTGATTATTTCTTTACATGAAATGCATTGTTACGACAATTCTCCAGTAGACGCCGAAATTGTTGACGTTTGATAAGTTCAGAACGGTAGATTAAGCATTGCAATACTTGGCATTCATTATGATTTATTGATACAACCATCGGGCGCCGCTGTCATTATCGCCCAGTTCAGATAGTTATCTCGCCGTTCATTTCTACTCAAAATGGACTAGCTCGGCTCGCCGAACAGGGTAGATCTCCTGAGTTGCAATGCTTCTTTGGTAGGCAGCCAATAGGCCCGGGCACCGGCCTTCGGCCGGAATGTCGCCTTGACACGGTAGTGTGCTGAAGGTTCTGCAAATTCTCTGGGAAGGGCGGTCGTGGCAGCTCGTGTATCCGGCACGGCACAAGGTCCAGCAATAATCATTCCTCCGCCAGATCCTCATTGACCCGAGTTCTGGCGGTCACCCCCTACCCACCAGCTATCGCTTTGCCCGGGTGCGTGCCGCACGCCGTCGGCCGCGGCCCGCGACATCGAGCGCGTGGGTGCTTTTGTTAACGTCCCTCTTAAGCCGACATTCAGGCGACATGAATTGTCGCGTTCAGGTGAAATGAGGCATGCTCCTGGCAGAGGCCCGCCCCCTGCCGCATGGCACTGTCGAGAGGTTCAAATGATGATCACCGAGCGAGGAAACCAGTTCTATATTGGTGGGGAGTGGCAAGAACAGGCGGACGCACCAAGTCTGCCCGTCGTTGATCCAGCCTCGGAACGAATTATTGGGCGTATCGCCGCCGGGAACGCTCGTCACGTCGATCTTGCGGTCGCGGCAGCGCGCAAGGCCTTCCCCGCCTTCTCTCGAACATCCGTGTCCGAAAGGCTCGAGCTTCTCGGCAGGGTGCATGCGCTGCTGAAGGAGAAAGCGGAACTCTTCGCCGAGACCCTCGTCATGGAGATGGGCGCAGCGATCAGCTTCGCGCGCGCCTCGCAGGTTTCTTTCGCTGCCGAGCACGTTCGCGTCCAGATGGAAGTTCTTCAGAACTATCCGTTCCTGACGATTGATGGGCGCACCGCAACCGCCAAGGAGCCGATCGGCGTTTGTGCTTTGATCACCCCGTGGAACTGGCCACTCTACCAGATCACCGCCAAGCTTGCCCCAGCGATCGCGGCGGGCTGCACCGTCGTCCTCAAACCCAGCGAGCTTTCTCCCTACAGCGCCTTGCTCTTCGCCGAACTGATGCACGACGCCGGTACTCCGCCGGGCGTGTTCAACCTCATCAACGGCACCGGAGAGAGTGTTGGTGCAGCGCTCTCCAGCCATCCGGATGTCGACATGATCTCGATCACCGGCTCGACGCGCGCGGGGGTGCTCGTCGCGCAGGCGGCTGCCCCGACGGTCAAGCGGGTGGTGCAGGAACTCGGCGGCAAGTCCCCGAACATCCTGCTCGATGATGCTGATTTCGCCGAGGCGGTGCCAAAGGGCGTCCTTGCCGGAATGCGCAATGTCGGCCAGTCATGCAGCGCCCCGACGCGCATGCTCGTACCCGTCCATCGGCTCGCCGAAGTCGAAGCTCTGGCCGGCAAAACCGCGGACGCCATCCGCGTCGGCGACCCGCGCGATCCCGAGACCGCCATGGGGCCGATTGCCAATCGCGCCCAGTATGAGCGGGTGCAGGCGATGATCCGGGCGGGAATCGATGAAGGCGCGAAGCTCCTCTGCGGCGGACTGGGCCGTCCAGCAGGTCAGGATCGAGGCTTCTTCACACAGCCGACGATCTTTTCCGAGGTTCGGCCGGACATGCGCATCGCTCGCGAGGAAATCTTCGGGCCGGTCCTGGCGATCATGCCGTACCGGGACGAAGAGGAGGCGATCGCAATCGCCAACGACACCGTTTATGGACTGGGCGCCCATGTCCAGTCCTCGGATCGGGAGCGGGCGCGACG
The DNA here is from genome assembly GCF_001651875.1 of Sinorhizobium saheli. Lineage (GTDB taxonomy): Bacteria > Pseudomonadota > Alphaproteobacteria > Rhizobiales > Rhizobiaceae > Sinorhizobium > Sinorhizobium saheli. The sequence goes on from NZ_LNQB01000083.1 coordinate 328,130, forward strand.
GGTCGCCTCCCGGATCCGCGCCGGGCAGGTTCACATCAACTATCCGGCATGGGACGGGACGGCCGCGTTTGGTGGCTACAAGCGCTCAGGCAATGGCCGCGAATACGGCGTGCACGGGCTCGAGGAGTATCTCGAGACGAAGGCCATCCTGGGCTATTGACCCGGATCCGCGCGAGCGGCTTGCCATGGCGGCGGCTTCAGCGCCTGTCGAAGCATCGTCAGGAAGGCGGCAGTGCGGGCGCTTCGCCCGTGCCGCGAGCCGAGCATCGCGACGATGTCGGCCGGTGGGAGCTTCCAGCTGGGCAGCACCTGCCGCAGCCGTCCGGCAGCGAGATCTTCTGCGACGTTCCACTCGGAACGGATCATGATGCCCTGCCCGGCAAGCGCCCACTCGCGGATGACGGCACCATCGTTGCTCGACATGACCGGATTGACGCGCACCGTCGCAATCTCCTGCCGCGGCCCCTTGAAGCGCCACAGCGTCACGTCCTCGTCGTTTTCCCGAATGGCAAGGCAGCGATGCTGAGCAAGGTCGGCGGGCGCTGAAATGGGCGGTGCCGAGTCGAGGTATGTCGGACTTGCGCAGAGTATTCGAGGGTTCGGCGCCAATGTCGTAACGACCTGCTCCAGATGCCCCGGCGCCCCGATATGAACGACGACATCATAGCTTTCAACGAGCAGAGCCGCCGGGTGATCGGACAGTTGCAGGCTAGCGGTCGCGCCGCCGTGCTCTCGTGCGAACGCTTCGACGACCGGGGCCACATAGAGCCGTCCGAACCCGTGCGGTGCGGCGACCCTGAGGTGTCCGCGAACGACACCCCTGCGATCCGCCAGGGCTTCGGCAAGCGAATCGATGGCCTCGCTGACGATAACGCTGTGCGACGCGACCAGCGAGCCCTCTTCCGTGAGCCGCAGCCGCCGTCCGGACCGGTCGATCAGCCGCACCCCGACTTTCTCTTCGAGGGCGCGCAGGCGCTGTGTCACCGCCGGAGGGGTCACGTTCAGCTTTCTCGCGCTTTCCGCGAGAGATTTCGAGCCTGTCAGCGCCGAAAAGAAGGCAAGATCGTCAGACGTCAACATTAATCACCACCTGAAGCGAACATTCACCAGACATTAATTGTCATCTTCATGGTTTGACTGCAAGGTGAAATCCCGAATTGGAGATCAGATGATGGTCCTAGCGACGACCGACCCCATATCCCGGCTGGCCGCCTCGACAAGCCTCGAGGACCTGGAAACACCCTGCTTGGTCCTGGACGCCGACCGTATGGACAGGAATGTTCAGCGGCTCAGGAGCCGACTTGACGCCATGGGCGTGTCACTCCGGCCGCATTTGAAGACCGCCAAGTCGGTCGAAGTGGCACGGCGGGTGATGAGCTCGCCGGAGGGGCCTGCGACCGTCTCCACCCTGAAGGAGGCTGAACAGTTCGCGGCGGCAGGCGTCCGTGACATGATCTATGCAGTCGGCATCGCTCCAGCCAAGCTCGAGCGTGTCGCGGAGCTGCGGGCGAGCGGCGTCGATCTCGTAGTTACCCTGGATACTGTTCAGCAGGCACGGGCGGTGGCCGAGGCGTCCCGGCGGACCGGAGCGCCCATCCCGGCCATGATCGAGATCGACTGCGACGGCCACCGCTCCGGTGTGCGACCGACTGATCAGCCACAGCTGGTGGAAATCGGGCGGGCGTTGACGGAAGGTGCCGAGCTGCGTGGCGTGCTCACCCATGCCGGCGACAGCTATAAGGGCGGAGGCGTCGAGGCGCTGCGGCTTTACGCGGAGACGGAACGATTGGCCGTCGTCGAGGCCGCGCGCATCCTGCGGACCGCGGGGCTGCCCTGCCCGGTCGTCAGCGTCGGCTCGACGCCGACGGCCCATCACGCGACGGATCTCGCTGGAGTGACGGAAGTCCGCGCAGGCGTCTTCGTCTTCTTCGACCTGGTGATGGCGGGGCTTGGTGTTTGCCAAATCGACGACATCGCGCTCAGCGTGCTTGCGACCGTCATCGGACACCAGCGCGAGAAAGGCTGGATCATAACAGATGGCGGATGGATGTCGCTGTCGCGGGACCGTGGCACTGGCAAGCAGGCCGTCGACCAGGGCTATGGGCTGGTCTGTGACGTGGATGGCACGCCGTATCATGACATCATCGTTTCCGACGCGAACCAGGAACATGGAATCATAGCGGTGCGCCCCGGGTCGGATGCACGGCTCCCGGATCTCGCGGTCGGAGACCGGGTACGGATCCTGCCAAACCACGCCTGCGCGACCGCTGCGCAGCACGAAACCTATCACGTGGTCCGCGGCCGCTCGCACGCTGTCGAGACCCGCTGGACCCGCTTCGGAGGCTGGTGATGCCCGAGTCCAAGACTGTGAACACCGATCGAGTACCAAGCCCGGCGGGCCACTACTCACAAGCGAAGCTCGTCGGTCAGCACCTCTACATTTCGGGTCAGCTACCGATCCGACCGGGTGGAGAGGCCCTGGCGGACGACAGCTTCGAGACCCAGGCGGGGCAGGCGCTCGACAACCTGCTGGCGATCCTGGAAGCCGCAGGCGGAACCCCGGCCGATCTCGTCAGGGTGACGGCCTACATCGTCGGCGTGGCCAATTGGCCTCGCTTCAACCAGGTTTATGCGGCGCGACTGGGGGATTCCCGCCCGGCTCGCACCGTCGTTCCGGTGCCGGAACTTCACTATGGCTATCTCGTCGAAGTCGATGCGATAGCCGTCATTGCCTCAGATGCTCCTGCCGGAGGGGCAGGAAACAGCGCCGTATAGATCGGCCGCCAGAGTTCAGGTCAACCCCCATGTCTCCAATCGTCAAACGCATACACAGCGATCAAGAGCTTCCCGCCAAGGCGGATGTCGTCGTCATCGGCGGCGGCATCATTGGTGCTACGGCGGCATTCTTTCTCGCGGAGCGGGGACTGTCCGTCGCCCTGGTCGAAAAAGGCCATGTCGGTGGCGAGCAGTCGAGCCGCAACTGGGGTTGGTGCCGGCGGCAGAATCGGGATGCCCGCGAACTGCCGCTCTCGGGCATCGCTTTGCAAGCTTGGGATGAGTTTGCGGCGAAGATCGGTGAGGACGTCGGCTTTCGCCGCTGCGGTTTGCTCTACGCCACGGACAATCCCCAGCAGCTGGCGGAATGGGAAGCATGGCGTGAGTTGGCCCGCCCTTTTGACGTCAATACGAAGATGCTGAGCGCCAAGGAAGCGGCTGCGGCAATTCCGGCGAAAGGCCGCCAATGGCTCGGCGGCGTCCATTCGATCGATGACGGCAAGGGCGAACCCGCCATCGCCGCGCCGACGATCGCGAACGGCGCCCGCAAATTCGGGGCGACGATCCACCAGGAATGCGCTGCCCGGGGCCTCGAGCTGGTCAACGGTGCGGTGGCCGGGGTGATCACCGAAAAGGGGCTCATCCGGACACAAGCCGTCCTCTGCGCCGGCGGCGCCTGGACGTCGATGTTTTGTCGCCAATACGGCGTCCTGTTTCCGCAGGCGAGCGTGCGCCAGACGGCGCTTCGTACAAGGCCGACCGCGAATCTGGGTGAAGCGATCTATACGCCGGAGTGCGCGCTGACCCGCCGGTTGGATGGCAGCTACACGCTTGCGATCAGCGGCAGGGCGATGCTCGACATCACCCCGCAAGGCATTCGCTACGCCCGCTGGTTCATGCCGATGTTCCTGATGCGTCTGAAAGCGGTGCAAATAGGTATCGGCGGGTCCTTCTTTCATGGTCCGGAGGCATTCGCTCGCTGGAACAGCGACACGACGTCGCCGTTCGAGCGGATGCGCGTTCTCGACCCGGCGCCGAGCCGCCGGACGATGGCGGCTATTCTGAAAGGTGTCACAAAGCAGTTCCCTGCACTGAAGGGCATCGAAATCGCCGACAGTTGGGGAGCCTATGTGGATTGCACGCCAGACGCGGTGCCGGTCATCTCGCCGGCCGATGTGAAAGGCCTTTACATCGCCGCGGGCGGTTCCGGCCACGGCTTCGGCCTCGGGCCGGGCATCGGCCGGCTCGCGGCCGACCTGGTGGCCAATGATACGCCCTGCGTGGACCCCAGCCCCTTCCGCCTGTCGCGTTTCGTTGACGGTTCGAAGGTCAAAGTCGGAGGAATCTGATCGCCGAGCAGACCAGGAGCAAGCCGTCATGGCGACGCGCAGCAGGGGCCGAGGAGAATGCACTGCGATGCATCGGTTTCCTGACGACCACGCCGAGCCATTCACTCAGCTAAGAAAATGGAGAACCAGATGTCACTACTGAAAACCATCGACCCGAATCCATCGTTTGAACCGAAGCATAGGACTGCCGAGCCGGATCGCCTGATCGCCGGCAGCCCCGCTTTCAAGACCTGGTTGCAGGACACCGCCAAGGAGGGCAGAGTCAATACCGGCGTTTTCGAGGCGACGCCCGGTGAGACGCACTCCATCAAGGGCGAAACGTTTGAATTTTGCCACCTCGTCCATGGTGTGATCGAGTTGACCGAGAAGGGTAAGGAGCCGGTCATCTATCGCGCGGGCGACAGCTTCGTGATGAAGCCCGGCTATGTCGGGGTTTGGAAGACAATCGAGACGGTGCGGAAAATCTTCGTCACGGTCACCTGATCATTCGAGCGAGGGGATGCTGGTTCGACGTGCATAGTTCCTGATTCCAGGGCAAAACGCGATCCGGCAGACACGCCCTTCGATCGGCTCAATCCCGAAATCGGATGGGCGGTTTGTCCGCCCACGCCGTCTTGCAAATCCGGTTCGCGCTCGCAGCGAAAACCGCTTCAAGGGCTCGTGCATCGCTGCTGTCGCGGTACAGCCTGAGGCTCTTCAACGCTTCACCCGGTTTTGCGACAGCCCTTCTCTGCTGTTCCTAGGTGAGCTTAGAGACCAACGAAATGGATCAACCCATGCGAACGGAAACGGTCACTCTCGCGCCTTTCGAGGCTCACCATCTGGATGGTGCTCTGGCGCTGTCGCGGGCAGCGGGCTGGGCGCACAGGAGAGAAGACTGGAAATTGATTTGGTCGATAAGCGAGGGACGCGTTGCGCTCGCGGGTGACCGTGTGGTGGGCACGGCTCTCATGACTCCCTTCGGCGACACCTGCTCAGCCATCAACATGATCATTGTCGACGAAAGCCAGCGTGGCCGGGGACTGGGACGACAACTGACCACCGCCGTGATCGACCTCGCCGGGGATCGGGAATGCCGTTTGACGGCCACGAGTGACGGCTTACCTCTTTACGAGAAGCTGGGCTTCGTTGCGACGCATCAAATCGTCCGCCACCAGGGTGTTGTTGGACGAGTTGGTGCTCCCGAAAATGTTGAGTGGATCGGGGCCGACGCCATGCCGGCAATCAAAGCGCTCGACCGTGCGGCTTTCGGCGCCGATCGCGACGCGCTCCACGATGCGCTGGCGAAAGAGGGGCCGTTTGCCGTTGTCCGGAACGGTGACAATATCGTCGCCTTCGCGGCTACGCGACCTTTCGGGATGGGCGAAGTCGTCGGGCCAGTCGTGGCCGAAAACGCCGAACAGGCGAGGGATTTGATTGCCTTTATCCTCTCCGGCAAGGAGGGTCGGTTCGTGCGCATCGACGTCCCTGAACAGAGCTGCCTTTCGTCGTGGCTCGAAGGCTGGGGGCTGGTTCACGAGGGTGGAGTGATTGCGATGGTTCGGGGTGCTACAGGCGAATCGCAAACGCCGCAGGTTCGAACTTTCGTCCTGGCCAGCCAGGCGCTCGGCTGACTGATCTCCCGGGGATACTGCCGGAAGCACGAGCTTGGAGCGAATAATCCGCCCAAGCATTTTGGGCATTGCCGACCGACAGTCCTCCCCTGCCGGGTCGCCCCACAAGGTGAAACCACTTCATCAGACGGTCTGAGCGACGCCGCGGCGAGCCCGCCTTCCAAGCCGCTGCGGCCTTTCCGCTGCGTCGACCGCGATCTCGAGGCGGCCGCTTTTTAGAAAGACTTCTCCGCCGCTCTCGTGCTGGTATTAGTTCCCGGTCACAATAGTCCGTCGCTGCACCTATCAAACCAGAACTACTGATGGCCTTATTGGTGAACCTGCATCACCAAAAGCCGTCAGCAAAATTCGATAGTCCGGTGCGGTCGCTGGGGTGTATCACCAGGCAGCCGCAACGATGGATCTGGACTATGCAAACCCCTGTCATCCGCCTCGATTTCCGTTCCGATACGGTCACTCGTCCGACCCTTGGCATGCGAGCGGCGATGGCTGCCGCCGAGGTGGGCGACGATGTCCTGGGCGACGACCCCACGGTCAAGGCGCTCGAGGCCCGACTTGCCGCACTCCTCGGCAAGGAAGCCGGACTGTTCGTGCCAACCGGCACCATGTCCAATCTCGCTGCGATCATGAGCCATTGCCAGCGCGGCGAGGAATTTCTCTGCGCAACCGGCGCTCATACCTATCTGTGGGAAGCCGGAGGCGCTGCGGTGCTGGGCTCGGTCCAGCCGCAGCCCTTGCCGGTGCGCGCCGACGGCACGATCCCCCTCGAGGACCTTCACGCCGCGGTGAAGGACGACGATCCGCATTTTGCGATCACGCGACTGGTAACCATTGAGAACACGTTTGCCGGGCGGGTCCTGCCGCGCGATCATCTGGCCGAGGTTGCCGACTTCGCGCGGGAGCGGAAGCTCGCCACCCATCTCGACGGTGCGCGGCTGTTCAACGCGGCCGCGGCGCTCGGCGTTGACGTCGGCTGCCTGGCCGATGGCTACGACAGCGTGTCGCTGTGCCTGTCGAAGGGGCTAGGTGCGCCGCTCGGATCGGTACTGGTCGGGGATGCTCCCTTGATCGCGCGCGCCCGCCGGTTGCGCAAGATGCTCGGCGGAGGGATGCGGCAGGCAGGAATAATTGCAGCGGCTGGGCTGTACGCGCTCGACCATCACGTCGACCGGCTGGTCGAGGACCACGCCAATGCTCGGGTGCTTGCGCAAGCATTTGCGGGAATCGAGGGGATGAAGGTGACCCCGCCGCAGTCCAACGTGGTCTTTGTCGAGCTCGCGCCCGATCTGGCGACCCGGCTGTCCGAGGCGCTACGTGAGCTCGGCATCGCGGCGAGTTTCTGGCCTGGTGGGCGAATGCGCTGGGTCACCCATCTCGATGTGAACCGTGCCGCTGTCGACGAGGCCATCGCGGCAGTGCGCGACATCGCTGAGGGCCGGACGTGAGCCACAAGCTCGCCCGCAGGGTTGTCTATTCCGCCCGCTGGGCCTCGTCGGAGCGGCTCGACGATGCACGACATCGCCTTCGCCACTCCTCCTCGCCAGCAAACGGTCTCTTAGGTCGGAATCAGCCCACCTTGGTATCAGGCTTTAACGATGTCGCGAGTTCAGCTGCACGGTTTTCCGCAGCGACGATGCTTCCTTGTTGCGATCTTTGTGGTCACCTTTGAGCCCGCAGTCGGTGGGTGCCCGAACTTGAGCGCGACGCAAAGGCACGACCGGCTCAGCACTCGAACATTTTGCCGGCACTGAGTTCCTCAGCGCGCTGAAAGGCCAAGGTGGCAATTGCAGTGTCCTGAACACCTGTACCGGTAAGATCGGCTATTGTGATGTCCGCATCGCGACTACGTCCGACCTTCGCGCCTGCAATGATGTGGCCGAGTTCCGGAAAATCCGCGTCGCTCGCAACCACCCCAGCCTCTATTGCATGATGAAGCTCCCCGAGCCTCCGCGTCTGCTTCAGGCTGTCCGCCACATAAATATCTGCGCGCGCAATCGCCATCGGATCGATCTCGTTTTTATGTTCAGCGTCGGAGCCCATGGCTGTGACATGCTGCCCGGGTTCAAGCCAGGAGGCATCTAGGATCGGCCGGTCCGCGGGTGTCGTCGTCACGATGACATGGGAACCCGATACTGCCTCCTTCGGATCGGCGAATGCAGTAACCGGCACGCCGTGGTCGAGCTTCAATTGATCGACGAGCGCCTCCGCCTTGGAGTGATCACGCGCCCAAATACGGACTTCCTGGATCGGTCTCACCAGAGTGAGCGCTTGGAGCTGCAATCTCGCCTGAACACCGGCGCCGAAGACGGTTGCGATCGAAGCATCGTGTCGCGACAGGTGTTTTGCCGCGACTGCACCGGCGGCGGCTGTCCTGACGTCGGTTAGGTAACCATTGTCGAGAAGCAGTGCCTGAACCAGCCCGGTTTTGCTTGAAAGCAAGACCATCATCCCGTTTGTACTCGGAAGGCCGAGCTTCGGATTGTCGAAGAAGCCGGGGCTGATCTTGATCGCGAACCCGCTCAAGCCTGGAATATAGGCGGTTTTCACATCGACTTCGCCCCTGCTCTCCGGCACATCCAGACGCAGAATGGGCGGCATCTCCACCTGTTTGTCGACCGCCAGCGCGCGAAACGCGCCTTCCGTGCATTTGACCGCATCGGCGTCGAGCGGGATGATCTGTCTGAGCTCAGGCTCAGTAAGTATTCTGATAACAGGCATCACGCCACCTCAGTCGCTATATGGTTCCGTTGATGATTTTTCGATGCAACGTCATGTCGATATTCTGGCCCGACAATATGACTGCTACCGGGCCTTTGGGATGAGCCAGCTTGCCGGAAAGCAGCGCCGCGATACCGACTGCGCCAGCGCCCTCGACGAGCTCACGCTCGTGCTCGTAAGCGTGCCGGATACCGGCAGCTATCGCGCCTTCGTTGACGAGGACGATGTCGTCGAGAAGGGCTTTGCACATCCGAAAAGTCCAGCCGTTGCCCAACCCGATTCCGCCGCCGAGCGAGTCGGCCAGGCTGCGATACTCCTTCACTTGCACCGGATGGCCGGCGTCGATGCTAGCCTTCATGGCTGCCCCCCGATCCATGGTGACGCCGATTACCTTGGCCTCGGGCCGCATGGCCTTTACGGCTGCCGCGACGCCTGCGGCCAACCCACCTCCAGAGAGAGGAACGAGAACGGTCGCGACCTCTGGCACCTCCTCGACGATTTCGAGCCCGACCGTTCCCTGGCCGGCGATGACGTGGGGATGATCGAAAGGCGGGATCATGCTGAGCCCATCTTCTGCAACCAGCCGCTCGACTTCCTCTTGTGCGTCGTCCTGCGAAGAACCCACTATGCGTATAGTTGCGCCGAGCCGTCGGATTTCCGAGACCTTGTTTTCCGGCACCAGACGCGACATGCAGATGGTCGCGCAAGAACCGACTGCCCGGGCAGCATGGGAGAGTGCTCTTCCGTGATTGCCGGTTGAGGCTGCGATGACGCCGCGATCGCGCTCCAATCGGCTGAGTTGAAGAACTGCATTTGTCGCACCCCGGAGCTTGAAGCTACCGGTCAATTGGCGATGCTCGAGCTTCAGGCTGACCTGCGCGCCGATGCGTTCGGACAGTGACGTCGATCGCGTTAGAGGAGTACGGAGGACGTGACTGGCGATGCGCTCACGTGCCTGCTCGATCAGGTCTTGGCTAATCATTGCGTTATATTTCACCTGCTTCAAAACCGGTCATGATCGACGGAGTGGTCGCGTACCGGCTCCCCTTATCGGAGGTGCTCAGCGACTCGGCGCGGCGGCCCAGTTCATAGTACTGCACCGAGTCGATGGCACCGGCGAACAGCCAGTTGAGACGTCATCCAATCGGTAGCCTGCTAGCAGGCCAGGTCGTTGCGCGCGCCGCCTTTCACAAAGATGGCGGTCGCGCGCACTTCACCGATTTGCGAAGGATTTCGACGCGCTCAGTCGCGCGCGACCCAAAGTTTGCGCGTGGTCTCGATAACCCGCCATGTGCCGAGGAAGCCCGGATGCATCACAAAAGCATCACCGGCGCTGATCCGGCGGGGTTCGCCTCCATCCTCAGTGAGTTCGGACACGCCGGAAAGGATGACGCAGAATTCGAAGGTTTCGCCCTTGATCGAACGGTAGGCGCCCGGAGTTGCCTCCCATACGCCCGTCCGCATCTTTCCATCTGCGGTCGCGGCGATGTCCCAGGCAAGGAACTGCGGCTCACCGTCGACCAGCCGCTCGGGTGGCGGGGCTCCCTTTCGCGGCGTCGGGAGATTGTTCTGGTCGATGAAGGTCAGTTTTGACATATATCACCTTTCTACTGTAACGTTTATTTTCCGAAAGACAGTTTTCTCTCGATCAGCTTTAGAGAAGTTAAGCTGATCACGTTCATCATCAGGTAAAACGCCGATGTGATGATGAAGATGTCCATGATGGCAAAGGTTTCGCTCATCAACCGTTTGGCATAGCCTGTGATCTCGAGCACCGTGATCGTCGATGCGAGGCTCGATTCCTTGACGATGATGGCCACTTCGCTGCTATAGGCAGGCAAGGCTTGCCTGACCGCCAGCGGAAACTTCACATGGCGAAAGGTGGCCCACACCGACAGGCCGCAGGCTTGCGATGCCTCGATCAGACCCCGCGGAAGGGAAAGGAGTGCGGTACGGAAGATTTCCGCCGTATAGGCACCGGTGTTGAGTACGACGGCCAGGATCGCCGCATGCAGGCTGTGGCCGACGATCCACCAGATCACCGGGTTGCTGCGAATGGCGCTGATCTGGCCCAGCCCATAGTAGATCACGAAGATCTGCACCAGCATCGGCGTGCCGCGAAAGACCGCGCAGTAGATATCCGCGCTCCTGCTCAACATCCGGTTCTTGGATGCGCGGATGACGGCCAATGCAATGCCGAACGGCAATCCGAGAGCGACGCCGAAGACGCTGATCAGCAAGGTCGTCTTGGCGCCTGCCAAGAGGAACGGAACCGCGTATGTGACAAGATCCAGTTCCATCTTATCCCCGACTGAAGCCGCGGTTGAAGAACCGCTCCGTATGACTGAAGAGCGCCTGGCTGATTGCCGTCAGCGCAAAGAACATCCCGGCAGCAGCGCAGTAGAACAACAGCGGAGAGCGCGTAATCCCGGCCGCGATGGCCGCGGAGCGCATCAATTCCTGCATGCCCACGACCGACACCAGCGAGGTGTCCTTGATGGTCATCTGCCAAACATTGTTGAGGCCGCCGAGCGCCAGTCGCAGAGCGATAGGCAGCGTGACGTGGAAGAAGGTGACGTAGCGCGGCAGGGCAAGCGATTTTGCTGCTTCCAGCAAGCCTACCGGCACGGCCTCGAGCGCGCCGCGGAACACCTCGATCGAATAGGCACATGATATGGCCGCGATCGCGACAACGCCGATGACGAAGGGGTAAGCGCTGTCGGCGCTATTCTGGTATCCGAAAGCCGTTGCCAGCCTCTGAACCCACTCGATCGAGCCGAAGAACAAGAGGTAGATGACGAGCAGCCCAGGGACGCCGCGAACAAGAATGCTGTAGCCGTCCACCGCTTGCGAGAATAGGGGAAGGCGTCGCCATCGCAAAAGGGCCAGCGGCACCGCCACGATAACCCCGGCGAGCATCCCGAGGAGGCCGACCGCCAGTGTCACCGTGGCACCGCGGAGAAGGGCAAATCCCCACCCCTGCTCGACCAGAAGAACCCATAGGTCAAAAGACATCGGACATATCTCCCGTGACGTCGTCGCGACTTCGGCCGCGACGACGTGTCGATCTCAGCCTCACTTCGTGCAGGGAATGGTGTAATCGTCCTTGAACCAGCGAAGGCTGGCATTCTTCACCTTGCCTTCTGTGATCATCTTGCAGAGCGCCGCATCCAGTTTTGCCTTGAGCTCGGCATTGCCCTTGCGCATGCCGACGCCCATGCCGTGGCCGAGCGACGCCGGATCGTCCATCGCCATGATCTTGACGTCCACCCGGGTGAACCCTGTCCCGTCCGGAGTGGCGAGGAAATCCGCCCAGGTCGGGGAATCGCCGAAGGCGGCGTCAAGACGGCCGGCAGCGAGGTCAGCCGTCTGCTGCGTCGTTGCGTCGTAGGTTTTCAGATCTGCGCCGGGGACGTGCTTTTGGATGAATCTGGCGTATGTGGTTCCAGTCACCACTCCGAGGCTCTTGCCGTCGAGCGCCTTTACGATCTCATCCAGGCTCTTGAGACCGGCAAGGGGAGAGTCCTTCGCCACAACGAAATAGAGGGGCGTGGTGGCATACGGAATGGAGTAGTCGATTTTCTTCTGGCGTTCCGCCGTGATGCCCAGACCGGAGATGATGACGTCGAACCGGTCGCTGTCCATGGAAGGCACGAGCGTGCTGAAGGATTGGACAACGAACTTGCACTTCAACTTGAGTTCAGCGCAGATGCCGTTCGCTATGTCGGCATCGAAGCCGGTAACGTTACCGTTGGCGTCGGCCATGCTGAACAGCGGCGCGTCTCCTTCAGTGCCGATCCGCAGTACGCCTTCTTCGGCGTGCGATGCCACGGCTGAGACCAGGAAGAGTCCGGATGCGAGAACTGAGCGAAGTTTCGTGATTGTCGACATTGGAGTTACCCCTCTTTTTCGTTTGATAGCGGCCGTCAGGCGGCCAGTGGCATCACGCTGGAAAGGAAACGCGCCACAGCGTCCGACGCTGGGTTGCGAAGCAATTCCTCCGGCGTACCGTCCTGCTCAATTTCACCTTTGTGCAGGAAGATCATTCGGTTCGAGACATCTCTCGCGAACCGCATCTCGTGGGTGACGAGAAGGATGGTGGCTCCCTCATCTGCGAGCCCTCTGATGACCCTCAGAACCTCCCCGACCAGCTCCGGATCAAGCGCGGAGGTGGGTTCGTCGAAAAGCATGATCTTCGGGCTCATCGCGAGCACGCGGGCGATCGCGACACGCTGTTGCTGGCCGCCGGAGAGTTGATGGGGATATCGGTCGCGAAAATCGGCCATGCCGACCTTCGAAAGTGCCGAGAGCGCGATCTCCTTCGCGTCGCACTTGTTCTTTCCGAGCGCGTAGAGCAGCGCCAGGGTCACGTTGCCGAGCACAGTCTGGTGCGGCCACAGATTGAAATTCTGGAACACCATGCCGATGCGACGGCGGAAGTTGTGAATGTTGTGAGCACTGCGGACCACGGTCTTGCCATGATCGTCCACGACCGCCGAAACGGTGTCCGCCATGACCTCGATTTCACCGGAGGTGGGCGTCTCAAGGAAATTCACGCAGCGTAGCGCCGTGCTCTTGCCCGAACCCGACGATCCAACGAGCGAAATGACCTCGCCCTCTGTCATTCGAAAGCTGACGCCGTTCAAAACCTTGGTCGGCCCAAAGGATTTGCAGAGTTCACGGACCTTCAGCACGTTTGCCGTCATCACCAATGCCGTATCCTCAGCCTTTCACCGCACCCTGCGCGTAAAGTTCGCGCAGGACTTCATCCACCGCAGCCTTGGCGATGAAGACCATCTCGTCGATCTCCGCTTCGCTCATGGTGAGCGGTGGTGCGAAGCCAAGGATGTCGCCATGGGGCATGGCGCGAGCGATGAGGTTCCGGTTGCGCGCGGCCTGCGAAATACGCGCGCCTACCTTCAACTCCGGACTGAATGGCACTTTCGCGCCGCGGTCCGGGACAAATTCGATCGCCGCCATCATGCCCACGCCGCGCACTTCGCCGACTATTGGGTTCTGATCGAATTCGGCTTTGAGCCGGCCCAGGAGATAGGCCCCCTTCTTCGCCGCCTGTCCGGGAAGGTCGTCGCGCTCCACGATATCGAGCACTGCGTTTGCGGCTGCCGCGCCGATCGGGTGGCCGGAATAGGTGTAGCCGTGCGAGAAGGCGCCCACTTGAGGCGTAGCTTCCTGCATGACCTCGTAAACCTGTTCGGACACGATCGAGGCCGAAAGCGGCACATATGCCGATGTCAACCCCTTCGCGACCGTGACGAGGTCAGGCACCATGCCGTACAAATCGGAGCCGAACATTGCCCCCGTGCGGCCGAAACCGCAGATCACCTCGTCAGCAATCAACAGGACGTCGTACTTCTTCAGTACCGCCTGGATTCTTGGCCAGTAGCCTGACGGCGGCGGGATAATACCTCCGGTGCCGAGCACCGGTTCGGCGATGAATGCAGCCACCGTTTCCGGGCCTTCCGCCAGGATAAGCGCTTCAAGCTCATTCGCGCGACGTTCAGAAAACGCCTCTTCGGTCTCTCCCGGTAAGGCGCCGCGATAATGATGGGGCACGCCGGTGCGCAGTATGCCCGCTACGGGCAGATCCATGTGGTCGTGGTAGAAGCTGAGCCCGGTCATCGAGCCTGACACGACGGAGCAGCCGTGATAGCCCCGTTCGCGCGCAATGATCTTCTTCTTCGCGGGCTTGCCGCGAAGATTGTTGTAATACCAGACGATCTTAGCTTGCGTCTCGTTGGCGTCCGACCCGGAAAGGCCAAAGAAGACCTTGGACATGCGCCCGGGTGCCATTTTCACGAGCCTATCGGAAAGCCGGGCGAGTTCTTCCGTGGTATGGGCGGCGTAGGAGTGATAATAGGCCAGCTTGTACGCCTGACGGGCGATGGCTTCGGCCACCTCCGTTCGGCCATAGCCGACGTTTACGCAATAAAGACCCGCGAAACCATCGATATATTCGCGCCCGCTCGCATCCTTGATGCGAACACCCTTGCCGGTTTCCACAATGGTCGGCGCGGTCGCACCTTCTGCGTAGTCCTTCAGATATGTGAATGGATGCAGGACAGATCGCCTGTCCATTTCGCCTATTTCAACAACAGTTTTCATTGCAACTTCCTCAGGCGGCGACCGCCGAAACACATGTTTCAAGATTGATGAATGCCTTCTGGGGAGCCGATTGCTGCAAAAGCCAAAGGGATCGGTGCACGCGTCGCCGCGTTGCGGCGGCGCCACCCGACCCATGCCATCTCCCCGCGACAAAAGCCCGGGTGCGGAGAAGCGTCGGATTGCTTCTTGTTTTCAGCGCATTCAGCGCCGACGGCCCATTATTCAGCATATTTTCTCTCGGATTGGCGTGTCCAATGAGCGAGAGCTTATGTGCATCCGAGCGATCGATTTTAACGGACTGAGGGGCCCGCACGCAGGAATCCTGCTTTTGCAGCGCTCAAGCGAAGATAAACTGCATAGGGGAGTGTATGGTGGAACTCGACAGGCTGGACGCTCGCCTCCTGAGCGTTTTGCAGACAAACAACCGGCACAACTATGAGGCGCTCGGTGAAATGGTGGGGCTGTCGCCGACGGCCGTGCAGAGACGTGTAAGACGCCTGAGGGACCAGGGTGTCATCGAGGCGGATGTCTCGATCGTGAAGCCGAAGATGATCGGCCGGCCGATCGCGATGCTGGTGCTCGTGTCCCTGGAGCGGGAACGCGCCGACATAGTGGACCGCTTCAAGCAGTCGATCCGCCAAACACCGGAAGTGATGAACGGCTATTATATTACCGGCGAGTCGGACTTCGTCTTGATCGTGACCGCACGAAGCATGGAGGACTATGAGGTGTTCACCCGAAAGTTCTTCTATGAGAACCCGGACATCAAGGGATTCAAGACTATGGTGATCATGGACAGAGTGAAGGTCGGCTTTGCATTGCCGATCGATCTTACCGCCTTCTGAGTTCTGCTTCGGATCGGGGTAACCAGGTCGCCGGCCTGGTACTGCGGATGTTTCGCCAAATGCTTGATGAACAACGCTCCATCAGCGACTGGTATTCCCATCGCCACGAACCTGACGAGATAGTCGTAGTCGCCCGACATGACGTGGCATTCTATGACTTGCTCTCTATTCTGGATGGCGGGGCGATGTCGGCTCAGCGCCCCCCGGCTGCCACGACCTTTGCATGAGCGGTCGGAGTCTCGTCAGCGGACGAGGCTCGGTGACAATAATCCCTTGAGTCCAAACGGCAGCCGATCTAACGGCTACATCATTTCCGGTCTTCGGATCGCCGAGCCATCGCTGAACCGGTTCAGCCTGTAAGGCGAAATGTCGGTCAGTGGCTCCTTATTCAAGACGATCTCGCTCACCAGCCGGCCAGCCCCCGGTCCGATCGCGAAACCGTGTCCGCTGAAGCCCGCGGCGATCACGTAGCCGGGGAGTTCCTCCACTCTCGAGATAACCGGCACGAGGTCCGGAGAGGTATCGATAAGCCCGCCCCACGCGCGCTCGACGCCGATCCCTTTCAGCGCAGGGTATTCGCTTTCAAGGTTCTTCACTGCGAGCTTGACGAGTTCCGCGTCGGGCGCCGGATCCAGAATGCGGCTCTTTTCAAAAGGCGAGATCTCGTCGTTCTCCCAGCTGCCGAAGGCATCGGGGCCGTTCCAGAAACTGCTGTTGAGGCGGTATTTGAGCTTCTTGCCGATCTTGCTGCGATACATCTCGTAGAATTTGAACGCATACCGCATTCCGCGCGGCGTGATGTCGAGCGTACCATGTCCAGGTACGGCAATGGTGTAGGAACCGTCGATCCGACGCCGCAACACGAAGTTCGAAGCCGATAGGCAGCCTGCTTGAACGATTTCAGGCGCCGGGGTCGTCTTGATCGCCGTCCCCGCGATGTTGGCGACCGGAAGTTCGATGCCGTAGCGATGAGAAAAGCGGGAGGCCCATGCCCCGCCGGCGCAAACGACGGTGCTCGCTTTCACGATTCCCCGCTCCGTCCACACCCCCGTCACCCGGCCATTGGTAATGTCGAGGCCGCGAACGGCGCAGTTCTGATGGAGCGACACGCCGTTCTCCTTCGCTGCCTCGGCGATGGCAGGCACGGCAAGGCTCGGTTCCGCTCTCCCGTCGGTCGGAGACCAGACGCCGCCGACCCAGGAGGACGTGCCGCCCGAGGCCCGCTCGTTCGCCTCGGAAGCAGTGAGTATCTGGCTGTGGAACCCCTGGAGGCGTGCGGCCTGGCCCCACTTTTCCCAACGGGCGACATCCGCCTCGTTCTTGGAGCAATAGAGTATCCCGCTTCGGCGGAACCCGAGATCGCGGCCGATCTCGCTGCCCAGTTCCTCCCAGCGCCGCAGACTGTACATGGCGAGGGCAAGCTCATGGAGATCGCGGTTCTGCTGACGGACCCACCCCCAGTTGCGGCTCGACTGTTCGCCGCCGGCGATGCCCTTTTCGAGCAGAGCCACGGAGACCCCTTGGCGGGAGAGCTCATAGGCCGTGCATGTACCGACGATCCCTGCCCCGATGACGACGACATCCACCTGTGTTGGAAAAGAGGCGCTGTTGCGGACTTTCTGGACCTCGACCGGCATGATCTTTGTATTCCTCTGCAATCGTGTATGCGTTTCTCGAACAGCGCCCCCGGGAGCGCTGGAGTCCTCGAAGTTGATGCCCTCAGGCGGGCGCGGTAGAGTGCGAAGCGGTCCAGCGTCGGCGGTCCTGGATGATAGCCGCCCTTTGAGACTCCGCGGGCTTGGCTTTTCCCTGGTTGCGGCGACCACGCCCCGCACGCCCTTTTCCTCAGCCGTGATCCCCGCGCACATCGAGCGCATCCTGAGCCCGCGGCCGCGCTCAGCGCCACCCGCTACCAATTTCGGATTTGCCGTCCGATCAATATAGAATTGGTCTTGCAATTGGTGTCAACATAGATCAAATTGGTTGCGGCAATTATTTGCGAGGGCTCATGAGCGTGGTCTTGAAGGATTTTATTGAAGCGGAGGGTCTAGAGCCCGGGGATCGGTTACCGCCGGAGCGCGACCTGGCGGTCAAACTCGGGCTGCCCCGCACCGCACTTCGACGGATGCTTGCTTCCCTGGAGAAGGAAGGTCGGCTCATCAGGCATGTGGGCAGAGGCACATTCATCGCCGGCAGCGGGGTGACCTCGACGGCGCTGCGCCACCCGCCGGGGAGCACCGGAGATGCGTTGCGCACCTATCCGGCCGAAGTTTTCGAGACCCGGCTGATCATGGAGCCCAAGATCGCCGCCTTGGCGGCGTTGAGGGCGACCAGCCAGCAGATCGCTGGAATGCAGAAATCGATCGATCGGGGCAGCGCGGCAGAAACTCTGGTCGAATTCGAAAAATGGGACGCTGTCTTTCACCGCATCATCGTCGAAGCTGCCCGCAACGGCCTGCTCGCCTCCCTCTATGAAGGGATTCACGCGGTACGCGCGGGTAATCTCTGGGGGAAAATGAAGGAGCAGTCACTGACCCCTGAACGCATGAAGGCCTATATCGCCAAGCATCAGGCGATTCTTGAGGCGATCAAGGATCGCGACAGCGGGACGGCCGAGCGGAACATGCACGACCACATTGTCGAAGCGAGAGCAAACATACTTGGCCCAAATGGCTGAGCACGCGGTAGCGGTCGACGCTGGACCAATTCGGTCCATGCGCCCGCAACGCGCTCAAGACGCGGCATAGAAATCTTCTTGAATGGCAGCGAGAAGCCAGGACACAAACTGGTCGACCCCTGCCGTCTTCTTCGCCAGCGCGGACCGTATGACGCCGTAATGTGATCCATCCGGCTGAAAGCCGAGCGGCGCGGCGAGGCGGCCCTTGCGGATATCGTCGGTGGCAATGATCCTCGGGCACATGGCCACACCCAGACCGCCGGCGGCCGCCTCGACCATCAGGAAATGATGGTCGAGAAAGCGCGTCGAGCGCGGCTTCGGCGCCTCCGGATGGGCGGCGGACCACTTCTGCCAGCCATCCGGCCGGGTCTTCGCGGCAAGCGCGACATAATCACCGGCCGCGAACCGATCCGTCATGGCGGGATGCATGACTGGACCGACCTCCTCTTCGATCAGCCGTTCGACCTGCCAGTTCGCATCGATCGCGAAATCCAGCCTGCGGATCGCGAGCGTGATGCGGTCGCGGGCAAAATCGAAGCCTCCGCCCCCGACGGAAAGGTGGAGGTCGATCTCGGGATGGCGATCGTGGAACTCCGATAGGCGCGGAATCAGCCAGCGCATGGCGACCGACCGTTCGCAGGAAACGACGATCGGCGGTGACACGTCGACTTTGCGGATATCTTCCAAGGCCGACGCAACGAGCGCCAGCGCGTTCGTCGTCGCCTGCGCCAGGCGCGCGCCCTCCCCCGTCAGCCTCAGGCCGCGCCCATCGGGTTCCAGCAAACGGATATCGAGGTGTTCGGAAAGTTTCGAAACGCGACGGCTGACCGCGCCATGCGTCAGGTTCAACTCGGACGCGGCCGCACGCACGGAACCGAGGCGTGCAACGACCTCAAAGGCACGCAGATCATCGAGGGAAGGAAGGTCAGATCGTTTCATTGGTGACGCTATATCACCAATATCCGTCAGATCATATCGATTTTATTCGCGGAGTTTGCCGGATAGCCTTCAGTTCATGGCAGGCACTATTGACCAGATCAAACACATTGGCGTCGTCGCAGACGACCTGACAAGCGCGGCGGACGGGGCGATCGCTTTCCTGGAACGCGGCTATGTCCCTCGCATCTGCAGGGTGAGTTCGCTCGATACCCATGCCGGTCTCGTCTCCGTCGACACCGGCAGCCGCACGCTCTGTGCAACCGATGCCGCGCATGTGACGCGCCAGGCGGTAACCGCCCTTGCAGACAGACCGGTCCTCTACAAGACGATCGACTCCACCCTGCGCGGCCATATCCGCGTGGAGATTGCCGCCGCATTCCAGGCCAGCGGCCGGCCACGTCTGGTCATCGCACCTGCCTTTCCCGCTGCCGGGCGCACGACGATCGACGGCATTCAACTGCTGCGCGGCAAGCCGGTTGCACAGACCGACTACAGCCGCGACCCTGTCCATCCCGCCCACACCTCGCGCATCGAAGACTTGATCGAGCCCGGCCTCGGCCGGATCGCCAGAATTTCCGCCCGCGCCGAGGACGGCGATATCGGCAAGGCCATTGGCGACGCTCCGGTGGTCATCGTTGATGCATGCGACCAGGGGACGCTCAATCGTCGGATTGCGGGGATTGAGAAGCTCGGCCCGGCGCTTTGGGTCGGCTCGCCGGGCATGGCGGAAGCGTTGGCCTCGGCAGTCGCGCGGCGCACAGGCCAGAACATCTTTACGACCGAAGCCACGCCGAACCGTGTTCTCGTGCTTGTCGGCAGCGCCAACCCAGTCAGCCATTCCCAGTGCGAGACGTTGGCCGCGACAGGCGCTTCCGTCGGAATGCGTGCGACGGACGTCGACGAGGCAGCGTCTGTCGTCTGCATCCGCACACCCCACATCCGAACCGGCGACCCGGCGAAGGCTCTCGCCACTCTGGTGGACGAGGCAGAGATCGCTTTATCCCGGCATCGATACGACGCCATCGTCGCGACCGGCGGCGAAACGATGCACGCGCTTTTGGAGCGGCTCCACATTCACGGCTTCGATTTGATCCGCGAACTCGAGCCCGGCTTCCCGCTCGGCTGCGCTCGTCTTGCCGATGGACGAATGATGCTGATCGCCATGAAAGCAGGAGGCTTCGGTTCCGCCATGACGTTGCGCAATGCCGCCGACACCATTCGCCGAATTGGAAAGGAGCCCGCATGAACACCTCCCTGCCGCTTGCCGTCACCATGGGCGATCCATCCGGCATCGGGCCGGAGATCGTGGCAAAGACGATGCTTGCCTCAAGCGACCTCCGTCGCAATGTCGTCGTCGGCGACCCGGTCGTGATGACGAAGGCCATCGCCAGCCTCGGCGGCAACCTGCGCCTGAACGAGATCCATGACATCGACGACGCGAAGCCGGATGGCGCCCTGAACATCCTCGCCGCGTCCCGCATCGAAACCCCGCCGGCACTCGGCAAGGTAAGCGCCACCAGCGGCCGCATGGCCTATGATGCCGTCGTTGCGGCGATCGATCTCGCGAAGGCCGGCAAAGTCGCCGGTATCGTGACGGCGCCGATCCACAAGGAGGCGCTCGCCGCTGCGGGGCTTCCATACCCCGGCCACACGGAAATCCTCGCGGAGAAAGGTGGCGCCGGGCGCGTGGCGATGATGCTCGCCAATGACGATATTCGCGCCGTCCTGGTAACGATCCACTGTTCGCTGGCAGAGGCGATCCGCCAAGCGGATTTTCCGGCACAGATGTCCGCGATACGCCTCGCCCACCAGGGAGGTCGTGCGCTGGGAATCGCCCGCCCCCGCATCGCCGTTGCCGGGCTCAATCCGCATGCCGGCGAAGGCGGTCGCTTCGGAGACGAGGAAATCCGCATCATCGCGCCCGCCATCGCGGCAGCTCGCGCGGAAGGCATGGACGCCAGCGGCCCCTGGCCCGGCGATACGGTTTTCATGCAGGCGCGAAACGGCCGCTTCGACGTGGTCGTCGCGCAGTATCACGACCAGGGCCTGATCCCGGTCAAGTATCTCGGTCTGGAAAGGGGCGTGAACATCACGCTCGGCCTGCCCTTCGTGCGCACAAGCCCCGACCACGGCACCGCCTTCGATATCGCCGGCCGTGGCATTGCCGATCCGAGGAGTCTCGAAACAGCGATCGACTACGCCCGCCGACTGGCGACCGCACCGTGCCACCAGGAGAATTGAAATGCCCCCCATCGATTTCATCTTCATGCTGACCCGCAACGACCGGACAATTCCGGATGCGCTGGCGCAGCTTCCCCTGGTGCTTTCTGCGGGTGTCCGTCATATCGGCTTCAAGGATATCGGCCTGCCCTTCGAGGTGCTTTCAGAGCTCAACCGGGAAATCCGGGCCGCAGGCGCGAAGAGTTACCTCGAAGTGGTTTCACTCGACCGCGCCAGCGAAATCGCCTCGGTGCGCGCCGCCCTTACGCTCGGCGTCGACTATCTGCTTGGCGGCACCCATGTCGATGACGTCCTTCCCCTCCTCAAGGGAAGCGGTATCCGCTACTACCCCTTCCCCGGTCGCATTGCGGGCCATCCCAGCGTTCTGGAGGGGTCCACGACGGAGATCGTTGCAAGTGCAAGGGACCTGGCCGCCCGCGAGGGCGTCCACGGCCTCGATCTCCTTGCCTATCGCGCTGATGTCGACGTCGCAAACCTCATCCGGTCCGTCTGCGACGCCGTCGCCAAGCCCGTCATCGTCGCTGGTTCGATCGACCGCGCCGAACGCATCCACGCCGTCATCAGCGGCCGGGCCGCCGGCTTCACAGTCGGCACCGCCGCTCTCGAAGGCCGCTTCCCTGCAGCCGTTCCAGGCTTGACGCATCAGCTCCTGACGATCACGTCCATAAAGGACAAGGCGAATGCGTTAATCGAGCAGTAACGGAAAATGCAATTGGCGATCAGCTTGGCAACGACCGCTTGCGACCCCCACGATGGCGAATTGCCTGAATGGCGGCCGCGTTCATCTACGAAGCATCGACTGCCGGAAGCTTCGATCGGGTCCGGTGACCAACGGCGCCCAGGTTCCCCTATGCGCCTTTGAGGATGGAACCGCAACGCCCGCCTTTGCATCGGTTGCGGGACTTGCGTCGAATGCCGCAGCGTTCTCCCCTGATGCGAAAGGGAGAACGCGCGTCGACAGGTTTGACGAGTGCCGGGCCAAAGATCCGCTCAAGCCGGGCGTTCGGATGCGCTCGGGCGCCACTTGATGAGGCGTTTCTCTGCCATGTCCAGGATGCTGTCGATGATCAGCACGAAGATGGCGAGGATGAGAATGCCTGCAAAAACGCCAACTGCATCGAAATTGCCTTCCGCCTGAGCGATGAGGTAGCCGAGACCGGCGGATGAACCGAGGTATTCGCCGATGATCGCCCCAACAACGGCAAAGCCGACCGATGTGCGAAGAGAAGAGAGGATCCAGCTTGCTGCTGCCGGGAAGTAGACGTGACGGAGCAGGTCCGACCGCTTGGCACCGAGAATTCGGGCGTTCGACAGCACCACCGGGTTCACTTCACGGACCCCCTGCATCGCATTGAAGAAGGTGACGAAAAACACGAGCGTCACGGCCAGCGCCACCTTGGACCACAGACCCAGGCCGAGCCAGAGCACGAAGATCGGCGCAAGCACGACTCGGGGGATCGCGTTCAAGCCTTTGATGAAAGGGTCCAGGATGCGCGCCGCCGAACGGCTGAGACCGAGCCAAACGCCCGCCGCAACGCCGAGTGCCGTTCCGACCAGATAGCCGAGCACGGTTTCCGTCAGGGTGATCGCCACATGGCTATAGAAGCTGGCATCCATCACCCAGGAGACAACCTGGTTAAAAATGTCGACTGGCGCCGGGAAAAAGAAGACGTCGATCACGCCTGCCGCGACACCGAGCTGCCAGCCGCCGACAAGTGCCACCAGCAGCACGGCCTGGATTAAGCGTTCAGTCATGGCGTTCATAGCTCTTCTCCACTTCGCCGCGCAGCGATGACCAGATGTTGCGATAAAGATCCATGAAGCGTGGATCGAGCTTGATTTCAGCGACGTCGCGCGGGCGTTCGAGATCGACGGGGAAGCTGTCGATCACCCGCGAGCGCGGGCCGGCGGCAAGCACCACGACCCGATCCCCGAGAGCTATTGCCTCCTCGAG
Organism: Sinorhizobium saheli; assembly: GCF_001651875.1. Taxonomy (GTDB): domain Bacteria; phylum Pseudomonadota; class Alphaproteobacteria; order Rhizobiales; family Rhizobiaceae; genus Sinorhizobium; species Sinorhizobium saheli. Next base: position 351,364 of record NZ_LNQB01000083.1, read on the forward strand.
GTCGTGCGTGATCATCACCACGGCGCGCCGTTCCTCCTGCCAAAGCCGCAACAGCTCGTTCTGCATCAGGTGGCGGGTATGAATGTCGAGTGCCGAAAAGGGCTCGTCCATCAGGATGACCTTGGGGCCGGTGATCAGCGCCTGGGCCATCTGCACGCGTTTGCGCTGACCCCCTGAAAGCTGATGCGGATAGCGATGCTCGAACCCCTTGAGTCCGACTTTCGCCAGCCATCTCATCGACTGCTCACGACGTTCGGAGCCGCCAACACCCTTGAACATGGGACCGAGTTCGACGTTCTCGATCGCGGTCTTCCACGGAAGCAATGCATCCTGCTGGAAGAGATAACCGATGTCGTTCTGGATCCCGCGAACCGGCTGACCATCGATGGAGACGGTGCCGCTCGCAGGTTTCAGCAGGCCGGCAATCGCATTGAGTATTGTGCTCTTGCCGCAGCCGGTGGGGCCAACGATGGCGAGGAATTCGCCATCGGAGACTTTCAGATTCACATCCTGCACGGCCACATAGGCGCCGAAGGCCATGGTGACCGAGTCGAGGGAAACCATCGACTTTGCTTGATGCGGGTTGTCCGTCGGGGGTGCGGGTTTTACTACGGCCAATGCCATGACCTCCTCCTGTCAGTTGGCAGCGACGTTCGGGACCTTGCCGACGAACTCGTTCGTGTAGGTTTTCGTAAGGTCGATTTCAGCCGCGGCGACTTTTTCGTTGAAGCTCTTCAGGACGGCGAGCGGAGTCTTGATATCCTGCTCGTTGATATGCCCATCCTTTGAGAAGATTGCCTTCGCGTTCTCGACCGCCTTGATGTAGGTGTCACGATCGCCGGCGATGAACTCCTTCGGCAGCTTGTCGACGATCTCTTCCGCGGAGTGGCTGTTCATCCACTCGAGCGCTTTGACAGTCGCATTCGTGACTTTCTGGATGGTTTCCGGATTGTCTTCGATAAAGCTCTGCGTGGCATAGAGGACCGAGGTCGGGTAGATCCCACCGTAGATCGCCTTGGCGCCGTCGTCGCTGCGCCCGTCGATCAGGATCTTGCCGACGCCCTTGGCCTCGATGAAGGTCGCCGCCGGGTCGTAGTTGACGAGGAGGTCGACCTTGCCCTGTTCAAGCGCCGCGACGGCGGCAGACCCGGAGCCGACGCCGATCAAGGAGACGTCGTCCCCGGACAAGCCGTTGCGCTGCAGGTAATAGCGGACGAAGAAATCGGAAGACGAGCCCGGCGAGGTTATCCCGACTCTTGCGCCTTTGATCGTTTCCGGTCTTGCCGGATCGAAAGTGCTGTTCTTGCCGCGGGCCAGAACGAGCCCGGAATTGCGGGCGAGCTGCACGAAGGCCACGACAGCCTTCCTCTGCGACTGCATCTGAATCGTATGGTCGTAGAAGCCGACGGCGATATCCGTCGAACCGGCAACAAGCGCCTGAAGCGTCTTCGAGCCGCCCGATGCGAAGTTCTCCACCGTCACCTCCAGGCCTTCCTTCTCATAGAGACCGAGCCCCTGGGCGACGGGAAAGGGGAGATTGTTGAGATTATAAGAACCGACGCTGATGCGGACGGGGTCCGCCAGAGCCGAACCGGCGAAGGCGACGGTTGCCGCGAGGGCGAGCATGAGCTTGTGCATGATATTTTCCTCCTGTTGGTGGCGCCCTCCCGGCGGCCACGATCATTATGCCGCGCAACCGAAATGCGTGACAGGTTTAGCGAAGACATGTCCTTCGAACAGCCGCCGGGCGGTGCGAAGGATGCCGGCAACGACCTTGCCGTCCCTTTCATGAAGCTTGACGTCCAGGTGGCCGCTCGGGTGCTCAATCGAAAGAACCACCGGCGGTTCGCGCGTGCCGACGAGAAGGGAAGCAACGGTGCCTTCATTGATGCAGGCCGTGGCAATCCCCACGGCCCCGGTCGTCGCCAGCGAAGGGTGACATTGATGCGGCATGAAATAGCGTACGCTGATATCACCTCCCGACTTTGGCCGGGAAATGAGCACGGGCTTCGGGGTCACCTGGTTCCGCACGTCGCCAAGGCCCATCCGTTCGCCAGCAGCGATGCGCAGCTTTTCCAGCCATCCTAGCAATTCCTTGTCAGCGTTGAGTTCAGCGGCTGACGCGAAGCCGCTTGCGCCGATCGAGTCTGCCTCGACCAACATCATCGGCATGGCGCAATCGATGCAGGTGACAGCCACACCGTCGATCCAATCGATAGGCTTGCCGGTGGGGAAGAGCTGCCCGGTACGCGCCCCGCCTGCGTCCAGGAAGGTCAGTGCAATCGGCGCCGCACGGCCTGGTACGCCGTCGATCGCCGCTTCGCCGAGATAGGAGACGTTGCCATTCGGGGTTGGAACGTCGGCTTCGATCATCTTGCCGGTATTGACGTTGTGGATTCGGACGAGCGTCGTTTCACCTCTGGCCGGGACGAGACCCGCCTCGATGGCGAAAGGGCCGACCGCAGCAAGCATGTTGCCGCAGTTCGGTGAAGTGTCGACGAACTGTTGGTCGACCCGCACCTGGGCAAAGAGGTAATCCACGTCCGCACCGGGGATGGTGGCAGGTCCCACGATAGCCACCTTGCTCGTGACCGGGTTGCCGCCGCCGATGCCATCGATCTGCAACGGGTGACCCGACCCCATGACGGACAACAGGATCTTGTCCCGCTCGCTGACATCTGCGGGAAGATCGCTTGCCAGGAAGAACGGACCTTTCGAGGTGCCGCCTCTCATCAGGACGCAAGGGATCGCCAGCAGGTCGTTCATCGCTTGTGCTTCCATCGGAATTATGTCATCGCCGTATCAATCGGCCGGTTTGATCCAATTATCGGAAGTCCAGTTGATTTGTGAAATGCCAAGAATCGGGGAATTGATGCAAGATGAGCATTAATTGCGAGATCCTTGATCTTCGAGCCTTTCTGACCGTAGTCGAGTTGGAGAGCTTTCATCGCGCTGCCGATGCGTTGCATCTGTCGCAGCCCGCCCTGAGCCGCCGGATTCAGAAGCTCGAGCAGGCGATTGGAGCGCCACTCCTGGAGCGAACGACGAGGCATGTGTCGCCGACGGCGCTCGGAACAGAACTCCTTCCACTTGTGCGGCGCATGTTGGAGGAATTCGACGGCTCCCTGTTCGCCGTACGCGACATTGGTGCCAATCGGGGCGGATTGGTGACGATCGCCTGCCTCCCTACCGCAGCATTCTATTTCCTGCCGACTGTCATCCGCCAGTTCAACGAGGAGTATCCCAACATCCGCTTTCGTATCCTCGACCTGCCGGCAACCGACGGCCTCCAGGCCGTGGCTCGCGGTGAGGTCGAATTCGGGATAAATATCATGGGCACGTCGGATCCGGACTTGATCTTCGACCGGCTTGCGGAAGACCCATTCGTGTTGGCGGCGCGTAAGGATCACCCCCTTGCCGCCAAACCCTCAGTCGGCTGGGCGGAGCTTGAGCCCTACCACCTGATTACCGTTCATCGATCGAGCGGCAACCGAACCTTGCTCGACGCAGCCCTGGCAAAATCGAACATCAAGCTCCGCTGGTTCTACGAAGTGACCCATCTGTCCACCTCTTTAGGCCTGGTGGAGGCCGGCCTCGGAATATCCGTTTTACCGCGCATGGCGACCCCGCAGGACGACCATCCATTCTTGATTACACGGCCGATTGGCGATCCGGCGATATCGCGTACCATCGGCGTGGTCCGCCGTCGGGGGGGCATCCTGTCTCCGGCCGCCGAAAGGTTTCTCGAGATGCTGATGGGCGCATGGGGAAGTGTTTAAAGGACCTCCACAGGGCTTCAACAAACCACTTCACGCTGGCTTCCTTGGCAATGGTCTCGCCAACCGGCGGGGGATCGACCACGGCACTGAGTTGCGCCGAGGGCTCTGCCAGGACGTGCTGAATATGGCCCTTACCGATGAGGCTTGCCCCGACTACCGCCAGCTTGACCCGTTGGGTCACGGTCACCTCAGCCCTTGCCCGCCGCCTTGATCATGGTCGCCGCGCGCCGGATGCCGAGCTGGTATCCTTCCGTTCCAAGGCCGCAAATCACGCCGTCCGCGCGATGCGAAACGAACGAATGGTGTCGGAAGCTTTCGCGCTTGTGCACGTTGGAGATGTGGATCTCGATCACCGGCCCTTCAAATGTGTTCAGAGCGTCGAGGATGGCGAGTGAGGTATGGGTGAAGGCCGCCGGATTGATGACGATGCCCGCACCGTCCTCGCGCGCCTCATGAATCCAATCGATGATCTCGTATTCCCGGTTGCTCTGATGAAAACGGAGTTCATGGCCGAGTTCGGCTGCCAGTTTTCGGCAGTCCGCCTCTACGTCTGCGAGCGTTCCGTGCCCGTAGATGTGCGGCTGGCGTTTGCCAAGCAGATTGAGGTTTGGTCCATTGAGAACGTAGATCAGGCTCATAGCATAGTGTCCTTGTTGAGCACGCCGTCCTGGTCAGACGAACGCGATTGCTTGAACAGCAAAATCAGGGTCCGACTCGTAGAGGTCCGCACGCAAGCCGAGCCTCCCGGCTTCGAGGGCTGGCGCGGCGATCGCCCGCGCGGCGTCGATAACGGCAGTGAGAAGCTTCTGCTTGGTCTCTGGTGTACGGCCCGGTGCCATCCGCACGATGATTTGGATGAAATGATTATCGACATGCTCATCGCCCACGCAGGAGTATGTCGCCTCCCGCGCAAGCGTGCGCACGGCGGAAGGTTTCACAAGGCCGCCATCGCGAACGCAGCGATGGACGGCGAGCGTGAGCCGGTCCATGGCTACATGCTCGCCGGCACCCCGGCTATAGTCGATGACGATATGCGGCATTTGCGATCTCCCCATCAAGCCGACAGGCGGCACAAGTCCGTAAAGTGACGGGACATGCGCTCTGCGTCCGGTGCCATCCCGGTGAACAATTCGAAAGCCGCTGCTGCCTGGTAGACTGTCATGCCGCCGCCACGAAGGGTCCGGCAGCCTTTTCCTTCGGCGAGAGCAAGGAGCTCCGTGACGAGCGGCATATAGACGATGTCGGCGACCCAATGCCGCGGCAGAAGCCATTCCGGGTCGATCGGCAAACCAGGATGGCTCTTCATACCCGTCGGCGTCGCGTGGATAAGGCCGTCCGCGGAGTCGAGGGCCCTGCCGACATCCGTCGTGGCGCGCGCACAACCCCTTGAAAACCGATCGTTCAACTGCCCAGCCAAGGTTTCTGCCCGTTTCGAGTCCTGGTCAAAGATCGACAATGTCTCGATCCCGAGCTTGATTGCGGCATGCGCCACGGCGACACCGGCGCCGCCGGCGCCAAGCAGGACGGCATGCGACTTCGCGACGTCGGGAAGGCCGCGCTGGAAATTCTCGTAGAAACCGTACCAATCAGTGTTGTGGCCGATCCTCTCACCGTCACGAAAGACCACGGTGTTGACCGCACCGAGCATCTCGGCATCTTCGGAAAGGCGATCGAGGTGGGCGATCACCGACTGCTTGCACGGATGCGTAATGTTGCTCCCGGCAAAACCGCGCCGCTCTTCCTCATCGAGGAGGTCTGGCAGCGCCGAGGCGGGAAGGCCCCGCTCGGCCAGGTCGAGAAGCTCGTAGCGATAATCGAGGCCCTGATGTCGAGCCTCCGTTTCGTGGAGCGCCGGGGACTTTGACATCTGAATGTCGGCCCCGATCAGTCCCACGAGGAATTTTCTGTCGTGCATTGGTATCGCTTCCGACGTCAGTGGTGGGCAAGGATTTCGCCGAGGAAGGTTTTCGTGCGTTCGTGCTTGGGAGACTTGAAGAAGACCTCCGGCTCGGCCTCTTCGATGATTTCTCCGGAGGCCATGAAGATGACGCGATCAGCGACCTGACGGGCAAACCCCATTTCGTGCGTGACACAGATCATCGTCATGCCGTCACGGGCGAGCCCGATCATGGTGTCGAGCACCTCCTTCACCATTTCAGGATCGAGGGCAGAGGTCGGTTCGTCGAAGAGCATGACCTTCGGCTCCATGCAGAGCGCACGAGCAATGGCAACGCGTTGCTGTTGTCCGCCGGATAGCTGCGCAGGATACTTTTCCGCCTGATCGAGGATTCGAACGCGCTCTAGATATTTTCGAGCCAGTCGCTCTGCGTCAGTGCGGCTTGCGCCCCGAACACGCATCGGGGCAAGTGTACAATTCTGAAGCACGGTCATGTGCGGGAAGAGATTGAAGCTCTGGAAGACCATTCCCACTTCGCGACGTATCGCATCGATGGATTTGGTGCTTCCGTCGAGTACCTGACCCTCGACGACGATCGTGCCTTCCTCGATCGTTTCGAGGGCATTGATACAGCGGATCAACGTTGATTTACCGGAGCCTGACGGCCCGCAGAGGACGATTTTTTCGCCTTTGCGGACCGACAGGCTGATGGATTTCAAGGCATGGAAAGCGCCGTACCACTTCTGCACGTCCTCAAGGGAAATCAGCGGCGGGTGATCTTTTGCGGAATTGAGCACGGAACCCTCCATTGCAGCTTCAATTGACGGTGAACGGGATGTTCGGAATGGATTCCGGGAACTGCGGCAGGTCGATCGCCATCCACTTCTTCGTGATGGCGGCAAGCTCACCATTGGACTTGATCTTGTCGATGAAGGCGTTGACGGCTTCGTTCCAGTCCTTCTCGCCGAGACGGGTCCCGACGCCGTTGTAGGTCGTCAGAAAGTTAATCTTGCGCTCATAGGTGCCGGCACTCGCCGCATCCAGGCGCTGACCATAGAACTGGTTGCCGCCAACCGCCTTTACCTGCCCGGAGATCAGAGCCTGGATGGTTGCAGCGTCGTCATCAAAGCGGCGAACCGTTGCGGTGGATCCGACGGCGTCCGTTACTGCCTTGTCCTGCGAACTGGACTTCGGAACGCCGATCTCCCACCCCGCAATGTCTTCAGGCTTCGTAACCGTGTCGGACTTCGCGGCATAAAGCGAAATCGTGTTGGCAGCATAGGGCTTGCTGTATTGAATTGATTTCGCGCGTTCTTCCGTCATCGCCATCGTTGCGAACAGGATGTCGACCTTGCCGGTCGTAAGCGCCGGAATTCGGTTGGCAACGGCGAGCGGCTGGAATTGAACCTTCACGCCCAATTCCTTGGCAAAAAGGTTGGCGACGTCAGCGTCGAAACCGTCCTGCACGCCGCTTGTGTTGACGAAGCCCCATGGCGCATTGTCGCCCTGGATGCCGACCACAAGCGTGCCCTTTGCCTTGATTTCCTCCACACTTGCCGCGGAGGCGGTGGCAGCACCAACGGTTGCGAAGGCGACGGTTGCGAGGGCAAGTCCGAGAAAATTCCTACGATTGTTATGCATGCTTCTTCTCCTCCTCAAGAGTTTTGCTTCGAGCGAAGCGGTTAGCGGGCAGCTTTCGCCATCCGTTTTTCGAGGCCGCTTCCTACATGGGAGAGCGGCCAGCAAATGATGAAGTAGATTGCGCCGACGATCCCGAAGACGAGCAGCGGACGATAGGTCTGGTTTGAAATGATCTGGCCGACGCGAGTGAGTTCAATGAAGCCGACGAGTGCTGCGAGCGACGTGCCCTTGATGAGCTGGACAAGGAAGCCGATCGTGGCCGGCAGCGAGATTTTCAGGGCCTGCGGCAAGATGACGTCTTTCATCCGCGAGCCATAATGCAGACCGAGGGCGTTGGCGGCTTCCGTCTGGCCCTTCGGCACAGCCTCGATGGAGCCGCGCCAGATCTCGCCCAGGAAGGCACTGGCATGGAGCGTGAAGGCGATCGCGACCGCGATCCACGCGTTGACCTCGACGCCCAACAGCGCAACGCCGTAATAGACAACGAAGAGCTGCATCAGAAGGGGCGTGCCCTGGAAGATGCCGATGTAGCCTGCGGTGATCGTGCGGGTGACCTTCTTCTTCGAAGTGCGCAGCAGCGCGATCAGGATTCCGAATATCCCCCCGCCGATGAAGCCCACGATCGCGAGCAGCACGGTCCACTTCAGACCCTGCATCAAAAAGAAGAGTTCATCTTCGCCGATGGGACCCATGGCTGCCTCCTATCGCGTCGGGTAGTTGAAGTAATGACGAGAAATGAGGGCAAAGAGGCCCATCATCATCGTCGAGATGACCAGGTAGATAGCGGTCACCATGAAATAGACTTCGAAGCTGCGGAAGGTGTCCGATTCAATGCGCTGAGCGGCCGAGGTCAGTTCGTAGGCGGCGATTGACGTGCAGACGGACGTTGTCAGTGTCAGCATGATGAACTGGCTCGTGAGCGAGGGATAAATCGCCCGCAGCGCCGGCTTGAGCACGATGAGCCGGAAGACATCCGCCTTGTGCAGTCCAAGTGCGAAACCGGCCTCGATCTGGCCGCGCGACACGCTCTCGACCCCGCCTCGGATGATCTCGATTGCGTAGGCCCCACCATTGATGCCGAGGGCCATGATCGCCGTGACGGTCGGATTGAGGCGGATGCCCATGAGAGGAAGGGCAAAATATATGAAGAAGATCTGCACGAGGAATGGCGTGTTGCGCACGACCTCGACGAAGACGATCACTGGAGTGCGCGCGATCTCGCTCTTGGAAGTCCTTGCAACAACGCCGAGGATTCCGATGACGAGTGCGAGGAGCATCCCAGCCAACGCAAGGCCAAGCGTTCCAAGCGAAGCCCATAGCAATTCCGGGGCGCGGTCGAGGACCGCACCGAAATCAAACCTGTAAGACATGTAAGACTTCCTCCCTCCGACCGGCTTACGCCGCGTCGGGCCGGATCACTGATCCGGTTTCAAAATCCCCAGTGCGCTGTCATGCAGATGTTTTAGATGTGCCCCCGGGTCCACCGACCCGACGAGCGGCACTTCGACCGAGACAGCGGTGCCGTATTCGGTTGCAGCCAAGAGCTCCTTCAATGGCAGTTCGCCTTCTCCAGGAGCAAGCCTGCCGCTTCTCGCCTCGGCGATCATTGCGTCCGATGTTTCGGGAGCGGGCCCGCAAACGTCGCAAAGCTGGACGTGTTTTACCTTCCCTGCATTTCCGTGCAGCTCGTCGACCGAAGCGCCGTTGCGGAAGAAGTGAATCCCGTCAACGAGGGCACCGGCGTTCTCTGCTCCACAGGCTTTCACGACCGCCAAGCTGTCGCGGAAGGTCCTAACCGTCCGCCAGCCCATGTTTTCGATGTCGACCGACATGCCATATCGCGCCGCGAGGGCGCAAAACGCAGAAAAGTTTGCGGCAAGGCGGCCGCCGTCTCGATCATCGCCGCAAACACTCAGCCGGCGCGCCCCTATGTTCGCAGCGGCTGCCACGGTCGCCTCATGGGAGACCGCAACGAAGCTCCCGTCGATCACGAAGAACTCGATATCGAACACCTTGACGCCTTCGCCGTCGGCAATTGTCTTGAACTCCCGGGCACTCTCACTGCCCACCGGCAACTCGTAGAAAGGGGCTCCGGGAAAGGCGGGGTGCAGCCGCAGACCTATCGACGCAAAACCCGCCCGAGCAGCCGTCACGGCGAATTCCCTGGGCGGCAGCGCGATGGATGAAAAATGCGCCACGCCAAGTTCAAGGCCCGGTCCTGGCGGCGCGACGGTCATCACAAGATCCCCTTTGTCGCGAGATGATTGCGCAGATTGGTTCCCGTGCGGTGGATATGCTGACGCAACATGTCGCAGGAATAGTCCAGATCCCGCGCGACGGCTCCCTGAGCAATCTCACTGTGCTCCTGGCTGACGTTGCGGTCACCCGACGTGCGGGTCAGGAAAACCCGGCGATAACGGTCGTTGAGATTAAGAAGCAATCTGCAGAAATGGAGCAGGATCGGCTTCCCGCAGCCAGAGATGAGTGTCAGATGAAATTCGCGGTGGAGCTCTTCCCAGCGCTCCAATGTCTCCGGCCGAGCCGCGTCGCGCTCGGTGCGGTTAAGGCGATGCAGCGCGCGCATGACGTTGCCCTCCCACTCCACATCGCCGAGCCGCATGGATTCGCGAAGCGCAAAGACTTCAAACTCTTCGCGCAGGGTGGTGATCTCTTCCAGATTGGCCAGGGAAATTGGTGAAACGCGATAGCCGCGATTGTCCTCGAACTCCACCAGGCCGTCGGATATCAGTCGCGCCAATCCTTCACGCAGCGGACTGAGGCTTACGTTGAACGTCTTGCGCGCCTTGTCGAGATTGATCTTGCTGCCGGCCTGAAGCTCGCCGGAGATGATAGCCTCACGAAGACGGGATGCAAGCTGGCTCCCAATCGTGTTTTTGCCGTCGTCAAGAAAGCCAGAAGACGATGGGGCATCTTCTGTCGTCGGAGCAAATGCGCCGTCGTCATCCGGTACCATTGTTCCTCCCAAGGCTCCCCCGACCCAATTGTCGATGATCGATACAATAAACGATTATTTATGTCAACTTGGGAGCGCCGAAATCTGCAGCAAGTCGAGGCCTCAACTAATTCTTGCGACCAATATCTAGTAAAATCAATGTCGTATGCTGCCAAGTCCTCTTCCTGCCGGCTATTGGCGGCCGCAAGAATATACGACGGCCTTGACAGATAATCGATTATTTGGATAGTCCGGAACCGGGAGGTAGCCCACATGGTGATCAAAACCGAGAGCGATCTGACGCCAGCCGTCCTCGCTGTGATGAATCGCACTGAAGACCCCCGCCTGCGAGAAATCCTCGTCGCGATGGTCAAGCATCTTCATGCCTTCGTGCGAGAGGTTCGACTGACGGAGGTCGAGTTTCGGGAGGCGACAGCCATGCTGAATGAGATCGGGAGGCTGCATACCGATCAACACAACGAGTTTGTGCTGATGGCCGGTTCCCTTGGCGTGTCTTCACTTGTCTGCCTGCTGAACAATGGCGACAGAGGACAGACCGAGACCTCCCAGTCGCTGCTGGGCCCGTTCTGGCGCCTCAACTCTCCGCGAATCGAAAATGGCGGGACGATCATCCGATCCGAGACGCCGGGCACTCCCTTGTTCGTGCATGCCAAGGTCGTTGACCGCGACGGCAAGCCAATTGCCGGCGCCGAAGTGGATGTGTGGCATGCATCTCCGGTCGGTCTTTATGAAAACCAGGACCCGGACCAGGCCGAGATGAACTTGCGCGGCAAATTCATGACCGACGAGCAAGGTCGGTTCTGGTTCAGGACCGTCAAGATGGTCGGGTATCCGATACCGGTCGATGGCGTGGTCGGACGCCTGCTCAAAGCCCAGGGACGCCATCCGTACCGACCGGCGCACCTGCATGCACTGATCTTCAAGCACGGATACAAGACGCTGATTTCCCAGGTCTTCGACCCCAGCGACCCGAACATCGACTCCGATGTTCAGTTCGGTGTCACAGCAGCGCTCACCGGCGACTTCATTCGCCATGAGGAGCCCCATCCGACCGAAGCGGATATTCCCGGTCCATGGTTCTCGCTCGACTACACCTATGTCATGGAGCCCGGCGAAGCAGTCTTGCCGCGTCCCCCGATTAAATAAATCACGATCAGCAGAGCAAACGATATGATCACCGAAGAAGAACGCCGGGCCGCGGCAGACGCGCTGCTCAAAGCTGAAATCGAGCGGAAGCCGATCATACAGCCAAGCAAGACCTACCCGAACCTCGAACTCGAGGACGCCTACCGGATTCAGGCTTTATGGGCGGAGGCGAGGGTTGCCAAGGGCGCACGGATCGTCGGGCATAAGATCGGCCTGACGTCACGCGCAATGCAGATGGCTTCGAAAATGACGGAGCCGGACTACGGCTGCATTCTTGACGATGCGCTCTACAACGACGGAGCGCAGATCAGGGCTGACCTGTTTATCAAGCCGCGCCTCGAGGTCGAGCTGGCCTTTGTCATGGGTGAGGATCTCGTCGGGCCCGCCGTCAGGATCTATGACGTCATGCGTGCGACCGAGTTCGTTGTCCCGGCGCTCGAGATTATCGACTACCGGACCGAAGTCCCTCGGGCGATCACCGATACCATTGCGGACAACGCGGCTTTCGGCGCCCTCGTCGTTGGCGGCCGCATAATTCGCCCGATGGACATCGATATCCGTTGGGTCGGAGCCACTCTTTCCAAGAACGGCATCATCGAGGAGTCCGGCGTGTCGGCGGCGATCATGGGACATCCGGCAGCCGGCATCGCCTGGCTGGTCAACAAACTTCATGCCGTGGGCGGTGGCCTGAAGAAAGGACAAATAGTCCTTGCCGGCTCCTTCACGCGTCCTGTCGATATCGCGAGAGGTGATGTCATTCAGGCCGACTACGGCCCTGTTGGCTCCATCGGCGTGTCGTTCGTGTGAGGTGCTCGATGGAACATCCCGTCAATCGTTTCAAGCAGAAGCTTCTTGCCGGTCAAAGCCAGATCGGCCTCTGGTGTGGCCTGCCGGGAAGCTACGCCGCGGAAATCGTCGCGCCTTCGGGTTTCGATTGGCTCCTGTTCGACACGGAACATTCTCCGGGTGACGTTCTGACCGTCCTGCCACAATTGCAAGCGGTTGCACCATACGAGGTTTCCCCAGTCGTCCGCCCGGCCATCAACGACCCCGTTCTCATCAAACGTTTCCTCGATATTGGCGTTCAGACCCTGCTCGTTCCCTACGTTCAGAACGCGGTCGAAGCGAAAGCCGCAGTCGCGGCCGTGCGATATCCTCCGGATGGAATTCGCGGTGTTTCTGCCCTGACGCGCGCCACTCGTTTCGGCCGAGTTGCAAACTATGCGCAAGATGCGGAACGCGAAATCTGCCTGTTGCTGCAAGTTGAGACGCGGGAAGCGCTTGGCAACCTCGAGTCGATCGGGTCGGTGGAGGGGGTGGACGGCGTATTCGTAGGACCGGCAGATCTGGCAGCGAGTTTCGGACACAGGGGCCAACCGAGCCACCCGGAGGTGGTCGATGCAATCGTCGACGCGATTGAACGCCTGAAAGCATTGGGCAAGCCTGCGGGCATTCTTACCCCGGATGAGAAGTTCGCGGCGCGGTGCATCTCGCTCGGAACACTATTTACGGCCGTTGGTGTCGATGTCGCTGTTCTGGCAAGGGGATCGGAAGCACTCGCGGCACGATTCGCATCGCAAGGAGCGGACCGCGGTGTCGGAACGCGATGAAATCCTCGCTGAAATCGCACCGACGGGAGTGATCAGGGCGGCGGTCAACATGTCGAATGCCGCACTTGTCCGACTCGATCCAGTGACAGGCTCTCTGACGGGGCCGAGCGCGCAGATCGCGCTCGAACTTGCAGCAGAACTCGACTGCGGTTTGTCGCTGGTTCAATACGGATCGGCCGCCGACATTCTTGCGGCTGCCGAAGGCAACGAGTGGGACGTTGCATTCATTGCTTCCGATCCGTCACGTGTCGACAGGTTCTCCTTCTCGCCCTCCTATACCACGGTGACCGCCAGCTTTCTGGTGTCAGACGGTAGCGCGCTCGGCAGCGTGGGACATGTCGATGTCGAAGGGGTGCGCATCGCCGCCGCCAGAACCGCTGCGTATACAAAGCAGCTTGAGCGACGGATCAGAAAAGCAATCCTCCTCCATACCGCAAATCCCGCCTCCGCCCTGGACATGCTTGTATCCTCGCAGTGCGATGCGGCTGCGGGCTTGACCGAGTCCCTGTCCCGTTTCTGCAAAGAGAATCCAGGTTTCCGCGTTGTTGAGGGGTCATTCTCGAAAGTGCCTCAGGCGATCGCCGTGCATCGGAGGTGCGTTCACGCTTCAACCTTCCTGTCGGACTTCGTCCAGCAGCATTGCTGTGCGGACAAGACGGGTAACTGAAGCTGGCGGGACGAAAGCCCCAGGCAGGCAGTCACTATATTTGTTGACTCCGTATCGCTGACTGAAATTCAAATTACACTAATAAATCTTTTGAGCCGAGCACCGGCCTTCGGTCGGAATGTCGCCTTGACACTCGCCTCCAGATCACACGGGCATTGCCATCCCGACGCCTTGGGGAAGGCGCAGCGTGTGCCGCGCAACGGCGCCGTGCGTCGTATCAGACGCGACGCTACACAACGGCGCCCATGGCTGCCTCGGCGGTTCAGTACCGCGATGCTCGCCTCCCATCTTCATTCCTGTGCTTGTCACAGGAATCCAGTCAGCTCAGTCCTTGGACTGAAAAGACCGATTTAGGAAGACATGCAGCAGGCACCGTGGCTCAACGGGTAGAAGACATATATTGCACGTGAAGGGCTGCGAGCGTTGCGCGGTTGCTGATATCGAGCTTCCGGAAAATATTGTGCAAGTGGATGCCGACCGTACCTTCGGATGTTCCGAGTTTCGATGCGATCGTTCTGTTGGACAGACCGCCGCAAATGAGCGCAGCGATCTCGCGTTCGCGCGGCGTAAGAAGGCTGAATTTCTCCAGCGTGGCATCGTGATTGACTTGAGATGCGCTTGCCACGAGGTCGGCCGGAATCCACTTCCCGCCGATCGCCACCTCGCGCATGCAGTCCAGCAGCGCTTCGGGTGCATATTCCTTGAGGAGAAGACCGGAGAGACCCAGCTTCAGCGCTTCGGCGATCTGCGGCCCACTGATCGTTGCGGTCAAGAATATCGCCTTCGTCAGACGCCGGCCGATGCGGATCGCCCTCAGGATGTCCAGGCCTCCCACGCCGGGCATGGCCACATCAAGAACGGCGATATCGGGCTGAAGACGGGACATGAGCGCAATGGCCTCGGTGCCGCTCGCCGTTGCGGCGACAACGTTGAAGTCCGGTGCGCCGGCAATGATGTCCTGCAGTCCCCGCAAGAGCAACGGATGATCGTCGACGAGAAGCACCGAATGCATCACCTCTACTCCGCGTTCAAAGGCAGCGTGACCTGAAGTTGTAAGCCCGGCGAATGCCTGCAAATCGCCAATTTGCCGCCAAGTCGCTCGATCCTTTGCGATAACGAGAAAGGTCGCCTGGCCGCAGATCCATCGGGCATTCCCCTGCCATTGTCGTCGATCGAGAGCTTCAGCAGCCGGTCGCTGCGCTCCAGCGCCATTCGCACCCGTGTGGCCCGCCCATGGCGCACTGCATTGGCGACCGCCTCGGAAATCAACTGCATCAGTTCATGAAGCATCCATCGGGGAAGTGCGAGGTTCGCAGAGGACATCTCGATTTCGCAATTCCATTGTGCTTTCAGCAGATCGAGAAATTCCGGCAGGGCCTCATCGAGCCGGGCGACATTGCCGTCTTCCGCCACCCGGTTTTCATCGACGAATTTGCGGACGCACTGTTGTTGCTCCAGAATGATTGCGCCCACCTCTTCCAGTTCTTCCTTGGCGAGCGCCGGAACCCGTTCGCCGACGAGCTTCAACTTGAAGCGCGCGGCGGTGAGGTTCTGCAGCACGCCATCGTGCAGATCCCGGGCAAGGCGCATGCGCCCTTCGGCTCGGGCCGCCTGGATGAGAGCGACCCGCTCGAGTTCCGTCCCCACGCGCGTGGCGATGATTTGCGTCAAGTCCTTCGTGTCTTCGGCCGGGTTGGCGGCACTGATCACAAAAACGCACCCACGGTATCGCACACTGGAAAATTCGGCCGAGAAGACCTTGCAATCTGCCGGAATATGTCCCGAGAGCTGCGGCAGGTCGGCCAGGAGCCCGCTGAGGGCTTCCCCGCGATCGGGCAGCCGTCCACCTGCGTGGTCGGGATCGTGCCGGCGCCAGAATTCATTGTCCCTGATGTCTACCAACCGGAGCGCGGCATTCGTCCAATAGGCGACGCATCCGGCTTCAAACTCCTGCTCTCGCCAGATGACGAGCAACTGGGCACCTCCAAGAACGCCCGAAGCATGGGCCAAGAGCGCGCTTAGCCAGGACAACCGGTCCTCGGCTATGACGCCTGGCGGCCATTGAGCGAGCTGCGCCAAACGTTGCCGGCTTCGTTCTCTGTAGGCTCCAAAATAGCCGAGCGTCGCCGCGGCGAGCACGAAGTAGATGGACCGCATTATGAAGATGTTGAGCTCGGAATCCCCGTCGAAAAGATCGGGGAGGCCGACGACGAGCTGGACGGCAAGGGCGATAAGCGCTCCAAACGCTGCCCCCTTCAGCCCCCAGCGCATCGTCATCGCCAGGATCACGAATGGGAGTATCGTGAAGAAGGGGCTGGCAAGTTCGTTTGTCAGGAACGTGAGCCAGCCGACGATCGCCGCATCGAGACTGTGAATGACGAGGTGCAGAGGACTGACGAAAGAAACACGTAAGGGAAAAATGACAAGAGCGATGGCAAGGAGAAGGTAGAAGCCGAGCACAATACGGGACTCGTAAAGGAGCGAATTCGGCCGCGTGGGATCGAGATAAATGGCGAGAATTGCGAAAACCGCCGTGATCACTCGACCCAGGCAGATCAGCCGCTCGGGATCCGTACGCAGGAGCCACTCGCGCGCCGAGCCGGCAACGCCCTTACCGGGCCAGTGCGCGTCCGTCAGCGCGCCATTCCTATGCCACCTAATGCTCGCCATGCGCAACTCCGGCACTCGCGAGAGTGGGAAAAATTTATATTAGTATCCTGAAATCTTTCCGCATGATTGGGCGCAGAGTCAACCGCCGGCGCAGATCGATTGCCCGATACATTGGTGCCGCCCGCCCCCCAAACCCCGACGTCGCTCCATCGTGCAGCAGATGCTTCGGTTATTCAGATCGTTGCCGCCCTATACAGTACGATATATTTCAGCTGCCGTCCTTCAGTGGCAATATTGTGCCTATCACAGATAGAGCGGGAGGGGGACGTTCATGTCCGAGATGCCACAAAAGGGACCATCCAAGAGCGAAGAAGACCGTCGAGAATTCCTGAAGAATTGCGGTCGTTTCGCCGTTGTGACACCTCCCGCCGTGACGATGCTGCTTTCTACCAGCCTTACCTCGAAGGCGATCGCCAAGTCTGGGGGCGGCGGCGGCGGAAAAATCAAAGGCAACAATGGTTGGGGCAATGGCGCAGATCCAAGCAACCCCGGCAGCTCCCACGGTAAGGGCGTGGCAAAGGGTGGCCGCGGCGATGGACTGTCGCAAGGCAGCTCCAAGAGCGGTGGCGGCCGCTGAGCCGATCGTTTAGCTTCTGACCCGTCGCTTGTCTCTTGCGCCGCGCGTCGTTCAGACGCGCGGCGCTTTCGCGTTGCGTAATCCCCGCCCTGCCCTCACCAGCACACTCGCGGTAAGGGGTGCACCGCGGAACTTTGCCCCGGAAGAACTGTTTAGCTACGCTTGCACCTTCACGAAAGACCCGCAGACCTCTCGAGACGCCGCCGAGGCGCTCATGGGGTGGGCCCGGTGGCGATTCGAGGAGGTGAGGAATGCGCGCAGGACGGGGCGACCCTTGCGGTAACCCGCCAGGTACGCGTTGACGCGATGGCAGACGCCGCGAACGGCCGCCCACGATTTCCGCGGCAGCCCGATCGCACTGCATCCATCGTTTCAGCGGTGCCCTACACTGACCGGCGCGCATTCATTGTCTGAACTTCGCTTGATCATGGGAGGTCTTCATGAAGATCGCGCAGATTGCACCGCTCTTCGAACGTGTCCCACCGAAGCTCTACGGCGGAACCGAGCGGGTCGTCTATAACTTGACGGAAGAGCTCGTCCGGCAAGGCCACGAGGTCACGCTCTTTGCGAGCGGAGATTCAATGACGTCGGCAAAGCTCGTTGCGTGCTCGAACATGGCGCTGAGACTGGACCCGAGTGTCCAGGATCCAATCCCCTATCATGTCATGATGCTCGAAGAAGTGCGCAGGCAGGCGGCAGACTTCGATTTCCTGCACTTCCATATCGATCTCCTGCATTTCCCGCTCATCCGGGACTTCGCCAACAGGACGGTGACGACGCTGCACGGCCGGCTCGATCTTCCCGACCTCAGGCCATTCTATGCCTCCTTCCCGGATATTCCCCTGGTTTCGATTTCGCACGACCAGCGAAAGCCGATGCCGCCCGTCAACTGGATCGCGACGGTGCATCACGGATTGGCGCTGGACGTGCTACCCTTCACGGACCATCCGAAGGGTGGCTATCTCGCCTTCCTCGGGCGCATCTCGCCGGAAAAGCGGCCGGATCGCGCAATCGAGATCGCTACGCGGCTCAGCGTGCCGCTGAAGATGGCCGCCAAGGTCGACAAGGTAGACGAACCGTACTGGCGCAGTAAAATCGAACCGCTTGTGCGACGAAATCCGAATGTCGAGTTCATCGGAGAGATCGACGAGCGGCAGAAGGCCGAATTTCTCGGAAATGCGCTCGCCCTGCTCTTTCCGATCGACTGGCCGGAACCCTTCGGACTGGCGATGATCGAGGCCATGGCCTGTGGCACTCCGGTGGTCGCCTTCCGCTGCGGCTCGGTCCCCGAGGTCATCGACCACGGTGTCTCGGGCTTTGTCGTCGACAGCATGGAGGAGGCGTTGAAGGCGGTCGAGGATATCGGCCGCATCGACCGCCGCTCCGTCCGGGCCACCTTCGAGAGACGCTTCACCGCACGACGCATGGCGAACGACTATCTCGATATCTATCACGGCCTGGAAGGCGGACGCCAAAGGGTCATGGCGATCCATCCGACCAGCGAAAGCGGCGCCCGCACCGCCTTCACCAGGGTCGCCTGAACCGGACACAACGGAGGCCGAACCTATGGGAGCCGACATTTACGGCGGACCGGCCGAGGCCGGTCCCGACGAAACGAATACGGGCATCCTGGCGCCCGCTGCCGTCTCGCGTTACGAGCGGAGCTCGCGATCCCTTAAGCACGGCGACACCTTCGCCGTGTTCGACCATCTCTGTGATGCGCTCGCCTCTTCGGGCAATCCCGAGGGGATTTTCCACCGCGACACGCGCCATCTGTCACAGTTCGTCCTGACACTCAACGGCGCGCGCCCGCTGTTATTGAGTTCGACGCTCAGGGACGACAATGCCACGCTCGAGTGCGATCTGACCAATCCGACGCTGGTGCTTGATGATGCCGGCGGCGAAGTGCTGAAGCACGACCTCATTCACGTGCGGCGTACACGCTTCCTTTGGAATGAGGCCTGCTACGAGCGCCTCGTGCTGCGCAACTACGATGAGGTGCCGCGGACGCTGAAGGTCGAGGTACAGTTCGCAGCCGATTTCGCCGACCTCTTCGAAGTGCGCGGGACCGCACGGCCTCGCCGCGGGAGACATCATGGCGCGCGCGTGGCCAAGGACCGGGTCCTGCTCGCCTATGACGGTCTCGATGGCCGGACGCGCAGCACGGCGCTGCGCTTCGAACCGGTACCGCAGACACTCTCCGGCGCGAAGGCGAGCTTCGTCGTCGCACTCGCGCCCCATCAGGCGCAATCGATCTTCATCGAAATCGTCTGCCATGACCGGCGGGAGAACCGCAATCCTGCCTCTTTCAACTTCTTCCTGGCGCTGCGCGACGCCAGGAGGGCGCTGCGCTACTCCTCGACGCGCGCCGCCAGGATCGTCACCTCCAACGCGGTGTTCAACGAGGCGGTGAGACGCAGCGTCGCCGACCTCTACGTGCTGCTCACGGAAACGCCTGAAGGCCCCTATCCTTACGCGGGCATTCCCTGGTTCAGCACCGCCTTTGGCCGCGACGCGCTCATCACCGCGCTCGAGACCTTGTGGCTGGACCCGGAAATCGCCAAAGGCGTGCTTGGGCATCTCGCGGCCAACCAGGCCACGGACTTCGACCCATCCGCCGACGCGGAACCCGGCAAGATCCTGCATGAGATGCGCTACGGCGAAATGGCCGAGCTCGGCGAGGTGCCCTTCCGGCGCTACTATGGCAGCATCGATTCGACGCCTCTCTTCGTCATGCTTGCCGGCGCCTATCTCGATCGGACCGGCGATCTGCAGACGGTGCGAAGCCTCTGGCCGAACTTGCTCGCCGCCCTCGACTGGATCGATCGTTTCGGCGACCGCGATGCGGACGGCTTCGTCGAATATGGAAGCCGGACCGCAAAGGGGCTGGTGAACCAGGGCTGGAAGGACAGCCACGATTCGATCTTTCATGCCGATGGAAGGCTGGCCGAGGGGCCGATCGCGCTTGCCGAGGTGCAAGCCTATGTCTTCGGCGCCTGGCAGGCGGCCGCCGGCCTATCGCGCAAGCTCGGCCATGCCGACGACGCGCTGAAGTTCGAGCAACGGGCAGCCGATCTGCGTGCCCGCTTCGACAAGGCCTTCTTCGACGACGACCTTGCCACATACGTCCTCGCGCTCGATGGCGACAAAAAGCCCTGCCGGGTTCACTCCTCCAATGCGGGACATGCGCTCTTCACCGGCATCGCCCTCCCCGAGCGCGCCGGAAAGGTCGTCTTGGCCCTGATGGCGCAATCCTCCTTCTGCGGGTGGGGCGTGCGCACGATTGCGGCCTCCGAAGCCCGCTACAATCCGATGAGCTACCACAACGGCTCCGTCTGGCCGCACGACAATGCGCTGATCGCATCGGGCTTCGTGCGCTACGGATTCCGCGCCGAAGCGTCCAGCATTTTCGAAGGCCTGTTCTCGGCGTCGACCTATATCGACCTCAGGCGCCTGCCGGAGCTCTTCTGCGGCTTCGCCCGCCAGCGCGCCCGCGGACCCACCTTCTACCCGGTTTCCTGCGTGCCGCAGGCCTGGGCGGCGGCGGCACCGCTCTATCTGCTTCAGTCGATGATCGGCCTCGGCTTCGATCCCGACAAGGGACACGTGACCCTGAGCGAGCCGACGCTGCCGCCCTTCCTCGACGAGGTGGTGCTAAAGCACCTGCGTATCGGCTCGGGCGAGGTCGACATAGCGCTGAGGCGCTCGCGATCGCAGGTCGTCGTCGACGTCCTGGAGCGGAAGGGCCGCGTGAAGGTAACGACCACGCACTAACTAATTTAAATGTAGAGACGAGCCGCAATCAACGATATCGGCGATGCAGGGACAGCCAGCCGTCTTCGCCGATGCGGGCCTCGACGTCCGAATAGTGTTCCAGGGTGACATCGGCCGCGCCGCGTCCCACCGCATGCGCCCCGGTGACGACGGCGACCTGTGCGCCTGCCGCGATGCCGGCGAGGACGCCGGCCGGGGCATCCTCGAAAACCAGGCAGTCCGCCGCCCGGACGCCGAGCCTTTCGGCCGCAAGCAGATAGCCCTGCGGATCGGGCTTGCCGCGCGATACGTCTTCGCCGGTTATCATCAGCTGCGGCATCGGAATGCCCGCCGCGGCGAGGCGGCGTCTTGCCAGCGCCAGCGGCGCGGAGGTGACGATGGCCCAGCGCTCCGGCGGCAGCGTATTCAGGAAGGCAACGGCGCCGGGGATTTCCACGACCCCGTCGACATCGGCGATTTCCGCCTCGGCAAGTGCGCGCGCCTCCCGCTCCGGATCGACCGGCAGGCCCAGCCCGCGGATGATGTCGACCGCCCGAACACCATGCGCGGTTTTCAACAGATCCTCGCGGTCGATGCCGAAGCGCGCCGCCCAGGCGGTCCAAACCTTTTCGACCACGGCCATCGAATTGAGCAGGGTGCCGTCCATGTCGAACAGGAGGGCCGCGAAATTCTTCGCAAAGATTGCGGAGGTCGAACTGTCCAAACGGATCCCCCGTGACTGGTGCATTGGCGGAAGGATGCGAGACACGCGCCCGCACCGCGCAGTCCTCATGAAAGCGCGCCGCTACTCGTACCCGTCGGTGACTAGAAAGTCGATCGGCCCACCCGGCACATCATCGTCGAAAACGGCGCAGGAAAGCGCACCGTTGAAGACGGCGCCGGAATCCACATTCGTCCGGCTGCCGACCGTGCGCGGATTCCTGCTGCTCGGGGTGTGCCCGTGGCAGAGATGCTTGCCCCAATAGGTACCGGAATAATCCGGATCCGTCCGCATCCAGAGCAGGATGTCGTCGTCCTGCTCGTCCAATGGAATAGTGTCGTCGACGCCGGCATGCACGAAGATGCGATAGCGCTCGACGATGATCGACGGCAGTTCGGCCATCCACACGAGGTGGCTCAGGGGTATCGCGCCCCCGTAGGAGGCCATGGTTGCGTCGCCGCCGTTCATGAGCCAGAGACCCATATCGGCGTAATCCTTGCGCGCCGACAGCAGCATCGCCTCGTGATTGCCCTTGAGCGTGATCCATTCCCAGCCGGCCTTGCGCGGCCCGGCCATGATCCGCTCGACGACGCCGCGGCTATCCGGGCCGCGATCGACCAGATCGCCGAGGAAGATGACCCTGCCGCCCGGCGCGGCCGCTTCGATGCTCGCCAGCAGGGCTTCGAGCTGCGCAAGACAGCCGTGAATGTCGCCGACCGCGAAAGTGAGGCGCCGTCCGTTCATGAATCGCTTCTCTCGTGCACGTCCAAGACGGCTCTCTCCTTTTTATCCAGCAATTCAAAATGCTACAGCGACCCTTGCGCGTCTGATAGGACGCGCGGCGCTGCAGGGCAACCTCTGCGCGTTTGTCGCACGGCGCTGGAGGGCTCTTCCGGCTGTGTCCCATGCCCATGAAGCGTCGGCTTCACAATGAGCTCTATCGCATTCTTATGGCGAGCGAAATCGCTTTCGGGACAAAGGCGGAATTTCCAGGAAAGGTTAGCTTGGGGCCGGCGCTGCCGACGAGCGCGATTGCTGCGGGATTGGAAAGATGCGCGCCCTTCCTCCCGCTTCAGTGGTGCGGTGACCCCTTCGGGATTGCCGAACTGGTGATGGAGACCGGATCGCTTGCCGGAAAGGTATCTTCGAGCCCCTCTTCCAGTTGCTCTTCCATCGTGTCCCGGTCGTGTGCTTGGCGCGCCGTTGCCAGTGTACCTTCAACGGTGAGATGCGATCGCTTCGTGCCTGTGATGCCGGGGAGCGCTTCGTCCGCCTCGATTGCCGCGGCGAGTATCTCTTTTGCCCGTGCGACCGCGTTCATTCTGTTCAGGGTGCCCTCGGCGTTCTGCGGACAAAAAACCGAAACGATCTCGCCGGTCGTGCCGACGAATTCGACGGCGAAACCCGCCCTGCCGCCGCGCTCCGGATAGACTTGAATCCCGACGAACTGCATCGGTCCCTCCCTGCAGCAGCGAGCTTTGCGCGTCCGATAAGACGCGCGGCACTGTCGTGGGCAGCCGCCGCTACAGAACCCTGATGGCAGCGGCTCCACCCGTCAGCCTAGCAGATTTGGCAGATTGCCGACAGCGTCCCTCAGAGAAGGCCGCTCGACACCCTCGTCCATTCCGGCACGTCGTCGGACAATGGCCGGCCGGAATTTTCGACCGCGCGGTATGTCGGCGCCGTTTTCCTCTCCTCGGGAGCGGGCCGCGTGCACAGGGCAAAGGCGTCGAGCTCGCGGTTGTAGACCTTCGTCTCCACATCCATCATGCCGAGGACGGTGTGGAACAGGTTGTCGTGCGATCGCGGCTTGTTGGCGTCCTTCGCAAGGCAGGCGGTGTCGACGCCCATCGCCGCTTGGTAAGATTGCGAGAACCAGGCAAGGAAAGGCACCTCGGTCTGCTCCTTCGGCGCGATCGCATAGGGCGCACCATGCAGATAGATGCCGTTCTCTCCGAGTGACTCGCCGTGGTCCGACATATAGATCATTGCGCCGGCGATGCGATCCTGATGCTTCTCGAGAAGGCCTGCGACGCTTGCGAGAATGTGGTCGGTATAGAGGATCGTATTGTCATAGGCATTGACGATCTCCTCCGTCGTGCAGCGCATCAGCTCCGCCGTGCGGCAGTCGGGCCTGAAGCGACGGTACGCCTCCGGATAGCGCTGGAAATATGAGGGGCCGTGGCTCCCGAGCTGATGGAGGACGATGACGCTGTTTCCCGTCGCCGCACCGAGTTTCCTGTCTAGCTCATCGAGAAAGATTTCATCAAGGCATTCGCCGTTGTTGCAGAGCCGGCTGTTCCTGCGGCCGGTCATGCTGGCGAAGTTGATGAGGTCGGCGATGCCCTTGCTCCCCGTGTTGTTGTCCCACCAGGTGACGGAGACGCCGGCATGCGTCAGGACGTTGACGAGGTTTTCGGTCGAGCGCGCCTTCCAGTCGCTGTACTCCCGGCGCGGATAGACGGAGAACATGCAGGGAAGCGATACGGCGGTCGCCGTGCCGCAGCTTGTCGTGTTCTGGTAGGCGACGACGCCGAGCGCCTTCAGCTCGGGGTTCGTCTCGCGGGGATACCCGTTGAGCGAGAAATTCATGGCACGCGCCGTCTCTCCGGCCACCACGACAACCACGACCGGCTTGCCGACGGCGGCAATTCGCGGGCCCTGTCGCGCATCGGTTCCGAGCGGCTGCACGACCAGGTTGCGCTCGCGATAGGTGGAGAGCGCGTAGCGTACCGCCGAAGTGACCGGGCCAGCCGGATTGAACCGCACCATCAGGTCACGATGCTCCCGCAGAGCGTAGGCGATGGTGGCGAAGTTGGCGTAGATGAGCGCGCCGCTCAGAACCAGTGCCGGCGCGATGAAGAGGAAATTGACTACGGCCTTCGACAGGAAGCGGCGATGCCTCACCTTGACCCAGGCGATCAGAAGCGACGGAACGATGGCGTAGAGCGCGAGGTGAAGCGCGAGACTGCCCGTGAGGAGGTGGCTCGCCTCGGCCTCGGTCGTGACCGCGGCATTGGCGATCATGCCCTTGTCGATGACCACACCGAAATTGTCGGTGAAGTAGGAGGCCGCGGCCGAAATCGCGATCAGGAGGATCAGCGCCGGCTTCATGACGTATTTGACCGACAGCGACGTCAACACCGCAAATGTCGTGAGGCCGAGCGCGGCACCAAGCGACAAGAGGCCGAGCCAGGCGCGGTCGAAATAGGCCACGGCATGGCCCCAGAAGGCGTTGTTGGTGACAAGCAGCAAATAGAGGGTGGCGATCGCGCTCAGCGTGATGCTGCCGATCTCCGGCCGGGGAATTCTCTTCAAGGCACTCATCTCCAAGGACGCGTGCCCCCTGCTCCTCCACTCTGCCGGGTGCGGCGTCGACTTCAGGTTCCGCCCCGGGCGCAAGGTCGGTGCTCGAATCGACAGCAAACCGCGGCGGCTTCCGGCACTAGCCCGGCCCGGCTGTCGAAATCCTGTCGGGAAAAGGTGGAGCGGTGCGCGCGGCAGAGCGCAATTGCGGCATCTGCGCAAAGACAGCTGTTCGACAGCATCGAGAGTCCAGGCTCCGTTCGCCACTGCTCCGGTGGCTGCAACCGAGGGAGATACCCGTGAAAACGCAACTGATGCTTACGATGGCCGCCGTAATACTGCCGGGCCTTGCCTTTGCCGACGACGACAACGCCTCTTGCACCAAGGAGCCGCAATCGGCGTGGATGAAGCCGCAAGACGCGGCCGCTCAGCTTCAGGAGGCCGGCTATTCCGAAGTGCGCGATATCAAGGTGTCGGGGACCTGCTACGAAATCTACGCATTCACCGCCAAGCATGAACGCGCAGAGGTTTACATGAATCCTGTCACCGCGGAAATCGTCAAGGCGGAGGTCGACGACTGATGCTGAACCTTGCGGCCGGCGGCCGCGGCGTCATTGCCTCCCGCAGGGACGTTCGTGTCTGGGACCCGATCGTCCGGCTTTTCCACTGGGGCGTGGTTGCGTGCTGCACGCTCAACCTCTTTCTCCTGCAGCCGGGAAAGGCAGCGCATCGTTACGTCGGTTATACCGCGCTGGGGCTGGTATCTTTGCGCGTCGTCTGGGGCTTCATCGGCACCAGACACGCCCGCTTTGGGGACTTCGTACGCGGACCGGCGGCCGTGCTGCGATATGTGCGCGCCCTTCCGACCGGGAAGGCGGAGCGATATGTCGGGCACAATCCTGCAGCCGGGTGGATAATGGTCCTCCTGATGGCGCTGCTTGCGGCGGTAGGGCTTTCGGGCTGGCTGACCACGCTCGACGTCTTCTGGGGCAACAGGCTGCTTGAGGAGACGCATGAGTTCCTTGGCAACGCCATCATAGTCATGGCCGGGTTGCATGCCTCGGCTGCGCTTTTTGAAAGTTGGCACCTCAAGGAAAACCTCATATGGTCCATGATCACGGGCCGCAAGAGGGCCTGACCCTGGAAACCAGATGCGCTTGCTCCTCGTCGAAGACAGTCCCCGCCTCATCGAGCTCGTGAGCGAGACCATGCATGAGGCGGGCTGGCGGCTTGACGCGGTGTCGACCCTTCGCGACGCCGAAGCCGCGATCGCCTCCCGGGAGCATGATCTCGTACTTCTCGATCTCGGGCTTCCCGATGGCGACGGACTCGGCCTGTTGAAGTGGCTCCGACAGGAGCATGCCGGCTTGCCGGTGCTGATCATCACGGCGCGCGGCTCGGTCGACGAACGGATCGAGGGACTCGATGCCGGCGCCGACGACTATCTCGTCAAGCCCTTCCATCATCGTGAGCTCCTGTCGCGGTGCCGGGCGATGCTGAGGCGCAATCCCCAGGCGATCCAGCCGGTGCTGGAGGCGGGTTCGCTGCGCTACGACCCGGCGACGGCGGATCTCACCTGCGGCGGCGAAGTCGTGCCGCTGCCGCCGCGCGAGCGTTCGTTGATGGAGATATTGATGCGCGAGGTCGGGCGCGTCGTCCCCAAGCGTCGGCTTGAGACGGCACTTTCGGAATACGGGCAGGAACTGAGCTCGAACGCGCTTGAGCTCGCCGTTTCACGGGTGCGCAAGAAGCTGCAATCGCTGAAGACCGGCGTGCAGATCGAGACCGTTCGCGGCATCGGCTACCTGTTGCGGACGAATTCATGACGCGCGCCAACCCGTCGCTCATCGGCATCGTGGCGCGGCGCATCATCGCCTTCTCACTCTTTGCGATGCTGCTGCAGATCGGCGTGGTCTTCGCCGATTACTGGTTCGACGACGACAAGCTCAGCGTGATGATGCTGCAGCAAGAAATGGGACAATTGTCGCGCGGGATCACGAAAAACGACGGGGTTCTGACCTACCGGCCGGACCACGAACTGCGCGAGCGGTATCTCGACCTCCACGGCGCCGAGGGTGCGATCTATGTCAGGGTCCGCACCGCCTCCGGCTCCGTGCTCTTCTCCAACTGCTCGACAGATTGCGCGGCCCATTTCCTGCCGCTCAGCGTCAACCTGCCGAATTTCTGGAAACGCCTGATCGCGCCCGGCAAGCCTTTCAGCGTCGCCGGCGGCCAGTCCTTCGAGCGCGACGGCGAGGCGGTGCTCGTGGAACTCGCGATCCTCAAGGATCCAAACGGGTTCATGTACAGCGCTCTTCTTCACGAGATGTTCGATTCGATGATCGTGCCGATGACGCTGATGTTCTGCCTCGTCATCGGGGCGACGATCTGGTCGATCCGCAAGGCACTGAAGCCCGTGGCAATGGCGGTGCGAGCCGCCGATGCGCTCGACCCGCGCGACCGGGACGCCCGCCTGCCTTCGGCCCGCATGCCGCAGGAAGTCGAGCGCCTCGTCGCCGCCGTCAACCGCCTGCTCATGCGCGTCGCCGACCTTATCCAGTCGCAGAAGGTCTTCGCCTCTTCGATCGCCCACGAAATCCGCACGCCGGTTTCGATTGCCAAGATGGAATTGAGCCGCATCGCCGACCCCCGGGCGCGCAATGCCGAGCGCGACCTCGACGCGCTGACGCATATCCTCGAGCAATTGACCGCGCTCGCTCGTGCCGACGCGGTCGATCCGGCCGCCTATCAACGCTCCAGCCTTTCGCTGATCGGGGCCGAGGTGACGCAGGCGACGGCGCCGTTCGTCTTCGACCATGAGAAGTCGATCGAATTCGTCGACCATGGCACGCCGCCGGTGACGGTGATTCCGGCTCTCGTCGAGAACATGCTGCGCAACCTGATCGAGAATGCGGTGAAGCACAATCTGCCCGGAACCCGCATCGTCGTGACCTGCGGGCCGGGCCCGCTGGTTGCGGTCGAGGACGACGGCAAGGGTCTCGTCGATCTGCCGGAGCACACCGAGGATCTCGGCTACGTCAAACACTCGGGCCAGATCGGACTGGGGCTCAGGATCGTCCACCGGATCGCCGAGCTTCACAAGGCGAAGATCGCACTCGATACGGCCCCCGGCAAGGGAACCAGGGTGGCGATCGACTTTGCCGCGGCGGCATAGAGGCAAGGCGCTGGTTTCCCGCTAATGCAGCGTCGGAGGCCGCAAAGGGGCTTCCGGTCGAAGATCTCGAAACGATTCGCGGCGACACGCTGCGTCGAACGCGGATGCTGAAGAGCACACGTGACCCTATGGCGCGGTGGCGGTCTCCAGACGCTATGTCGTCGCATAGAACCGCTCTCCCTTTCGCCGCCGGACAGAGCCTGCGCAGTTCGCCCATTCGATAGGCGCGATGCATATTTTTTAATCCGGCGCGTTTTCTTGGGTGTGCGTTTCGTGCCCACCGCGTGATCATGTGCTATTGCCGCGTGCAATTTCCGCCGCCCCCAGCTCTTCCGCCCCGACCCTCCTGCGAGCATCCATGACCAAAGCCACGGCCTTCTTCCGGCGCCTCCTCCCGTCGCTTGCGCCGATCAGCCATTGGGAACGCCTGCGCGCATCCTGCGGCGCGCTCGTCGGAGTGCTGTCGACCGGCTTCATCAGCACGGTGGCCGTCGGCGCCGACGCGAGCCTGCCGCTGCTCATCGCACCGATGGGCGCCTCGGCCGTGCTGCTCTTCGCCGCGCCGTCGAGCCCGCTTGCCCAGCCCTGGTCGATCATGGGCGGCAATATCGTTGCGGCGACCGTCGGCGTGACCTTCGCCTTGCTCATCCCCAATCCGGTGGTGGCGGCCGCCGTCGCCGTCGCCGTGGCGATCGGCATGATGCTGCTCCTCGGCTGCCTGCACCCGCCGAGCGGTGCCGTCGCCCTCACCGCCGTTCTCGGCGGTCCCGTCATCCGCGACGCCGGCTATGGCTTCGTACTCTCGCCCGTCGCCATCAATTCGCTGGTCATCGTCATCGCCGCGCTGGTCTTCAACAATCTCACCGGACGGCGCTATCCGCACCTGGCGCCGGCAGCAAACCCGCACCAAACGCAGGATCCGCTGCCGAGCCAGCGCCTCGGCGTCGTGCCCGAAGACCTGCAGGCCGTGCTGGCGCAATACGGCGAGGTCGTCAGCGTGAGCCCGGAGGAACTGGACGCGTTCATCCACCAGGCGCAGACGCGCGCCTTTACCCGGCGGTCGGGCGAGACCACCTGCGCGGAGATCATGTCGCGCGACGTCCTGACGGTCGCCCCGGATGCGCCGCTGCGCAAGGCCTGGAGGATGCTGCTCGAACACCGCATCAAGGCGCTGCCGGTGGTCACGGATGCCGACGGCCTGGTCGGCATCGTCACCCAGACGGATTTCATGAAGCATCTCGCCATGGCGCCCGACGGCCGGCTGCAGGTCGGCCTGCGGGAGCGCCTCGGCAATATCATCGGGCTTCGCGCCAAATCGCCCCGCCTCGTTTCCGACATCATGACGCGACGCGTGCAGTCCGCCTTGCCGGAAACGATGATCGCGAAGCTGGTGCCGCCCATGGCCGACATGGGGCTCCATCACATGCCCGTCGTCGACGCCGACAACCGTGTCATCGGGATCGTCACACAGTCGGACCTCATCGCAGCCCTCTTCCAGCGTCGCCTCGAGGCCGCGCGAAAGGTCGCCTGACCCGCTTCCTTGGGGAGGCCCGTCCATCGTTTGGTGAGACCAGCCCAAAGGAACGGCCGAACGCGCCAACCGCCTTCGGACGCCCGTTGTCTCTTGTCGAACGCATTTCATTCTTTCGATTGACTTATTCGATCGAATGGCGTAGTGTCGATTTATGGCAAGAAACAACGACAGATCCCCACAGCTTCGGCCCGACCGCGGTGACGCGACACGGGAGAAGCTTCTGAACACCGCCATCGACGTCTTCGGGCGCTATGGTTTCGACGGCGCGACAACCCGGAAGCTCGCCGATGCGGCGGGCGTCAACCTTCAGGCGATCCCCTATTATTTCGGCGGCAAGGAAGGGCTTTTCATTGCCGCGGCCGAACACCTCGCCTCGATCATCGGCGGCCATGTCGGCGACCTGCGCGCGGCGATCCTCACCCGTTTCGCGGAGCTCGACGCCGACGGCGCAAAGATGACCGCCGCGGAGGCGCGGCAGTATCTCACCCTGATCGTCCAACGGATGGTTGTCCTCTTCGTCAGCGAGGAATCCGAAAGCTGGGCGCGGTTCATCATTCGCGAGCAGATGGAGCCGACCGAGGCGTTCAGGCGCATCTACGGCCATATCATGCGACCGATGATCGAGATGGCGCGGCGGCTGATCGGCACGATCCTGGACGACGACCCGGCCTCGGAACACATAGGCCTGAGGACGCTCTCCTTCGTCGGAAGCATTCTGATCTTCCGTACGGCCCATGCCGCAGTCTACGCGCAGCTCGAATGGGAAACCGCGGGCCCGCGCGAAATCGAGATATTGCAGCGTCATGCCGCCGAACTCGTCGCCGTGCTCGGCGCGGAGAAGGACCGCCAATCATGAGGAAAATCGCGATCTTCGTCCTTCTCGTCGCCGCGGCGCTCGCCGGCGGCTGGTGGTTCGACGTGCCGGCGCGCCTCGGCTTCGCGCGTGAGGACCGGCGGGCCGTGCTCTACGGCAATGTCGATATCCGCCAGGTGTCGCTCGGCTTCCGCGTCAGCGGTCGCATTGCGGAACTCCGCGTCGACGAGGGCGATACCGTAAAGGCAGGCGACGTCATGGCACGGCTCGACGCCGAACCGTTCCAGCAGGCGCTCGATGCCGCCGCGGCGGAGGCGGAGGCACTGAAGGCGACGCTGGCAAAGCTCAAGGCCGGCGCCCGCGCCACCGAGATCGCCCAGGCGCGTGCCACGCACGAGGAGCGTCTTGCCGAACTCCGGAATGCCGACCTCGCCTACCAGCGTGCGAAGCAGTTGCGGCCGAACGGCACGATCTCGCAGGCCGAGCTCGACCAGACGAGCGCCAGCCGCGCCGCCGCCGTCGCCCGCGCCGCCGTCGCCCGCGAGGCCCTGGCGCTTCTCGAAGAGGGCAACCGCGTCGAGGACATAGCCGCGGCAGAGGCCCAGCTCAATGCCGCCACCGCCAAGGTCGCGAGCGCCAGGACCTCGCTCAAGGATACCGAGCTCCTTGCCCCGAGCGCCGGCGTCGTTCTCTCGCGCGTGCGGGAAACGGGCGCAATCGTCTCGCCATCCGATACGGTCTATGTGCTTTCGCTGACCGAACCCGTCTGGGTCCGCGCCTATGTCGCCGAGCCGGATCTCGGCCGCGTTCACCCGGGCATGAAGGTCAAGGTGACCTCCGACACCGCGCCCGCCCGTGCCTATGAGGGAACGGTCGGCTTCATCTCGCCGGTCGCGGAGTTCACGCCGAAATCGGTGGAGACGCCGGAACTCAGGACCGACCTCGTCTACAGGCTGCGCGTCGTGATCCGCGATCCGGGTCCGGATCTTCGCCAGGGCATGCCGGTCACCGTGCATCTGCCGCAGGCGGAGGAAAGCTGATGACCGCAAGCGCCAAAGCCGAGCCGGCTCCCTTTGTTCGGCTGACGGCCGTCACCAAGCGGTTCGGCACCGCGGCCCCTGCCCTCGACGCCATCGAAGGCGTCATCATGGGGGGCCGGATCACCGGCCTCGTCGGCCCGGACGGCGCCGGCAAGACGACGCTGATCCGGCTGATGACGGGCCTCATGCTCCCGGACCAAGGCAGCGTCCAGGTGCTCGACTACGACACGCGCCGGAATCCGGGCGCGATCCAGGCGGCGATCGGCTACATGCCGCAGCGCTTCGGCCTTTACGAGGACCTTTCGGTCCAGGAGAATCTCGACCTCTATGCCGACCTGCGCGGGCTGCCGAAGAGCGAGCGCCGCCGCACCTTCAGCGAGCTGCTCGAGTTCACCGATCTCGCCCGCTTCACGACGCGCCTTGCCGGCAAGCTCTCCGGCGGCATGAAGCAGAAGCTCGGGCTTGCCTGCGCACTTCTGCGCAAGCCCCGCCTGCTCCTCCTCGACGAGCCGGGGGTGGGCGTCGACCCGATTTCGCGGCGCGACCTCTGGAAAATGGTCGAGAACCTGACGGCGGAAGGCATCGGCGTCGTCTGGTCGACCGCCTATCTCGAGGAAGCCGAGGCCTGCGATCATGTCTTTCTGTTGAACCAGGGCAGGCTGCTCTTCTCCGGTCCGCCGCAGGAGATGACCGGCCGCGTCGAGGACCGCGTCTATCGGCTCTCCGGCATCGACGGGAGGCGTCGCGAAAGGCTCGCGCGCTTTCTCGACCATGAGGGGGTCGTCGACGGCGTCATCCAGGGCGAGGCGATCCGCCTGGTGATGAAGTCGGGGGCCGTGCCTCCGCCGCTCGGCAAGGGCGACGGCACGTCGTCCGCTCGCGCCGCCGTCACGCCGCCGCGCTTCGAGGACGCCTTTGTCGACATGCTCGGCGGGGGCCCGGGCGGCCGCTCGCGGCTTGCCGAAACGCAAAGGACTTTCGCCGGCGACGCCGGCCGGCCGGTCATCGAGGCGCGGGGACTGACGAAGCGCTTCGGCGATTTCACCGCCGCCGACGGCATCACCTTCGATATTCCGCGCGGCGAGATTTTTGGACTGCTCGGGCCCAACGGCGCCGGCAAGTCCACGACCTTCAAGATGCTGTGCGGGCTCCTGAAACCTACCGCCGGCGAAGGCCGGGTCGCCGGCTTCGACTTGCGGCGCGATGCGCCCGAGGCCCGCAACCGGCTCGGCTACATGGCGCAGAAATTCTCGCTCTACGGCGACCTGAGCGTCATTCAGAACCTGAATTTCTTTGCCGGCGTCTACGGGCTTTCCGGCGCGAAGAAGCGGGAACGGATCGTTCTCATGACGGAGATCTTCGATTTCCGCCCGATCCATGACATGTCCTCCAAGGACCTGCCGCTCGGCCTGAAGCAGCGCCTCGCGCTTGCCTGCGCGGTGCTGCACGAGCCGGAGGTGCTTTTCCTCGACGAGCCGACCTCCGGCGTCGACCCGATCACGCGGCGCGAGTTCTGGACCCATATCAACGGGCTCGTGGAAAAGGGCGTGACCGTTCTCGTCACCACCCACTTCATGGACGAGGCGGAATATTGCGACCGTATCTCGCTCATCTATCGCGGCCGGTCGATCGCGCTCGGCTCGCCGGACGAGATGAAGGCGCGTGTCGCAAGCAAGGACCTGCCCGATCCGACGATGGAGGACGCCTTCGTCGCACTCGTCGAGGGCTCGGAGGCGAGGGAGGCAGCATGAACGTCATGCGCAAGATCGACCTCGAGGCGGAGCGGGCCGGCCGGGCACGGCGCTTCGCCGCCCTGGTCCGCAAGGAAAGCTATCAGATCGTGCGCGATCCGAGCAGCATCCTGATCGCCTTCATCCTGCCGATGATCCTTCTCTTCCTCTTCGGCTATGGCGTTTCGCTCGACACGACGCGGACACGCGTCGCCCTCGTCGTCGAGGAGGCGACGCCGCTGACGCGCGATCTTGCCGCGAGCTTCGAGGCCTCGCGCTACTTTTTTGTCGTCAGCGGCCGTGACCGGCGCGAATTCGAGGACGATCTCGCTCTCGGCCGCGTCCGCGGCATCCTGGTCATCCCCGCAGGCTTTGCCGCCGACCATGCGGCGGGGCGTCATCCGTCCGTGCAGGTGATCGTCGACGGCTCCGATCCGAACACCGCCAATTTCGTGCAGAACTATGCGCAAGGCGCAGTTGCCAATTGGGAGCGTCAGCGCGCCAACGAGGGGCGGAGCCCGCAACCGGCGATCGCCGCCGAACAGCGCTTCTGGTTCAACCCTGAGCTGACGAGCCGCAACTTCCTCGTTCCGGGCTCGATCGCCATCGTCATGACGCTTGTCGGGACGCTGCTCACCTCGCTTGTCGTGGCGCGCGAATGGGAGCGCGGCACGATGGAGGCGATGATGGCGACGCCGGTTTCGGCCGCCGAGCTCCTGGCCGGCAAACTGCTCCCCTATTTCGTCCTCGGCCTGACCTCGATGACGCTTTGCGTCTTGCTCGCCGTCTTCCTCTTCGGCGTGCCTTTCCGCGGCTCGGTCGCGGCGCTCTACGCGCTTTCGGCAACGTTCCTGATGCCGGCCCTCGGGCAGGGCCTGCTGATCTCCGCCGCCACCAAGAACCAGTTCCTCGCCTCGCAGCTCGCGCTGATCTCGGCCTTCCTGCCGGCCTTCCTCCTGTCTGGCTTCCTTTTCGAGATCAATTCGATGCCGACCGTCATCCAGTGGCTCACCTATTTCGTCCCGGCACGCTACCTGATCCCCAGCCTGCAGATGGTGTTCCTCGCCGGCGACATCTGGCCGATGTTCGCCAGGGCGATCGCGGTGATGTTCCTGATCGGCTGCGTCTTCTTCGCGCTTGCGGCGCGCAGCACCAGAAAGAGGATCGGCTGAGCATGTGGTGGACGCGACTGAAAGCGCTGATCGTCAAGGAGCTGCTGGCGGTGCTGCGCGATCCGAAGGCGCGGCTGATCCTGGTCGGTCCGCCGATCGTCCAGCTTCTCGTCTTCTCCTATGCGGCAACGCTCGAGGTGAAGAACGTCGATCTGATGGTGCTCGATCGCGACAATGGTCACTGGAGCCAGGAGCTCATCCAGCGGATCGGCGGATCGCCGACCTTCCGCAGCGTCACGCTGGCCGCCAGCCCGGCGGAAGTCCGTCTCGCCATCGACACCCAGAGCGTGCTCGCGGCACTGGAAATCGGTCCAACCTTCTCCCGCGATATCGAAGCGGGGCAGCCGGCCGAGGTGCAGGTGATCCTCGACGGGCGGCGCTCCAATGCCTCGCAGATCGTTTCCGGCTATCTCGGCCGCATCGTCGGCACGCTCGCCGCCGAAACGCCCGCCGGCAAGCGCACGGGCTCCGAGGCGATCCGGATCGAGCCGCGCAACTGGTTCAACCCCAATCTCACCTATCAGTGGTTCATGGTGCCGAACCTCGTCGCGAGCATCGCGCTCCTGATCGGGCTCATCGTCACCGCCCTCTCCGTCGCCCGCGAGCGGGAGCTCGGCACCTTCGACCAGTTGATCGTCTCGCCCTTGCGCACGCACGAGATCCTGCTCGGCAAGCTCATCCCGCCGATGATGATCGGGCTCTTCCACATCAGCATCTATATCCTTGCGGCGGTCTTCATCTTCGGAGTGCCGCTGCGCGGCTCGCTCCTGCTCCTCTACGGCAGCGCGGTGTTCTATCTCGCCGCGGTCGTCGGCGTCGGCCTCTTCATCTCCGCGCTATCCATGACGCAGCAGCAGGCGATCCTCGGCGCCTTCCTCTTCATGGTG
Source organism: Sinorhizobium saheli (assembly GCF_001651875.1). GTDB lineage: Bacteria > Pseudomonadota > Alphaproteobacteria > Rhizobiales > Rhizobiaceae > Sinorhizobium > Sinorhizobium saheli. Next base: position 386,457 of record NZ_LNQB01000083.1, read on the forward strand.
CCGGCAATGCTGCTCTCCGGCTTCGCGACACCGATCGAGAACATGCCGGCATGGCTGCAGCCGGTGACGCTCATCAATCCGCTGCGCTACTTCCTGGTGATCGTAAAGGGAGTATTCCTCAAGGATATCCCGCTCGCCGAGGTAATCCGCCAGACCGTGCCGCTCTGCCTGATCGCCATCGTCACGCTCTCCGCCGCCGCCTGGCTCTTCCGCCGCCGGCTGGAGTGAAGTTCACGCGCTCACGAACCGCTCGGCCGCAGCAATCTCGTTCTGGCGGATCTCGTGGCCGCCGGAATGCCACTCGAGGGCGACGGTCGCCTTCTGCGCCTTGAAGTAATCGGCGAGCGTCTGCGTCAGCGGTGCCGGACAGATCGGGTCGCGTTCGCCGGCGGTGATCAATATCCGGCGGCCCGCGAGCGCCGGATTGTCCCCCGGCCGGAAAGGGATCAGCGGGTGCATGAGCACAGCCCTGTCGAAGACCCCTTCCTCGATCAGCACGTTGGCAAGGATATTGGCGCCGTTCGAGTAACCGACGCCGATGATCTCCGAGGCTTCGTGCTCGCGGGCAAGGGTTTTCACGAAGTTAGTCATCTTCTGCGTGGCGCGGGAAAGGTCCGCCATGTCATAGACCCCCTCGCCGGTTCGCCGGAAGAAGCGGGCGGCCCCGCGCTCGGATACGTCACCGCGCGGCGAGACGACCGTCGCTTGCGGAAGCAACCCCGTGCCGAGATCGAAGAACTGCGTCTCGTCCCCGCCCGTGCCGTGGAGAACGAAGAGGATCGGACGGCCGGGCTCGCCGGCCTTCAACTTGTAAACATAACCATGATCGACCATGGAATTCTCCTTTATCATCAACTGGTCAGACGACGACTATCTCATTTGACTTTAAGACCTTTCGCCTCAGGAAGATGCCTCTACTACGGCCTAGTCCTCGAGTTTCTGCAAATGGCTTTCGAGGATCGGCCGCAGGTGCTTGTGCTGCTGCGGCAGCTTCAGCGCCGAGCCGAGATGGGCGACATCCTCGTCGCGGTCGAAGCCCGGTTCGTTGGTGGCGACCTCGAAGAGCACGCCACCGGGCGTGCGGAAGTAGATCGCCCAGAAGTAATCGCGATCGATGACCGGTGTCACATGGTAACCGGTGTCCATCAGCGCCCTGCGCACCTCGAGCTGCTTCTCGCGGTTGTCGACGGCGAAGGCGACATGGTGCACGGAGCCCGCGCCTTGCGCGGCACGGTTGACGTTCGGCAGCGTCTCGAGGTCGACGAGGCTCGCGCCATTGCCGTCCGGCACGATGAGCCGCGTGACGCCGTCCTTGCGGTCGAGCTCCTGGTAACCCATGAACTTGAGCAGTTCCGCCGTCGCGCCCTCGTCGCGCAGCCGCATGGCGACCGAGTGGAAACCGCGGATCGCGTGGTCCTCGGAAATGCCGCCCGCGGTCCAGGGCGTGCGCGGATCATTCCTGACCTCGACGAGCGCGAATCCGTCACCATCGGGGCCGGCAAAGTACAGCCGTTTCTCGCCGAAGGTCTCCTCTTCCTTGAGACCGGTCACGCCGAGCGCGTGAAGCCGATCGCGCCAGAAACCGAGCGAGCCTTCCTGAACGGAAAAGACCGTCGTGCCCACCTCGCCCGTCCCGGCACGCCCGCGCGGCATCTGCGGAAACGGAAAATAGGTCATCACCGTGCCCGGCGTGCCGATTTCGTCGCCATAGTAGAGATGGTAGACATCCGGCGAGTCGAAGTTCACGGTCTTCTTGACCCGGCGAAGGCCGAGCGTGTTGGTGAAGAAATGGTTGTTCATACGGGCGTCGTCCGCCATCGACGTTACGTGATGCAAGCCTTTGATCTGGTCGAGCATGGTTGGCTACCTCTCTGCCCCGCGTCGATGCGGGCGCTGCTGCCGATTAGATGCGCTCTCGACGCCGATTGCGAAAGGCCGCTGTGGACAACGCATTGTCAACGCCGCATTGACGACTTCTCTTCGCCGTTGAGCACGGCCGCTACGGCTTGCCACGGCTCGGGCCGCCTTTTACGATCTGAGCGCAAGCGCCGTCGGCGCCACGCGCAGACTTTCGGAAAGACGCGAGGGAGGAGGAGCCCGGGCATCCCGTGAAATACCGTTTCCTGCTCGTGCTCTCACTCCTGCCGATCGCCGCGACGATGGTCGCCGTGCAGGGAACGGCGCTCGCCACGCGCAGCTACATGCAGGAGGCATCGGCGCAGGCGAATACGGCGCTCAGGCTCGCCGTTTCCGCCCTCAGCGGCCATCTCAACCGCTATCAGGCCCTGCCGGCGCTGATCGCCGACCATGACGATGTCAAGGAACTGGTCACGCGTCCGCGCGACCGCCGGCTGCGCGCGGCCGTCAACGATTATCTCAAGGAGATCAACGGGCTCCTCAGATCCTCCGACATCTACGTCATCACGCCGGATGGCGACACGATCGCCGCCAGCAACTATGACGGCCCGGCAAGCTTCATCGGTGAGAACTTCAGCTACCGGCCCTATTTCCAGGATGCGCTGCGCGGGGAGCAGTCCCGCTTCTATGCGCTCGGCACGACCTCGCTGAAGCGCGGCTACTATTTCGGCTCGCCGGTCCGCGTCGGCGGCGAGATCCGCGGCGTCATCGTCTTCAAGGTCGACATCGAAACCATCGAGGCGTCCTGGCGGGGCGGCGAATACAGGATCTTCGTCTCCGATCCGGAAGGCATCATCTTCATGAGCGGAAACCCGGAATGGCTCTATGCCGGGATCCTGCCGCTGACGCCGGATCGCCTTGCCCGCACCGAAGCCTCGCGCCGTTATGCCAATGCCGTTCTCCACCCGCTGCCGGCGGCGCGAAGCGTGCTTTCCGGGCACCGGTTGATGACGATCAACACCGGCGGCGAACGCGAATACCTCGTCCTCTCGCACTACATGCCCGAAGCGGACTGGACCGTGAACGTGCTCACCGACACCGCCTCCGTCCGGACGCAGGCGCTGACCACCGTTGCAGCCGCGATGCTGTTCCTCTGCCTTGCCGGCCTTGCCGTCGCGATCATCGTCCAGCGGCGGACGCGGCTCCGCGAGCGCATCCTGATGCAGGAGCAGGCCCAGGAGGAACTCGAGCGCCGGGTCGAGGAACGCACCGCCGACCTCGCGCGCGTCAACGTCCGGATCGAGGCGGAGGTCGCCGAGCGGCGGCTTACCGAGCAGCAGTTGCGCCAGACCCAGGCGGACCTTATCCAGGCGGGCAAGCTCGCCGGACTGGGCCAGATGTCGGCGGCGCTTTCGCATGAATTCAACCAACCTTTGGCGGCGGCCAAAACCTATGCCGACAGCGCCGCCCTGCTGATCGAGCGCGGGCGCACCGCCGAGGCGAGCGACAATGTCCGGCGCATTTCCAGCCTCATCGACCGCATGGCGTCGATCAGCCGGCACCTGCGCAATTTCGCCCGCAAACCCAACGAGAAGCTCGGCGCCGTTCGCGTCGAGGAGGTGATGCGCGACACGGTGGAGATCGTCGCCGCGCGCCTGAAGGCGGCAGGCGCGACGCTGGACATCGATCTCGGGGCCGAGCCGCTCATCGTCCAGGCCGGTTCGGTCCGCCTGCAGCAGGTGCTCGTCAACGTCATCTCCAACGCCGCGGACGCCGTCGAGGGGCTCGACGATCGCCGCATCTCGGTCGAGGCGCGGCGCGAAGACGAAAGGGCCGTCCTGACGGTGCGCGATCACGGCCCCGGCGTCGCAGCCGCAATCGCCGAACGGATATTCGATCCGTTCTACACGACCAAGGGCGTCGGCAAGGGGCTCGGCCTCGGTCTTTCGATTTCCTACAACATCGTCAAGGACTTCGGCGGCAGCCTGGCGGTATCGAACCATCCCGAAGGAGGCGCCGTGTTCCGCATCGAACTGCTCATCACCGACCCGGCCGAACGAGAGGCCGCCGAATGAACGACAGCCGTGTCCTGCTCGTCGACGATGAAGAAGAACTGCGCCGCTCGAGCGCGCAGGCGCTGGAGCTTGCGGGCTTCCGCGTCGACACCTTCGCGAGTGCGGAACACGCGCTGGAACTGATCGGCTTCAGCTTCCCCGGCGTCGTCATCAGCGATATCCGCATGCCCGGCATGGACGGGATGACCTTCCTGCAGCGCATCCGCGAAATCGATGCTGAGGTGCCGGTGATCCTGGTGACCGGCCACGGCGACGTCCAGCTCGCGGTCCGGGCGATGCGCGAGGGCGCCTATGATTTCGTCGAGAAGCCCTTTACCGCACAGGCGCTCGCCGGGACCATCCGCCGCGCGCTCGACTGGCGCGGCCTCGTCCTCGAAAACCGCCGCCTGAGGGCCGTCGCGGGCAAGCGGGACGACATCGAACACCGCCTGCCGGGACGCAGCCAGGTGATGGTCGATCTGCGCTACCGGGTGCGGGCCATCGGCGCATCGGACGCCGACACGCTGATCATCGGCGATACGGGCGTGGGCAAGGAGGTGGTCGCCCGCGCGCTCCATGATCTGAGCAGCCGTGCCAGCGGCCCCTTCATCGCCATCAATTGCGCCGCGCTTCCGGAAAACCTGATCGAGAGCGAGCTCTTCGGCCACGAGCCCGGTGCCTTTCCGGGGGCGATGCGGCCACGCTACGGCAAGTTCGAGCATGGCCGCGGCGGCACGATCCTGCTCGACGAGATCGGCTCCATGCCCTTCGATCTGCAGGCGAAGTTCCTGCGCGTGCTGCAGGAGCGAGTAATCACCCGGCTCGGCTCCAACGAGACCGTGCCGCTCGACGTGCGCTTCATCGCCACCAGCAAGGTGGACCTGGAACGCGAGGTCGCGGCCGGCCGCTTCCGCGCCGACCTGCTCTACCGCCTCAATGTCGCGACGCTGCGCGTGCCGCCGCTTTCCCAGCGCCGCTCCGACATCCCTCTCCTCTTCATGCAACTCGTGCGCGAATCCGCCGCGCGCTACGGCCGCGGCGAGATCGAGGTCTCGCCGTCGCTTGCCTCAGAAATGGCAGCCCGCGACTGGCCCGGAAATGTGCGCGAACTGCGCAACGCCGCCGAGCGGCTGGTGCTCGGCCTCGATGTAGAACGGGACGAGGTCTTGCCGCCGGCCGATACCCAGCGCCTCGCCGACAAGGTGGCCGCCTTCGAAAAAAGCGTCATCGCCAGCGCGCTCGCAGCCCATGGCGGAGCGCTGAAGCCCGTCTACGAAACGCTCGGCATTTCCCGCAAGACGCTCTACGAAAAGATGCAGAAGTTCGGGCTCGACAAGAGAGCACTGACGGACGAGCCGTGAGTGGCGGATCGTGGCAAGGCGGCCCAAGCCATCGGGTTTGGGATGACGAGGCGCCGCCGCGAGTGCCTTCTCCCCATTCACGATGGGGAGAAGGTGCCGGCAGGCGGATGAGGGGCGCTCGCCGGTGAAAACGAACCGACTTACACGTGGAACGCCGCGCCGATCAGCGTCCTCGTATAGGTCTCCTTGGGTGCCTCGAAGATCGCGTCCGTTTCCCCTTCCTCGACGATGCGGCCGTTCTTCATCACGATCACATAGTCCGACATCGCCTTGACGACCGAAAGGTCGTGGCTGATGAAGATGTAGGAGAGGCCGTGCTTTTGCTGCAGGTCGCGCAGGAGTTCGATCACCTGCCCCTGCACGGAGCGATCGAGCGCCGAGGTCGGCTCGTCGAGGATCACCACCTTGGGCTTCAGGATCATCGCGCGGGCGATCGCGATGCGCTGGCGCTGACCGCCGGAAAATTCGTGCGGATAGCGGTTGCGCGAAGCGGGATCGAGGCCGACCTCCTTCAGTGCGGCGATCGCCCGCCGGTCGCGCTCGGCGCGGCCGAGGTCCGGCTCATGCACATAGAGGCCCTCGGTGATGATCTCGCCGACCGTCCGGCGCGGCGACAGGGAGCCGTAGGGGTCCTGGAAAACGAGCTGGAGTTCGCGACGCAGCGGCCGCATCGCACCCCGATCGAAACCGGAAATGTCCGTCGCGCCGAAACGGTAATGGCCGCTGCTCGGCAAGAGCCTCAGCAGCGCCCGTCCAAGGGTCGATTTACCCGAGCCGGATTCGCCCACGATGCCGATTGTCTGGCCTTGCCTGAGGCGCAGATTGACACCGTCGACCGCCCGGAAGACGGAAGCGGCGCCGCGGAAGAGTCCACCGGGGATGCTGTAGTCCACGGCCACGTTGCGCCCCTCGAGGATGATCGGCGCGTGGTCGGCGGGCGGCGCCTTGCGGCCGCTCGGCTCGGCCGCGAGCAGCATCCTCGTGTAATCGGCCTTCGGTCGCTCGAAAATCTCCGCGGTCGTCCCCTCTTCGACGATCTCGCCGCGGCGCATGACCGCGACCCGGTCGGCGAAATGCTTGACGATGCCCAGATCATGCGTGATCAGCACGATCGCCATGCCGAAGCGCTTCTGCAGCGATTTCAGCAATTCAAGGATCTGCGCCTGGATGGTGACGTCCAGCGCCGTCGTCGGCTCGTCGGCGATCAGGATGTCCGGTTCGTTGGCGAGCGCCATGGCGATCATGACGCGCTGCCGCTGGCCGCCGGAAAGCTCGTGCGGATAGCTGTCGATACGCCGCGCCGGCTCCGGAATCCCGACGAGTTCCAGGAGTTCGAGGACGCGCTTCCTCGCCTCCTTTGACGTGCTGTTGCGGTGGTGCACGATCGGCTCGGCGATCTGGCGGCCGATCGTGTAAAGCGGATCGAGCGAGGTCATCGGCTCCTGGAAGATCATCGTGATCTTCGAGCCGCGCACCTTGTTCAGCGCCTTCGGCGCCAGGCCGACGAGTTCCTGGCCGCGATACCGCGCCGAACCGACGACGCGGCCGTTCTTGGCCAAGAGCCCCATGATGCCCATCATGGTCTGGCTCTTGCCGGACCCGGATTCGCCGACCACGGCCAACGTCTCGCCGGAGCGCACGTCGAGGTCTATGCCCTTGACCGCCTCGACCGTTCCGTCCGGCGTCGAGAAATCGACCTTGAGGCCACGCACGGCCAGGATGGAATCGTTGATCTCTGTCATGTCAGCGGTCCTTCGGGTCGAGCGCATCGCGCAGGCCGTCGCCGACGAAATTCAGCGAGAACAACGTGACGACGAAGAAGATGGCCGGGAAGATCAGGAGCCATGGCGCCGACTGGATATTGTTTGCCCCTTCGGAGATCAGCGCGCCCCAGCTCGTCAGCGGCGCCTGCACGCCGAGGCCGAGGAACGACAGGAAGCTCTCGAGCAGGATGACTTTCGGCACGACGACGGTGACGAAGACGATCACCGGGCCGATCGTGTTCGGGATGATGTGCCGGCGGATGATCTGCCAGTCGGTCAGGCCGAGCGCCTGCGCCGCGCCGACGAATTCGCGCCGTTTCAGGGCCAGCGTCTGGCCGCGCACGATGCGCGCCATGTCCAGCCATTCGACTGCGCCGATCACCAGGAAGATCAGGATGAAGCTGCGGCCGAAGAAGACGACGAGCACCACGACGAGGAAGACGAAGGGCAGCGAATAAAGGATCTCGACGAGGCGCATCATGACATTGTCGATGCGCCCGCCGATATAGCCGGAGGTCGCGCCGTAGACGACGCCGAGGCCGAGCGAAACGAGGCTCGCGAGCAGGCCGACGGCGATCGAGATCTGCCCTCCCAGCATGACGCGGACCAGCAAGTCGCGGCCGTTGGAATCGGTGCCGAACGGGAAATATTCGCGGTCGACCTGGCCCTCGACCCTCAGCCTGCGGCCGTCATCCTCGGTGGCGACGACCTTGGTGTTCTCGAATTCGTTCGCCCGGTCGAAATAGCGCGTGGCCCGCGGGTCGATCGGCTGCTCGGACGTCACGGTGGCGGTGAAGGTTTCGCCTTCGACATTGAACTCCTGCAGCGTCACGCGGGCACGTGTCGCCACGCCCTCCATCACGTCCCGGAGCGTCGAGGTATCCGGCCGCGGCTCGAGGCTCGGGCCGATCGAGACATAGGACGGGAAGACCTGGTCGTAGGTATGCGGCGAGAAGAACGGCCCGATGAAGGAGAAGAGCGCGATCAGCGCCAGCATCACGCAGCCGGCCATGGCGGCACGGTTGCGGCGGAAGCGAAGTGCTGCAAGCTGGAAGAGGCTGCGGCCCCTAGTTTCGGGCGCCGATACGGGGGTCTGGACGATCTCAGTCATGGCGAACCCTCGGATCGAGCAGGCCGTAGAGAATATCGACCACGAGATTGAAGACGATGACGAAGATGGCGATGAGGATGACGGTGCCCATCACCAGTGTGTAGTCGCGGTTGATCGCGCCCAGAACGAAATAGCGGCCGACCCCCGGAATGGTGAAGATCGTCTCCACCACGGCCGAACCGGTGAGAAGGGCCGCGGCGCAGGGCGCCAGGTAGGAGACGACCGGCAGGAGCGCGCCGCGCATCGCATGCGTCACCACGACGGCCCGCGGCGGCAGGCCGTAGGCACGCGCCGTACGGATATGGTCGGTATTGAGCGCCTCGATCATCGAGCCGCGGGTAAGCCGCGCGAACACGGCGAGCTGCGGCAGGGCGAGCGCGATCATCGGCAGGATCAGGAAGCGCAACGATCCGTCTCCCCAGCCGCCGGCGGGCAGCCAGGCGAGCACGATGGCAAAGACGAGGGTCAGCACCGGGCCAACGACGAAGTTCGGGACGGTGACGCCGATCGTCGCCACCGACATGATCGTGAAGTCGAGAAAGCTGTTCTGCCGAAGCGCCGCGATGGTGCCGGCGACGACGCCGCCGACCACGGCCAGGACCAGCGCGTAGAAGCCGAGCTCCATGGAATAGGGCAGGCCCTTGCCGATCAGCTGCGCGACATTGTTGTCATGGTAGATGTAGCTCGGACCGAAGTCGCCCGTCACCGCATTGCTGAGATAGGTGATGTATTGGCGCCAGAGCGGCTGGTCGAGGTGATAGGTCCTCATCAGGTTCTCCATCGTGGAGGGGGGGAGAGGACGCTCGAGATTGAAGGGGCCGCCGGGCGCAAAACGCATCAGGAAGAAGGATATGGTGACGACGATGAACAGCGTCGGCACCGCGCTCGCCAGTCGGCGAAGGATGAAGGCGATCATGGACTTGCTCCGGAAACGACGCGCGGGAACCGGTGCCCCGCGCGTCGCTTCAGTTCGTTATTCGGCGATCGACAGGAACTTGCTCAAGTGCGCGTTCGGCGCATTGTCCTGCCAGCCCTTGACGCGGTCCGAGACGAGCCAGAGGTCCGCCTGGGTCAGGAACGGCGCAATCGGCTGTTCCTTCATCAGGAGGGCTTCGGCCTCGTGCAGGATCTTCGCGCGTGCCGCCGGATCCTGTTCCTCATAGGACTTCTTCATCAACGCGTCGTATTCGGCGTTTTCGAAGTGGCCGTAGTTGAAGGTCTTGTTGGTGCTGAGGCTCAGCGCCAGGAAGTTCTCGGCGTCGGCATAGTCGGCCACCCAGCCGGCGCGCGCGACGTTGAACTTGCCGCCTTCCTGCAGGTAGGCATAGTGCGAGGAGACGTCGAGGTTCACGAGCGAGACCTTGGCGCCGAAGGTGTTCTTCCACATGTCGGCTACCGCCGTCGCAACGCGCTCGTGGTTCGGGTTGGTGTTGTAGCGGATTTCGATGTTGAGCGGCTTGCCGCCCTCGCCGTAGCCCGCTTCCTTCATCAGCTCGATCGCCTTGTCCTCGCGGTCGAGCTGCGACATGTCTGCAAAGTCGGCCTTGGCGGGTTCGCCGTAGCTTTCGATGCCCGGCGGGACCATCGAGTAGGACGGCAGCTGCGAGCCGCTGTAGATCTCCTTGGCGAGGAAGTCGCGGTCGACCGCCATCGAGAGCGCGCGGCGGACGCGGACGTCGCTATAGGGCTCCTGGCGCGTGTCGAAGGCGTAATAATAGGTGGCGAGCGTCGGCGAGACGTGCACCTGGTCGTTATAGGACTTGCGCAACCGGTCGATCTGGTCGGCCGAGAAGTTGTAGACGAGGTCCATCTCCTTCGCTTCGAAGCGACGCACCGAGGCGGCCTGGTCGTCGATCGGGTAGAAGATTACCTTGTCGAGCTTGACGTTGGCCGCGTCCCAGTAGTTCGTGTTCTTCTCGACCGTCAGGCTGTCGTTCGGCACATGCGCCATCAGCTTGAAGGCGCCGTTGGAGACCATAACGCCCGGCTTGACGAAGTCGGCGCCATTCTTTTCGACGCTCGCCTTGCTGACCGGAAGCGCGGTCTGGTGCGCGAGCAGCTCGAGGAAGAACGGTGTCGGGCGCTCGAGGGTGACCTCCAGCGTCTTCTCGTCGACGGCCTTGACGCCGAGCTGGTCGACCGGCAGCTCACCCTTGTTGACCTTTTCGGCATTCTTGATCGGGAAGAGGATGTTGGCGTATTCGGCGGCCGTCTTCGGGTCCTCGACGCGGCGGAACGAGAAGGCGAAGTCCTCGGCCGTCACCGGCGAGCCGTCGGACCACTTGGCATCGGCGCGCAGCTTGAACTTGTAGACGAGGCCGTCATCCGAGAGTTCCCAGGTTTCGGCCGCACCGGGCACGATCTTGCCGGCGGCGTCGTAGATCGTCAGGCCCTCATAGAGGTCTTTGAGGATGAACTCCTCGATGTTGATCGAGGTGTGCGCCTGGTCGAGCGTCTGCGGCTCGCCGGCATTGCCGCGATGAAGCACGTTCTCGGCGAGTGCCGGGCTTGCGCCGACGAGCAGCGAGCCGATGAGCGCGGCGCTGAGTGTGAGTTTCAGTGAAGCCATTTTTCTTCTCCTTCCCCTCGTTTTGCGTGTGGTTGATTGCAGGAGAGAAGTGCAATTTCGCAGGAAAGGCAAGGCGATTTCTGCACCCTCCTTTATAAAACGAAATTCTGATTAGCGCTATGGTTGCGGCTCCTTCGCGACGATTTCCAGACGAGGGGGACCGGAGAATTATGCGCCCTGCGCGGCCAACTGCAACGTTTTAGATTTTTTCGAACGGTCACGCCGCGGCTCCCCCGAATGCGATGGTCAGGCTGTCATGCAAACATCATGAAGGGAATCGGCACTTTACGTAATATGCAGAAAAATTCGCCGCCTCTTTCGCAATGATTTTGCGATCCGGGGCTGCGCACGTCTTGAGCCACGACCCGCCGCAGGATCGATCCCGGCCATTTCCGCGACGTCTGGCTCCGCCGAATTTTTCCGTTGGCGAGCACTTCGCGGAAGTCCGACGCCACCAACCAGAAAGCGAGTAGGGCAATCTTCAACGGAACGGCTTTTCATCCACAGCAATTCCGCTGACGCACGTTCATCAACGACACGGCCCCTGCCCGGCGCCGGTTGCCAAAAGGCTTCCATAGATTATTGTGCCCTTGACTTGGGTCCGGCGCACCGGTTTCAGAGGCACTCGAGCGCGTTCACACGCCTCCTCGGGGCCGGTGCGCGGCCCGCTTACCGGCGGCGTCGACCGCTCATCTTGGCGCCTGGAGTGGGCGCGCAGCATCAGGGAGATTTCGAATGGCATTGATCACATTGCGGCAACTGCTCGACCACGCGGCGGAGAACAATTTCGCGCTTCCGGCCTTCAATGTGAACAATCTCGAATACATCCAGGCCGTCATGCGGGCGGCGGACGCGACCGACTCTCCCGTGATCCTCCAGGCAAGCCGCGGTGCGCGCGCCTATGCCGGCGATGCCTTCCTGCGCCACCTGATCCTCGGCGCGGCCGAGGAATATCCGCATATCCCCGTCTGTCTCCATCTCGATCATGGCGATCAGCCGTCGACCTGCATCTCCGCCATCACCAACGGCTTCACCTCGGTGATGATGGACGGCTCGCTCGAAAAGGACGGCAAGACCGTCGCGAGCTATGAATACAATGTCGCCGTCACCGCCGAGGTGGTGAAGATCGCGCATGCGGCGGGTGTTTCGGTCGAGGGCGAGCTCGGCTGCCTCGGCAACCTCGAAACGGGCGCCGGCGACAAGGAGGACGGGCACGGCTTCGAAGGCAAGCTGTCGCGCGAGGAATTGCTGACCGATCCCGACCAGGCCTTCGATTTCGTCTCCAAGACCGGCGTCGACGCCCTTGCGGTGGCGATCGGCACCAGCCACGGCGCCTACAAGTTCACGCGCGAACCCGACGGCGAGATCCTGTCGATCGAGACGATCGCCAAGATCAACAGACGCCTGCCGAACACGCACCTCGTCATGCACGGGTCGTCTTCGGTGCCGGCCGACCTGCAGGAGCTCTTCAATGCCTATGGCGGCAAGATGAAGAAGACCTGGGGCGTGCCGGTCTCGGAAATCCAGAAGGCCATTCCGCTCGGCGTGCGCAAGGTCAACATCGACACCGACCTGCGCCTCGCCTTCACCGGCGAAATCCGCAAGCATCACCTCGAGCATCCGGAGAATTTCGATCCGCGCAACTATCTGAAGCCGGCGATCGCCCACATGACGGAGGTCTGCAAGGAGCGCTTCGAGGCCTTCCGCGCCGCCGGCCAGGCATCGAAGATCCGGGTGCTGAGATTGCCGGAAATGGCGAAACGCTACGCGGCCGCCTAAAGCATTTTGCAGTCAGGCGGAATCACCCGACGTCGCACAAATGCGGCCAAAACAAGCAGATAGAGCGGTGGCGCGAACACATGCGGGCGCATCCCGCTCTAGGTCTTTGTTTCTTACGCATGTCGTTGTCGCAAAACCGCTGAACACTTTTGCGCGACATGCCTGATGCATGTCGCCTCAGGCAAACGACAAGCGATTGCGAGCGCGGTGTACCCGGATGGGTGCACCGCGTTCGCCTTTGCGCGTCCTAACTCCTGGCCCTAACCCTGCCGCTCCATCCGCGTCTCGTGCTCGTAGAGCTGATCCATGCTGAGGGAGGCGACATCGGCGAGCGACGCCCGGCCTTTGACGCGGCCGGAGCCGAGGACAACGACGTCGTCGCAGAACGAAATCGTGCTGCGGTGATGGCTGATGACGATGGTCGTGCGGCGGCCGGCCCTCAATCTCAGCGTCTCGACGATCGCCGCTTCGGAAAGCCCGTCGACCGCATTCGTCGCCTCGTCGAGGATCAGGATTGCCGGATCACGCACGAGGGCTCTGGCGAGCGCGATCCGCTGCCGCTGCCCGGCCGAGAGGCTTGCGCCCCGGTAGCCGACCACCGTCTGATAGCCTTGCGGCAGTTTTTCGATGAAGCCGTGCGCCTCCGCCAGCCTCGCCGCGCGCTCGGCTTCCGCAAGGGTCGCGCTCTGACCGTAGGTGATGTTCTCCAGGATGCTGCCGTCCACCAGTTCGAGATCCTGGCTCGCGACCGCGATCTGGCGCCGCCACGCCCCAGGATCGATCTGGTCTAGCGGCACTCCGTCGATCAGAATGCGCCCCTCGTCGGGCTCGACGAAGCGGCAGAGCATATTGACGATCGTGGTCTTGCCGGCGCCCGAGCGGCCGATGATCGCCGTCGAACGACCGCTGAGGACGTCGAAGCTCACCTCGCGCAGCACCACGGGACGCGCCTCCGATCCGGGATAGCGGAACGTCACGCGATCGAATTTGATGCCCTCGCCCAGGCCGTCGACCGGTTCGCTGCCCGAAGGCGGCTTCGGCTTGTCGGACGAATCCAGCAGCCACCGCACCTCTTCGAGCGAACCGCTCCAGCCCTGGATCTGGCTCCACGACATCTGCAGGGCCCGCATGTGCGGCTGCAGGCGATAGAGCAGCACCACGAAAGCGACGATCACCGGGAAGCTCACGCCGGAGAGCCAGGCGCCGACCACCGCCGCCAGGAACAGCGCGGAATGGAGCACCTCCGTCATCGGCGGCAGGGCGCCCTGGCGGGCCTGCAAGGCAAAGCCCGCACGGCGAACCGCGTCCGAGGCTCCATCGAAGGTGGCCTTCTCGCGTGCCTCCTGGCCGAACACCCGAATGAGCCGCCCGGCATGGACAAGATGCAGCATCCTGGCGGCGAGCTCGCCATTGAAGGACGTCACCTCACGGCTCGGACGCCTGAGCGTTGCCGAGACTGCGGCATGGGCGAGCTGGACGAGAACGAGGCCCAAGGCGACGAACAGGGTCATCTGCCACGACAGGAGAAGCAGGAAAGAAAGCAGGATGACGGCAGCCGAGCCGTGCACGATCGCCGCGAGCACGGTCTGGATCGCGTCGGAGGCGCGCCATGACTCGTTGGAGATGATGTTGAGCAGGCGGCCGGGGCTATGCTGCAGGAAAAACGGATAGCCGATCCGCAGGAGCTGATCCGAAAGGGCGCTGCGGATGGAATGGCTCGCCTTGCCGTAGATGAAGGTCGTAAGCAGCGTGTTGGCGAAGGCGAGCACATTCTTGAGCGTGATCAGCGCCAGGACGGCAGCGGCGATCACGAGCAGGCGCTCGCCGTCGCCCAGCCCTTCGCCGATCTGCTGGAAGACCGCGGAAATCCCGCTCAGGCCGGCCGGCTGGTCATCGCCGGCGATGATCCCGAGCATCGGGATGATGAGGCCGATGCCGGCGCCCTCGAGCGCGGCGCTGGCAAGACCCAGCACGACCACCGCCGGCAGCAGGCGCAATTGCCGCCCCAGCGCGTCGCGCAGCAGTTGCAGACCGGGCACCAGGAATTTGAGCATGGCCCTCACCTCGGTTTTGCCGCTGCCTGGTCGATCGGACAGGCTTCTGCCCGCGGCGCCGGCCCGGTCATGGCAAGGCGCACGAAACGGGCGGCGCCGAGCAGGTTCATCGAAACGATCGGCCAGTGCGACAGTTGCAGTTCGGGGTCGAATCTCGCTCCGCCGCAGGCTTGGCAGCAGGCCGATCTCACCGTCCAGCAGAAATGCTTTAAAAGCCAGGGCGCGGTGAAAAGATGCTTCAGGCACAATCCGCCATTGCCGAGACTATAGTCGCGGTGAAGCCTTTCGATTGCCGCGCGCGCCCGCCGGCCGTGGTGATGATGGACGAGCATGTCCGGTACGTATTCGACCGGGATGCCGAGATTATAGGCGCGCACCAGGTAATCGGTGTCCTCCGCCGCTTTCAGCGGTGCGCCGGCGCCGAAGCGTGTGTCAAAGGGGCCGATGAGTGCGGCCACGTCGCGGTGCATGGTCATGTTGCATCCAAGCACGAAACCGCCGGGATGGATATCCGGGCTCAGACGCGCCGCCACTCTCGACCGTTTGACGGTGAACGGCAGGTCCAGGGAATTGCCGAGTTCGACGCGACCGCCGCGGATGACGCGCTCTTCGCCGTGGCCGTAGTGCCGCTGCAGGTCGGCGAGGTAGTGTGCGTCCACCTCGCAGTCGTCGTCAATGAAGACCAGCACTCGGCCGCGTGCCCGCGCCATGCCGGCGTTGCGCGCCCCGGCCAGTCCCGGGCGCGGCTCGGCGACGAGGGCGACGGCAATCGGCGACGCGGCTGCGATGCGCACCAGTGCCTCCGCAGTGCCGTCCGTCGAACCGTTGTCGACGATCACGAGCTCGCTCATGACGGCCGGGTGGGCGCGACATGCGGCCTCGATCGAGCGGATGCAGGCTCGAAGCGCAGACACGCGGTTGCGCGTGCAGACGATGAAGCTCGCGAACGGCCGTGAGCCGCTCGACACGGCAGCGACCGAGACCGGCCGCGCGGCCGTCGGCTCCCTTCGCCTTTGCGTTGTTGCGGGATGATCAATCATTTCAGGTTGAGCCTGTCCTGGAAAGCACGCTCGCGGCGGGCACGGATCGCAGGTAGCGCGCCAGGCGATCCACCCGCTGCGCCGCCGCCAACGAAAGGCGGCTGCACCAGGGCGCGCGCGCGCCCGCGAACAGTCCGTATCGTTCGCGGCGGCGGATGAGGCCCCACCGTCCCGTCCGCGTCAGGAACAAGTGCGTCAGTTGCGGCCGCCCCTCATCGGCGATGAGCTGGTAGAGGAAATAGAAGAAACACCGAGCGCCCTCCTCGTAGACGCGGCGCAGCTCACTCGGCCGCGACGCGATCTCCCGCTCGAGCGCGAGCACCCACTCGGCGGCGCACTCGACCGTCTCCTTCGTTACCGC
Organism: Sinorhizobium saheli; assembly: GCF_001651875.1. Classification (GTDB taxonomy): domain Bacteria; phylum Pseudomonadota; class Alphaproteobacteria; order Rhizobiales; family Rhizobiaceae; genus Sinorhizobium; species Sinorhizobium saheli. The sequence continues at coordinate 402,406 of NZ_LNQB01000083.1, forward strand.
GAAACCTATTTCGTCGAGCGCGCCGGTATCGTCGAGGAGGCCGTCCCGCTCCAGGTTTTCCGCCACGATGCGCAAATGGGTGCGGCGCATCTGCCGCTTGTGCTTGTTGGTGACGCTGCCGTCGTGGATCCGGTAGGCGACCAGCGCATCGTCGATCATCGCGGCCGGGAAGCGATCGGTGATCCGCCTGAAGAGGTCGAAATCTTCCGCGTGCACATAGTTCGCGTCGTAGCGGAGCAAGGCCTCCGGTATCACTCTCCGGTCGTAGACGACGGTCGGATGCATGAAGACGGTGAAGAACATCGACAAAATGCGCAGGCTGCCCAGCCGGTAGATCGGGTTGGGCTCGCCGCGGACGATGCGGTTGCCGATCAACATATCGACGCCGCTGCCGCAGAGCGCGAGGCCGGGTTGCTCGGAAAAGAGCGCGACCTGCCGCGACAGGCGCGACGGATAGGCGATGTCGTCGGCATCCATGCGGGCCACGAGTTCGCCGCTTGCGAGCTCCAGGCCCTCGTTCAGGGTCGCTATGAGACCACGGTTCTCCCGGGAAACGATCAAGACGCGGCGATCGGACTTGCCATAGCGCTCGAGGATGCCGAGCGAGCCGTCGGTCGAGCCGTCATCGATCGCGATCACTTCCAGGCGTTCATGGTCCTGCCGCAGGATGCTTTCGAGCGCGGCGGCCAGATAGGGTTCCGCGTTGTAGATCGGCAGCAGGACGGAGACGAGTGGTATCGGCATGGTTCGGCTCCCGCGCTATTGAAGGTCCGAGGTGCGGAAGGATTTGCCGCCGCCGACCGGATCGCCGAGATAGGCGGCGTAGCGATCCGCGCGCGCCTCTCTTCCGAGGATCGGACGGACATAGGGAAAATGGCGCTTCAGGGCATTGAGCGGCTTTTCGAAGAAGAGCCATGACAGGCAAGCGACGACCAGCGTCAGCGCTCCGGCGACGACGAACCGCCCGATGCCCTGCTGCGAGACATTGACGGGAATGAAGCGCTGCGCCTCGACGACAAGGGCGAGGATCACCGCATGAAAGAGATAGACGCCATAGCTGATGCGTCCGAGCGCCGTCAGCGGCGGCAGCTCGATCAGTCGTCCGAGCGACCCGCCACGCCCCCTGGAACAGGCGCCGACCAGCATCGCGAGCGGCAGGATCGGAAAAACCTCCAGTCCGACCCATGCGAGCCATGCCAGCGACGGCGTCATGGCAGCGGGTTTAAGCCACAGCAGGGCGAGTGAGAGGAGCGACAGCGGCAACCAAGAGAGCTGCGCCCAGCGCGGCCAGCCCTTGCGCCAGGACGGACTGGCAGCCAGGAGCGCGCCGGCGCCGAGCGCATCCATCGAGGCCGGAGGCAGGAGGTCGCGTGCGAGCGACGGCGTGGCCGTGAGCGGCCAATAGAGGCGGAAGGCAAGCGAGCAGGCGATGACGCCGACGCAAATCCGGGCGATCGACCGGCGCGGCGCCAACAGGATGATGAGCGGCCAGGCGAGGTAGAACTGCTCCTCTATGCTGAGGCTCCAGGTGTGACAGAGAACCCAGGGCACCCATTCGTTTTGCAGCGCGTACCAGAAGTTCGAGAGGTAGAGCGCGTGCCACGCCAATACCTTTTCGGAGCGCTCGAGATCGAGGAGCCAGACGAGGCCCAGGACCAGGAAATAGGGAGGAAAGATGCGCAATGCCCGGCGGATGTAGAAGGCCTTCAGCACGGTCCCCGATTCAAAGGGGGCGGCATCCCGCGCGTCGAGCAGCAGCCGGGTAATCAGGAAACCGCTCAGGACGAAGAACAGCCGCACGCCGATGTGGCCCCAATGCGAGCCGTCGACCGCCAGGAAATGCGCGTAGAGCACCAGCATGACGGCGACGGCTCTCAGGCCATCCAACTGGCGGTCGCGCAAAATCCGCATGGTCATCCCCTCTCCCCGTCAATCATCGCGGGGTCCTCTGCGACGGCGCCTGAAACAGCGATGCCTCGCCGGGTTCTCTCTGGCAAAAGGCCGTGGACCGGGTAGGTGAAAGAACGCTTAAACGTCGTAAAGGTAAATCGGGCTAAACTTTGGCCGCCCGATCACAAGCATTTCCCACCCGCGCGGAAGGCGATGCATGTGTGCCTCTTTGGCAATACGACATGACAAATGCCGATCGACTTGAACGCCGCGCCCGGCGATCATCCGCATTAGTTGTATTAAATGTGGAACTACATCAAAAAGACTGCAATCGGAGAGAAGTAATTCAGTTCGATTGCGCGCCGCAAGCGCCCCGTATCGCTTGCTAAAAGGTCGGCGGCGTGTTGATCCACAACAGGACCGTCTCGCCGTCATGCCTGTTCGACCAGGCATGGCGGCGGCGGCTCTCGAAATAGAGAGAGTCGCCCGGATTTAGATCGTAGAACTGATCGCCATCGAGCACGAACTCCACATGGCCGGAGAGCACATAGACGAATTCCTCGCCCTCGTGCCGGTAGGCGCCCTCGCTCGAGGCGCCGGGTGCCAGCACGAAGCGATGGCAATCCATCTGGTTGTTGCCTTCGGCAAGCAGCTGCACCGTGACGCCGGGCGTCGTGCGCGGCCAATTGTGCCATTCGCCGGCACGGACGAGCGCCCGCACTTGCGGCTGCTCTTCCCCGGAGAGGCTCGACACGGTCGTTCCGAAATATTCCGCGAGGTTGTGCAAGACGGCGACGGAGACACCCTGGGAGGTCCGCTCTAGCGTCGACAGGACCGATGCGGCGATTCCGACGTCACCCGCCACCTGCTCCAGCGTCTTGCCCGCCGCATGCCTGAGGCTGCGCAGCTTCCGCCCGACCTGCACGTCGGCGCTGTTTTCCGGCGCTGCTGCCGCGTTGTTCTCGTCGGCTGCACTTTCCGCTTCGAGCGCCTGCCGTATCGCCGCCGGGTTCAGGCCGCGTTCGGCACGGAACCAGGAGATGCGCTTCAGGCGCGCGAGATCGGCCTCGGTATATTGCCGGTGGCCGGTCGCCGAGCGCTCGGGCACGACGAGTCCCTGCGCTTCCCACAGCCGAAGCGTCGAGGCCGATACGCCGGCGAGCCTTGCCGCCTCGGCAACCTTGTAGCGTACGGTATCGGCACCGCTCATTTTTTCCTGTCCTCATTCCGGCTTCGGGTGCGACGCGGTTCGGAGCCCCCTGTCGCTGCCCGGCAATCTACCCGTGCGGCTCGCCGCTTTACAAGGAGCGCCCGACGGCTTCGGCTCTCATTAGCTCTGCCTCGCATTAGCCTCGGCTGTGTCCCGATCAGCAAATTTGATTTGCATTCCATTCCAAAAGATGTACCACTTCCGAGGAAAAGTTGCAGAAAAAATGCAAACTATTCCTCTCGAAAACAGGACGACGACGATGACGAGCCTCCCCGATCGCAAGAACGCAGCCATCTCCCGCGGCGTTGGAATGACCACGCAGATTTACGCCGAGCGCGCCGAAAACGCCGAGATCTGGGACAAGGAAGGCAACCGCTACATCGATTTCGCCTCCGGCATCGCCGTCGTCAACACCGGCCACCGCCATCCGAAGGTGATCGCCGCCGTCAAGGCGCAGCTCGACCGCTTCACCCACACCTGCCATCAGGTCGTTCCCTACGAGAACTACGTTCACCTGGCGGAGCGCCTGAACGCGCTCGCGCCCGGCAAATTCGCGAAAAAGACGATCTTCGTCACGACCGGCGCCGAGGCCGTGGAAAACGCGGTGAAGATCGCCCGCGCCGCGACGGGGCGCCAGGCGATCGTCGCCTTCGGCGGCGGCTTCCACGGCCGCACCTTCATGGGCATGGCGCTGACCGGCAAGGTCGTGCCCTACAAGGTCGGGTTCGGCGCGATGCCGGGCGACGTCTTCCATGCCCCCTTCCCGATCGAGCTCCACGGCGTCACCGTCGAGCAGTCGCTGGCGGCATTGAAGAAGCTCTTTGCCGCCGACGTCGACCCTGCCCGCGTCGCTGCGATCATTCTCGAACCCGTCCAGGGCGAAGGCGGCTTCTATCCGGCGCCGACCGCCTTCATGAGGGCGCTGCGCGAAATCTGCGACCAGCATGGCATCCTGCTCATCGCCGACGAGGTGCAGACCGGCTTTGCCCGCACCGGCAAGCTCTTCGCCATGGAGCACCATGACGTCGCGGCGGACCTGATGACGATGGCGAAGAGCCTCGCTGGCGGTTTCCCGCTTGCCGCCGTGACCGGACGCGCCGAGATCATGGATGCACCCGGACCGGGCGGACTTGGCGGCACCTATGGCGGCAACCCGATCGGCATCGCCGCCGCCCATGCCGTGCTTGACGTCATAGAGGAGGAGAAGCTCTGCGAGCGCGCCAACCAGCTCGGCAACCGGCTGAAGCAGCGCCTCGCCGCCATTCGCGAAAAGGCGCCGGAGATCGCCGACATTCGCGGCCCGGGCTTCATGAATGCCGTCGAATTCAACGACGCGACGACGAACCTGCCGAGCGCCGAATTCGCCAACAAGGTCCGCCTGATCGCCCTCGACAAGGGTCTCATCCTGCTCACCTGCGGCGTCCATGGCAACGTCATCCGCTTCCTGGCGCCGATCACCATCCAGGACGGGGTCTTCGCCGAGGCGCTCGACATCCTCGAGGCATCGATCCTTAAAGCCCGCGGTTGACGGCGGGCCGGACGGCCGCTATCGCGGTCGTCCGATGCCCAGGGGGCGCCCACGATGCGGCGCGCTCCCAACACAACAGAAAAGAAGCGAGGCTTGCGGCCGCGGCAGGCGTCGCCGGAGGACGCTGATGGCCTTGACGCCCGCACTGACCAAGCATCTCAGGGCTGCCGAGCGCTTCGCTGCGCTCGACCGTGTCACCCGGCCCGCCGGCGATTGGTCCGGTGCAACCTTCGACGTCTTCAATCCGTCGACCGGCGAATTGCTGGCGACGCTTCCCGACATGGGGATCAACGACGCACATCGTGCGATCGAAGCCGCTGCCAAGGCCCAGCCGCTGTGGGCGGGCAAGCCCGCCAAGGACCGCAGTGCCATCCTGCGCCGCTGGCACGACCTGATCGTCGAGCACGCCGACGATCTCGCCGCCATTCTGACGGCCGAAATGGGAAAGCCGCTCGGCGAGGCCAGGGGCGAGGTCCTCCATGCCGCCTCTTACGTCGAGTGGTATGCGGAAGAGGCCAAGCGCGTCTACGGCGAGACCTTTCCGGCGCCGGCCAATGACCGCCGCATGCTCGTCATCAAGCAGCCGGTCGGCGTCGTCGGCACCATCACGCCGTGGAATTTCCCGGCCTCGATGGTCGCGCGGAAGATTTCGCCGGCGCTCGCCGCGGGCTGCACGGTCGTGCTGAAGCCGGCGGAGCAAACCCCGCTCGTGGCCGGCGCGATGTTCGTGCTTGCGCAAGAAGCGGGGTTCCCGGAGGGCGTCCTCAATCTCGTCTACGCCTCGGAAGGTGCGCCGATCGGACGCGAGCTCTGCAGCAACCCCAAGGTGCGCAAGATCAGCTTCACCGGATCGACCGAGGTCGGCCGGCTGCTGATGCGGCAATGCTCCGACCAGATCAAAAAGGTGAGCCTCGAACTCGGGGGCAATGCCCCCTTCATCGTTTTCGACGACGCGGATATCGACGAGGCCGTCGACGGCGCGATCCAGGCGAAGTTCCGCAACGCCGGCCAGACCTGCGTCTCGGCGAACCGCATTTACGTGCAGGCGGCGGTTCATGATGCTTTCGCCGAGAAGTTCGTGGCCGAGGTGCGCAAACTCACCGTCGGCGACGGCTTCTCCCCCGGGATCACGATCGGCCCGATGATCGACAGCCATGCGATCGAGAAGATCGAGGCGCATGTCGCCGACGCGCTTGCCAAGGGCGGCAGGCTGCGCTGCGGCGGCAGGCGGATCGGAACGAACGGCACGTTTTTCGAACCGACCGTGCTCACCGGCATCACGCATGACATGCGCGTCGCCCAGGAAGAGACCTTCGGCCCGATCGCCCCGATCATCCGCTTCGAAAGCGCCGAGCAGGTGGTGGCCGAGGCGAACGACACGATCTACGGCCTGGCCGCCTATTTCTACGCCGAGAACCTGAAGCGGGTCTGGCACGTCGCCGAGGCGCTGGAATACGGCATGGTCGGCATCAACACCGGTCGCATGTCCTCCGAGGCCGCCCCCTTCGGCGGCATCAAGCAATCCGGCATCGGCCGCGAGGGCTCGCGCCACGGTCTCGAGGATTATCTCGAGATGAAATATCTCTGCATGGGGAACATCTGAGCGCCCGACGTCGATCAGCTCTTACGGCCACGGATCTCGCAGGCCAGGCACGCCGGCATCCTCGCATCGAAGCCGCAACGCGACCCTTGAAATTCAGGCTGCGGCTTGCCAACTGGGGGCAAATATCAAAGGAGGTCCGCAACACGATGAGCGAAGTCGAAATGTCCGTCGAGAAACATGTCTTTGAAGCCGATGTGGCGAAGCTGCTCCATCTCATGGTGCACTCGGTCTATTCCGACAAGAACGTCTTTCTCCGCGAACTGATTTCGAACGCGGCGGACGCCTGCGAGAAGCTGCGCTACGAGGCGATCGTCGCACCCGAGCTGCTCGGCAGCGATCCGGCCCCCCGCATCACGCTGACGCTCGATGAAGAAAACGCCCGCCTCATCGTCGAGGACAACGGCATCGGCATGAGCCGCGACGAGCTGGTCGAATCGCTCGGGACGATTGCGCGCTCCGGCACGCGGGCCTTCATGGAGCGGATCGAGGCGGCGCAGGGCAAGGACGGCGCGCAGCTCATCGGTCAGTTCGGCGTCGGCTTCTATTCCGCCTTCATGGTCGCCGACAATGTCGACGTCGTTTCCCGCCGCGCCGGCACGGACAAGGCCTGGCACTGGGCATCGGACGGCAAGGGCAGCTACACCGTCTCCGCGGTCGAGCTTGCCGATGCGCCGGCACGCGGCACCCGCATAACGCTGCATCTGATGGACGACGCCAAGAACTACACGTCGCGTTGGACGGTCGAGCGCATCGTCAAGGATCAGTCCGGCCATGTGCCCGTCCCGATCTCGATCGTCGAGAAGCCCGGCGCCGAGCCGGCCCAGGTCGCCGACGGCACCGCCCTCTGGACGAAGCAGAAGAGCGACATCAGCAAGGAGGACTATGCGGATTTCTACCGCGGCGTTGCCGGGCAATATGACGAACCGGCATTGACGGTGCACTTCCGCGCCGAGGGCCGCCACGAATACACCGCGCTTGCCTTCGTGCCCGGCTCCAAGCCCTTCGACCTTTTCGACCCCGACCGCAAGGGGCGGATGAAGCTCTACGTCAAGCGCGTCTTCATCACCGACGAGGCGGAATTGCTGCCGCGCTACCTGCGCTTCGTGCGCGGCCTCGTCGATACGGCCGATCTGCCGCTCAACGTCTCGCGCGAGATGATCCAGGAAAGCCCGCTCCTCGCCAGCATTCGCAAGGGACTGACGAACCGCGTCCTGACGAGCATCGAGAAGCTTGCGGAAAGCGACCCGGACACCTTTGCCAAGCTCTGGGACAATTTCGGCAGCGTGATCAAGGAGGGCATCTACGAGGATTTCGAGCGCCGCAACCAGCTGCTGGCGCTGTCGCGCTTCCGTACGACCGCCGCAGATGACAAGCCGCGCGCCTTGAACGACTACGTCAAGGCGATGAAGGACGGCCAGACGGCGATCTACTATCTGACGGGCGACAACCTCGCGCAGTTGCAAGCCTCGCCGCAGCTCGAGGGTTTCCGCGCGCGTGGCATGGAGGTGCTGCTGCTGACCGACCCGGTCGACAGTTTCTGGGTGACGACGGCGCCCGATTTCGAAGGCAAGCCGTTCAAGTCGATCACACAAGGGACAGCCGATCTCGCCGGCATCGCCAAGGAGGATGGTGCGTCTGCCACCGAGCCCGAAGCGGCCGCCTCGGTGACCGAATTCGTGAGCTTCGCCAGGACGACCCTTGGCGAGGCGGTGTCGGACGTCAGGGCCTCCGATCGTCTCACGGAAAGCGCCGTCTGCCTGGTCGCGCCGGAACACGGTCCCGACCGCCAGCTCCAGAAGATGTTGCAGGGCGCCGGGCGCATCGACAGCGCGGCGAAGCCGGTTCTCGAGATCAATCCCGGCCACCAGCTGATCGCCGCGCTCGCCGCATGCCCGGCGGAGGACAAGACCTTCCGCGAGGACGCGGTGAAACTGCTGCTTGACCAGGCGCGCGTTCTCGACGGCGACAAGCCCGAGGACCCGCGTGCATTCGCCGAGCGGCTATCACGTGTCTTCGACCGGGCCTTGAAGGGCTGAGGGACGTCTCCGCCCATAGCCGGCGCGGCAAAGACAAACAGATAGAGCGGTGGCGCGAATGCATGTGAGCGTATCCCGCTCTATAGGAGTTCCGGGGGCGGCGGCTTCGCCGCCGGCATCGTGCCAGATGAGCGATAGATATCGGATGGAGCTCGTTGCCGCCCGATCCTACGAGCCGCTGACGCCGGCGGATCTCGAAGCGATCGCTGCCGTCGCAGTGCGCACGCTCGCCGACATCTTCGATCGTGCGCCGGTCGCCGGTCTCTATCGCGATCGCCTCGTCCTGCTGGCGCTGGCCCAAGGCAGCGCCCTTCACTATCTCGACGGCAAGAGCGGGATCAAGGACTTCGACGTCTGGGCCTTCTTCGAAGGCGGGCCGCCGAAACCGTTCCCGCATCGGAAGCGATGGTCCGTCGATCTCGGGCCCTCGCGTTTCGGCCGACACCCGGACGATAGAGGCTATTCCGGCCGTCGCCTGGACATCATGGGCCGCTCGATCGCCGTCATCGGCGGCGAGGCGGCGGAAGATGCCGTGCGGCGCTGGCTGGGTTCCCGCGCGAAGTCGGCCATTGCCCTTCGCAGGAAGCCGATGTTCTGCCTTCTCCCCCACCGCGCCTTCGGTGAACGGATCATTTGAGCGTGACCGAAGCGCAAGCGCGCTTCAGTTAGAGCGGGATGCGCTCACATGCGTCCGCGCCATCACTCTATCTATTTGTTTCGGCGGCATTGCGACGTCAGGTGGTTCCACCTGACTGCAAAAATGCTCTAATCGCGACGCGCTTCAGTCATCCTCATGCTGGCACGGCCATTTGGCCGGCGTCGAAAGGCCGGCCGGCAGTTTGGTCGCCGCATCGCCGCAGGCAAGGTCGACCTGTTCTTGCGTGAGACCGGTCGCGGCCGAGAGGTCGAGGCCCTCGATCCGTGTCAGGAAAAGGAAAGCCCGGTCGAAGCCGATCGGCCCTTCAAAGACGGCGCCGCTCAGGTGGGCGCGCGAGAGATTGGCCATGGAAAACCGCGTGCCGGTCAGGACCGCCCTGGTAAAATCGGCGCGGCCGAGTTCCGCTTTCTCGAAATCGGCACCGGTCAACCGTGCACCGGTGAAGTTCGTGCGCTGCAGTTCGGCACTGACGAAGGAGGCGTTTTCGGCCGAAATCGCCGAAAAGTTGCCGCGATAGGCCTCGACCCTGGTGAAGTTCGCCTTGTTGGCCTGGGCGCCGGCGAGCGAAGCGCGCACCAGCGTCGCCTTTTCGAGATCTGCCGAGGTGAGATCGGCACCGCGCAGGTCCGTCATCGTAAAATCCGTGTTTACCAGATTGCTCCCCTGCAGATCGCTTCCGCCGAGCATCAGCTGCCTCTTGTTGCAATCGTGCCAGTCGGTTTCCGGTCGCGACGAACTCTTGCAGTCCGCGGCATCGGCGGCGCTGCCGGCGAAGGCGGTTACTGCGATTGCCACCGCGAAGCCCGCGGCGCCGAGCGTGAAAGACGTCGTGCCGATCGAACCATGCCCTGCCCTGCCAGGCTTCCTCATCTCATCGCTCCCCGGCTCCCAGCACCGGTCTGCCCTAAAGGAACCGTCCTTGATTTCAATATGTTACGTCGCCGACGCGACTCTGAAAAGAGCCGCAAAGCCCCGCACCGTCAAGATCCGGCCCGTGCGATTCACCCTTGAAGATGGCGTCGGAACAAGGACAAGGGCGAGCCGGCCCTCGCTCACAGGAAAGGGACACGCGCCTCCCGCACCCCGTCGGGTCAAACAGCCGTGCCCTGGATGGCCGAAACCTGCCAGTCCGTACCGGGCTTGCGCTGGAAAGTCCAGACCTCAACCGCTTCGGTCAGCCTGTCCGCCTCGCCGCTGACGACGCGCCCGGTCGCCCGCTCGCGCATCACGTCGACGCTTTCGTAGCGCATGGCGACGGTCGCGTAATCGGCACCGTTCTCCCTCCAGGCCTCGGCCACGTCGCCCTGGACGAGATGGACGTCGCGCACTTCGTTCTTGAGCCCCCTGGTCGCGTTCTCGCTTAGTTCCTCCGCGAGATAGGACATGGCCTCAGGCGTCGTCAGCCGGCGCAGCGCCGCATAGTCTTCTGCTCCATAGGCCGCCTGCACCTCCTTCAACATCGCCTCGAAACGGTCGAGGTCGCGCTGGTCGATGCCGATTTCCTCCGCCCCGCCCACGGCGGCCGAGGTCGCCGTCGCAGCCGCAGCCGCTCCGCCGATCCCCTCGCCGATGCGCGGGATTCGGAAAGACGGCGCCCCGCTGGTCGCGGCCGACGAGCGCGGCGATCCCGACGGCGCCGAATAGGCCGGGCTCCCGCTGCGGCCGAAGAACCGCATCGCAAACGAAATCAGCAGGACGACAAGCCCGACCTGCAGCAGCAGGCCGAGGAAGCCGATGCCGCCCCCGAGACCATGGCCAAGCAGCATGCCGACGAGCCCGCCCATCAAGAGGCCGCCCAGCATGGAGCCGCCGAACCCGTTGAAGAAGCCCGGTCGCGGACCGGTCGGCCGGTTCTGCGCTGCCGGATTCGTGATTCCCGGTTGCCCGCTGTTCGGCCGCGGCGTCATGGTTCGATCGATCGGCGCAGCCGGCGCCGGCGCCGTGCGGGTCACCGGCGGCGTCGAAAAGGTCCGGCTCCCGCGCGAACCGAAACCGCCACCCGCGCGCCTTGCCTCGGCGACATCGACCACCGTCAACATCACCATGAGACCTACCGCCACTGTCGCCAGAACCCGTCCGAAACGCTGCATTCCATCAATTCCCTCTATCATTCCCGGCCGCAAGCAGCCGCCAGGGGCATATAGAGCTTGCGGCGCGGAAGTTTAAGGGCACGGCGGGATTAATTGCTTGTACCGGAGCGCGACCCGGCCACCGGCTAAAGCCTTCCGAGAATGTAGTAACCAGTCTTGCGTCGGGCGTCGTTCCAGCACATGAGCCAAAAGCGCGAGCGCCCATACCAGGACATCGGCGGCAGCCTGTCGCGGAGCCGGTAGCAGCCCATGGTATAGATCCAGCGCTGCTGCAGCTTGTCCCGCAAGGTTTTGGCTGCATGAATATTTTCAGAACCGGAACCGGCGAAGAAGTGGTAGGCGGGCCCGTCGACATAGGCGGCGAGGTCGCGAATGACGAATTCGGCAATGGTGTAGGAGGCCGCGCACCACGCGCGTCCGAGTTCCCGCCATCGTCTCATAAGGATTTCCGTCGCGCCGTTGGAGCGGAAGAGCCCGTATAGCCATTCGGCCGGAAACGTCAGGTTGCGCGGCAATTGGCCGGAGGCGGCCTTCTGCGCAAAGTCGAAGATGTTTCCGTTCGGCTTTACGAGCCGGACATCGTCGCCATCGATCCGCTTCGTCGCGCCAGCCGCCAGCATTTTCGAAGGCTGCGCCTCGAGGGCAGCAAGAAGCTTCGACAGGTAGTCGGGCGTCGACAGGTCATCGCAAGCCCTGAGGCAGAAATATTCGCCGCGCTCGCTCGCAAGCGTGATCGCATTTGCGAAATTATCGAGCGCGTTTAGATGTTTGGAGTTTTCGATGATCTCGAACCTGTCATCCTTCTCACAAAAGGCTCGGGCGACTTCGAGGGTGTTATCGGTCGACTTGTTTTCGACGATAATGGCGCGAAAGTCCCTATAGTCCTGATCGGCGATGCATTGCAGGCTCTGTTCGAGCGTCCTTGCACCGTTATAGACAGGAAACGCCACGACCAGTTTGCATTTCGTCATTGTGTCCACCCCAAAGGCCGCGATCTCGCGTTTCCGAACTGCTTCTCCATATCACCGCCTGTTCGCCTCGGCGAAGGCAATGGGCGCGATAAAACCCAATTCGCGCAATTGCTCAGACCCCGAAAATCGCAGCGAATGCTCGTTGGCGAAATCGAATTCACCGGTCTTCTGCAGATCCTCGAGCATCTTGCGATAAGCGGCGGCGCCGTCGAAATATTGTCCGTCGACCACCGCCTGCTCGATCTTTTCCTTGTAGTCGGAGAAGAACTTGAAGTGCAGCAGCACCCCGGAGACGGCGAGGAAGTTTCTTTCGCACGGCAGCGGCTGGTGGATGCTGACGCTGAGGCTGCAGTCCTTGTCCCAGAAGATCACGGGATATTTGATAAGTTCCAGCTCATGCGCGAACTTGCGCTTGCGCGGGCCGCCCGTGATGCTGATTGCCCGCTTCGTATAGGTTATCTCGTATCCGGAACCGTCGAAATGGTCGGCAATTTCCCACGGCATGCGCTGGTCGTCATCGTCGAGCGTCGCCGCACCGAGCGACCCGACCGGGTACATGTCGAGCATCGGCGCCGCCAGCCGCCTCTCGCCGCGGCTCTCCAGAGCCTGGAGAAGGTCCCTGAGCGGCCGACGCTCACAATCCTCGTAGATCAGGAATTCGTCGGAATCGACGTTGAGATACCACCGATCGGTGCCGTAGCGCCCGAAGAGGGCCTCGCGCCATTCCCGCCCGCGCCGGGCATCGCGATAGCGAAGCGGCGAGCTCCACACGTCGACGTCCGCTTGCGAGAGCAGATATTCGCGCGTGCCATCGGATGAAATGTCGTCGACGCAGATGAAGCGGGACACCCCGAGCCTGCGGTAGTGCGCCAGAAACGACGGCAGGAGCTTCCGGTCGTTGCGCGTATTGAACACGAGCGGGATATCTTCCGGGCCGAGCGGCCGCTGTCCGCCTTCCGTCAGGCACGTCATTTCGATCGCGCGCTTCCGCTTGCGGACGCGTGCCTGCAGCTTGTAGGTCTCGTATCGCGTTATCAGTCGATCGAGAACCCCCCTGCGGACCCACCCACTCTCGATTTCCGAAAGGCGAAAAGGGTAATGTAGCTCTTTCAAAATGCGCTCCAATCGACCGCCGCGAAGCTCGCGTTTATCGGCACCAACGCGGGAATTCAACTCTGCAAAAGGGCGTTCCGGTCGCCGCTTGGCCGCGGCGATCTCAAAATGCGAAAGGATATCGCGGCTGGAGGCTCCGGGTCGCCAGCTTGTAGAAGTTCTTGATCTTTCCGGGTATGTGCTCGCGGCGGTCGTAGGCGCCAAGCAGATCCGCCGATCGGCTATCCTGACGAAAGCGGGCGATCCATTCCTCGGTCAATTCGTCGCGCTGCACCGCCATCGACGTTCGCAATTCCGCCGGAGGCGCTACCTGCAGATGTTCGGCTATGTGGCCAACGAAAGGAGAAGGGTCTGCAACGAGATCCTCGTAGACGAATTGGGCGAACGGAAGCCCGGTCAGTTCCAGATAGCTCTGCCAGAAGACGTAGCTGTCGCGAATGTAGAAGAAGCATCGCGCGATCTGTTCGAAATCATATACCGGCTCAGCCTTGCCCCCGATATGCGCGGCAAAGCTGCGCGTTTGCCTCGCGCGCGCATAGGAAATGGCCTGCCTCAGCGTGTCGCTGCGCCGCAGGAAGACGAGCGCCACGTCATGGACGGAAAGGCAATGTCGAATAAAGTCCTTTCCATAGATTTCGCGCGTCAGGAAGAGGTGGTTCGGAAATATCTTCGAGCCGAAGTTGCCATTTGGCGTGGAGCTCTTCTTGATGATTTCGGCGAAGAATGCCTCCCACGACAGGGCGCTCATATCGAGACAATGGATCTTCGGCGACAGCCATTCGCTCGATTGACCCATGTTCCCCGCATGATTGATGAGCGAACCCAACCAGTTGGACCCGCTTCTCGCTTCGGTCAGAAGTAAATAGCCGCGCATAGATTCTCCGCTCGGTCTGCCCCTGCCCAGCCGAACGGTTCGTTAGAGAGGAATATGGGCCTTTTTTAGCGCTAAATAAGCATCCTCTATTTCTCCCTGCTCGCGGACCCTGCCATGCCGATCTCCGCCAGCACCTCGGCGGTATGCTCGCCGAGCCGCGGAACGCCGCGCTCGATCGCCAGGGAAGCTCCGGAGAAGCGGACGGGAGTCCTGACCCCGGGGGAAGTACCGTTTGCCGCGCCGGTATGAGGCGTATCCACCCGCATCTGCCGGTGCAGGATCTGCGGATCGGCGAAGACATCGGCTACCGTATTGATCGGACCGCCCGGCACGCCGGCCGCCTCGAGCTTCGCAAGCAGCACATCCCGCTCGAACTTCGCCGTCTCCGCCGCGAGTTCCGGCGTCAGGCTGTCCCGGTGCTGCACGCGCCCGGCATTGGTGCGGTAGCGCTCGTCGGCGGCGAGGTCCGCGCGGCCGAGCACGTCGCAGAACTTCGCGAATTGCCGATCGTTGCCGACTGCGACGATCAGGTGGCCATCGGCAGCCGGGAAAACCTGGTAAGGCGCAATGTTCGGATGGGCATTGCCAAGGCGGCGCGGCGCCTTGCCGGAGACGAGGAAATTCAATGCCTGGTTGGCAAGCACGCCGGTCATGCAGTCGAGGAGTGCCATGTCGATCTGCTGCCCGCGGCCGGTGCGTTCGCGCTGCGCCAGCGCTGCCTGCACGGCGATCACGCCGTAGAGACCGGTGAAAATATCGGCGAAGGCAACGCCGATCTTCTGCGGCTCTCGGTCCGGCTCGCCGGTCAGGTCCATGATGCCGCTCATGCCCTGGATGATGTAGTCGTAGCCTGCCCGGCTCGCATAGGGTCCGTCCTGGCCGAAGCCGGTGACGGAGCAATAGATCAGCCGCGGATTGATCTTTCTCAGGCTCTCGTAGTCGAGCCCGTATTTGGCGAGGCCGCCGACTTTGAAGTTTTCGAGCAGCACATCGGATTGCGCCGCCAGCCGGCGCACGGCCTCCTGCCCCTCCTCCGTGGTGAAATCGAGGACGACCGAGCGCTTGCCGCGGTTGCAGGCGTGGAAATAGGCGGCATCGAGCTTCTTGCCGCCTTCCCCTTCCACGAAGGGCGGCCCCCAGCTCCTCGTGTCGTCGCCGGCCGGGCTCTCGACCTTGACAACGTCGGCGCCGAGGTCGGCGAGCGTCTGGCCGATCCAGGGCCCGGCGAGAATGCGGGCGAGTTCGAGGACGCGGATACCCTTGAGCGGCGCTTCCATCGTCGTGCCGCTCAGAAGAAGGCCTGCAGCCCGGTCTGGGCGCGGCCGAGGATCAGCGCATGGACGTCATGCGTGCCTTCGTAGGTATTGACCGTCTCCAGATTCAGCATGTGGCGCATGACCTGGTACTCCTCCGAAATGCCATTGCCGCCGTGCATGTCGCGGGCCTGCCTCGCGATGTCGAGCGCCTTGCCGCAATTGTTGCGCTTGACGATCGAGATCATTTCCGGCGCCATCCGTCCCTCGTCCATGAGCCGGCCGACACGCAGCGAGCCCTGCAGCCCGAGCGCGATCTCGGTCTGCATATCGGCGAGCTTCTTCTGGAAGAGCTGGGTCTGGGCAAGTGGCCGGTTGAACTGCTTGCGATCGAGGCCGTATTGACGCGCGGCATGCCAGCAGAATTCGGCAGCGCCAAGCGCACCCCAGGAGATGCCGTAACGGGCGCGGTTGAGGCAGCCGAAGGGACCTTTCAGGCCTTCGACATTCGGCAGCAGCGCCTCCTCTCCCACCTCGACATTGTCGAGCACGATCTCGCCGGTGATCGAGGCGCGCAGCGAAAGCTTGCCGACGATCTTCGGTGCCGAAAGCCCCGCGAGCCCCTTCTCGAGCACGAAGCCGCGAATGGCGTTGCCGTGCGCCTCCGACTTCGCCCAGACGACGAAGACATCGGCGAGCGGCGCGTTCGAGATCCACATCTTCGAGCCGATCAGGCGATAGCCGCCCTCGATCTTCACCGCCCGCGTCTTCATGCCCGCCGGATCGGAGCCGGCATCGGGCTCGGTAAGCCCGAAGCAGCCGATCCATTCGCCGCTGATGAGCTTCGGCAGGTATTTCCGCTTCTGCTCCTCCGAGCCATAGGCGAAGATCGGGTGGATCACGAGCGAGGATTGCACGCTCATCATCGAGCGATAGCCGGAATCGACGCGCTCGACCTCGCGGGCAATGAGCCCATAGGCGACGTAGGAGGCGCCGACGCCGCCATAGGTTTCGGGCACGGTGACGCCGAGCAGGCCGAGATCGCCCATCTCGCGGAAAATCGCCGGATCGGTCTTCTCCTCGCGATACGCTTCGATCACCCGCGGCTGCAGCTTTTCCCGGGCATAGGCGCGCGCCGTGTCGCGGATCATCCGCTCGTCCTCGGTCAGTTGATCCTCTATGAGGAACGGATCGTCCCACTGGAATTGGCTCTTGCCGCCCATGTCTCTCTCCCGTCGGAATTTCGCACCCTTGTTATCGCAAGCCGACTCCAGGCTTTCAAACGAAATTGAGACACTGCCTCATGCGTGGGGGGAATGGACCTTGCGGCCCGCTCGCCCGCGCCCCGCGAAAATGTCGCCCGACTTTTGCTTTTGATCTTGATGGTTGTCTTCATTTTCGACAGCATCTCGAACGCGTGCCGATCGCCCTTGCGGGGTGGCGGCATTTTGCGCGGCCGATCATGATGTTGTCACGCGAATCGGATAGCTCGCGCATCTTGCCCCTCGATTGGCCGAGCAGCCGCATCGGCGGCCTGGCTGGAAAGAAAGTGAGACCCGTGCGCTACGCAATCTACTTCGCGCCGCCGGCGGATGATCGGCTGTCGCAGACCGCGGCGCGTTGGCTCGGTCGGGACGCCTTCAATAACGGCGCGCTCGCATGGCCGGAAAGCCCCGCGCTCGAGCGTGAACGGCAGATGGCGCTTACGGCCGAGCCTCGCCGCTACGGCTTTCACGGAACGTTGAAGGCGCCGTTCGAGTTGGCGGCCGGGCGAAGCGAAGGCGATTTGATCGCAGCCTTCGACGAATTCGCGGCGGAGATCGAGCCTTTCGAAGTGCCGGAGATCACGCTCAGTGAGATTGGGCCCTTCTTCGCGCTCGTGCCGACCCGGTATTCTGCGCCGCTGCAGGAGCTGGCGGAGCAGGCGGTTCGCCGTTTCGAACCATTTCGCGCGCAACTCGCGGAGACCGACATCGCCCGCCGCAATCCCGAAAGGCTGACGCTGCGTCAGCGCGAGTACCTTACGGCATGGGGCTACCCTTATGTCTTCGAGGAATTTCAGTTTCACCTGACGCTGACCGGCCCGGTGCCGGACGATATGCGCAGCATCATGCGAAGGACGCTCGAAGCCGCCTTCGATGATTTCATCGGCAAGCCGCTTGCCGTTTCCACGGTTGCGCTTTTCGTCGAGCCGCATCGCGGCGCCCCCTTCACCGTCCGTTCCCTGCTGCCGCTTGGCAGCGCGTCCACACGAAAGATAGCGTGACATGAGCAGCGAACAGGTTCTGACCAACGCCCGCATCGTTCTCGAAGACCGTATCGTCGACGGCTCGGTGCAAATCCGCGACGGCAGGATTGCCGACATCTCGGAAGGGACAAGCCGCGCCGGCGAGGACTTCGAGGGCGACTATCTCTTGCCCGGGCTGGTCGAACTCCACACCGACCATCTGGAGGCCCACTACTCTCCGCGCCCCGGCGTCCGCTGGCTGAAGATCGCGGCCATCCAGGCCCATGACGCCCAGGTCGTCACCTCCGGCATCACCACCGTGTTCGACTGCCTGCGTCTGGGCTCGGACGCGGACAGCGGCTTCCCGAAGGGCGAGATGCGCAGCATGGCCGACGCGCTGGCCCAGGCCAAGGACGAAGGCCGCCTACGGGCCGACCACTTGATCCACCTGCGCTGCGAGGTTTCCACTGCCGACGTTCTGGAGCATTATGAGGACTTTCGTGACGATCCGCAGGTGCGTCTCGTCTCGCTGATGGACCACGCGCCCGGGCAGCGCCAGTTCCAGACGATGGATCAGTACACGCTCTACTACAAAATCAAGCGCGGTCTCTCGGACGAAGCCTTCGCTGCCTTCATCGAGCGTCAGCAGGCGCTTTCCGCTCGCTACGCCACGCCGCACCGCCGGGCGCTCGCCGAGGCCTGCGCCGAACGCGGCATCACCATCGCCAGCCACGACGACGCCACGCTCGCGCATGTCGAGGAGTCGATCGGCTACGGTATCCGGCTGGCGGAGTTTCCGACGAGTTTCGAGGCCGCCGAGGCGTCGCACCGCGCCGGCTTGAGCGTTCTCATGGGAGCGCCGAATGTCGTGCGCGGCAAGTCGCATTCCGGCAATATCGCCGCGCGCGACCTCGCCAGTCGCGGCGTCCTCGACGTCCTTTCCTCCGATTATGTTCCCTTCAGCCTGATTCATGCGCCCTTCATTCTGGCGGACGAGGTCGAGGCGATCGATCTTCCCGCGGCGATCGCCATGGTCACCGCGACGCCGGCGCGCACCGTCGGGCTCGACGACCGCGGCCGGATCGCCGTCGGCCTGCGCGCCGATATCGCGCGCGTCCATCGGCCCGAAGGCATTCCGGTCGTCCGCTCCGTGTGGCGCGAAGGGCGGCGTGTCGCATGACGGCGCGCGATGAGACGCCGGGCACGCTCATCGTCGTCGTCGGGCCGAGCGGGGCCGGCAAGGACAGCGTCATGGGCTTTGCCGCCCGTCATTTCGTTGAACAGCCGGACATCCTCTTCGTCCGACGGGTAATCACGCGCCCCTCGGACGCCGGCAGCGAGGTGCACGAAAGCGTGTCCGCTGCCGAGTTCGAGGACATGCGCCGCGCCGGAGCCTTTGCCATTTCCTGGCAGGCACATGGCTTGAGCTACGGCATTCCGGTCGAGATTGCCGGCAAGGTCGCGAGCGGCATGACGGCGATCGTGAACGGCAGCCGCGCCGCGCTGCCCGCCATTCGCGCGGCGTTTGGCGACATCGCTGTCGCAGTGATCACCGCTGACACGCTGGTCTTGGCGAGGCGCCTTGCCCAGCGCGGGCGGGAGAGCGAGGAGGAGGTGCTGCGCCGGCTCACACGGCAGACGCCCGATATCCTCGCCGGCCCCGACGTGACCCTGATCGACAATAGCGGCCGACTGGACATCGCCGGGCGCGACTTCATCGCACTCGTCGAACGCCATCGCGCGAAGACCCATCACTCCGCCTGAGTGCATGTCTTTCGCATTATTCATGTGAGCCCCGGACCGGCGGTCCGGGGTTTTTTCGTTCCGCTTGCTGGCGGTTGCAAGCGCGTTACCTCACCGGTGCCGCGATTTTTTGCTTGTCACCCCGAATATTATGTATATACATTATCTTCAATGAAAGGCGGAGCGGATGAACGGAAACGACACCTTCAACGGCGAACGGACCAGCCTCTGGCGCAATGCGCGGCTTGCAACGCTCGAGGATCTGGGGTCGCTCGGGATTGTCGAGAAAGCTGCGGTCGCAATCCGTGGGGAACGGATCGTCTTCGCGGGCGCTGAGAGCGAGCTGCCCGCCGACCTCGCCAAGGCCGACCAGGTGATCGACTGCGACGGCCGCTGGATCACGCCGGCGCTGATCGACTGCCACACTCATCTCGTTCACGGCGGCAACCGAGCCCGTGAATTCGAGCTGAGGCTCGAAGGGGCGACCTATGAGGACATCGCCCGCGCCGGTGGCGGCATCGTATCGACGGTAAAGGCGACCAACGCGCTCTCCGTAGACGAACTGGTGCAAGCCGCGCTTCCGCGGCTCGATGCGCTGCTTGCCGAGGGCGTCTCGACGGTCGAGATCAAATCGGGCTATGGCCTCAACATCGAGGCCGAGTTGAAGATGCTGCGCGCCGCACGCGTCTTGGGACACGTCCGCCCCGTCCGCGTCGTCACGAGCTATCTCGCCGCCCACGCGACGCCGCCGGAATATAAGGGCCGTCACGGCGATTACATCGCTGACGTCGTTCTGCCGGGCCTCGCCCGGGCGCATGCCGAAGGCCTCGTCGACGCCGTCGACGGTTTTTGCGAAGGCATTGCCTTCTCGCCGGCCGAGATCGCCACTGTCTTCGACAGGGCCAGGTCGCTCGGCTTGCCGGTGAAGCTCCATGCCGAACAGCTTTCCAACCTCGGCGGTGCCAGGCTTGCCGCCTCCTACGGTGCGCTTTCGGCCGATCATCTCGAATATCTCGACGCCGAGGGCGCAGCGGCGATGGCAAAGGCCGGGACGGTCGCCGTGCTCCTGCCCGGCGCCTTCTACACGCTCCGGGAAAAGCAATTGCCGCCGGTCGAGGCGCTGCGGACGGCCGGAACGCGGATCGCCGTCGCCACGGACTGCAATCCGGGCACCTCGCCGCTGACCTCTCTGCTCATGACCATGAACATGGCGGCGACGCTCTTCCGGCTGACGCTGGAGGAATGCCTCGCCGGCGTCACCCGTGAGGCCGCCCGCGCGCTCGGCATACTCGACCAAACCGGCACGATCGAACCGGGCAAGTCGGCGGATCTGGCGATCTGGGACATCGAGACGCCGGCGGAACTGATCTACCGCATCGGCTTCAACCCACTCTCCGAGCGGATTTTCAAGGGCAAAAGGATTCCCCGATGACCATTGTTCTCAAACCCGGTTCCGTTCCGCTCAAGGATCTGGAAACGATCTACTGGACGGGAGAGCCGGCGCGGCTCGACCCCGCCTTCGACGCCGGCATCGAAAGGGCCGCGGGGCGCATCGCCGAGATCGTCGCGGGCGATGCGCCCGTCTACGGCGTCAACACCGGCTTCGGTAAGCTCGCCTCGATCAAGATCGACAGCGCCGATGTGGCGACCCTCCAGCGCAACCTCATCCTCTCCCATTGCTGCGGCGTCGGACAGCCTCTGCCGGAGAACGTCGTGCGCCTCATCCTGGCGCTAAAGCTGATCTCGCTCGGGCGCGGCGCCTCCGGCGTGCGCCTCGAACTCGTGCGCCTGATCGAGGCGATGCTGGAAAAAGGCGTCGTCCCGCTGATCCCGGAAAAGGGCTCCGTCGGGGCTTCCGGCGACCTCGCGCCGCTTGCCCATATGGCCGCCGTGATGATGGGGCACGGCGAAGCCTTCGTCGCCGGCGAGCGCATGAAGGGCGAGGCCGCCCTGGACGCCGCCCGACTGTCCCCGGTCACGCTCGCCGCCAAGGAAGGCCTGGCACTGATCAACGGCACCCAGGTTTCGACGGCGCTGGCGCTCGCCGGCCTCTTCCGCGCGCATCGTGCGGCGCAGGCGGCGCTCATCACCGGCGCGCTCTCGACCGATGCGGCCATGGGCTCATCCGCCCCGTTCCATCCCGATATCCATACGCTGCGCGGCCATCGCGGGCAGATCGACACGGCCGCCGCCCTGCGCCGGCTGCTTGAACACTCGGCGATCCGCGCCAGCCACATCGAAGGCGACGAGCGGGTGCAGGACCCCTATTGCATCCGTTGCCAGCCGCAGGTCGATGGCGCCTGCCTCGACCTGCTGCGGTCCGTCGCCGCGACGCTGACGGTCGAAGCCAACGCCGTGACCGACAATCCGCTGGTGCTCTCTGACGACGCCGTCGTCTCCGGCGGCAATTTCCACGCCGAGCCGGTCGCCTTCGCAGCCGACCAGATCGCGCTTGCGATTTGCGAAATCGGGGCCATCGCGCAGCGTCGCATCGCGCTGCTCGTCGACCCGGCTCTGAGCTACGGCCTGCCGGCCTTCCTTGCAAGGAAGCCCGGCCTCAATTCGGGACTGATGATCGCCGAGGTCACCTCGGCCGCGCTGATGTCGGAGAACAAGCAGCTCTCGCATCCCGCTTCCGTCGACTCGACGCCGACCTCGGCAAACCAGGAAGACCACGTGTCGATGGCCTGCCATGGCGCCCGCCGCCTCCTGCAGATGACCGACAACCTGTTCTCGATCGTCGGCATCGAGGCGCTCGCCGCCGTGCAGGGCATCGAATTCCGCGCACCGCTTGCGACCAGTCCGGAGCTCCAGAAAGCTGCGGCCGCGGTGCGGGCGGTCGTCCCGGCACTCGAGGAAGACCGGTATATGGCCGACGATCTCAAGGCGGCGGGCGCGCTCGTCGCCTCCGGCCGTCTCGCTGCCGCCGTCTCGAGCGGAATCCTCCCGGGCCTGGAGCGCTGAGATGGCTGTCGTCGAAGTCCGGCAAGGCACCTCGCCCGTCATTCTCGGCTTTCCGCACACGGGCACCGACGTGCCCGCGACGATATGGGAGCGGCTGAACGATAACGGCCGCTTGCTTGCCGATACCGATTGGCAAATTCACGAGCTCTATGAAGGCCTGTTGCCGGAGGCGACCACCGTCCGCGCGACCTTCCACCGCTACGTCATCGACGCCAACCGCGACCCGGCAGGCATCAGCCTCTACCCCGGCCAGAACACGACCGGTCTCGTGCCGGAGACGGACTTCGACGGCGTGTCGATCTGGAAGGAGGGCGAAGGCCCGATGGCGGCCGACATCGCCGCAAGGCTCAGGGACTTCCACGCCCCCTATCACGCGGCGCTTGCCGCCGAGATCGCCCGCGTCAAGGCGATCCATGGCGTGGCCGTGCTCTATGATTGCCACTCGATCCGCTCGCGCATTCCCTTCCTCTTCGAGGGCAGGCTGCCGGACTTCAATATCGGCACTGATATGGGCAGGACCTGCGCACCGGCGATCGAAAAGGCAGCCGTCGAAATCGCGGCAAATGCAGATGGTTACAGCCACATCCTCAACGGTCGCTTCAAGGGTGGCTGGACGACGCGCCACTATGGCCGGCCGCAGGAAGGCATGCACGCGATCCAGATGGAACTGGCGCAATCGACCCATCTCGCAAGCGAAGCGCCACCCTTCGCGCTCGATGCGGTCAAGGCCGAACGGCTGCGCCGTCATCTCAGAGGCATTCTCAAAGCCATCGAAACACAGGCATTCGACCTAAAACGGACAGGAAGCGAGGCATGAACATGGACAACCCGCGCCACAATATCCGCGAAGTGCGCAGCCCGCGCGGAACCGAGCTCAGCGCCAAGAGCTGGCTGACCGAAGCGCCGCTCAGGATGCTGATGAACAATCTCGACCCGGACGTCGCCGAGAATCCGCACGAGCTCGTCGTCTATGGCGGCATCGGCCGGGCCGCCCGCACCTGGGCGGATTTCGACCGGATCGTCGCGACGCTGAGGGACCTCAACGAGGACGAAACGCTTCTCGTCCAGTCCGGCAAGCCGGTCGGCGTCTTCCGCACCCACAAGGATGCGCCGCGCGTCCTCATCGCCAATTCCAACCTGGTGCCGCACTGGGCGACCTGGGACCACTTCAACGAGCTGGATAGGAAAGGTCTTGCCATGTACGGCCAGATGACCGCCGGCTCCTGGATCTATATCGGCACGCAGGGCATCGTCCAGGGCACCTACGAGACCTTCGCCGAGGCCGGCCGCCGGCATTATGGCGGCAACCTCAAGGGCAAGTGGATCCTGACCGGCGGTCTCGGCGGCATGGGCGGCGCGCAGCCGCTCGCGGCCGTCATGGCCGGCGCCTGCTGCCTGGCGGTCGAGTGCAATCCCGACTCGATCGACTTCCGCCTGCGCACCCGCTATCTCGACGAAAAGGCGGAAACGCTCGACGAGGCCCTCGCCATGATCGACCGCTGGACCAAGGCCGGCGAGGCGAAGTCCGTCGGTCTCCTCGGCAATGCCGCGGAGATCCTGCCGGAAATGGTTCGTCGCGGCATCCGCCCGGATATCGTCACCGACCAGACCTCCGCGCACGATCCGATCAACGGCTACCTTCCGAAGGGCTGGACGATCGCCGAATGGAAGGCGAGGCGCGAGAGCGATCCGAAGGCGGTCGAAAAGGCGGCACGCGCCTCGATGCGCGACCACGTCGAAGCGATGCTCGCCTTCTGGGATGCCGGCATCCCGACGCTCGACTACGGCAACAACATCCGCCAGGTGGCGAAGGACGAGGGCCTGGCCCGCGCCTTCGACTTCCCGGGCTTCGTCCCGGCCTATATCCGCCCGCTCTTCTGCAAGGGGATCGGCCCGTTCCGCTGGGCGGCGCTCTCCGGCGATCCGGAGGATATCTACAAGACCGACCGCAAGGTGAAGGAACTGCTGCCCGACAACGAGCACCTGCACAACTGGCTCGACATGGCGCGCGAGCGCATCGCCTTCCAGGGCCTGCCGGCGCGCATCTGCTGGGTCGGTCTCGGCGACCGCCACCGCCTCGGCCTCGCCTTCAACGAGATGGTGCGCACCGGCGAATTGAAGGCGCCGATCGTCATCGGCCGCGATCATCTCGACTCGGGCTCGGTGGCCTCGCCGAACCGCGAGACCGAAGCGATGCAGGACGGCTCGGATGCGGTTTCCGACTGGCCGCTCCTCAACGCTCTCCTCAACACCGCCTCGGGCGCTACCTGGGTGTCGCTCCACCACGGCGGCGGCGTCGGCATGGGCTTCTCGCAGCATTCCGGCATGGTGATCTGCTGCGACGGCACCGACGATGCGGCCCGGCGTATCGAACGCGTGCTCTGGAACGATCCGGCAACCGGCGTCATGCGCCACGCGGATGCGGGCTACGACATTGCGCTCGGCTGCGCCAGGGACAAGGGATTGCGGCTGCCCGGCATTCTCGGAAACTGACAAGAGCGCTGCATGTCACCTCAAATCGACCCTGGTTCAGGGGCAAGACATGCAGCAATCCCAAAGTGCTGCAGCGACCTCCCGCACTTGTTCAAATGCAATTAGTGCGGGAGAGTCTTTCCTTTGGACATTCCCTCCATAGTTAAAGCCTTGTGGCCGCAAGGCATTCATGGGAGTGGGGATAAATGTCCGTATTGATCAGCATACTGATTACGTTTCTGGTCGTCGTTCTGGTGCTTTACCTCGTCAACCGCCTGCCGATGGACGGCCGCACCAAGCAGATCGTCCAGGTCATCGTCATCATCATCGGCATCCTCTCGCTGCTGAGATATCTCGCCGTATTCTGATCAGGAGAACATTCAGGTCCAGCGCGCCGAAAGCCGTGCGCGCGGCTGAAAATCGAAATCCCGATCGAAGGGAAAGACCGGTCGCCGCCGGCGCTCGCTCGGCAGGTGCTCGATGTCCTGATTGACGACACCTTCGGTCAGCGCCATCAGGTTGGGGTTGGCGATCGGCGCGAGTTCCGGCGAAAGATAACCGGACTTGACGACGAGCAGGCGCACACTCTCCGGGTCGAGACCGAGGCGGCGGAAGTCGTCGATAGCGTGATAGGGGCGCCGCCGCGCCGCCAGCACGGCGACGATGCCGCCGACTTCAACCACGGCCTGGCGTTCGGCCGCTGGTCCCGGATCGTCGAGGCGGATGACCTTTGCCGTGACGTCCACGGCCGGGCTCGACGGGTCGAGACTGCCGCCAATTCTCAACGTCAGCGATCCCCCCGCGCCACTCGCGAAGCATGCCTCGACCGCCGGCCGGTCGGTAATGCCGGCGATCAGCGCATCCCTCCAGCCGCGACTGATGAGCGCCTTCAGCACATCGGCGCGGTCGCCGACGCCGCCACCCGTCGGGTTGTCGCCGGAATCGGCGAGGATGACGGGCTTGGTCGTCGCCCGTTCGGCGACATCGAGCATGGCGTCGAGCGATCCGGCCACCGGCCCGAAACGGAATTTTTCCCGTGCATTCCAATAGGCTGCGGCAATTTCCTCCGCCGCTTTCGAGGCTGCCGCCATGTCCGTTCCGGTCACGACAGCAGCGGCCGTCGCCCGCGGCTCGTCCGCCCAAACATAGCCCACCATCAGGCTTGCATCGAGAATGCCGGGGCGGCGGTCGAATTCCGGCAGGGCGAGGTAAAGGCTCTTCGCCGGCTCGTCCTCGGTCGAGGTGCGCTCGCCCGGCAGAAGCAGCGGCACGGGCACCCAGGCGATACCGGGCCGCGTGCCGGTGCGCAGCGCCTCGACGACCATCGACCATGCCCGAACCATGGTTTCGTGCGTATCGATATGCGGCGCAGTGCGGTAGGCGGTGAAGATGTCGATCTGGTCGATGATCCGCTGACTGACATTGCCATGGAGATCGTAGCTGACCGCCAATGGACAATCCGGCCCGACGACGGCGCGCGCGGCCGAGATCCAGTCGCCCTCGGCGTCGTCCATGCCATCGACCTTCACCGCTCCGTGCATGGCGAGATAGAGCCCGTCGAGCGGCAGGGCTGCCTCCAGCAAGGCAAGGAACTCCGCCTTGAAGGCGTCGTAGGCGGCGCGCGAGACCGGCCCGCCCGGAACGGCGCGCGCATGAAGGAGCGGAACAGGCTCGATCGCCTCCGCCGACAGAAAGCTGAAGTAGTCCGACCTCAGGAGGTCGCTCCCTTCAAGAACCCGGAAATCGTCGACCGTCATCAGGACGGGCGAATAGGTGCTGCATTCCGTATGGATTCCGCCGACGGCGATCCGCATGGTTCTGCGCCTCACAGCATGGGGCCCAGGGGCGCGATTGCGGCGAAGCGCAGCCAATCCTTCTGCGCCTTCGGCGTCCAGGCCGCCTCGGCGATCGCCGGCAGGCGGGGGAAGACCAGGCGGTTGAAATAGTCGCGCGACAGGAAATGCTCCGACCAGATGCAGGCCTGCACGCCCTTCATGCGGCTCTTCAGTTCTTCCGGGAACTCACCCTCCGCCTCGTAAGCGTAGGTATGCTCCGGCGTCGCCGTGCCGGCCCAGCTGGCACCCGGCTCCTGCCAGGCATCGGCCTGCGCCATATCGAGGTAATAGGCCTGGCCCGGCGTCATCACCACGTCGTATCCCTCGCGCGCGAGTTCGATCCCGACCCTGGGGTTCTCCCAGGCCATCAGCAGCGTGTCCTCGGTGCCGACGCCGCCGCCATGGGCGACCTCGTTCCAGCCGACGAGCTTGCGGCCGCGCGCCGTCAGCATCTGCTTCACCTTCTTCAGGAAGTGGGATTGCAGCGCGAAGGTGCCGGAAATGCCCTGCACTTCCATGAGCTTGCGCGCCAGCGGCGAAGCAAGCCATGAACCATTGGCCACCTCGTCGCCGCCGACATGGACGTAGCGGCTCGGGAAGAGCGCGACCATTTCGTCGAAGACCT
This sequence comes from Sinorhizobium saheli, assembly GCF_001651875.1. GTDB lineage: Bacteria > Pseudomonadota > Alphaproteobacteria > Rhizobiales > Rhizobiaceae > Sinorhizobium > Sinorhizobium saheli. The sequence continues at coordinate 429,498 of NZ_LNQB01000083.1, forward strand.
TTTCGAGGAACTCGTAGGTAAACGGCACCGCAGGATTGAGCGCATTGTTGGGGTAGCCCTGGACCGAATGGTAGCTCTCCGGCGCCTCCTGCCCGTCCGCAAGCTCGGGAAGCGCCACGAGGGCCGCGGTGCTGTGGCCGGGAATGTCGATCTCCGGAACCACCTCGACATTGAGTGCTGCGGCATGGGCGACGATCGCCTTGACCTCCTCCTGGGCGTAGAAGCCGCCGACCGGCGCGGCGCCATTGCCGAGTTGCGGCAGCAGCGGCTCGTCCGGCCCGCGCATGACGCCGAGCGTCGTCAGCGTCAGAAAGGCCTTGATCTCCAGCCGCCAGGCCTCGTCATCCGTCAGATGCCAATGGAAGACGTTGAGCTTGAACCAGGCAAGGATGTCGATCAGCCGCATCACGTCGGCGGTCGGATAGAATTGCCGCGCAACGTCGAGATGGCAGCCGCGCCAGCCGTAGCGCGGCTGATCGGCGATCGTGCCCGCGGCGGGAAAGCGGAACCTCGCCGCATGACGGCGGGCGCCGTCGAGAAGCTGCGCGAGCGTCGTCAACCCATATTGCCGTCCGGCGGCTTGACCGTATTCGAGCCGGATTTCCCGGCCCGAGAAGGCAAGCCTGTAGGCTTCGCCACCAAGCTCACCGCTCTTGGCGAAGACGATCGGCCGGCCCTGCCCGGACGGTGCCAGGCTGAAGGGGGCGTGGCCGGCGGGGAAAAGGCGATGGTGGAGCGCGAGCACATTGTCGATCGCCTCCATATCCTCTGCGCTGCTTCCGGCGGCCGGAAAGAGCACGTCGGGCAGGCCTTCTCCGGCCACCGCATCGATCTTCGCCGGCCAGGGCTGCAACGCGAAGGGCAGACCGACCCGCCCCTCCGGCAGCCGCGCCGGCGGCGGCTCGCTCGTGGCTCCTTCCAAACGCAGGTCCGACACGGCGACCGGCACGTGCCGCCCATCGGAAAGCGTCAGATAGGCCGATTTCGCCCCGTCGGTGCAGTGCCTCGCCTCCCGGTTCAGGCCGCTGACGGAGAAGGTCCAGCTCTCCCCGCGCGCAAGAACCAACCCTTCAGGCGGCGCGAACTCATGGAAATTGGCGTTGCGGCGCAGGAAGGTTGCATTCTGGCAGGCGGCGGGATCAACGACGCGGGTGAGCGAGGTGTAGACCAGGCGGAAGCCGCTGAGGGGCAGTTCCGAAAGGTTGAAGAGCACGAAGGTGAGGCGCCCTTTGGGGCCGCCCTCCGGCTGCCACGCGGATTCAAGGCGATAAGAGACCGGCTGCATGGGAATCCTCCCGAAAGGGATTGGTCAATAATGGCTGGATTGCGAGAAGGTGCGGGCGATTTCCGCCTGGCCGGCGGTCAGGCCGCAATCGACCGGCAGGCAGACACCGGAAATGGCGCTCGCCTGCGGGCCGGCCAGGAAGTGAACGGCATTGGCAACGTCCTCCGGATCGACGATGCGCTCGAGCGGATACCAGCGCTTCGCCTCATCGAAGACCTGCGGATTGGCCGCCGCACGCGCCTTCCAGGCCTGCGTGCGGACCGTGCCCGGCGCAACCGCATTCGCGCGGATGCCGAACTTGCCGTATTCGACGGCGATCAGCCGCGTCAGATGCAGGAGCCCCGCCTTGGCGGCGCTGTAGGCCGGGTGGCCAAAGACGGCCATGCCGTTGACGGAGGCGATGTTGACGACCGAACCCCGGCTCCGCTTCAGCATCTCCTCGACCGCTCGGAAGCAGAGGAAGGCCGCCTCGAGATTGAGCGCATTGTCCATGCGCCAGATCTCCGGCGTCGTATCGTGCAGGCTGACGGCGCGTGCCGCTCCGGCATTGTTGACGAGCGTGCGGACGAGGCCGCGCGACGAGGCCGCCTCCGCCATCGCCGCGACGCTACGGGCATCCGTCACGTCGCAGGCAACGGCGACAAAACGCGCCTCGTCCCCGAGATCGCGCGCCGCCCTTTCCGCGGCCCCGCCATCGATGTCGGCGAGCACGACGACGTCGTGCCCCTCGGCGAGGCGCCTGGCAATGGCGCGGCCGATATCCCCGGCGGCCCCGGTGACGATCGCGATGGCTTTGGGCGCAGGCGTTTCCTGTGGCACGTCAGTCTCCGAGTAGCTGGCGATCGTCGCCGTCCCTGTGCACGACGAGCTGCTGCTTGATCCGCCGGAGCGTCGCCGTCGCCTGCGGCTGGACGCGGTAGGCGACGAGGCTCGCGACGATATCGAGCAGCGCCACATAGGCGATGCGGGTGGAGGTCGGTCGATAGATGTTGTTGCCTTCCGGCAGGTCGACCGGAACGGTGATATCGGCGGCGCCGGCGACGGGACTGCCGCTCTGCGTCAACGCGATCGTCGGCACCTGTGCCTCGCGGGCGAGCGTGAAGGCGCGCACCAGTTCCGTGTTGCGGCCCGAAAACGACGAGCCGATGATGACATCGGCGGGCCTGGCCGCCGCCGCCATCATCAACTGCATGCTGTGGTCGGAACTGGCGGTGATGCGCAGCCCCAGGCGGAACAGCCGGTTCTGCAATTCCCCGGCGATCATCGAGGAATTGCCGCCGGAACCGAAGGCGTAGATCATTTCCGCCTGCGCCAGCCGGTCGGCCGCCTGCTCGATCGCCGCGAGGTCGAGCGAGCGGTGAAGCAGAAAGAGTGCGTTCTGCGCCTTGGTGATGATGTCCTGCGCCACGTCGCCGGGCTCCTGGCTCTTCGGCTCGGGCTTCAGGTAGCGCATGCCGATATACGGCGTGCGCGCCAGTCGAACCTTGAAGTCGGAAAAGCTTTCGCAGCCGAGCCGCCGGCAGAAGCGCGTGACCGTCGGCGGCGAGACATCGGCCTTGGCCGCGAGCTCGATGATCGATGCATTGACGGCGAACTCGAAATCATTGAGCAGGATGTCGGCGATGCGGCTTTCAGATGGGGACAGCCGCCCCTTCTCCTCCTGCAAGGTCGCGAAAATATCCATCGAACGGCGCCCCTCTTCCCTCAGGCGTCCTTCGGCTTGTAGGCGACGCAGTCGATCTCCACCTTGCAGTCGACCATCATGGAAGATTGCACGCAGGCGCGTGCCGGTGGATGAGCTCCGAAATATTCCTGATAGATCCTGTTGAAGCTCCAGAAATCGCGCGGATCGTCCAGCCAGACGCCAACTCTTACCACGTGCTCGACACCGTAGCCGGCCTCCTTCAAAATGGCCAGAACATTGCCGATCGCCTTGTGCGTCTGCACCACGATGTTGCCGTCGATGACCTCGCCATTTTCCATCGCCACCTGTCCGGAGACGTGGAGCCAGCCGCCCGCCTCGACGGCACGCGCGAATGGCAGTGCTTTTCCGCCCGCGCCAGCCTGTTCGGCGCCATAGCGTTTGATCGACATGAGAGCCTTCTCTGCAAATTATTTTCTTTATCCGTTGACAAGTCACCACAGAACGCGGAATTTTGCCAGAGAAAATCCTGATTTATGAAAAGAATTTAAATCCGGCGGACACATGCGCGATCCCTTCCACAATCCCTTTCCCGCAGCGGACACGGCCCGGCACTCGATCTGGGAAATGCTGGTGACGCGGGATATCGACGCCTTCCTGGCCGCCGACTGGTCGATGGTGGCCGGCGATTTCATCGAAGAGGGCTTCATCGGCATCGACGGAAGAGCGGAGACAAGCCCGGATGAATGGCGGCTGGCCTTCCCCTCGCTCGCCGCCTATCGTGACGAGTGGCTGCGCCAGGCGCGCGACTTCGCCGGGGAGTCCTTTGCCGAGGATCCAAGGGCGGCGATTTTCAAGACCACCAGGCTCGAGGACATCGAAATCAATGGGGAGCGCGCGCTTGCCCGCAAGAAGTTCGACGGGGGCCTCAGGAAATCGGACGGCACTTTCGTCGCCATGAAGTGGCAGACGGTCTATTATTGCCGCTTGCAGGAAGGCCGCTGGAAGATCTGCGGCTTCACCGGCTATCTCCCGAACCCGATGGGGTCGAACTGAGGTGAAGGGAAAGCCATTGCGCATCTTCACCGCGGCGCTCGCGACCGAAACCAACACCTTCTCCCCGATCTGCATCGACCGGCGCGCCTTCGAGGCCTCGCTCTACGCGCCGCCCGGCAAGCATCCGCAAACGCCGACGCTCTGCACCGCGCCGATCACCGTCGGCCGGCGCGTGGCGGCGAAAAAGGGCTGGCAACTGATCGAGGGCACGGCCGCCTGGGCGGACCCGGCCGGCCTCGTCAACCGGCAGACCTACGAAGACCTGCGTGACGAGATTCTCGGTCAACTCCGCGCAGCGCTGCCCATCGATGCCGTCGTTCTCGGCCTGCACGGGGCGATGGTCGCGGACGGATACGAGGATACCGAAGGCGACCTGCTTCAGCGCGTGCGCGAGATCGTCGGTCCGGAGGTGCTCGTCTGCGCCGAACTCGACCCGCACAGCCACCTCACTGAGAAAAGAGTCGCGGCAGCGGATTTCTTCGTCTTCTTCAAGGAATTTCCGCATACGGATTTCGTCGATCGCGCCGAAGACCTCTGGCGGATCGCGGTCGACACGCTCGAGGGTCGGGCCACACCGGTGATGTCGATTTTCGATTGCCGCATGATCGACGTCTTCCCGACATCGCGCGAGCCGATGCGCAGCTTCGTCGACAAGCTCGTGCGACTGGAACGGGACGACCCCGATCTGCTGTCGCTCTCGGTCGTGCACGGCTTCATGGCCGGCGACGTGCCGGAGATGGGCACGAGGATGCTCGTCGTCACCAACGGCAAGGCCGAGAAAGGCGAGGCGCTCGCCCGCGAATTGGGACTCGAGCTCTTCGCCGGACGCGGCACCTATCGCATGCCGGAAATCGACGAGCGCCGGGCCGTCGCGCAAGCGATCGCTGCGCCGGCAGGCCCGGTGGTGATCGCCGACATGTGGGACAATCCGGGCGGCGGCACGGCGGGCGATGCCACCGTGGTGCTGGAAGAGCTGCTCGCCAACAACGCCACCGATGCGGCGATCGGCACCATCTGGGACCCGATGGCCGTACAGATCTGCATGGCCGCCGGCGAAGGGGCGGAAATCCCCTTGCGCTTCGGCGCGAAGTCGGCGCCCGACACCGGCCGGCCGATCGACGGCATCGTCAGGGTCGTCAGGCTCGTGCGCAATGCCGAGATGCGCTTCGGAGAAAGCTTCGCCCCCTTCGGCGATGCCGCGCATATCAAGTTCCGCGGCATCGACATCATCCTGAACACGACGCGCGCCCAGAGCTTCGACCCCAGCCTTTTCTCGGTCATGGGCATCGACCCGCTGTCGAAGAAGATCCTCGTGATCAAATCCACCAACCACTTCTTCGCTTCGTTCTCGAAGATCGCCTCCGAGATCATCTATTGCTCGGCGGGAACCCCCTACCCCAACGACCCGGCGAGGACGCCCTATCGGCGGGCAAGACGCGACATCTGGCCGATGGTCGCCGACCCGCATGGGGCGGAGCGCTGAGGGCTTGAGGATCGCCCCTGACGTGCAGAATCTCAATGGTTTAAAGAGCTCCGCCCCCTCCCCGCACGCGGCCGCACGCGGGGAGAGGGAGTCGAGCGGCGCCGCGACTCTCCTTCGCCCCGCTTGCGGGGAGAAGGTGGCCGGCAGGCCGGATGAGGGGCGATCGCGCGTCCGCCAGTCAATTGACGATGCGCTTCGCCATCAGCACATCGTCGACTTCCCGGCCGTCACGAATGCAGCCGCCCGGGATGCGGCCAATTTCGGTAAAGCCCATCCGCTGATAGAACCGGATCGCAGCCTCATTCTCCGCGCTTGCGGCAAGCTCCAGCTGCCGGACGCCGATCTCTCGCGCATGATCCGTGGCGGCGTCCAGGAGACGCGAGGCGAGGCCGCTGCCGCGCAAGTCGCGGCGTACATAGACCATGACCAGCGTCGCGCGGTGCGCCATTTTGCTCGGCCGCTGGCGCAGCAGGCCCATGAGGCCGACCGGGACCTCGTCATCAAGGGCCACGAAGACGGGATTGTCGAGCATCCGCCGCCGCCATTCGTCCTCCGGCAGGCTTTCCCAATCTTCGGCACTGCTGGCAAAGGAATCGGGTTCGGCCCTGAGCGATTCCAGCCGGATAGCACGAAAGGTGTCGAGATCGCCGAGACCGAGCAGCCGGATGGTTGCAGCCATGATCAAGCCACCGCCGGATCGAACAGGCTCATGTCGAGGTCCGTCATCTTCACCCGACGCTCGAACGCGGTGCCGTTTTCGTCGAAGAGGTGGCAATCGCCGGCGCGGATGCCGGTCAGGACCTGCTGGTCGGCGCGGATGGCGATATTCCCCGGCAGCATGGCGCAATAGTTCTCGCCTTCACCGCCAAGCGAAGCATAGGCAACGGTGTGCGCGCCTAGGCGCTCGATCACCGAGGGCGTCACCGTCAGCGTCAGGTCGGCGGCGCCCGTCTGGACGTGCTCGGGCCGGACCCCGAGCGTCAGCGTGCGGCCGGCCATGCTGCCGCGCGGGACGACCGGAATGCGTGCGGTGTGACCGCGATAGTCGACCTCAACCCCGGCATCGTTCACGCCGGTGCAGACGACCGGAAGGAAATTCATCTTGGGATGGCCGATGAAGCCGGCGACGAAGACATTGGCCGGCTTGTGGTAGAGTTCGAGCGGCGCTCCCGTCTGGGCGATCTCACCGGCATTCAGAACGACGATCCGGTCCGCCATCGTCATCGCCTCGACTTGGTCGTGCGTGACGTAGATCATCGTCGCCTTCAACTGCCGGTGCAGTTTCGCAAGCTCGATGCGCATGTCGGCACGCAGCGCCGCGTCCAAGTTCGAGAGCGGCTCGTCGAAGAGGAAGATCTTGGGCTCGCGCACGATCGCCCGGCCGATCGCCACGCGCTGGCGCTGGCCGCCCGACAGCATGCCCGGTTTCTGCTGCAGGCGCTGGTCGAGATGCAGGATGCGTGCTGCATGCTCGACCCTGGCCTTGAGCTTATCCTCAGGCATCTTCTCGACCCTGAGCGGAAAAGCGATGTTCTCGAATACGCTCATATGCGGATAAAGCGCATAGGACTGGAAGACCATGGCGATGCCGCGCTTTACCGGCGGCAGGTCGTTGACGCGCTTGCCGTCGATGACGATGTCGCCCGCCGTCGTCTCGTCGAGGCCGGCGATCATCCGCAAAAGCGTGGACTTGCCGCAGCCGGAGGGGCCGACGAAGACGACGAACTCGCCGTTCTGCACCTCGAGCTCGATGCCCTTCAGCACCTCGTAGGTGCCGTAGAATTTCTGAACCTTGCTGAGTTTGAGCTGTCCCAAGAACTGTCTCCGGCAACACAGGAGGGGACCGCGAGCCGTCCCGCTCGCGGTCCCTATCGGTTTACTTATACTGCTCGAGGTCGGCGGCCGCCTTCTTCAAGGCGTCGGCCGGCTCGGCCTTGCCGGTGACGACCGACTGGACCATTTCGATCATGGTATTCTGCAGGCCCTTGTAGTCGGTGAAAAGCGGCTCCGGCCCGCCGAAGGAAATGCCGTCGATGAACGGCTTCCAATAGGGATTGGCGGCGACCATCTCGTCGACGGCCTTGCCCGGACGCAGCGGCGTCAATCCTTCCTGTGCCTCGTAGATCGGCTGGTTCTCCGGATTGGTCAGGAACTTGGCGAACTCGATCGCCTTTTCCTCGACGCCGGTGCCGCTGAAGACGGCAAGGCTGTCGGTGATCAGGAGCGTGCCCGGACCCTTGGCGCTCGGACCGAGCGGCAGCGGCGCGACGCCCCATTCGATCTTGGTTTCCTTCAAGCGGTTCACCGCGCCGACCGACGCATGGATCATGCCGAGCTTGCCGTCGAGGAAGATCGCACGCACCTCGTTCTGCTCGTAGGAGGTCGGGCCCTCCTCGGCATAGGGCGTGATGTCCTTCAGCGCCGTCAGCGCCTCGAGGTTCTCCTTGCTGTCGAGGGTGATGTTGCCTTCGGCGTCGATCACCGAACCGTTGTTCGTGTAAACCCAGTGCAGGAACTGGTGCATCGTGTTGTCGAAGGTCTTGGCGACCACGCCGAAACCCGGAATGCCGGTCTTCTCCTTGATGATCCTGGCGTATTCGAGCTCCTCCGCCCAGGTCTGCGGCGGCTTTTCCGGGTCGAGACCGGCCTGCTTGAACAGCGCCTTGTTCCAATAGAGCGACTTGGTGGAGAAGGCGACCGGCACGCCCCATTGCTTGCCGTCGGACGTCACCGTGTCCATGATGTAGGGATAATAGGATTTCTTCTCCTCGTCCGTGAAGGGGATCGGCACGATCAGCTCGTTCTCGGCAAATTCCTTGAGCGTGCGCGAGCCGACATAGGCGAGCGCCACCGGCGTGCCGGAGGCGGCAAGCGTCGTCACCTTGTCCTGGCACTGGCCCCAGCCGACCACTTCCGAGGCGATCTTGTAGCCCGGATTGGCTTCCTCCCATTTCTTGATGAACTCGGCGTGCGCCGGCTGCATCTTGTCGCCGCAGGCGAGGAAGGTGATTTCGGTGTCGGCGAGCGCCGGCAGTGCGGTCGTGGCGAATAGCGCAAAAGTCCCGGCAATCAATGAGGCATGCTTTGTCATGGTTATTCCCCTCGCTTGTGAAGCTCGTTGTTGCGGTTACTGTTTCACGGCGCCGGCGGTCAGGCCCGCGACGAGATAGCGTTGCATCAGGAAGATGAGAATGACGGCCGGCGCGATGCCGACGAAGCTTGCCGCCATCAGTTCGTTCCAGATCACTTCCTGCCTGCCGAAATAGGCGTAGAGCCCGATCGGCAGCGGCATGTATTCGGTCTTCGAGTTGAAGGTCAGCGCAAAGATGAACTGCTGGGCATAGGAGCCGATGAAGGTGGTGATCGCGACCACGGTGATGCCGGGCATGGCGATCGGCAGGATCACCCGGCGCAGCGTGTAGAAATGGCTGGCGCCATCGACGAAGGCGGCCTCGTCGAGCTCGCGCGGGATGCGCATCATGTAGGTGCGCAGCAGCCAGATCGCCGACGGGATGAGAAAGGCGACGCCCGGCACGATCATCGCGAAATAGGTGTTGAGCACGCCCATGCTGCGCATCAGCCGGAAGAGCGGGATGAGAAGCACGGCGCCGGAAAACATGTTGACCGCCAGGAAGGCCGCCAGCAACGCGCCGCTGCCGCGGAATTGGAAGCGGGCAAAGGCGTAAGCCGACGGCACCACCAGCACCAGCACCACCGCCGTGACGATGGTTGAGATGAAGAAGGAGTTGAAGATATAGCGGGCAAAGCCCGGCACGCTGACCCACATGGTGCGGTAGGCCTCGAAGGAGCCGTTCTCCGGCCAGAACCGGTAGGGCGAGGAAAACAGCAGCCCCAGCGGTTTCAACGACACCGAGAAGCCTTCGACGAAGGGGGCAAGGATGAAGGCCAGGAAGACGAAGATGCCCGCATAGATGCCGACGAGTTCGTACCAGCGATAGCGGTTGATCATGGCGGGCTGGCTCATCGGCTTTCCCCGGAGGCGAGGCGATGGGTGACGCGGAAATAGACGATGCAGAAGATCGACAGGAAGATGCAGATGAGCACGGCCCGGGCGGCGCCCTCGCCGTATTTCTTCGAGCCGATCGCGGTCCGGTAGGTGTCGATGATCATCGTCGTCGTGTCGCCGTTCGGGCCGCCCTGGGTCAGGATCCAGATGATGTCGAAGGAGTTGAAGGTGGCGATCAGCGACAGCATCGACATGGTGATCATCGCCGGCACGAGCAGCGGCAGGGTGATGCGGCGGAACCGGTAGAAGCGCCCTGCCCCGTCCGTCCAGGCGGCCTCGTAGAGGTCCTGCGGGATCGCCTGCATGGAGGCGAGCATATAGAGCGTCACCATCGGCACGCCGATCCAGACGTCGGTGATGATCGTCGCCCAGAAGGCGGTGGAGCCGTGGGCGAGGAAGGCGACGGGGCCATCGACGAGGCCCCAGTTCTGGAGCATGCCGGAGATCATCCCGAACTGGCCGTTATACATCCAGCCCCACATGAAGATGCCGATCGCCATCGGCACGATCCAGGGCGGCATGGTGAGCACGCGGAAGAGCGCCCGCCCGGGCACGGCGGCGTTGAGCATGACGGCGCCGAAGGTGCCGATGATCATCTTGATCGCCACCGAAAAGGCGGTCCAGACGAAGGTTCGGATGATGACTTCGGCAAAGGTGGCGTTGAAGATCTTGTCGTAATTCGCCGTGCCGACCCATTTGGTGGTCTTCTTGAGCGAGGCATCGGTGAAGGAGAGGATGAGCGTATCGACCAGCGGATAGGCGACGATCACCGTCACATAGAGAACGGCTGGAAAGAGAAGGATCCAGGCGAAGACGACGGTGCTGCGCCGAACACTCATGCCCCTCCCCCTCAGGCCGCCCGGGCGTGCAATGCTTCGTCGAAGCTATCCCAGAGCGGCCTGAGATCGACGACCGCCTTCTTCGTCCGCGCCTCGTCCATGGAGAGCGCCAGGATGCCGGCCTCCAGCGCATCGAGCGGCGAGACCGGCAGCGGACCGCCATCCCTCACGTGGGCAATGATCTCCGCCGCCATCTGTTCATCGGCGCCGTAATGCTGCGAGAGCGCCGTCTCCTTGACGTAGCGCTTCTCGACGACCCTCCTGCCCGAGAGCGCCTCGTGCACGTCGAGGTAACCGCGGATGAAATCGCCCTCCGCCATGCCGCGCGAACCGATCACGCAGAAGCGGCGGAACTGGTCCGGCACGTTGAGATTGGTGTGGAAGTTCATGGCGACGCCGTTGGCGTATTCGATGAGCGCGACCTGGTAGTCGATGATGTCGCCGTCGCTGTCGAAGACCTTGTCCGTGGCATTCCAGCCGCTCGGCTTGCGGTGGAAAAGCTCCAGGTCGTTGATGCCCTCGCGGGCCGGATCATTGGCCGGGGTGAAACTCTTGCGGCCGCCGAAGCTCGCCACCCGCTCGGGCCTCGCGCCGACGACGCCGTTGTAGAGGTCGAGGTCATGGCAGCATTTCTCGAGCATGAAGCTGCCGGCGTAGCGCCCGTAGCGGCGCCAGTCGCGCATGAAGAAGGCACCGTGATAGGGTTCGATGTGCTCGGCCGCCTCGATCGAAACGATCTCGCCGAGCGTCCCCGCCGCCTGGGCGGCACGAAGGTCGCGATACATCGGTGCGTAGCGCAGCACGAGGCCGACCATCAGCCGGTCGTGGCCATGTTTCGCGAGCAGCGCCGCGAGCTCCAGGCTCTGCTCGATGGTGCTGACGATGGGCTTCTCGCAAAAAACCTTCAGCCCCGCCTCGAGACCGATGCGGATATGGTCGAGATGCATGTGGTTCGGCGAGCCGATCATCAGGAGATCGAGCTTCTCGTTGGCAATCAGTTCCTGGGGCGAGGCATAGGCTTTGCCGGCGGAGATGCCCTTGTCCGCGAGCGTCGAAAGACCGGCCGGCGCCGGGTCGACATAGCCCGCGACCTCGAAACCCTCATCGATCGCCTTGAAGACATATCCCAGATAGCCCAGGCGGAATCCGAGTCCGATTATCCCGACTCTCATGCTCTCGCTGTCCCCTTGCCTTTTTGGCGTAATTTATTTTCGTAGACTGAGATAGAATTCGCGCTGCGTCAACCGCAATCCGAATATTTCGGCAAAATGTGAAATTCATTTTCATGGCCCTTGCGTCACGCGACCGAACGGCGACGGCAGCGCTGTGAGCACGCGAAGCGAACCGTCTTGCTGAATCAGAATATCTTTTGCGTCGTGGCCGGTTCCTTGGGTCCACGTGTGCACCTAACACGGCCGACTTTTTGTGCCTGGCAACAGAAACGAGCCCGCTAAAGCTCCATTGACTCTGGTAGCGGGCACAATCTACTCGTGCAAAGCGCGCCCCGGGGGCGACAAAGTTACCGCGACGAAAACTGCCCGGCACTTTCGTGACGATAATGAAAAATGGCATCAGCAAGCCCTCTGTGCAAAGGGCGCGAGGGACCTATGACCGGAGAGTTGGCGGTGTGGGCAAAAAACGCGTTGAATTCGACCTTAGCGCGTGTCGATGGCAAAATATTCGCACATCGGGAAAGTCTCGATTTTGCGCGTCCTCAGGCTGTGCGGCTCCGGTTCAGCGGAACGGAGGGAATTACCTTCTTTTGCCACAGGGACGGCGAAACCCTGACGTGGGATACGTCAGAATTGTCGGACGTCAACTTGGGTGAGTATGGCAAAGAACTGGTGGTGAATCTCGCAGATCACACCCCTTGGTGCCGCTTGATTGGAAGGACGCTCGCGAGCGTTAGCGACATTGTCTCTCCAGATGGCCATGTCGCTGGGTACGAGTTCACCTTCAAGCCTGATGGGTATGTTCTATTGTTGAACCTGGGCACGACATGGTCGTGTTCGAAGAACCGCAGGACGTTCTTTGTAAGGAGGAGTCGTTCCTTAGCCGGCGGTTGGCTTAGGTACCAGATGGAGTTTCCTCCACCAACGACGGCGCACGAAGTCTTGACGCACTTCGGTATTTCTGTCGTCTCCGTCGTTCAAGCGGCTGAACTCAAGAGCGCTGAACACGCTCTCAGACATGCGCGCGGCCGGCGAGGGCCCGCTCCAGGCCTTGGAGCGCGTCATGGATGAGAACGGCGAGGACGGCGACGATGAGGCCGCCCTGGAGCACGAAGGCGAGATTGTTCGACTGCAGCCCGGCGATGATCACCTCGCCGAGCGTTCTCGCCGCCACCGTCGAACCGATCGTCGCGGTGGCGAGGCTGATGACGACGGAAAGGCGGATGCCGGTGAGGATGACCGGCAGCGCCAACGGCAGCTCGATCTTGAAGAGTCGCTGGCGTTCGGTCATCCCCGCGCCGCGCGCGGCCTCCATCACCGCCGGCGGCAGGGTCGTGAGCCCCGTCAGCGCATTCTCGAAGATCGGCAGCAGGCCGTAGAGGAAGAGCGCGATCAGCGTCGGCTTCTCGCCGAAGCCGAAGATCGGGACGGCAAGCGCGAGCACCGCTACCGGCGGGAAGGTCTGGCCGATATTGACGAGGCTGCGCGACAGCGGCAGGAACTCGGCGCCGGCCTCGCGCGTGACGAGGATGGCGAGCGAAACGGCGACGAGCGCCGCGGCGAGCGTGGCGACGAAGACGGTGCGAAGGTGCAGCATCGTCAGCCAGAACAGATTGCCGCGGTCGTAGATCGCCGGCGCGTTCGCCTGCACCAGCGGCCTCAAGAGCGGCTCGAACCAGGCTGGCTGCAGGAAGAACGCCAGCAGGACGAGAAGCGCCGCCAGTCGAAGGAGAGTGGCGAGCGATGGCATCAGCGCGGCCTCGCAGCGCGCTTCACCAGGCCTTCGAGGCTGACCTTGCCGAGGATCGCGCCGTCGGCCGCGGCGACGGGCAGCGCCGGCCGGCCGGACCACAGCAGTTGCGAAAGCGCGTCGCGCTGGCTGAGGCTTGCCGGGATCGGCGTACCTTCGGCCGCTCCCGGCTCGACCGCATCCCCGGCCCTTTCGATCGCCAGCAATCGAAAGGGCCTCTCGCTGGCGCCGATCAAGGCCTCCACGAAAGGGGTGGCCGGCCGCACCAGCATTTCGGCCGGGTTCGCATATTGCAGCACCTCGCCCTTGTCCATCACGGCGATCCGGTCGGCGAGGTGGAACGCCTCTTCCATGTCGTGGGTCACCAGGATGATCGTGGTGCCGAAATGTTTCTGGATCGCCAGGAGGTCGTCCTGAGCCTTGGCGCGGATGATGGGATCGAGCGCTCCGAAAGGCTCGTCCATCAGGAGCAGGTTCGGTTCCGCCGCAAGTGCCCGGGCGACCCCGACCCGCTGTTGCTGCCCCCCGGAAAGCTCATGCGGATAGCGCTCTGCGAAGAAAGACGGATCGAGCTGGAAGAGCGTCAGCAGTTCCTCGACCTTGGCCTTGACCCGCGCCTTCCCCCAGCCAAGCAGGATCGGGACGGTGGCGATGTTCTGCGCGACGGTGCGGTGGGGAAAAAGCCCGTGACCCTGGATCGCATAGCCGATGCGGCGGCGCAGTTCGAAGGCCGGTATCGAGCGGTTGTCCTCGCCATCGATCCTGATGACGCCGGATGTCGGCTCGACCAGGCGGTTTACCATCCTGATCAGCGTCGTCTTGCCGGAACCGGAGGTGCCGACGACGACGGTGATCGTGTGCGGCTCGACGGTGAGCGAGACGTCGCTGACCACTTCCGTATCGCCGTAGTGTTTGGTGATCTGGTCGAATTCGATCATTGAACCTTGCCCCGGCCACGGGTCGCCTCGACAAGCGCATCGAGCACGATGGCGGCGACGAAAGCGAGGACGACGGTCGGCACCGCTCCGAGAAGCACGAGATCCATCGCCGTCTGGCCTATACCCTGGAAGACGAAGACGCCGAAGCCGCCGCCACCGATGAGGGCGGCAATGGTGGCGAGCCCGATGTTCTGGACGAGCACGATGCGAATGCCCGCGAGGATCACCGGAAAGGCCAGCGGAAACTCGATGGCGACAAGCCGCTGCCGATCGGTCATGCCGAGGCCCCGGGCCGCATCGTTGGCGGCATGCGGGACCCCGGCAAGCCCGACCACCGTGTTGGCCACCATCGGCAGCAGTGAATAAAGGAAAAGCGCGACGAAGGCCGGAGCTACGCCGATGCCGCGAATGCCGATCGCCGCCGCACCGGGGACCTGCGCGGCGATCCAGCCGAGCGGTGCGATCAGAATACCGAAAAGTGCGAGCGACGGGATCGTCTGGATGGCGTTGAGCACGCCCAGCACACCGGCGCGCAGGCGGTCGACGCGATGGCATAGTATGCCGAGCGGCAAGCCGATGGCGGCCGCCGCGGCGAGGGACCCGAGCGCGAGCGTCAGATGCCGCCCGGCCTCCGCCCGGAAGCTGGCCGCCCGGCTCGCATATTCCCTCATGATCGAAAGCCCGTCCCAGTGGCCGGAGGCCAGCATTGCCCCGAGGAGCGCCAGGATGCCGACGAGAAGGAGGACCCGGACGCCCGGCCCGGGGTTCAGCCGCGTCAAGGCGTCCGCAAGGAGCAGCGCGAAGGCGAAGACGAGCAGCCAGAAGCCGGAAGCCGGCGAAACCCGTGCATAGCTGCTGCCCGGCGGCGTGAGGCTGTCGGCGGCGATGCCGATCAGCAAACAAAGCGCGACGAGCGTCGCGAGGGCCGCAGCGACACGCACCGACACGGAACTTTTCACGAACGCAAGGATCGCGGCCAGTGACACGAGGGCGAGCAGCCCGTAGCCGAGCGCCGTCGGCAGGGCCTCCCAGATGGCCTTCGCCTCGCCCTGCACGATGCGGTTTGCCTTGAAGGTGGCAAACGGGGCAAGAAAAGCGCCGTAAGCCGCGAGCGCGGCGATGATGATGCCGAGCTTGTCGAGACGGAGGCCCGAGCGTTCCTTTTCCTCAATAGTGCCGATCGCCATGGAGCCGTCCGTTCGACGCAAGATGGGAGAAAGCGCGGTCCGGCGCCATCGGACCAGCGCCCTCTCCTCCCGTCAAGCTATTTAAGGAAGCCGTTCTTCTTGAGGAAATCCTCGGCCACGGCCTTCGCCGGCTCCCCGCCGACCTGTACGCGGCCGTTGAGCTCCTGCAGCGTCACCAGATCGAGCTTTTCAAACACGGGCTTCAGGAGGCTCTCGATCTCCGGATTTTCCTTCAGTACCGCCTCGCGGATGATCGGCGCCGGCTGGTAGACCGGCTGGACGTTCTTGTCGTCCTCGAGAACGACGAGACCGGAGGGCGCGATCCCGCCGTCGGTGCCGTAGACCATCGCCGCATTGGCGCCATTCGTCTGGTTTGCGGCAGCCGCAATCGTCGCGGCAGTATCACCGCCCGAAAGCGTGATGAGCTGTTCCGGCTTCAGCTTGAAGGAATAGGCCGTCTGGAACGCCGGCAGGGCGGCAGCCGAATTGACGAACTCGGACGAGGCCGCGAGCACCACTTCGCCGCCGTCGGAGACATATTTGCCGAAGTCGCTGAGCGTCATGAGGTTGTTCTTCTCGGCAACCTCCTTGCGAAGCGCGATCGCCCAGGTGTTGTTGGCGGGAGACGGCGTCAGCCAGACGATCTTGTTGGCGTCGTAATCGAGCTTCTTCGCCTGTTCATAGGCCTTGGCGGCATCCTTCCAGGCCGGATCGTCGGCCTTTTCGAAGAAGAAGGCGGCATTGCCGGTATATTCCGGATAGATGTCGATCTCGCCGGCGGTGATCGCCTTGCGCACGACCGGGGTGGCGCCGAGCTGAACCCGATCCGTGGTCTTGATGTCGTTGGCGTTCAGCACCGCAAGAATGATGTTGCCGAGGACGCCGCCCTCCGTATCGATCTTGGAGGAAACGACGACGTCCGCCATGGCCGCGGCGGAACTGAGCGCAAAGGCGAGCGCGGTACCGATAAGTGTCTTCATCAGGCGCATGATGTTCTCCCTCGATGGTCCGACGACCGGTCGCGGATTCCCCGGCTGCGTCCGGTCTGACCATCCCATATATGTCAGGGTTCGGCAAAGAATAGAGCGGGACCGCATATAGGAACCATCGGTTGAACTCCGGCGGCGCCCGAGGTCGCGCGGGCGTTGCAGGTTGCAATCGGCTTGGAAGTCGGTCACTCTTCACCCGGGTTCCGCCGCCGCAGTCGAGGTCCGCCGGACCTTGTTCGATCGATCCGCCACTGTTTCTTTTTGCAACGCGTGCATGATCCGCCGGCTGAAAGCCCGCGTACTTGACCAGCAGCCGTGCGTGCAGTCCTTTGAAACCGCTCGGGGGCACAGGATGTCGACCTATATTCTTGCGCTCATGATCGGCGTCGTCGCGGGTCTGCGGGCGATGACCGCGCCGGCGGCCGTGAGCATCGGTGCCGCAGCCGGCTGGTTGCCGGTCGCCAACAGCTGGGCGGCCTTCATGGGCTTCCGCTTCACGCCGTATTTTTTTGGCCTGCTGGCGCTCGTCGAGTACGTAACCGACCAACTGCCGCGTACGCCGAGCCGCAAGGTTCCGCAGCAGTTCGGCGCACGCATCGTCAGCGGGGGTTTTAGCGGGGCGGTGATCGGTACCGCTCAAGGCTCGCCGGTCGGCGGCGCAATCGCCGGGGCCGTCGGCGCTGTCATCGGCACGCTCGGCGGCTATGAAGCGCGCAAGCGTCTCGCCGCAATGATCGGCAAGGACCTGCCGGTCGCGCTTCTCGAAGACCTCGTCGCCATTCTGCTGGCGCTTTGGGTGGTGTCATCATGAGCAGGCATTTCGACGCGATCATCATCGGCGCCGGCCAGGCGGGACCATCGCTCGCCGGTCGCCTGACGCAAGTCGGCAAGTCCGTTGCACTCATCGAACGCAAGCTCTTCGGCGGCACCTGCGTCAATACCGGCTGCATGCCGACCAAGGCCATGGTCGCAAGCGCCTACGCCATTCACACGGCCCGGCGCGGCGACGAATACGGGATGACGACCGGTCCCGTTTCCGTCGATTTCGCCCGCGTCATGGCGCGCAAGGAAAAGGTTCGCCTCGATGCCCGCAAAGGCGTCGAGACCTGGCTCAAGGGCATGACGAACTGCACCGTCTTCGAGGGTCATGCGCGCTTCGAAAGCCCGACCGAAATCCGGGTCGGCGACGATCTGATTTCCGGCGAGCAGGTTTTCCTCAATGTCGGCGGACGTGCCGCCATACCCGATTTTCCGGGCGTGAACGACGTGCCCTTCCTCACCAACAGTTCGATCATGGAGCTCGGCCATCTGCCACGCCATCTCGTGGTCATCGGCGGAAGCTATGTCGGGCTTGAGTTCGCCCAGATGTTCCGCCGCTTCGGCTCCGAGGTGACCGTCATTGAAAAAGGCCACCGCCTGATCGCACGGGAGGACCCCGACGTTTCCGATGCGATCCGCGCGATCCTCGAGAACGAAGGTATCCGCATTCGCCTCGGCGCCGAATGCATCCGCTTCGCCAGGCACAAGGACGGTGTCGCCGCCGGTGTCGACTGCACTTCGGGCGCGCCGGAGGTGATCGGTTCCGACGTGCTGCTTGCCACCGGACGGCGCCCCAATACGGACGATCTCGGGGTCGACAAGGCGGGCGTGAAGACCGATGGGCGCGGCTATATCGAGGTCGACGATTTCCTGCGCACCAGCGCGCCGCATATCTTCGCACTCGGCGACTGCAACGGCCGCGGCGCTTTCACCCACACTTCCTACAATGACTTCGAGATCGTTGCCGCCAATCTCCTCGACAACGACCCGCGCCGGGTGAGCGACCGCATCCAGGCCTATGCGCTCTATGTCGATCCCCCGCTCGGCCGCGCCGGCATGACGGAAACGGAGGCGCGCAAGATCGGCCGCAAGCTTCTGATCGGCACCCGTCCGATGACGCGTGTCGGGCGCGCGGTCGAGAAGGGCGAGACGCAGGGCTTCATGAAAGTGATCGTCGATGCCGTGACCGAAGAAATCCTCGGCGCCTCGATCCTCGGAACGGGTGGCGACGAAGCGATCCAGAGCATCCTCGACGTCATGTATGCGAAGAGGCCTTACACGACGATCACCCGGGCGATGCATATACATCCGACCGTGTCGGAGCTGATCCCGACCGTGTTTGGCGACCTGTCGCCGGCGACGTGATGGCGAAGGCCATTGGCTGACCCGGCACTATCAGGCCGGTCACCTCAAACTTCCGGGCGCGAACTGCCGTCTGCGCCCGCGAGCTTCGCAATCGCTATTTCACCGGTATCATGAGGTGGGCGTAGGGCGTGCCTGCCCACATGACATATGGCCGGGACGTATCGGGCTTGGGATCCGTCGGATAGCCTTGCATCATGTCCATCGCATTGACGATCATGACATGCGGTCCGGTCTCCACCCAGTTGTTTCCCTCTTCGGGTTTGGTCGCGTAAGGATCGGTGTTGCTGGCGTCAGTGCCGCCGGCCAGCATATACATGAAGCCCACCTTGCCCTTGGGCGGCTCCTTTTTCTGGATCCATGCCATCGCCCATTCCATCGCGTTGGCATCTCCGCACATCGGGTCGGGGCCCGGCGTTGCCGGATTGTCCGGCATGCACCAGAAGCCGTTCGTGCCCTCCCTCAAGGTGCGCATGCTGCCCTTCTCGTCGATAGCGTGGATCGCAGCGCCGCTGCCTACCCCAGCGGGCGCGGCGGATTCAGCGCTCTTGATCAGTGCCGCGTCGTCGGCGGCCCTGCCCTGCCCTGCAACCAGACTGCTCGCTGCCAATAGTGCCGCCACCGTCAGAAGCCGTTTCATGGCCGTTCTCCCGGATCGCGTTCATCGTTGTCATTATATCCGCCGGCGGCCGTCTCCAGCCGCATTAGCCGAAACTAAAATGATAGCAGATCGGGCGCACCTGAACAATTGAAGGGCGCGGCTCAGCCGGTCTACGGCTCGTCGGAGACGCCGACCCGGTGGCGGTAAACCATCTCCCAGCCCTGCCAGCCGGTGAAGAGGAAAATTCCGACGACGACGAGGGAAATCAGCAGTCCCTCCGGAACCACCGCCTGGTCGCCGTTCGCATACCGCAGATAGAAGTTGATCGCCGTCAGCACGATTGCCGCCGCATTGCCGATGAAGTGGTACCAGGCGGCCGTCAATCTCCGCACGAGCGGTTCGCCCACGAAATCCGTCAAACCGGCGAGTGCTGCCAATGCACCGAACACCAGCGCTCCTCCCAGCAACCACAGCGCCGCGGCGGACCAGGATGACGAACCGGTCTGCCAGAAGGCGAGATCGCAGAAGAACGCGGTCACCACGAAGACGACCGGAAACGGAATGAGCATCGGGTGGATCGGATGGCCGGCAATCTGCAACGTGCTGCGGGGGTTGCGGGTGGCACGCGCCATTTCCGGCGTTGACGCGACTTCTTGAGCCGCGGTCGACGTTTCACTGTTGCCCAAGGTCATGGCGCTGCCTCCTCAAGCGGGACGGCGGCGGGCGTCGACGCCGCGGTTCAATTCGGCTCGGGGCCGGAACCGCGTAGAGGTGTCCGTTGAAACGCTCGACAACCTCCCGAAGATCGCTGCACCTCCGTTTCCGCGGCCGCGGATTGCCCGCAGTCGCGAAAATCGCAGGCAGCGACTACAAACGCCGCTTGATAGGGGAAGGTTCCCACGACCGCAGGTACGCTCTCCTGCGACCCCGCCCGAGGCAGGGAATGTTCGCTCTCAGGCCGATTCCGGCGGGATGACGCCCTTGGTCAGGAGGAAGCAGCCGTAGAAGCGCGTCTCGCCCGTGGTGATGACGCAATAGGCCTTCTTCGCTTCCTCGTAAAAGGCGAAGCGCTCGATGCCGTACATGGGGGCGGGCTTGCCTTCGGCGCGGTCGATCTCGGCCTGCACCTCCCGCTGCACCGGCGGGATTTCGTCGGGGGCTCCCATGACTTCCATCCGGCCCACGGAAGGTTGAAGCGGCGTGTCGAGGGGCAGCACCGAAAGGATCGCCCTCATCGCCCGCGCGGCCGAGACATTGTCGATGTGGAGCAATTTCCCGAGCGTCGTCTGCCGGGCAATCGAATCCGATGGGAAATTGGTGTCGGAAATCACCAATGTGTCGGCGTGGCCCATGGACCGAAGCGCATGCAGCACGTCGGCGTTCAGAGCCGGGTCGAGGTTCTTGAGCATTCCTGTTCTCCTGCAAGCCACCGCCGGCAATATCCCGGCAGCGCGGATCGCATCAGGCCGTTTCCGGCACCGCTCGTCAACAGGTTGCGCGACTTTCTCCACGCTTCCGGCGGTTCCCGCCGCCGCAAGAATGAGATCCCCTACTCGCCATAGGGAATCCAGATGTTCTTGACGTCGACCGCCCGGCGCAGGAACGCGAGCCCCTCGGCGGCCGAACGATCCATCCAGTCGATCGCCTTGCCATAGTCGACAAAGGTGCGCTTCAGATTGCCGACCGACAGCTTTTCGACCAGCGTCGAGAGTTCCGCCGAGCCGAAGGCCCAGACCGCGTCGACGTCATTGTGGGCAGCGAGCGTCTTTGCGAGGTCGATCACCGAGCCGGTGACGATGTTGATCACGCCGGCCGGCACGTCGGAGGTTTCGAGCACCGAGTAGAAATCGGTGGCGGCCAGCGGATGTGGTTCGCTCGGGACGGCAATCACACGGTTACCCATGGCGATGAGCGGCGCAACGAGGCTGACGAGCCCGAGCAGCGGCGCCTCCGGCGGGCAGACGACGCCGACGACCCCTTGCGGCTCCGGCATGGCGAGCGCGACGCCGCGCAGCGGCGGCTGGTGCACGACCCCCTCGTATTTGTCCGCCCAGGCGCCATAGCTGAAAAGGCGGGTGATCGAGGCGTCGACCTCGGCTTTCGCATGCGCAGCCGTTGCTCCGGTCATCGCGGCGATGCGATCGGCGAATTCCGCGGCGCGGCCGCTCAGATTCTCGGCGATGTAATAGAGGATCTGCGCGCGGTTGTGGGCCGTGGCCGACGACCAGGCGGAGGCGGCACCGGCGGCGGCGACGGCGTTTCGGATGTCCTTGCGGTTACCCTCGCCGACCTCGCCGATCGCCTTCCCCTTGGGCGAAAGCACGGGCCGCGAATAGTTGCCGTCCGGCCGCGCCTGCTTGCCGCCGATGAAGAGCTTGGCGGTGCGGTCGAGCGCCGGAATGGCGAAATCGCCCGCAACCGGCTTCAGGACCGGCGGGCTCTGTTCGGCGCGGAGCTTGCGGCCGGTCCAGGCCTTCGGCTTCAGATATTCGTAGCAGCCTTCCTTGCCGCCTTCGCGGCCGAAGCCGGATTCGCGCTTTCCCCCGAAGCCGCTCGAAGCATCGAAGAGATTGGTGGCGTTGACCCAGACGACGCCGGCCGCAAGCCGCGCCGCCACATGCAGCGCCAGTCCGATCGTCTCGCTCCAGACGCTCGCGGCAAGGCCGTAGCGGCTATGGTTGGCAAGCTGGATCGCCTCTTCGGGTGTGCGGAAGGTCATGGATACGGCAACAGGCCCGAAGATTTCCTCCGTCGCAACGACGGAGGTCGGCTGGACGTTGGTCAGCAGCGTCGGCGGATAGAAGCTGCCGCCTTTCGGCAGCTCGATCTTCGGCTGGTGCAGCGACGCGCCTTCGGCGACGCCCTTTGCGACGAGACCCTCGATCCGCTGCAATTGCACCGGCGCGACGATTGCCGCCATGTCGATTGCCTTGTCGAGCGGATGGCCGACGCGCAGCGTTCCCATCCGTCGCGCCAAGCGTTCATGGAAGAGCGGCGCCACGCCCTCCTGCACCAGCAGGCGCGACCCGGCGCAGCAGACCTGACCCTGATTGAACCAGATCGCGTCCACGACGCCCTCGACAGCGCCGTCGATATCGGCGTCGTCGAAGACAATGAAAGGCGACTTGCCGCCAAGCTCCAGGGTCAGCGACTTGCCCGAACCGGCGGTCTTCTCCCGGATCAGGCGACCGACCTCGGTCGAGCCGGTGAAGGCGATCTTGTCGATGTCCTCGTGCTCGACGATCAGCGCACCCGTCTCGCCCTCGCCCGTCACGATGTTCAGAACACCCGGCGGAAGGCCTGCCGCAGCGGCAAGTTCGGCAAAGAGCAACGCGGTCAGCGACGTGAATTCCGCCGGCTTCAGGATGACGGTGTTTCCGAGCGCCAGCGCCGGCGCGACCTTCCAGGCGAGCATCAGGAACGGGAAATTCCAGGGAATGACCTGGCCGACGACGCCGACCGGCACCTGATCGGCGAATTCCGTCTCCTGCAACTGCGCCCAGCCGGCGTGATGGTAGAAATGGCGGGCGGCAAGGGGGATATCGATGTCGCGTGTCTCGCGGATCGGCTTGCCGTTGTCGAGCGCTTCCACCACCGCTATCAGGCGGGCATGACGCTGGATCAGGCGGGCGAGCGCGTAGAGATGGCGGGCTCGCGCGTGGCCGGGCAATTTCGCCCAGGGATCCTGTGCCTTGCGGGCCGCGGTGACGGCCGCGTTCACGTCCTCGCGGCCGCCGATCGCGACTTTCGCAAGCAGCGCCCCCGTGGCCGGCTCGAACGTGTCGAAGGTCGTGCCCGAGACCGGATCGACGAAGCCGCCGTTGATGAAATGGCCGAACCTGCCCTTGTGCCGCGCGAGCCACTGGCGCGCTTCCGTGTCGGCTTCGGGCGCGGGCCCATAGGACATTTCGTCGAAGAATTTGGCGACGCTCATCGGATTATCCAATCGGGTGTCTGTTGAGGGCGGAATAGGCACCGCTGACATGATGTTCGAGCTGGCGCTCGATGTCGGCGAGCAGGCTCGATGCACCGATGCGGAAGAGGTCGGGCTCCAGCCACTCCCGCCCGAGCTCCTCCTTCATGAGCAACTGATAGTTGAGCACGTCCTTGGCGGCGGAAATGCCGCCAGCCGGCTTGTAGCCGACCTTGATGCCCGTGCGCTCCTCGAAGGCGCGGATCATCCGGAGCATCACCAGGGTGACGAGCAGCGTCGCGTTCACCCCCTCCTTGCCGGTCGAGGTCTTGATGAAGTCGGCGCCGGCCATCATGCAGACGAGCGAGGCGCGCGCCACGTTGCGGAGCGTCTTCAGGTCGCCGGTGGCGAGGATTGCCTTGACATGGGCATCGCCGCAGGCGGCGCGGAAGTCGCGCATCTCGTCATAAAGCGCCTGCCAGTTGCCGGTCAGCACATGCTCGCGGGTGATGACGATGTCGATTTCCCGCGCCCCGTCGGCGACCGAAGCCTCGATTTCGCGGAGCTTGACCTCATGCGGCACGAGACCGGCGGGAAAGCCGGTCGAAACCGCGGCGACCGGAATGCCGGAACCTTCCAGCGCCTCGGCCGCGGTCGAGACGAAACGATGATAGACGCAGACCGCGCCGGTGGTGATGCCGCGATCGCCCATGCCGAGCGCGTCGAGAATGTCCTGGCGCACCGGCTGGCGTGCCTTGGCGCAAAGCCGCCTGACGCGCTCCGTCGTGTCGTCGCCGTTGAGCGTGGTGAGATCGATGCAGGTGACCGCCTTCAGCAGCCAGGCGGCCTGCGCATCCTTCTTGACCGTGCGCCGCCCCGGCAGCGTGACGACCCGCCGCTCGGCGGCCGAGAGATTGACGCGCTGGTCGAGCACCCAGGAAAGGTCGAGGTCGAGGCCGTCGTTGCGCGGCCAGTTGTGGCCCGCGCCGGCGGGCTCATCGGCCATCGCCGTCGCGCTTTTCACAGCAAGGTCTGCCAACCGTTTTCTCCTCCTTGGATCGCGAGACTTGGACGCTGCGCCCGGAAGGCGCGACAAGCTGTTAACTTTGTGACGCGAACAATGTTAGGATTTCAACATTTCTCCGGTTATGTCAAGCAAAGGCGCGCGCTCCGTAGTAAACTATCATATCCGTCCGGAGAGCGGCATCAAATCGCCGACGGGCGAGGTCTCGCCGTCCTCCGTGATCACCGAGCGGAACGCATCCAGCGGCGCGAAAAAGGCCGCCTTCAGCCGGCCGATCTTGCTCTTGTCAACGACCAGGTGGTTTTCGCGCGCGAGCGATATGACCCTTTGCTTGACCGGCACCTCATGGAAATGGACGCAGGTCGCCCCCCTTGCCGGATCGACGCCGGCCGCCGAGAGGAACGCGACGTTGATCCCCAGTTCGTTCAGCGTGTCGAGCCCGGAGCCGCCGGAAAAGGAAGCCGAGGACGGATGATAGACGCCGCCGAGCATGACGATCCGGACATTCGGCCTGCGGGTCAGCCGCTCGGCCGCGTTCAACGAGTAACATACCGCGGTAATTGAATAATTTTCCGGTATCAGATCGACGAGATATTCGAGCGTCGTGCCGCAATCGATGAAGATCGTCTCATCGGGGCGGATGTGTCTCGCGGCATGGGCGCAGGCCTCCCGCTTGGCCGCGGCATGGCTGTCGGCCGCGCGCGCAAGCTCGTAGGGCGCATCGCCCTCGATCTCGGCGGCCGAAACGATATGGCCGCCCAGGTATCCAAAGAGACCGGGATTGTCGGCCACGTCGCGTCGGATCGTCATTTCCGATACGCCGAGCAGCGCTGCCGCCTCTTTCAAATGCAGCACCCGTCGCGCCGAAAGCGCGTCGGCCAATGCGATGATGCGTGTCGACTTGCGATTGGCCATGGTTTTACCGTACCAGCGACTTGCGAACGTGGCGCAACATTTTTGTGAGAAATATCACAAATCGAGCTCCGCCCGCAAGGCATGCGCCGGCACAACGGTCGAGAGAGTGCCAATCAACAGGCCGCGCACCGCGCGCCATCACAACTGCAGGGCGTCCCTGAGATCGCCGCCCTTCTTCGTCGTTCGCAAGTCGAGATCCGCCTCGATGTGATCGATATGCTTGAGCATCAGCGCGCAGGCGCTTTCGACGTCCTTTTTCTCCAGTGCATCGACGATTTCCTGATGTTCGTTGTGGCCGCAGCTCGAGATCACCGACTGGCCGTAGAGCGCGATCACAAGGGAAGAACGCGCGATGAGTTCGTCCATAAACCGCTTCAGAATGGCATTGCCGGTGATGGCGGCGATCGCCAGATGGAAATCGCCCGACGCCTTGATCTCGGCCCGGCGAGCGGTGGCGCCGCGCTGGTTCGTCAATCGCTCCTCTTGCGCCAGCAGCTCTCGCAAGTCTTTGATCTCAGCCTTTTGGATGTGACGCGCCGCATCCCGGATCACACTGGGTTCGATAAGCCGGCGCGTCGCGAAGATCTGCTGCGCCTCGGCGACGGAAGGATGGGCGACGAAGGCGCCGCGGTTCTTCTCGACATTGACGAGCCCTTCATATGCCAAGGCCTGAAGGGCGGCACGCACGAGCGTGCGGCTGACATTGAACAGGCTGCCGACGTCATTTTCGGAAAGCTTCGTCCCGGGCGCCAGACGTCTTTCAACGATCGCCTCGCGCAACGCGTCGCGAATCTGCTGGGCGCCGAAGTCGATGGCGTTTTCCGCCGCGGTGAAGTTGGCTGAAGTCATGAGGCTGGGAATCCGAACAGTAGCGACACTCTAGCGCGCGGCACGCTCGAAGTTAACTACTAATTGTGCTCAACTCCTGCCTAGATTGTATACGATAATAGGCATTCTTTGCTGACAAACGCCCATTAAATGTGCAGGCAATTTCGGCTGCGGGCGCGACGGACCGGCTCGTTCGACGAAGTTAGCCGCGAAATCAGCCTTTTAGCAAAACTGGCATGCTTGATGCTTCTTGTCCGCTGCAAGGAGAAAGCGGGCATGTCCAAAGCAGCAGAAATCGATATCGCCTCCGTTTCAAAGGTCTATGGCGCCACGACTGCTGTTCACGCCATCAGCCTGAAGATCCCGGCCGGCAGCTATTGCTGCCTTCTCGGTCCCTCGGGCTGTGGCAAGACTTCGACGCTGCGCATGATCGCCGGACATGAAAGCATCTCGTCGGGCGATATCCGCCTCGGCAACGTCGTCGTGACCGACTTCCCGCCGGCAAAGCGCGGCACCGCGATGATGTTCCAGTCCTACGCGCTCTTTCCCCATCTCGACCTTGTCGACAATGTCGCCTTCAGTCTGAAGATGAAGGGCGTCGAAAAGCAAGAACGCCGGGCCAAGGCGCTCGAAATGCTCAAGCTGATGCAGATGGAGGCCTATGCGACGCGCCGTCCAGCACAGCTTTCCGGCGGCCAGCAGCAGCGCGTGGCGCTCGCTCGCGCTCTCATCACCGATCCGGAGGCGCTGCTCCTCGATGAGCCGCTCTCAGCGCTCGATCCCTTTCTGAAGATCCGCATGCGCGCGGAACTCAAGAAACTGCAGAAGACGCTCGGCATCACCTTCGTGCACGTCACGCACAGCCAGGAAGAGGCGATGGCTCTCGCCGACGCCGTCGTCATCATGAACAACGGCCGGATCGAACAGGCGGCAGCGCCCCGCACCGTCTTCGAAAGGCCGGCGACCGCCTTCGTCGCCCGTTTCATGGGCGACCACAACGTGCTTTCCGGCCGCGTGACCGCGATTGAGGATGGCGTTGTCACACTGGCTGTGCCGGAAGGCCAGACGTTCGCGGTTCGCGATATCGCGCAGGAGGTTGGGAAGCCCATCGATATCGGCATCCGTTCAGATCGTGTGCGGCTTGGGCCCGCTTCGGAGAAATCGCTCGGCTTTGAGGGCGTCGTTTCGAATGTCGAATATCGCGGCGCCTCCGTGAAGATCACCGTGATCGGAGCCGGCAGCGACGACTTCACCGTCCTCGTCTCCGACGCCGAATACTTCAAGAAACCCGTGTCGACCGGCGACGCAGTATCGCTCAGTTGGGCCTTGGAGGATGTCATCCCTCTCGGCCGCATGTCCGCCTGAAGCGGGTTGAAAAAAGCGGCTAACCGCCGGTCTGTTCAAGAATAAATAGATCAAGCACCACCAAAAGGGGAACGAAAGCATGACCACTGAAACAAAGACTGCCACGCCCGGAAAGGGCATCTCGCGGCGTTCGTTGCTGAAGACCGGGGCGGCCGCCGTCGGCGCCATTGCCGGTTCGGGCGCGATCACTGGCTTCCCGACCATCTGGGCGCAGAACCCGATCACACTCCGCCAGTTCGGCACCGGCGTCTCGAACATCAATGCGATCGCGGAGAAGTGCAAGGAAGACCTCGGCATCACGCTGGAGATGACCGCGACCGATTCCGACGCGGCTGCACAGCGCGCTGTCACCCAGCCGGACTCCTACGACATCGCCGACATCGAATACTGGATCGCCAAGAAGGTCTTCCCGACGGGCGTCATGCAGCCGATGGATGTTTCGAAGATCAAGTATTACGACAAGATCGTGCCGCTCTTCATTAATGGCAAGCTGAAGCCGGATAGCGTGGTCGCGCAAGGGACGGCGCCGCACACGGTCGGTTTCGTGGATGCACAGGACTCCAAGACCTTCGCCAAGGAGCCGACGCAGTGGATGACGCTGATCCCGACCATCTACAATGCCGATACGCTGGGCATCCGCCCGGATCTCGTCGGCCGCGAGATCACCACTTGGGCCGACATCATGGACCCGGCCTTCAAGGGCAAGACGGCGATCCTCAACATTCCGTCGATTGGCATCATGGACGCCGCGATGATCATGGAGGCCATGGGCAACATCAAATATGCCGACAAGGGCAACATGACCAAGGACGAGATCGACCAGACGATCGATTTCCTCATCAAGGCCAAGCAGGACGGCCAGTTCCGTGCCTTCTGGAAGTCCTTCGACGAGAGCGTCAACCTCATGGCCTCGGGCGAGGTCGTCATCCAATCCATGTGGTCGCCGGCCGTCGCTGCCGTCCGCTCGAAAGGCATCGCCTGCAAGTACCAGCCGCTGAAGGAAGGTTACCGCGCCTGGGGCGGTGGTCTCGGCCTTGCCGCTCATCTCCAGGGCGCGCAGCTCGACGCGGCTTATGAATATATCAACTGGTATCTCTCCGGCTGGGTCGGCGCCTACCTCAACCGTCAGGGCTACTACTCTGCAGCCATGGAAACCGCGAAGGCCCACATGTCCGAGGACGAATGGGGCTTCTGGGTCGAAGGCAAGCCCGCCAAGGGCGACATCCTCTCGCCGGAAGGCAAGGTTATGGAAAAGGCCGGCGCCGTGCGCGACGGCGGCTCCTTCGAGGAACGCATGGGCAAGGTCGCCTGCTGGAACTCCGTGATGGACGAAGACCGCTATATGGTACGCCGCTGGAACGAGTTCATCGCGGCTTAGGCTGCACCATCGCATTCCCCTCCCCAACCCTCCCCACAAGGGGGAGGGAGTCCGGCGAGGGCGCGGCACGAAAGCTCCCTCCCCCTTGTGGGGAGGGTTGGGGAGGGGTCTTCGACTTCTCCTCCATAGAGATTTCTGCAATGTCTGGAAGAATGGCAGATGGCAACGGTTGCTTCAACAGAACCAAATGAGACGAGCGGACGAACGCGAAGCCGCAGCCTTGGATGGCCAGTTGCCGCCATATCCTATCTCCAGGCCACTCCCCTTCTCCTAATCCTCGGCTTCTTCTTCATCCTGCCGATCCTGACCATCGTCGTCGTCAGCTTCTGGGACTACGACTTCGCGGGCCTCTACCCCGATTTCCTGACGATGAACTATACTGACACGCTCGGCTCCTGGGTGACCTGGAAGACCTATCTCAACACGCTGAAGTTCACCGTCCTTACCTGGGCGCTGACGCTCGTGATCGGCTTCTGGGTCGCCTATTTCCTCGCCTTCCATATCCGCACGACCACGATGCAGATGGTGCTGTTCCTCGTCTGCACCGTGCCGTTCCTCACGTCGAACATCATCCGGATGATCTCCTGGATCCCCGTTCTCGGACGCAACGGCCTCGTTAATTCGGCTTTGATCAAGCTCGGCGTCATTCCCGAACCGATCGAATGGCTGCTCTATTCCGATTTTGCCGTGGTCCTCGCCCTAGTGCATCTCAATACGCTCTTCATGGTGACGCCGATCTTCAACACGCTGATGCGCATCGACCGTTCGCTGATCGAGGCCGCGCGTGACTGCGGCGCAAGCGGCTCGCAAATCCTCTGGAACGTGATCCTGCCACTCGCAAAACCGGGCATGGCGATCGGCTCGATCTTCGTCGTGACGCTGGTCATGGCCGATTTTTCGACAGTTCAGGTCATGTCCGGCGGCCAAAGCGCATCCGTCGCGCTGATGATGAAGAACCAGATGTCCTTGCTGCAGTATCCGGCAGCCGCCGCCAACGCGGTCGTGCTCTTGGTCGTGGTCCTTCTGATGGTCGCGGCGATCCTGAGGGTCGTCGATATCCGCAAGGAGCTCTGACATGAATCGCGAAGCACGATCCAAGGAATTCTACGTACTTGCCGCCTTCTTCGCGCTCTTCGTCCTGTTCCTCTATGGACCGCTCTCGGCCGTCCTGATCCTCTCCTTCCAAGGGCCGGATGGCGGCCTAACTTTCCCCATGAACGGGGTTTCGCTGCGCTGGTTCTACAATCTCTTCGAGAAGCAGGCGGTCGGCGATTTCGGCGCCTCGTTCCGCCGCTCCTTCATGCTCGGACTGATGGTCATGGTGGTGAACGTGGTCGTGGCGCTCCTTGCCGGGCTTGCCTTCCGCCACCGTTTCCGCGGCTCGACAGCGCTGTTCTACATGACCGTCGCGAGCCTCGTCGTGCCTTCGATCATCATCTCGCTCGGCATCGGCGTCGTCTTCCAGCAGTTCGGGCTCAAGCCCGCCTGGTATTCCTCGGGGTTCGGCGCGCACCTAACCTGGACGCTGCCCTTCGGGGTACTGATCATGTTCGCGGTCTTCAACCGCTTCTCGCCTGCCTATGAGGAGGCCGCGCGCGATCTCGACGCCTCGTCCTGGCAGACGTTCCGCTATGTCGTGCTGCCGATGATCGCTCCGAGCCTCGTCGGCGTCGGCCTCTTCGGCTTCACCCTCTCCTATGACGAGTTCGCCCGCACGCTGATGACGTCCGGCACCTACAATACGCTGCCGCTCGAAATCTATGCGATGACCACCAATGTGACGACGCCGGTGCTCTATGCGCTGGGCACCGTCACGACGCTCTTCTCCTTCACAATCATTCTCATCGCACTCGCCGTCATCCTGGTACTCAGGCGCCGGCAGGCAAGAATAAGCTGACATCCATGCGCATTCTGATCGTCAATCCGAATACAACCGTCTCGATGACCGAGAAGGCAGCGGCAGCGGCGCGCGGGGCGGCCGGGCACGGCACAGAAATCACCGCCGCCACGTCGAAGGGCGGACCGGCCTCGATCGAGGGGCACTATGACGGGGCGATCGCCGTGCCCGGCCTGCTTATGGAAATCCGTGATGGTCAGGCGGCCGGGGCTGATGCCGCGATCATCGCCTGTTTCGACGACACCGGGCTGGAGGCAGCCCGCACACTTGCCGCCATTCCCGTGCTCGGCCTTTGCCAGTCTGCCGTGATGACGGCCGCGCTGCTCGCCGAGCGCTTCACCGTCGTCACAACTCTCGAGCGCTCCCGCGTGCTCATCGAGAACCTAGTGCGCCGTTACGGCGCGGGCGAACGGGCGAAGGTCCGCGCCGCCGACGTTCCGGTGCTCGAACTGGAGCACAAGGCGTCCGCGGCGCTCTTCAAGCTGAAACGCCAGATCGAACTCGCCCTCGATCAGGACGGCGCCGAGGCGATCGTTCTCGGCTGTGCCGGCATGGCCGACCTCGCCCAGTCGCTCCAGCGCGAATATGGCGTGCCGGTCATCGACGGCGTATCGGCCGCCGTCAAGCAGGCCGAGGCGCTGGTGGCGCAGGGACTAAAAACCAGCAAGCGCGGCTCCTACGCCTCGCCGCTCGCCAAGCCCTATAGCGGCGCGATGAGCGCCTTCACGCCGATACTCGCCTAAGCCTTCGAACGAGTGCCTCCGGTTGCAGCACCGATCGGTCGGCGGGCTATTCCCTCCTCCTCGCTGCTCGGTTGACAACGCCGGAGGAAGGTTGAAAGAGTGATGCTCATTCGAAACGGGCAGCGTTGGGGAGGACTTCATGTCTATGCGCGCGTCTTTCGGCCTTTCGACCCTTCTTCTCACGCTCGTTTCCCTTGGAACGCCCGCCGCGGCGGCTGAAACCGACCGCAGGATCGAGGTCACGCGCGATGCCGACTATTTCGGCTTCGACCTCCGCACTGAGCAGAACGTCTCGCTCGATCAGTGCCAGAACGCCTGCGTTGCCGATCGATCCTGCCGGGCCTTCACCTACAATCCAAAGGTGAAGTGGTGCTTCCTGAAATCCGACTTCAATCAGTTGAACAGCTTCAAGGGGGCGATTGCCGGCAAGATCGTCGAGACGGCGACGGGCGAGCCCGACATCGGCGCCCCGCCTAGCCTCTCCTTCGTCTCGGACGACCTCCTGCAGCAGGCCCGCGACGTCAAGGCGAACCTCGCATTGGCCGACGACCAGCTCGGGTTCGGCGTCGGTGGATTGATCGAAACCGCCCGCAGGGAAACATCCTCAGGGAACTTCGTCCAAGCGCTGAAGGCCTACCGCGGCGCGCTGGCGATTACGCCCGACGACGGCGCGCTCTGGCTGGAGACCGCCGAAACGGCCAACCGCTTCAGCAACGGTGCGGACGTGGCAAGCGAGGCTGCCCTTGCCGCCCTCAATGGCTATCAGCTGACGCGGACGACCCAAAGCCGGGCGCATGCGCTTGGCGTTCTCGCTCGCGCGCTCGAAAACCTTCAGAACTACCGCGCCGCGCTCAGCGCCTACAAGGCAAGCCTCGACCTCGTGCAGGCCAAGACGGTCGAAACCGCCTATCTCGATCTGAAATCCCGGCAGGGCTTCCGCGTCACCGGCCACACGATCGATGCCGACAGCGCGAGCCCGCGCGCCTGCGTGCAATTCTCCGAACAACTTCTGAAGAACGGTCCGGATTATGCCTCGTTCGTGACGCTCGACGGCACCGCGCCGAAGGCGGTCGAAGCCAAGGGCAGCGAAATCTGCGTCGAAGGCCTGTCGCACGGTGACCGATACAAGCTAGTCCTGCGGCAGGGCCTGCCTTCCTCGGTCGACGAAGTCATCGAAACGCCGGTGAGCCTCGACATCTACGTCAAGGATCGCGCGCCGATGGTACGCTTCACCGGCGACAGCTTCGTCCTGCCATCGACGGCGCGCCGCGGCATCCCGATCGTCTCGGTCAATACCGAGAGCGCCAATCTCAAGCTCTACCGCATCGGCGACCGCAACATTCCGTCGCTTCTCACCAATTCGCAGTTCCTGACCCAGATCGACGGTTACAACGAAGAGCTCATCCGGGACCAGAGCGGCGAGCTCGTCTGGCAGGGCAGCATCGACATCGATACCGAAATCAACAAGGAAGTGGTGACGAGCTTCCCGGTTGACGAGGTTCTGCCCAAGCGCAAGCCGGGCGTCTACGTGCTGACGGCGAGCACGGGCACGGGTGTCACCCAGGACTGGGATGCGCGGGCCACCCAATGGTTCGTCGTCTCCGATGTCGGCATCTCGACCTATGCCGGAACGGACGGGCTCACCGTCTTTGCCCGCTCGCTCGCGAGCGCAAAGCCGCTTGCGGAGGTGGAGCTGCAGCTGGTTGCCCGGAACAACGAGGTGCTCGGCACCGCGACGACCGACGCGGAAGGCCGGGCGACCTTCGCCGCCGGGCTGATCCGCGGCACGGCCAGCATGACGCCCTCCGTCATCACCGCGCGGAAGGGCGAAGACGACTACGTCTTCCTCGACATGACGCGCGCCGGCTTCGACCTCTCCGACCGCGGCGTCACCGGCCGCCCCGCACCGGGCGCGATCGACGTCTTCGCCTGGACCGAGCGCGGCATCTACCGCGCCGGCGAAACCGTGCATGCGGCGGCACTCAGCCGCGACGTCAGCGGTCAGGCGATCGAAAACCTGCCGCTCACCTTCGTCTTCCTGCGCCCCGACGGCGTCGAAGACCGGCGTCTCGTCAGCAGTGGCGGCAGGCTCGGCGGCCACACGCTCGATCTGCCGGTCCCGGAGAACGCCATGCGCGGCACCTGGACGATGCAGATCTTCACGGACCCGAAGGGGACTGCGATCAGCGAGAAGCAGTTCCTGGTCGATGATTTCGTCCCCGACCGCACCGAGTTCGAATTGACCAGCGCGGCCAAGGCGATCGAGGTCGGAACGCCGATAGAGGTCGCCGTCGACGGCCGCTTCCTCTATGGCGCCCCGGCCGCGGGCCTGACGCTCGAGGGCGAGGTTTCCGTCAAGCCGACGCGCGAGGCCGAGGCCTTCAAGGGCTATTTCTTCGGCCTTGCCGACGAGGAGGCGAGCGAGGACACCCGCCTGCCGCTCGAAGCGCTCACGCCGCTCGACGAGAACGGCAAGTCCGTTTTCGACGTCGACCTCACCGAGGTCCCGGCAACGACGCAGCTCCTCAACGCCAATGTGACGGTCCGCATGCGCGAGTCCGGTGGCCGGGCGGTCGAGCGCAGCCTGACGCTCCCCGTCAGGCCGGAAGGACCGATGATCGGGATCAAGCCGGAGTTCTCCGGCGACCTCGCCGAAAACGCCGTAGGCAAATTCCATGTGATCGCCGTCGATGCGGACGGGGCAAAGGTCGCGCTCCCCGGCCTCACCTGGAAGCTCATCAGCGTCGAGCGGAACTATCAGTGGTACCGTGACGGAACCGCCTGGAAATACGAGCCGGTCATCTCCACGAAACAGGTGGCGAACGGCAAGGTGGACGTGACGCAGGACGGAGCGGAGATCGCCGTGCCGGTCGGCTGGGGCCGCTACCGGCTGGAGGTCGAGACGTCGGCGGTGGATGGCCCGGCCTCCAGCGTCGAGTTCGACGCCGGCTGGTATGTCGAGGCCACCTCGACGGAAACGCCGGACGGGCTCGAGATCGCTCTCGACAAGGAGAACTACGCGGTCGGCGAGACCGCGAAGCTCAAGGTGTCGCCGCGCTTTGCCGGCGAACTCCTGGTGACCGTCGGCACGGAGAACCTGATCACGACGACGACCGCAAGCATCGATGAAGGCGGCGGCGAGATCGACCTGCCGGTCACCGCCGACTGGGGTGCCGGCGCCTACGTCACCGCGACGCTCTACCGGCCGGGCGATGCGGAGCAGAGCCGCATGCCGATGCGGGCGATCGGCGTCAAATGGCTCGCCGTCGACCCGGCGGAGCGCAAGCTCGCGGTGACGCTCGACACGCCGGAGAAGACGCAGCCGCGCCAGCCGCTCGACATCAACCTGAAAGTGCGGGGCGCCGGCGCCAACGAAGACGCCTATGTCACCATCGCCGCCGTCGATGTCGGCATCCTCAACCTCACCCGTTACGAGGCGCCCGACCCGGACGGCTGGTATTTCGGCCAGCGGCGGCTCGGCCTCGAGATCCGCGATCTTTACGGCCGGCTGATCGACGGCTCGCTCGGGGCCACGGGGCGGCTGCGCACCGGCGGCGACGGCGGGCAGATGCCCCTGCAGGGCAACCCGCCGACGGAAAGGCTGGTCGCCTTCTTCTCCGGTCCGGTGAAGCTCGATGCCGACGGCGAGGCGAAGGTCAGTTTCGACATTCCGCAGTTCAACGGAACGGCGCGCGTCATGGCGGTCGCCTGGACGCGGTCCGGCGTCGGTCACGCCGCGAAGGACGTGGTCATCCGCGATCCGGTCGTCGTGACCGCGAGCATGCCGAAGTTCCTTGCACCCGGCGACCGGGCGGACCTCAGGCTCGATGTCGCCAACACGGACGGGCCGGCCGGTGACTACCGGTTGCAGGTGACGACCAACGGCGCGCTCACCCTCGAACAGACGGGCACGGAAACCATGCATCTCGAAGCCGGCGGCAAGTCCGCCCTGACGCTGCCGCTCGTCGGCCAGTATCCGGGCAGCGGCCTCGTGACCGTGACGCTCGCCAGCGCTGGCGGCCGGTCCCTCGAACAGACGCTGGACATTCCGGTGCGCCCGGCGGCGCTTCCGGTCACCGCGCGCCAGGTCGTCAGCATCGCCGCCGGCACGAGCCTGACGGTCGATGACCAACTGCTCGCCGATAGCGTCCTGCAGGGCGCTTCCGTCAGTCTCAACGTCACGCGTTCGGCCGCCTTCGACATCCCGGCGCTGTTGATGACGCTCGACCGCTATCCCTATGGCTGCGCCGAACAGACGACGAGCCGCGCCATGCCGCTTCTCTACCTCAGCGAACTCGCGAAGCAATCGGGGCTTGCCGACGACGAAGGCGTGAAGCAGCGGGTGCAGGAGGCGATCTATCGCGTGCTCTCCTACCAGTCCTCCTCCGGCTCCTTCGGCCTCTGGAGCCCCGGCTCCGGCGATCTCTGGCTCGATGCCTATGTGACCGATTTCCTCACCCGCGCGCGGGAGCAGAAGTTCGAGGTGCCCGAGCAGGCGATGGTGCAGGCCCTCGAAAACCTGCAGAATGCGCTGAGCTACGAGGTGAACGTCAAGGATCAGGGCGACGAGATCGCCTATGCGCTCTACGTGCTCGCGCGCAATCGCAAGGCGGCGATCAGCGACCTGCGCTATTACGCCGACACGATGCTCGGCGAGTTCCCGACACCGCTCGCAAAGGCCCATATCGCGGCAGCGCTTGCGCTCTATGGCGACGCCGACCGGTCGCAGCAGATCTTCGCCGCCGCCGCCGACATGTCGACCGGGCTCGTCAATGTCAGCCTCGCCCGCTCCGACTACGGCTCTTCGCTGCGCGACGACGCGGCGGTATTGGCGCTTGCCGCCGAAAGCCGGCCCGTGCCGCCGATCATTCCGGAGTTGTCGAAGATCGTCGCCCAGGAGTGGCAGCAGGCGCGATATACGAGCACCCAGGAACAGACCTGGATGCTGCTCGCCGCACGCGCCATACAGGGCGGCGACGAAGACATGCGGCTCGAGATCAACGGAGCGAAGCGCAGCGGCAGCTATGCCGCGCGGATTGCCGGCGACGCCCTCATCGAACATCCGGTCGTCATTCGCAACGAAGGCAGCGACCCGGTCTCCGCCGTGGTCACTACCGTCGCGGCGCCCGCCCAGCCGCTCTCGGCCGGCGGCGAAGGCTTCGCTATCGAGCGCACCTACTACACGCTCGACGGCGCCGAGGCCAATGTCAGCGAGGCGCGGCAGAACGAGCGCTATGTCGTCGTGCTCAAGGTGACCGAAAGCAACGACTGGCCGTCACGTGTGCTGATCACCGACCTGCTGCCCGCCGGCTTCGAGATCGACAATCCGAGCCTGGTGGACAGCGCCCAGCTTTCCAACTTCGAGTGGATCGGCGATGTTGAGGCCGCCCATACCGAGTTCCGTAGCGACCGCTTCGTCGCCGCCTTCGACCGGCGGACCGGCGACAACCGCGAGATCACGCTCGCCTATGTCGTGCGCGCGGTGACGCCCGGCACCTACGACCATCCGGCCGCGAGCGTCGAGGACATGTACCGGCCGCAATTCTCGGCGCGTACCGCGACGGGCCGCATGGAGGTGCTGGCAGCGCAGTAAGTGACAATGGTCCTGCGGCGAAAACTTGGGCAGTTGCTTGAACGTCGACGGGTGCGCCGCAAAGGCGCGGTCGGGGCGGCACACCCTCCAGCTTCACGTCTCAAAGCGACCGTCCTGGTCACCCTGCCGACCGCCCTGGTCCTGGCTGGCCTCGCAGTCCTCGGCCTCGAATGGGCGGACAAGGCCTTCCCGCCGCCGCTCGACAAGGCCGAAGACGTCTCGGCCGAGGTCCTCGACAAGGACGGGCATCTGTTGCGCGCGTTCGCGACGAAGGACGGCCGCTGGCGGCTGAAGACGACTGTCGGCGATGTCGACCCGCGCTTCGTCGAATTGCTGATCGCCTATGAGGACCAGCGCTTTCGCGAGCATAGCGGCATCGATCCGCTGGCGCTTGGCCGCGCGGCGCTGCAGTTCGTCACCAACGGCCGCATCGTCTCCGGCGCTTCGACGCTCTCGATGCAGGTCGCAAGGCTGATCGAGCCGCGCGAGCGGCGAACACTGGCGGCGAAACTGTTGCAGGTGGCGCGCGCGATCCAGATCGAGCGCCGCCTCAGCAAGAATGAGATCCTCAACCTCTACCTGACCCACGCCCCCTATGGCGGCAATCTCGAGGGCGTGCGCGCCGCAAGCCTCGCCTGGTTCGGCAAGGAGCCGCGCCGTCTCTCGGTTGTCGAGGCCGCCCTGCTCGTCGCCTTGCCGCAATTGCCGGAGAAACGCCGCCCGGACCGCAACCTCTCCGGTGCGCAAGCGGCCCGAAAACGCGTGCTCGCCCGCGCGGCCGTCGCCCGGGTGATCGGCGAAGGCGAGGCGGAGCGGGCCGCGACGACCGCCATCCCGGCTCGCCGATTGCAGCTCCCGGCCCATGCCGCGCATCTCGCCGAGGCGGCCTTGCGCAAGGAGCCGAAGGTGCTCCGGCATCAGACGACGCTCCGCCGCGACATTCAGCGCGCGCTCGAAGACGTCGCGCGCGAAGGGGCCGCACGGCTAGGCCCCAGAGTTTCGGTTGCGATGGTGATGGCCGATGTCAGAACCGGAGAGATCGTCGGCGAAGTAGGATCGGCGGACTATTTCGACGCCAGCCGCTCCGGCTGGATCGACATGACGCGGATCACCCGCTCGCCCGGATCGACGCTGAAGCCTTTCATCTACGGCCTTGCCTTCGAGGAGGGGCTGGTCGCGCAGGAAACGATCATTGAGGACCGCCCGGCCGATTTCTTCGGCTATCGGCCGCGCAATTTCGACATGACCTACCAGGGCGACGTCAGCGTGCGGCAGGCGCTGCAGTTGTCCCTCAATGTGCCGGCGATCCGGCTGCTCGACGCGGTCGGGCCCGCCCGGCTGATGGTGCGTTTCCGCCGCGCCGAGGTCAGGCCGAAGCTGCCGCCGAACGAGGCGCCCGGCCTTGCGATCGGCCTCGGCGGCGTCGGCATCACGCTGCGCGAACTCGTCCAGCTCTATGCCGGCCTTGCCAATCGCGGCTGGCCGGTGCGTCTCGGCGACGGCATCGAGGGCAAGGCCGGGCTGATCGACGGCGAGCCGATCCTCTCGACCGTTGCCGCCTGGCACGTCGCCGACATCCTGTCCGGTGTTCTGCCGCCCGCCGGCAGCCGCCAGCGCGGCATCGCCTACAAGACCGGAACCAGCTACGGCTACCGCGATGCGTGGTCCGTCGGCTTCGACGGTCGCCATGTGCTTGGCGTCTGGGTCGGCCGGCCCGACAATGGCGCGGTGCCGGGCCTCACCGGCTACGGCGCGGCGGCACCGATCCTGTTCGAGGGCTTCGCCAGGAGCGGCATCGCCATCGCCCCGCTGCCCGACGCGCCCGGCGGCGCGGTCCGTCTTTCCCAGGCCGATCTGCCGATCAGCCAACGGCGCTTTTCCATGACCGCAAGCGGCCTGCTTTCGGCGTCGATCCGCGAAGCGGCACCGCAGATCGTCTTCCCGCCGGAAGGTGCACGGGTGGAACTTGGTGCCAGAGGCGGCGCGATGATGCCCCTGACGCTGAAACTGCAGGGCGGTCGGGCGCCCTTTCGCTGGCTTGCCAACGGACGGCCGCTGCCGGACGTCACCCGTCGCCGCGTCAGCCAGTGGCTGCCCGACGGCGGCGGCTATTCGACGCTGACGGTCATCGACGCGCTCGGCCGCGCGGCCAGCGTTCGCGTGTTCGTGGATTGAACGGCATTCCGCTGGATTTGGAAATGGGTGAGGAGCCCGCCAGTCCACCGATCGGATGTACCCACATCCGACCGGTGGACGGTCGGTCCGATCAGGCCGTCCGCGCCGCTTCCGGCCCGGTATCCTTGCTCTTCTGCTTATAGGGCGTCATGACGACGGGCATGCCCGCCTCCAGGCAGGCGGCAACGAAGGCCTCGCGCGCAACGGCTGCCGGCGTCATTCGCTTCAGCGCACGCCGGCACGTGCGCACTGCCCGCTCATAGCGTTCACCCTTACGCTGGGGCCATTCATGTCCCAGAAAGTCGAGAGCCTCGTAAACCGAGGTGAAGGTGCGCATCAAGCCGTTCGAGAGACGCACGGTGAGAGGGATCGCCCACGGAATCTCATTGAGAAGCATGTTTCCTCCTTTCCCCTGCTATCAATGGATTACACATGGCTGAGATATTGGCGCCGAACCCTGAAATTCAAGGGGTCAGAAATGGCCCGGCCGGCAAGAAGTCGGCCGGCCCTGAACTTATGGGCTTCGGCCCCTCGGAACGGCGTTTCCGGCACGGCCGAAAAGGATGAGAATCGGCGCAAGAGACCCCTTGAATCGACGGTTCGCCTGACTAAATCGTTTACGGGAGCCGCCTCGCGAGGGGCCCCAGTCGAGGAGCCCGCCTCTTCGGCGCTCCTCATCGTCATGTTGCTCAAGGAGGATATGGCTATGAGAACAACGATCGATTTCTCGCCTCTGTCACGCTTCAGCGTCGGCTTCGACCATCTGTTCGACGTGCTCGATGCAGCAAGTCGCATGGCGCCGGCCGATATATGGCCGCCCTACGACATCATGCGGCTCAATGAGAACGAGTATCGCATCGTCATGTCGGTGGCTGGCCTTACGCCGGACGAAATCACCATCACGCATGAACCGCCGTTGCTGACCGTCAGCGGTGAGAAGGCTGGAGAGGACAAGACCGAGTACCTCTATCGCGGCATTGCGGGCCGCAATTTCGAGCGCCGCTTCCAGCTGGCCGACTACGTGACGGTGACTGGCGCGAACCTCGCCAACGGTCTCTTGACGATCGATCTCGTGCGCGAACTTCCCGAGCAGATGAAGCCGCGCCGGATCGAGATCCAGCAAGCCGAGGCATTGCCCTCGGGCGATGCGAAAAAGCAGATCGAGGGCAAGAAGCACGCTGCGTAGCAGCGGCGCATCCGGTCGATCCAGAAATGTGGCGAAAACAAACGATAGAGCGGTGGCGCGGACGCATGCGAGCGCATCCCGCTCCAGGGGGCCGGGCAGCCGGCCCTCCTGCCGATCGGACAGCCGGGCTGCCGGCCTCGCCGTGGGGGCTATTTCTCGATCCTGCGCCCCAACCAGTGGACGAAAGCCGTTGGAGAACAGTCTTTTAGCACTCTCCGTACTAGAGTGCCAAAATTCTGCGCGCGACCTCTTGAATTCAATTTTCCGCGCAACCAGATCATCATCGCCAGTTGCTCACACCAGTTGCTCACAAGGGGGCTGGCCCGTCCGGACTCCGGTCCGGCGGAGCGGATTTTGTTTGTCCAGGAGGAAGACATGAAGTTCCAACCGCTCCATGATCGTATTCTCGTCCGCCGCGTCTCGTCCGAAGAGAAGACCAAGGGCGGCATCATCATCCCCGACACAGCCAAGGAGAAGCCGCAGGAAGGCGAAGTTATCGCCGCCGGGCCGGGTGCGCGCAACGAGCAAGGCCAGCTCGTCGAACTCGACGTGAAGGTCGGAGATCGGGTGCTCTTCGGCAAATGGTCCGGCACCGAGATCAAGATCGATGGTGAGGACCTGCTTATCCTGAAGGAGGCTGACGTGCTGGGCGTCATCGAGGCCGTGGGCATTGAAGAGAAGGCGGCGTAAGCCGCTTCGTTGACGAGGACCAGTCGTAGCCAGCTGCTGACGAAGGAGTGAACCATGGCTGTCAAAGACGTAAAATTCCATTCCGATGCCCGCGAAAGGATGCTGCGCGGCGTCGACACGCTTGCCAATGCAGTGAAGGTGACGCTCGGCCCCAAAGGCCGCAACGTCGTCATCGACAAATCTTTCGGGGCGCCGCGCATCACCAAGGACGGCGTCACGGTCGCCAAGGAGATCGAGCTCGAAGACAAATTCGAGAACATGGGCGCGCAGATGCTGCGTGAAGTGGCATCGAGGACGAGTGAAATCGCCGGCGACGGCACGACGACCGCCACCGTACTCGCACAGGCGATCGTCAAGGAAGGCGCCAAGGCCGTCGCCTCAGGCATGAACCCGATGGACCTCAAGCGCGGCATCGACCTTGCCGTCGATACGCTCGTCGCAGAGCTGAAGGCCAATGCGCGTCAGGTTTCCAAGAACGAGGAAATCGCCCAGGTCGGCACGATCTCGGCCAATGGCGACGCAGAGATCGGTCGTTATCTTGCCGAGGCGATGGAGAAGGTCGGCAATGAAGGCGTGATCACGGTCGAGGAGGCAAAGACCGCCGAGACCGAGCTCGAAGTGGTCGAAGGCATGCAGTTCGATCGCGGTTACATCTCGCCCTATTTCATAACGAACCAGGATAAGATGCGGGCAGAATTCGAGGATCCCTACATTCTGATCCACGAGAAGAAGCTCTCCAATCTCCAGGCGATGCTGCCGGTCCTCGAAGCGGTCGTGCAATCGGGCAAGCCGCTGCTGATCATCGCCGAAGACGTCGAGGGCGAGGCCCTGGCGACGCTCGTCGTCAACAAGCTGCGCGGCGGCTTGAAGGTGGCGGCCGTCAAGGCCCCCGGCTTCGGCGACCGGCGCAAGGCGATGCTGGAGGATATCGCGATCCTGACCGGCGGCTCGGTAATCTCGGAAGACCTTGGCATCAAGCTCGAGAACGTCACGCTCGACATGCTGGGCCGTGCCAGGAAGGTTTCGATCGAGAAGGAGAGCACGACCATCATCAACGGCGCCGGCGCGAAGACCGACATCGATGGCCGCATCGCCCAGATCAAGGCACAGGTCGAGGAGACGACCTCCGACTACGACCGGGAGAAATTGCAGGAACGGCTGGCGAAGCTCGCCGGCGGCGTCGCCGTGATCCGCGTCGGCGGCTCGACCGAGGTCGAGGTGAAGGAACGCAAGGACCGCGTCGACGATGCCCTGCATGCAACCCGCGCGGCAGTCGAGGAAGGGATCCTTCCGGGCGGCGGCGTTGCGCTGTTGCGTTCGGTCAAGGCACTCGACAGCGTCAAGACCGCCAACGACGACCAGCGCGTCGGTGTCGACATCGTCCGCCGGGCAATCGAGGCGCCGGTCCGCCAGATCGCGGAAAATGCAGGCGCCGAGGGTTCGATCATCGTCGGCAAGCTGCGTGAAAACACGGACTTCTCCTGGGGCTGGAACGCCCAGACGAGCGAGTTCGGCGATCTCTTCACCATGGGCGTGATCGATCCGGCCAAGGTCGTCCGCACCGCGCTGCAGGACGCCGCCTCCATCGCCGGCCTGCTCGTCACGACCGAGGCGATGATCGCCGAGAAGCCCAAGAAGGAAGCCCCGCCCGCAATGCCGCCCGGCGGCGGGATGGACTTCTAGAGTTGCGCCCCTCATCCGGCCTGCCGGCCACCTTCTCCCGCGAGCGGGGGGAAGGGGTATGCCGCGCCGCCTCAGCTCCCTCTCCCCGCCTGCGGGGAGAGGATTATGGTGAGGGGCAATGTTACGATAAATCAGCCTCTTAAGCGATATTCTTTATCCATTTGAAGAAGCTGTCCGCGTCCTTCATGCTAGGCCATCACCAGTGCCGTTGACGACTCGCCGCCTGTCTTCGCCCGGCTTCCCTTCATCGCACGCCCGGCGACATAGACCTCCGCCACCGAGCGGTCATCGCCCATCGTCTGCAGCACGAAGAGCTCCTCCCCCAAGGTGGACGCAACCTGCATCCTGAGTTCCATCGCCGGTTTCGCGCGACTGTCGAGCACGACGATGTCGGCGTCCGCACCGACATGGAGCGAGCCGATCCGATGATCGAGTTCGAGCGCGCGGGCATTGCCGAGCGTCATCATGTAGAAGGAATGGAGCGGCGAGAGCCGCTGGCCCTGCAGGTGGAGCACCTTGTAGGCCTCGTCCATGGTCTCGAGCATCGAGAAGCTCGTGCCCGCGCCGACGTCGGTTGCGACCGCATGGCGGGCGCCGTGCCTTGCGAAGCGGTCACGGTCGAAGAGGCCGCTGCCGAGGAAAAGGTTGGAGGTCGGGCAGAAGACGCCGACGGCGCCGGTTTCGGCGAGCACCGCTATCTCGCGATCGCTCAGATGGATGCAATGGCCGAGCAGCGTCTTTCGGCCAAGCAGTCCGTAGCTCGCGTAGATATCGGTATAGTCCTTCGCCTCCGGGTAAAGCGAAGTGGCGAAGGCGATCTCGTCGAGGTTCTCGGAAAGATGTGTCTGCACGTAGCAGTCCGGATGCTCGGCGACGAGCGCGCCGCTCATCTCCATCTGCTCCGGCGTCGAGGTGATGGCGAAGCGCGGGCTGATCGCGTAGTGGCCCCGGCCGCGACCGTGCCACTTCTCGATGAGCCGCTTCGTCTCGTCATAGCCCGTCGCAGGCGTGTCGCGCAGCGCCTCGGGAGCGTTGCGGTCCATCATCACCTTGCCGCCGATCATCAGCATGTTGCGTTCGGCGGCGGCCGCGAAGAAGGCATCGACGCTTTGCGGGTGTACCGAGCAATAGGCGACGGCCGTCGTCGTGCCGTTCGAAAGAAGCTCATCCATGAAGCGGCCGGCGATGAAGGCGGCGTGCTCCGGCGCCTTGAACTTCTGCTCCTCGACGAAGATGTAGGTATTCAGCCATTCGAGAAGCTGGGCGCCGTAGGAGGCGATCGCCTGCGTCTGAGGGAAATGCAGGTGGGTGTCGATCAAGCCGGGCAGCACGAGATGCGGCCGGTGGTCGGCGATCCGCACGTTGCCGCCCGCCTGTTTCGCCACCTCGCCATAGGCGCCGAGACCGGTAATCTTGCCATCGGCAACGAGAACGGCGCCGTCCTCGTGGAAGCGATAGGCGGCGGTGTCGTCGATGCCCTCCGGCTCCCGAACGAAGGTCAGCACGCGGCCGCGGATCAGCAAATCGCTCATTGAATTTTTCCTTCCTTGACGGCCGTTTCATACCAGGTGGCGAGCAACTGCCGTTCTTTCTCGGTGACACCGGTGACATTGGCCGGCGGCATGGCATGCGAGCGCCCGGCCTGCAGGTAGATTTCGCGGGCATGGGCGACGATATCGCCGTCGCTTTCCAAAACGACCCCTCTTGGCGGCACGATGATGCCCTCCCAGCCGGGCTCCCGCGCATGGCACATGGAGCAGCGGCCGAGCACCGTGTCGCGGACTTTCGAGAAGTCCGCCGATGCGACGACGGCTTGCGTCGCCGTCGAAGCCCTCGCCTCCCCGCCCTCGGAAAGCACCTTCGGCACGGTGGAAAGCCACATGATGACGATGAAGAGGAGAACGGTGACGAGCCAGGTCCAGGTCGGGCTGCCGTTGCGGGCGTGGCGGGTGTTGAACCAATGGCGGATCGTGACCCCCATCAGGAAGACGAGCGAGGCGATGATCCAGTTGTACTGCGTGCCGAAGGCGAGCGGATAGTGGTTCGACAGCATCAGGAACAGGACCGGCAGCGTCAGGTAGTTGTTGTGCGTCGAGCGCTGCTTCGCCTGCTTGCCGAGGGCCGGATCGGGCGCGCGGCCGGCGATCAGGTCGGCGACGACCTTCCGCTGGTTCGGGATGATGATGAAGAAGACGTTCGCCGACATGATCGTCGCCGTGAAGGCGCCGAGATGCAGATAGGCGGCGCGGCCGGTGAAAAGCTGGGTG
Source organism: Sinorhizobium saheli (assembly GCF_001651875.1). Lineage (GTDB taxonomy): Bacteria > Pseudomonadota > Alphaproteobacteria > Rhizobiales > Rhizobiaceae > Sinorhizobium > Sinorhizobium saheli. Next base: position 474,305 of record NZ_LNQB01000083.1, read on the forward strand.
TAACCCCATGCGACGGCGACGAGAATGAAATAGAGGAGCACCATCAGCCGTGTATTGTCCCTGCCGAGCGGCGAGCGACAGATCGTGTCATAGGCGAGCCAGCCGAAGGCGAGCGAGGCGAGCGAGAGGGCGATCGCCGTCGGCTTCGACACATCGAGCACGCTCGGGTCGATCAGGTAGAGGTCGGCGCCGGCATAATAGACGAGCGCCAGCATGCCGAAGCCGGAAAGCCAGGTGACATAGGATTCCCATTTGAACCAGGTAAGGTGCTCGGGCATGTTTTCCGGCGCCACCAGATATTTCTGGATGTGGTAGAAGCCGCCGCCGTGCACCTGCCATTCCTCGCCATAGGCGCCGACCGGCAGGTCGGGGCGCTGCCTCAGGCCGAGGTCGAGCGCGACGAAATAGAAGGAGGAGCCGATCCAGGCGATGCCGGTGATGACATGCAGCCACCTCACCGCAAATGTCAGCCAATCCCAGGCGATGGCGTATTCGTACATGCGTCTCTCCCATTTCGCCAAGGCGCGTCGCGTTCGACGCGCTTTGGTTCGTTCCCTTTTTGCATGTCGTGCCCCGAGAACCGCTGTAGAGTTCCGGCGACATGCATCGGGCGGCATTATGTGTCATTGCTCGAGGGGACGAGAACGGCGCGAGATCACCAACTCTTTCAAAAAAAACTATAAAATGGCCGCGCCGGGAGTACGGTAATTTAGGCCCGGAGGAGCAGAGGCGGGAGCATGTCCTATCTCGATAATGTGCGCGTCTTCGTGCGCGTCGTGGAACTTGGAACGCTGTCGGCCGCGGGCCGCGACCAGCGCGTGACGCCGGCCGTCGCCAGCAACAGAATCAAGGAGTTGGAGCGGCACATGGGGGTGCGCCTCTTCAACCGCACCACCCGCAAGCTGACGCCGACGGAACATGGCCGCGTCTTCTACGCGGGCGCCGTCAAGATCCTCGAAGCAGTCAACGAGGCCGAAAGTGCCATCGCCGATCTTTCGCGCAATCCCAAGGGCGCGTTGAAGATCACCGCTCCGCTCGGCATCGGCCGGCGACTGATCGCCCCCGGCATCCCGGAATTTCACGACCGCTACCCGGACATCGAGGTTCGGCTGCGGCTCTCCGACCACAATGTCGATATCCTGAACGAGGGCGTCGATGTCGCCTTCAAGCTCGGCATCCTCGAGGACTCCAACCTGCGCATGCGCGGCATCATGAACTGCGATCGCGTGCTCTGCGGGTCGCCCCGTTATTTCGACCGGCGCGGCGTGCCCTCGACGCCCGACGAGCTCATCACAGAGCGCCACGACTGCCTGCTGCTGCGCTATCCGGGCTCGAGGGAATATTACTGGACGCTGCAGACGCCGGAGGGCGCGCAGAAGCTCGAGGTCGCCGGACCTTACGATTCCGACGACGGCGACGTGCTGACCCAATGGGCGCTCGATGGACGCGGCATCATCAACAAGCCGCTCTTCGAAGTGAAGCCCTATATCGACGAGGGTTTGCTCGTGCCGATCCTCCAAGAGACGCCGCCCTTGAGCGCGCAACTCGCGGCCATCTATCCGCACAAGCGTTTTCAGGATCCGAAGGTGCGGTTGATAATCGACTTCATGGCGGAGCGCTGCCAGCGGCTGATCGGCAAGATCCTGGCCGAGCCTGATGCGCTGCGCGAACAGTCGAGTGCCCTGTAGGAGCCCGCGCCCCTTTCTGATTGTCTTTGCCGCATGATGCGACGTCGGGCGATTCCACCTGACTGCAAAATGCGCTACCCCGCCTTCGCCTCCTCCGGTCCACGCAGCATGCGGATCAGCGCCGAGAAATCCTCGCCGCCATGGCCGAGCTTCTCGAACAGCGCGTAGAGCTGCGCCGCCTGGGCGCCCATCGGCGTCGCCGCACCGCTGGCGCTTGCCGCCTGCTGCGCCAGCTTCAGGTCTTTCAGCATCAGGCTTGCCATGAAGCCTGGTTTGTAGTCGTTGTTGGCGGGCGAAGTCGGCACGGGACCGGGTACCGGGCAATAGCTCGTGAGCGACCAGCACTGGCCGGACGAGGTCGAGGCGACGTCGAAGAGCGCCTGATGGGAAAGGCCGAGCCGCTCGGCAAGCACGAAGGCCTCGCAGACGGCCGCCATGGAGACGCCGAGGATCATGTTGTTGCAGATCTTGGCGGCCTGGCCAGCGCCGGTATCGCCGCAATGGACGATCTTCTTGCCCATGGCCTCCAGAATGTGCTTGCCGCGCGAGAAGGCGCCGTCGCTGCCGCCGACCATGAAGGTGAGCGTGCCGGCCGCCGCCCCCGCCGTGCCGCCGGAAACCGGCGCGTCGAGCGAGGGGCAGCCCGCCTTTTCGGCAAGGCCGTGGACCTTGCGCGCGCTTTCGACGTCGATGGTGGAGCTATCGATCAAGAGCGTGCCCGGATCGACGAAGCCGAGCAACTCGTCCCAGACGTAGAGGACATGCGAGCTTGCCGGCAGCATGGTGATGACGCATTCGGTCTCGCGCACGACCTGGGCGATCGAGCCGGCGATCGAAACGCCCGTCCTGGCGGCGGCGTTGCGCGAGGCTTCCGAAAGGTCGAAGCCGGTGACCGCGTGACCCGCCTTCACCAGATTTGCGGCCATCGGCCCGCCCATGTTGCCAAGCCCGATAAAGGCGATCTTCGTCATCTTGCCTCTCCTCCTTGCATCTACCGTAGAGGCGCGTGCCGCGCCCAATTTGAAAATAATCGTCACCGCTCGCCAAAGAGTGGCGCGCCATCGTGCCGCTCGAAACGCGCAAGCGCTTGCGGCCTCACCTCATCGAGTGCGACCGACCATTTCGGATTGCGGTCCTTGTCGATCACCGCGGCGCGCACCCCTTCATAGAAATCAGGATTTGAAAGCATGCCGATCGTCGCGGCATATTCCCTTTCCAGGCATTCGTTGAGCGTCGCGCTCGCGCGACCGGCCCTGAGCAACGACAGCGTCAGTTTGAGGCTGATCGCGGAGCGGCTGCGCAAGAGATCGAGCGTTTCGCGCGCGAAGTCCGAGCCGTCCTTCTCGAGCGCGCCGAAGATCTCCTCGACCGTGTCGAAGGCGAAGCAGCGATCGATGAGCGCCACATGGTCGAGGAGGGCCGAAGCCGGTGCCTCGCTGGAGAAGGTAGCGATGGTCGCCGAGATATCCTTCGCTGTGGCGGAGACGGAAAGCGAGGCAAGCGCTGCAACGAGTTCGTTGAGCCTGTGCGAGGAGACGAAACTGTCGGCAAGCCGCGCATGGATCGCCGCCGCCGCGCCGATGTCGCGTCCGGTCAATCCGAGATAGGTGCCGAACTCGCCCGGCGCGCGCGGCAGGAGCCAGGTGGCGCCGACATCGGTGAAATAGCCGATCCCCGTCTCCGGCATGGCGAGCCGCGTCTTCTCGGTGACGACGCGATGGCTGCCATGGGCGGAGACGCCGACGCCGCCGCCCATGACGATGCCGTCCATGATGGCTACATAGGGCTTGGAATAGGCCGAGATGCGGCTGTTGACGATGAACTCCTCGCGCCAGAATTGCGCCCCCTCCTCCGGTCGTTCGCGCCCGCTCTCATAGATCATGCGGATATCGCCGCCGGCGCAAAGCCCGCGCTCGCCTTCGCCGGTGATGAGCACGGCGGCGATCGTCGGGTCGCGTTCGAAATCGGAAAGTGCCGCGGCAATCGCCCGGACCATCGCCAGGTTGAGGCTGTTCAGCGCGCGCGGGCGATTGAGCCGGAGCCTGCCGATCGCGCCCTGGCGCTCGACGATGACCTCCGGAAGCGTGGTCTGCATCTCCATGGAATCCCCTTCCTACTTCCGTCCCATGATCGCGCGCGAGACGATCAGCCGCATGATCTCGTTGGTGCCTTCGAGTATCTGGTGCACCCTCAGGTCCCTGACAATCTTCTCGACGCCGTAATCGGCGAGATAGCCGTAGCCGCCATGCAGTTGCAGCGCGTCGTTGGCGACGGCAAAGCAGCGGTCCGTGACGAAACGCTTGGCCATGGCGCAGAGCTTGGTCGCCTCCGGGTCCGCCGCGTCGAGGGCTGAGGCCGCCCGCCAGAGGAAGGTGCGGGCGATTTCGAGATCGGTCGCCATGTCGGCGAGGCGGAACTGCAGCGCCTGGAACTCGCCGATCGCGCGCCCGAAGGCTCGCCGTTCCTGGGCATAGGCGAGCGCCTTGTCGAAGGCGGCCTGCGCGCCGCCGAGCGAGGCGGCGGCGATGTTGAGCCTTCCGCCGTCGAGGCCGGCCATGGCGATCTTGAAGCCCTCGCCTTCCGCTCCCAGCCGGTTTTCCGCCGGCACGCGCACATTGTCGAGCATCACCGCACGGGTCGGCTGGGCGTGCCAGCCCATCTTCTTCTCATTGGCACCGAAAGTGAGCCCGGCCGCATCCTTCTCGACGACGAAGGCGGAGATGCCCTTCGGCCCCTCCTCTCCCGTCCGCGCCATGACGACGTAGAGGCCGGATTCGCCGGCACCGGAGATGAACTGCTTCTGGCCGGTAAGGAGATAGGCGTCGCCCTCGCGCAGCGCCCTGGTCTTGAGCGCGGCCGAATCCGAGCCGGAGCCGGGCTCGGTCAGGCAATAGCTCGCCAGCGTCTCCATGGTCAAAAGCCGCGGCAGCAGCCGCTGGCGCTGTTCCTCCGTGCCGTAGCGGTCGATCATGCCGGCGCACATGTTGTGAATCGAGACGAAGGAGGCGATCGCGGGGCAGCCGGTCGCCAGCGCCTCGATGATGATCGCGGCGTCAAGCCGCGTCAGCCCGGTGCCGCCGACGTCGTCGCGGACATAGATGCCGGCCATGCCGAGGGCGGCGGCGGCGCGCAGCGTCTCCACCGGGAAGTGCTTCCGCTGGTCCCAGTCGACGGCGTGGGGTGCAAGCTCGTCCCGCGCGAAATCGAGCGCCATCGTGCGGATGGCCTCCTGCTCCTCCGACAGGCTAAAATCCATATGCATGTCCTCCCTGCATACTGATGGTGTGGCGTGTAGTTACACCAAATCCCGTACAGGCACAGGCGCAAATTCTCACAAGCTCTGTTCAAAAACGAACAGGGCGTGAGGGTCACACCTCGCTTAGACGATACGGCAGGGCGCCGCGCATGTCATGATCGACGATCAGCTTGCGCTTCAATGGCGGTACGGCACGGCTTGCGCATTTGGTGCGCTCGCAGATGCGGCAGGAGATGCCGATCGGGTCGAAGGCGGCGCGGTTGCCGAGATCCATGTCGTCGGCATAGACGAAGGCGTCGGCGTAGGAGATCTCGCAGCCGAGCGCGAGCGCATAGCGCGGATGGGTGGCGCGATAGCCGCCGCCGCCCTTGGTGATCTGGGTCGCGAGACAAAGGTAACGCACGCCGTCCGGCGTCTCGGCGAGCTGGCGGATGATCCGGCCGGGCGCCTCGAAGGCCTGGTGCACGTTCCAGAGCGGACAGGCGGCGCCGAAGCGGGCGAACTGCAGCTTGGCGGCGCTGTGGCGCTTGGTGATGTTGCCGGCCCGGTCGATGCGGGCGAAGAAGATCGGAATGCCCTTCTGCCCCGGCCGCTGCAGCGTCGAAAGCCGGTGACAAACCTGCTCGAGCGAGGCCCCGAAGCGGGCGGCGAGGAGCTCGATATCGTGGCGCAGCTCGCGCGCGGCTCTCAGGAAGGACTGGTAGGGCAGGATCAGCGCGCCGGCGAAATAGTTCTGCAGTCCGATGCGGCAGATCTCATAGGCTTCTTCGGTGCGGAAGCCGGCGCTGCCGGCGACCCGTTCGATCTCTTCCCGGGCATGGAACTGCGCGATCTGCAGCGCCAACTGGAAGTCGCGCGTCGCCGCCGGCGCATAAGGGTTGAGGGTGAGGATGCGGGCGCGCGGATCGAAGCGGCGGATCGCCTCGTCGCCGGCCGCTCCGCGCACGACGCGCACGCCGTGGCGTTCTTCGAGATAGGCTGCAAGCGCCGCATGGTTGTCGCCGTCGCCGAGCCCGAGCTCGCCGGCCAGCGTCTCGGCAAGCACGTCGATTTCGTGGATGTAGTTGTCGACGAAGTGGAAGAAGTCGCGCACCTCCTCGTAAGGCGTCGTCTCGACGAAGGAGGCGCCGCGGCCGATCGTGTCGTCGATGCTGGCGAGCTGCTCGCTATTGCGGCGATAGGCCTGGTGGCAGCTGATCAGCGCATGCGCCAGCCCCGGCGCGTTTTGAGCGACGAGCTTCAGCTCCTGCAGGCTCGGCGAATAGGTCTCGAACAGGGGATCGCTCAAGGCCTCCGCCAGCGCCGAAAGAAGCCGGTCGCTCTCGCCGGATGAGAGCTCGGCGATGTCGATCTGGAACTTTTCGGCCAGCGCCAGGAGCACCGCCGCCGAGACCGGCCGCTGGTTGTTCTCGATCTGGTTCAGGTAGCTCGTCGAGATACCGATGCGCTCGGCGAACTGGCCTTGGGTCAGCCGTTTCGTCTCCCTCAGATCCCTGACCTTGCGGCCGATATATAGCTTGCCGATCGCCATGTTCGCAAATTCGCAAATCGCGTTTCACATTTTTATATATTCCACATTTGCACATCATCGACCGTTTTGCCAGCCGGCCTTCAGCGCTATTGCGATCCTACAGCGCCGCGCGTCTGATCAGACGCGCGAAGGTTGCTGTAGCACTTTTGAATTGCTGCATGTTTTTATCCGTAAATCGGCTACGATTTAAGGAAGCATGCAGTAGAGGACCCTCTGCACAATCAGCAAAAACCGGGAGGAGACCGATGCGCGCGATACTGGAACAGGTGGAGGCCCGCCGGGCCGAGGCCAGGGCCGGCGGTGGCGAACGGCGCGTCGCCGCACAGCACGCCAAGGGCAAGCTGACCGCGCGCGAGCGCATCGACGTGCTGCTCGACGAGGGCTCCTTCGAAGAATACGACATGTATGTGACGCACCGCTGCGTCGACTTCGGCATGGAGAACCAGAAGGTGGCGGGCGACGGCGTCGTCACCGGCTGGGGTACGATCAACGGCCGCCAGGTCTATGTCTTTTCCCAGGACTTCACCGTGCTCGGCGGCTCGCTCTCCGAGACGCATGCGCAGAAGATCTGCAAGATCATGGACATGGCGGCGCGCAACGGCGCGCCGGTGATCGGCCTCAACGATTCGGGCGGCGCGCGCATTCAGGAAGGCGTCGCCTCGCTCGCCGGCTATGCCGAGGTCTTCCGCCGCAATGCGGAGGTCTCCGGCGTCATCCCGCAGATCTCGGTGATCATGGGGCCCTGCGCCGGCGGCGCGGTCTATTCGCCGGCGATGACCGACTTCATCTTCATGGTGCGCGACAGTTCCTACATGTTCGTGACCGGCCCGGACGTCGTGAAGACGGTGACGAACGAGATCGTCACGGCGGAAGAACTCGGCGGCGCCCGCACCCATACGACGAAATCCTCCGTCGCAGACGGTGCCTACGAGAACGACGTCGAGACCCTCGAGCACGTGCGCCTGCTCTTCGACTTCCTGCCCCTGAACAACCGCGAGAAGCCGCCGGTGCGGCCCTTCCATGACGATCCGGCACGCACCGAGATGCGCCTCGACAGCCTGATCCCCGACAGCGCCACCAAGCCCTACGACATGAAGGAACTGATCCTCGCGGTGGCCGATGAGGGCGACTTCTTCGAGCTGCAGCCGGATTTCGCCCGCAACATCATCATCGGCTTCGTCCGCATCGAGGGCCAGACGGTCGGCGTCGTCGCCAACCAGCCGATGGTGCTCGCCGGTTGCCTCGACATCGATTCATCGCGCAAAGCCGCCCGCTTCGTGCGCTTCTGCGACGCCTTCTCGATCCCGATCCTCACCCTCGTCGACGTGCCGGGCTTCCTGCCGGGCACGAGCCAGGAATATGGCGGCGTCATCAAGCACGGCGCCAAGCTCCTGTTCGCCTACAGCCAGGCGACCGTGCCGATGGTGACGCTGATCACCCGCAAGGCCTATGGCGGCGCCTATGACGTCATGGCCTCGAAGCACATCGGCGCCGACGTCAACTATGCCTGGCCGACGGCCGAGATCGCGGTAATGGGCGCCAAGGGCGCCACCGAGATCCTCTACCGCTCGGAACTCGGCGATCCCGAAAAGATCGCCGCGCGGACAAGGTCGTACGAGGAGCGCTTCGCCAACCCGTTCGTCGCCGCCGAGCGCGGCTTCATCGACGAGGTGATAATGCCGCACTCCTCGCGCCGCCGCATCGCCCGCGCCTTCGCGTCGCTGCGCAACAAGCAGGTGGACACCCGCTGGCGCAAGCACGACACGATTCCGCTCTGAGGGAGCGCGCCATGGAACCGGCACGACAAACAGAGATGACGCCCGAAGCCGCCCGCCGCGACCACCGGCAGATGCTGCGCTACATGGCCGTCAACAGCCTTTACGGCTTGCTCGTCGGCGTGGCGACGGCAGGCGCGCTGATCGCAATCGACATCGGCACGGTCGGCACGCTGATCGCACGCTCGAACGATCCCCTGCTTGCCACGGCCATGGTGGTTGTCCCTTTCGCCGTTGTTTTTGGCGGCGCCGCGGCAGCCTCCTCGATTGCCTTGCTGCCCTACCGGCGGAATTCAGGCGCTGACGCGACGGAAAGGGTTGAAAGAGAAACGCATGTTCAAGAAAATCCTCATCGCCAATCGTGGCGAAATCGCCTGCCGCGTCATCCGCACCGCCAAAAAGCTCGGAATTGCGACCGTCGCGGTCTATTCCGATGCCGACCGTGACGCCATGCATGTGCGCATGGCGGACGAGGCCGTGCATATCGGCCCCTCGCCTTCCAGCCAGTCCTATATCGTCATCGAGAAGATCCTGGGCGCGATCCGCAAGACCGGCGCGGATGCCGTTCATCCCGGCTATGGCTTCCTCTCCGAAAACGCCGCCCTCGCCAAGGCGCTGGAGAAGGAGGGCGTCACCTTCATCGGCCCGCCGGTCAAGGCGATCGAGGCGATGGGTGACAAGATCACCTCGAAGAAGCTCGCAGCGAAAGCCGGCGTTTCCACCGTCCCCGGCCATATGGGGCTGATCGAGGACGCGGACGAAGCCGTTCGCATCGCCGCATCGATCGGTTTTCCGGTGATGATCAAGGCGTCGGCCGGCGGCGGCGGCAAGGGCATGCGGATCGCCTGGAACGAACGGGAGGTGCGCGAGGGCTTCCAGTCGTCGAAGAACGAGGCGAAAAGCTCGTTTGGCGACGATCGCATTTTCATCGAGAAATTCGTGACCGAGCCCCGCCATATCGAGATCCAGGTGCTCGGCGACAAGCACGGCAACACCGTCCATCTCGGCGAGCGCGAATGCTCGATCCAGCGGCGGAACCAGAAGGTCATCGAGGAGGCACCCTCGCCCTTCCTCGACGAGAAGACGCGGCGCGCCATGGGCGAGCAGGCGGTCGCGCTCGCCAGGGCGGTCGGCTACCATTCGGCCGGCACGGTCGAGTTCATCGTCGACGCGGAGCGCAAGTTCTACTTCCTCGAGATGAACACAAGGCTGCAGGTCGAGCATCCGGTGACGGAGCTCGTCACCGGCCTCGATCTCGTCGAGCAGATGATCCGCATCGCGGCCGGCGAGAAACTAGCTTTCGGCCAGGACGACGTGAAGCTCGCGGGCTGGGCGATCGAAAGCCGGCTCTATGCCGAGGATCCCTATCGCAATTTCCTGCCCTCGATCGGCAGGCTGACGCGCTACCGCCCGCCGGAAGAAGGCCGGCAAGACGATGGCACGGTCATCCGCAACGACACCGGCGTCTTCGAGGGCGGCGAGATCTCGATGTATTATGACCCGATGATCGCCAAGCTCTGCACCTGGGGACGGGATCGGACGACTGCGGTCGAGGCCATGGCGGACGCGCTCGACGCCTTCGAGGTCGAAGGCATCGGCCATAACCTGCCCTTCCTCTCGGCCGTCATGCAGCAGGCGCGGTTTCGCGAAGGGCGGCTGACGACCGCCTATATTGCCGAGGAATTCAAGGACGGCTTCCAGGGCGTGGCGCCGGACGAGCCCGCGGCCCTGAAACTCGCCGCCGTCGCGGTGACGATCAACCAGGCGCTGCAGGAGCGCGCCAGCCGGATCTCCGGCACGATCGGCAACCACCGCCGCATCGTCGGCCATGAATGGGTGGCGACCCTCGGCGAACGGGACTTCGCCGTCACCGTCGAGGCCTCGGCCGACGGCACCTATGTGCGCTTCGCCGACGGGACATCCGTTTCGGTCGCAACGGACTGGATGCCCGGCCGCACCGGCGCCATCTTCAACATCGACAGCCAGCCGATCAACGTGAAGATCGACCTTGCCGGTACCGGCATCCGGCTACGCTGGCGCGGTATCGACGTCGTGGCGCGGGTCAGAAGCCCGCGCGTCGCCGAGCTCGCCCGGCTGATGCCGAAGAAATCGCCGCCGGACACGTCGAAGATGCTGCTCTGCCCGATGCCCGGCGTGGTGACATCGATAGCCGTCAAGGCCGGCGACACGGTCGAGGCAGGCCAGGCGATCGCCGTCGTCGAGGCGATGAAGATGGAGAATATCCTGAGGGCGGAAAAGCGCGCGACGGTAAAGCGCGTCGCCATCGATGCCGGCGCAAGCCTGGCGGTCGACGAGTTGATCATGGAGTTCGAGTGATGGGGGCGGATTGGGCGGAGATCGCGATGGGCTCGTCGATACCCCTCGACCGCACCGTTGCCGGAGAGCCGTGACTGCCCCTCACCCTAGCCCTCTCCCCACAAGCGGGGAGAGGGGAGCTGGACGGCGCGACATCTCCCTTCTCCCCGCAAGCGGGGAGAAGGTGGCGGCAGCCGGATGAGGGGCCGTCCGCCCAACAAACCGGCTGGACGACGAAAGGTCCCGTGAAGAGCGCGCCCGACGAAACGTAATGCGGAGCAATGCGATGACCGAGAGAAAGACCATCAACGACTGGGAAGCCCTCGCGGCGAAGGAGCTGAAGGCCGCCCCCGCAAGCCTCGCCTGGCACACGCCGGAAGGCATCGAGGTCAAGCCGCTCTATACCAGGGACGACCTTGAAGGCATCGGCCATCTCGACTCGCTCCCCGGCCTCGAGCCTTTCCTGCGCGGCCCCCGCGCCACCATGTATGCCGGCCGGCCCTGGACGCTCCGGCAATATGCCGGCTTCTCGACCGCCGAGGCCTCGAACGCCTTCTACCGCCGGAACCTTGCTGCCGGCCAGCAGGGCGTCTCGGTCGCCTTCGACCTCGCCACCCATCGCGGCTATGACAGCGACCATCCGCGCGTCGAGGGCGATGTCGGCAAGGCCGGCGTTGCGATCGACTCGGTCGAGGACATGAAGATCCTCTTCGACGGCATCCCCCTCGACAGAATCTCCGTGTCGATGACCATGAACGGCGCGGTGATCCCGATCCTTGCCTCCTTCATCGTCGCCGGCGAGGAACAGGGCGTGTCGCGGGAAAAACTCTCCGGGACCATCCAGAACGACATCCTGAAGGAGTTCATGGTCCGCAACACCTATATCTACCCGCCGGAACCCTCGATGCGGATCGTCGCCGACATCATCGAATATACGGCGAAGGAGATGCCGAAGTTCAATTCGATCTCGATCTCCGGCTATCACATGCAGGAGGCCGGCGCGACGCTGGTGCAGGAGCTCGCCTTCACGCTCGCCGACGGGCGCGAATATGTGCGCGCGGCGCTCGCCAAGGGGCTCAACGTCGACGATTTCGCCGGCCGGCTCTCCTTCTTCTTCGCGATCGGCATGAACTTCTTCATGGAGGCGGCGAAGCTTCGCGCCGCGCGGCTCCTCTGGACGCGGATCATGAAGGAGTTCAAGCCGCAGAAGCCGTCGTCGCTGATGCTCCGCACGCACTGCCAGACCTCGGGCGTCTCGCTCGCCGAACAGGACCCCTACAACAACATCATCCGCACCGCCTTCGAGGCGATGTCGGCGGTGCTCGGCGGCACGCAGTCGCTGCATACCAATTCCTTCGACGAGGCGATCGCGCTGCCGACGGATTTCTCCGCCCGCATCGCCCGCAACACCCAGCTGATCCTGCAGCACGAGACCGGCGTGACGAAGGTGGTCGATCCGCTCGCCGGCTCCTACTATGTCGAGAGCCTGACCAACGAGCTGGCGGAGAAGGCCTGGGTCCTGATCGAGGAGGTTGAGGCGTTGGGCGGCATGACCAAGGCGGTCAATGCCGGCCTGCCGAAGCGGCTGATCGAGGAGGCGGCGACACGCCGGCAAGCGGCCGTCGACCGCGGCGAAGAGGTCATCGTCGGCGTCAACAAATACCGGCTCGAAAACGAGCACCCGATCGACATCCTGCAGATCGACAACGGCGCCGTCCGCTCGGCACAGATCAAGCGAATCGAGGAGACCAGGCGCCGCCGCGACTCGCAGAAGGTGAAGGAAACGCTGGATGCGCTGGCCGAGGTCGCGCAGACCGGCAAGGGCAATCTGCTGGCCGCCGCGGTCGAGGCCGCACGGGCGCGCGCAACCGTCGGCGAGATCTCCGACGCGATGCGACGGGCCTTCGGCGACTACACCGCCGTCCCGGAAGTCGTCACCGATATCTACGGCAAGGCTTATGACGGCGATCCGGAGTTCGGCGTCCTTTCAGGGCGGCTCGACGCAGTCACCAGGCAGCTTGGCCACAAGCCGAAGATCATGGTCGCCAAGCTCGGCCAGGACGGGCACGACCGCGGCGCCAAGGTGATCGCCTCGGCCTTCGGCGACATCGGCTTCGACGTCGTTGCCGGGCCTCTGTTCCAGACGCCGGACGAGGCGGCCGATCTTGCGCTTGCCGAAGAGGTCACGGTGATCGGCGTTTCCTCGCTTGCCGCCGGTCACATGACGTTGATGCCGCAACTGGCAGAAGCGCTGAAGAAGCGTGGCGGCGAGGGCATCATCCTCGTCTGCGGCGGCGTCATCCCGCGGCAGGACTATCAGTTCCTGAAGGACAACGGCATCTCCGCCGTCTTCGGCCCCGGCACCCACGTCCTCGACGCCGCCCGCGCCGTGCTCGACCTGATCGAGGGCAAGCGGCGGAACGTCTAGTCAGGTCGGGGCCGGTGCACGACATCCAATGCCGCCCGCGCCCCGCATTGCCACTTGCCTTCTCTCCAGCAGAGGAGAGAATCGAATCCAGCCGCACACCCATGGGGCTGCGACGGGATCATCAGGGAGGACGGCAATGCGAAAGCTTCAGTCGCAAGGGGTCCATCACATCACGCTCGTCGGCGCGGACCGGCAGACATCGATCGATTTCTGGGAGGGCATTCTCGGTATGCCCTTCATCTTCGAGCAGCCGAACCTCGACAGGGCGTCGGAAAGCCATCTCTATTTCGACCCGGGCGACGGCCGGCTCATCACCGTCTTCACCGACGAGACGCGCAAGCCGGACCCGAAGCGGACCGCGACGGATATCGGCTGCGTCCATCACATCGCCTTCGCCGTCTCGCGCGCCACGTTCCAGCAGACGGTCGAGCGCCTTGACGAGCGGGAGATCAGGCACAGCGGCGTCAAGGATCGCGGCTTCATGGACTCGATCTATTTCGAGGACCCGCTCGGCCTCCTGATCGAACTCGCCTCCTATCGTTTCGAGCCCCCAGCCGGCCACAGCCATGCCGAGGTGCTGATGGAGGCGCACAAGATCCGCGTGGCGCGCGGCGACTACGCGATCGCCGAGGTGCATCTCGCCGATGCGATCGAGGCGCTCATCGAACGCTCGCGTCCGACGCTGTCGCCCGACCGCATGCCGAAAAACCCCTATTAGAGCGGGATGCGCTCACATGCGTTCGTGCCACCGCTCTACCGTTTGTTTTTGCCGCATTTGTGCGACGTCAGGTGATTCCACCTGACTGCAAGGCTCTAGCAGGCTGCTGAAAAAGCCCTCTGGCTTTTGGGTTTTCGCCGTGATTCCCTACGGCTGCAACAGAGGGACTGATTTGC